>NZ_JAODLR010000008.1 GCF_025960875.1 Crystallibacter permensis | reverse complement strand
CCACCTGGGCCAAGTAGCCAGAAAACCACCTACGAATAACGCCGGAATCCCCGCAAACACGGGGATTCCGGCGTCTCAGACAGACGTAACTTCGGTCTAAACGGCGCAAGCGCTTGCCGGGCTTTAAAGCGGCGAGGGCGCCTCCTTGTGGAGACGCCCTCGGGCCATAAAGCAGGAGTTAGATGGAGTACTCCGGAGCGGCCCAGACAACAACCTCGGGGTGCTCGTAGAACCGGTAGCCCTGGCCGCGGACGGTGCGTACGGTGTTGGCCAGGCGCCCGAGCTTGGAACGCAGGCGGCGGATGTGCACGTCGATGGTGCGCTCGTTCGGCACCTCTTCGGCGTTCTTCCACAGACCGGAGAGCAATTCGTCGCGGCCCACGGTCCGGGTGGCATTTTCCACCAGGTAGTTCAGCAGCTCGAATTCCTTGAAAGTCAGGTTCAGGGTTTCGCCATCCAGATGGACCTCGCGGCGGGACAGGTCGATCAGCACACCGCTGGGACGGCTCGTCTGCTGCGCTGCGTGCACCGTCCGCGCCTGGACCTCGGTCCGGGGACGGCGGCTGACGGTCGGATCACCCAGGGCCTGGCGGACGACGTCGATATTCTCGCCCTGCGCTTCGGCAGGTGCCAGTGCGACGGCGGCGTGGCTTTGCGCTCCGGGAACCAGAGTCTGGACATAGGAGCGGATCTGGGAAGCGAGCTGTGTCAGTGACGTACCGGCTGCCGCGGCTGCGGACTCGTCCAGGCCTACATACAAAACAAACCCGCGAGCAACAGTGTCAGCTGACACTGCCTGCGGGCCTGGTTCCCCATTGGGGGTGATCACCGGGGTGGGAGCGGTGGTCGGGTTGGCGGCATCGCCGTCGAACTGCCCGGGAACAGCACGAAGCACACGGTACTGCTGGCCGGGATTTGCCTGGGGCGCGCCGTACTGCGGGCGGTTGAAGCCCTGACGCTGCGCTGCGGCGGCCCGGTTCTGGGCGTTGCGGACGGAGATGTGGACGTATCCGGATGAAACTGACATGTTCTAAAACCTCATATGTGAATGGCCGTCATCACGGCGCGAATGCATGGTATGCCCGCACGGGATGCTGTTTGCCCGCCATCGGACAGATGAATTGCCTGGATAACTCTTGGGTGTTGAGTTAGGCCTGCATTCGACAACAGCACAGGGTCCATCCGGAATGGGATCCGGGCAAGATTGCTGCGGCTGCAGATGCTGTTGAAATGTTGTTCACGTCTCTGATTTTGTCCGTAATAAACGGTACGTGCAAGTAACAAAAGCCGTTTCGTCTCGCATCGTGAGATTTCCGCCCCTTTTGTGTTCCAACTCACATTCAAGGCTCTGAATAATTATAAGGCGCCTTATGGCTGGTACGGCGCGGAGCCGGGGCATATTCATGCACGTTGCCAGTATGTATATGCAGTTTGAACGATCATAGATGCCCATAAAGATGCAAGTGTCCCACTATGTGGACTGCTCAACGCATGGTCCCGGCCTGTAGCACAACCGGCTGGAGGCGCCTCTCAGGTTCGGGTCAGCCGGCGATACCGTACAGCCGGTCCCCCGCGTCGCCGAGACCGGGAACGATATAAGCGTTTTCATCCAGCCGGTCATCCACCGAAGCCAGCACGATGGTCACGTTGTCCGCGTCGCCCAGTTCCGCTTCGAGCATCTTCAGGCCCTCGGGAGCACCGAGCAGGCAAATGCAGGTCACGTCGGCGGCGCCGCGCTTGAACAGGAACTTGATCGCTTCGCGCAGGGTGCCTCCGGTGGCCAGCATCGGATCCAGCACGAAGACCTGGCGGCCGGTCAGATCGGCCGGCAGACGTTCAGCATAGGTGATGGCCTCGAGCGTCTCCTCATTGCGCGCCATCCCGAGGAAGCCGACCTCCGCCGTGGGAACCAGCTTCGTCATGCCCTCGAGCATGCCGAGTCCGGCGCGGAGAATGGGCACCACCAGCGGGGTGGGCTTAGTGAAGGCGGTTCCGACAGTCCTGGTCACAGGCGTCTCGATTTCCACCGGTTCCGTCCGCACGTCCCGCGTGGCCTCGTAGGCCAGCAGCGTCACCAGCTCTTCGGTCAGCTGGCGGAAAACGGGCGACGGAGTGGTCTTGTCGCGGAGAACTGTGAGTTTGTGGGCAACAAGAGGGTGGTCCACTTCGAGTACGCGCATGCGTCAAAGTTACAGTCACGCGGATAGGCAGCACAAACAACCCCCAAGTTGTCGGGAGCTCTTCATTGTTGTCCAGAGTTGTCCCGGGGCCGGCCGAAGTTGTCCGAACCAGCGCCCGCGGCAACAATTGAGCACATGATGCCTGCGGATCCGCTGCACAGCGAGTGGATGGGCCTCGCGCTGGAACAGGCGCGCCTCGCCCTCGCCACCGCGGACGTACCCATCGGCGCCGTCGTTATTGGTCCGGATGGCACGGTCATCGGATCGGGACGGAATGAGCGCGAAGCCCACCACGACCCCACCGCACACGCGGAAATGGTGGCTATCCGCGAGGCGGCGCGGAAGCTGGGCTCCTGGCGGCTGGAGGGCTGCACTCTGGTGGTCACGCTGGAGCCGTGCGCCATGTGTGCCGGCGCGGTGGTTCTTGCCCGGGTTCCCAAAGTGGTGTTCGGTGCGTGGGATGAAAAGGCCGGGGCGGCCGGCAGCGTGTTCGATATCCTCCGCGAGCGCCGGCTCAACCATTGGGTGGAGGTCTATCCCGAGGTCAGGGATGATGAGTGCGGGAACCTGCTGCGGGAGTTCTTCGAGTCCCACCGCGATTAGCCATCCCACCAATAGCAAGTAGGCTTGGTATTTCCGGAACCCGAAAGGATAGCGATGACTAACCAAGAAAACGGACACCAGGAAGTAGCCAAGATCCTCAAGGACGCCGACATCGCGGTGCTGACCACGGTGAACGCCGAAAACCAGCTGGTCAGCCGTCCGCTGGCCCTGCAGTCGGTGGAGTTCGACGGCCTGCTCTGGTTCTTCACCCAGGACCCATCCCCCAAGGCCGACGAAATCCGCGCCAACCAGCAGGTCAACGTCTCGGTTCACGCGGGCGGGGGCTACCTCTCCATTTCCGGTACCGCGGATATTGTGCACAACAGGCCGAAGATCGACGACCTGTGGAGCGCCGCCGTCGAGCCTTGGTTCGAGAACGGGAAGGATGATCCCACGGTTGCCCTGATCCGGGTCGCGGCGGACACCGCCGAATACTGGGCACCCGACTCCCCCAAGGTTGCCACCCTGTTCAAGCTCGCCAAGGGAATGGTCACCGGTGAGCAGCCCGACGTCGGCAAGAACGACGTCGTCGAAATGTAGCTGGGCGTGGGAGGCATCTAGGGCATGCACCGGGCCACGGACGAACCGTTGACGGACTGCTGACCCGCCGTTTTGGGCCACAGCCGAACTACCGGTAAAGTTGACGCGTCTGGTGACGTGTCCGAGCGGCCGAAGGTGCAACACTCGAAATGTTGTTTGGTGCAAGCCAACGTGGGTTCAAATCCCACCGTCACCGCCAAATAGCAAGCCCCTGCTTCCCTTATGAACAAAGGGAAGCAGGGGCTTTGTTTTGCCCAGGAATCCGCCACGCAGTAAGGCAGCGGTAACAAAATTATCGAGGGGTCTGTGCTTTAGCATCGCCAGGGCAAGGGGCAGTTTGCGATCGACTCGCTCACAAAGGTGGCCGAGTCTCTGATCAAAGCATGCCCAAGCCGTGGGTGTTTCTTCCCGTCCGCCGTGCGGCTACCGCTCCCGGACTGCGTAGGTCAGGTGCGCCACCCGTGGGGAAGGTTCCGCGCGGACCGGCTCCAGGGCCACGCGGCCCGCGTCCACGCCCTCGAACAGGCGGATTCCGGAGCCGAACAGCACGGGCGACAGCGCGATCGAGAACTCGTCAATCAGGCCGGCGTTTACGTACTCCAGAATCGTCGCTCCGCCACCTGCGATGCGCACGTCGCGGTCGCCAGCGGCCTCGCGGGCTTGGTCGAGCGCGGACTCGAAGCCGTCGTTAACGAAGTGGAAGGTGGTCCCACCCGGCCGCTCCCAGGGGTCACGTTTCTCGTGCGTCACGACGAACACCGGCGTGTGGAACGGAGCCTCCTCCGGCCACGCATGCTCGCCGGCGTCGAACATGCGTTTGCCCATCACGCTCGCGCCAGTGCGCTCGAACGTCTCCCTCACGATGTCGTTATCGCGCCCCTCCTCGCCGCCCTCGCCAAGCTGCAGGTTCTCCCGAAGGAACCGCTGCGGGAAGATCCACTGCTGCAGTTCCATCCACTGCTGCCCCATCAATTCCTCCGAGGATTCGGGGGCGATAAACCCGTCCAGCGACATCGACACGCTGAAGAACACCTTCCCAGCCATCAGCCCTCCGCTCCCTTCCGAACGATCTCGGTGACGTATGCAGCCAGTTTGCTCAGGGTCTGCTGGCCCCCCTCGATTGCGTGATGCTTCTCGGCAGCCTCGTCGCGCAGCTCCTTGGTGGGGAACACCGTGCGCATCTCTATCCGGGTCGCCGCACCGTCAGGCTCGAACGTCAGGACCGACCCGAAGGCGTTCGGGTCGCCGCGGAACTCACCGTGCAGCATCGCGATCCGCTCCGGCGGGGCGATCTCGGTCCAAGTGATCCACTCGGTGTAGTCCGTCCCGTCCGGTCCGTGCATCACGAAGTCCCACTCCCCGCCGACGCGGAACTCGAACGAGTGCGTGGTCGTGGTGAACCCCTCCGGCCCCCACCACCGCGACAGGTGCCGCACACCGGTAAACGCCTCGAACACCAGGTCCCGTGGGGCGTCGATGACCCTGGAGATCACAATCTCGCGGTCGGCCGTCGCGGACTGCGCCGGCACTCCTCGTCCCGTCTTGCTCATCAGCTACTCCTCCTGTTTTGCCTGCTTGAGTTCCTGCACGTAGGTGTCCAGACGGTCAAAGCTCTCGTTCCAAAACTGCTCGAACCCGCCGGTCCATTCATGGACAGCTCGCAGCCCACGAGCGTCAAGGCCGTACATGCGTTGCTTTCCAGCCTTGCGGTCCCGCACGAGCCCGACTTCTCGGAGCACGCGCAGATGTTTGGACGCCCCCGGCTGGGGTATCCCCAGCTCCTGGGCCAACTCGATCACCGGCCGTTCACCCGCCCGCAGCAGCACTAGGATCTCCCGGCGCCGTGGCTCGGCGATCGCGTTGAATACATCCGACGTTGTCGCTGCTCGTGCCATGCAACCATCATATACCCATATAGGAATGCGTGGAGTAAAGAATCAGGCCGGTCTTGTCAGACGACTATCGCGGCCCTTGTCCCTGACTCAGCCCAGGGTCCAGGTGGGGCGGTGTGAGAACTTCCGTCCCAGGGGGACCCGAAACCTGCCCGGGGACCAACGCGCCAGCCTGGCCTGCCACTCGACGCACAGCGGAGAGCGCGGACGCGACTTGCATCGATAGCCTTCCTCCGGCCAACAGGGGCTTTCCCATTCTCGAATTGTTATATGATGAAATCCTAAATTAATGAATGAGTGAAAGCTGCCCATGGTCGACCAACCCGATTTCCACGCCCCGCTTTACGAGGTCAAAGCGAATCTCTTCAAAGGCCTTGCCCATCCGGTACGCATCCGCGTGCTGGAACTCCTGGCGGAGTCGCCCCAGGTTTCCGTAGCCGACCTCATTGCCGGCACGGGCCAGGAAGCCTCGAACCTCTCGCAGCACCTGTCCGTATTGCGGCGCCATCATCTGGTACTGGCCGAGCGCCGCGGCCTGCAGGTGTTTTACCGGCTGGCCTACCCGCAGGTCGCTGACCTGCTGACGGTGGCCCGCAGCCTGCTGACCGAAGTGCTGACCACCACCCAGAAGAATCTTGAACTGTCCATGGCCCTGCCCAATGGATCGGCGAGCGCAGAGGACCGGCCGTGAACCTCCTGAGCTCGGCCCGCCAACTGCTGCCGGGCAAGGCAGACTATGCGCCGCTGAAGAGCAGTTGGAAGAATGATCTGATTGCCGGGATCACGGTGGGCATCGTTGCCCTGCCGCTGGCCCTGGCCTTCGGCGTCAGCTCGGGAGCCGGTGCCGCCGCCGGACTCATCACCGCCATCGTGGCCGGGATTGTGGCCGCTGTTTTCGGCGGTTCCAATGTCCAGGTTTCCGGCCCGACCGGTGCCATGGTAGTGGTGCTCGCCCCGGTTATTGCCCTGCACGGCATGCAGTCCCTGGCCCTCGTGACGATCATGGCTGGCGTCGTCGTTCTGGTCGCCGGCGCCCTGAAACTCGGCCGCGCGGTTGGCTACATTCCGTGGCCGGTGATTGAGGGCTTCACCCTGGGCATCGCCATCATCATCTTCCTGCAGCAGGTCCCGGCTGCCTTCGGCGTTCCAGCCGGCGACAGCACCAATGCCGCCGTCGCTGCGTTCCAATCACTGCAGAACACGGATCCTGCCACCTTTGTCTGGCCGGTTGTCCTGGTCCTGATTGTCGCCGCCATCATGCTTGTCGCACCGAAGGTCCATCCGCAGCTGCCCGGCTCCATCATCGGCATCATTGTCGCCACCTTGGTCGCCGGTTTGGCCGGGCTCCCCGTTACGAGAATCGGTGACCTGCCGGACTCGCTACCGGCACCGTCCGCTCCCTTCTTCGACCTGTCACTGGTCACAACGCTGCTTGCTCCCGCCCTGACCATCGCGGCGCTGGCCGCCATCGAGTCACTGCTATCGGCTCGGGTGGCCGCGTCCATCTCGGATACCGGGCCCTATGATCCGGACCGCGAGCTGGTGGGCCAGGGCCTGGCATCGGTGGCTTCGGGCTTCTTCGGCGGCATGCCGGCGACCGGCGCCATCGCCCGGACCGCCGTCAACATCAGGGCCGGGGCAAAGACCCGCGCCTCAACGATCGTGCACGCGCTGGTACTCCTTGGCGTCGTCTACCTGGCCACCGGGCCGGTGGGACAGATCCCGCTGGCAGCACTTTCCGGAGTGTTGATGGTGACCGCTTTCCGGATGATCTCACCGGCGACGCTGCGCAGCGTCATCGGCTCCACTCGTGCCGATACCGTCACCTTCTTCGTCACGGCCGTTATTACGGTGTCCTTCGACCTGATCCAGGCGGTGGAAATCGGCATCATCTTCGCGGCCTTCTTCGCTCTGCGTTCCCTCGTCAAAACAAGCGGTGTGCACCGCGAGGAACTTCCCGGCCTGGCACAGGACGGCGACGAACAGATCGCCCTCTTCCGCCTCGACGGGGCCCTGTTCTTCGGCGCGTCCGAGCGCGTGCTGGAACGGGTGAGCGCCATCCGCAATGTCCACGTGGTCATCATCCGGATGTCCCAGCTGCAGATCCTCGATGCCACCGGGGCAAGAGTCATCGCCGAGCTCGTGACCGCCTTGGAACGCCGCGGGATCACGGTCCTCATCAAGGGGATCCAGGAGCGGCACCTGAAGCTGGTAAAACACGTGGGTGTGCTGGAATCTTTGCGCCACCACAAACACCTGTTCGCAGAGCTGGAACCAGCCGTAGAACACGCACGCAGCCACGTGTCGCGTATCCGGCAACAAACAACGACGGCGGTGCGGCGCACACTTTAGGGGATCTACAACAGCGCCGGCAGCCTGTTCTGGATCATCGTTCTGCTTGGATGGGTCAACACCGTGCAGTCCTGCCTCGCACTCTCCTCGGGTAGCTTCACCGCCCAGGTCCGGAGGATTACCTGACTCGGCTGCCCCGATGAAATCGATGTGATAAGCCATTTTCATCTCCGTGACCACATTGGCGGACGCACCGTAGCAGGCTTGGCAGGAACAAATTTCTTGTGCACGTCTTCTCGGTCCTTCATTCCGGGGAGCGGGAGCGCCCCCAAGGGCACGCGGCGGACTTGTCCTGCGGTCGTGATGTTCCCCCTGTGAATCAAGTTTCGGGGGGCCGACCACTGACGGATCCCGACGACAAAGTCTGCGGGACCGGCCGAGACGATGACCTCGGCAGGCTCCTCCCCGGGATTGGTCAGCGAGACCTCCTCGTCCTTGAGGACCAGTGCAGAAGAGCCGACCTCTGTCAGCAGCCAGGAAAAACCGCCCATCGGCGGCCATCAGGAGGTGGCTGCAAGTGGGCCACTCCGCACTTGAAGAATTCCCAGATGCGAGGCGACCGATAGGTGCCCACGGAAGGTCGGCAACTTCATGAGTCCAGAGAGGTCAAGAGCGCTTTGAAACTGTCTGCGACGAGGAGGAGCCCCGGCCGCAGGCTTTCGGCCTTGCCCTTGTTTTCCAGGTCCGCCAGTCGAGGTCCGGCCACGACGCGGACCGAATGAACGGAAAGCAGCTAGGTTTGTCGCCTCATAATCGCGGCGTGAGCGGCGAGGTCCCATGCCCCCTGCATCCTCGATCGACGGCGTTTCAGCTGGCCGTCAGTGGGCAGCCCAAATGGCCATGAGGGCACAAATGGGCAGAGTCCCATTGGCCAATTATGGGCAGTCTCTATTGGCCGCCAACAAACCGCGACATCGACAGAGGTTGCGCCGTCTGTGATGGTTACCCGCCCTGCAAGGGGAGTGACGATAACGTCCGATCCTGCATGCGGCATTCCTCCTCCGGCAGAGATCCTCACCCGGACGAGGCCGACATCCGGCCTTGTTCCCTGATGGCGTCAGCCAAACCGGTTTTATGCACAGAGGAGCGTGTCCGCCTTGATACCTGCCATTACGGTGATCGGTCCGGGCACCTTTACCGGCTTTTCATCACATGGCAGTGCAAGGATCGAAGGAGGGGCTGGCAGTGCGGGAACGAGGTTCCGGCTCCCCCTGCTGGAACGCTCTGCCGCGCTGGCGTTGATCTACGCTGGATGCTCCCCAACGGGTTCGCTGACCAGATGTTTTGGGATTAACGCCGCCGGGGGATGGTGTCGACCTTGTCCCAGCCGCGCCGCCGTGCTCGCGAGCCCTCATGTGCATCGCGGCTGCGGTACAGCACGTAGGGGCGGAAGAAATATCCTAACGGCGCGGTGAACGCGTGGACCAGGCGGGTGAACGGCCAAAGCGCGAAGAGCGCGATGGCAGCCAGTGCGTGGATCTGGAAGCTGAGCGGGGCATCGGGCATCAACTCGGGGCGCGGGTTGAAGTAGAAGATGCTGCGGAACCAGACGGAGACGCCTTCGCGGTAATTGTAATCTCCGACTGCACCGGAACCGGTGTTGACCAGCCCGCTCAGAATAACGATGCCGAGCATGAGGTACATCAGCTTGTCCATTTTGGTGGTTGCTCCCAGCACCAATTTGGTGAAGCGGCGGCGGTAGAGCAGGCCAATCAAGCCAACGATGGTGAACACACCTGCCAGAGCGCCCACCGAGATCGCCATAAAGTGGTAGGCCTCGTGCGAAATCCCGACCGCGTCGGTCCAGCTTTGAGGAATACCAAGGCCCATCACGTGACCGACGAAGACGGCCAGAATGCCGAAGTGGAACATCGGATTGGCCCAACGCAGAATGCTGTCCTCATACATCTGGCTCGATCTGGAAGTCCAGCCGAACTTGTCGTACCGGTAGCGCACGATATGGCCGAGTACAAAGATCGTGAGGCAGATGTACGGAAAAATCAGCCACAAAAATACATCCAGGACAGTAGCCATCATGCGCCTCCGGGCATCGGTAATAGATCAGGCATCCCATAGGGGCTAAGGCCTACTTGCTCTTCTTCAGGACCATCGGCAGCGAGCTGTCGGACCGCTTCGTGGTCTTTGCCTTTCAACGCCGGCAGGGTGGCGCAAACCGCTTCCAGAGCCCCACGCCACGGCGAGTTAATTTCAATCAGGTGGAGCCGGAGGAGTTCGAGACCGGCCCGATTGTCAAGAATCATTTTCAGGCCGGCTTTTTGATCGGTCATGGCCGCGAATTCCAAGACGACACAGAGGTGGTCGGGAAGTTGGTCTTCGGTCAATACCAGGCCGGCCTTGGCATAGACCTGCTTGATACGCAGTAATGCCAGACCTCGTTTCCTGGTCTCGCCCTGGGCAAAATAGGTCAAGAAAAGGCACCCGCGCCGGCGGGTGTCGAACGTGTCGACGTAGTCGCTTTGGGATTCGTGAATGGGCTGGCAGCGAAGGTGGTCGATTGTTTCCTGCAAGCCGGTGCCGAGTTTCGCCGGCAGAGAGGCGGATACCTCGCTCAGCAGGTCAAGGCGGGAGAAAAGTTCATCATCGGGGTAATCCAGCAACATCGATGCAGATTGCCATGCCCGCGTCAGTTGGTCCGGTGAGTATTTGAGTGTCGGTATGCGCGCGGTCATGGCTTGTCGTTTCCATCAGGGAAGAGGCCGTCCGGCGTGCCCTGCCCGTTCCAGTTGAGCAGGTTTATCCGCACCCCTTCGGGCCTTGCAGGTCCGTTATATGAGCTGACTCCCGGGTCGGCGCCCATGTTGGGGTCTGCACCGAATGATGCGTCCATTCCGCCCATTCCCGGTCCG
Source organism: Crystallibacter permensis (assembly GCF_025960875.1). GTDB lineage: Bacteria > Actinomycetota > Actinomycetes > Actinomycetales > Micrococcaceae > Crystallibacter > Crystallibacter permensis. Next base: position 165,352 of record NZ_JAODLR010000008.1, on the reverse strand, counting down.
CCGTCAACGTTCAGGGAACATTCGGTGGCGATGTTTTCCAGTTTGTGGGCATCTTCGTAATGGGCCGGCGGGATGACGTAGCGTTCGTCGTATTTGGCGATGGCGAGCAAACGGTACATGTCTTTGATTTCCTGGCCGGTCATTCCGACTGCCTCGGCGATCGACTCGTTGGTCTCCCAACCCATGTTGATGTCGCGCATGTAGGAACGCATAGCGGCGAGTTTGCGCAGCACTTTATCCACCGGTGCCGTATCACCGGCAGTAAACAATCCGGCAAGGTATTCGATCGGGATGCGCAATCGGTCGATTGCGGCGAACAGGTTGTCCTTGCGCTCGGCGTCTTCGCCGGTCTCGCTGACCGCGTCCACAACCGGGGAGAGCGGCGGAATATACCAGACCATCGGCATCGTGCGGTATTCGGGGTGCAGCGGCAGAGCGACTTTGTATTCGTTGATCAGCGACCAGATCGGTGAGCGCTGGGCGGCCTCGATCCAGTCTTCCGGTATATCAGCGAGCCGCGCCTGCCGGATAACTTCCGGGTCCTTCGGGTCTAGAAACACGTCGCGTTGGGCTTCGTAGAGACCGTGTTCGTCGGTGGTGGAGGCAGCCTCCAGGACGCTGTCCTGATCGTAAAACATTAACCCGAGATAGCGCAGCCGGCCCACGCAGGTCTCGGAGCAGATCGTGGGCTGGCCGATTTCAATGCGCGGGTAACAGAAGGTGCATTTTTCGACCTTGCCGGTCTTGTGGTTGAAATACATCTTCTTGTAGGGGCATCCGGTCACGCACTGTCGCCAACCGCGGCAGCGGTCCTGGTCGACCAGGACGATGCCGTCCTCTTCGCGCTTGTAGATCGCTCCGGTGGGACACGAGGCGACACAGGAGGGGTTCAGGCAGTGTTCGCAAATTCGAGGCAGGTAGAACATGAAGGCTTGCTCATATTCGAATTTGATCTTATCGCCGACCTGTTTGAGGATCGGGTCGTTGTGTCCGTGCTCGACGGATCCGGCGAGGTCGTCGTCCCAGTTCGATGACCAGGTGATCTCCGTGTTCTCACCGGTGAGTAACGATTTGGGCCGTGCTACCGGCATATGGTCCTGCGCCGGTGCCGTCGTCAGGTTCTCATAATCGTAGGTCCATGGTTCGTAGTAATCGTTGATGCCCGGAAGGTTCGGGTTGGAGAAAATGGTGGCCAGGTTTTTCAGCCGGCCGCCGGCCTTGAGTTTCAGTTTGCCGCGTTTATTGAGCGTCCATCCGCCCTTCCATTTGTCCTGGTCTTCGTAGGTCCGCGGGTATCCCTGCCCTGGCCGGGTCTCCACGTTGTTGAACCAGACATGTTCGGCTCCGGACTTGTTCGTCCATACCTGTTTGCAGGTGACCGAGCACGTATGGCAGCCGATGCATTTGTCCAGGTTCATGACCATCGCCATCTGAGCCATGACTTTCATCAGTACGTCACTTCCTGACTGCGCCGCCGAATCACGGTGACCTCGTCGCGTTGGTTACCGGTGGGTCCCATGTAGTTGAAGGCGAACGTCTGCTGCGCATAGCCGCCGATCATGTGGGTGGGTTTGATCATTAGGCGGGTCAACGAGTTGTGGTTGCCGCCACGCTGGCCGGTCGTCTCGGATACCGGCATATCAATCAGCCGGTCCTGGGCATGGTACATATAGGCGGTTCCCTCGGGCATCCTGTGCGAGACGATCACCCGGGCGTTGACCACACCGTTGCGGTTGGTCGCCTCGACCCATTCGTTGTCCCTCACGCCGATCTTCTGCGCATCAAGTGGCGACATCCAGATGCCCGGCCCCCCGCGGAACAACGAGAGCATGAACAGATTGTCCTGGTATTCGGAGTGGATCGACCACTTGTTATGCGGAGTCAGATAACGCACCGAAACGCCATGGCCGGGCGTGGCCCCGATTTCGGGTTCATCGAAGAGCGCGGTCATGTCCAACGGCGGCCGGAAGGTCGGCAAACCCTCGCCGAGTTCGGTCATCCAGTCGTGATCAAGGTAGAAGTGCTGCCGGCCGGTCAGTGTGTGCCACGGTTTCAGCCGCTCCACGTTGATGGTAAACGGTGAATACCGCCGCCCACCTGTCTCGGACCCGGACCATTCCGGTGACGTGATGACGGGCACGGGGCCGTGCTGCGTATCGGCGAAGGTGATGCGTTTGCCTTCGTGCTCGGAGGCAAGGTCATGCAGCAGTCTGCCGGTACGCTTCTCGAGTGTCTTGAAGCCCTCTGTTGCTAAACGGCCGTTGGTGGTGCCCGACAAGGTCAGGATCACTTCACAGGCCTGTTTGTCCTGGAGGATATCGGGCCGGCCGTCAGCAGGGCCGCCCCGGACGACACCATTCATCTCTTTCAGCGCGGCGATCTCTTCGCCTAGGTCGAAGGTGATTCCCTTCGTGGTGGCACCCAGTGTGTCCATCAGGGGACCGACGGCGCGCATCATATCCCCGATCGCTGTGTAGTCCCGTTCCACCTCTACGATCTTGGGCATGGTGACACCGGGTACCGGCTCACAATCGCCGTACTTCCAGTCCCGCACCCGGCCGTGTGGCGAAGCCATCGCGTCAGGTGTGTCGTGCGTGAGGGGAACGGCGACGACGTCGGTCTGTTTACCGAGGTGGCGCACAGCCAGTTGGCTGAAAACCCGTGAGATCTGCTGCCAGGCATCCCAGTCGGTGCGCGACTGCCATGGCGGTGAGATGGCTGGGTTGAACGAGTTGACGAAGGGGTGCATGTCCGTGGTGGACAGATCATGCTTTTCGTACCAGGTGGCAGCAGGCAACACAATGTCGGATAACAACGTCGACGTCGTCATCCGGAAATCGAGTGTCGTCATCAGGTCGAGCTTGCCGATTGGCGCGTCCTCATGCCACTTGACCTCTTTGGGACGAAACCGCTCCACCGTCTCCTTCGCACTGACGGTATGCGAAGTCCCCAGCAGGTGATTATAGAAATACTCGTTGCCTTTAGCCGATGAGCCGAACAGGTTCGACCGCCACAGCGACAGCACCCGAGGAAAGTTCTCCGGCGCGTCAGGGTCTTCAGCCGCGAAGTTGAGCCGGCTGGCCTTCAACTCTTCCACCACATAATCGGCCGCCGATTTGCCTTCCTCACGTGCCTGGGCGCCGATCACCAGCGGGTTCCGGTCAAAGGTCGGGTAGGACGGCATCCAGCCCAGCCTGGCGGATTGGGCGATCACATCGGCGGTGGTCTTGCCCGCCAGCTGGCCTTTGCCGGTCTGGGCCGTGAGCGTGTCCGCTCCGAACTGGTCATAACGGAATTGGTCGGTATGCAGATACCAGTATGCGGTCTGCACCATATTGCGCGGTGGCCGCAGCCAGTCCAGACCGTTTGCCAACTGGGTATACCCGGTCAGTGGGCGCACCTTTTCCTGGCCGACATAGTGCGCCCAGCCGCCGCCATTAACCCCCTGGCAACCGGTAATGGTCGTCATGGTCAGGAACGTGCGGTAGATGGTGTCCGAGTGGAACCAGTGGTTTGTACCTGCCCCCATCAGGATCATGGAACGGCCTTTCGAATCCTGCGCGTTCTGCGCGAATTCCCGCCCGATGCGCTCGGCCTGTTCTGCGCTAACACCGGTAATGTTCGCTTGCCAGGCCGGCGTGTAGGGCGACTCCGCATCGTCGTAGCCGCTGGGCCACGTCCCGGGCAGTCCCGGGCGTCCGACCCCGTATTGGGCCAGCATCAGGTCGAACACTGTGGTAACCAGCCTGCCGGCCACCCGGCGTGCCGGTACGCCGCGCCGGATGACGCCCACGTTCCCCTGGCCCGCATCGAAGCGCGGCATATCGACGGGAACATTTTCGTCAGCGGTCTCAAACAGGGACAGTGTCGGATCGATGTCGCCGAGGTCGAGGTTCCATTTGCCCTCACCGGTTTCACCGTACCGGTGACCCAAAGTGCCCGGAGGAACAACGAGCCGGTTAGTGGCCCCGTCTACCAACACTGTTTTGAATTCGGCATTTTCCTCCTCAGGCACAATTTCGTCAGAGAGGTCCCCCGCGGTCAGGAATTTACCCGCGGTAAACGTGGTTTCACCAGCTGTGTCTATCGCTTCATCGAGGGTGACAAGGAACGGCAAATCGGTGAATTTCTTGACATAGTCAGTGAAGTACGGTGTCTGGCGGTCGACGTAAAACTCTTTGAGGATCACGTGTCCCATCGCCATCGCCAACGCGCCGTCGGTGCCTGGCTCAGCCGGTAACCACTCGTCAGCAAACTTGGTGCTGTCGGCGAAGTCGGGCGAAACGACAATTACTTTCTGGCCGCGGTAGCGGGCTTCAATCATCCAATGGGCGTCCGGCGTCCGGGTTACGGGAACGTTCGTGCCCCAGATCATCAGGTAACTGGCGTCCCACCAGTCGCCGGACTCAGGCACGTCCGTTTGGTCGCCGAACATCTGCGGTGAAGCTACCGGCATATCGGCATACCAGTCGTAGAAACTTAACATCGACCCGCCGATCAAGTTGACGAACCGTGCCCCGGAGGCATGGGAAACCATCGACATCGCCGGGATCGGCGAGAAACCCGCAACCCGGTCCGGACCCCATTTACGGATCGTGTGCACGTGGGCGGCAGCGACGATCTCAATCGCCTCGTCCCAGCTCGCGCGCACCAGCCCGCCCTTGCCGCGCGCACGCTTATATCGCGCAGCCCGCTCAGGGTCTTCGGTGATGTCAGCCCAGGCAAGCACCGGATCTTTCAACCGTGCCTTGGCTTCGCGGTACATCTCGAGCAGGACGCCTCGGATGTATGGATACCGGGTGCGGGTCGGCGAGTAGGTGTACCACGAGAAGGAGGCACCGCGCGGACATCCCCGCGGCTCATATTCGGGCTTATCAGGACCTGCCGTAGGGTAATCGACCGCTTGGGTCTCCCAGGTAATGATGCCGTCTTTGACGTAGACGTTCCATGAACACGAGCCAGTGCAGTTCACTCCGTGAGTCGACCTGACTACTTTGTCGTGGCTCCAGCGATCCCGATAGAAGGAATCCCCTGAACGTCCGCCCGTCTTGAGCAGGGTACGGCCATCGGGAGAGACCTGTTGTTTTTTGGTGAAGAACCTACGGGTTTTGATCAACGCATCTGTCAACCCGCTGTTCATGGTAGTACTCATGGTGGTCCTTTCGCGCTCGGTTTCATTGGAGGACCAATGTGAATCTGAAACGAAGTTCCGGACCCCACGTTCGCCACAAGGGAAGCGAGTGCAGTCTCTGCTCACGCTAACAACGTCGGAGGTACCTGACAATGGGTCCAGGGTCCCCACCTGCAACGCCTGAGCAGCCGTTGCTGGCTGCGCTACCTCTCCTGAGAGGGCTCGGGCTGGCCAGTGTCTGGGCCAGAGTCTTGGGGGTTCCCTCTTCGCCGACGGATGGTACTGACCGCATCGGCATAAAGCCTTGATAAGGTCTGGGCTATGACGACTGCTGGTAGGGCAGCGGCTGCTGGCGAGTCGCAGTACCCGTCAGCGGACAGTACTGCCGATTTCGTGCGCAACATCGCGACCGTCCGTTCGCGAATTGCCGCTGCGGCCGCACGCGCCGGACGCAGCGCGTCCGAGGTGCGGTTGTTGCCGGTGAGTAAGACGGTCCCCGAGGACCGTATCCGCCTCGCGGTGCAGGCCGGATGCCGCACATTCGGAGAGAACAAGGTGCAGGAGGCCAAGCGCAAGCACGGCAACCTCGCCGGGCTTGACGTGTCCTGGTCAGTGATAGGGCATCTGCAGACCAACAAGGCAAAGGACGTCGCCGAGTTCGCCGGTGAATTCCAAGCGCTCGACAGCTTACGCGTCGCCGAAGCCCTTGACCGGCGTCTGCAATCTGCCGGCCGTGGTCTCGATGTGTTTGTGCAGGTGAACACCTCTGCCGAGGATTCCAAGTACGGGATACCGCCGCAGGAGCTGCCCGGATTCCTCGCCCAGCTGCCGCGGTACACGGCGGTGCGCGTGCGCGGACTCATGACACTGGCAACGTTTAGCTCAGATACTGACGACGTGCGTGCCTGCTTCGCGTTACTGCGCACCCTCCGGGACCGGGCACGCGGGGAAAACCCCGACTTTGTCGGACCCGCTGAGCTGTCGATGGGCATGTCCGGAGACTACGAAACCGCGATCGAGGAAGGCGCCACCGTCGTGCGTGTCGGACAAGCAATATTCGGTGCCCGAACGCTGCCCGACAGCTATTACTGGCCCGGTAGCGACGGCCGCCAGGAGAGCGGCCCCTAACCTGCCCCTGGCCCTGCCCCTGGCCCTGGCCAACCGATGCGCAGAGGTCAGTGCGGATACGGTGTGTGCCTGGCCCAACCGTCATCTTGCCTCGCGCGCGGGCCGGTAGCCCGCGCGGATAGGGGTGGATAGACTTCAATAGAGGATCGGTGCACCTTAGACAATGAATTGCTTGGCCGGGCCTACAGCTTCAACTTATTTCGCGCAGCGAGATGATTCGAGGAACGCATGACAGTTCAGGAACGACGCCGTCTTCCCCTAACGGACCGATCTGCTGCCCCGCACACGTGTCCAAGATCGGTTCGTCTTGAAGTTCTGGGCCGCGTGCCCCTCTTCGCAGCACTCACGGCGGCAGAAATACGGGATATCGAGCCGAGGACGCAAGCGCGTGGCTACCGGGCCGGGGAAACCATCTACCGGGCCGGCGATGAGGCTGAGAGTCTGTTTGTGATGGCCTCCGGCACAACGAAGCTGTTGCGGCCTTCTGCCCATGGCCAAGACGTTGTAATGAACATTCTCGGGCCGGGTGAAGGGTTCGGAACACTCGGCATTTTGGGAGAGCCAACGTACGCGGACGCTGCTGAGGCCATGGCTGCTTCGTGTGTCCTGGAGATATCCGCTGATGTTTTCAAAGATGTCATGGAACGTCATCCGCGTCTGGCATTGACTGTCCTGGATGAAGTTCTTCACCGTTTTGAGCAGGCCCAGCAGACTATCCGGAGTCTGTCTGCCAATAACGTCCGGCAACGTGTCGCTGTCGCCCTTCTCGCATTGGCTGACAAGCTTGGTGCTCCGCAGGGCGAAACACTTGCCCTGGAACTTCCCCTGACTCGCGCCGATCTGGCTGCCCTGACGGGAACGACCCCCGAAACGGTCAGCAGGGTGATGAGCAGGCTTCGTGATGAGGGAATTATCGAAACAGGGCGGCGTTGGACCACCGTGCTCAACCGGACCCGCCTGGCAGCCGCAGCCCAGGGATGAACTTCCGTTACACCACACCTTCCAGCCCCTACTGCCTTATGTTTTTTGGGGACGTGAACAGGTCAACCTCATCAGGTTCCGGCCCGAAAAGCCTCAGGATGCTCCTGCGCTTGTTTTTCGGGCTTGTTGACCCAGAGAACCGCCGGGCTAGTGGTATTCCCTGCCCGTTTTCGCCACAGTGAGCAGAACCACCGAGTCATCAGCTGCCTTTACCGAATAAAATCCCAGCGGCACAACGAGTAGGTCTCCGGTCCGCCCCTCCCATTGGTCAGCTTGCGTAGCCAGATGCACCCGACTTTGCAAGACAAAAAACCGTTGCCTCGCCGGGATTCAAGTGTTCGCGCTCCGTCCACTGGCAGCGCGACGGGCAGTATTGGGGTGGCACCGGCCGATTGCGGTCAACGAGAACTTCTGCATCTAATAACCCTTCCGGACCGGGTTCATAGCTGGATTATGCCATCCGGCTATGATTCCGGCGCTCGGATCAGCCCACGCCAGAATCCGTTCCAACCGCAGGCCCCGGCGCCCTGGCCGTTGATGCATGACGATTCCCGGGGTGGAAAGGGTGGCGCCGTACCCGCCGCCGGCAGGATATGAAGCCGGCTGCCCGGCGCCGACCTCTGCGCGCCCAGCATTATGGGCGGCGTTCGTCATGGCCTCGTGGCCGTTATGCCCACAGCTGTACAGAAAAGCCGGCGAGGATGATTGAGATCATGTACGGGGAGAAACAGTGTCCGTAACGTAGGTTGGAACCAACTGCCGTCACAGTTGCTATGACGTGCAGCACTGCATATGGAGGTTTCGATGGCACTGGTACCTAATAACACCCTGATAACAGAGACACCGGAACAGGGCCGGGAACTGGCCATCATGCTGGCCCGCAAGACCGTTGCCGCAATTCAGACAGATGCCGAGACCCGACAGCAGCTCCGGCCCGGATATGCCACGAATGCTGATTCCCTCACTATGGCCACACACGTTGTGGCCATAGAATTCGCCACCGTAGCCGCGGCCAATGACTACTGGCGCAGCCACGCTGTTTCTTCCTGAGACTGACAGTTCCAGCACCAACGCTGGCTCTTCCCGGTTCGTGAACCGTAGCCGGGATCTGCCAGATGCAAAGGAGTACTTGGCAGCCGGTGAACCTGTCCCCGATGGGCTGGAAGCCCCGCCGCATCAAATTTGCCCCGAGACAACCCATCTAGGAATTTCTGCTACGGGAGAGGAAGACATGACGACGAACAGCTTCAGCGCGCGGGATCAACTGAGCGTGGATGGCAAATCCTATGAGATCCACCGGATCGACCGGATCGAGGGGTCCGGGCGGCTCCCGTACAGTCTCAAAGTGCTGTTGGAGAACCTGCTGCGCAACGAAGACGGCCGGCTGGTTACCGCTGAACAGATCACAGCACTGGGTGACTGGGATCCGCAGGCCGAAAACAACGCGGAAATCCAGTACACCCCTGCCCGGGTGCTGATGCAGGACTTTACCGGTGTCCCCTGTGTTGTCGATCTGGTGGCGATGCGCGATGCCATGACCGGCCTCGGTGGGGACCCGAAGAAGATCAATCCGCTGATTCCTGCCGAACTGGTCATCGACCATTCCGTTATTGCCGATGTCTTTGCCCGTCCCGATGCCTTCGGGATCAACGCCCAGCTCGAATTCGAACGCAACCAAGAGCGCTACCAGCTCCTGCGCTGGGCACAACAGTCATTCGACGACTTCCTGGTCGTCCCGCCGGACACCGGTATCTGCCATCAGGTCAACTTGGAATATCTCTCCCGCGTGGTCTTCACCCGGGAAAGCCCTGAAGGACTGCAGGCCTACCCGGACACCCTGGTGGGCACCGACTCCCACACCCCGATGGTCAATGGCCTGGGCGTCCTGGGCTGGGGTGTGGGCGGCATCGAGGCCGAAGCTGCCATGCTCGGCCAGCCGATGAGCATGCTGATCCCCCAGGTTGTCGGCCTCAAACTTACCGGCGAGCTGCCGGAAGGGACGACCGCCACCGATTTGGTCCTCACGGTCGCGGAATTGCTGCGCCGGGTCAGGGTAGTGGGTAAATTCGTCGATTTCTTCGGTCCCGGCGTGGCCAACGTCCCGCTGGCAACGAGGGCAACTCTGGGCAACATGAGCCCGGAATACGGATCCACTGGTTCGATCTTCCCCATCGACGACGAAACACTGGGCTACTTGCGCCTGACAGGCAGGGACGAACACCAGATCAGGCTGGTGGAGGCTTATGCCAGGGAACAGGGGCTATGGCACGACCCGGACCAGGTGCCGGACTACAGCCAGATCGTCGAACTCGATCTGGGCACTGTCACGCCCTCGATTGCGGGACCGAAGCGGCCGCAGGACCGCATTCCGCTGGCCGTGGCCCCGCGCGCCATCCGCGGCCTGCTCGCCGGAGAAACGCACGAAGACGCCATCCAGGGCGGCCTTGATGATGCTTCCGCGGATTCCTTCCCGGCCAGCGACCCGATTGCCATCAGCCAGCGGATTGAGCGGGATGATCCGCCGTTTGAGTATGAGGACGATGGCAAAGCCTTCCAGTGGCCGTCCGACCCTGCCGAAGTACTCCTGGACGGAAAAACTTCGACCATTGATCACGGCGATGTGGTCATCGCCGCTATCACCTCCTGCACCAACACCTCGAATCCGACGGTCATGATCGGCGCTGCGCTGCTGGCGAAGAAGGCAGTAGAAAGGGGTTTGAGCAGCAAACCATGGGTGAAGACCACTCTCGCCCCCGGCTCGCGCGTGGTCACGGACTACTACAACAGGTCCGGGCTCACCCCCTATCTGGAGAAGCTCGGCTTTGATCTGGTCGGCTACGGTTGCACTACCTGCATCGGCAATTCCGGGCCGCTGATCCCGGCTGTGAGCACTGCCGTGGCCGATCATGACCTGTCCGTCGCCTCAGTGCTTTCCGGCAACCGGAATTTCGAGGGCCGTATCCACTCCGAAGTGAAGATGAATTTCCTCGCCTCGCCGCCGCTGGTGATCGCCTACGCCCTCGCCGGCAGCATGCACGCCGACCTGCTCAACGATTCTCTGGGCACGGACGGCGATGGCAATCCGGTTTATCTTCGGGATATCTGGCCGACGACGGCTGAAATCAAAGCCGTCGTCGATGGGAACCTGGAGGCGAAGATGTTCACCGAAGGGTACTCCGATGTCTATGCCGGGGATGAGAACTGGCGGGGTATGCATATACCCGAAGGAGACAGGTTCGCCTGGGACGAGACTTCCACTTATGTGCAGCGTCCCCCTTACTTTGACGGCATGGGCCGGGATCCGGAACCTGTACGGGACGTAACCGGAGCACGCGTCCTGGCATTGCTGGGGGATTCAGTGACAACTGACCATATCTCGCCCGCCGGAGCCATCAAGCAGGATTCCCCCGCCGGCCGCTATCTGATGGAGCAAGGAGTCGAACCGGCGGACTTCAACTCCTATGGTTCCCGCCGGGGAAACCATAACGTGATGATCCGGGGCACCTTCGCAAACGTCCGTCTGCGCAACCAGCTCGTGCCCGGCGTCGAAGGAGGCGTCACCCGGCATTGGCCTGACGGCGGACAGCAAAGCATTTTCGACGCCGCCACCTCCTACGCAGCAGAGAATGTCCCGCTCATAGTCATCGCCGGGTCCGACTACGGCTCCGGCTCATCCCGCGACTGGGCGGCCAAAGGCACCTCGCTGCTCGGAGTAAAGGCTGTCCTGGCCACGTCCTTTGAGCGGATCCACCGTTCCAACCTCATCGGCATGGGAGTGCTCCCGCTCCAGTTCCCGGACGGACAAACCGCCCAGTCCCTGGGCCTGACCGGTCAGGAAACCTACTCAATCACTGGACTCGAAGGCCAAAACCCGCTCCCGCGCGAGGTCACCGTACAGATCGAGTCCAACGGGCAGACGAGCGAGCTCACAGCAACGCTGCGGATCGATACACCGGCGGAGGAAGCGTACTTCGTCCACGGCGGCATCCTCCCCTACGTTCTGCGCCAACTGCTTTCGGACTGACGCTGCTGATCGCCGCACGAAAGGTGAGGTAAATGACGGTTAAGACGACTGCCGGCCGGTACGGCCGGGCTTTGCGCTCCTCCGTTGTCCTGCACGCTGTAATGGCTGTAGGCGGCCTGATCATGGCGCTCTACCTGGTCGCCCACATGTACGGAAACCTGAAGATATTCTCCGGGCAAGCGGCCTTCGACGGGTACTCTTCCTACCTGCGTACGATCGGCGAGCCCCTTCTGCCGTACAGCGGCGCACTATGGATCCTGCGGGTGGTTCTACTGGTAAGCGTAGGCGCCCATATTTATGCGGCGTTTGTACTGTGGCACCGGGCCAGGGCCGCGACGGGCGGTAAAGGCGGTTGGCGCTACCAGACCACCCGAAACCGGCGCGGCGTGCAACGCAGCTATGCATCCTTCACCATGCGCTGGGGCGGAATCGTCATTCTGCTTTTCGTCATCTACCACTTGTTGCACCTCACGGCGAACGTTATTGCGCCCGGCGGGGCGTCCGAAAGCCCTTATGAGCGGATGATCAACGGCTTCTCAATCTGGTGGGTAGTCCTTTCTTATGTCATCGCCCTAATTGCGCTGGGCTTCCACCTGAGGCATGGAGTGTGGAGCGCCTTCGCGTCTTTGGGCGCGAACACCAGTGTTGTGCGCAGACGCCGGCTCAATCAACTGGCTTACGCCGTAACGATAGTGATCATCGGCGGGTTCCTGATCCCGCCGGTCTCGATACTGATGGGGTGGGTTCGCTGATGAACGATCTGTACACGCTGGGAGAGCCGCTCGTCGACCTCAAGGATCCGGGCGGACCCATCGAAGACCGTTGGGATAAACGCCGCTTCGAGGCCAAGCTCGTCAGCCCCGCCAACCGCAGGAGACTGTCCGTTATCGTCATCGGCACCGGACTAGCCGGCGGTTCCGCGGCAGCGACTCTCGGAGAAGCGGGCTACCACGTCAAGAGCTTTTGCTACCAGGACAGCCCCCGACGGGCACACAGCATCGCCGCTCAAGGCGGGATCAACGCTGCGAAGGACTACCGCAACGACGGCGACAGCATCCGCCGCCTCTTCTACGACACCATTAAAGGCGGCGACTACCGTTCCCGCGAGTCCAACGTCTACCGCCTGGCCCAGGTCAGCGAGTCGATCATCGACCAGGCCGTCGCCCAAGGCGTACCGTTCGCCCGCGAATACGGCGGCCTCCTGGACACCCGCTCCTTCGGCGGAGTGCAGGTCTCACGGACGTTCTACGCGCGCGGCCAAACCGGCCAGCAATTACTGCTCGGGGCCTATCAGGCACTCGAACGCCAGGTCCAAGCCGGCACCGTGGACCTTCACACCAGACACGAAATGCTGGACCTGATCGTCATCGACGGCAGGGCCAGAGGCGTCGTTATCCGGGATATGATCACCGGCGAAATCGAAACACATCTAGCCGACGCGGTGGTGCTGGCCTCTGGGGGGTACGGCAACGCCTTTTACCTCTCCACTAATGCGATGGGCTGCAATGCCACGGCCATTTGGCGGGCACATCGCAAGGGGGCCCTTTTCGCGAACCCCTGCTTCACACAGATCCACCCCACCTGCATTCCCGTCAGTGGTACGCACCAATCAAAGCTGACCCTGATGAGCGAATCCCTGCGCAACGACGGACGCATCTGGGTGCCTGCAAAGGCCGGTGATGACCGGGACCCCAGGGAAATTCCCGAGACCGAACGCGATTATTTCCTCGAGCGGATGTACCCGGCCTTCGGCAATCTGGTTCCGCGGGACGTCGCGTCCCGCGCGGCCAAGAACCAATGCGATGCCGGACACGGGGTAGGTCCGACCGGGCTTGGCGTTTACCTCGACTTCGTCGATGCGATTGGGCGCCTGGGCCGCTCCGTGATCGAGAGCAAGTACGGCAATCTCTTCGACATGTACCGGAAAATCACGGCCGAAGATCCCTACCAGGTACCGATGCGCATTTATCCTGCGATCCACTACACCATGGGCGGGCTATGGGTCGATTACGATCTGCAGAGTTCAATACCCGGTCTGTTCGTCATCGGAGAAGCCAACTTCTCCGATCACGGAGCCAACCGGCTCGGCGCCAGCGCCCTCATGCAGGGTCTGGCCGACGGCTACTTCATCCTGCCGAACACCATCAACGATTATCTGGCAGCCAATCCGCTCTCCCCCGGCATCGACACGTCGCATCCCGAGGCCGTCAAGGCTGCGACTGCGGTACGAGACCGCATTGAAAAGCTGCTAGCTATCAATGGCGGGCGCTCCGTCGATTCATTCCATCGGGAACTGGGAAGCATTCTCTGGGAACACTGCGGAATGGAGCGCAACGCGGAAGGCCTTGAGCACGCCATCGGGCTGATCCGCGGGCTCAAGGAGCAGTTTTGGAGCAACGTCAGGGTCACGGGACACGATGAAGAGCTCAACCAGGCATTGGAGCGTGCCGGAAGGGTTGCTGATTTCTTCGAACTTGCCGAACTGATGTGCATCGATGCCCTGAATCGCGCCGAGTCCTGCGGGGGCCACTTCCGCTCGGAAAGCCAAACCGACGAGGGCGAAGCACTGCGCCGTGACGGGGAGTATGCGTATGTTGCCGCCTGGGAATTCACCGGCCTCGGGACTCCACCACGCCTGCACAAAGAGAACCTCGAATTCGAGTATGTCGAGCTGCAGCAAAGGAGCTACAAATGAACATCACCTTGCGTATCTGGCGCCAGCAGAACCACGATGACCAAGGCCGAATGGTTTCCTATGGCGTCGATGACATTTCCCCGGACATGTCGTTCCTGGAAATGCTCGACGTACTCAACGAGCAGCTCACGCTCACCGGCGATGATCCTGTCGCCTTCGATCATGATTGCCGTGAAGGAATCTGCGGCATGTGCAGCCTGATGATCAATGGCCTCGCCCACGGACCGGAAGCACTCACCGCCACCTGTCAATTGCACATGCGCCACTTCGCTGACGGGGATGTGATTGACATTGAGCCATGGCGCTCCAACGCGTTCCCTGTGATCAAAGACCTGATCGTGGACCGCAGTGCCCTCGACCGGATCGTTCAAGCAGGCGGTTATATCAGCGCGCCCACCGGTTCAGCGCCCGATGCGAACACAACGTCGGTAGCCAGAAAGGACGCAGACCGCGCCTTTGACGGGGCAGCATGCATCAGTTGCGGTGCCTGCGTGGCAGCGTGCCCGAACGGGTCCGCCTCCCTCTTTCTCGGTGCGAAAATCACCCATCTCGGTTCGCTTCCCCAAGGGCAGCCGGAACGCGATTCACGTGCAGTCTCCATGACCGCCCAACACGACGCGGAAGGGTTCGGCGGCTGCACACAGATCGGCGAATGCACAGCGGTCTGCCCCGCGGGAATCCCGCTCGATATGATCTCCCAACTCAACCACGACGTGCTTTCGGGCCTCACGCAACCAGGTGGCCAGTAGGCCATGACATCGCGCCAGTACTACACCCGACGGTCGATCACGACAACGATGGAGGACATCAAATGACACACTCAGCAGAATTCGACGCGAACCAGCCCGACGAGGACGTCGGCGCAACCGCTCATTCTTCACGGAGCCACCATGAAAGGCTGTGGGCGGCACTGGTCGACCGCGCCGACAGGCTCACGGCAGCGGCGGATGGTCGCGAGGACGACCGGCAGGCTCGAAGCATCCTCGTGGAGTTCCTCCACGGCGACGTCCTGGCCCATTTGCAGACTGAGGCCGGAGTCGTGTACCAAGAGGCTCGCAGCATTGGCGCCGAACACCTCGTCGCCACGCTGGAAACTGATCACAAGTTCATGGTTAAACTCGTCGAGGAGATCGAGCAGGCAGACACCGAGCAGGAGGCCGCGCGGTGTGCCCGGGCCCTGGTAGTGCTCATCGCACTCCGGATTGAAAAGGAAGAAGCGATCGTGCTACCAGCACTCGCTGAGGCCGGTGTCGACGTCAACACGCTGCTCGAAGGAGTGGTCGCGGGTATGGCCACCGATTACGACGCTCGCTTCACCTACCTGTGATGTCGATTCCACGCGGATTTCGGTTCGATGTCCATAGCTGAATTGTGTGCCGCCAGGCCGATTCTTCGTCGGCCAGCTCGGCTTAGAGGCTAAGCTACCCGCCGTTGACCGACGGAGCACGAAGCATGTTGACAGGATTGGAGCGATGATGAAGGACACGGAGGAACTACCTGCCAGCGTTTGCTGGGCACTGCTGCGCACGACAAGTGTCGGCCGGCTCGCCGTATGGGTAGAGGACCATCCCGATATTTTTCCGCTCAATTACACGGTGGATCACGGGACCCTTGTTTTCCGCTCACGAGACGGCACGAAAGTTTCCAACGCTCTCTCCGATGCACCGGTGGCCCTGGAAATAGACGGCTACGATGCCTCGTTCTCCATGGCATGGAGCGTTGTCGTCAAGGGCCGCGCCGAGGATATCCATCAGGCCCAGGACCTGATCGACACCATGGATCTCCGGCTTTTCCCGTGGCAGGCAGGAGAAAAGAACAGATTCCTCCGGATCGTTCCCGATCTCGTGACAGGCCGCCGGTTTCCCGTGGCAGACCCTGACACCTGGCGGACACCGTTGTCCGGGGTGAGGCGTTCATCAACGGAATAACCCAACCAACCATTCAATGCTTTGGAGGACGATCATGACCTACGTCATCGCGCAACCCTGCGTGGACGTCAAGGACAAGGCCTGCGTTGAAGAGTGTCCGGTGGACTGCATCTATGAAGGCGAACGCTCCCTCTACATTCACCCGGATGAATGCGTCGACTGCGGCGCCTGCGAACCCGTCTGCCCCGTTGAAGCCATCTATTACGAGGATGACACACCCGCACAATGGGCCGACTACTACAGGGCCAATGTCGAGTTCTTCGACGATCTGGGCTCACCCGGCGGCGCTGTGAAACTCGGCAACATCGGCAAAGACCACCCGCTGATTGCAGACCTGCCGCCACAAAACCAAAACACGGGCCTGTGAAGACCCAGTCCCAGGAAAGGAGCGGCGAAAAAGCGGCCGGTCAAAGTCTTCCGGAGGGAATTGCGCCACCGCCAAATTCCGGACCGAACCGTTCCAAGTGGGGTGCACGCCAGATCCGCTCGACCCTCCCGGCGCGAATGTCAAAGCGCTACAGCATATGCTCGGCTTGCGGGCTATTTTTGTCCCCTGACCCGTCCCAGCGCAGGACCGTGGATAAGCTGGAGCGGTGCAGACGGGTTTGAGCAGCAGGATGGACCAGGCTGTCGCGACGCTGGCGCCGGGCTACTTCGCGCTGGTCATGGGTAGCGGCATTGTCTCTATCGCGCTGCAGATCCAAGGCTTCACGACGCCGTCGTTAATCTTGCTGGGGGTTTGCGCCTCCGGCTACGTGCTGCTGCTGGCGCTGCATGTGCTCCGGCTGGTCCGCCACCGCCACAACTTCTCCGAGGACTTCAACGATCCGCGCAGGGGCTTCGGATTCTTCACCTTCGTCGCCGGAACCAACGTGCTGGGCATCAGGCTCTCCATGGACGGCCAGATCGGCTGGACAACAGGCTTGCTCGGGCTCGGCTTCATCGCCTGGCTGCTGCTCGGCTACGTGGTGCCCTGGACAGCTGTGCTGGGCAGAACCGCCCGCCCCGTGACCGCGACGGCGAACGGCACGTGGTTCATCTGGGCCGTTGCCGCCCAGTCCTGCGCCGTGGCCGCCGCGACCATTGAACCGGCCCTGCCGTCGCTCCGCCGCGAGCTCGCTGTTGTCGCGCTGTTCTGCTGGTCCATCGGCATCTTCCTCTACGCCGCGTGCGGCATCTTCGTTGCGCTGCGCATGATGCTCTACCGGCTCAAGCCCGAGGACCTGACCCCGCCCTACTGGGTGGCGATGGGCGCAATGGCGATCTCCGTGGTCGCCGGCGCCCGGATTGTGGAGATGGACGATGCCCCGATGGTCACCGCCACGCGCGGTCTGGTCGCCGGGCTCTCGGTAGTCTGCTGGTCCTTCGCGACTTGGCTGATTCCGGCCCTCATCGCCGCCGGCTGGTGGCGGCACTTCCGGCACCGGGTCCCGCTGCGGTACGACGCCACCTGGTGGAGCATTGTGTTTCCCGTCGGGATGTACGCCGTCGCCTGCCTCACCCTGGGCCAGGCGGACAGCCTGCCGATTGTCGAGGGCATCGGCGCGGTCTGGATCTGGGTGGCCTGCGCGGTCTGGCTCACCACGTTCACGTTTATGTGCCTGCACCTGCGCGCCACGCTTTTCCGACGCGCCATCCGGCCGAAACCCGCCGCGGCCTGAGCGATTCCACATCCTCGGCGGCGGTAACTAAAGTTGGACCATGGCCGACTCCCTCACCACCACCGCCACCGAACATATTGGTGCCGCAGGCGAAACGATTCCTGACGCCTACTACATCCGGTTGGACGACACCCGCTTCCACTCGACCTTGCATTCCCAAGGCGCCTGGAATTCGCACGAGCAGCACATGGCCAGCGCCTCGGGCCTGCTGATCCACGCGGTGCAGCAGAACCATCCGCGGCCGGAAGTGGTGCTGAGCCAGGTCACCTTCGAGATCCTCGGGGTCATCCCGGGCGGCGAAATCGAAGTGACAACGGAAGTGGTCCGTCCCGGCCGCACCATAGAGCTGATCGAGGCGACGCTCAGCGGCAACGGCCGCCCGGCCATCCGCGCCCTGGTCTGGCGCCTCCTCACCGGGGACACCAGCGAGGTGGCCGGCGGCGAAGGCGGACGGCTCAAGCCTCCGGCCGAATGCCTGCCCTATGAAATGGAGTCGGTCTGGGACGGCGGCTTCATCCGCTCCACCGAATTCCTGTCCGTCGAGGACCGCGGCCCGGGCAGCGGGGCCGCCTGGATGCGCACGCCGTACGCGATTGTCGACGGCGAGGAATCCGAGCCCATTGCCCGCTTCCTGGGCCACGTTGACACAGCCAACGGCATCGCGGTCCGGCAAAGCCCGCGGGAGTACATGTTCCCCAACCTGGACCTGACCGTGCACCTGTTCCGCCAGCCCGAAGGCGAATGGACCGGCATGGACGCCCGCGTGCACTTCGGCGCGTCCGGCGTCGGCATGACTGCCACTGATCTTTACGACGAGCGGGGCCTGGTGGGCAAGGCCGCGCAGATCCTCACCGTGCGCAAGTTCCCCGAGCGGTAAGCACCGGCTGTTCTCCACGGGCTGGCGGTTCTCCACAGGAAGGTGAAAGCTTCCAATGCCCATGCCCTAGGATCGAAGTGGGGCCGCCGGAGTGACGCACCAGACAACGGCGGTTGTCTGTCCTGCCCAGTCTCGCAAAGAAAGCAGTCCGCCGTGGAGTTAGTTCTGCCAGCCGTTCTCATCGTCGTCGTTCTCATCATTATTTTCAGTTTCATGCGGGCCTACCGTGTGGCCGGTCCTTCCGAGGCGCTGATCATTACCGGCCGGGGCGGCCAGGATGACCAGCGGGTGGTCTCCGGCGGCCGGGTCATTGTGTACCCGTTCATCCAGCGGGCCTACACCATGTCGCTGGCCTCGCGCCAGATCCGGGTGGAAATCGACGGCATCTCGAAGAACGGCATCCAGCTCCAGCTCACCGGCGTCGCGCAGGTCAAGGTTGGCGGGGATGATGTCTCCATCCGCCGGGCCGCCCAGCGTTTCCTGAACCAGCAGGACCAGATCGACCACTACACGCAGGAGATCCTGGCGGGCTCGCTGCGCGCCGTCGTCGGAACGCTCACGGTGGAGCAGATCATCCAGGACCGCGCGTCCTTCGCCGCCTCGGTTTCCGAAGAGGCCGAGCACTCCATGAACAACCAGGGCCTGGTCATCGACACCTTCCAGATCTCGGCCGTGGACGATGAAGGCGACTACATCAACAACATGGGCCGCCCGCAGGCCGCCGAGGTGGCCAAGCTGGCTGCTATCGCCGAGGCGTCGGCCACCCGTGAAGCCTCCGAAGCACAGGCGCTGGCCGACGAGAAGGTTGCCATCGCCCAGCGCACGCTGGCCCTGAAGCAGGCCGACATCAAGGAAGAGACCGACGCCCGGCTGGCCGCTGCCAACGCCGCCGGCCCGCTGGCCGAAGCCGCGCAGCGCCAGCGGATCCTTGAGCAGGAAGAACTGGTTGCCGTCCGCCAGGCGGAGCTGAAGGCCAAGCAGCTGGACACCGAAGTGCGCCGGCCGGCCGATGCGGAGCGCTACCGCCAGGTGCAGATCGCCGAGGCCGCCAAGACCCAGTCCATGCTGGCTGCCGAAGCCGAACTGGCGCGGCGCGAAAACGAGGCCAAGGCCGTGGAGCTTGAAGGTGCCGCGAAGGCCGCCGCCATCCGCGCCCAGGGTGAAGCGGAGGCCGCCTCCACACTGGCCAAGGCCGAGGCCTACAAGCAGTTCAACGACGCCGCGGTGCTGGACCGGATGCTGGACACGCTCCCCCTGATCGCGCACGAACTGGCCGCACCCTACGCCAACATCTCGGAGCTGAACGTCATCTCCAACGACGGCGAGAGCAAGCTCAGCCAGAACATCTCCACCAACCTGGTGGAGACGCTGTCCATGCTCAAGACGATGACCGGCGTGGATCTGACCGACGTGGCCCGGAACATGACGGCCGACAAGTCATCCAAGGCGGGGGCTGCCGGAACCAGCACGGATCTGCTCGCAGCGTCCGAAAACCACGAGCACGCCGGGAGCTAGCGGTTAGTGCGTTGGCCCGGCGGGGCTCCCTGGCCCGCCGGGCCGTAGCCGGATGACAAGATAGTCCAATGGCACTTCGCATTCTGACCGTCGGCCGCAAGCACGAGTCCTGGGTGGCCGAGGGGATCGACCGCTACGAGAAGCGGATGAAGAAGCCCTTCGATGTCACCTGGCTGCCCATCCCGCACTCCGCCCGCGAGCACGACGCTGCCCGCAAGGAGGAATCCGAGCAGCTGCTGGGCAAGCTCGGCGGCAAGTACGCCAACGACTTTGTCATCCTGCTGGACGAGCGCGGCAAGAACATCGACTCCCCCACACTGGCCCGCACGCTGCAGGCGCCCCTGGATACCTCGCGCAACATCACGCTGATCATCGGCGGCGCCTACGGTGTGGACCAGAGCATCCACCAGCGCGCGGACTTCGTCTGGTCGCTATCCAAGCTGGTGTTCCCGCACCAGCTGGTCCGGCTCATCCTGATCGAACAGCTCTACCGGGCTCAGGAAATTGCAAGCGGCCGCCCCTACCATCACGTGTGAGGCAACAGGGGCTTTGCCGGACGCATGATTTGAGGCGCGCGGGTCCTTGGCGGCTAGACTTTTACAGACTGTAGAAGAACGGCAGGAAGGGAGGCGGCCATGCATTCCGCGGAACTCTTGCGCCCGGCGCCCGTCAGCGCTGCCCCCTTCAGCTCTGTCCCTCTCAGCTTTGCCCACTTCCGCCTGCTCCGTGCCGCCGCCGTGAGCGCCACCGTGTTGTGCCTCGCCGCCGCCGCGCATGTGGCCGGTGGTGGCACCATGCCGGCCGCCGGCGTCGTTATTGGCCTGAGTGTGCTGACGCTGCTGCCGGTGACCTTGCTCGCCGGACGCAAACTCGGCCCCACCACCATGGTTGCCATTCTCTCGGGCAGCCAACTGGCCCTGCACCAGGCCTTCACCGCATTAAGTACGACGGCGGTGTGCACCGAAGCGGGCCACCATGCCTATGCGGGGGCCGGGTCGCTGGAATGCGTGGCCGGTGCCGCGAGCGCTGCTGGTGTTGCCGCGCACGGGTCGGCCGGGCATGGTGCCGCAATGGTCGGCGCCCACGTGCTCGCCGCCGCGCTGACCGGACTGCTCCTGGTCCGGGGCGAAGAGGCCGTCTGGGCGCTTGCCGCCTGGCTGCGGCCGCTCGCCAAGCTGCCCTCTGCCGTCGTTCTTCCCATTCGTCCCGCTCATACCGCGCCGGCACCCGGCGCGCTGCTGCGCCCGCGGACCCTATGCCAACTGAAACTCGAGCCGCTGCGCGGGCCCCCGGCGCTTTCCTTTCACTAAGCAATCCGGCTTGCGGCGCCCTTCGGGCAACAGCCCGGCCATCGCGCAGGCCATCCAGCTCACGCGCCCTACTTGGCGCACCCTGAAAGGTAATAGCCATGACCACCCAGACCACGCACACCGCCCGCACTGCCGGAACTGCCGGCGATGCCCGCACCACCCGCCGCCCGGCGCGCACCCTGCGCACCGGGCTTGCCGCCGCCGCGACCATCGGACTGCTCGGCGTCGGTGCCGCATCGGCGTCGGCCCACGTCCATGTCACCCCGGACAGCACGGCTGCCGGCTCCTCGTCCCTGCTCACCTTCGACTTTGCGCACGGCTGCGAAAGTGCGCCCACCACGGAAATCGCGATCAGCCTGCCGGAGCAGATCGATGACGCCACGCCCACGGCGCATCCGGGCTGGGACGTCGAGAAGGTCGAGGAGACCCTGGAGACGCCCAAGAAGCTCGAGAACGGCACCACCATCACCAAGCGGGTGAGCGAAATTGTCTACACCGCCAAGGAACCCCTGGCCGACGGCGTCCGCGATGCCCTGCAGATCCAGGTGCAACTGCCAACGGCCGAGGGCGAATCGCTGGCGTTCCCCGTGCTGCAGACCTGCACCGAGGGCGCCACGGACTGGGCGCAGGTGGCCGAAGCGGGCCAGGACTCCCACGATCTGAAGTCCCCCGCGCCGTCGTTCGCGGTGACCGCGGCCGAGGCAGCCGGCCACGGCCAGGGCACCGCTGAGGGCGGCTCCGCCGACACGGAGCAGGCGTCCAACACCTCCGCGGCCGGTAGCGGTGGAAACAACGACGGCGGTGCGGGTACGGCCGGCTGGGTCGGTCTGGTGGCCGGACTGCTGGGGCTGCTCGCGGGTGTTGCGGCACTGGTACGCACCCGTGGAGTGAAGAAGTAACGAACGCTCCGCAAAAAGTCGGCGAAACCCGGTCCTTGGCGGCCGGGTTTCGTTGATTCCGGGCCGGCTGGCCTTACGCTGGTGTCATGGTGAAACGTAACAAGCTGCCCGGTGCAGCAGCGGCAGTTCTGATGGGTTGTGCTGTACTGCTGGCCGGCTGCGGCCAGCCGGAATCGCAGGAGCCCGCCGGCAGCGCTCCTGCCACCTCGTCCGCCGCCCCCCAGGCCTCGGACCAGGCCTCCGGTTCGGCATCGGGATCAGGCTCCGCCGCGACTGAAAGTGCGCCGGCGGAGGAAGCGGAGACCTCCGCCCCGGCTGCCGAAGAGACGGACGCTCCCGCCGAGGGAACCGCCGAAACGGGCGAATGCAAGGCGGACCAGCTGGAGGCTGCCATCAAGACCGAACCGGGTGCCGGCGCGGCCGGCAGCGTCTACCGCAGCCTGGTGGTCACCAACATCGACTCCGAAGACTGCACTGTCCGCGGCTACCCCGGGGTGTCCTACGTGGACGCCGCAGGCAACCAGGTCGGCGCGCCGGCGGACCGGGACGCCGCAGCGGAGAAGGTGACGGTGACGCTGGCGCCGGGCGAATCCGCCGTGGCCCAGCTGCAGCAGACCAACGCCGGCAACTACGGGCCCGAATGCAACCAGTCGGATGTGGCCGGGGTTCGAGTCTACCCGCCGAACGACACCGCTTGGCTGACAGCGCCGCAGGAGACCATCGGGTGCGCCAACGAGGCCGTGGTGCTCATGACGGTCGGCACTTTTGTAGCCGCATAACCGCCGGTGGTGCGTCCTGTCGGCGGCGGGCGATAGTCTCGAACTATCGAAAACAGCTCGCCGGTTCTTTCCAGGTTTTCCCCGGCCACCAGTGCGTGGTTCGCCGGGGCCTTCAGCGCGCCCACGGATGCGCAGGAGGGCGCCTGGAACGCCATTTCGGCAGGCTCCCATGCGCTGGTGGTCGCCCCTACCGGCTCCGGCAAGACGCTGGCAGCCTTCCTCTGGGCACTGGATGGCTTCATCACTGCGGCCGAGCAGGCCCCGGAGCTGCCGATCGAAGAACTCCCGGCAGGCAAGCGCGGCAAAAAACCCTCCCGCGGCACCAAGGTCCTCTATATCTCCCCGCTGAAGGCCCTTGGCGTGGACGTGGAACGGAACCTTCGCGCGCCGCTGATCGGCATCACTCAGACCGCCAGGCGTCTGGGCCTGCCCGCCCCGGATATCACCGTAGGCGTCCGCTCCGGGGATACTCCGGCTTCGGACCGGCGCAGATTGCTCACCCACCCGCCGGACATCCTGATTACGACGCCGGAATCCCTGTTCCTGATGCTGACCTCCAAGGCGCGCGAGACGCTGGCTGCGGTGGACACGGTCATTGTGGACGAGGTCCACGCCGTCGCCGGGACCAAGCGCGGGGCGCATTTGGCGCTCTCGCTGGAGCGGCTGGATGCGCTGCTGCCGAAGCGGGCCCAGCGGATCGGGCTTTCGGCCACGGTTGAACCGCTGGAGACGGTAGCCCGTTTCCTCGGCGGCAGCGCACCGGTGGAAATCGTGGCGCCGCCGTCGCAAAAGAAGTGGGACTTGACCGTCTCCGTCCCGGTGGAGGACATGACGGCGCTGGCGGCACCGTCGGCGGAGGAGCTCGGGCCGGGCGCACAGCCGGCATCCATCTGGCCGCACGTCGAAGAGAAGATCGTGGACCTGATCGCGGCCAACCGGTCCACCATTGTCTTCGCCAACTCCCGGCGCCTGGCCGAACGGCTCACGGCCCGCTTCAACGAAATCTGGGCCGAACGCCAGGCCGCCGCCGAGGTGTGGGCGACGGAGCAGCCACCGGACAATGCCGCCGGGGCCGACGGGCCTTCACCCGGCGTGGAAACTGCCACACAGGCCAGCCCGGCCATTACCGGCTCCCCGTCCCGCATGCCCGCGCAGATCATGGCCCAGGCCGGATCGGTTTCGGGAGCGGAGCCGCTGCTGGCGCGTGCCCACCACGGTTCGGTCAGCAAGGACCAGCGGGCGCTGATCGAGGATGACCTGAAGTCCGGCCGACTGCGCTGCGTTGTGGCCACGTCCAGTCTGGAACTAGGCATCGACATGGGCGCCGTGGACCTGGTGGTCCAGGTGGAATCGCCGCAGTCGGTGGCCAGCGGGCTGCAGCGCGTGGGCCGGGCCGGGCACCAGGTCGGCGAGACCTCGCAGGGCGTCCTGTTCCCCAAGCACCGGCAGGACCTGGTGAACACTACGGTCACCGTGGAGCGCATGCTGGCCGGGCGGATCGAGCCGCTCTACATTCCGGCCAACCCGCTGGACATCCTCGCCCAGCAAACGGTGGCGGCCACAGCGTTAGGTCCCGTGGAGGTGGAGGAATGGTTCGACGTCGTACGCCGTTCCGCACCCTTCGGCACCCTGCCGCGTTCCGCGTTCGAGGCCACGCTGGACCTGCTCGCTGGCCGCTATCCTTCGGACGAGTTCGCCGAGCTGCGCCCGCGGATTATTTGGGACCGCGTGGCCGGAACCATCATCGGGCGGCCCGGCGCCCAGCGGCTCGCGGTCACCTCCGGCGGCACCATTCCGGACCGCGGGCTCTTCGGCGTGTACCTGGTGGGCTCCGAAGACGGCGCGGGCAAGGGCGGCAGGCGGGTCGGCGAGCTGGACGAGGAGATGGTCTACGAATCGCGCGTCGGGGATGTCTTCGCGCTGGGCGCCACGAGCTGGCGGATCGAAGACATCACGCATGACCGGGTGCTGGTCTCCCCCGCGTTTGGCCAGCCCGGCAAGCTCCCGTTCTGGAAGGGCGATTCGCTCGGCCGCCCGGTGGAGCTGGGCCGCGCGCTGGGCGCCTTTGTGCGCGAGTTGTCCGCAACAGCCGAGGAACCGGCACTGGAACGGCTGCGCGGCAACGGCCTGGACGAATGGGCCGCCGCCAACCTGGTGGCCTATCTGGCCGAGCAGCGGCAGGCCACGGACGTAGTGCCGAGCGACAGGGCACTGGTGGTGGAGCGCTTCCACGACGAGCTCGGCGACTGGCGGGTGGTGCTGCACAGTCCGTTCGGCATGCCTGTGCACGCGCCCTGGGCCCTCGCCGTCGGCGCCCGGCTGCACCAGCGCTACGGTATGGATGGCTCCGCGATGGCCGCGGATGACGGGATTGTCCTGCGCGTGCCGATGATGGAGGACGAGCCGCCGGGCGCGGAGCTGTTCCTGTTCGATCCGGAGGAGCTGGACCAGATCGTCACGGCCGAGGTCGGCGGCTCGGCACTCTTCGCGTCCCGGTTCCGCGAGTGCGCCGCCCGCGCGCTGCTGCTGCCCCGGCAGAATCCGGCCAAACGCACTCCGCTGTGGCAGCAGCGCCAGCGCTCAGCCCAGCTGCTGGATGTCGCCCGGAAGTACCCCACCTTCCCCATCGTGCTCGAAACCGTGCGCGAATGCCTGCAGGATGTCTACGACCTGCCCGCTTTGAAAGACATCGCCTCTTCCATCGAGCGTCGGGAACTGCGCATACTCGAGACCACCACGCCGCAACCGTCGCCGTTCGCCCGCTCGCTGCTCTACGGCTACGTCGCGTCCTTCCTCTACGAAGGCGACTCCCCGCTGGCCGAGCGGCGCGCGGCGGCACTGTCGCTGGACCCGTCGCTGCTCAATGACCTGCTGGGCCGGGCCGAACTGCGCGAACTGCTGGACGCGGACATCATCGCCCGCACGGAGCGCGAACTCCAGCGCCTCAGCGAGGACAGGAAAGTCCGCGGCCTCGAGGGCATCGCGGACCTGCTCCGGTTGCTCGGACCGCTCACGACGGCGGAAATCGCCTTGCGCGTCGAACTCCCCGAGGGCGTGGCGCCGGCAGAAGCCGAGACCACGACGACGGATAGCGAGCCTGCGGTGGACGGTGCCGCAACGGTCTACGTCGAACCGCTGCTGGCGGAGCTGGCCAAAGCCAACCGCGCACTCAAGGTGGGCATCGCCGGCGTCGGGCGTTGGGCCGCCGTCGAAGACGCCGCGCGGCTGCGCGACGCGCTCGGTGTGCCGCTGCCGATGGGCGTGCCGCTGGCCTTCATCGAGCCGGTGGCGGATCCGCTCGGTGACCTGGTGGGCCGGTACGCCCGCACGCACGGGCCGTTTACCGCGCCGGAATGCGCGGCCCGGCTGGGGCTCGGCGTTGCCGTGGTGGACACCGCGCTGCGCCGGCTGCTCAAGGACGGGCGCGTGGCCGAGGGCGAGTTCCGCCCGCCGGAAAGTGCCGTCCCGCCGGTGACCGGCGTGGTGGAGTGGTGCGATGTCGAGGTGCTGCGCAAGATCCGCCGCCGCTCGCTGGCCGCCCTCCGGCAGGAAGTGGAGCCGGTGGATCCAGCCACCTACGCGCGGTTCCTGCCGGTCTGGCAGAATGTGGGCTCCGGCTTGCGGGGGCTGGACGGCGTGGCCACCGTGATCGACCAGCTCTCCGGCGTGCCGGTGCCGGCCTCCGCCTGGGAACCGCTGATCCTGGGCACCCGCGTGGCCAATTACGCGCCGTCAATGCTGGACGAGCTGACCGCCACCGGCGAGGTGCTGTGGGCCGGCGCCGGATCGCTGGCCGGAAACGACGGCTGGATCACGTTGCAGTTGGCCGAGAACGCCCCGCTGACGCTGAACCCGCAGCCCGATTTCGAGCCCAGCGTGCTGCAATACGAACTGCTGAACGTGCTCGCCTCCGGCGGGCAGTTCGGCGGTGCAGCCTTCTTCTTCCGCCAGCTCGCGGACGCGCTGGCGGCCGGCGGCACGCAGGCCACGGACGCCGACGTGGTGACAGCCCTGTGGGAACTGGTCTGGGCCGGGCGGATCACCAATGACACGTTCACCCCGGTGCGCGCCCTGCTCGCCGGCGGCACCACCGCGCATAAGCAGCGGCCGTCCGCGCCGCGGGCCCGCTCGGCACGGCTGGGCCGGATCGGGCGGATGCACGGGCTCGGCGCAGGGAGCGGCCTTGGCTCGGGTGCCGGGCTGAGGCCGGGGACCGGCGCGGGACACCCTGGACGCGCGTCACTTCCGCTCGCGGCCGGGCGCTGGTCGCTGCTGCCGCCGCCGGAAGCGGATCCGACCATCCAAGCGCATGCCACCGCCGAACTGATGCTGGACCGCTACGGCGTGGTGACCCGCGGCTCGGTGGCCAATGAAGGGATTCCGGGCGGCTTCGGGCTGCTCTACAAGGTGCTGGCGCGGCTGGAGGAAAGCGGACGCTGCCGGCGCGGGTACTTCATCGAGCACCTCGGCGCCGCGCAGTTCGCCGTACCGGCCACCGTGGACCGGCTGCGCTCCTTCAACCGTGATGCACAGCTTGGCGAGCAACCCCCGTCCGCGCTCGCGCTCGCCGCCACGGATCCGGCCAATCCCTACGGGGCGGCGTTGCCCTGGCCGGTGCAGGACGGCGGACACCGGCCGGGCCGCAAGGCCGGTGCGCTGGTGGTGCTGGTGGACGGGGAGCTGGCGCTGTATGTGGAGCGCGGCGGCAAGACGCTGCTGACCTTCACCGAGGATGCGGACACGCTGACGCTGTGCGCCGAGGCGTTGGTGGGCATCATCCGCCACGGCGCTGCGGACAAGATGGCGGTGGAGAAGGTCAACGGCGCACCCGTACTGGACACGGACGTGGCCCGGGCACTGACCGGCGCCGGCTTCTACACCACGCCGCGGGGACTGAGGTTCCGTGCCTGAGGGGGACAACGTCTGGCGCACCGCGCGTAGCTTGCACACCGCGCTGGCCGGGCAAGTGCTGTTGCGCTCGGACTTCCGCGTGCCCAGGCTGGCCACCCTGGACCTCGCGGGCAACACCGTGGACAACGTTGTTTCCCGCGGCAAGCACCTGCTGATGCGCACCTCCGGCCCCGCCGGGGCCATGAGCATCCACTCCCACCTGCTGATGGACGGCAGCTGGCGGATCTACGCCCCGGGGCAGCGGTGGAACAAGCCTGCGTTCCAGGCCCGCGTGGTCCTGGAGACCAAGCCGGCCACCGCCGTCGGATTCCTGCTGGGCATCCTCGAAGTAATCCCGACGGCGGAGGAAGCCAAGGCAGTGGGCCATCTGGGGCCGGATCTGCTGGGCCCGGACTGGAACGCGGAGGAAGCGCTGCGAAGGCTGCGGTCCGATCCGAAGCGCAGCATCGGCCTGGCGCTGCTGGACCAGCGGAATCTCGCCGGCATCGGCAACATCTACCGCTGCGAGCTCTGCTTCCTGGCCGGCGTGCACCCGCTGGCGAAGGTAGGACAGGTACCGGACCTGCCCCGGATCGTGCAGCTGGCCAAGACCCTGCTTGAGGCGAATAAGGACCGCAACCGGCGCAACACCACCGGCGGGCCGGCAGGCCGGAACGCGAGCCCGGTCTGGGTCTACGGGCGGGCCGGTCAGCCCTGCCTGCGCTGCCGCACCCCGGTGGTCCATACGAAGCTGGGCGAGACGGAGCTAACGGAGCGGGACCTGTATTTCTGCCCGCGTTGCCAGCCCGAGACCATATGATTAGCAACAGAATTCCAGAAGGGGGACTATGAGCTGGGTCGAGACCATCCCGGCCTTCGTGACGGCCGTGGTGCTGGTCTTCGGACCCGGCCTGCTCTGGGGCAGCGTGCTGGGCCTGCGCCGCCTGGCGCTGGTCGCCGTGGCCGGTCCGTTCAGCATCACCGCCATGGTGGTCGCCGCGGAACTCGGCGGGCTGACCGGACTGCCCTGGGCCTGGCCAACGCTGCTGCTGGTCACCGTGATCGTAGCGGTTGCATTGTGGTGGCTGCGGCGGCTGATGCGCAACCGGCTCCACCGCCAACACACCGCGGCATCGGCCCCGGCGCCGTGGCCGACGGTCGCAATTA
Source organism: Crystallibacter permensis (assembly GCF_025960875.1). Lineage (GTDB taxonomy): Bacteria > Actinomycetota > Actinomycetes > Actinomycetales > Micrococcaceae > Crystallibacter > Crystallibacter permensis. The sequence goes on along the minus strand of NZ_JAODLR010000008.1, from coordinate 136,367 downwards.
CCTGGGCCGTCTCCGCCGTGCCGCTGGCCGGCTACATGTTCTGGATCATCGGCTCACCGGACAACATCGCCCAGTCGCACGACAACATCTTCCACCTCAATGCCCTGCGCTACATCGCGGATACTTCCAACGCCTCCTCGCTGACGCTGGGCTATCTGGGCACCACGGACCAGGGAGTCTTCTACCCGGCCGGCTGGCACGCCGTCGTTTCCCTGGTCATGACCACCGCCAGCCTCCCCGTGGCTGCCGCCATCAACGTCACCAACATTGTCCTGATCACCGGCATCTGGAGCACCGGCTGCCTCTTTTTGGTCAGCCGCATTACCGGCGAACGGATGATGCCGCTGCTGGTGGCCGCGGTGCTCTCCACCGCCTTCAGCAGCTTTCCCTACCTGTTGCTGGAATTCGGCGTGGTCTATCCGTTCATGCTCTCCATCGCCATCCTGCCCACCGCCCTCGGCCTGGTGATCCAGTTGCTGCGGATCGGACTGCCCGGCACCATCTCCACCGAGGGCAACATCCTGCTGCTGGTCGGTCTGGTGCCCGGCATGGCGCTGGCGCATCCGGCCACTGTGATGGGACTGCTGGCGCTTGCGACGCCGATGGTACTGGCTGCGGCGCACCGCGTCTCCCGCTCGGGTACTTCCCGCGACAAGACGAAGGCAGGGCTCGGCACCGTGGCCTACCTGGTGGTCCTCGGCGTCCTGTGGGCACTGCTCCGGCCGGCGCGCAGTAGCTCGGAAAACTGGGACAACATGGGTAACGCGCTCCTGGCGCTCTGGGAGGTGCTGGTGCATGCCCCGCTCTACCGGCCCATCGGAATCCTGGCGACGGTGCTCACCATCGTGGGGGCCGCCGTCGTACTTAATGTGCGCAAGCACCGGTGGGTCCTGGGAATCTATCTGGTCGCCGCCGTGATTTTCGTGGTGGGCAACTGGAAGGAAGCTCCGCTGATCCGCTGGCTGGTGGCCGGGATCTGGTACAACGACTTTTTCCGGATCAGCGCCATGCTGCCGGTGGCCGGCATCCTGATCGCCTCCCTGGGCGGCGTGGCGCTGGCCGGGACGGCGCGGTCCTTCTTCCGGGCCTGGCTTGCGCGGAAGGAGAAGAAGCAGCCGGTGTGGTTCCGGCCGGCCGCCACGGCGGTGCTGACCATCGTGGCGCTGGCGGTCGCGCCGCTGTTCGCCGCCCAGCGCAGCATCCAGGAAGCGGCGTTCAAGTACCGGTTCACGGACGATTCGTACCTGCTCACCGAGGACGAACTCGCGCTCATCAAGCGGCTGCCCGAGCAGGTACCGGCGGACGCCGTCGTCGTTGGCAATCCGATGACCGGGGCATCCTTGTCCTACTCGTACACGGGGATCCAGACGCTGCTGCCTTCCGGCACTACCTCCCCCGCCGTCAACGGGAAGCTCATTCTTCAGAAGCTGGATGAAATGACCACGGACCCGGCGGTCTGCGAAGCCGTACGGCAAACCGGAGTGGAGTTTGTCCTGGACTTCGGCACGAGTTCGGTCCACCCCGGCGAGACCAGTATGCTGCCGGGGCTGCGGGACTTGGGCGCAGAGAACGGCTTCGAGCTCGTGGACAGCGAAGGCGACGCGGCGCTCTACCGGATCACCGGCTGCAGCTGACCGGCACTGAGCTACCCCTCGCAGTCCTTGCAGTAGAACAGGCCGTCCTGCTCCCGCGCGAGCATGGAATGGTGCCGGATCAAGAAGCAGGATGAACAGGTGAATTCGTCCTCGCCGGGCGGGATGATCCTGACCTGGAGCTCCTCGCCGGAGAGGTCGGCGCCGGGCAGTTCGAAGCCTTCGGCCGCGTCCGCTTCGTCCACCTCGATTTCCGGAGACCGGTTGTCAGTCTTGTGCGCTTTCAGCTCTTCGATGGACTCTTCGGGCTCGTCCTCGGTCGACTTTCGCGGTGCATCGTAATCTGTCGCCATCGCGGGCCTCCACTTTCAACTGTTGACCGTCCTCGTACGCTTCAGCACGCTCCCGCAAGAACGTTGGTTCCCCACTATAGGGCAGGGCCAGGGGTTGCTGTCATCTCTTTCGGCCGGAATGGCAGCGGCGCTCATGGCGGGAGTGGGCAGCGGCGGCCGGACGGCGGCTGCGCCGGGCGCCGGTACCCTTGAAGGGTGATGAAATCCCCCCTCCCTGTGCGCGACGGCGTTAACGCCACGCGGCTGCGCCTGCCCGGCAACGGGCCGTGGCAGACGGCGCTGGACTATATGCTGCACCGCTGGGGACACGTGGATCCGGAGGGCATCAAGGACCGCTTCGACCGCGGCGAAATTGTCGGCGAGGGCGGTGTGCGGCTGCACCGGGGCACCCCACTGGAGGAGCACACCTTTATTTGGTACTATCGGACGCTGCCGGCCGAGGACCGGCTGCCGGTGGAACTGAACATTCTGCATCAGGACGAGAACATCCTGGTGGTGGACAAGCCCCATTTCCTCCCGACCACGCCGGGCGGGACCTACATCAGCGAATCGGCGCTGGTCCGCCTGCGCGTCCAACTCGACATCCCGGACCTGATTCCCATGCACCGGCTGGACCGCCTCACGGCCGGCGTGCTGCTCTTTTCCACCAACCCCGCCACCCGCGGCAAGTACCAGGTGCTGTTCGAGAAGCGCCGCGTGGAAAAGGAGTACGAGGCGATCGCGGCGGTGGACCAGCGGCTGCAGTTCCCGCTCGTCGTGCGCAACCGGATGATCAAGTCCCGCACCTATCTGCTGGCCGAGGTGGTGGAGGGCGGGTTCAACGCCGAGACCCGGATCGAGCTGGAAGAAACCCGTGGGGTGCTTGGCAAGTACCGGCTGGAACCGCATACCGGCAAGACCCACCAGTTGCGCGTGCATATGGCCTCGCTGGGAGTGGGCATCCTGCACGATCCGTTCTACCCGGTCCTGCTGGACAAGGCCCCGGACGATTACAGCCGCCCGCTGCAACTGCTGGCCCGCGGCGTCCGGTTTACCGATCCGCTCTCCGGCGCGCCGGTCGAATACCGCAGCCGGCTGGAGCTCTCCGAGTGGGCAGCCGCTGCCGCTCCGGAGCCTGCGCGCCGCTGAGCAGGCGGGCCGGGCCGGGTGAGCGATCAAACTGCGCGAGCGAACTGGGCATTTTGGCCGAGCCCCTTACACGGCCGGCACTACGTGGTTAGAGTCGATGCAACGAGCCGTTGTCCGATCGGGCCGTGAGCGGTAGCGGCGAAATGGTCCGGCCGGCCGGTGCCAAACACCGACAAGAGGGCCCTGCCATGTTCCACCGCAATGTAGCCGAGAAGATCCATCTCATCGAGCACGCCAACGTGAACTGTTACATCGTCGAGGACGGCGACCAGATCATGCTGGTCGACTCCGGCCTGCCGGCCATGTGGAAGATGACCGTCGCTGCCATCCGCGAGCTTGGCCGTTCGCCGCGGGACATTTCCGCGCTGGTCCTCACGCACGCGCATTTCGACCACCTCGGGTTCGCCGCCCGGGTCCAGCATGACCTCGATGTTCCGGTCTATGCGCATCCGGGCGACAGCTATATCGCCGAGCACCCGTACCGGTACAAGCACGAAAAGAACCGGCTGGCCTACCCCTTCAAGTACCCCGCCTGCATTCCCATCCTGACCCGGATGACGCTGGCGGGAGCGCTCAATGTCCGGGGCGTTACGGATCTTCGCGTGCTGGGCGCCGAGGCGGGCCTGCAGTTGCCCGGCGCGCCGGCGGTTATCCATACCCCCGGCCATACCGAAGGCCACTGCGCACTCCACTTCCCCGAACGGGACACCATCATCACCGGAGACGCCCTGGTCACCCTTGATCCGTACACCGGTAAGCGCGGGCCGCACATTGTCTCCGCTGCCGCCACGGCAGACACCCGGCAGGCGCTGAAATCGCTGGAATTGCTGGCCGAAACCGGCGCCGGCACCGCACTGCCCGGCCATGGCGAACCGTACCGCGGCGGGATAGCCTCCGCCGTGGACGAGGCCGTGCGCCGGGGCGCCACGTAGCACCGGCGGTGGGGACGGTCAGGACAGCAAGGCAGGCCGGAAGGAGGGAAGCCCGCTATGGAATCCGTCGTGGAGGTTGATCCGGACGATCTCTACGGTCTGATCGCCGCCCTGACGCAGGACCGGTGGCAGCCCTCCCGTCCGCACATCCGCATCGCGGTGGCGTACCGAGGCCACACCTCAGCGGAGCGCGACCTGTCCACCGGGCTCGTGCGGCTGCGCGGGAGCTCCAGTGCTGAGGTGGAACCGCACCTGATGCGCAACTTCCGCAAGTACGCCCACCGGGACACATCCCCCGGGGACTCGGACTGGAACTGGTTAAGTGTGGCCCAGCACTACGGCCTGCCCACGCGGCTGCTGGACTGGAGCCATTCACCGTACGTCGCGCTGCACTTTGCCACCAGGGACACCTCCCGGTATGACGAAGCCGGCGCGGTCTGGTGCGTGGATTATGCGGCTGCCCATGAACTGCTGCCGCCGGAGCTGCGCAGCGAGATCGAACCGGCCGGCGGCGGGCTCTTCACCACGGAGATGCTCTCCCGCTCGGCCTACACACTCTCGGAGTTCGACCGGTTCCATGACGACGACGGACAAAGCATCCCGCTGTTTTTCGAGCCTCCCTCGCTGGACGAGCGCATTGTGAACCAGGCCGCGATCTTTTCAACCATGTCCGACGCCGCCGCAGGTCTGGACGAGTGGCTGCAGCGCCATCCTGAGCTGTACCGGAAGGTGATTGTTCCCGCGCAGCTCAAATGGCGGATCCGGGACCATCTGGACCAGGCCAACGTGACCGAACGCGTACTGTTCCCCGGCCTCGACGGCCTGTCCCGCTGGCTGCGGCGCTACTACAGTCCGCGTGACCCGGTACGGAACCCGCGGGACGCCTGAGGAAGCGGCTTGCTCATGGCGACGGCGAGCGCCGCTGGTCCAAGCGAGCGCTATTTGCCCAGCAGGCTCCGGTGGACGGTGCGGAAGGTCTCGGCCAACCCGGCAGAAAACAGCACGAACTCGATGAGCTGGACGCCGCCGTCGTACTTTATGGTTTCACCCAGTCCCGCCAGTGCAACGCTGCCGCCGTCCCAGCCGTAGACCCCGGCACTGATCGCCGGAAAGGCCACGGACCGGGCTCCGAGTTCATCAGCCACGCGGAGGCTTTCGCGGAAGCAGGACGCCAGCAGGGCCGGATCGTTCTGGCCGGCGTGCAGGTTAGGGCCCACGGTGTGGATGACCCAGCGGGCGGGTAACCGGAAGGCCTCCGTGGCGACGGCGGAACCGACCGGCAGACCGTCCGGCAGCTGCGAGGACCGCAGTTCCCGGCAGGCGGCCAGCAGCTCCGGACCGGCGGCGCGGTGGATGGCGCCGTCCACCCCTCCCCCGCCCAGCAGGCTCGAGTTGGCCGCGTTGACCACCGCGTCCACCTCGCGGCGGGTGATGTCCCCTTCGAGAATCCTGATCTCCATACTTTGTACTCTGCCACCGGTGCGGCATTGCGGGTAGATTGGGGAGGTGGAAATCCCCGAGGGACCGTGGCAATGGCTGTATTATCCGATGACCTTGCTGATGGTTGTTCTGGATGCACCCATGCCCGCCGCGCCGTCGGAAATCATGGTCATCGGCGGCGGCACGCTGCTGGCCCACGGCGAGTTGATCCTGCCGCTGGTGGTCCTGACGGCGTTTGCCGGCAGCATGGCCGGGGACGTGCTGCTGTTCCTGCTCTTCCGCGGCGGCATCAACACGCTGCTCAACCGCTACCGGTGGGGCCGCAGGGTGGACCGCGCCGTCACCCAGGCGCTGGAGAAGGCCGGCCGGTCCTCCACCTATGCGGCCATTGTCGCCGCGCGCTTTATCCCCGGCGGCCGGACCGCGTCCGTCGCGGCAGCGGGCTTGGCCGACGTCCCCCTGAACGCCTTCCTGGTTTTGTCCGCCTCGGGCTCCACCATCTGGGCCCTGTGGATGACCGGGCTGGGGCTGGCCACGGGACTCGCCACGGATCTGCCGTTCTGGGTAAATCTTGTTTTGGGCACGGTGATTGGCATACTGGTGGGCACGGCCATAGCTGCCGTCATCAGCCTGCGCCGCCGCAGCCAGCCGGCGCCGGTGCTCGGGGGTGCCGTCGACGTCGAGGAGTAGCAGAAGTGACCACCCCGCTTCGATCCAATCCGCCATGGACGCCGTAAATCCCTACCTCCACAAGACCCGGACGATCCTCGCCACCGATCTGGCCCGCCAACTCGCGGTCAGCACCAGCCTGGTGTTCGCGCTGCTGATCGGCGCGCGCGGTGGCGGCCTGCTGGGCGGCACCGCCATCAAAGACACCGCCGGCGGCGCGTTCGCCCCGGGCTTCACCCTGCTGGCCCCGGCTTCCGGCGCGTTCAGCATCTGGTCGGCGATCTACCTGGGGCTGGTCGGCTACACCGTCTTCCAGTGGTGGCCGGCACAGCGCCGCGCCCCGCGCCAGCGCGCCGTCGGCTGGCTGGTGGCTGCCTCGCTGGTCCTCAATGCCTGCTGGATCCTGAGCGCCCAGGCCTCGAATGTGGGGCTGAGCCTGATCGTCATGATGCTGCTGCTGGCGGTACTGCTGGCCGCGGTCTACTTCCTGACCCGGTATCCGACAAAGTCCCTCGTGGAAGGGCTCCTCACGGATGCTCCGGTAGGGCTGTACACCGGCTGGATTCTGGTGGCGGCAGGCGCCAACGCGGCCAGCTGGCTCACGCTGCGCGGCATCGACCTGTTCGGCTGGGGCGCCGATGTCTGGGCGGTCATCACCCTCGGCGTGGTCTCCTTTGCCGGCGCGGTGGTGGCGATGACAAGCCGCGGCCGGATGTCCGCCGTGGCGGCCTTGTGCTGGGGACTGGGCTGGATCGCGATGTCCCGGCTTCTGGGCGATCAGGGTTCCGTTCCGGTGGTCGTCGCCGCCGGCTTCGGTTTCTTTTTTGTGCTGGTCTGCGGGACGTCGCGCCGGTTCCGGGTGGGGCACGAGGAGCGGCGGGCCATCCGCCGCGGTTACGTTCCCGAGATCTGAATCCAAACAACGACGGCGGGCCGCGGCGGCCAGGAGGAACCAGCATGACCAGCAACTATGGTACTTTCGTCCAACGTCCCGCAGGACCTGCCGAAACGAGCGAAAGCACGTGGTTGCGGTGGCGTGACATGGACGTCCATGTTGCGCGCATCGGCGAGCCAGGCGCCCCGGTGCGGTTGGTGCTCTTCCACGGGGCCGGGGGCAACGCCGCTGCCATGCGTCCCTTCGCGGAACATCTGGCAGGCCTGGGAACCTATGTGAGCGTTCCGGATCTGCCCGGCTACGGCCTCACGCGGTCACCTGACCCGGCCGGCATCCGTTATGGACACTGGCAGCAGTTGGCGCAGGACTTTGTCCTCACCGAAGCCGACGACCGTCCACTGGTCCTGATGGGAGCCAGCATGGGCGGGCTGCTCGCTTTCGAAGCGGCAGCGGCCACCTCGCTCGCCGCCGCCCTGGTAGTGACGTGCTTGCTGGACCCCCGGGACGACCGGGTCCGGGCACGGCTGACCTGGCATCCGGGGCTGGGGAGAGTAGCCGGCCCTGCGCTCCGGCTCCTGGCCGGGCCCCTTGCCCGGGTGCGGGTTCCCATCCGCTGGCTTGCCGATATGCGTCATATCAGCAATGATCCCGCGCTGGTGCGTACCGTCCTCCGGGATGCCCGCGGCGGCGGTGGCTCGATGTCCCTGGGCTGGATGCGCAGCTTTATGGAATGGCAGCCCGATGTTGAACCGGAAGACTTCAGCACAGGGCGGGTCCTGATGGTGCATCCTGCCGAGGACCGGTGGACGCCGCCGGAGATCAGCGGGCCGTTTTTCGAGCGCATCGCGGCGCCCAAACAAAATCGTGATGCTAGAGAACGCGGGGCATTTTCCGATCGAGCAACCCGGGCTGGACCAGCTCGTGGCGGCCGTCGGGCAACTGGTGGCGGACCTTCGGTAGCGCTCCGGTTTGGGCGCGAGGTCAGCGCAGCGTCTGCCACTTTCCGCGACTGCGGCGCAGGACTGCGAGCCTCTCCGTGATGGCCACCTGCTCAACGGCAAGGCGCATGTTGGCAGCGGCTTGCAGCGCCTGGCGGTTTTCGGCGTCGTACGCATTCGGGTCAACGGTGAAACGCACGGTGATCCGCGGAACCCCCGCAACGACGTCGAGCTGGTTCGCTTCGACCACGTGGGCGGAGCCGACGGCAGCGACGGCGGCCTCCATCACCTGCTCCGGAACGTGCCCGGGGCGCAGGCCAGTGATGTTGAGCTGGGCTCGGAAGGATGGCATCGCACAACTCTATCTGCGCCACGCGAACGAATCCGGCCCAATCCCGTCAGTAATGGTGGCGGGCGGCAATGACCACCAGCTGGGCATCCTCCACGGCATAGACCAGCCTGTGTTCTTCGGTGATCCGGCGTGACCAGTATCCCGCCAGCTGGTGCTTCAACGCTTCCGACTTGCCAATGCCTTCAAACGGAGTGCGCCGGCATTCCTCAATCAGCCGGTTGATGCGCTTCAGGATGGCCCTGTCCGTTGCGAGCCAGTACTGGTAATCCTGCCAACCGATATCGGTAAACAGGACATTCACTCGGCGAGCTGCCTGGCTGCTGCTTTGCCGGCTCGATGCTGGGCGATGCTTTCGGTGAGACGGGCGGCGTTTGCGGGGGTTCGCAGCAAGTATGCCGTCTCCTGCAAGGCCTCGTAATCTTCAAGCGACATGAGCACAGCGCTGCCCTTTTTGGACACAATCTCAACGGGGACGTGGTCCTCGTTAACCTGCTCGATCAACGGAAACAGCCGCGCGCGTGCTTCCGATGCGGTTATGGCCATGAATCCTCCTAGTGGTACTGGATATTGTACTACTGAGGTCTGCCGGCGGACGGAGCGGGCGGTGCAGTCTCCCGGAGGAAACGGATCGCCTCTTTGACCCGCCGCGGGACGCGGGTACCGGGCGGCAGGGCGGCGACCACGGCGTTAGACGGCAGCTCGTCGGCCAGCGGAACATAGGCGACCCTGAGCCCGTCCCCCGTGGTGTCGTTTACCGGGCGGGTATTGACCATGGAATAGCCCAGGCCGCGGGCGACAAGGGAGCGGATGGTTTCCATGTCCGTGCTGGGCCAGCGGAGCTTTGGCTCGACGCCCACGGCGCGGATCATGCCGGTCACCCTTTCGATGGTGGGCGGCACGTCATGAAGGATGGCCCATTCATCCTGCACCTGGGCGAAGGTAATGGAATCCTCGCCTGCCAGCGGGTGCGTCGCCGACAGCATCAGGTGCGGTTTCACCCGGGCAATTTCCGCCAGCTCCACGCCGTCGACTGCCTGCAGCGAGTAGATCAGGGCGAGATCGATCCGCCCCTCCAGGACCTCCTGCTGCAGTTCGGCAGCGCTGCCCTCGTGGAATGAGACGTCCACCGCCGGATACTCCCGGCTGAAATAGTCCACCAGACCAGGCAACAAGCGCGGGGACAGGGTGGGGCTGCAGCCGGCACGCAACGGTCCCCGCATGTCATCAAACCCGCCGGCAACGGCACCCTCGATGTCGCCAATCATGCTCAGGATGTGCCTTGCCCTCGCCGCGAGCTCCACTCCCGCCGGCGTTGCCACCACTTTCTTCGCGCGGGTCCGGATCAGCAGATCAACACCTACGGCGTGCTCCAGCTGGGCGATGGCCATGGATGCCGCCGCCTGCGAGATATTCGATTCCTTCGCGGCCGCGGTGACGGAGCCATGATCCAGCACGGCAACGAAGTACTGCAGTTGGCGAATGGTGAACTCAACCATCAACTCCCCTTATGAACTCCATCAAATTGATTGACTATACACATTATGTGATCGCAGACACACTTGAAGAAATCAACGTTCTTCATCTCGAGGAGTATTCATGACCGTGTCGAACCTCAAGCCCCGCATCGTCACGCTGGGCACGGCCGGCGGCCCCCGCTGGTGGACGCCCGCTGAGGAGAACAACCGGACCGGAATCGCCACCGCCGTCGTCGTCGGGGATTCCTTCTACCTGGTGGACTGCGGACACGGTGTTGGCCGACGTCTGAGCCAGGCCGGCCTGAAGCTGGCCAACCTGCGCGGCATCTTCCTCACCCACCTGCATTCCGACCACACGGTGGATCTGGCGAGTCTTGCGATCTTCGGCCTGTACGACCTTCTCGACCGGCGCAACGATCCGGTCAGGATCATCGGTCCCGGAAACCGCGGCATGTTGCCCTACACCTCGCCGCGGGCCACGGTTGAGCCCGTCCCGGTGGCGCCGCATTGCCCGACACCGGGAACCCGCGAGATGTTCGAGCAGCTGATGTACGCGCATGCCACGGACCTCAACGACAGGATCATCGACAGCCTGCGCCCGTCCCCGTTTGAGCTGTTCGAAGCCTCCGATATCGAGATTCCGCAGGACATCGGCTACCACCCGAACGAGAACCCGACGCCGGCCATGGATCCGTTTGTGATCTTCGAAGACGACCTCGTCAAGGTCTCGGCCATCCTGGTGGAGCACCCGCCGGTGGCGCCGGCCTTCGGGTTCCGCTTCGATACTGCGGAGGGCTCGGTGACATTCTCCGGCGACACTACCTACACGCAGAACATGGTCACGTTGGCGCAGGACACCGACCTGCTGCTGCACGAGGCTATCGACTTCGATTTTGTCGAGGCCCTGTACGCGGACAAGAAGGACGAAGGCTCCCGGGCGGCCAGGGACCACCACTACAAGTCGCACACCAGCGTCCGTGATGCGGCCAAGGTCGCCAGCGAGGCCGGCGCCCAACAACTGGCCCTGCACCACCTCGTTCCCGGCATGGCCGGCGATTCCGTCTGGCAGCAGGCCGCCGAACACTTCCACGGCACCTTCCACGTACCGGCAGACCTCGAACACATCGAACTCCGCCCGTCCCGCTGAATACCAGCGCTCCATCCATGAACCCCTCCCCAGATCCCTCGACCCCGCCCTCAGGAGGAATTGTGTCCGAGTCACTGACGACCGTTACGCAGTCCGCACCGTCCGCACCGCAGCACCAGTCCGGCTCCGAGTCCTTGAACACGAAGGACATGCGCCGGATCCTCGCGTCCAGCTTCATCGGCAGCGCCATCGAGTACTACGACTTCATCCTGTACGCGACCGCGGCCAGCATCGTTTTCAATACCGTTTTCTTTGCCAACCTCAGCCCCGCCTTCGGCCTGTTCGCCTCATTCGCGACGCTTGCAGCCGGCTATCTGGCGCGTCCGCTCGGCGGAATCGTCTTCGGTCACTTCGGCGACAAGATCGGGCGCAAGAAAATGCTCGTGCTGTCCATGCTGCTGATGGGCGCCTCGACGGTCCTCATCGGCCTGCTGCCCACCACCGCCGTGATCGGAATCCTCGCCCCGGTCCTGCTGGTGACCCTGCGCGTCATCCAGGGCATTGCCGTGGGCGGCGAATGGGGCGGCGCGGCCTTGATGGCGCTGGAGTCCGCACCGCAGAAGAAGCGCGGCCTGGCCACTTCCTTCGCCACCGCCGGCGGCCCCGCCGGTGCAGTCCTCGCCACCCTGGTGGTTTCGCTGACGTCCGCCCTGACCGGCGATGCGTTCCTGCAGTGGGGCTGGCGCATTCCGTTCCTGCTCAGCGCGGTACTGATCGCCGTCGGTATGATCATCCGGCTCAAGGTCGCTGAAACACCGATGTTCCAGAAGCTGCAGGAAGCCGGCGAAAAGAAGCGCATGCCGCTCTTCGACGTGCTGCGCAACCATCCGCGCGCCGTCGTTGTTGCCCTGATCGCCACCATGAGCTTCTACGCCTGCCAGGGCATCCTGACGGTGTGGGGCGTTTCCATCGCCGTCGGCAACGGAGTGGATCGCTCCGGCGTACTCAACTGGAAGGCGGCAGGTGCCGTCCTCACCCTGATCATGTGCTTCTACACCGCCCGGCTCAGTGACCGGATCGGCCGCCGCAAGGTCCTCACCGTCGCAGGTATCACCGGCATTGTTCTGGCCTACCCGCTGCTGATCCTGCTGAGCAACGGGACCCTGTGGGGCTTCGCCATCGCCATCGTGGTCGGCAACGGCATCGTGCAGGGCGCCCTCTTCGGCCCCATCGGCGCCTACATCGCCGAGCAGTTCCCCACCCGCATGCGCTACACCGGGGCCTCGCTGTCCTACCAGGGTGCTTCGGTGCTCGGTGCAGGCTTCACACCGATGATCGCCACCGGCCTGATGATCGCGGGCAACGGCAGCATCTGGTTGGTCGGAGCATTCTGGATCGCCGTCATCCTCGCCGGCACCATTGCGGTCCGGGCGACGCCGGAAGGCACCAAGGTCAACCTCGACTGACGCGAGCCACCGAACAACTGAAGAGGAAATGCCCGGATGGAGGTTCCATCCGGGCATTTTCCGTTCGACACGTTAGGCAGCCGCAGGTTACGGCCGGCGGTGGATGGACTTGTAGCTGAGGTAGGCGTTGAGCCCCTCGATGCCGTATTCCGTGCCGAGGCCCGAATCGTGCCGGCCGCCAAACGGCGCGGAATGGTTGGAGGCAAAGAAGTTGATGCCCACCGAGCCGGTGTCCATCCGGTCAGCGACGGCGAGGGCAGCGTCCTGGTCCGTGCCGAACACCAGGCCGCCCAGCCCAAACTCGGTGTTGTTCGCCAGCGCGACGGCCTCGTCCACGTCCGTGTACTTCAGCACGGAAATCACCGGGCCGAAGATCTCCTCGCGGGAGATCCGCATCGTCGGTGTGACGTCGGCGAAGACCGTTGGCTCCACGAAGAAGCCGCCTTCGAGCCCGCCCCCGAGCCGCGCCACACGGCCACCTGTCGTTACCCGGGCACCCTCCGCCCGGCCGGCGTCCACGTACTCCAGCACCGTCCGGTACTGGGATTCGGTGGCTGCCGGCCCGAAGACGGTGGCTGGATCGAGCGGGTCTCCCTGCACTCCGGCGGCGATGGTGGCGGTCACCATGTCCACCACCTCGTCGTAGCGTCCGGCCGGGGCCAGGATCCGGGTGGAGATGTAGCAGGTCTGGCCGGTGTTGCGCATGCAAGAGCGCACCAATCCGTTGGACATGGCATCCAGATCAGCGTCCGGCAGCACGATGGCACTGGACTTTCCGCCGAGCTCCAGCGTGACCGGGCGCAGCAGTTCACCGCAGGCCGCCGCGATCTTCCGGCCCACCGGCGTCGAACCGGTGAAGGCCACCTTGTCCACGCCCAGGTGCCGAACCAAGGTGTCGCCCAGTTTGCCGCTGCCGGTGACCAGGTTGACCACGCCGGCCGGCACGCCGGCGGCGGCCACGGCGTCGACAATCAGCCGGAAGGACAACGGGGTGGGCGAGGCAGGTTTCATCACCACGGTGCAGCCGGCCAGCAGCGCCGGCGCCAGCTTGATCACCATCAGGTTGATCGGGAAGTTCCACGGGGCGATCAGCGCGCACACGCCCACCGGATCCCGGCGCACCACGGACTCACCGCCGCCGCGCGGGAACGGGCGGACGTCCTCGCGCTCCAGGTACTCCGCCAGCGTGGCGAAGTAGCGGAAGATGCTCGCCGCGTTGGCCGCGGCCCCGGAGGACTCGGCGATCGGAGAACCGTTCTCGCGGGTGTTGGTCAGCGCCAGCTCATCCGCCCGCTTGTCCACCTCGTCCGCGATGCGCAGCAGGTAGGCAGCCCGCTCAGATGGTGCGAGCCTGGACCACCCGCCGTCGAACGCCTTGCGCGCCGCACCGACCGCGGCGTCGATATCCTCGGCGGTGCCGTCCGGCACCGAGCCCCAGACCTGGCCCGTGGCCGGATCCGTGACGGAGTTGCGGCCGGTGCCGCGGGCGAGAACCCAGGCGCCGTCGATAAAGACGTCGTCCACGTGGGTGTAGGGCAGGGTCAGCGCGGCGCGGGCGTCCACGGCGGGGCCAGAGAACGACGCCGGTACTTGTCCGGTTGCTTCGGTGGCCGTTGCGCTGTGGGCGGTGGAAGTCATCGGATCGCTCCTGTCTTGAGCAGTGCGTTGGACCGAGCGAGGTCGGCCGTGCCCATCTTGTAGGCGGCTTCTGTGATGAGTTCGGGGATGATCTCCGCGGCCAAGCGGTCCGTGTAAACAGCGGGCGTCATGCCGAACCAGGACGAGGCCAGCGCGATGCCGGCGTGGTCGAAACGCCACAGCCGGTCGGCGTCGCGGACCAGGGCATCCTCCAGCGAGAAGGCCACATGGCGGGTGTCGTGCCCGTCGATGATTTCGCAGACCCGCGCGATGAACCCGTCCGAGTAGCCGAGACCGGGCAGTACGCGGCGGGCCACCTTGCAGCCCTCGGCCTCGTGCTCGAAGCGGATGGCCGCCTTCCGCCAGTCGCCCGTGAAACCTTCGGAGAGGATGCGCGATTCTTCCACGTGCGCCCAGCCGGTGTCATGCAGCACGATGGCCACACGGACCAGCTCGGCGTCGGCCTCCGGGTAGGCCCGGCAGAGCCGTTCGGCGTAGGCCAGCGAGATGGGCAGGTGGATGTCGTTGCCGCGGCTGCGGGTTTCCTCCACCACGGCCTTCCAGAGCCTGTCCAGGTCCTCGGCCGCCGGCGTGCCGGCGATGGGCGAGGTATCCAGGGTGCCGGTGGCCGGAACGGGCCGTACAGGGTGCGCGGCGGCAAAGGCGGTGGCGCGGGGATCTTCCGCGTGCGCTGACGGGTCCGCTGCCGGCCAGGCGGTGCCGGCGGCGTCGCTGTTGGTCTGCGGACTCTGCGTGTCGGGGGTTCTCATGGGGCTCCTTAGCCGTCCGTGATGATGGTCTTCAGGATGACGGCGGGATCCGCCGCCGCGTCCGCGGGTATGTTCTGGCCCTTGGCCAGGGCGTTCTTGACCGACATGAAGTCCAGCGGTGCGTTGACGCAGTCCACGGCAATGATCCGGCCGTTGCGGTAGTAGAGCACGGAGAATTTGCCGCGTTCCTCGTCGCGCCGGACCACGGTCTGGTCGTAGCCGAGGGTCAGTCCGGCGATCTGCAGTTTCAGGTCCGCCTGGTTGGACCAGAACCACGGGATACCCGCGTAGTCCTCGCGCCGGCCCATCAGCGAATAGGCGGCCACCTTGGCGTGCTCGATCGCGTTGTTCACGCTTTCCAACCGGATGCGTTCGCCTTCCGGCGAACCGGGCAGCGGGTTGGGCATGTTCGCCACATCGCCTACCGCCACGGTGGTGCCGTCGGAGGCAAGGGCGTGCGAGTCGACCACAATGCCGTTATCCACTTCCAGGCCCAGCTGCTCGGCGAGTTCGGTGTTGGGGACCACACCGATTCCGACCAGCACCAGCTGCGCCGGGATCACTGTGCCGTCCCCAAGCTCGACGCCGGCCACCCGGCTTCCGCCCTCGGCTGCGGTCAGGCGCTTCATCCGGGCATCAAGCCGGATGTCGATGCCGCGGCCGCGGTGGGCCTGAAGAAAGTAGTCGCTGGTGTCTTCGCCGACGGCGCGGCCGATCAGGCGCGGGCCGTACTCGAGTACCGTCACGGACTTGCCCATCTTGTGCAGGCTCGAAGCCGCTTCCAGCCCGATGAAGCCGCCGCCGACCACCACCGCTTCGCGGACGCTGTCCAGCTGCGCTTTCAGGGCCAGGGCGTCGTCCGCGTTGCGCAGGTAGACCACGCCGTCCAGTTCCGCCCCGGGCAGGTCAAGCTTGCGCGCCCGGGCACCGACGGTCAGGGCCAGCCGCTTGAAGCCGAATTCGGCGCCGGAGGCGGCATGCGCTGTGCCGGAGCCGTCGTCGTTCTTATCGATCCGGGTGATGTACTCGCCCTTGACGAGGGTGATGTTGTGCTCGTCCCAGTAAGCGTTGGAGCGGAAGATCAGCGATTCGCTCTCCACCGCGCCCTGCAGGAACTCCTTGGACAGGGCCGGGCGCTGGTACGGCCGGTGGTCCTCGTCGCCGAGCAGCGTGATGTGCTCGTCGAAGCCCACGGCCCGCAACGAAACGGCCAGCTGCACGCCGGACTGGCTGGCGCCGATGATCAGCAGCCCGGTCCGGGCGGGCGCCTTCCCTGCTGCGGCAGCGCCGTCGTTGGTCTTGGTTTCCGCGTCAGCGGTTCCGGTGCTCATGATCAGACCTGTGTTTCCGGTGTGGTGACGTGGATGTCCTGGCCGTCGCAGAGCTTCAGCTGGCAGGACAGGCGGGAGTTGTCCTCGCGGTCCACCGCGGTGCCGTAGAGCATTTCGTCCTCCATGTCCTCCATGGGCGGCAGCTCGGGCAGCTCGTCCTCGCGGACAAAAACGTGGCAGGTGGCGCAGGACAGCGAACCGCCGCATTCGGCGACGATGCCGGGGACGCCGTTGCGGACGGCCGTCTCCATGACCGAGTCCCCGGTGTTGCCGGTGATCTCGCGTGTGGTGCCTTCCGTGTCGGTGAAATAAACCGTTGGCATGGCTCCTCCTTGGGGTGGAATCTTGTGTTGGAAGTTGGGTGGAAGCTTTAGATGAACTGGCGGCCGCCGTCGACCACCATGGTTTGTCCGGTGATGTACGAGCTGTCCGGACCGGCCAGGAACAGCGCGGCCCCGACGATGTCTTCGGGCTGGCTGGCCCGCTTGAGCGCCCCGCGGTCCACGCCGTAGCTTTCGGCGTCCTCCATTAGCGAGTAGCTGGCCTCGGTGAGCGTGAAGCCTGGCGCGATCGCGTTGACGGTGATGCCGCGCCGGCCCAGCTCCTTGGCCAGCACCCGGGTCAGCGCAACCACCCCGCCCTTGGAGGCGACGTAGTGCAGCCACTGCTCCGAGCCGGAGAAGATGGTGGCGCTGGAGAGGTTGATGACGCGCCCGCCGTCGGCCAGGTAGGGGCTCGCCGCACGGGTCACCAGCCACGGGCCCTTGAGGTTCACATTCATCACCAGGTCCCATTCGTCCGGGTCGATGTCCTCGAACGGCGTTCGGGTCACCGTGGCGTAAATGGCCGCGTTATTGAGTACGACGTCGATGCGGCCGTTCCCGAATTCCGCCACTTGGGCGGCGAGCGACTCGGTGGACGCGGGATCCGTCACGTCGGCCCGGTAAGCCGCCGCGTCGGCACCGGCTTCGCGGACCAGCTTGGCCGTTTCTTCGGCGCCTTCCAGGTTCACGTCCGCGACGGCCACCCGGTAGCCGCGGCCGGCGAAGCCGAGTGCGAAAGCCCGGCCGAGACCCCCGGCGGCGCCGGTGATCAGCACGGTCCGCTGCGCCGTATCAGGGTCGGCCCGCTCGACGCCGCGGGTAGCAGCGGCGTCGTTGGCGTCCGTGGGTTGCTGCGTCATCTTCAAACCTTTGCGTTGGGTCGTGCCGGGCCGGGGCCTTGGGAAGGGACAGCTCGCCCGGCCCGGCACTGGGATCACCTGGGTGGAGGTACTCAGGCGTGGCTGTGGCTGTGAGCACCGGGACCGGTCACGAGGGGTTCAGGTTCCTCGTTATCCAGAATCTGGACGATGCCCTTGGTACCGTCGACCCGCAGCAGCTGCCCGGTCTTGATGGTGGTCGAGCCGCTGCCCGTTCCGGTGACCGCCGGCAGCCCGTACTCGCGGCAGACAATGGCGGCGTGGCTCATCATGCCGCCGATATCCGTCACGGTGGCCTTGATCTTGCCGAAGATCGGGCCCCAGGACGGCGAAGTCACGGTGGCCACCAGGATCTCGCCCTGCTGGACCTCGGAGAGCTGATCCGAGTCCGTCACGACGCGGGCAAAGCCCTCGACGACGCCGGGTGAGGCCGCCATGCCGCGCAGTCCGCCGCCCTCGACTTCCTCGCCCGCGCCCAGCCACTGCTGGACCTGCTCGGTGGTGATGCCCCAGAGCATCCGGGTGAACGGTTCGGTGATGGACTCCGGCGGCGTGTTCAGCGCCGGCTGTGGACGGGCGGTCTTGAGCGCATCGACAATGCCGCGGCGGCGTTCGATCTCCTCCGGCCAGTAGGTGGGGCCGATCGGCTCGGCGCCCACACCCCAGCCGGTGACCAGGTCGAACAGTGCGTCGCGGACCTCGTTGCGGTTCAGGTAGAGCAGGTCATCGGGTTCGGTCCAGAAGCCCTCGGCGTGCATCATCCGCGACAGTTCGCGGATCTTGCGCCAGAACACGCCCATGGTCCAGTGCTCAATGTAGAAGTTGTGGTTTTCCACGTACGGGTAGGCGGTGGCGGCGAGCTGGCGCTTGGCGTCGAAGAGGGCCTGGGTTTCACCTTCAAGCAGGTCCCGGTACTCCTCGACGATGCGGTCCTTCTCCACGATCAGTTCCTCGGTCGGCCGCATGATGTTCTGGCCCTCGCCGAGCCGGCGGATGTAATCGGCAATGTAGCCCAGCGGGATCTCCTGGTGCTCGTACCAGTACTTGTCGTGCCCGTAGAAACCGTTGCCCACGGTGAAGTTGAACCACGGATCCTTCGCGCCTTCGTACTGGGCAATCCAACGCTCCCCGCCCGGTGCCGCAGCAATGGCACCCAAGGTGGCATCGACGTCGTCCGTATTGCCGAAGGCGGACTCCAAGTGAAGCTCCACGGCCAGTTTGGCGAGTTTCTTGAGCTCATCGTCCGGCCGGAACAGCTCCATGTCCACGCCCTGGACCATGGTCGCGATGGACTGGTCCGGGATGTTGGGGAAGACTTCCTTGCAGAAGTTGAAGAAGTCCAGGTAGGCGATGTAGCCCAGGTTCAGGAACTCGAAGTGGTACTGCCAGTTCTGGTAGGCCAGCTGGATCAGGCGGTCGTAGTTCTCCAGCAGGACCTCGGAGCCGTCCATCGCCTTGCCGGTGGTGATGTCGTCCATCGGGACCATGTCCGGCAGCTTGTTGTAGGACAGCGTCTCCATCTCGTCAATGGTGCCGCGGACCTTCACGTGCCACTGCCGCAGCAGCTCCTCCCAGTTCTGGAAGTAGTGACCCACCCGCTGCTCGAAATGCGGGACCCGGGCCGCGATCTGGTCCTCGGGAACCGGGATCGGGGACATGTACAGGTAGCCCAGATGCACACGGAACTCGATGCCGTTGGCGTTGGGAATCATCAGGTGCCGGGCGTTGTACTGGCCCAGGCACTTGACCGCGAACTCCCCGCCAATGGTTTCGAACGGCTTGAAAACGGTAGGCCAATGCTGGCTGTCACAGAACCAGAACTTCGCGTCCTCCTGCTCCTTCAGCTTGTCCTGGAACACCAGATAATACGGGTAAATCTGCTCCCACCCCTCGGCGCCGGCAGGCACCGGCAGCTCAGAGGGCTTCGGGAAAGACTTCATGGACATGACGGACCTTTCGATGGTGGCTCGGCGGTGAGCCTGTGGGTCGATAACGGCGGGTTTCAGACCGAGGGTTTGAGCAGCGAAGCGGTGATGCTGCCGAGGCTGAAGGCGCTGCTGGCGGTGCCGGTGGAGCGGGTGGAGCTGGTGGCGAAACCGGCAACTGGTGCAGAGCCCGCTACCGGGGTGGAGCCGGTGGTGGAAACAGCCTTGGTCCCGGTGGCGCCGAAGGCTGCGGCGTATCCGCCGGTGCTGGTGGCTGTGGGAACCGCCGGCTTGGAGGAATGTACCGTTTCGGGGCGGGACTGAAGCAGCAGCAGATTCTCGCCGTCGGGCAGGTCCGCATCCAGGGCCCATTCCACGTCCTGCGGGCACTTGTAGTGCTTCTCGGCCCGTTTGGCCATCTGTGCCACGGCCTTGGCTTCCTCATCGTTCAGGCTGCGGCGGGCGCGGCGCTCGGCATCGACCTCCCGTTCCACGAGGGCGCGTGCGGTGCTGTCGGGAACGAGTTCCGCGTGCTTGTCGCCCAGGTGTTCGGACACGAGCGCAAGCGTCACCTTGTCCAGCACGATGTTGTCCGGGGTGACCTGGCCCGAGACCACCATTTCGCCGACACCGTAGGAAGAGTCGATGGTGATCTTGGAGCGGTCCCCGTTGGCCGGGTCCATGGTGATGGCAACGCCGGAGACCTTGGAGTTGACCATCTTCTGCACCACCACGGCCATGGACAGTCCCTCGTCGGGAATGTTGTTCTTCAGCCGGTAGATGATGGCGCGCGAGGTGTAGAGCGAGGCCCAGCACTGGCGGATGTGCTCGGTGACGGCTTTGATGCCTTCCAGCCACAGATAGGTGTCCTGCTGGCCTGCAAACGAGGCGTCCGGCAGGTCCTCGGCCGTGGCGCTGGAGCGCACAGCCACCGGGACCGGCGTCTCGAACCGGGACATCAGGGATTCGTAAGCCTGGATGGTCATGGCCCGGATGGCCTCGGGAACAGGCCGGGAGCAGATGTCCTCGCGGATAGCCGCGGAGACCTTGTCCACCTGGGCCACGTCTTCGGGATCGAGGCCCCCCAGCAGTTCGTTGATGTGCCGGGTGATGCCGGCTTCTGCCATAAACGCATCAAATTCGGCGGTAGTGACCACGAACCCGGGCGGAACCGGCATGCCGGCAGCGGTCATCGTGACCAGGGATGCGCCCTTGCCGCCGAGCGTTTCGAGCTTCGGCTCGAGGCCGCCGTCGAAGAACTGGATGTACTCGTTGCTTTCCATGTGCTTATGCCTCCCAGCTGACTGGAACGGTTTCGGGGACCCGGAAGGACAGGTTTTCGCGGAACGCGATGTCCTCGGGGTCCTGCAGTTTCAGGTTCGGGGCAAGCCGGGCGACTTCCTCGAGGGCGATCTTGGCCTGCAGTTTGGCCAGCATGTTGCCCAGGCAGTAGTGGATGCCGAAGCCGAAGGACAGGTGCTCGCGGGCGTTGGGGCGGGAGATGTCGAAATCTTCGCCGTTCTCGAACTTGCCCTCTTCGCGGTTCGCCGAGCCCATCAGCAACAGCAGCTGTCCGCCTTCTTCGATCTTCACCCCGCCGACCTCGGTGTCTTTGAGCGCCTTGCGCCGCCAGCCGACAATCGAGCCGGCATAGCGCAGGACTTCGTCGATGGCGCCGGGGATCTTCTTCGGCTCCTCGACCAGTACCGCCCACTGTTCCGGGCGGGCCAGCAGCACGCGCAGTGAATTGGCGATCAGCGTGGTGGTGGTTTCGTGGCCGGCGAAAAGCAGGCTGTAGAGGACTGACGCGATCTCGTGGTCGGAGATCTCCGCGCCGTCGTTCTGCGCACGCACCAGGTCGCCGGTGAGGTTGTCGCCGCCCTCCTCATGGGCCACGCGGACCAGGCGCAGGCATTCCTGCCAGTACTCCACCAGGTTGTGCGCATGCGGGATCTGCTGGTCATCGCTCAGGTCGCCCCAGGTCATCGCCGCACGGGAATCGCTCCAGCGCTTGAACTGATCCACCTGGCTGACATCGGCACCGATCAACGTGAGGATGGTGATCGTCGGGACGTCGTAGGCCAGATCCTTGACCAGGTCGCCGGTGCGCTCGGGCCGCGCCAGCATCTTCTCCACCAGGTCCACCACGTTCTGGCGGATGAAGGGCTCCAGCGCCTTGTAGCGGCGGGGCGTGAAGGCCTTCTGGACTACCGAGCGGATCCGGGTGTGCTCCGGCGGGCGGCGGGCGGAGAGTCCCGAGTACGCGGTGAAGCCGCCCTCTTCCATGATCTTCTTGGCGGCCGGGCCGCGCTCGCGGACCGGGGCCTGCGCGTTTTCGCTGGAGAAGGTCTCCCAGTCCTCGAAAACTGCCTTGATGTCGTCGTAGCGGGAAACTACGTAGTAGCCGATGCGCTCGTCGAACATGACCGGCTGCTCGGCCCGCAGTTCCGCGTAGGCGGGGAATGGATCCTTCATCTGGAACGGTTCGTAGCCGTGGTGCCCGGCAGGCGCCTCGGCTCCGTGGCCGAACGGGCAGCGGGCCGCCGTTTCCGTCGAGGGTGACATCTGTTCTCCTTGGGGTTGGTTCCCGTTGGCGGCTGCTGGACCGTCCAACGGGTTCGTTCACACCAGTGTTGTCCACATCACCCCGTGGTGCACATCACGTACTTCCACTGAGTAGAAACTGAATAGAACGACGACGGCGTCCTGGCTTCCCTGGAGCCGTGCAGGCTGCGGCTATTTGCGGTGGCTGCCCAGCAGCGTTTCGAGCGGGATGTGGGCCGTGGCGCGCTCGATCTGCACCGAGACTCCTTTGAGCACAGGCAGGTGCCGGTTCATGGTGGCCGCCTGCGCCGTCGGCAGCACCAGCCCCAGTCCGGCACCGATGACGCCGGTGTGGAAGACCGGAACGGCGATCGAGCAGGATCCAAGCCGGACTTCCTCCAGCGTGGTGGCAAAGCCCTGCTCACGGATGGTGTCGAGTTCCTTCGCCAGCCGGCCGGCGTGGATATGCGTATGGGCCGTTGGCCGTTCCAGCTCGCGGTTCAGGTAGGCGATGCGCACCCACTCCTCCTCGAAGGCCAGGATCACCTTGCCGACGGCGGTGGCATGCATCGGTAGCCGCCCGCCGACCCGGGAGGCGCGCGGGACGCGCTTAGTTCCGTAGATGCGCTCGATATAGAGCACCTCGTGCCCCTCGCGGACCGCGAGCTGGGATGTTTCACCGGTGAGGGAGAACAGTTCCTGGACGAAAGGCCGCGCGGCCTCGCGCAGCTGCCGTCCGGCGTTCTGCGCCAGCTCCCACAGCCGGATCCCCAGCTGGTAGCGGCCGTTGGCTCCGCGCGAGAGGAATCCCCAGTCGGCCAGTTCGGCGACCAGCCGGTGGGTGGTGCTGAGGGGCAACCCGGATCCCTCGGAAATCTCCGTAAGGCTGAGCGATCCGCGGGCCTTTTCGAAGGCCTCAAGGATGGCAAGCACCCTGGAGGTCACGGATCGTCCCGCATCGCGGCTCCCGCCCGCCATCGCTGCCTCCTCATCCGGCCGCTCCCGGCCCGGCACCTGCCGCCAGCCGAAACCGAGTCTAGTCCTCCGCCAGCAAGGCACGCCGCTGCGGCCACAGGGTCACCGACTCCAGCGCCGAGAATGCCCGCGCCATGGCTTTCGCTTCCTCGGTGAACAGGTGGCCGTGGACCCGCTGGCTGCACAGCCGCACGGCCTGCTCCCGCTCCAGGCCAAACCAGTCCATCACGGTGTCTATCCCGTGCGGGGTCAACCGCCAGGTCTTATCCGAATCCTTCACAATGGCGTCCTCGACCGAGAGTGCCTCGCGCCGCGAGTCGTGCCCGTCGATGATCTTCAGGATCGCGGGAGCTTTGGCCGCGTCGTAGCCGACCTCGGCCAGAATATCCGCCGCCAGGCGGGCACCTTCCTTCTCATGCAGCAGCACCAGATCCGGCCGCCCACCGCCCGGGGCGATTGCGGAGAGCACCTCGTCCGGGGGCACCTGCGACCAGCCGATGTCGTGCAGCATGATCGCCGGAAGAACGACGTCGGCATCCGCCTCCGGGCGCACGTCCAGCAAGGCGCGGGCAAGGCCGAAGGCGTACAGCGTGTGCGCGTCGTTGTCGCGGACGGCCAGCAAGGGCGCTGCCAGCTCCCAGATCCGGGCGAGGACCGGTTCCAGGGCGATCACGCCGTCGGGATTTGCAGCAATGGCACCGGAGACGTCGTGGCCGTACTGGTTGGCGGCAGGCAGGAGCTTGGTCATGCTCCCACCGTGGACCAGCAGCCGTGGCCGTGGCAACAATCGGATTCCACTGGCCGGAAGCGACGCCCAGCCCGCCTCAGCCGGTGTTGCGCAGACCCGCCGCCACGCCGTTGACCGTGATCAGCATGGCCCGCTGCAGGCTTTCATCCGGTTCCCCGCCCGAGGTCCCGTTCTCGCGCATCCGGCGCAGCAGCTCCACCTGCATGTAGGAGATCGGATCCAGATACTGGTCCCGCACTTCCAACGACTTTTTGAGCACCGGCTGGTTGTCCAGCAACCGCACTTCGCCGGTGAGGCGCCGGACCTCGGCCACCGTGAGCTCGAACTCCTCGCGGATCCGATCGAACAGGTGCTGCAACCGGGCAGGCACCAGCGTGGCCACATAATGCGCGGCGATGTCCAGGTCCGTCTTGACCAGCGTCATTTCCACATTGGAGACCACGGTCTGGAAAAAGTGCCACCGGTCCGCCATCTCCTGCAGCATCTCCCCATGACCGGCCTCGCGCGCGGCCTTCAGCCCCGAACCGACGCCGTACCAGCCGGGCACGATCTGCCGTGACTGGGTCCAGCCGAAGACCCACGGGATGGCCCGCAGCCCTTCCAGTCCGGCGCCCGAATCCGGCCGCATGGAAGGACGTGAGCCGATCTTCAGGGAGCCCAGCTGTTCTACGGGCGTCGAGGTGAAGAAATACTCCGGCAGGTCCGGATCCTCAATGAGCTCCCGGTAGCAGCGGAAGGACGCGTCGGAAACGGTCTCCATCACCTTCCCGTAGCGTTGGCGTTCGCTGGCGGAGGTGCGCGGCTCCCGGTGCAGGGCAGAGCCTTCGAGCACAGCCGCCAGCGCCAGTTCCAGGTTCTCCCGTGCCAGCGTCTGCAGCGAGTACTTGTCCGAAATGACTTCGCCCTGCTCGGTGAACTTGATTTCGCCTTCCAGCACGCCGTTCGGCTGGGCCAGGATGGCGTCATAGGTAGGCCCTCCGCCACGGCCCACGGATCCCCCGCGGCCGTGGAAAAGCCGCAGCCGGACACCGTGTTTGGCGGCTACGTCGCGCAGGACCCGCTGCGTCTGGTGGATTTCCCAGAGGCTGGTCAGCACGCCGGATTCCTTGTTCGAATCCGAGTAGCCGAGCATGACTTCCTGCACGTCGCCGCGGAGCCGGACAATCTCGCGGTACTGCGGATCCGCCAGCAGCCCGTCCAGAATCCGCTCGGACCGGCGCAGCTCCTCCACTGTTTCCAGCAGCGGTGCGAAGCCGATGCGCGCAAACGCGTCCCCGCCGTGCAGCCGCAACAGGCCGGCTTCCCGCGCCAGCACCACGGCGGCCAGCACGTCGTCGGGACCGCGGGTCATGGACACGATGTAGGTCTCCACGACGTTCGAGCCGTAGGTCTCCAAAGCCCGCTGGATTTCGCCGAACACCGCGTACGTCTTGGCTTCCTCGCCTGCCAGCGGGGCCGGCACCGGCGCCAGCGGACGGCGGGAGGCAAGCTCCTTCGACAGCAAGGCCTGGCGCTCGGCCCTGTCCAGGTCCGCGTACGGCCCGGGCAGTTCGCCCAGCCTGTCCATCAACACACCGACGACGGCGTGGTGCCGCTCGGCATGCTCGCGGATATCCAGCGTGGCCAGGTTCAGGCCGACGGCGGACATGATCCGGCGCACCCCCGCCAGCGCTCCATCCGCCGCCAGCGAGGACCCGTGGGCACGCAGCGATCGTTCCAGCAGCCCCAGCTCATCCAGCACCTGCGTGGCGGAGGAGTAGTCCCGCCCGGGCTGGTGCGCGGTGCCGTTCCGGACGCGGGCGGACGTGTTCATCAATTTCGCCTTGATGCACGTGAGCTTCAGCCTGTACGGCTCCTGGGCATTGAGCACGAGCACGCGCTTATCCAGCCCGGGCAGCTTTTCCAGGTCCTGCTGAATGGATTCCAGCAGCTCCGGCTCCGCTTCGGCGAGCGCAGTGGAGTTGGACAACACGGAGATCAGCTCGTCAATCTGCTCGATTCCGATCCGCACGGCGTGCTGGTTCTGCAGGGCGAGGATCTCCCGCGTTACGTCCGCGGTGACGTTCGGGTTGCCGTCCCGGTCGCCGCCGATCCAGCTGCCGAACCGCAGCGGCGAGCGCTCGGCGGACAGGGCGGCGCCGTGGCCGTCCAGCAGCTCCGCCAGTTCGGCCAACAGTTCCGGGACCGCGCCGCGGAAAATGTTGTCGAGGTAGTAGAGGGCGTTGCGGGCCTCATCCACCGGGCTAGGCCGCACCTGCCGCAGCTCGTCCGTCTGCCACATCTGGTCGATAATTTCCGCCAGCCTGCGGTCCTGCCGCCGCCTGGCCACGCTGTCCTCGGCCGTCCGCACCGCCAGCACGTCGGAGAGCTTGCGCAGCTTATCCAGCACCGAACGGCGCGATGCTTCGGTGGGGTGGGCAGTGAAGACCGGCCGTACATCCAGCGCGTCCACGGCCTCCTGCAGCACCGCCGGGCCCGCCTTCGTGGCCACGTCCGCCACCGCCTTGGCCAGCCAGCCGTCCTGTTCCGGCCGGGTCCGCAGGGTCCGGACGCGGTGGACCTGCTCGGCGGCATTGGCCAGATGGAAGTAGAAGGCGAAGGCCCGCACCAACTGCGTCGCCTGGACGGTGGGCAGTCCCGCCAGCAATTCCCGCACCTGGTCCGCCACGTCCCGCGCCGTCCAGGGACCGCTGGCCTCCCCGCCACCGCGGGCCGCCTCCTTGGACTCCTTGGTCAGCAGCCGCACCTGCTCCACCAGCTCCAGCAGCTCCGGGCCGTGCTGGCGCACCAGCGATTGCCCCAGCAGCGTGCTAACGCGCCGGACATCCGCGCGGAGCCTGGAATCGAGATCCCCTTCAGGCATGAAAACCCTCCTGTGCCATCAACCGGCCCTACAGATTGAACGCGGGCAGGTGCGAGGGCTGGTACAGCAGAATGTCGTCGGCGCCGGGCACCCGCAGCATCGCGCCGGTGCCGAAGCCCATGTCCGTTGCTTCCCCGCTGAAGTCCGCGCCGCGGCTTTCCAGTTCGGACATGGTGGCCGCCAGATCGTCGCACATCAGGGCGATCTGGTGGTGGCGCGGGGCGGAAAATTCCTCGCCTTCCCAGACGCCGCTGGTCGGGTGCACGCCCAGCTCGCTCGGACCGGTCTTGAAAATCAGCCAGTCCTCGCCCGAGCCGGCGTCGGGAATCGAGGGCCACTGCAGTACGTCGCGCAGGAACGCCCGGGTAGCCGCTGGATCGTCGGAGTAGATCAGCGTGTGCACGGAAGTGATCATGGATCCTAGGCTAGCGCCCAGCGCTGCCTCCGGTAACCTCCCCTGGACCTCCCGGTGCGGCTTGTCTTGCAGCGGCCCCCGAGGCAGACTGTGCTGATACAGCCCCGGGTGGGCGGTGACCGCCCCAGCCAGCCCCAAGGAGTGCCTTGACCAGCCTGGAAAACGAGATCACTACGGCCGAAGCCGAGTTCGATGCCTGGCACAGAAAGCGCAACGACGCTTTGGCCGAAGACTTCGGGCTGCTGACCCTCACCTCGTTCCAGTGGCTCGCCGCCAAGCCGTCCGCCGTCGACCTTGTCCCCGGGCTGTGGAGCGCGGACCTCCGGATGGCGAGTCTGAACGCCGGTGCCTCGGATGGCTTCGTGACGTACGACGGCGGCACACCGGTCCGCGGGATCCTCACCAAGGCGGTGGCCGAGCGCAGCCAGACGATGTGGGTGCGCTGGTCCGGCCGCACGGAAGAGGTGACGGTGGAGCTGGCCAGGCGCGACGGCCGCTATCTGATCCGCACCCGCGCCGCCTCCACCCCTGCACAGCAGAATTTCAGTGGCGTGCCGGTCTTCGACTTCGATCCGAACTGGATCATCAAGGGCAGCTATGTTCCGCACCTCTCGCCCCAGGTTGTGCGCATCTCCACGGCCCGCAGCGATACCTCGCTGACCGCGGTGTTGGCCGGCGGGATCACCTTCAACTACCAGGGCTCAAGCTACCGGCTGCAAGCCGAGTTCGAACCGCGCACGGGTGCGCTGCGGGTGACCTTCCACGACGCGACCAATGGACTTGGTACGGCAGCCTGGCGCTTCCTCGACATGCCGCCGCCTGCGCTGGACGGAACCGTGCTCCTGGATTTCAACCGCGCGCAGAACTACCCGTTTGCCTTCACCGAGTACGCAGTATGCCCGGCGCCGGTGGGCGTGAACCAGCTGCCCTTCGCCGTCACCGCCGGAGAGAAGCTGCCGGCCTGAACAGGCTGCCGGCTTTTAGGCCGCTCAGACGATCGCGGAAATCCCTGTCACGGCCCGGCCCACAATCAGGCTGTTGATCTCGTACGAACCCTCATAGGTGTAGATCGCTTCGGCATCCGAAAAGATCTTGGCCATCAGGTAATCGGTCACAATCCCGTTGCCGCCCAGAATGGACCGGCCAAGCGAGACGGTCTCGCGCATCCGCGCCGAGGTGTAGGACTTGGCCAGCGCGGCCTGCGCCATGTCGGCCCCGCTGTGCCGGGTGCCCTGCGGGCCGGTATGGACTTCCTCCTGCAGCTGGGCGACCCGGGCCAGCATGCCCAGCGACGCCGTGGCATTTCCGAGCATCCGCACCAGCTGGTCCTGGATCAGCTGGAAACCGGCGATCGGGCGGCCGAACTGCTCGCGTTCCAGCGCATACCGCCGGGCCACCTCGTAGGCCGCGAGCTGCTGGCCGACCGCCTGCCAGCCCACCATGATGCGCGAGCCCCGCAGCAGATGCTTGGTGTCGTCGAAGCTGCTGATCCCGGCAAACCGGTCCGCTTCCGCCACGCGGACGTTGTCCAGGATGATGTCCGCGTTCTGCACCGTACGCAGGGAGATTTTGTTGCCGATCCGCTCCGCCCGGAACCCCTCCAGCTTCGAATCCACAATGAAGCCGCGCACCTGGTTCGCGTCTTCGTCCCGCGCCCAGACCAGCATGTAGTCGCAGAACGTGCCGTTGCCGATCCACCGCTTCGCCCCGTTGAGGATCCATTGGTCACCTTCGCGCCGCGCAGTGGTCGCCATGCCGCCGGCCACGTCGGATCCGTGCTCCGGTTCGGTCAGCGCGAAGGCACCGGTGATACGCAGGGCCAGGGCGTCCTCGAGCAGGCGGGCCTTCTGCTCCGTGCTGCCGAACTCGTACAGCGCCTGCACAAACAGATCGTGGTGGACCATGAAGAAAGTGGCGATGGACGTGTCGGCTCGGGTCATTTCCGCGATGACCAGCCCGGCGAACAGGTGGCTGTAGCCCTGCTGGACCGGTGTGCTCAGCTCCAGCCCGGCCAGCCCCGGCAGCAGCTCCACCGGAAAGCGGCCGCGGTTCCACCAGTCCACCGCATGCGGTTCCACCTCGGCGGCCAGGAACTCGCGCAGCTGGGCCAGCTTCAGCCGCTCCCGGTCGCTGAGCAGGGACTCGAACCCGTAGAAGTCCGGCGGCGGCAGGTCCGCCATGTTCGCACTATTCACAATATTCTCCGTGCCCGGCATTAGCGCGGCGCCATCCGGATGGCGCCGTCCAGCCGGATGACCTCCCCGTTAAGCATGGCATTGTCGATGATGTGCGCGGCCAGATTCGCGTATTCGCCGGGCCGGCCCAGCCGGGACGGATGCGGCACCTGCTGCCCGAGCGAATCCTGCGCCTCCTGCGGCAGCCCGGCCATCATCGGCGTCTCGAAGATGCCCGGGGCAATGGTGACCACGCGGATCAGCGAGCGCGCCAGTTCGCGGGCGATCGGCAGCGTCATGGCGGCCACGGCCCCCTTGGAAGCGGCGTACGCGGGCTGGCCGACCTGCCCGTCGAAGGCAGCCACGGACGCGGTGTTGATGATGACGCCGCGTTCGGGCCCGCCCAGGTCGGTGCTGACCGGCTCCGTGTCGACCATGGCGGCGACGGCCAGACGAATCACGTTGAAGGTCCCGATGAGGTTGATCTGCACCACCTTGCTGAAGTTCTCCAGCGGGAGCACGCCGCCGCGCCCCAGCACCTTGCCCGGGGTGGCAACTCCGGCACAATTGACGACGACGCGCAGCGGGCCGAGCGAAACGGCCGCCTCAACCGCCGCCTGCACATCTTCCTCGCTGGTCACATCGGCTGGCGCGAAGACAGCGCGCTCCCCCAGTTCCGCCGCGTACTCGGCCCCCGCGGCTCCCGGCAGGTCGACGAGCACCACGGAGGCACCGGCGTCGTACAGTCGGCGGGCGGTGGCAGCCCCCAGGCCGGACGCACCCCCGGTCACCAGCGCAACGGAATTGGAAATCTCCACATGAACCTCCTGAAATGAATCCTTTCCGCCAGCCTAGTGTGGTCCGGCGCACAGCGCATTCGGACGGCTGCCGACCGGACATAACGTCCCTGTGAATACCCGGACCGGGACAGTTACGCTGGTCAGATGGTCGCAGAGTCCAGCAAGCTTCCCGGTGAACAACCGCCCCGGCCCACGTTCGCCTCGGGCCGGGCGGACGAGGCCGCCGTCGCTGTGGTCCGGCACTTCGGCCAGCGCCTGTTGGGCCTCCCGTTCACCCATCTCGGTGGGGTGGCCAGGCCCCGGCAGAGCTATCTGCCGCTGGTCGGGCCGTGGCACTACTGGTGGCAGGCGCACTATCTGGACTGCCTGGTGGATGCGGGCTGGCGCGAGCTCGAACGCCAGCAGCACTACGACGGCGGGTTCGGCGTCAGCGCCGGCCAGCTCGGTGCGCGTCTGCTGCGCAGCATCAAGTGGCGCAACTGCTTCCGGTTCACCAACTCCTACTATGACGACATGGCCTGGCTGGCGCTGGCCGTCGGGCGCCTGGACGCGCTGGCCGCCGCGACGGGCAAGCCGCGGTTCCGCAACCGGGCCGCTGCCCGCGCCCTGCTGCCGGCGCTGGAATCAGCCCATACCGCGGACCTGGGCGGCGGGTTGTTCTGGAACACCGCGCGCGATTTCAAGAACACCCCCGCCACGGCGCCGGCCGCCCTCCACTTTGCCCGCATCGGCCAGACGGACCGTGCGGCGGCCCTGCTGGACTGGCTGGATGACAAGCTTTACGGCGTCGATTCCGGGCTGTACCAGGACGGGCTGCGCATCGTGGGCGGCGAGCCGGTGCTGGTGCCGGACATCTACAGCTACAACCAAGGCCCGGTGCTGGCGGCGCTGCTGGACGTGGGCCGGGAGGCGGACCTGCAGCGTGCCGCGGACCTGATCAAGGCGGTGGCCGCCGGGCTCACCGCCGAACATGACGGCCTGCCCGTGCTGCGCACCCACGGCGACGGCGACGGCGGACTGTTCACCGGGATCCTGGCGCGCTACCTGGCCGTTGCGGCCAACTCGGAGCGGCTGCCCGCAGATACCCGGGAGCAGGCGCGCATGCTGGTAGCCAACACCGCCGCGGCGTTCTGGTCCGGGCGCCGGCTGGAGAACCACCGCACGTGGGAAGTGCTGGTGTTTTCCAAGGATCCCGTCCTGCCGGCCAAGACCACCTATCCCCCGGGCAGCCGCGTGCAGCTTTCCACCCAGCTCCAAGCCTGGATGACGCTCGAGGCCGCCGCCGCCGTCGCATGATATCCGGCGTCGTCGTCATGATTCGACAATAAGTCACATGGCTGTTGCTTATTTCGTTCGACTTCTGCCACAATGACGAGCACAGGTCAGCTAAGGCTAACCTAAGCTTTTACCGGGCACTGCGGTGGGGACCGCATCCCGGTCCCCATTTTCCTGAAAGGTTCTCCATGAAGATCCGCTTCCCGCAGCTTTCCGCAGCCGCCATCGTCGCCGCCGCTGCACTGACCCTGTCCGCCTGTGGCTCCGGCTCGACCTCGCCGGCTCCCGAAGGCTCCGCCGCCGCAGCCGGTGAAATCACTGTCTACAACGCGCAGCACGAGTCGATGACCCAGGCCTGGGTGGACGCGTTCGAGGCCGAGACCGGCATCAAGGTCAACGTCCGCCAGGGCAAGGACACCGAGATGAGCAACCAGATCATCGCAGAGGGTGAGGCCTCCCCCGCCGATGTCTTCATCACCGAGAACTCCCCGGCCATGACCCAGGTGGAAAACGCCGGGCTCTTCGCCGACATCTCCTCCACCGTCCAGGAGAACGTGCCCGAACAGTACCGGCCGTCGTCGAACAAGTGGTCCGGCGTCGCGGCACGGTCCACGGTCTTTGTGTACAACAAGGACGCCGTGAAGGAAGCCGACCTGCCGGCGTCGATCATGGATCTGGCCGATGACAAGTGGGCCGGCAAGTGGGGAGCGGCTCCGGGCGGAGCGGACTTCCAGGCCATCGTCTCTGCCATGCTGGAGCTCGAAGGCGAAGAGGCCACTGCCGAATGGCTCAAGGCCATGAAGGAGAACGCCAAGGCCTACCCGAAGAACGGCGCTGCCATGAAGGCCGTCAACACCGGAGAGGTCGACGGCGCTGTCATCTACCACTACTACTACACGGCGGACCAGGCCGAGACGGCCGAAAACTCCGGCAACGTCGCCCCGCACTACTTCAAGAACCAGGACCCGGGTGCCTTCGTCAGCGTCTCCGGCGGCGGCGTCCTGAAGTCCTCCAAGCACCCGGAAGAGGCGATGCAGTTCCTTGAATTCATCACCTCCAAGGAGGGCCAGGAATCTCTGGCTGCCGGCAGCGACTACGAATACCCCGTGGGCAAGAATGTCACCCCGCGCGAAGGACTTGTACCCCTCGAGGAGCTCGAAGCTCCCTCCGTCGACGCCGCCAAGCTGAACAGCCAGAAGGTTGTCGAGCTCATGACGGATGCCGGCCTGTTGTAGAACTGCCCATGTCGGTTCATCCACGAACGTCCACCGGTAGCCGGGCCCCTGCGGTCCCGGCTACCGGTGCGCCGTCTGTTGACGTTTCGGATGGACTGCCCCTGTTGGCTCGGCCGGACTTACCGACGGCGACCGATGCTCTGCCTATAGCCACGGCTGCGTCCGGCGCCGTTCAATCCGGCACTGTGCCAGCCGACACCGTTCCGTCCGGTCCTCAGTTACCCGGCCCGCCGTCTCCGATCCGACGTGCCCTTCAGCGCAGGCGCAGCCGTGCGCGACCGCCGTACGGAACGGTAGCGGCCGCCGTCGTTATTTCGCTGGCGACCCTGGTGCCGCTGGGGTTTGTCATCGTGATGACGGTGGCCACCGGCTGGGAAACGGCGGCCGAGCTGATCTTCCGGCCCCGCGTTGGCGAGCTGCTGTTCAACACCGTGGCGCTGGTGCTGGCGACGGTGCCGCTGTGCATCGTGATCGGCATTGCGGCGGCCTGGCTGGTGGAGCGGACGCAGCTGCCCGGCGCGAGGTTCTGGTCCCTGGTGCTCGCCGCGCCGCTGGCCGTGCCCGCTTTCGTCAATAGCTACGCCTGGGTGAGCACCATTCCGTCGCTGGGCGGGGTTGGCGGCGGCACGCTGATTTCGGTGCTCTCCTACTACCCGCTGGTCTACATTCCCGCGGCCGCGGCCCTGCGCCGGATGGATCCCGCGCTCGAGCAGTCCGCAGCGTCGCTCGGGCTGGGGCGCTGGCGCACTTTCTTCCGCGTGATCCTGCCCCAGCTCTGGCTGCCGATCACCGGCGGCGCGCTGCTGGTGGGCCTGCACCTGCTGGCCGAATTCGGGGCGTTTTCGATGATTCGGTTCCCCACCTTCACCACGGCGATCATGGAGCAGTACCAGTCCACCTTCAACGGCGCGGCGGCCAACATGCTCGCCAGCGTGCTGGTCTTCATCTGCCTGCTGATGCTGCTCGCCGAATCCCGCCTGCGCGGCAACGCCCGCTACGCCCGCCTGGGTTCCGGGGTGGCCAGCCGCCCGCCCGCCTTGCCGCTCGGACGGTACCGGGTTGCCGCCGTCGTTGGTGTGCTGGCCCTGGCGGTGCTGGCACTCGGGGTGCCGCTGGGCAACATCCTGCGCTGGCTGGTGGCCGGCGGGGCCGAAATCTGGAATCTTCCCGTGATCGGCGAGACGCTGCTGCAGACCCTCGGTTTCGGCGTGGCCGGTGCCCTGCTGACCGTGGTGCTGGCCTTCCCCGTGGCCTGGCTCGCCGTGCGGTATCCGGGCTGGTTCACCAAGATGCTGGAGAGCACCAACTACATCACGTCCTCGCTGCCCGGCATTGTGGTGGCGCTGGCCTTTATCACCGTGGCGATCAACTTCGCGCGGCCGCTGTATCAAACGGTGCCGCTGGTCATCGCCGCCTACGTGCTGCTGTTCCTGCCGCGGGCGCTGGTGAACCTGCGGGCCGGGCTGGCGCAGGCGCCGCAGGAGCTCGAAGAAGCCGCGCGGTCGCTGGGCAGTTCGCCGTTCAGGACGTTCTTCCGGGTGACCCTGCGCCTGACCGCCCCCGCTGCAGCCGGCGGGGCCGCCCTGGTTTTCCTGGGCATCGCCAACGAGCTGACCGCCACGCTGCTGCTGGCGCCCACGGGCGTGAATACGCTGGCCACCCGCTTCTGGGCGCTGAGCTCGGAGATCGACTACACCGGCGCTGCGCCGTACGCGCTGATCCTGATCCTGCTCTCGCTGCCGATGACCTACCTGCTCTACACCCAGTCGCAGAAGGCTGCCGGGCAATGACTTTTGTGAAAGGAACCAGCCTGTGAGCCCCGCGGACATTCCGGCGCCGGAGAGGCACCTGGTCATCGACGCAGTCACCAAGTCCTTCGGCGACACATCCGTGCTCCGCGGCGTCAGCCTGTCCGTCCACCGCGGAATTACGACGGCGATCGTGGGCCCCTCGGGCAGCGGCAAGACCACGCTGCTGCGGCTGATTGCCGGCTTCGAGTCGCCCGACTCCGGCTCCATTACGCTCGACGGCGCAGCGGTGGCCAACGGCGGCAGCCTGGTTCCCGCGCACCGGCGGAACGTTGGCTACGTGGCGCAGGACGGGGCGCTGTTCCCGCACCTTAGTGTGGGCCGCAATATCGCCTTTGGCCTGGAGAAGAAGCGGTTCGGCT
Organism: Crystallibacter permensis; assembly: GCF_025960875.1. GTDB lineage: Bacteria > Actinomycetota > Actinomycetes > Actinomycetales > Micrococcaceae > Crystallibacter > Crystallibacter permensis. The sequence continues at coordinate 101,976 of NZ_JAODLR010000008.1, read as the reverse complement.
CCAGGGCTGCGGTGGAAGGCCGGGTGGCGGAGCTGCTGGCCATGGTCTCGCTGGAACCGGAGTACGCCGGGCGCCGGCCGGACGAGCTCTCCGGCGGCCAGCAGCAGCGCGTCGCTCTGGCCCGGGCACTGGCCCGAGAGCCGGAACTGATGCTGCTGGACGAACCGTTCAGCGCGCTGGACGCCGGCCTCCGGGTAGCCACCCGCAAGGCGGTGGCCCGCACTCTCGCGGCAGCCGGGGTGACCACCATCCTGGTCACCCATGACCAGGCCGAGGCGCTCTCCTTCGCGGACCAGGTGGCGGTGATGCGCCGCGGCGTCCTGGCCCAGATCGGCAACCCCTTTGTGGTTTACACCCGGCCCGCGGACCGGGAGACGGCGGAGTTCCTGGGCGATGCGGTGATCCTCAACGCGGAGCTGCAGGGCTCCCTGGCCACCTGCGCCCTTGGCGGCATCCCGGTCCGCCGGCCCACGTGCCAAGGGAAGGTGCACCTGATGCTGCGCCCGGAGCAGATCCGCATTTCCGACGGCGGCCCCATCCGCGGCACCGTGCTGGAGACGGACTTCTTCGGCCCGGAAGTGACGGTGCGGCTGGAACTGCACGGACCCCGGGACGCGCAGGGAAACAGGCAGCGCGGGGAGACCATCACCATCCGCCACTGGAACGCGACGCTGGCCAAGCCCGGCTCGGAACTGTTCCTGCGCGTGATCGGCGAGGGCGTGGCCTTCCCGGCGTCCTGATTGAGTGGCGAGAACAGGGGCGCTGCAACGCTCGGCCGCCCGTGTTCTCGCCACTCAATCAATCAGCAGGCTTTTTCTTCTGCGGGTACGGCGCCTCGTGCCGGGCCAGCATCTCCACGAAACCGGCGATCTTCTTCCGCCGGGCGTCCTCCGTCTTGAGCTGGCTGAGCCGGAAGATCAGCGCGAACCGGTTCTGCGAGGTCAGCACATCGAACATGGCCTGCGCCTGAGGCACGGCCGCGATCGCTGCCGCGAGATCCTCGGGCACTTCCGCTGTCGCCGGTCCGGCATAGGCCTTCTCCCACCGCCCATCGGCCTGCGCCGCCGCGACAGCCGCGCGTCCGGCGTCGTGCATTTTGCCTGCCGCCTCCAACTGCTCGATCCGCGCCACATTGCGCAGTGACCAGATGCTGCGTTTGCCCCGCGGGCTGAACCGCTGGAAGGAACTCTCGGCGTCGCGCCGTTTGGCCTGCCCGTCGATCCAGCCGAAACACAGCGCTTCTTCGAGGGCACCGGCATAGTCGAGCGTGGTGACGGTTCCGCCCTTCTTGTGCAGCACCAGCCACACGCCGGGCGAGCTGCCATGGTTCTCCGCCAGCCAGGCGCGCCAGCTGGCGGCGTCGGGCAGCAGCAGTTCGGGGAGTTCGGCGGCCATGCGCACACACTAGCCGCGCAACCGGCCGCCGCGCCATACTCTGGGAAGAGGCCGCTACCGAGGAGACAAAAAATGCTGCGTGTCCGCCCCGTCCACTACACCTCCCGCATGCAGGAGTACAAGGCCCTGCTGACCGCGCTCGAGCTCGCCGTCACCGCGGACTACGAGACCTGGATGGAGTTCGACGCCGGCCATGGGCGGCTCGCGGTCCACGCCATGCCCGCAGGGCCCGACGACGGCGTCACCTCGCTCGGCTTCGAGGCGCGGGACCTGGAGGAATTCCGCCGCCGGACGGAGGAAGCCGGAACGCGGGCCGAACCGTTCTCTGCGGACCACGGCGGCAGCGTGAAGGTCACCTCGCCGGAGGGCACCGTGTTCCTGGTGGACCGGGCCAACGAGGCGGCCGAGCCACATGACGCGGATCCTTCGCTGACGGTAGCCGCGGTGTGGACCACAACCGAGCTGCCCGCCGCAGCCAAGGTGCTCGCGGATATCGGTGCCCGCCGGCGCCCCACCGCACGGGATGGCGGTCAGACCGGGTCCAGCCAGGTAGACCGGGATCTGACAGACGTGGGTCGGGCAGACTTCATGGCCAAGAACGGCGGGATTATCACGGTGCAGCAGGGCACTGTTGCCGGGATCGCCATCGGCTTCGAGTACGACGGCGGGCTAGAGGTTCTGCGCGACAGGCTGGCCTCGGCTGGGTTCCAGGCGCGGCTGACCGAGGACGCCGGTGGCCGCGTCCTCCTCGTGACGGACCCGGACGGCTCCCGTAGCGCAGGCAGCCCAGGCGGCGCAGGCGGCGGGACCATCAGGATCCGTGAGACACCCCCGCAGCAAGCCTGATCCCGGGTTCCCGCCCCTGCGCAGGCATCTCCGGACGCCAAACGATTCATCCGGAACACACCCCGCCGGCTTACGCTCTACGGAAAACCCGCCGCCTCCCGGCTGGTCACGCGTGACGGGTGCATCAGCGGTGCGGTACAACAAGTACATGAATGTTCGCACTCCCGACCCGTATCCAGGCTGGCTCTCCGAAGAGGATCTCTACGAGGCCCGGCAGCGTTTGCCCATGGTCTATGTGGAGGCCGTTCCGGTGCGGCTGGACTCCCTCGGCTATGTGACCGAAGTCGGGCTCCTGCTGCAGGCTTCCGACGAGGGGCAGATGGTGCGCACCTTTGTCTCGGGGCGGGTGATGTACCGGGAGACCATCCGTGCGGCGCTCATCCGGCACCTGGAAAAGGATCTTGGGCCGCTGGCGTTCCCCCAGTTGCCGGCATCCCCCGTGCCCTTCACCGTGGCCGAGTACTTCCCCTCGCCGTCGGAAACCGGGATGACGGATGACCGCCAGCACTGCGTTGCGCTGGCCTACCTGATTCCCGTCACGGGTGAGTGCGAGCCCCGGCAGGACGCGCTGGAACTGACCTGGATGACGCCGGACGACGCGCTGAGCGCGGGGGTCCAGTCGGAGTTCGTCGGCGGGCGCGGCAACCTGCTGCGACATGCGCTGGCCCACGCCGGCTGGTGCCGCTGACCGCACCTCATCCTGATAACGACGGCGGAGGTCCGGCTTTCGCCTCCGGCGCACCACCCGCTGCTGCCACGTGCTACCGGCGTGGCGCAACTTCGGCTTGCGAGGTAACAAATTCATATACTGAGGTTTGACCCTGAGCTTTGGAGGACCACCCAATGACCGAGCAACAGCCACAGACATACGTCCACAATGTCAAAGCTGAGGCGGTTGAACCGGGCCATATGTTTCTGCGCCGGCGCGGAAAGCAATCGGCCGCGGTGGTGTCCTCCGCCGTCGAAAAGGATGACTTCGGGTCGCCGGCGCTGGTGATTGCCAAGCTGGCCGACGGAACGCAGGTCCGCATCGCCCACGGTTCGAGCATCCGGGTTGCCTCCACGCGGCCCTTCCAGAAGGCTCCGACAGTCCTGACCAACAGCGATCTTGAGCTGATCCCGGCCGAGGAGGGCACGCCGGAGGCGGTTATCGTGGGCACCGCGCGGGCCCACCCGAAGGACATCAGGGTCCAGCGCCTCGCCGCCCGCCTGAGCAAGGGACTGAACACCAAGGCCGGCAGCAATCTGCAGGATGTGCGGGATCTGGCCCACCGGCTGTTCGTCGACTTGGCGGATGAGGACAACGCTCTCAATGTCTGCCGCCTGGTGACGGACCTGCCCTTCGACGGCAACTTCGGCCGTTGGAAGTGGATCCAGTCCACGCTGGCCATCGCCGCCTACATCACCCATGAGGCCGGGGACATCGATGAGTCCCAGCGGCTCGGCGACGCCATGCGCGCCCCGGATGAGGCGGAAGAGGAAGATCCGCTGCGCGCCAAGATGAACGCCGTGGTGCGCCAGCGCCAGCTCAACGAGCCCAACCTCTACGACTCGGAGATCCACCGGGCCATGGCCTCCGGAGACCAATCTGCGGAGCACGAATGGCGCGTCGAACGCCTGTCCACCCTGATGTACCTGCGTACCCATGGCGGCTCCGAGACCCTCGAGCCGGCCGAGCTGGACCGCCGCATCGCCAATGAGCTGGTGGCCATCCGCGCGCTGAACGGCAAGCTGACCGCTCCCTGATCCCCGGCCTGCGCAGACCTCTGGCCAGTCCAAGGGGCCCGGGGTAAAGTCGGCCTCATGACGGATAGCGCTGTGAAAACAGAATCTGGTCCCCGCAAGCTCAGCGTCCACATCAACGCAGACGCCCAGCAGGTATGGGTGATGCTGCGCGAACCGAAACGGCTTGCGCAATGGCACGGCTGGGAGCTGGACGGTCTCGATGAGGAGATCAAAGAGATCTACTTCGCCGGCGCCGTCGAAAGCCCTGACCATAAGAAGCTCACGCTGGGCAACGGCGATACTTTCATCATCGAGCCGGTAGAGGACGGCGTCCAGCTGACGCTCGAACGCGGGCTCCTGGACCCGGCATCGGAGATGGCGCATTGGGACAAGGACCTCACCGAAGGGTGGACCACGTTCCTGCAGCAGCTGCGTTTCATGCTCGAACGGCACCCGAATACGCCGCGGCAGACCACGTACTTTTCGGCCGATTCCGTGCCCGAAGGCGGCCTCCTGCAGAGCCTGGGCCTGTCGGACCTGCCGGAGCCCGGCGAGCCGTACGAGGCAACCCTGAGCACGGGCGAATCGATCAGCGGGAAGGTCTGGTTCCGCACGGAAGCGCAGCTCGGGCTGACGGTCCAGTCCTATGCCGAGTACGGAGACGGCCTGCTGATCCTCGCCACCATGCCCCAACTCATGGACGAAAGGCCCGACGGCGGCACTCAGGTTCTGATTACCACCTACAGCTTGGGTGCCAAGTCGCTGGCCGCCATCCGGGAGGCATGGGACGGCTGGCGGACGCAGTACTTCCCCTCCTCGGAGCCGCTGTCCACCCGCAGCCGCTCCCGTGACGAGCTACCCGTCCGCTAACAGCCGCCAAGCGCGCTGAGTCTGGGACCTGTAACCCTCAGGCCTCGGGATCCCGGTGCTTCCGCAGCCAGCGCCGGCCGCCGAGGTTGTGAGCAGTCAGACAAGGCCCCGGCGGAACCGGCCGGCCCGCTGGATAGGGCAAAATGGATAGGTGCCGCAATCTGATTTTTCCTTCACCGTAGGCAAACGCCTGTCCGAAACCGCCCCTCCCACCGCAGCCCAGGTAGAGGCCAACGGCGGTGAATTCAAGGGGCGAACCGGCACCATCGCCACCCCGCATGGCGAGATCCAGACGCCGGCCTTCATCGCCGTCGGAACCAAGGCCACGGTGAAGGCAGTGCTCCCCGAGTCCATGAAGGACCTCGGCGCCCAGGCCCTGCTGGCCAACGCGTACCACCTTTACTTGCAGCCCGGCCCGGAGATCCTGGACGAGGCCGGCGGCCTGGGGAAGTTTATGAACTGGGCAGGCCCCACCCTTACCGATTCGGGCGGCTTCCAGGTGATGAGCCTGGGCTCCGGCTTCAAGAAGGTCATCAACATGGACGCGGCCGCCGAGGCCGGGGCTGGTTCCGGCGCCGATGACCGCGTGGCGGCGGGCAAGGAACGCCTCGCGCACGTGGATGACGACGGCGTCTGGTTCAAGTCCCACCTCAACGGGGACCGGCACCGGTTCACGCCGGAGATCTCCATGCAGGTCCAGCACCAGCTCGGCGCGGACATCATGTTCGCCTTCGACGAGCTGACCACGCTGATGAACTCCCGCGCCTACCAGGAACTGAGCCTGGAGCGGACCCGGCTCTGGGCCGAGCGCTGCATCGTGGAGCACGAGCGGCTGACCAAGGAGCGTTCGCACCGGCCGTACCAAGCACTGTTCGGCGTCATCCAGGGCGCCCAGTACGAGGACCTGCGCCGCAAGGCCAGCAGCGATCTCGGCGCCATGAACTTCGACGGCTTCGGCATCGGCGGAGCGCTGGAAAAGGAGAACCTAGGCACCATCGTGCGCTGGTGCAACGAGGAACTCCCCGAGGACAAGCCGCGCCACCTGCTGGGCATTTCCGAACCCGACGACATCTTCACCGCCATCGAAAACGGCGCGGACACCTTCGACTGCGTCTCCCCCACCCGGGTGGCCCGCAACTCCGCCTTCTACACCCCGGACGGCCGGAAAAACCTCTCCAATGCCAAGTTCAAGCGGGACTTCACGCCGCTGGTGGAGGGCTGCGACTGCTACGCCTGTGCCAACTACACCCGCGCCTACATCCACCACCTGTTCAAGGCCAACGAGATGGTCAGCCACACCCTGATCTCCATCCACAACGAGCGCTTCACCGTGAAACTGGTCGACGACGCCCGCCTGGCCATCGAAGACGGTTCCTTCTTCGACTTCAAAAGCGAGACCTTGGGACGCTACTACGTCTGACCGCCGGCCGGCGGAACCTGCGGAAAAGCAACCACAAACCAAGTACGACGGCGGCAATCACCACGATCACGAGCGCCGGCAACAGTACGGCAGCTAAGGCGAGCGACAGGCTCGCCGTGTCCTCCACCGTGCTGACCACCGGCGCGGCTGCGCCGACGGTCGCGGCGTTCAGCACCGGCCGCGTCATCATTTTCACCAGGTGGACGGCAAACGCGATAACGATGCCGATGACCACGGGGATCCAGGCGTCGCCGCCGAAGAAGGCATCCGGGTCCGAGACGGTCACCGTTTCCGAGGACACCCCGCTGCCGAAGACGATGCCGCCGGCAGCCGGCCGGATGACGGTCTGGATCCAGTCGTTGATGCTGTCCACCATCGGGATTTTGTCCGCGGCGATCTCCAGCACCAGCAGCAGGCCCACAATCAGCAGCACCCACCCGTTGCCCAGCCACGCCCACTCGGCGGGCAGCTGGACCAGGTCCGTGTAGCGGTCCAGCAGGCCAAGAATCAGCATCGGGATGAACGCATTCAGTCCCGCTGCCGCAGACAATCCCGTGCCGGTCAGGATTTCGAACATGGCATAAGAGTAATCGCAAATCTGCGGGTCCGACGTGACCAAACGCTTCTATACTGGCGCCATGGGACCGTCGCTGGTTTTTGGCGCCGTGGCTTCCAGCGCACTGGTGCTGGGCGCGCTCATCGGAGTGAAATTCGAGCTGCCCAAGCGGTTCCTGGCCATGTTGCTCTCCTTCGCGGCGGGCGCGTTGATCACCGCGTTGAGTTTCGAGCTCTTCCAGGACGCCTACCAGCACGGCGGTATCTGGCGCGCGGCCATCGGGCTCTTCGTCGGCGCGGCCATCTTCACAGCCCTGAGCGCCCTGCTTGACCGCTGGGCCCAGCCCAAGAAGCGGCCCACCCCGGCCGACAAATATCAGGGCAGCGCCAAGCTGGACACCAACGCGGCCGCCGAGGACCGCGCGCCCACCAAGGAATCCACCCGGGGTGCGGCAGGCATGGCGCTGCTGGCCGCCGTCACCCTCGACGGCGTGCCGGAGAACCTCGCACTGGGCGTCTCGCTGACGGAAGGAACCGGCGGGCTGGCCCTGCTGGCCGCGATCTTTGTGTCCAATCTGCCGGAGTCCCTCGTCGGCGCCTCCTCCATGCGCAGCCAGGGCAAGTCCACGGGCAAGATCCTCGGTTTGTGGCTGGCGTGCGCGGTGCTGCTCGTCGTCGCCGTCGTTATTGGGGCCGGTCCCCTCTCGGGCAGTGACCCGGAAACGATCTCCCTGCCGCTGGCCTTCGCCGCCGGCGCAGTCATCGCCTCGCTTGCGGACACCCTCATGCCCGAGGCGTTCGAGCACGGCGGCCCGGCGGTCGCACTCAGCACCGCCGCCGGCTTTGTCCTGTCGTTCGTGCTGTCGCTCGCTTGAGACGCACAACCGATTTCCAGCCGCCATTTTCCGTTGTCCGGACCATTGACGCGTGCCCTGCGAGCGGGTAATCCGGGTTACATGACTCCAACAGGATTAACGCAGGATGCGGGCTGGGAGATGGGCGTCCGGAAGACGGTTGCGGCACCGTTGCCCCAGGTCTGGGACTTCCTCATCGGCGCAGGCCTGCCGCTGTGGCTAGGCGAAACGGACCTCGGCACCCGCCGCCGCGACCAATATGAAACCGCGGACGGCACGCGTGGCGAAATCCGCAGTTTCCACCCGCACGAGCGGATCAGACTGACCTGGGCGCCGCAGGCCTGGGACCACGAATCCATCCTGCAGATCACCCTGATGCAGGTGCAGGCTGGCACCACCATCGGCTTCCACCAGGAGCATCTTGCCAGTGCCGCGGAGCGGGAGGAGATGCTCGATCACTGGCACGACGTCGCCGACCGGATCGCCGCTGCCCTCGGCAAACGGACCGCGCGCTAGGGCGCTGCCGTCAGGGCGCGGCCAGGGTTGAGGACGCCGCCTGCCTTTAGGACGCAACCCCGTACGAAGGTTCCCGCTTCTTCACCCAGCCGATGGCCGCCGTCGTTAGTGGAACGAAGAGGAACTCAACCAGGGTCTTGTAGACAAAACCGACGACGACGTAGTTCACGAACGTGGGGATGTCGGTGATGCCGATGACCGAGGCCGCGATCGAGCAGAAGATCAGGGTGTCCGCGAATTCGCCAACGCCGGTGGAGCCCATCAGCCGCGCCCAGAGCTTGCGCTCCCCGAAGCGCTCCTTCATCTTCACCAGCACCCAGGAATTCAGCGTCTGGCCGACCAGGAAGCCCAGCAGGCTCGCGAGCACAATCAGCGGCACCGGGCCGAGGGCCAGTTCCAGCGCTTCCTGCTTGGCGATGCCGAAATCGTCGTTGAAGCCGGGCAGCGCGATGATGACCCAGTAGCAAAGCGAGGCGAAAACGGACAGGGCGAACGTGGTGAGAATGGCCTTGCGCGCCACCTTGAAGCCGTACACCTCGCTGACCACATCGCCGAGGATGTAGGCCAGCGGGAAGAGGAAGAAACCGCCGTCGGTGATGATCGGGCCGATGGCCACGCCCTTGGATGCGCCGATGTTGGAGAGGATCAGCACCACCGCCATGGCCGCGAGCATGATGCCGAAGTAGGGGCTGCCGATCGAGGCGAACTTGGCCGGAGCGTGGCCGGGGCGGGATTTCTGCAGGTCAGTCATTGTGGTTTTGTACCTTTTTAGAAGTAGTGGTTCGCGCAACGCCGCGATGCTGCCGGTAGTGCCGGCGTCGAAAGCGTTGGCTGTATTAACACTGGGCCCGTCTGCACCCGGACCGTCATCAATTCTCCCACGCCGCAGCTTGAGCGGTTGCGTTAAGGGCGCTTCGATCTATTCTGGGGGTAGATGACCCTCAGTCCGGCGCCGGCAGGGGACAGTGCCGCGGCGACTGTCACTGACCTCGGAAGGGGCACGCAATGACGCAGGACGGGACCAACGCGGATCCTATCGAACCGGGTCTGCCCGAGGACGAGCAGTTCGCTGACCAGCTGCTGGATCACAAGCCCGGCCATCGCGTCACGTTCGGCCCGCTGGCGTTCTTCACCGGTTTCTTCGTCACCATCGCCGCCTTCTCGCTCACCCTGATGCTGATCTCGATCGTCGGCGGCACGTTCAGCTGGCGGCAGGTCTGGCCGACCTTCGGCATGGCGTTTGTGGTGCTGCTCTACGCCGCCGGCATCGGCCTGATCATCGGGGCTCCTATCGCTTTCCTGCTGGGCCTGGCGCTGCGGCCGGTGCGGCGCCAATGGGTCCACGTGCTGGTGTTCTTCGTGGTCATTACCCTGGTGGCCTGGCTGATCTTCAGCGTGATGTACGGCGGGGCGGCGTGGGAGACGCTGCTGCTGGCCGCGCTGATCGGACTGTGCGCCGCCATCGGCCGGGCCTCCGTGTGGAAGCTCGTGACCGTCTACGACTGAGGGGCGCCGGGTCCGATGCAGACGCCGGTGCAGCCGGTGGATCGCGCCGGTTGGCCATCGGCGGGGGTCACGGTGGAAAATGGACGCATGCCTTCTTCCACTGACATTTCCGCCGACGCTGCCCTGGCTGCCCGTCCTGCCATCACGCTGACCATTGCGGGCTCCGAAGCCACCGGTGGCGCGGGTGCCCAGGCAGACCTGAAGACCTTCCAGGAACTCGGTACCTACGGAATCACCGCCCTGACCTGCATCGTCTCCTTCAACCCGAAGGACAACTGGAACCACCGCTTCGTCCCGGTCGACGCGAACGTCATCGCCGACCAGCTCGAAGCCATCCAGACCTGCTACGAGGGCTCGCTGAAGACCGTCAAGATCGGCATGCTCGGCTCCCCCGTCACCATCGATACGGTGGCCACCGCGCTGGGCAACCAGGAGTGGGACAACATTGTGCTGGACCCCGTGCTGATCTGCAAAGGCCAGGAGCCCGGCCACGCGCTGGACACGGACCAGGCGCTCAAGGCGCAGGTCCTGCCGCTTGCCACCTTCGTCACGCCGAACCACTTCGAGGCCGAGTCCCTCGCTGGCATCACCATCAACAACGTCGAGGACCTGGAGAAGGCCGCCCGCATCATCCACGAAGCATCCGGCGCAGCAGTGCTGGCCAAGGGCGGCGTGCGCCTCGAAGGCCCGGACGCCGTGGACGTGTTCTTCGACGGCGAGACCCTGGAGGTGCTGAGCACACCGAAGATCGGCGAAATTGCCGTCAGCGGCGCCGGTTGCTCGCTGGCCGCGGCCGTAACCGCCGAGCTGGCCAAGGGCGCCACTCCGCTGGAGGCCGCGCGGACCGCCAAGGCCTTCGTGACCGAGGGCATCAAGGCACGCGTCTCCTCCCACGCCCCGTTCGACGCACTGTGGCAGGGCTTCGCCAACTAAGGCGCGGGTCCGGCCGCTGGTCGGGTCGCTTTTCACGCGTTTCCGCCCCTTTTCCGCCCTGTTCAGACCCAAGTTTAGGCTTATCTGTCCAACTTTAGGCTTCAAGCATCCCGTTGACTTGGGACGATGTTTCGGGCGCGTTTTAAACGTGGGGAATTAGCGGGAACCAGGTCGAACGACGACGGCGGGGCCGTGTGGGGCAGAGGTCCCGGGATTCCGCTGGTCAGAGGTCCCGGGGATTCCGTGTATCGCGCCGGATCGGGTGGTCCGCCGGGACCTCCACCAGCACGATGCGCACGCCGTCCGGATCGGCGATCCACATTTCCAGCAGACCCCACGGTTCCTCTACAGGAGCACGCAGTACGTCCACCCCGGCGGCCTGAAGCTTTTTCCACTCGGCCTCGATATCGCGGACCTGGATCCACAACTCCAGCCGGCCGGTGCCCTCGTCGCCGCGCTGCCCGGACACCTCGAGCAGGCCGTTGCCGAGGAAGAATACGATGCCGGGGCTATCAGGATCGCCGAATTCACGGTAGACGGCCAGCCCCAGGACGTCGCGGTAAAAGGCCTGGCTCTTCGCCGGGTCGGAAGGCCGCAGGAGTACGCGGCTGCTCAGTGGCTCCATTCCGCGATCTTGTCCCAGCCATCCCCGGGCGTCAACCGCGGGCAGGTCTGCGGTAGGTCGGCGCGGGCCCACTTTGGACGGGAACTGGAACAGCCAGCCCTCCCGCGCTGCCCCTGGCAGGGGTACTCTAGGGCCAGCGCCGACGATGCTTCGACCAAGGAGAAGGCTGTGCCCGGGAACTATGTCGCTACCTCGACAATCTTGATCGACGCTCCGACGAGCCAAGTCTGGTCCATCATCACGGACCCCGAATCGATCCAGGAGTTCATGTTCGGCACCACCGTCGTCACCGACTGGACCGTTGGCAGCCCGATCAACTGGCGGGGCGAGTGGAAGGGCAAGGCCTACGAAGACAACGGCGTGATCCTTGAGGTCGAACCCGGAAAGCGGCTGGTGCACACACATTTCAGCCCGCTCTCCGGTCAGGCGAACGTGCCGGAGAATTACCACACGCTGACCTGGACGCTGGAGAACAAGGCAGACAAGACCAAGCTGACGCTCTCGCAAGACAACAACGCCAGCGCCGAGGAGGCGGAGCATTCGAAGGGCATGTGGGACAGCTTGGTCCAAGGCGTAAAGACGGTCGCCGAACGGAGCTAGCAACGGCCTGGAGCCTCGAGACCGACGACGCTGACCGCGGCCGCAGCTCCAGCAGCAAAGCTGCTGCGCGCTAACCCTTGACTGCCCCTCGCAACGACTGCCACGATGAAGTGCACATGGCGCATCGTTGCGCAGCATGCGCAACTGAAGAGTTCGGACTGGCGCCAAACTCTCGAAGGAGCAGCACCTCATGTCGCAAACCATTCCCGGTTCCGGTCCCGCCCAGCAGGCCGCCGCGAATCTGCCCGGCCCCGTGCCCCACCCCGGTATCACGCTGTACACGCGGCTACGGAAATCGCCCTACTTCTGGAAGTCCCGCGAGCACGGCGTCGCCGCCTATAGCGTCTACAACCACACCTACCACCCGCGCCACTACGGCGACCCGGCCAGCGAATACTGGTCCCTGCTCAACGATGTCACCATGTGGGACGTCGGCGTGGAACGGCAGCTGCAGATCAGCGGCCCGCAGGCTTTCGACTTCACCAACATGCTCACCCCGCGCGACCTGACCAAGTGCCAGGTAGGCCAGTGCAAGTACGTCTTCATCACCGCTCCTGACGGCGGGATCATCAACGATCCCATCCTGCTCCGCGTGGCGGAGGATAAGTTCTGGCTCTCGCTCGCAGACAGCGACGTCCACCTCTGGGCCATGGGCCTGGCGCACGCGGGCGGCTGGGACGTCACCGTCGAGGAGGTCGACGTCGCCCCGGTCCAGATCCAAGGCCCCAAGGCCAAGGGGCTGATGAGCGACCTCTTCGGACCGCAGATCCTCGACATGCCCTACTACCACCTGCAGCACCACACGCTCAACGGGATGGACGTCGTAGTCAGCCGCACCGGCTACACCGGCGAGGTCGGCTACGAAATCTATCTGGACAACGCCACCCTGAACGCAGGGAAGCTGTGGGATACGATCTGGGAAGCCGGGCAACCTCATGACCTCCGTGTGATCGGCCCCTGCCACATCCGCCGGATCGAGGCGGGCATGCTGGCGTACGGCTGCGACATCACGCTGAACACCAATCCGCTGGAGGTCGGCTACGACTACGACTGGATGGTGGATCTGGACCAGGAGTCCGACTTCGTTGGCAGGGAGGCGCTCCGCAAGGCCCGCACCGAAGGGATCGGCCGGCTCATGGTCGGCGTGGAGATCGGCGGCGACCCGTTGGGCAGCTACAACGACGGGTCGATGATCGAACCGTTCCGTGTCACGACGCACGGCGGCGTCCCGGCCGGCGAAGTCACCAGCGCCTGCCACTCCCCTCGGCTGGAACGCAACATCGGCCTGGCCATGGTCCCGATCGCCCACAGCCGCCTCGGCACGGAATTTACCATCCATACGCCCGACGGCGAACGCCAGGGAACCGTCGTCCAGAAGCCTTTCGTGGACCCCACCAAGGCAACGCCGAAGGACTGAGGGGCCCCGCCCGGCCCGGCGCGGCACCCCCGCCCGGGCCGAACACCGCATTATTACGACGCCGGCACGCGTCTTACGTGGCCGGCGTCGCCTTTGCGCGCCTGCGGATAATCTGGACTGACAGGCCCGACGGCGGAAGGAGAGCTGTGGCGGCTCCGGTCATGACTCGGCAGCGCACGGACGCGGCGTGGATCGTCGTCGTACTTGCGGGCATTACCGCAGCCATGCACATCTGGAAGTTGCCCTCGGCGATCCCCGTCATCCAGTCCGAGCTGGACATGTCCCTGGTGGAGGCCGGCGTGCTGCTGGGCCTCGTGCAGGTGGCCGGCATGGCGGGCGGGCTGGCCGTCTCCCTGTTCGCCGAGATGATCGGCGCGCGCCGCTGCCTGCTGATCGGGCTGGGCCTGCTGTTCGCCGGCTCCGTGGTGGGCGGTTTCGCGGAGACTGCCGGACTGCTGATGGCTTGCCGGGCCGTGGAAGGTGCCGGATTCCTGCTGGCCACCGTCGTCGCGCCCGGACTGATCCGCGCCAACACTCCCCTGCGCAGGGTCAACACCGCTGTGGGTTTTTGGAGCGCCTACCAAGGATGCGCCACGTTCGTAGGCTTGATCGCGAGCGCGCTGGTGCTGCAGGTGACGAACTGGCATACCTGGTGGTGGATCATGGCGGCCCTGACTCTGGTGCCGGTGCCGCTGGTGCTCGCGTTTGTCCCGAAGGATCCAACGGGCGATGGCAGCGGACTGAAGGCTGCGGTACGGCGGATCGGCGTAACCGTGCGGTCGCCGAAACCGTGGGTGGCCGGCGTCGTCTTCGGTTGTTACACCATCCAGTGGATGGCCGTGGTTGGCTTCCTGCCCACTATTTACCAGCAGAACGGCGTCACCGGGATCTGGCCGGGAGTGCTCAGCGCGGTGGTCGGCGGCCTCAATGCCGTCGGCGCCATCGCCACGGCCCCGTTGCTGCAACGCGGCGTCACCGCCCGCCGGCTCATCATCCCCACCTTCATCATCATGGGTACGACATCGTTGCTCACCTTTGCGGTGGACTGGACCACGGTGCCGGGAGGCATCGCAATCCAGTTCGCCTGTGTAGCGGCTTTCTCGTTGGTCGGCGCCGCGATTCCCTCCACGCTGACGCGGATGGCCGTCGACCTGGCACCGCCCGGCGGCTCCACGCCGGCGGCCATGGGCCTGATGCAGCAAATCTTCAACGTCGGCAACTTCACCGGACCCGCCATCGTCGCGTGGTTGGCCACTGCCACCGGCGGCTGGAACTCCACCTGGTGGATGACCTGCACCTTCGCCGCCCTGGGGATCGGCCTGAGTCTGTATCTGAGCGAGAAGCGGCTCGGCCTGAGTTTCGCCCACCGCTAACTGTGCCAGCGCCGGTATCAAGCGTGGATGCCGGCGCTCCATTGCTCCCCGACGGCAAGCAGCATTGACTGGAACGCCACCTCCGCCGGCGCCCGCACTCTGTCGTGGCGTTGGGCCAACATGACCCGCCGCGACGGCACAGAATCACCCAACTGCAGCACCTTGACGCCAGGATGCTGATTAACGACGGCGGTCTGCGGCGCCAGAGCGATGCCGAGCCCGACGCTCACCATCGCCTGTGCCTCCTGGTAGTCGTTGGCCTGGAAAGCAATATGTGGCGCGAAGCCGGCGGAATTGCAGCTCCGTTCGAGAACCTCGGCCACCGGATGCTCGTTTGCCCGGACAATCCACTGCTCCTGGGCAAGATCGGCCATTTCCACTTTGCCCAACCCTGCCAGCCTGTGCTCGGCGCCAACCACCAGCACCGTGGGTTCGACGAAGACCTGCGTGAGCTCGAACATCTTCGGATCGAGCCGGTGCCAGTCGTACTCCCAGAGGAGACAGAGCCCCACCTCTCCTTTGGCGAGCAGTTCAACCAGCCCTTCAAGCCTGCTGCTGCGCACGTCCAGCCGGATGGCGGGATACTCCCGGCGGAACCGGCTGATAACGATCGGCAGGAACGATCCGCCCAGCGTCGGAAAGGTGCCCAAGCTCAAGCTGCCGCGCTTGAGTCCCGCGATCTGCGCAAGATCAGCCACGGCTGCGTCCATTTCGCGCAGGATGGAGCGGGCATGGCTGGCAAGAACGTGACCGGCGTCAGTGGGGACCATGCCGCGGGAGCGACGCTGAAGCAGCGGCTGCCCCACCTCTTCCTCAAGTTTGCGCAACTGCTGCGATACCGCTGAGGGGGTGTAGAACAGCTCGTCCGCCGCCGCCGTAACCGAACCCGTCTCCACGACTTTTAGCAATATCTGCAGTCTCTTGATATCCAGCATTCCCTGCCTCCTTAAGTGCTGCTTCAACATACTGTAGAAAACGCATTTCGGCTACATGTACCCCACCCCCCTACGTACTTCACGGCTGGCGGTAGGGCATCTTTCCGCCGAGCAGCATCCCCTTGGCCCTTGACTACCAGTGACTGAAGGAGCACTACATGGAAGTCTACTTTTGGTAACTGGTAATTAACTCTCACTGCCCTCACTATCGAATCAACAAACTTCGTGGGCCCCATCACATCTGGGCGTTTCCACTCCCGATTCGCAAAGTAGGTGAGAACAATTACCAGATCAGTCGACGCCGTCTGGATGCGCGGCGGAACCAGCAAGTGCTGGGTGTTCGAACGAGAGCAGCTGAATATCCCCGGCTACACGGTGGACGAGGTCCTGCTTCGGCTTTTTGGCAGCCCCGATTCACGACAAGTCGACGGCGTTGGGGGCGGGACCTCGACAACCAGCAAGGCTGTCATCCTGAGCCTTTCCCAGGAAACCGATACCGATATTGACTACACCTTCGCCCAGGTCGGCATTGACGAGGGCAAGGTCGATTGGGGCAGCAACTGCGGCAACTGTTCCGCCGTCGTCGCCCTCTACGCGATGGATCGCGGCTGGGTCCAGCCGCAAGGGGACGAGACGCTGGTCCGTGCCCTCAACACGAACACGCAACAGCAGATTGTGCAGCGGGTCGCGACGCCGGGCGGCAAGTGGCAACCGGAGCTAGACACGATGATTCCCGGTGTACCTTTCCCGGGCACCGAAGTGGGCTTGGGCTTCGTCGAGCCGGCCGGCAAGACCACCGGCAGCCTTCTGCCGACAGGCAACGCCGCCGACCTGCTGATGGTGGGCGGCCGCGCCGTCGAGGCCTCAATGGTTGATGCCGGCGCGCCGCTGGTGATCATCTCAGCAACCACGGCGGGGCTCGACGAGACGGATTTCCGGGAGTGGGGCCTGGAGGTACTCCCCGAACTGGAGAAACTGGACGCGATCCGCCGGGCCGGCGCCGTCGCCATGGGCTTGTCCGCCACCCCCGAGAGCGCCGAGCGGGCCATCCCCAAGCTAGCTATCGCGGCGCCACCGGACAGCGCGGGCGATGCCGATGTCCATATCATGATGCTCTCCATGGGTAATCCCCACCCCGCCTTGGCAATCACCGGGAGCATCGGCCTGACAATGGCGGCGGGTACGCCCGGCACAGTTGTCGAACGCGCCCTGATGTCGCCGGTGGACACATCCTTGAATATTCGAACGCCGGCAGGGATCATTTCCACATGGCGCAGCACCATGGACGGCAGCGAAATCGTCGGCTCCGTCCGCACCGCCAGGATCCTTGCCCGCGCTTCGCTTCCGCTGCCCCCACTGCGTGCTGCTGAAGGACACGCCCTGGAACCTGCAAGGCACAGCCAGTCAAAGGAGACACCGATGGTCCAGCTGCCCCATAAAACGCCGAATAACGACGGCGGCAACGGGCGCGTTGATCTGCCGCCCGCCGACAACGAATTGGCCGAGCTGAGCGAACTGGCCGATCCACCGCAGCATTCGCGCCGCACTGTCCTGACCGCCGTCGGGCTCTTCGCGGCGCTCGGCCTTGGTACCACCGTATTCGGCGGCGGCCTGCTGCGACCGCCTGTGACAACAGCCGACGGAGACTATGCCGGCGAGACCATCAAGATGGTCATCCCGCTGGCGGAGGGCGGCGGCACCGACACGTGGGCCCGCTTCATCGGCACGGAAATGGTCCATTTTGTTCCCGGTGTCCCCGGATTCGCACCGACCAATGAGTCCGGCGGTGAAGGCATCACCGGAAGCAACCACTTCGCCTCTTCCGCTAAGGACGACGGCACGGAGCTGCTTGTCAGCACCGCAACCACGGTGGTCCCCTGGGTGCTCGGCCGGCACGCGGTCAAGTACTCCTTCAGCGACCTCACACCGGTTCTGGTCAATGGCACCGGCGGAGTCATCTACGCCCGGACCGCCGCTGGCATTAAGTCCGTCAAGGATCTCATCGGCCGCGACAAGCCGCTGGTCTTCGGCGGCATCAGTGCGACCGGCCTCGACCTCACTACGCTCGTCGCCTTCGACCTGCTCGAGGCGGAAACC
The DNA here is from genome assembly GCF_025960875.1 of Crystallibacter permensis. Classification (GTDB taxonomy): domain Bacteria; phylum Actinomycetota; class Actinomycetes; order Actinomycetales; family Micrococcaceae; genus Crystallibacter; species Crystallibacter permensis. Next base: position 84,309 of record NZ_JAODLR010000008.1, on the reverse strand, counting down.
ACCGCGACCTTCGGCTTCGAGGGACGCGGGCCGGTCAACCTGGCGCTCCAGCGCGGCGAGATCGACATCGACTACACGACCACCTCCTCCTACGGCTCGGCCGTTGAAGGCATCGCCGAGGAAGGAAAGGCTGTTGTGCTGATGTCCTTCGGCCAGCTGGACGCCGAGGGCAAGGTTGTCCGCGATCCGAACTTCCCCGACGTCCCCACCGTCGTCGAGGTCTACCGCGAGCTGCACGGTTCCGAGCCGAGCGGCGAAAAGCTCGAAGCGTACAAGACACTGCTTGGTCTGACCTACACGTATCAAAAGGGCCTGTGGGCACCCGCCGGCACCCCGGAGGAAGCCGTAAAGCTGCTGCGCGACTCCGCGCACAAGATGGCCTCGGACAAGGCCTTCAACGCCAAGGCGGACAAGATTCTGGGCGGCTACCCCATTTCGGCCGATGCACAGTTGCCGGCACGCGTGGCCGACGCCTACACGGTGACGGATGCAACCAAGAAATATGTGCTGCGCCTGCTCAAAGACACCTACGACATCGAAGTCGACTAAGGAATAACAATGCTTGATTCAGCTATGGCCGCATTGGCCTCATTGGCGGACCCGGCGCTGCTGTTAATGCTGCTCGTCGGCGTTGTGGCAGGCCTGGTCATGGGCCTCATCCCGGGCCTCGGCGGAACCGGAGCGGTGGCGATTCTGCTGCCCATTACCTTCGGTATGGAACCCGCACCGGCACTGGCCCTGCTCATCGGAGCACTCGCCGTCGTCCATACCTCGGACACCGTCTCGGCGGTACTGCTCGGTGCACCGGGCTCGGCTTCGGCATCGGTGACGATGCTCGACGGCTACTCGATGGCCCGCAAGGGGCAGGCCAAACGTGCGCTCAGCCTGGCCTTCCTCTCTTCGATGGCCGGCGGCATCATTGGTGCCGTTGGTCTGACGCTGGCGATACCGCTGGCCCGGCCGCTGGTGCTCTCCTTTGCCAGCCCGGAACTCTTCATGCTGACCGTCCTCGGCGTCGCGCTTGCCGCGGTGCTCTCGCGCGGCAACGTAGTGAAGGGCCTCGTCGCCGGCCTCATGGGCCTGTTGCTCGGCATGGTCGGCACCTCGCCCACAACGGCCGAAGAGCGCTTCACCTTCGGCAGCCTGTTCCTCGGCGACGGGCTCTCCCTGGTGGCCGTCGCTCTGGGCATCTTCGGCCTCGCGGAGATCGCTTCACGGGCCAGCCAACGCCGCGGCGAGAATGCTCCGGTCAAGGTCACCGGCGGTTGGGGTTCGGGTATCCGCGAGTGGCTCACCCACTGGTCACAGGTCCTCCGCGGCTCGCTGATCGGTATCTGGGCGGGCGTCCTCCCGGGCGTTGGTGCCACCGCCGGCACCTGGTTGGCCTACGGTCAGGCCGTGGCCACGGCGAAAGACAAGCGGCAGTTCGGCAAGGGCGATCCCCGCGGGATCGTCGGACCGGAAAGCGCCAACAACTCCGTCGAGGCCGGGGACCTGATCCCCACGCTGCTGTTCGGCATCCCCGGCGGCGTTCCCTCGGCGATGCTCCTCGGCATGCTGCTGACCTACGGGATCCAGCCCGGACCGTCCATCATCACCGACCACCTCGATCTGATGTACCTGATTGTCTGGTCCTTCGCCATTGCCTCCGTGCTCGGCGCTTTGTTCTGCTTCCTGACCGTACGCCCGCTGGCGTCGCTGACCAAGGTCCCGTTCGCAGTCTTGGCGTCCGGCCTCGTTGCCATCATGCTGCTTGGCTCCTTCCAGGAAGGTGGCCAGCTGGGCGACCTCTGGGTCATGGTGCTGCTGGGCATTGCCGGCTGGGTCCTGAAGTCCACCGGCTTCCCGCGTGCTCCGTTCCTGATCGGTTTTGTCCTGGCCATTCCGCTGGAGCGTTACTACTTCCTGACGGACAGCCTGTACAACGGTTTCGAGTGGATGCTGCGTCCGGGCACCATGGTGTTCCTGGCAATCCTGGTGCTGCCGATCCTGTGGAACATCTTCAAGTGGATCCGGGCCCGCCGCCGGCTGGACCGCGACGACGACCCGCAGCATGAGAATGCTGTCGACGCCGAAAGCCCCCTAAAGAACTCCACCTGGTCGCTGGCCACCGCACTGGTTGTCATCCTGATTTTCGCTGGGTCGCTGGTCATCTCCTCCGGTTTCTCACCGGAAGCACGGCTGGTACCGCAGCTGGTCGGCTGGGGCGGACTCATCATGGGCCTTGCTCTGCTCGGCCAGGAAATCGTGATCCGGCGTCGGGCCGGGCAGCTCCAAGCCGCCATGCCCGTGCAGGTTGCGGCGGAAGCGGCGGCGTCGTCGTCCGTCGTCATGGGTTCCCCGGGATCCGCTCACGCCGTTGGTTCAACTGGTGCCACTGGTTCTGCCTACACCGGCTCAACCTCCGCCGGACCGATTACCTCGGCAGGTACGGGGACGGGCTCCCGCCGGACCGCCGGCGCCGTGGCCACGGCCGTGCCGTCTGCGGAGTCCATAGCCAGCGACGCCCCTGTGAACGGACAGACGTCCGCAGGGCAAGGGCCGGGCTGGACCAAAGAGGCAGGATTCGCTTTCAAGACGTTCGGCTGGATGGCAGGCTTCCTGATTTTGATCGGCATCCTTGGCTACCTTGTTGCCGTCATGATCTTCGTTCCGGCTTTCCTGCTCATCGTCGCCCGGGCCAAAACCAAGACGACGATCATCTACACGGCGGTTCTCTACGTGGTGCTACTGGCCTTGCCGACGCTGCTGCCCATCGATCTGCCGCAGGGCTGGCTCAGCCAGCTTGTCGGCTGAACCAGTAAACGATACGAAAGCGAAAGGAATCCCCCGATGACAATCCTCGCCTGCTTTACCGATACCCCTGAAGGCCGCTCCGCCGTTCGGCGCGCAGTCGAGGAAGCCGGACGGCTCGACTCCGATGTGCTGATCGCGAATATCGACACGGACAGGCGTGAGTTGTCGCTGGCGGAGTTGGACATCGATCCGGCCGCGTTGAGCAGCGGGGGCCGTACGGTTGCCGTGTTGCCGCCCTCGTCGGTCATCCATGACGCAGCAGACCTGGTGCTGCAGACCGAGCAGGAGCGGAAGATCGCCCTCATCGTCCTCGGCCTGCGCCGGCGTTCCCGGGTGGGGAAGCTCATCCTCGGCAGCCATGCGCAGCGGATCCTGCTCGACGCCGGCTGCCCGGTCCTTACCGTCAAGGCGAACTAACCGGAAATGAAACTCTTCCCCGGGGCATTGCACGCAAGCGATGCCCCGGGGACGAGTTGTTTAAGGCCGCTCAGGCCCGTACCACCGGCAGATCGCTCCACTCGGTGGTGTAGCGCGGGGAGGAGAAGTCCCGCTTCATCGACCACGTGGCCGGAACAGCCAGCCCGCCTTGGCCGAGGCCGATGGCCGCTTCGCCGAACTTCGCGCGGACGCTGCCCAGCAGGTCGCCGATGTGCCGCTGGTCCAGGTCGCTGACAAACGGATCCAGCGTCTGCTGCCCGTCGGCCGGCTCGAGTCCGCTAAATAAAACGCCCGCCCGCACATACTGGGTTCCGGGCGAGATGCAGGTGCGCATTGTTGCCACCGCCGCGCGGGTCAGTTGGATTGGATCCTGCGTCGGCACCGGCAGCCGGGCGCTGGCAGAGGGAAAGGACTTCTCCCCGCCGGCGAACCTGCTGGTTCCCGCGGTCACGGTCAGCACCGAGGCGCTCAGGCCCTCGGCCGCCATCCGGGCGGCGCCGCGCTGGGCGTAAACAGCCATCACCTGGTCCATCTCCTCTGCGCTGGTTACCGGCGTAGAGAAGCTGCGCGAGAACATGATCTGCTGTTTGTCGGCCCGTTCCTCGGAATGCGGGATGCAGGCGGTTCCGTTGAGCTCCAGCACCGTCCGCTGGAGCACCACCGAGAACCGCTTGCGGATCAGCTGCGGGTCCGCCGCCTTCAAATCCGCAACGGTCTCGATCCCGATTGCATTCAGCCGCTTCGCGGTCCGGCCGCCCACGCCCCACAGCCCCGTCACGGGCACGCGCGACTGGATCCGGGCGACCTCCGCGGCCGGCATGGAGTCCAGCGAGCAGACGCCTCGCATGTGCGGGTTGCGTTTGGCGATGTGGTTCACGAATTTGGCCAGCGTCTTGGTGCCGGCTACTCCTACACACACCGGTACACCGACGTGCCGCATGACGGCCGCCCGGATCCGTGCAGCCGTCCCGAGCAGTTGCCGCTCATCCCCGGGCAGCCCCAGGAAACACTCGTCGATCGAGTAGACCTCCTGCCAGCTGCCGAACCGGCCCAGGACCTCCATCACCCGCGCGCTCAGATCGCCATAGAGTTCGTAGTTGCTGGAACGGGCCACCAGCCCCCACCGCCCGGCCTCCGGAGCCACCTTGAACCACGGCGTTCCAGTGGCGATGCCCAGCTGTTTCGCCTCCTCGGAGCGCGCCACGACGCAGCCATCGTTATTGGAAAGTACGACGACGGGGCGCCCCTCGAGCGCGGGGTCGAAGACCCGCTCGCAGGAGACATAGAAATTGTTGACGTCCACGAGCGCGATCCGTTCGCCGGAAGGTGGCTGTCCGCTAGACATGGTGCAGGCACCGGGTGACGACTCCCCAGATGCTCAAGTCGGCGAGCTCGGGCACTTCGGTGGGGACTGCGCCGTCGTCCGTCTGCAGCCTGACGTGGTCGCCGGAAAGATGCAGGCGCCGGATGATCAGTTCACCGTTAACTACGGCCACAACCACGGAGCCGTCCCGCGGAGTAAGCGACCGGTCCACAATGAGCTCATCGCCGTCGCTGATGCCCGATGCCGCCATGGAATTGCCACTCACCCGCATGATGAAGGTGCAGGTACGGTCGCGGATCAGATGCCGGTTCAGGTCGATGCCGCCGTGGAAATAGTCCTGGGCAGGAGAAGGGAACCCGCGCGCATCCCCTGGCCCGCCGCCGTCGTTAATCTCCGGGCCCGGGCCGGACGGTGAAGGCGTCTCCATACCGAACACAGCAGCCGCCACCCTTCGAATCTATCTTCGATAGATAACCTTACCACCGGGATGCGCCGGGAATTTCTTGAGCCAATTTTGCGCAAGAACCGGCCCAACGCTTGAGTTGCCGCTGCCACGATGATGATCCACAGCCGATGGAGACAGCACAGATTCGGGCACGAGCCCCGACCGCCTCCTCGGCTGAGTCATACAGGGTGGGGGCCCCTCAAATGAACGAACCAACGGACAACCGTCCATGCATTGTGATAATCAGCGGCCAGTTGCTGTTCGCAGAACTGCTGTCCGGGGCGCTTGCATCCCACAACCTCATGTCCGGAGGTTTTGCCGGCAGTGCGGCGGAAGGCATCGAGCTGTGCCGCGGCGTGCAGCCGGACGCTGTGGTCCTTGACTATCGGCTTCCTGATAGGGAGGGCCTGGAGGCGGCCGAGCAGATCCTGTCCGATTCGCCGGCAACGCGGATCATCCTGCTGACCGCGCACCCGTCCCACGACCTGCTAGGCCGTGCGGCGGACCTGGGTATCTGCGGACTGCTGCCGCTGCACGGCACCGTTGATTCGCTGTTCGATGCCATCGAGCACGCTCGACCGGGCGCCATGGTGATCCATCCGTCTTTCCTCGTACCGGTTACGCCACCCACCGCCGTGCCCGGCCTGCCGACGCTGAGCAGGCGCGAACGGCAGGTGCTGGCGCTGCTGGCCGAAGGTTGCGACGTCAAGACGTCAGCCAAGCGGCTGAATGTCACGATCAGCACCTGTCGCGGATATGTGAAGTCCGTTCTGTCCAAGCTGGACGCGCACACGCAATTGGAAGCGGTGGCCGTCGCCAGGCGGATGCAGCTGCTGGAACCGAGCCAGCCGGTTTAGCGGTCTGCTCGGAAGGACCGCGACGACGTTCAGTGATAGAAATTGGAAGCATGTCCACGACAACGCTCGCGTTCACGCCACCCTGCGGTCCCGTATGCGGCTGGGAGGACGGCAACGTCATTCGGGCGACCGGTATTCCCTATGCAATTGCCGACCGATTCGCGGCACCAGTCCCGTCGCGGGACTGGACGGAACCTTTTGAGGCCACGGAGCTTTCGCCGGCCTGCCCACAAGTCCGTTCACGATTCCTCACCGAGGTCCTCGGAGACCCGCTGGCCGGTTTACCGCGGGACGAACAGTGCCAAAGGCTTTCGGTGACCTTGCCCCACGATCTGCACGTGGATGAAAGGTTGCCGGTGATGGTCTGGATCCATGGTGGCTCATACACCACCGGGGCCGGCGACGCAGACATCATGGACCCGGCCCGGCTGGTGGCAGAACAGCGAGTAGTGGTCGTGGCCGTAACTTACCGGCTGGGCTTGTTCGGTTATCTGGGTTCAGGCGACGCCCGTCCGGCCAACCTTGGACTGCTCGACCAGCTGCAGGCATTGCGCTGGGTGCAGCGCAATATCTCCGCCTTCGGCGGCGACCCGGAGCAGGTTACGCTGTTTGGTCAGTCCTCCGGCGGTGACGCCGTCGCACATCTCATGGCCGTCCCCGCGTCCATTTCTTTGTTCCGGCGCGCTATTCTCCAAAGTCCTCCGTTGGGCATCTCCCGCGGCCGCCACAAGATGAATGCGGCCATGGCGCAAGCCGCCGAGGTCGTCACTACAGACATGTCAGCAGACGAGGTCGTGGCGCTGCAGGCCGAAGTCCAGAAGCGCGCTTCTTCATACGGTCTCATGGGGCAGATGGCATTCGGCACCCAGTACGGGCATCACCCCCTGCCCGCCGAGAATGAGATCGAGGCCGCCTGGGATCGGGCAGCTCCGCACATCGACATCCTCATCGGTCACACTGCCGAGGAGGCGCGGCTCTATCTCCCCACTGTGCCTGCCCTACAACGGGTCGTCGGTGTCCCACTGGTCGGGCCATTGATCCGCCGCGCTGTAGTAAAGGTCGTAACGGCGGCAGTCTACTCGCGCGCAATCCGCCGGTTCGCGAGGCGCCATGCCCGCGCCGGCGGCACTGCACACACGTACGTGATCTCTTGGGCAGCCCCTGGCAACCCATACTGCGCCGCCCACACTATCGACCTGCCACTGCTGTTCGGCAACGAGCAGGCCTGGGCTGGGTCTCGGTTGCTATCTGGAGCTTCATGGGCGGCCGTCGACGCCCACGGCAAGAAGATTCGAAAGTTGTGGACCGATTTCGCCCGCGGCGCCCCAATCGACGTTGCTGGACAAATCCCCGACGTGCTGAGTTATAGGTCAGCTTCCGGAAGGTAGTCGAGACCATCCCCAAAACAGGGGGACCTTTGGGGATTGATTTTTGGGACTGAGAATTTTCAAAGAATGGCAAGGCATGCTGGGTCCAGTCTTGATCCCCAGAAACCGCTGACACTGGTCCCGAAGCGATCAAGACTCCGGAGTCCGGCGAGGCTCGCCACAGCCCGCCGGACTCCGGATCTAACCCTTTAGGCAAACCGCCAGCAAACGTCAAAGATACCGAACAGGTAGCCGGATTCAGGGGTTACCGGGGTGCGCCGAGACGTCGGCCGGGTCCAGTTCGCCACGGTAACGCAAGTAGCGCAGAGGGTGCCGGAAGGACTGCCCGGACCAGGCTGTATCGGCGGAGACCTCAACAACGATGGGTTCAATCAGCGTAAGTTCTGTCTCTCCCCGAGTTGCGTTGAACCGGTCCATCGCGGTGGACTTCACGCGTTGCGGCCATGGATGCTCGCCGGCCGGTGGCTGCAGCCGCGCCCCCAGAAGCTTTGCCGCTGCCGGCTTGAGCGGAACGGACCGTCCCACTATCCGTAGCTCGCCATCGATGGGCAGGCCGGCGACGACTGCTTGCGGCTTGGCCATCGGACCGATGACGGCTGCGCAGATGACGTCAAGCGTTTCCCGGTGCTTGACCTTGAGCCACTGGCGCTGGCCGCCGTCGTAACTTTGGCCGGCGCCTTTAATGACCAGACCTTCGACGCCGGTTGCCGGCAAATCCCGGAACCACACGACCGCTTTTTCCGGATCGGCAGTTACCGGGGATAGCTCCAACGGGCCGGACCATTCCTTGGCCAGCTCCTCAAGCAGGGCGCGGCGGTCGCGCAGCGGCTCCTGCCGAATATCGTGGCCAGCCACCGCGAGAAGATCGAAGGCGACGAAGTGCGCGGGCTTTTCCTGCACCTGACGCGGCAAGGAACGGGCGGAGGCGCTCAGGCGCTGCTGCAACAGCGAGAAGTCCAGCCGGTCCTCCGACCAGATCACCGCCTCCCCATCCACGAGGCATCCAGGTGGCAGCTGCACGGCGGCTGCCGCTAAGAGGTCCGGGAAGTAGCGGTTGAGGTCCTTCCCCTGGCGGGACTGCAGGACCGTGGCATCTCCGTCCCTGCAGACGAGGAGCCGGTAACCGTCCCATTTGGGTTCAAAAAGGCACCCGCCGGGCAGGGCGCCCGGTTTGGGGATCGTCGGGACACTACGGGCCAATGCGACGTCCAGCGGTGGCCGCAGCTCCGGCGGCAGGCGGTCGGACACTAAGCGAACCGGACTGCCACGCCTACACCGGAGCCCCGGCAGGGCGTCCGTTCGTGGCCCTGCGCAGGAGGTCATTCGCGTCCCTGCGGTCGAGTTCCTGCCGGATCTCGTCGACGCGGAATTCGGTCTCACGGTCGGGAAAACCTGCACGCTGATATTCCAGATCCAACTGCCTGTGCAACAGGCTGTTGAGCACATGGAGCCGCGTATCTGAAAGCGTGGTCAGGTCCGCGGGGAAGGTCGCATCCGGCGGCAGGCTGCTGGCAGTCATCGAAACACCTACCCTGCTGCCGGCCCTGCCGGCCTGGTCGGCTGGCTGCTGTCCGCTAGTTCACCTTGGGTACGGGCCAACACAGGCAGGAGCGCTTTATAGTTCCGGACGGTTACACAGCCGCCCACTTGAATGTGGACCGATGACATATCGGTATCGTGGCACACGCAGACATTCAAACGATGTTCCATTAGTCCTTCTCAAAGGAATGGGAGTTGCGGCGCCTGCTTCACCGCTTCAAGACTAGGCATGAGCTCATCACGTTCACAATGCCTCGTTGCCTTTTTTGACCGCGGCAGAGGAAATACGTCAGGCAGAGGCGAGAGCCCTGCGCAGGAACGAGTCGATCACGCTGCCGGCTGTCTCGTAGACAGTGGTGTCATAGCCGCCGACTTGTTTCAACGTGCACGCTTTGCCGGTCCGGCTCTTGACCCGGTCGTTCAAGCAGAGCAGCGCTGACAACACCTCATCCAGCTCCGCATCCTCGTCTGAGGTGCAGCGAAGCAATCGGGCATGTGCGGCCTGCAGCAGCGGTCCCGGGTTGCAGTGCAGCTCCCGTCGGAACAGCAGCCGGCAGTTGTCGTAGGCCTGCAGCGCTTCGATGTAACGCGCGCCTTGTTCCAGCCCATCCACCAAAGCGGTCCACCCGCGTTCGTTCAGCGGCTCCGCAGCAACGGCCTGCCGCGCCCAGTGCACGGCTTCGTCCGTCTTTCCCAGCCTCACTGCCATCTCGGCTGCCCTGGCACTGCAGTCGGCGACCTGCGCCGCGTGCCTGGCCCGGGCTGATTCCGCCCATTCGAAGGTCAACTCATCGCTCAGCAAGGGCGCTGACGCCAGGTCCAACGCGCTGACGAGCTTGGGGTAGGCCTCCGCCGGCTTGGTGCCGTCTGCCGCGCCAATGGTCCGTTCAAATAGGTCAAGATCCACCTGAACCAGCTTCGGGTCCAGAATGTAGCTTCCCTTATCCGTGCGCAGCGGGCCGTTTTTCGCCTGCCCTGGCTGGATGTTCCTACGGATGACACTGACATAGCTTTCCACCGTGGCGCTGGCCGCCGACGGCGGATTGCCGTGCCAGAGAATGTTGATGATTTGTTCCCGCGGGACCGGCCGACCCAGCTGAAGTGCCAAGATTTCCAGGATCTGGCGGGCCTTCGGACTGCCAAGCTTGGCGGCCGTCAATACCTGCCCCTCACGCTCCACGCGCAAAGGACCGATGAGTTTTATGGAAATACCCACGGATGGACCAATAGATCTGTTCATGATGTGCCCCAACCCCCGATAAACCAACGCCCTAGCGGGCATCTGACCTAATAGTCGGCGCACTGGCGCCCGTTCACCAGCCCATGGTTAAGGGTTAGGTACACCCTCAAATTCGGGGGGAAGGACCCGGGACCTCAGACCCTAGTGCTGAGGGAAGAAATGCACTGCTTGGAAGGCTGTGGAATCAACGCGGCCCGGCCAAAGTTTTTTGCAAGTTTTCGGCGAATCATAGCGACATGTCAGCAATAAATGTCAGCACTGACGGCCGGGCAAAAACCGACCGCCGTCGCATGATCGTCATTCCCTTGGCGCTCGTGGCTGTGCTCGGACTTGTGTTCGGGTACTTGTTTCTCACAGCAGAGGTCAGAACCAGTACTCCGCTGGGTGCATCTGCTGAAGTTGAGGGTGGAGTGGCCAGTATTACCGGGGTCATTCCGCTCGAAAGCGATGGATGGCAGCCACCTTCTCCTGTGGCCGCCCTCCAAAAAGATCCGCAGGATGGTGCACACCGCGTCCGCATCCAGGTGCAATTTACTGCCTTGGACAAGGCCGGCTTGCCGCTCGTTCCGGAAGGATTTTTCGTTGACGGATTGGGCTCGGGAAAGCCCGGCCCGCTGTGGACCTCGTCGTCCTCCACGACGTTGACCCAGGGCGAATCCGTCAATACCACCATGGTGTTCGAACTTCCGGACAAGGCCATCGCCTTGGTCCTCGAAGATGCTGCAGGCAGCCGGCTCTCCCTCGGCGTCGAACATCATACGGCTGGCTAAGCAGCCCAGCCTGATCCAGAAAGTCATCATTGGGAAGTGACTCAATATGTCAGTAACAAGACGACAACTCCTCACCTGGGGAGGTCTAGGAGTTGTCGGGGCCGGATTAGTTACCGTCCCCATTTCCACCGTGTCCGCCAAATCAGCGAGCCAACTCAGTTCGCGGGACATGCCCAGGCCGTATAAGGCCGCGTTTACTAGACCGCCAAAGCTCAAGCCGGATTCAGTCTCGTATGAGTCCGACGGCACCCCGGTCAACCACTACACCATCGCGATGCGACAAGCGCAGGCCCAGATCCTGCCGACGAAAAAGACGGGCATTCTGGGCTACAACGGAATCTTTCCCGGCCCGACGATCGAGCTGGACCAGGGCACCAAGGCCGTGGTACACATGCGCAATAGAATGCCGAAGAACCATCCGCAGTGGAACCACCACCTGCTGGCGGCATCGACGCACCTGCACGGTTCGGCGTCGCTGCCGCATTACGACGGCTACGCCAGCGATGTCATCCAGCCGGGCTTCTGCAAGGACTACCTGTACCCGAATTTCCAGCCCGCGCGGACTCTTTGGTACCACGACCACGGCGTGCATTACACCGCGCAGAACGTCTATTCCGGGCTGGCCGGTGTGTATCTGATGCATGATCCGGTGGAACGGGACCTCCTGCCGCAGGGCGACTTCGACGTACCGCTCGTGGTCAGCGACGCGATGTTCGCGGCGAACGGCTCCTTAGCCTATGACGACCGCGAGCGTTCCGGCCTGTGGGGCGACGTCATCCTGGTCAACGGGCGGCCGTGGCCGGTGATGCAGGTCCAGCCGCGCGTCTACCGGTTCCGGATCCTGAATGCCTCCATCTCGCGGTCCTACCGGTTCGCCCTCAGCAGCGGCCAGCCCTTCCACCTGGTCGGCACGGATGGCGGCCTGATGCCGGCAACGCAGTCGGTCAAGAACTTCCGCCATGGCATGGCCGAGCGGTACGAGGTCCTGATTGACTTCAGCAAATACACGCCCGGAACGCGGGTGGAGTTGAAGAACCTCTCGAACGACAACAACCGCGATTACGACCACACGAACAAAGTGATGAGGTTCGACGTCGTTGCTGCCGCCACCGACATGAAATCGGATCCGAAGTGGAACCACATTCCCACCAAGCTGGTGGACAGCGAAGTCATGTCCCTGACCGACGACGACGCCGAAGAAAAGCGCCGCTTCCGGTTGGAGAAGGACGGAGTGGTTGAACCATGGACCTTCAACGGCGTCACCTGGGAAGACGTGATCGCCAGCAACTTCAAACTGGCGAGCGCAAATCCGGCGCTTAACTCGGTTGAAGTGTGGGAGATCGAGAACAAGTCCGGCGGGTGGTTCCACCCGGTGCACATCCACTTGGTCGACTTCCGGGTCCTCAGCCGCAACGGCAAGGCGCCTTTCGCCTGGGAGCGCGGGCCCAAGGATGTGGTCTACGTCGGCGAGAACGAAAAGGTGGACCTGGTCATGAGGTTCGGCCCGCATGAGGGCCGCTACATGGTCCACTGCCACAATTTGCCGCACGAGGACCATTCCATGATGTTCCAGTTCCGGGTTGGCCTGGGCGAGGACGATCCGGACCCCTGTGATCCGATGACTGCGGCCATGGCGGAACTTGATACCGACCCGGACTAGGCAGTTGTGTCTGCCGGAGCCACGCACCGTCCCTCCGTTTCCAGTCCCCGGAAACTGAGGGGCCGGGGACTGATCCTGCTGGGCTTGGCCAGCCTTCTGGCCGTCCGAATCTGGGTGATGGAACCCGCCGTCGTCGATTCGGACAGCATGGAGCCCACGCTTCACCCGGGCAGCCTGGTGTTTGTCTTCAAAGCGGCACCCCAGCTGTCCGGGATCCATCCCGGCGACGTGGTGGTCTTCCAGTCACCCGAGGACAACTCAACGATGATCAAGCGGGTGGTGGCAGTGGAAGACCAGACCGTGGAAGTGCGGGACGCCGTACTGTACGTCGACGGCATCGCTCCGGATGAGCCGTTTGTGGACCACGAGACCATTGACGGCACCCACTTCTCCTTGCGGCATGTGCCTCCTGGCGAGGTGTTCGTTATGGGAGACAACCGCGAGCGCTCGATCGATTCCCGCGACTTCGGTACGCTGCCGCTTTCCTCCCTTCAGGGCCTGGTGCTCGGAGCGGGAAGTAGAAGCTAACCCGGACGTCTGTTCCTTCGGCGTGCCCGTCGAATTTCTAGCGTAGGCAGCGCCAACACCAGAACCGCCCGTCCGTCACCCAGACGGACGGGCGGTCTGCCGCTGCCAGAAGTGGGCTACAAGCACCCGTTCGATTCAGCGCTCGACGGCGGCAAGAATGGCCGCGCCGAGCTCGGCAGGTTTAGTGAACTGCGGCCAGTGCCCCGTGGGCAGGTCCACGTACCCGACGTCGTGAATCCTTGCGAGCTCCGCTACGTAGGGGTGTCCGGACTCGACCCAATCGGTGAGCACCGATGATGGGAACTCGCACGCGATGACGGTGGCGGGAACGTCGAAGCGCCGCTCGTCCGTCAGGTGCTGCTTGTCGTACGCCACCCCGCGCGGTTGCGGAATGGCCCGTGCACGGAAGGCAGCCCGAAGCTCGTTGTCCAGATCCACGAGGTCGGCATCGTCAAAGCCGTCCCACGGCGGCAGCGGGATTTCGTCCCCTTCCGCCGGCAGCTCATCATTGATGACGCCTCCCTCCGCCAGCGGACCGCTGTCCACGTAGACGGCGCGGGCCACACGCTCCGGCCGCGCGTCGACCGCGCCGTGGATGATGGCCCCGCCTCCGGAATGACCGACAAGTACTACCGGCCCGTCAATCCCGTCGACCGCCGCAATAACGGCGTCGATATGGTCCCGCAGCCCAATGCCCTCGCGTGGTGCGTCAACGGACTCCAACCCGGGCAGCGTGAGCGGGTGGACTCTGTGTCTTGCCGCGACCAGCGGCGGCGTAACCTCCGACCACGAGGAAGCGTCCAGCCAGAATCCGGGAACAAGGATGATATCCATGCCCGGTACCCTACGCTGGCCCACTCGCAATTGGTACGGGCCGAACCGAAACTGCTGCCGCCAGCCCGCAGAAAGAGCCGCCAATCAGACCGTAGATACCCGATCTTTTCCCGGCTGCCGGATCTAGACTTTAAGCCGAACCGCAACTTCGCCGGTCCGGTGGACGAGAGGATTAGACATGCCGCTCTATCTTTCAAAGTTCAGCTACACGCCGGAGACCTGGGCCAGGCTGATCAGCAAGCCGGAGGACCGGCGCCAGGCGGCCCAGGCGTACATCGAGGCGGTTGGCGGCAAGCTCCACGGCTTCTGGTACGCCTTCGGCTCGTATGACGGATACACGCTCTGGGAAGCCCCGGACAACGTCTCCATGGCCGCCGTGGCGCTCGCCATCACCGGAGGCGGCGCGCTCAGCACCTTGGAAACAACCGTGCTGATGACGGTTGACGATACGATGCAGGCGCTGCGGCACGCCGACCAGGTCCGCTACCGCGCTCCCGGCACCTGACCGCACCACGGATAAACGTACGACGGCGGGACGAAGTTAGGCATTCACCCCACGGTCTCCCCCGCTTCCCGCGGCTCGGTGAAGTCGCAGGTACCGGGATGACGTTCCGGCAACAGGCAGGTCCGGCCGGTCGGCAGGTGGAGGTTGGCGCAGCGGCCGGCCCGCGCTACGTCTTCACGGACATGAAGGTTGGCCAAGTCCGGCCGCTCCTGCCCTACGTGATGAGACTGCGGAACTACGGGATCTGGTTCACGGGCGTTCATCTCTACCAACCGATCTTCGTAATGGACGGGTTTGTGCGGGAGTCCAGCCTTAGCGGCGCTGCTTCCAGTCTGGAGCCGGCACGTTAACTTCGGGTTTCATCCGGATTGTCTTTCGGAGACGAATGAGACCGGCAAACCACAGACCTGAGTCTGCTTCGCTCAATTTTTTCAGGTCGGCGGAATAATTCTCCAACATCAGCGTTAACATGAGTCGAAGATACTCAAGTTCCTGAGGAGGATACATGCCATTGTTCTTCGGACCCGCAGCATCAGGCAGCGGATCATTCGACGAATTCCTGGCCCGCTACCTGCAGGGCCAGCGGGCCGCACAGGCCCGGCGCCCCATCGACATCACCCGGCTGCTCAGCCGCCGCTCGCACGAGCTGCTCGGCCACGCGGCCCGCTTCGCCACCGACCACGGCCACTCCGAGGTCGACGCGCTGCACATCCTGCGCGTCATGGTGGAACAGGAGCCGACCGCCACCCATCTCAAGCAGGCCGGCGCCGAGCCCGCCGCCATCGCCAAGGACGCCGAGCAGCGCCTGCCGGAAGAGTCAGACGAAAAGCCGGACACTCCGCCGTCGCTCACCCAATCGGCCCAGCGGGTACTGCTGGACGCCCATCAGGTGGCCCGCTCCTTCGGGTCCACCTACATCGATCCCGAGCACCTCTTCATCGCGTTTGTCCTTAATACGGAATCGCCCGCCGGACAGGTGCTGGCGGCAGCCGGCGTTACGCCCCAGTCGCTGCAGGAAGGTGCCAGGGAAGCCCAGTCCAACGGTGCCGGCGACCGGCAGGGCTCAACCGCGGGCACCGAAAATTCGGAAACCCCGATGCTTGACCAGTTCGGTACGGACCTGACGGCGCTGGCCCGCGGGAACAAGCTGGATCCGGTGATTGGCCGTGCGGAGGAAACCGAGCAGACCATCGAGATCCTTGCCCGGCGCACCAAGAACAACCCGGTGCTGATCGGCGAAGCCGGCGTGGGCAAGACCGCTATCGCGGAAGGCCTGGCGCAGGCGATCGAGGCCGGCGATGTTCCGCAGCAGCTGCGCGGCAAGCGCGTAGTCTCCCTCGACCTGCCCGGCATGCTTGCCGGAACCCGCTACCGCGGCGACTTCGAGGAGCGGCTGACCAAGACGATGGACGAGATCAGTGCCAACAGCGAGAGCATGATCGTGTTCATCGACGAATTGCACACCGTGGTCGGCGCGGGCGGCTCGGGCGAGGGCGGCATGGATGCCAGCAACATCCTCAAGCCGCGCCTGGCCCGGGGCGAACTGCATCTGGTCGGCGCCACCACGCTCGGCGAGTACCGCAAGATCGAGAAGGATCCGGCGCTGGAACGCCGCTTCCAGCCCGTGACCATTGGCGAGCCCAGCATCGAGGATGCCGTAAAGATCCTCGCGGGGCTGAAGGACCGCTACGAGGAGCACCACGGCGTCACCTACACCGATGAGGCCATCCGCGCCGCCGTCGAAATGTCTGCCCGGTACATCACGGACCGCTTCCTGCCGGACAAGGCGATCGACCTGATCGACCAGGCCGGCGCCCGGCTGAGCCTGCAGCGTGGCCCGCGCGTCGACGTCGCTGCGCTGCGCGAACAGGCCGCAACACTGGAGGCGTCCAAGGACGCCGCGGTGGCAGAGGAGCACTACGAGGAAGCCTCCCGCCTGCGCGACGAGATCGAGGCGCTGAACCAGCAGATCGCCGCCGCAGGGGGAACCCAAGCCGGCCACAGCGCAACGGAAGCAAACGACGGCGGGGCGAGCACCGGCGTCGTACGCTCACCGTCCGTGGTGGGTGAGACCGAGATCGCGGCGATCATCGCCCGCGCCACCGGCATTCCCGCCGCACGGCTGACCGAAGGTGACCGCGCCCGCCTTGCCCGGCTCGAGGTGGACCTGCACCAGCGGGTTATCGGGCAGGAGGACGCGGTGACCGCCATCGCCAAATCCGTACGGCGCAACCGGACCGGCATGGGTGACGAGGGCCGGCCCGTGGGCAGCTTCCTGTTCCTCGGTCCCACCGGAGTGGGCAAAACAGAGCTCGCCAAGGCGCTGGCGGAGTCCCTGTTCGGCGACGAGAAGGCCATGGCGCGCTTCGACATGAGCGAGTTCGGCGAGCGCCACACGGTGAGCCGCCTGGTCGGGGCTCCCCCGGGTTACGTGGGCTACGACGAGGCCGGCCAGCTGACCGAACGCGTGCGGCGCCAGCCGTACTCCGTGGTGCTGCTCGACGAAATCGAGAAGGCGCACCCGGACGTGTTCAACCTGCTGCTCCAGGTGCTCGACGACGGCCGCCTCACTGACAGCCAGGGCCGCACCGTGGATTTCCGCAACACGGTGGTCATCATGACCTCGAACCTCGGCTCGGAGTTCCTGGCCAGCAAGGGCGGCGCACTGGGCTTCACCGCGAACAACGACGGCGACGGCTTCGGTTCCGAACCGGAGCTGCGCACCCGGGTGATGGGCCGGCTGCGCGAGAGCATGCGGCCGGAGTTCATCAACCGGATCGACGAGATCGTGCTGTTCCGCAAGCTCAACCAGGAGCAGCTGCGCGAGATTGTCCGCCTGCAGCTGGGCAAGACCGAAGCTCGGCTGCAGGCCCAGGGCATCGGCCTGGCGGTCAGCGAGGAAGCCGTGGCGTGGATCGCCGAAGCCGGCTACGAGCCGGAGTACGGCGCCCGGCCGCTGCGCCGCGTCATCCAGCGCGAGCTCGACGACCGGATCGCGGACCTGCTGGTCACCGAGGCATTGAACGACGGCGGACGGGTCACCGTGAGCGTCGACGGCGGGCAGCTGCAGGTTTCCGCAAGCGTGGAAGCACCGCTGGCCGCTTAAGGTCTGCGGCGCCGGCTGCCTGATCAGCCAGGGAGCCAAAAAAGAGCCGGCCGGGAAGAGTTGCATCTTCCCGGCTGGCTTTCACGCTGCTCCAAGTAGTTTTGCTTCCAGCTTCTCCGTAAATGAAGTATCACTGAGATAGCCACGTCCTACTCGGGTGCTGGAATGACACGCTCTCAGGAGGCAGGCTCATGTCTGACGACAAGGCTCTTGTGCTGGCCTTCAACGACGCGATCGGCCGCCGGGACCTCGATGCTTTGGCCGCGCTGATGACACCAACCCACCGCTTCGTTGATGCGTCAGGTGCAGCGATCGAAGGCAAGGCGGCCTGTATCGACGCCTGGCGCCGGTTCTTCGCGGCCTTTCCGGACTACCGCAACATCTTTGATGAGGTGCGGGCAACCGGGAATGGCCGGGTGGAAGTGCAAGGCCGCTCGGAATGCAGCGTCCCCGAATTGGACGGCCCGGCCCTGTGGCAGGTGTCCGTCCGTGGCGGCTTTATCGACGAATGGCGTGTCACGGAGGTCCCAAGCGCCTGATCGTCCGGTCCGAGTACGACGCAAGGGCCGGCCGGGAAGAGTTTCATCTTCCCGGCCTGGCCGCATCTAGTTGGCGGTCACGCCAACCGTTTCGTCACCGGCTACTGCCGGCTCCGGCTGCGTTTCCCGCCGCTTCGGGATGAGCGCTACAGCCGAGGCTGCCAGCACGGCAATACCGGCAAAGATGATGAAATTCCACTCGAACGGCAAGGCCGCGCTGCCGATCCAGCCGCCGATTAACGGCCCGCAGATAGCACCAATTCGAGCAAAGCTCAGCGCCCAGCCGGTGGCTGTAGCACGCACCTTTGCCGGGTAGTAATCGGCAATGTAGCCGGTCAAGACAAGCGAGGTCGAGATGGACCCGATGCCGGCAAACGCCACGAATACGAGGTTCACCACCATGTTCCCCGGGAAGATCAGCAGCAGGATGCCGCCGCCGCCCAGGAGATAGAAGGCAACCAGGATGAGCTTTTGCCCGTACTTGTCCGCAGCCCGGCCCAGGGCGAGTCCGCCTGCCGCCGAGGCGAGGCTGAAGACCAGCAGGAAGGTCAGCGAAGAACCTAGGTCGTAGCCAGCGGATTTCATGATGGACGGCAACCAAGTGTTCAGACCATACACAAGAACCATGCCGCAGAACAGGGAAATCCAGAAGAACACAGTCGAGCGCAGGTACAGGGGCGAGAACATCGCGGTAATCGTCCGCCACCACGGTTCCGCGGCCGTCACGCCCGCGGTGGGCGCTGCTACCGCCGGAATGTAAGGTGCAATTCCCAGTTGTGCTGCCAGCCGGTCGGCTTCATTGCGCTTACCCTTGGCCTCCAGATAATCCAGCGACTCGGGCAGCAGCTTGGCGATAATCGGAAGCAGAACAACGGGGAGCGCGCCGAAGGCGATTACCCAACGCCAGCCGATGGTCGGCAGCAGGAACAATGCAACCAAGGCCGCAGCAACGATGCCGAGGGAGTACCCCGAGTACATGACCCCATAGTTATAGGATCGCTTTTTCGGCGCCGAATATTCGATGGTCAGGGCGGCCGCAACGGGGATGACGCCGCCCATGCCCAGCCCGCCGATCAGCCGGAAGAGACCGAAGAGCTCCGGTGTGGGCGCAACTGCCGCACCTGCCTGGGTCAGCGTGAAGATCACCATGGAGAGCAGGAGCATCTTTTTGCGGCCGAACAGGTCACTAAGTGTGCCAATGAATAGGGCACCGAACAACATGCCGACAAGCGCGTAAGCGCCGAGGCCGCCGAGCTCCAGCGGCGAAAGGTCCCAGGCGCGGTATTCCGCCAAAGCGGGCAGGACAGCGCCCAGGACCCCGACATCGTAGCCTTCGGCTAGGATCGCCAGCCAACAGCAAAAAAGCACCAGCCTGGTTGTCCGCGGGGGTACGTTCCAATCATTTATGGGCGTCGTTGCCACATGTTTCTCATTTCGTTTTGAAGGGAGGTTGGTATTGCTGAGCTGGGGGCGGGACGGACCGTCAGGCTCCGTCCCGCCCTTCATGTTTACCTGAACCCGCTTCCCTGCGGGAACTACTTTGCCAGAGCAGGCTCTGCCTTACGCGCGGGGCGCCAGCGCAGGTGGGCATTGGCCAGCTCGTCTTCGGTCTCTCGCAGCAGGGACAGCCGGGGCCGGACCGCGTCGGTCCGCGAGCTCGGCGGCTTGCGCCGTCCGGCCCGGAACTGCGGGATCCATTCAGCGCCTTGACCCTTGTAGTCTTGCTCCGCGGCGGCGTGCAGCGTCCACTGCGGGTCATACAGGTGCGTGCGGCCCAGTGCGATCAGGTCGGCGCGTCCGGCGAGCAGGATCGAGTTGACGTCGTCGTACGAGGAGATGGCGCCGACGGCGATCACTGCGATCCCTGCCGGTCCAGCCACTTCCTGCCGGATCCGGTCCGCATACGGGGTCTGGTAGCTGCGGCCATAAGCGGGCTTTTCTTCCTTGCCCACTTGGCCGGTGGAGACGTCGATACCGTCGGCGCCGTGGGCGGCGAAGGCTTTGGCGATCTGAACGGCGTCATCGAGGGTGTTGCCGCCGTCGATCCAATCGGTCGCGGAGATGCGGACTGTGAGCGGTTTCTGTGCCGGCCAGGCGGAGCGAACGGCGTCGAAAACCTCCAGCGGGTAGCGCAACCGGTTTTCGAGGCTGCCGCCGTACTCGTCGGTCCGCTTGTTGGCTACCGGGGACAGGAATGACGAGAGCAGGTAGCCGTGGGCCGCGTGTACCTCGAGCAGGTCGAAGCCGGCTTCGTCGGCTCGGCGGGCGGCGGCGACGAAGTCCGCTTTCACCCGGTCCATTTCGTCGCGGTCCATCTCGCGCGGCGTCTGGCTGCCTGGCCCGTATGGCAATGCCGAGGGGCCCGCCGCTTCCCAGTTGCCGGACTTGAGCGGCTCGTCGATGCCTTCCCACATCAGCCGGGTGGACGCCTTGCGTCCGGCATGCCCGATCTGGGCGCCGATCTTGGCCGAAGAGTTGCCGTGGACGAAGCCTGCTATTTCCTTCCAGCTGTCCCGCTGAACATCGTTGTACAGACCGGTGCAGCCGGGAGTGATGCGTCCTTCTGCCGAAACGCAGACCATTTCGGTCATGACGAGCCCTGCGCCGCCGAGGGCCTTGCTGCCCAGATGCACCTTGTGGAAATCTCCAGGCACGCCGTCAGTAGCCGAGTACATGTCCATCGGTGAGACCACGATGCGGTTCTTCAGTTCCAGCCCGCCGATGCGGTAGGGCTGGAACATGGCAGGGGCTACCTGCGTCAGGCCCTGGGACTCGGCGAACTGCCGGTCCACCCTGTCGGCAAATTCCGGATCACGCAGCCGCAGGTTGTCCTGAGTGATGCGGCGGCTGCGGGTGAGCAGGTTGAACGCGAACTGGGTCGGTTCCTGGTCCTTGTACTGGCCGATGCGCTCGAACCATTCGAGCGAGGCCTGGGCGGCACGCTGGGTGGATTCGACGACCGGCCGGCGCTCGGTCTCGTACGCGGCGAGTGCTGATTCAAGGTCGGCGTGCTCATGCAGGCAGGCGGCCAGTGCGAGGGAGTCCTCCATGGCCAGCTTGGTACCGGAGCCGATGGAGAAGTGGGCGGTGTGCGCGGCGTCGCCGAGCAGGACGACGTTGTTGTGCCGCCAGCTGCGGTTCCGGACGGTGGTGAAGTTGATCCACTTGGAGTTGTTGGCCAGCACCTCGTGGCCGGCGAGTTCCTCAGCGAAGATTTCCTGGATTTTGGCGATCGCCTTCTCGTCCGAGACCCCGGGAGGGAAGACGTCATCGGCGGTTTCGTCGAAGCCGGCGGCATGCCAGACGTCCTCGTGCATCTCGACGATGAAGGTGGAGCCGGCGTCCGAGTACGGGTAACCGTGGATCTGCATGGTCCCGAACTCGGTCTCCTTGACGAAGAACTTGAAGGCCTCGAACACCTGGTCCGTGCCCAGCCACATGAACTTGTTGGGCCGCGGGTCCAGGCTGGGTCCGAAGGAATCGGCGTACTTCGCACGGATCTGGGAGTTCACGCCGTCGGCGGCAAGCACCAGGTCGTATTCGGCTTCCAGTTCTTCCACTGGCGGGGCCATTGTGGAGAAACGCACGTCCACGCCGAGTTCAATACTGCGGCGCTGCAGCAGTTCCAGCAGTTCCTTGCGGCTCATCGCGGCGAAGCCCTGGCCGCCGACCGTAATGGTCTCGTCCTTGAAGTGGATGTCGATATCGGACCAGCGGGCGAACCGGCGGCTCATGTAGTCAGCCACCACGGGATCGGCGTTTCCGATCCCGCCCAAGGTTTCATCCGAAAAGACGACGCCGAAACCGAACGTATCGCTGGCGGCGTTACGTTCCCACACCGTCACCTCATGTGCCGGATCCAGCTGCTTCATCAGTGCCCCGAAGTACAGGCCGCCCGGGCCGCCTCCGACGATTGCGATTTTCATTTTCATTGTCCTTTCAGCGGCCTTGGCCTGCGCCGGCTAATTCTGTGGTTTCTTCCGAGACGGCAGCGCGCAATTTGAAGTGCTGCAGCTTGCCGCTGGGATTGCGGGGCAGCTCGGTCACGAACCGCACGTCCCGCGGATACTTGTACGGAGCGATGGTCGCCTTGACGAAGTCCTGGATTTCTTTGCGCTTGGCGGCGTCAGCTGCGACACCTTCACGCAGCACGATGAAGGCGCAGACCACGCTGCCGCGTTCCGGGTCGGGCCGGCCTATTACGGCGTTCTCCACCACGTCCGGGTGCTGGTCGATCGCGGCTTCGACTTCGGGGGCGCCGATGTTGTAGCCAGAGGAGATGATCATGTTGTCGGAGCGCGCCTGGTAGTAGAAATACCCTTCCTCATCGCGCACGAACGTGTCGCCGGTGACGTTCCAGCCGTTGTGGACGTAGTTCAGCTGGCGCTCGTCGTTCAGGTAGCGGCAGCCGGTCGGGCCGATCACGGCCAGGCGGCCGGGCTCGTTCGGGGCGGCCTCGTTGCCGTCCTCGTCGAAGATCGTTGCGCGGAACCCCGGGATGGCGACGCCCGTCGCTCCCGGACGTATGTCGTCTCCGACGGCGGAAATGAACACGTGGAGCATTTCCGTGGCGCCGATGCCGTTGACCAGCGACAGTCCCGTGGCCTCGTGAACCGCTTCCCAGGTTTCCTTGGGCAGATGTTCTCCGGCCGAGACCGCGACGCGCAGGTTCTTGAGCAGGTCACCCCGGCCTTCTTTCAGGATGGCCCGGTACGCCGTCGGCGCCGTGAAGAGCACGGTGGCACCGGCGGCAGCGGACTGCCGGGCCAAATCCAGCGGTGTGGCCCGTTCGGTCAGCAAGGCCGAGGCGCCGAAGCGCAGCGGGAAGACTACCAGCCCGCCCAGCCCGAAGGTGAAGGCCAGCGGCGGCGAACCGGCGAAGACGTCGTCGGCCGTGGGTTTGAGGATGTGTCGTGCGAACGTGTCGGCGTTGGCGAGGATGTCCCGATGGAAGTGCATGGTGATTTTCGGGGTGCCCGTGGTGCCTGATGTCGGCCCCAGCAACGCCACGTCGTCCGCCGCCGTCGGCACATCCTGGAAGGTCCCGTTCTTCGCGGCGCAACGGACGGTAAGGTCGCTATCGTCGCTAGCGCCGTAAGTAACGACGGCGGTGCCCGCCCCTACGGCGTCCTGCATATCCGCCGAGAAGCGGTGGTCCGAAATTGCCACTACAGGCGCGGTAAGTTCGCAGATCTTGGCAACTTCGCTGGCACGCAGTACCGGCATGGTGGTCACAACCACGGCCCCGGCCTTGAGCACGCCGAGCCAGGCAGCCACCAGCCACGGATTGTTCGGGCCGCGCAGCAGGACGCGGTTGCCCGGCACCACACCGAAGTCCTCAGTCAGAACCTGCGCTACTTGGTTGGCGTGCTGCTTCAACTGGCCGTAACTCCAGGTTTCCCCGTCCGGGGTGTGCAATACGGGCCGGTCTGCGCCGAAGGCCTCGACGGCGTCGTCGATAAGGACCGTCGCGGCATTGAGGCGTTCCGGGTACTGAAGTTCCGGCAAGGTGAATTCAAGTACCGGCCACTGCTCTGCCGGCGGCAGGTTATCGCGTGTGAAGGTGTCCACGTGCGCCGATGGTGATAGTTCCATGGCGTTCCTTTCGAATGCTGGATGAAGCGGAGGGATGCGTCCGGTATCAGTTGCCGGCGCGGATCATGCCTTCCTGGGCAACAGTGGCCAGGAGACGCCCCGAGCGGTCGAAGAACCGGCCGGTTGCGAGACCGCGGTTGCGCTGGCCAGTCACGGCTTCCTGAGCGTAGAGGACCCACTCATCGGCGCGCCCTTCGCGGTGGAACCACATGGAGTGGTCCAAGCTGGCGGTTGCCAGGCCGGGTGTGGACCAGTGCAGGCCCTTGGCGCGCAGGATCGGTTCCAGGATCGTGTAGTCGCAGACATAGGCCAGTGCGGCTCTGTGCAGGTTTGCAGTGCTCTGCGCATCCGGTCCGTCGGGCAGGCGGTCGAAGGCCTTGACCCACACTGCTTGCTGCGGCGTCTGTTCGCCCTCGATCTGCACGTACACCGGTCCCGGTACGTGGCGCATGTCGAAGCTGCGGCCAGCTGACCAGTAGGCGGCGGCGTCGCCGTCGACGCCATCCAGTACCTCGGCTGCACTGCGCAGCGACTCGGGCTCCACTGCTGCCGGCATTTCGGCTTGGAAGTCCGGTCCGTCCTCAGGGACCTGGAACGACCCCATAGCGGCGAACACGGTCTTGCCGCCTTGGTAAGCGCGGACGCTGCGGGTTGAATAGCCCCGGCCGTCGCGCAGGTTCTCCACCTCGTAGCGGACTACGGCGCCGATGTCGACGGGTCGCATGAAGTAGCTGTGCATCGAATGCAGCTGGCGGTCCGCGCCGACCGAGCGCATCATCGCTGCCGCGGACTGGGCCACCATATCTCCGCCGTAGGCCTTGGGCCACGGCACATACTGGGTGGTGGCCTCGTAGGCCTCGTCGAAGACCTGCGGCACCACGGCGTCGAGCTCGATGGCGCGGAGGAAGGTCTCGGCGGTCAGGGATCCGGTTAACGTGTTCATGCCCGGCGGTATCCTTCCAGCGTTTCGTCGGCTACATCATCCAGGTTGACCACGAGGTTTTCCGGCGTGCGGGCTGTCAGCCAAACCAGCTCCTCGGTGACGGACATGTTCGCTTCCACGTGCGGCATGAAGGGTGGCACGAAGACCCAGTCGCCTGCCTTCATATCGATGAACTCGGAGTAGTTCTCGCCGAAGTAGATGCGGCCGCGGCCGCGGAGCACGTAGCCGCCGGTCTCGGCTTCGGCATGATGATGCGGCAGGGATCGGTAGCCGGGGACGTTGGAGACCTGGCCGAACCAGATCTTGGTGGCCGGGGTGTGCTGGATGCTGACGCCGGAAACACGGACGCAGTCGCCTGACTGGGCGGTGTTGGTGTCTTCGCTGCCACCGCGGGTTACCACGGGTACCACCTTGCCGTCGCTGCCGGCGTAGATGGAGTTATCGCCCTCGAGGCGGTACTCGGTAGCTGTCTCAGTCATGTCTTCTCCTTCTTAGTGGAATGCAGGTTGGCGGATCAGAACGCGGTTCTCCAGGCGTCCGATGCCGTCGATCTCAGTAGTAATGACGTCGCCGTCGGCGAGGAAGCGTGGCGGGGTCATCCCCATCCCCACTCCCCCGGGGGTCCCGGTCAGCACGAGGTCTCCCGGGCGCAGTGTTGTGAATTGGGAGATGTAGGAAAGCAGGCGTGCCGGACCGAACACCAAGGTCCGGGTATGGCCCTGCTGAACGAGTTCACCGTTGACGTAGCCGCGGACCTCGAAGCCGCCGCCGTCGACTTCGTCGGGGGTCACCATGACCGGCCCGACCGGTGTGGTCCGGTCAAAGGCCTTGCCCTGGAACCACTGCAGCGTGCGGTTCTGCCAGTCACGCATGGAAACATCATTGGCCACTGTGTAACCCGCGATGGCGGCTTCGGCTTCTGCCTCGTTAGCCCGGGTCAAAGTTGCACCGACCACCACGGCAAGCTCCGCTTCCCAGTCCACCCGGCTGCTGCCTTCCACCACCAGTTCATCGGCAGGACCGGCAAGCGTGTCAGCAAACTTAGCGAAGAGGGTGGGGTATTCCGGCAATTCCCGGCCCATTTCCTGTATGTGGTCGCCGTAGTTCAAGCCGCAGCAGATGACCTTGCCGGCTTGCGGCAGCAGGGGCGCCACGTCAGCACTTGCATAAGTAACACCGGCGGAATCAGTCGCCGCCGCCAGAGCCTCTTCAGCCTTCGCCCGCCAGCCCGGATCGCCAAGCAAGGCGCCAACGTCGTCGGCAGGGAGCGGCAGATAAGCGTCCGAACGCAACTGGATCGCTGCCGTCGTCGTTGCTGGGCCGGTGCGGACCGTGGCCAGTTTCATCTCTGGATCTCCTTTGATTCTGATGTATCGACTTTTTTACGGCCGTCACATATGCTCAACGTAGCACGATCGAAAGGATCTGCACTAGAGGTTTTTCTGAAAATCTTTGAGACGGATAACGCGATGCCAAGGAGGCACAGATGAGCAACCAGACCGCAGTCGGTAACCGCACCATCAACCCGGAATCGCTGCCCAAGCCTTCCGGCTACGCCCATGGGATTCTGGCCGGCAATACAGTTTTCCTCGGCGGCCAGACCGCCCTGGACAAGGACATGAAAATCGTCCCTGGTGGCATTCTTGAGCAATTCCGCCAGGCGTTCTCCAACGTTCTGGCTACTCTGACCGAGGCAGGAGGGCGCCCTGAGGACCTCGTCAGCGTGACCATCTACCTGACAGACGTGGATGACTACATGGCCAACGGCCGGGAAATCGGCAAGCTGTGGCGCGAAATGGCTGGTACGGAATACCCGGCCATGGCCGGCATCGGGGTCAGCCGTTTGTGGCAGAAAGAGGCGCTGATTGAGATCCAGGGAATCGCAGTAATTCCAGAGCGCTGACTCATACAGGTGTTGCCCGGCCAGCTGAAACCGGCCGGGCAACACCTGTTTAAGGCCGCCTTCGCGAGGCCCCTAAGTGGCCTCGGCTTTGTTCACGAGGGACATTGCGTAGGCCTCGGCCATGGGGGCGATCAACCTGTGCACCCCGAAGAAAATCCTCCGGACTTCCGGGCCTTGCCATCCCTCCGGCAGGTATGCGAGCGGCAGGCCTGGGTCCCGGTACGGGAGACGGCGCCACAACGTCAGCATGGGAACGTAGTACCGGAAGGCATCGCGGCGAAGTTCTTCGGAGGAATTGGGCAGCGCCGTTGCCGGATCCTCTCCCACATATCTCGTCCAGTCCGCGAGCGAATTTCGGTAGTACTCCATAAACTCGGAAATCTGGACGCCCAGAGCCTCCAGATCCCACCATTTGGCTACCTTGCTTCGCATATCTCCCTCCGCGGAATAGTTCCCGGTAAAGAACTCCACGTACTCGGCCAAGTCCCGGGCGGCCAGCCGACGCTTGGCGCCTTCGCATACACCCGAGGGGGCAATCCACACGCCAGGAGCCATCGCGCCAAAGCCCAGCCGGGTCAGCTCCGTGCGCAGCTGGTGCCGGCGATCGCGCATCGATTCAGGGACGGAGAAGATCGCGAGTACCCAGTCGCCGTCGGGCGTCCCCCTGTAGGGCTCGAAAATGCGTTCGTCGCCCTCATTCACCATTTCCAGCGAGCGTGGTGACAACTCGTACTTAGCCATGCCGCCGTCTTTGACGCTGTTCAACACACCCTTGGCCTTTAGGCGCGACACGGCCGAACGCACCCCTGGAGCGTCATGACCTAAATCCCCGAGCATGTCGATCAGCACCGAGATGGGCAGAGCGGCTCCACCGCCCCTCCCGTAGAGGCCGTAAATGGTGAGGATAAGCTGCTGGTGCCGGAGCGGTGGCGCCGGAACGGCAATCATGTCCTGTGTTCTCGTTTCTTGCCTGGTTGACTGCATCTGGGCCTATCTTAAAGGGTTGACGACAGCTAAGTGTCAGTGGCCTTTAAACGCTTCGGCAAGCCACCACGCACCGCCGTCGGAAGCAATGCGGGCGTCGATGACCAGCGGAGTGTCCCGCCGTCCGGCCAGCCAGCCGGAGACAGCCTCCAGATCGTCGGTACCCTCCACTACGATTCCTTCGGCGCCATAGCCACGGGCGATCGACGCAATGTCTGTCAAGGGGAACCGCACCACGTCGAGATCCTCGTCGCTGGCATCAAAGTGGTGGACTTCAGCCCCGTAAGCGGAGTCATTGTAAACAATGATCAAGAGTGGAATGTGTTCCCTGACTGCCGTTTCCAATTCGGCAATGGACATCAGGAATCCGCCGTCTCCGGTCCCGAGCACCGGCAGCCGATCCGGCCTCGCGGCGGCAGCCCCGATAGCCGTGTACAGCCCCAGGCCAATGGATTGGAACGCCTGGGTAAAGCAAAAACCGAATTCGTCGGGGACGTCCAGGTAGGTGCTGGGGTATCCCATGAAATTGCCGGAATCGATGGCTACGATGCGTTCTGCGGGCAGCAGCTTGTCCAGCTCCCGACTCAGGACCCGCGGGTCGATGGCCTCCGGGGCGGACAGGTCTTCGGTCACGACAGAGGTCCAACGCGCTTCAGCGGCAATTCGTTGAGCCATCTCGTGGTTACGTTGACCGGGAGCGCTGTATCCCGCTGCCTGCAACTCTGCCTGCACTGCTGCCGCTGTTTCTGCGCAGTCGCCGAGCACGCCCAGATCGATAGGGCGATTAGCTCCAAGGGCACTGTCTTCCACATCCACCTGGACAACCTTCGTGTCCGCTGAAATCAACGAGCCGTGCCGCATTGTCCACATGTTTAAGGCGCACCCCCAGCCGACAATCAGGTCAGCACCTGAAATGGTTTCGGCCGTAAACGGCGAGGAGAAGCCACCGGAGATGCCAAGGTTGAACGGATCGCCCTTGAACAGGCCGTGAGCGACGGCCGAGGTCGCCACGAGCGCACCGGAAATCTCAGCCAGTGCTGCAATCTCCTGGGCTGCGCCCCGGCCGCCTCGACCGGCCACGAAGACCGGTCTCCGCGCGCCGCGGATCAGTTCGGCCAGCCTTGAAACGGCCGTCGCATTCGGCCGGACCGGTTGCGGCGGATCGAGCGGGGATACTTGCCCGCCCGCAGTTGCATCTATTGGAATGGCTTGGATATCGGTAGGCAGCGACAGAACTACAGTGCGCCGCTCATTCACGGCCGTACGGTATGCCCGCACCGTGTCTGCGACCGCGCTCTGCGGCGAGTGTATCCGCTCAGGCACGGCGCCCACGCTACGTGCCAGAGCATCCTGATCGATGTTGAAATTTGACCGGATCGCCGGAGCCGCGGTGTCGGCTGTAAGCACGATCATCGGAGTGCGGCTTTTGGCCGCTTCCCCGATACCTGTCACCGCGTTGGTCAATCCGCACCCCTGGTGTGTGGAAACAATCCCGACCTTGCCTGACATCCGTCCATACGCATCGGCCATAGTCGCGGCACCACCTTCATGCCTCGCCGCGGTGAAGGGAACTCCTGAACGGCGCAACGCATTGGTGACGACGAAATTGCCACTGCCCACCACCCCGAAGACATGCCCGACACCGAGCCGGGCCAGTGTGGAACCGACTAGTTCGGCCACATTTTCCGGCTGGCGCACCCCCACCTGCCCCTCGAGACGTCCCGGCATACTGCGCGTTACCGTGCCACCAAAATTTTCCTGCGTATGGACAGTCATTTGGTCTCTTTCTGAAGCACTAGGCGCCTCTGAGGCGACGAATTAGTTGGTGCGATCAACTGGGTACGGTCGGAGTCCGACAAGGCGGCACGCATGTGTTCCGGCCACGGCTGCGCCCGCTCCGCCCCCTGAGGGACGAAAACGGTGGTGAACGTTCCATAAGCCGCAAGACCGCCGTCGGACTTCTCGTGAGGATGGCCGTGCACCTCGAATACGAACGTCATCGATGTACATCCAATCTCTTCCAAAGCTAAAGTCGCAGTAATGCGCTGGCCGAACCAGAGTTTGGACCGGTAGTTAATAATCTGCTGCACGCGTGGCGCACTGGGAAAGTAGTCCGGAAGAGCGAGTTGACGAAACAATTCCGCCTCGGCGGCCTCAACCCAGCGCATCACTGCAGAGTTATGCTGGTGCCCAGCGGCATCCGTGTCGACCCACTCCACTGTTCGGTCGATACCCGCGCTCACTATTGGCGTGACTTCTTCGTGAACCACGGCTCCCTCTCCTGACCGGCGTTTCTCTCTTTCCATCCATCATATGGTGTAAATTTTACGATCGTACAATTTAATCGAGAAATAGCGGGATCGGAAAAGACTCCGGACAAGGCATCGCTGCCCATCAGACAACGGAGCCGATGGGCAGCGACAATCCAATGACCATTAGCCGTTGTAGGCAAAACGTTCCTGGAGGCGTGCAGCAGTACGGTCGGGGTTCAGCAACAGGATGCTGATGGCACCGACCACCACCAGGTAGATGCCGATCATCCAGAACGACGAATTCATCCCCTCGGCCAGGCGGGCAGCCATCTCTGCTGTATCCGCGACCCCCTTGGCCGCCGGAAGGTAGCCGGCATTGTCCATGAGCATGCCCACCATGGCCGGCGCCACGACTCCGCCCATGGAGGCAAAACCCGTCAGCGTCGCCATGACGGCTGCCCGCTGCTTTGAACATACGGAGAAGGCCAACGCAGTTGGGGCCAGCGGGTAAGTCATGGCAAGGCCGGCACCGACAGTCACGGCGACAACCGCAGCCACACCGCCAAGATGTGGCAGCAGCAGGAAGCACGCTCCGGAACACAGCAGAGTGGCGCCGAAGAGCGCTCCGAGAGCCCAGCGAACCGTCACACCCTTCCGCATCAGGAAGCGCGATCCGTAACCGACCACCAGGAGCGCTACTGCGCCAAAGACCCAAGGGAACGTTGAGACGAGACCGATCATCTCGGGCGACAGCGAGACGACCGACGCCAGATACTTCGGAGACCAAGTTGTCAGGAAGCCTTGCGCCCAGAAGCAGCCGGCTCCGGCCAGGACGGCAGCCACGAACATGCGTGTTCCAAGGACACGGCGGATCGGCACGATCTTAAGCAGATCCGCCGTGTCTGCGATGCTTTCCCCGTTGCGGGGCCGCCCGGCTGTTGTGCCGGCTTCTTCCTGCTGTGTTTCTTCGACCGAATCGCCCGTTTCGGATTCCGGGGTTGAACGGGAGGTGTGGCTATAAGGCCCCTCGCGCCCGATGAACAGCCAGCACAGCGACCACAGGAGTCCGACTATGCCCAGGAACCCAAATGCCCAGCGCCACCCAAGAGCGGGGTTGGCAATAATCCAGGCGAGGACAGGCGCCGCGACGATCGGCCCCAGCGTCGAGCCGACGGCGACCATACTGCTGGGAAGGCCTCGCTCTTTGGCGGAGAACCAGCCGTGTACGTGCTGCAGGCTGATCGGGGTCGCCGGCCCCTCGGCGGCCCCGAGCAGAATGCGGGTGACCAGCAATACCGCGGCGCCGCCGCCAAACAGCATGGGAAACTGCAGTACTGCCCAGGAAATGCCCATGACCAGGAGGATCCACCGGGTGGGAACCTTCCCGGCAAGGAATCCGACAGCGATGGCGGCGACGGCGAACAGGAAGAAAAACGCACTACCGATGAAACCGAACTCACCGGCGGTGAGTCCCAGATCGCGCATGGCCGGGTCAGCCACCAGCCCGATGACGGCTTTGTCGGCGAAGTTGATGATCTGGAAGACCACTAGGGCACCGGTCACCAGCCAGGCACGACGGTTCATTTTTCCGTACTTGACCGCGGCGCGAAGGGTATGCGGCGGGATCTGGCTCTGTGTGGTCATGCCGTTGCCTCTGCTTTCTCCAGTTGGGTTTCGTGTTCAGGCACGACCGGAACCACAAAGCAGTCATTATCTTCGGCCACCTGGACAGGTCCGTCAAAGTCCAGGCTGGCCACCTGCTGCATCTTCTGGACATCTGCCGCACCCGGCGTATTCGGCACAATATGATGCAGCACCAGCTGCCCAACGCCGGCAGCCTGGGCCACCTTGCCAACCTCATCAAACGACGTATGCGATTCACGCAGATGGATCTCGATCCCGTCGCGCGTGGGACCATCCGGGAACGTGGCCAGGATCGCCTGCAGATCCATGACTTCATGCAGCAGAAGGTCCGCGCCGCGCGCCAGCCGGATGCAGTTTTCGGAGTATGCCGTATCGCCAGACACCACCACCGATCCGTAAGCGGAATCGATCCTGAAGGCGAAGGCGGGAAAGCACAGCCGGTGGTCCACGAGGATTGCCGTCACGGTCACCAGTTCGTCCCGGTACACCTCGAACGGCTCCATCTGCGGATGCCGCGCCTCTACCGGATCCGCATTGGCGGCCGCCGGGATCTCGATATCGTGCGCAATGACCCAGTTGTGAGGTTCCTCGCGCCCTTCGTCCGCCATCCGAATGCAGATGTCGGAAGCAAACACCTTATCCAACAAGGCATCAACCACCTCGGTTGTTGCGGTCATTGCCCGCCCAGCAACCCGAGCGTCAATCTGAACCGCGTGCTCAGCATCCAAGGCAGGAACCCGCGACGGACGTCCGGGACCAAAGACTTCGATTGGGCGGCTGAACGACTCGCCCGGCACCTGCCACCCCGTCACCAGGAACGAACCCAGGTCGTAGATATGGTCTGAATGGTGATGTGTGAGGAAAATCCCCCTCAGGTCCGGCCACGCACAACTGGAGCGATAATTGCGTATGCTGCCCATGCCACAGTCGATGACGTAGGCCGCGTCGTCTACCTTGACGACAGTGCTGGTGCCGGCGCGACTGCCCGAGACAATGGGACCGCCTCCGGTTCCCAAAGTGTGGACGGTCATTCCTTGTACTGATTTGCTCATATTTGCCCCTCGTTTCCTCGATGGCGGGCGGCGCCACAGCTGGTCGAAGAAATGCTGTGGCTTGGCGGATGCTTTGACGTCGGACTCGCCGACAAGAGCGTGACTCAAATCATATGTAGCGTTTTTTGCGATCGCAATACCTATTGCATATTGATTTTTCGTCTGCCATGCTGACGGCACCTCATATTCGATGAAAGGACCAGTTATGGAACTGCAGCAAGACCAGGAAATTATTCTCGGTGATCTGCCCAAGGGCATCACGCTGGCCAGCGAGGCCATGGGAAATAAGACGTGGAACGTGCTCGGCCACACCTACCTCGCCAAGGTCGAAAGCTCATCAAGCTTTGCTTGGCTGTCTCTCGACCCCTCGGGCACTGGAGTTCCCCCGCATGTCCATCCCACGCAGGATGAGCACATTTTCATCATGGAAGGCGTCTACACGCTGTACCTCGACGGAGAGTGGACCACGGCTGGTCCCGGCGACACCGTTCGCATGCCGATGGGACTGCCGCATGCCTACTACAACAAGGGCGAAACTCCGGGCAAGTCGCTATTCTGGGTCAGTCCGGCCGGAAAGCTGTCCGAGCTCTTCGACCAGTTGCATGATCTGACGGATCCGGAAGAAGTAGTCCGTCGTTCCGCCCTCCATGACGTGAACTTCCTTCCGCCGGGTTCAGTTCCTGGCGCCTGATAGCCGGACGAATCGCTGACAGTGTGCTGGCGCAGGGAGTCTCGTTCTCCCGGCGCCAGCCCTACGATAAGGAAACTTCCATGTCATCAGGACTTGTCGCGCCTGCATTACAGCTGGCCTATGGTCCCCACACGCAACAGACCGTTGAGTGCTGGGATCCCGCCGGTGGCGGGCCTCCCCAGGGTGTAGCCGTCCTCATCCACGGCGGCTATTGGCGTGCTGCGTTCGACGCTTCCCTCATGGCCCCTCTGGCCCATGACCTGACGCAGAGCGGCTGGGCCGTTGCCAATGTCGAGTACCGCCGTAACGGCAACGGCGGCGGCTGGCCGACGACTGGGGATGACGTCAGGGCTGCCGTTGCTGCCGTCGCCGCAACGCCTTGGCGCGAACAACATGAGGGGCCGGTAATCGGCGTCGGCCACTCTGTAGGCGGACAATTGGCGTTGCTGGCGGTGGACCTGCTGGACGCCGTCGTCGCTCTGGCCCCGGTTACAGACGTCGCCCGCACTTACCGCGAGCGGTTGGGCGAAGGTGCCGCTGCAGAATTCTTCGGCGTTTCCCCGGAAGAGGACCCGGCTGTTTATGAATCGGCGTCGCCGCTCAGCCGGCTCCCGCTATCTGCTCCGACGCTGGTAGTGCATGGGGCGGTGGACCAGCGGGTTCCTGTAGACCACTCGATGGACTTCGTCGCGCGTGCCCGCACCGCCGGAAGTCACATCGATTTTGAATCGCCGCATGACTTGGACCATTTGGCCGCGATCGATCCTTCCACCCGCTCATGGTCGTCCGTACGCAACTGGATGGCGCACATCGGTTCTCAGTCACCTCGCGTACGGACCAACTCTTTGGCGTAAGCCGCTGCCGGTTCTTCAAGAATTCCGTGCAGTGTCAGGAACGCCTTCTTGGCGCGCGGCGCTTTCCAACCTTCGGGAAGGTACTCCAGGGGAAGATTCGGGTCCTGGTACGGAAACTTCCGCCACATCGTCAGCATGGGAACGTAGGTGTGGAAGGCATCCAGCCGGTCCTCGACAGAGAACCCTGCCGCGAGACTCGCACGGTGCTGCCATTCTTGGACGAGACCCTCATAACGGTCGATGAACTCTGAATACTCCTGATCCAGCGTTTGCAGGTCCCACCACTGTGAAACGTGCTGCCGGATCTCTCCGCCCTTGAGGTAGTCACCGGAGAAGTATTCGGCGTAGCCATCCAGCTTTCGGGACGCCAACCGCTCCACTGCCTGCTCCAGCCCCGTACTGGGCGCAATCGCTACTCCCGCAGCGACAAATCCGAATCCCAGACTGGTCAGTTCAGCCCGTAGTTCATAGCGCCGGTTGCGTTCCGCCTCAGGAACCGAAAAGACCACAAGCGCCCAGGGATCGCCCGGTTTGGAGCGCTCCGGCGCGAAGATCCGCTGGTCGTATGCGTTAAAGATGTCAAGGATGTCCCTAGACAGCGCATATCGAGCTACGCCATCCTCTTTCTGGCTGAGCAGGATGCCCTTGGACTTGAGTCGGGAGACCGTAGACCGGGCTGCCTGTTGGTCAATCCCCAGCGCGGCGAGCATAGAGATC
The DNA here is from genome assembly GCF_025960875.1 of Crystallibacter permensis. GTDB lineage: Bacteria > Actinomycetota > Actinomycetes > Actinomycetales > Micrococcaceae > Crystallibacter > Crystallibacter permensis. The sequence goes on along the minus strand of NZ_JAODLR010000008.1, from coordinate 49,705 downwards.
AAGGTGGAGACACGCAGCGAACCGCCGGTACCTTCAGCATAAAGCCCGTACAACGTCACGATGAGCTGCTGGTGTTGCATGCGATGGGTGCGGGGCGGTGCCATGGAGGGTCTGCTCTATTCACTGACGATCGGGGATGTACCCCATCCTATGAGTACTGCACGCAAGGTCCTGTGCATCTCCAATAGGCTCGCCGCGGGTGTCACAAATCGGGACCTACCGGTGTCCTATGTGTACATCGGCAACAGCAAAGGAGAGAACGGTGTCTGCATATCAGCGAGTAGTCATTATCGGAGCCGGTTATGCGGGGGTTATGGCGGCCAATCGCCTGGCCGGCAGCAAGAGCCTAGCCGGCCAAGTCCAGGTGACCGTGGTCAATCCGCACGCGGAGTTTATTGAACGGATCCGGCTGCACGAGGTGGCCGCCGGAAGCCGCGAGTCGGCAGCGGTGCCGATGGCTTCTTTGCTCAATCCGGCCGCCGCCGTCGTTGTTGGAACTGCAGCGCGGATCGATCCGCACGCCCGGCTGGTGCAGTTCGCGGACGGCCGCGACCCGCTGGCGTACGATCTGCTGGTTTACGCGGTGGGCAGCGCCAGCGCAACCGCCGGGGCCGGCTCGGAGGGCTACGGAGTGCAGTCTGCGCAAGAAGCTGCACGGCTGCGGATCAGGCTGGAGCAGCTTAATGCCGGCGCCGTGGTCACCGTGGTGGGCGGCGGCTTGACCGGGATCGAGACTGCTTCCGAAATCGCGGAGCGGCATCCGCGGCTACGTGTGCGGCTGGTTTCCAAGGGTGGCATCGGCGCGGATCTGTCCACAACCGGGCGGCGGGAACTGCAGCGGACGCTGCGTGCGCTCGGCGTCGAACTCGTGGAAAACACCGAAGTGGAAAATTCGGGCGAAGGCCAACTAACGACGTCGTCCGGAGCAAGGCTCGAGTCGGACTGCACGGTTTGGACCGCGGGATTCAGCACGCCGGACCTCGCCCGCGCCAGCGGACTGCCCATCGATCCGGACGGCCGCTTGCTGGTGGATGAAACCCTGTCCGTCCCGGAGTTTCCGGAAATCTTCGGCGCTGGCGACGCCGTCCGCCCGCCGGATTCGGTGGCCGCGCACCTGCGGATGTCCTGCGCCGCCGCCATGCCGATGGGAGCGCATGCGGCGGACAATATCATCGCCCGGCTGGAGCGGCGCGCTCCCCAAGTGTTCTCCAACGGGTTTCTGGCGCGGTGCATCAGCCTTGGACGTACGGCCGGCCTCATCCAGTTTGTGCATGCCGACGACCGGCCGCGCCCCTTGGCCATCGGCCGGCAGCCCGGCGCTTTCCTGAAGGAGCAGGTGTGCCGCCTGGCTCTGAGGTGGATGCGGAACGAGCTTCGCCGCAGCGGGTCCTACAGCTGGCCGAAGGGCCCTCGGGCAGCGCAGCCACAACTGGCGGAGGCACGGTAGATGGGATCGCCGGAGGTCTTCGAGCAGCACCGCTCCCTGCTCTTCGCCATTGCCTACGAGATCACCGGCGCCGCCGCGGACGCGGAGGATGTGGTGCAGGACAGCTACCTGAAATGGGCCGAGGTGAACGACGACGGCGTGGGCAATCCCCGCGCCTACCTCGCCAAGATCGCCACGCGCACCGCGCTGAATGCGCTGAGGTCCTCGCAGCGCCGTCGGGAAGAATACGTGGGTCCGTGGCTGCCCGAGCCGATCCTGACCGGGCCGGATGTGGCCGAAGATGCGGTGCTGGGCGAGGCGCTCTCCGTGGCTATGCTGGTGGTGCTCGAGTCCCTGACGCCGGACGAGCGGGCCGTCTTTGTGCTGCGCGAGGTCTTCGACTTCCCCTACACCGAGATCGCCGAGGTTACCGGTAAGTCCCAAGCGGCAGTCCGCCAGCTGGCGCACAGGGCAAAAGAGCATGTAAGCGCCCGGCAACCACGTTTCGAAGTTGGCACGCGGCAGCAGCGCGAGGTGGCGGACCGGTTTATGGCGGCAACCCTCGGCGGCGACCTGCAGTCCCTGATGGATGTCCTGGCCCCGGGCGCCGTTCTGCTCGCCGACGGCGGCGGCAAGGTCTCCACTGCACGCAGGCCCGTGCACGGCCCGGAGAAGATTGCCCGCTTCCTCGTGGGTGTCCACTCCCGCCCGCTGCCCGACATGCGGGTGGAGTTTTCCACCCTCAACAACATGCCCGGCCTGCTGGTGTTCAGCGGCGGTCGGCTGGATGTGGCGGCCATGGTGGAAGTCCACGGCGGACAGGTCACCGGCGTCTACGTTGTCCGCAACCCGGACAAGCTGGTGCTGCTGGCCCGCGGCACACGCGGTGTGTTGGGCTGAGGCTGGCGCTCCGCTTTGCCGCCGCGCCGGGATTGTCCATCAGCCGCAACAGGCCGGCTCCGGCCGGCCGCCGTGGAAGGAATGTACTTATGCCCACCTACCAGATCGGTTATTTCGTCGGGAGCCTCGCCAGCGGCTCCATCAACCGCACTCTCTCGAAGGCTCTGATCAAGCTGGCTCCAAAGGACCTGGAATTCAACGAGATTCCCATCAAGGACCTCCCCCTTTACAGTTCGGATTACGACGCCGACTTCCCCGCCGAAGGCCGGGCGCTGAAGGAAGCGGTTGAAGCCGCAGACGGAATCCTGTTCATCTCGCCCGAATACAACCGGTCCATCCCCGGTGCTTTGAAGAATGCGATCGATTGGGGCTCGCGTCCGTGGGGAACCAATTCCTTCGCCCACAAGCCCACCGGCATCATTGGCGCTTCCCCGGGCGGCATCGGCACGGCGGTCATGCAGTCGAACATGCGCAGCGTGCTGAGCTTCCTCGACGCCCCACAGCTCAACACCCCCGAGGCCTACATCAGCTTCAAGCCGGAAGCCTACGGCGACGACGGCGAGGTCAAGGACGAGTCCACGCAGAAATTCCTGCGGCACTACATGGACGAGTACTGCGCCTTCGTCCAGCGTGTCCTCGACGCCAACGCGGCCGGGCACATCGGTGACGAGGATGCTGAATCGCGCAAGTAATCCCGTCTAGCCCGCCGTCCCGCCGCGCCGTCGAATGGAGTTACCTAGATCGCCTTGCCGGGGTTAAGGATGCCCTGCGGGTCCAGCGCGCGGCGGATGGCGTGCTGGACCTCAAGCGAGACATCGCCGAGTTCGTCCCGGAGCCAGTCGCGCTTCAGCAGTCCCACGCCGTGCTCGCCGGTCAGCGTTCCGCCCAGGCTCTGGGCCAGGCGGAACATTTCGCCCAGTGCCGCTTTGGCTGGCCCTTCAGTCACTGATTCGTCCGGATCCACCACGATAATGGGGTGCAGGTTGCCGTCTGCGGCGTGGGCAATCGTGAAGATGCGCACCCCGGTCCGCCGGGAGATGTCCGCCAGCCCGGTGACTGCTTCGGCCAACCGGCCGCGCGGCACGCCGATGTCCCCGATGGATACCCGCCCCACCATTTCGAGCGAAGGAATAGCTTCGCGCCTGGCCGTCAGGAGCGCCTCTGCCTCCGCTGCATCTGCCGCACGCTCCAGTTCGGCGGCGAACGGCTCGACGGCGTTGACCAGCACGTCCATCTCGAGGTGGGCGCCAAAGCCGTCGGTCTGCGCGAGCAGGAAAGCACCGCCGCGACTGCGGTAGTTGGTTCCCAGCGCGGCGTCGATGGCGGCGAGGGTCGGGCCGTCCACCAGTTCCAGCACCGAAGGCTGGAGCCGTGCGGCTATCACAGCCGAAGCTGCCGCGGCTGCGGTGGCCACGTCGGGGAAAAAGGCGGCCACGGTCGCCGTCGTTGTTGGTAGTGGGCGCAAGCGGAGCGTCGCTTCAACCACCACGCCCAGAGTCCCTTCCGACCCGATCATCAATGCGTTCAGGTCATAGCCGGTGACGCCCTTGATGGTGCCGCGGCCCGTGCGCAGTTCCCGCCCGTCGGCCAGCACCACACGCAGCCCCAGTACCGATTCGCGGGTCACGCCATACTTAGCGCAGCGCATGCCACCCGCGTTGGTGGCGATATTGCCGCCGATCGAACAGATGGCCGTACTGGCCGGGTCCGGCGCGTAGAACAGCCCGTGTTCGGCCACCGCCTGGTTAAGGTGAGCATTCAGTACGCCGGGTTCGACGACGGCGACCTGCTCGACCGGATCGATGCTGAGGATGCGGTTCATCCGGGACAGATCCAGCACTACCTCCCCCGCCGACGCTGAGGATGCACCTGCCAGTCCGGTTCCGGCGCCCCGCGGCACCAGCGGAACCTTGTGCGCGGCAGCCAGCTTCACCGCCTGCACCACATCCGCCATCGATTCGGCGAACACCACCCCGTCCGGCAAGGACTGCGGGACGAAGCCCGAGCGGTCCGTATTCACAGCCGCGCGATCCGCGTAGTCAGCCGATGAGCTGCGGGCAGCATCCAGGACGGCGGCTGACGCTCCCAGGACCTCGGGTGCAACATCCATTCCCACGAAGACTCCTTCGTTTCCTCCGGCAAGTGATGCCGATCATACGTTTCCCTTGCGCCGTCGACAATCGTTACGAGCCTTGCCTGTCGTGCACCCGAAGCTGAAGCAGCGCCAGCCTCGCCAACGGGACCGCGGCTTCAAGGGCCTCTGCCCGGGCAACGAACTGCCCCAGAATGTGTTCGCCCTCGTGTGGATGGCCGGCGGTTACATCGCGGTACAGGGAGGAAGTAAACACCGATCCGGCCTCGGTCAGTATGGCTACGCCCATCGCATGTTCGCTCTCCGGGACGGGGTAGCCCGCTGCGGTTGCCACAGCTTCCGCCTCCGAGAGGGCGGCGAGGGCGAAGTCCTTGCCGCCGGGACACGCCATGATGTCCCCGATCGAACCACGCATAAGGCAGGTGATGACCCCGGCGGCAGCTATGAAGGCCCATTTATGCCACATTGAGGCGACGATTTCCGGGGCCAGCGACAACTCGAAGCCGGGCACAGAGAGCTCCCGATACAGTTCCTCGATTCGCTGCGTGCGTTCACCGGATTGTTCTCCGATGGACATCATCGCCATCGGTTTCATATGCAGGATGTGGCCGTCCTCCGTCACTGTGGTCACGACCTTCACCAGTCCGCCGAGGACGCGGTCCGCGCCGTAGCGGTCCGTCAGATCGCCGAGGTGCGACATCCCGTTGAGGATCGGCAGGATCATGGTGCCAGGACCGACGGCGGGAGCGATATCCTGTGCCACGGTTTCCAGCGCTTGTGCCTTGACCGCAACGATGACCAGGTCATACACCGAATCCAGGTCGTTAGCGGTTACGGTCTTGACCGGAATGGTGTCATCGTTGCCCACTCCAAAGATCCTGAGTCCGCCGGTCAGCTCTCCGGCCCGGCGCGGACGGACGAGGAACGTCACGTCGCGGTCTGCCTGTACCAGGCGCCCGCCGAAGTAGCCACCAGTTGAACCGGCTCCTGCGACCAGAATTTTCATGACGCTCCCGTCAGAGTAGGTCAGGCTCGGATGAAGCAGCTTGCTTGGTGCAAAATCACCGGCTTCAACGCCAGTGTAGGTCAGACTCGGATCAGCAGCTTGCCGAAGTTGCGTCCCTCCAGCAGTCCGGCAAAGGCCGACGGCGCGTTCTCCAGCCCGTCGACAATGTCCTCGCGGTACTTCATCCTGCCGTCGGCGACCAGCTCAGCCATGTCCCGCTGAAAGTTGTTCCAGTGCTTGGCCCGGAATTCCGTCTGGATAAAACCGCGCACGGTCAGGCTTTGGTTCAGGACGGTGCGCATGAAACCGGGCAGCCGGTCCGGCCCCTCCGGAGCGCCGGTCGCGTTGTACTGGGCGACCATCCCGCACACCGGCATCCGCCCGTACAGGTTCAGCAGCGGCAGAACCGCTTGGAGCACCTTGCCGCCGACATTCTCCCAGTACACGTCGATCCCGTCCGGGCAGGCAGCCTTCAGCTCGTCTGCGAAAGACTCGGAGCGGTGGTCCACGGCGGCGTCGAACCCCAGCTCATCAACCAGGTAGGCGCACTTCTCCGGCCCGCCGGCGATGCCGACCGCCCGCGCTCCCGCCGCACGAGCCAACTGCCCGACGGCGGAACCCACCGGTCCGGCTGCCGCTGCGACCACAAGGGTCTCCCCTGCCCGGATGCGTCCGATCTCCGCCATGCCCGAATATGCGGTAAAGCCCGGCATGCCCAGCACACCCAGCGCGGTCGATTCCCGCAGTCCGTTGTCGCTGACCGGACGCGAGTACTTACCAGGAACGACGGCGGCGCTCTGCCAACCGCCGTACGTCGCCACCAGCTGGCCCGGCTTAAAGTCGGGGTCGCGGCTCTCGACGACCTCGGCAACCGTCTCGGCCGGAAGGACGTCGCCCACCGGCGTCGGCGTGGCGTAGGACTTCGCCGCGCTCATCCGCCCGCGCATGTAGGGGTCCAGCGAAATGTACCGGTTGCGCACCAGCAGTTGCCCGTCTGAGAGCGTGGGAAGCTCTGCCGTTTCCGTCCGGAAGGTCTGATCCGTCGGTACACCATGTGGCCGCTCGGCCAGCACGATGCGGGTGGTGTGGTTTGCCGTCGTCGTTGTCATGTTCTCCTTAAGCGCGGCCTTTTAGAATCAAATGCCAGTAGATCTGAGGGAAGATCCGCCTGTCCAGCGCCCATGCCCAGCGCCGCTCCTTGGCTGGGTTCAGCCACGGGATACTTGGCATTGGGCGGTATTGGTGGTCGAACTCGGCGAAAAGAACGGTGTGGCGGGTGAGCGTGAAGGGGCAGACGCCGTAGTGGTTGTACCGGCTCTCCGGCTCGTTCCCGTCCAGTACCGCCTTAAGATTTAGTGCCAGCATTTTGGTTTGCTTGCGCAGGGCACCTCCGCACTTTGAGTTCAGGGTTGCGGCGGCATCTCCCAGGGACCAGACATTTGGGTAGCGGCGGTGCCGCAGCAGTTCCGGGTCCACTTCCACACAACCGCTTTGGTCGTCCGGGGCCGGCAACGTGGTGGCCTTCAGCCAGTCCGGCGCTGATTGCGGGGGCACCACATGGAGCAAGTCATAGCCGAGGTCTTCCCCGCCTCCCGGTCCTTGCAGCCGGATGATACGGTCCGCTGCCTCTATGGAGGCAACGGTAGTGGAGGTCCGCAGCTCAATCCCGTACTCGGCGATTTTGCGCTCCAGCACCGCATCAACGCCGTCGACTCCGTAAACGGTGGGCGTTGGCACCACCAGGACCACCCTGATGTCTCCGAGCACGCCCTGCTCACGCCAGAAGTCGCACGCCATGTAGGCGATCTTCTGTGCCGCCCCGGCGCACTTGGCCGGGGCCGGAGGCTGGGTGAAAACCGCAGTGCCCGAGCGCAGGCGGCGGATCAGCTCCCAGGTCTTGGTTGGCATCCGCGACTCATAATTCGACGTTCCGAAAGGAGACTCGATGGCATCGGCCATTCCAGGAACGGTATCCCAGTCCAGTTGCAGTCCCGGACAAACCACCAGATGGTTGTAACGCACCCGCTGGCCGTCAGCGAGCACCACCGCGTTCTCATCAGGTTGGATGTCCGCGGCCGCACCACGGATCCAGTTGACCCCGCGGGGCATCACCTTCCGCTGTTCACGGACGGCTTCCTTCATCTGGGCGGCTCCGGCACCGATGTGGGAAAACAACGGCTGGAAGTAGTGCCACGGGCTCGGTTCAACCAGCCCGATATCCTCGACCTTGTAGCGCCGGAGCCGGGCGGCCAGCGAGATGCCGGCATTGCCGCCGCCAATAATCAGCACATTGTGATGGGTGTCCACCTCAACAGTGCACAGCACCGGACAGTGCCGGTCAATGGGAACCGGGCAATTCGCCACACGCCATATTAAGGGGCGATGCCGGAGCTAAGCGGATTCTTGCGGGAAGTGGAACTTCCGGTGCAGCGCCTGGACGTCGCCGGCCAGCTCCATTGCCGGACCATCGACCTCCACTCCGGGCGCCACGGCCTGGACGGGCAGCGGGTTGACCGGTCCCGGAGCGACTTCCCACTCCTTCAGCCAGTTGCCCAGCTGCTCCGACGATGTCGCGTAGACAATCCGTCCCAGCCGGACCCAGGCGTGCGCGGCAGAGCACATAGGGCAGTGCTCGCCGGAGGTGTAGACGGTGGCCGCTGCACGATCCACCGGGCTCAGGTTGTTGGCGGCCCAACGCGCTATCTCGAACTCCGGGTGCCGCGTCTGGTCGCCGTCCTTGACCCGGTTCCTGTCCTCGAAAAGCACGCGGCCTCCTGCGTCGACGAGGACCGATCCGAACGGCTCGTCGCCATCTTCGAGTGCTTCGCGCGCCAGATCAACGCATCGGCGCAGGTGTTCAAGGTCAGTCTCGGTGATACCCATGGTCTCGATTATGGCCCATGGCCTTTTACCTACGTAATGGTCCAAGATGGCCACATGGGCGATCTTATCGATTTCCTGCTAGCCAAAATCCAGCAGGACGAAGCTCGGACAAGGGCGTTGATGACCGACGTCGGCATGGTGGGACAAACCGTCCTGCGGCACCACCTGACACAGAACCTGGCCGAGTGCGACGCCAAGCGGCGGATGATCGCGCATGTGAAGGACGTTGACTGGGACCACGAACCGGCCAGCGACTACGACTACATGCTGGCCTTCCTGCAGCATATGGCGCTCCCCTACCAGACTCACGCCGGCTACCAGTCCGCCTGGCGACTCTAACGGCCGGTTTCCGGCACCTTGGGCTGGGCGCAACCCTGGACTTAAGCCGGAGCGGCGGCCGGGCAGGTGGATTCCCCCTGCCCGGCCGCCGTCAGGTAGCCGCTTTCCGCGGTCGTTAGCTATCCGCCGTCGTTAGCTATCCGCCGTCGTTAGCTGGAAACGGACGCGGTTTCCTTCACCTCGGCATGGTCTGCGATGACGCCTGCCTTGAACGTTTCGTAGCGGGCTGCATGGAGCGGGTTGCGCCGCAGGATAGCCCACGCGGCTCCCAGCACCGCGAACCAGATGGGCGTGATCAGCAGGGCCAGCAACGTATCCGGTTGTGTGGTCAGCGCCCACAGCACGAAGGCGAAGAAGGCGAAGACCACCCACACCATGACGGGGCCACCGGGCATCTTGAATTTGGAAGCCTGGTGAAGGCCGGGCCGGCGTTTGCGGAAGGCAAGGTAGCTGGCCAGGATGATGGACCAGACGAACATGAAGCACACGGCGGAAACCGTGGTCACCATGCCAAAGGCCTTGCCGACGTCGTCGCCTGCGTAGAGCAGAGCCACGGATGCGAACAGCAGCACGCAGGTCAGGAACAGCGCGTTGCGCGGCACCTTCTGCAAGGACAGCTTGCCGAAGAGTGACGGAGCGTCGCCGTCCTGCGCCAGGCCGAAGACCATGCGCGAAGTTGAGTAGATGCCGGAGTTGGCGCTCGACATGGCGGAGGTCAGGACCACCAGGTTGATCACCGTTGCTGCCATGCCCAGCCCGGCCAGCGAGAACATGCCGATGAAGGGGCTGTGTCCGGCCTCGAATTGGGTCCAGGGGGTCACGGCCATGAGGATGATGAGTGCGCCTACATAGAAGAGCAGGATGCGGACAGGAATCGAGTTGATGGCCTTGGGCAGGTTCTTCTCGGGATCCTTGGTTTCGGCAGCGGTGGTACCCACAAGCTCGATGCCCACGAAGGCGAACACGGCGATCTGGAAGCCCGCCACAAAGCCCATGAACTCGTTGGGGAAGAAGCCGCCGTGGATCCATAGGTTTTCGACAGTGGCCGGTCCGGCCTCGGACTTGAAGCCCGAAAGGATCATGAACAGACCGGTGAGGATCAAGGCCACAATGGCGACGATCTTGATCAGCGCGAACCAGAACTCCGTCTCGCCGAAGGCCTTGACCGTGACCAGGTTCAGCACCAGCAGGATGCCAATGGTGACCACGCCCGGAATCCACAGCGGAATGCCCGGAACCAGTTCGTTGGCGTAGCCGGCGATGGCGATGACGTCGGCAATGCCGGTCACCACCCAGCAGAACCAGTAGGTCCAGCCGGTAAAGAACCCGGCCCAGGGACCCAGCAGGTCGCCGGCGAAGTCGCTGAAGGACTTGTAGTGCAGGTTGGACAGCAGCAGTTCGCCCATCGCCCGCATCACGAAGAACAGCATGAAGCCGATGATCATGTAGACGAAGATCACCGACGGACCGGCTGCCGAAATGGTTTTCCCAGAGCCCATGAAGAGGCCCGTGCCGATGGCACCGCCGATCGCGATCAGCTGGATGTGGCGGTTGCTCAGTTGTCTTTCCAGATGGGGTGCGCCGGATGACTGCACTGGTGCCTCTTTCATTTACTACTCCTTCAAAGCGAGGGTATTTCGCATGGCTGCATGGCCCGGGTTTCGGGTTGCATGCAGGGTGATCAGGGTGCCGGCTGCCTCCCCCAGGTCGGTGACCGGCACCCCGCACAGGGGCCCCGCGGTCCCTGTTTCCGGGTTAGGCGCCGGCGGTAGCCAGCGGTGCCACGCCCGGGTAGAGCGGGTGCGCGGCGGCCAAGGCCTCCACGCGGTTACGCAGTTGAGTCAGGCTGGCCTCGTCGTCGGCAATCAGCGCCTCAGCAATGATGTCAGCTACCTCAACGAAGGCCGCTTCGCCGAAGCCGCGCGTGGCCAGCGCCGGCGTGCCGATCCGCAGGCCGGACGTGACCATCGGCGGGCGCGGGTCGAACGGAACCGCATTGCGGTTGACGGTGATGTCGATGGCCGCGAGGCGGTCCTCGGCTTCCTGGCCGTTCAGTTCGCAGTTGCGCAGGTCCACCAGCACCAGGTGCACGTCCGTGCCGCCGGAAACCACGGAGATTCCCTTGGCGGCGACGTCGGGCTGCATCAGACGCTCGGCCAGGATGCTTGCTCCGGCGAGTACGCGCTCCTGGCGCTCCTTGAACTCCGGCGAGGCGGCGATTTTGAAGGCCACGGCCTTGCCGGCAATGACGTGCTCCAGCGGCCCGCCCTGCTGGCCCGGGAACACTGCCGAGTTGATCTTCTTGGCGACGTCGGCGTCGTTGGTCAGGATGATGCCGCCGCGCGGGCCGGCCAGCGTCTTGTGCGTGGTGGAGGTGACCACGTGGGCGTGCGGCACCGGGCTGGGGTGCAGTCCGGCGGCGACCAGACCGGCGAAGTGCGCCATGTCCACCATGAGGTAGGCACCGACGGCGTCGGCGATACGGCGGAATTCGGCGAAGTCCAGCTGGCGGGCGTAGGCGGACCAGCCGGCCACAATCAGCTGCGGCTTGTGCTCGTGGGCCAGGCGCTCCACTTCCACCATGTCGATCCGGTGGTCTTCCTCGCGGACCTGGTACGGAACCACGTTGTACAGCTTGCCGGAGAAGTTGATGCGCATGCCGTGGGTCAGGTGGCCGCCGTGGGCCAGGTTCAGCCCCATGATGGTGTCGCCGGGCTTGATCAGCGCGTGCATGACCGACGCGTTGGCCTGCGCACCGGAGTGCGGCTGGACGTTGGCGTAGGCCGCCCCGAAGAGGTCCTTCACGCGGTCGATGGCCAGCTGTTCGATGACGTCGACGTGCTCGCAGCCGCCGTAGTAGCGCCGTCCCGGGTAGCCCTCGGCGTACTTGTTGGTCAGCACGGAACCCTGCGCCTGCATGACTGCGGCGGCGGTGTGGTTCTCGGAGGCGATCATTTCGAGGCCGTCGCGCTGGCGGGTGAGTTCGTCGTCGATCTTGGCGGCGACCTCGGGGTCCAGCTCAGACAGCTGGCTGTTCAGGCTCGGGGACACGACCTGCTCGAAAGCAGCCGAAGCGGCGCCAGGGTGCCCGGCAAGGGTGGACGGTGACTGGATCGTCATAAGGAACTCCATGTTTCAGGCAGCGCACAGCACGCCACGATGATTTCGGGTTCCTCCCCGCTCTGTCTGGGACCTGAGAGTTTCCGCCGCCCGTGGGGGCCGCTTGCACCGTCGGTGAGCCGGTTGCCCGGCTGCTTTCCAGAGTTGCCTAGCCGCGGCGGTACGTGGGCCTGAGAGATTCCTGGGGAGGAGTTGCTCCTACGGCGCCTGACGAACGTACCGGCAGGACTCTCCCGCCGCAGATCATAAGCGTTGGGCCACAGCTTCGTGACCCGCCTCACACACATTAGCGGCAGGGCGGGAGGGAACGCAACATCATTTCCTAACCGCCTAGTCAGCGGCAGATCCCCCTGCAGGAAATGTTCGACGCCGGCACTCACCTGAGTGCCGGCGTCGAACCTTGAGGGTTCAGAAAGGCGGGGAGGATGGGCAAACGCTATTGCCCGGTTTCGGTCTGTCCGGTCTCCGCTTGACCGCCGTCCAGCGGTGCCGGATCGACGGCGCCGCTGTCTTCAGGCACGGTCTCTTGTTGTCCCGTGTCCTGCTGGCCGGTGCCCGGGTCGGTGATGACGTCTGGCTCAGAAACGTTGCCAGAGTCGGGCGCTGGAACCGGCTCGGGCACGGTCTCCACCGGCGCAGTGTCGTCGGTCTGTCCGGTGGCGGGGTCCTCGACTCCCGTCGAACCGTCTGTACCGCCGGAGGTTTCGCCGGTGGTCCCGGTCTGGCCGGCGCCGTCGTCGACCTGCCCGGGCTCGGCCTCGCCGGGTTCCGTGGTTCCGCCGTCATCCTCGGCTGGGGCGGCTGTCCCGGTCAGGACGCGGCCCAGGGTTGTCTGCTGCTCCGCGGCCGGGGCGCTGCTGGACGACGATGCAACCAGTGCCGAAATTGGCTTGCTGGTTCCCAGTTCGACCATCGTGATGCCGGCCATGGCGATCAGGAAGGAGGCAGCGCTGACTACTCCGATCTTGGCCCAGGTCCTGGGTGTAAAGCGGCGGCTGGCGAGCTTCGCCTTGAAATCCGCGACGGCGCGGGGAACACCGGCGCGCTCGGTTCCATCGTCGCTCGCCGGAAGGCCGCCGTTGCGCAGGCCGCGCAGCCGCGGCACGGGAAGTGTCTTCTTGGCCGCGATCGCGGCCGAACTCAGCGTCCTGACGTAGATCGCGGCGGCCACGGTGGCGACGATCGAACCAAGGGCAGCACCGATCAGCGTTCCCGCGACACCGAGGAAGGAACCAGCGAAGGCCGAGGTTACAGCGGCCAGGGCGGAGGCAATAGTTTGGGCGCCGTTGAGGCCGAGGAGTTTCGGCTTGTCGTCGGCAGAGGAGTCTTCGGCCATTTCACACACACTTCAGGTAGGCAGTGTTACGGAAGGGTAACGCCAGCCCTCCCGAACCAGTTCCCCGCCTGCCGCGATTCTTCCTGAGATGCTCATCACATTCTGATCATCTTCACCATTAGGCCAGATCAGGACGTGGCAGCGGCCTCCGTGCTGCGGCGGCAGCTTTAGTCCGCAGCCGCGCCTGCGTCCTTGTCCGCACCCGGCCCTGCCTCTGCCTCTGCCTCTGCCTCAGTGTCCGGTTCCTCTTCTTCGGGCAGGGTCACCAGCAGTGCGGTCCCCTGGTATGGCTCCAGCTGGATGTAGAAACTGTGCAGGTCATCCACGCTGCCCACCTCTTCGCCGCTGAACAAGTCGGTCACGAGGGCTCCGGTTTCCAACTGTTCCGAGCGCACCGTGCCGGCCATCTCCTGGTCCGAGAAGTTCAGGACCGTGACTTCGCAGTGGCCCGATTCGAGCTGGTGCACCATGACGAGCATGCCCCGGTGCGAGACATCCGGAACATCGAGCAGCGCGCTCTTGGCAATGCCGTACTGTTCGCGGACGGCCAGGATTTTAGCCAACTGCCGGGCGAAAGAGGACTCGTCCGCGAGCTGGTCCGGCAGCGTCCCGTACAGACTGACCGCCCTGGGCATGCCGGAGGTCGGGGCCTGTCCGGTGTTGTTGATGCCCATCAGGTCATGGGCGCCCCGGTTGATCCAGCGTGTATCGCCGCGGGACAGCAGCGGGGCAACCTGCGATCGGTCCAGCGTCAGCATGCCGCACAGGTCCCACCCGGACAGCGCGAAGACTCCCGGCTGCAGCGCGTTGTACATGGCCAGCAGCAGGTGCACCTTACGGACCTCGATGGTCTGTTCCGGGGTGATAGTGCTCAGGTCCTTGATGCCCAGTACCGCGGTGATTACGCTCGCCGTCGTACACGCAATACCGTTGACGGTAAAGACCAAGTTATAAGGAGCGGCCTCACCGGTGATGCCGTCACGCAAGGTCTGCTGCACCTTGAAGGCGAGTTCGGCGCCGGTCAGCTCCTCGCCGTCGAGCTCATAAATATCGTCTTTGTGCTTGGTGGTGAAGTGCACCAGCTCATAGGTCAGTTCGTCATGGTTCTGCAGCGCGTGGACCAGGGAGGCCTGGTCCACGCCGATCTCCATGGCCAGGCGCAGGGTCAGCCGGAGGAATTCGGTATCCGCGGTGACCAAGGCGTGGTGGTAGCCGGGACGGGTGACGAAGTCGTAGGACAGGTCGGGGCCGTTGGCGGAGGTGGACTTGATGTCGTCGATGCTCAGGTTCAGTTCCTGGAACGTGAACCCGCCGACCTTGCGGACCATGCTGCCGATGATCTGGTTCGCAGCCTCGGAAATCGGATGGCCCTCTGACCAGCCCGGCGTCTCCTCGGCACTCTTCTCCACCCCCAGGAAACCATTGGCATCCAGCCGCAGCGCGCCGGTACCCAGGTCCACCAGCGAGTGCAGGGCGTCGCCCATCACCAGGCGCATACCGGAGAAGGTGGGATCCAGCCAGTTGATCGACGGCTGGCCCGCCTTGAAATAGTGCAGGTACACCCACCGCCGCAGTTGGCCGGTGGTGTCCAGGACCGGGCCGGTGGCGCTCCAGTTTGTTTCCTTGACGCCGGGCTCGTAGAAAATGACCCGCTGCAGTTCGCCGATGATGTAACCGGCCTTCTGGAGAGCGCGTTCGGTTTCGGCGTCGATGTTGACCGCATCTTCGCCCTCGGGCACGTCCGGCAGCAGGTGCCAGTCCGATTCGGGGATGTCGATCATGTGGTAAATGCCCGGATAGTCCTTGAAGTTCATCTCGGCCAGCCGGAAGTCAGCGCCCTTCCCGGTGTGCCCGGGCACGATGTCATCCACGACCGTTCCGCCGTGGTCGTTGGCAACTTGGCACATCTCGCGGAACTCGTCCTCGGTCCCGAACATCGGATCGATGGCCATGCTGATCCGGTCGAAGTGGCCGTCCACGCTGGGTGTCTGCTCCCAGCCGGTGAGCCCACCGGCAAGTTTCACCGGCCCGGTATGGATGGCATTGATGCCGATCTTCTCAAACGCCTCCCACAGGTCCGCGTCCCCCAAAGCCCCGAGGAAGGACTGCCCGGGCTTGGTCATGAAGGAGAGCGGGTACGCCGTGAACCACACCGAAGCCCGCTCCACCGCGGCCCGCGGATTCGGCCAGGCGAAGGGGTTCTGCCACATGCTGGCCTGACCCGAGAGCTGGCGGGCCAGCACCTTGGCGTCACCCAGCATGGACTGGTTGCGCAGCCACTCCACGTAGACATTGTTGCGGGCGTCCGGCTCGAACGGCGGCTGCCCGGGATTGAAGTGGCGCCGCCGGGCCTTGGGACGCAACGCCCGCGGACGCGCCGGATAGAACTGCTCATCGAAGTTGATCTCCGGGATGGGCGCCTCGAGAACTTCCTCCTGCACGGCATCAGGTTCGGCAGCTTCGGGGCCACCGCCAGAGCCGTCGTCAAGGTGTTCCGTCGAAGAAAGCGAATCGACCATCGAGATATCTCCTTGATCATCTGCAGGCACCGGCCAGTACTGACTCCTTCCACACTGCCAGACGCAGGGAAACCAGACCAGTGCACCTCCGCAATAGGGCGTGCAACGGACAAAACGGCGGCGTGGCTGCGTAATGTCCGCAGGTACTGACACAAACCCACCCGCCGCCGTCGTCGTTGTGAGGAAATAACGACGGCGGCGCCCGGCCGGGCTCAACGTACAGTGTGGAGATGACGCCAACGTCGAACTCCATGGCGGCCGCCAAGCTCCCAGCCGGGGCGGTCGGCCTGGCCGCACTGCTTGCCACCAGCGCCGCCAACCACTTCGCCAGGCCTGCTTTCTACTATCCCGTCGTTCCGGCGGCCATCACCACTGCCTCGGGGCCGCTCACCCGCGATGGCTGGGTGCAAATCAGCGGAGCGCTGGAATTCGCAGCCGCCGCCGGGCTGTTGCTCCCGCAGACCAGGCGCGCCGCCGGCATCTGCACGGCAGTGATGTTCGCCGGTTTCACCGCCGGACATCTCAGCGCCTTAAAGCGCGCGTTCGGAACTGAGGGCACCAAGCAGGCACGCATCATCCACAGCCTCCGGCTGCCGCTGCAAGTTCCACTCGTGGTTTGGGCGTGGCGCACGCGGCAAGCGTGATCCGGCGCAGCCCCCTTCCGGGACAGCTCTTGGCCACGGCCGAGCGCCCTGAACGCGAACTGGCCAGTAATGGTGCCGTCACCTTCCGGGCCGTTGTTACGATGAGACGAATTGCGCCCTCCGCTTGGGTGCAGGCATCTTGCGCAGCCGCCAACTGCCGTGGAAACGCCTGAAGAAAACGAGGAAACAATGCCAGCACCCGTCCTGCTGACCGACGAGCAGCGCGCCCGCATGCATGACCTCTACCGCCAGCTGCATGCCAATCCCGAACTCTCCATGCAGGAGCACCGGACCGCCGCGCTGGTACAGGCCGAGTTGAAGCAATGCGGGCTCGACACTTTCAGCTGCGGCGGCACGGGAGTGGTCGGTGTGTTGCGCAACGGCGAAGGACCGGTGGTCGCGTTCCGCGCCGACATCGACGCGCTGCCGATCAAGGAAGACACCGGCCTGCCCTATGCCAGCACCGCTACCGGCACCCTGGCCGACGGCACAGAAGTTCCCGTCATGCACGGCTGCGGCCACGACGCCCACGCCGCCGCCCTGTTGACGGCCGCGCAGTTGCTCGCTGGCGCCAAGGACCGTTGGGCAGGAACCATCGTGTTCATTTTCCAGCCCGGCGAGGAAACCGCGGCCGGCGCCAAGGCGATGGTCGAGGACAGCCTGTGGGCGAAGGCGCCGAAGCCGGAGGTCATCTTCGGCCAGCATGTCATGCCGGGGCTGGCGGGCACCGTCCAGTACGTGCACGGCCACCCCATGACTCAGGCGGATTCCTGGAAGGTCACCCTGCATGGCCGGCAGTCCCACGGCTCCCAGCCGCAGGACTCCATCGACCCCATCGTGCTCGGCGCCCACATCATCACCCGCATCCAGACGATCGTGTCCCGCGAGGTGGATCCCCGCCGCCCGGCCGTGGTCACCGTCGGCACCTTCCACGGCGGGCTGAAGGAAAACATCATTCCCGCCAGCGCCGAATTCACCCTCAACGTCCGCACCTTCGACGAGACGGTGCGCGCCACTGTGCTCGGCGCGCTGCGGCGCATCATCAAAGCGGAGGCCGATGCGTCCAACGCGCCCGAACCAACCATCGAGGAGCTCTACTCCTTCCCGCCGAACTCCAATGACCAAGAGGCAACCGACGACGTCGTCAAGGCGCTGCGGCAGGAACTCGGCGAGGAAAACGTCATCGAGGGCGAACCCGTGATGGCCTCGGAAGACTTCGGCAACCTGGTTGAACCCATCGCTGTTCCTTCCGTCTACTGGTTCTTCGGCGGCCATCCGGCGGAAACCCTGGCCGCCGAGCGCGTCCCGGTCAACCATTCGCCGCTCTTCGCCCCGGTAATGGAACCGACGCTCTCGACCGGTGCCCGCGCCGCCGTTGCGGCAATCCTGTCCAAGGTCGGTCTTGAACGTTAGGCAGCAAGGGGTGCAGCCGTGGACATCCTGCTGATACTGGATCTTTTCGGCACGTTCTTCTTTGCCATGTCCGGCTGCCTCTTGGCCGCCCGCCGGAACTTCGACATTGTCGGTTCCCTGCTGCTCGGATCCCTGGTGGGGCTCGGCGGCGGCGTCATCCGCGACCTGATCATCTCCCAGTCCGTGCCGACAGCCTTCGTCGAACCGATCTACCTGCTCGCCCCCGTCCTGGCCGCCGTCGTGGTGTACTTCCATGTGCTCGGTGTGCAACGGTTCCGACGGACACTGCTTATTTTCGACGCCGGCGGGCTGGCCCTGTTCTGCGTCACCGGCACGCTGAAGGCCCTGGAATCCGGCATGGGTCCGGTGACTTCCGCAGTGCTCGGAATTACGACGGCGGTGGGCGGCGGCGTGCTGCGCGACGTGGTGGCCAACGAAGTGCCCCAGATCTTCAACCCCCACGGTGTGTACGCCGTGCCGGCCATGCTCGGCGCTTCACTGGTCACCCTGTTCTCCCACCTGGGCTGGTTCAACGCCTACACGGGGACCGCTATCGCTGCCCTCGTTTTCGGATTGCGGGTGCTGTCGCTGAGGTTCGATTGGCGGGTTCCGCTCGCGGGCGGGGCCAAAGACGTCGGGCCCGCCATGGACTAAGCAGCCTCGTCCAGCGGCGCCGCGCTTCCCCCCTTCGGCCGGCCATTCCCCCCTTCGGCCGGCCATTCAAAATGTCCCTGATCATCAGTAGGCTGAGGTTTCCGACGTCGTGAGAAAGAGGTCTGCCATGAAGGCTGCACGCTACTACGATCAGAGGGATATCCGGATCGAGGACATTCCGGAACCGGAGCTCAAGCCCGGAACCGTCGCCATTGACGTGGCCTGGTGTGGCATCTGCGGCACCGACCTGCACGAGTATCTCGAGGGGCCGATCTTCATTCCGCCCAAGGGCTCTCCGCATCCCATCTCCGGTGAAGAGGCGCCGGTGACCATGGGACACGAATTCTCCGGCACCATCACCGCCCTCGGGGACGGTGTGAGTGACCTGGAAGTGGGCCAGAACGTCGTCGTCGAGCCCTACATCATCCACGACGACGTCGACACCGGTCCCGGGGAGGAGTACCAGCTGTCCAAGGACATGAACTTCATCGGGCTGGGCGGCCGGGGCGGCGGGCTGTCCGAGAAGATCGTGGTCGAGCGGCGCTGGGTCCACCCGATCGGGGACATTCCCTTGGATCAGGCTGCCCTGATCGAACCGCTGTCTGTGGGACATCATGCCTTTGTCCGCAGCCAGGCGAAGTCCGGCGACATCGCCATTGTCGGCGGTGCGGGTCCCATCGGTTTGCTGACCGCCGGCGTGCTCAAAGCCTCCGGCCTGACCGTCTACATCTCGGAACTCAGCGAGGCCCGCAAGAAGATGGCCCGGGACACCGGTGTGGCGGATCAGGTGTTCGACCCGCGGGAAGGCGACGTCGCGGCGAAGGTCCGGGAGCTGACCGGCGGCAAGGGCGCGGATGTCGGCTTCGAGTGCAGTTCCGTTCCGGTGGTCCTGGACATGCTGATGGACGCCGTTCGGCCCGGCGGCGTCATCGTCAACGTCTCGATCTGGGGCCACAAGCCCGAGGTGGACATGCCTTCCCTGGTGCTCAAGGAGATCGACCTGCGCGGCACGATCGGCTATGCCAATGACCACTCCAGCACCATCAAGTTGGTGCAGGAGGGCAAGCTCGACCTGGCCCCGTTCATCACCGCCAAGATTCCGCTGGACGAACTCATCACCGGCGGCTTCGAGCAGCTCATCAACAACAACGAGGAACACGTGAAGATCCTGGTGAACCCAAACGAATGATCACCACGGTCGCCGGTGTGCGGCCGGACGCAAGCAACCCTCCGCTGGCTAACGACGGCGGAGGGTTGCGGTGCACCTATCCGGCAGGGACTGTTGCGGCCTCATCGGTCACGGTGGCTGCCTCGCTCACCAGCAGTGCCGCGGCGCGTTCGCCGATCATGATCGTCGGGGCGTTGGTATTGCCGGTGGGCACCAGCGGCATGATGGACGCATCCGCGATCCGCAAGCCGTTGAGTCCATGCACCTTGAGCGTGCGCGGATCCACCACCGCGTCCTGGTCCAGCCCCATCCGGCAAGTACCGACCTGGTGGTGGTAGGTCACCACGGAATCGCGCACGTACTGCTCCAGGTCCTCGTCGCTGTCTGAGACCTCCGGGCCGGGATGGAGTTCCTCCGCGCCCCAGTCTGCCAGCGCCGAACTGCGTCCGATCTCCCGGCACTGCCGGACCGATGCAACCAGGGCGTCGACGTCGGCCTGTTCCGACAGGGCGCCGAGGTCGATGGTGATCGGATCGCTGGCTTTCGGCCCGGTGAGCCGGATTTCGCCACGGCTCTGCGGCCGCACGAGCCCGCCGAGCATCGAGAAGCCGTTCTCCGGCCCGGTCATCTCGCCCTTCCCGTAGCCCTGCGAGTACATGGGCACCGAGAAGAAGATCGGCTGGGTATCGGGCACGGCCAGATCCGGGCTGCTCTTCGCGAAGAAGTGCACCTCCGCCGGGGCCACTTCCGAAGCCGGCACCGGCTTGCTCGTGGTGAAGACCACCGGGGAGAGCAGATGGTCCTGCAGGTTCTTCCCCACGCCGGGCAGATCGTGCACCGGGCGGACGCCGGCTTCGCGCAGTTCGTCGGCCGGTCCGATCCCCGAGCGCAGCAGCAATTCGGCCGAGTTGATGGCACCGGCGGACAGGATGGTCTCCGGTGCCCGCAGCGTCTTGGTTTCGCCGTCATGCTCGAACTCGACGCCGGCAACCGTGCCGTCCTCGACGATCAGCCGGCGGACGTGCGCGCCGGTGAGCAGCGTGAGGTTGGCGTTGTCGACCACGGGCTTGAGGTAGGCATGCCAAGTGTTGAAGCGCTTCCCGGCGCGGACGTTGAGCTGCATCCGGGACACACCCTCGACGTCGCCGGAGTTGTAGTCCTCGTTGAGCTTGATGCCCGTTTCCACCGCTCCTTCCAGCATTGCTTCCTGGATGGGATTGCGCGGGAAATCCTGGGTGACATCAAGCAGACCCGAGTCGCCACGCGTTTCGGAGGCCCCGCCGTCGTACTTTTCAATGGTTTTGAACACCGGCAGCACGTCCTCCCAGGACCAGCCGGGGCAGCCCAGGTAGGCCCACGTGTCGTAGTCCTGCTTGGCGCCGCGGACCCAGATGGTGGCGTTCAGGGCGTGTGAGCCGCCCATCACCTTCCCGCGTGGCAGGTGGAGCTGCCGCCCGGAACATCCCTGCTGCTCGGTGGTCTGGTAGTCCCAGTCCTGCGGGCTGTGCCAGAGGGCGCCGAGGTTGTAGAGGTGCGCGATGTTGGGATTGGTGTCATCATCGCCAGCCTCGAGGACGGCGATGCGCTTGCCCGCGTCGAGCAGGCGACGGGCGATGACATTGCCCGCCGAGCCTGCACCGACAACGATGTAGTCGAACTCCTGCGCGTTCACTGGCTGATCACCTGCGGAGTGCCCAGGGCCTTGAGGCCGGCGATGCCGAATTCGAGGCCGTAGCCGGACTGCTTGGCGCCGCCGAACGGGACGCGCGGGTCAACGGCGCCGTGCTTGTTGATCCAGACCGTGCCGGCCTCGATCCGGGCGGCGACTTCGCGGGCCTTGGCCGGGTCGGAGGACCAGACCGAGGCGCCGAGGCCGACGTCGAGCCCGTTGGCCATGCTGACTGCCTCGTCGACGCTGTTGTAGCGGATGATCGGCAGGGCCGGGCCGAACTGTTCCTGGGCCACCAGCGGGTTGTCGTTGTCGATTTCCGCGACCAGGGTGGTCGGGTAGAAGTAGCCGGGCTGGCCGGCCTCCGGGTTGCCGCCGGTAAGAACCTTGGCCCCGCCGTCCTTCGCCTTCTGGACCAGGTCCGCGACGATGTCGAACTGGGCCTTGTTCTGCAGCGGGCCCAGCACGTTGTTCTCGTCCAGCCCCACACCCATCGGCATGGCCTTGGCGACCTCCACCAACTCCTCGCAGACCTGGTCGTAGAGCGAGTCGTGGACGTAGAGGCGCTTGAGCGCGGCGCAGGTCTGGCCGGTGTTGATGAATGCGCCCCAGAACAGGTCCTGCGCGATGGCCTTGGGGTCGGCGTCCTCGAGCACGATGCCCGCGTCGTTGCCGCCGAGCTCCAGGGTCAGCCGCTTCACGGTGTCCGCGGAGGAGCGGATGATGGCCTTGCCCGTGGCGGTGGAGCCGGTGAACATCACCTTGTCGATCTCCGGGTGCGAGGCCAGTGCCTCGCCGACCTCGCGGCCGCCGGAGACCACGTGCAGCAGGTCCGCCGGCAGCGCCTGGTTGATCACCGCGGCGAGCGCCAGCACGCTCAGCGGCGTGTATTCGGACGGCTTCACCACCACGGTGTTACCCATGCGCAGCGAGGGCGCGATCTGCCAGACGCTGATCATCATCGGCCAGTTCCACGGGCCGATGGCACCGACGACGCCTAGCGGGCGGTAGTGCACCTCGGCATGGCTTTCGCCGTCGTCCACCACGACCTCGGGCTCCAGGACGAACGACGCCGTGGCGCGCAGCCAGGCCGCGCAGGCACCGACCTCGAAGCGCGCGTTCGGGCCGTTCAGCGGCTTGCCCTGCTCGCGCGAGAGCAGCTCCGCGAGCGCTTCGGCTGAAGCCTCGATGGCGTCCGCGGCCTTGTTCAGGTACTCGCTGCGCTTCTCGTGGCCCAGCGCAGCCCACTCCGGCTGCGCGGCACGGGCGGCAGCAACGGCTGCCTCCAGATCAGCGGTGGTGTGGACGGGGGCTTCGGCGACGACTTCGCCCGTGGCCGGATCCTTGATCGGCCGGGACTCCCCTGCCGGCGCGATTGCGACCAGCAGGTCCTGGTAAGTCTGGAAGGCGGTGCTCTGGGTCTCGGTCTGTGCCGACATCGACGTCTCCTGTTCATCCGGCGCCGGTCTGACTCCGGCGTAGTAGTCACTCACTCCCTACTGTGCCTTGGACCACAGTGCACCGTCTTGTGTTTCCCGGCAGGCCCCTTGTCTACCAGCGCCGAAGTTCTGCTGGGCTTGGAAAAAAGACCAGACGCTAAGCTGCGGCCTGACCCTCATGCTGGCGGACTGTTTCTCGCAACTGGTCGGCGTATTCGTAAATCTCATCAAGGGAGCTGATGGGATGACGCGTTTCGGTCTTGTCAGACCCGAAAACGCCCAGGTATTTCTGGCTCCGGTTGAAGTGCAGCCTTGCAATCGGCTTTCGATTGTTGTCATCGAGCAGAACCGCGAAGTAGGACTTCGCATCCCGATGAACAATCCGGTTCGGCTTCACGTCGCTGCAGACAATGGCGCGGACAATCTGAAAGCCTTCCAACTCCTCTATGGTCGTGTCGACACCGTCTTGGGCCAGGTCGTCTTCCACTGGCTTCTCGCTGGTGACAGTTGCCGCGAGCGTAGCGTCAGTAACTGCCGGAATCGACGATTCACCCAACGCAGCTTTGAGCCGGTCATTCACTTGATCACTGAGGAACTGCCGCGTCGCCTTCACGACAAGGCCCGTGAACTGCTCGCGTACTCGCTGAGTGAAGGCTCCCTCATAGACCTTCGCCGTCAGGAATTTGACCCAGTCATCCTCTGGAGACTGGAACTGTGCGGCGATCGCTCGCTTCAGCTGGCCGATGTACTTGAGCTCCTCTGCGGCGCTAATAATTGAATCCAGATCGAAGACATCCTTCGAGAGCTTCATGATCTCTGGAATCAGGGTTTCGTCGACGTCATTGAGATCCAAAATCAAGAAGGGCTTTGCGTCCATCCGGTTTGGCGCATCGAGGTCAGTGTAGAACTGGTAGACCTCGCCGTTAGTCAGGATGGCGATGCGAGCATTGGTTGCGGCAAAGTAGCGGAACAGTTGGGAGGCATGTTCAATACGCAGGTCGCCGAGCGATCGCTTGCACTCGATCAGAATCTGGACTTCCCCATCGCGGACGATGGCATAGTCGATCTTCTCCCCCTTCTTTATCCCAACGTCGGCAGTGAACTCGGGAACAACTTCGAGAGGGTTGAACACGTCGTATCCGAGGACCGTCGAGATGAAAGGCATCACGAAGGCGTTTTTCGTGGCTTCCTCCGTCTCAATGATTCCGCGCTGCTGCTTTATCTTTGCCGCCAAAGCTGCAAGCCGTTCTGACAACTGCATGATTCCCCCAGAGAAGTTGTGACCTCGATGACCCTCCCAACCTAGTTGGGACTGCCCACAAAAATGCCGGGTTAAAGGATGCGTTGTAGGAACGTTAGGTAGCCGTCTGGTGCCGCTCCTCCAACAGCCCCATGAACATGGTCCGATGCAGGATGCCCACATGCTGTCGCGAAACCTCGACGGCGGAGCAAACGTCCTTCCCCCGCAATGCTTCGACAAGGCGGATATGGTCGCGGTTTGAAGCGTGCAAATGCTCGATGGGATAAGGCAAAAAGTAGGCGTACAGCTCTGCCAGCGCATGGTTGTACTCGTCGACTGCGCTGCCTAGCCCCGATGCACTCGCAACCAGGCGGTGGAACTCGTCGTCGGCCTGGTGGTACTCGGACCACCCTGTTGCCTCAGCCATCGTTGCGGTCAGCCTCTCCAACTCATCCAGCTGCCTGGAACTCGCATTGAGAGCGGCAAAGTGGGAGATCGAGCATTCGAACAGCAGTCGCTTGTCCACCAACTTATGGATGGCCGCGAGCTCACTGGGTGCAGCGGCGATCTCCTGCAGAATCTCCCGCGGGGGCTCGTCCGCCACAAAGGTGCCGCCGCCTCGTCCCCGACGCCGCACCACAATGCCCTGTTCGGCCAAGGAAGTCAGCGCACGGCGGGCCGTGATCGGGCTGACTGAGAGGCCGAGTGCTACATCCTTCTGGTCCGGCAATCGTTCCCCGGGCTTGAGCAACCCAAGCAGGATCGCCATACCGATCCGCAACCTGACGGCATCGATCGCACTCCTGCGATCAATACCGGCCAGCGGGCCCTCCTCGATAGGGGACGCAACCAAGTCAACTGTGCTGCTCATAGACACCACCTTACGAGCTGCACTTGCACCACTTCCTTTATTGGTTCAACTTGATCTATTATGTCATGAGTCACAACAACCAACAGGAAGCCCGCACCATGCAACGCATCCTCCCCCTGGTCGCCGCGCAGGCACCGCCCCGCCTCATCGGTGAATCGATCTCCGCATTCGCAGAGGAAACCAGCAAAGCCCTCGCGCATCACCCGTCCGCAAAGCTTGTGGTCTTCCCCGAACTGCACCTGTTCGGCGACGGCAACCCCGATCTGCAGCGCACCGAGGCATTACAGGAAAGTGCCGAGCCGCTGGACGGACCCCGCATCTCGGAGCTCAGGCAGATTGCCGGGGACCTCGGCATCTGGCTCGTCCCCGGCAGCGTCTGCGAGCGCGGACCCCAAGGCCAGCTGTTCAACACCCAACTGGTCCTCTCGCCCGAGGGCCAGTTGGCTGGCTACTACCGCAAGATCTTTCCGTGGCGTCCCCACGAGCCATACGATCCGGGCGACCGCTTCGCCGTCGTCGATGTGGGCGGCACTACGCGGGTCGGCCTGAACATCTGCTACGACGCCTGGTTCCCGGAAACCACCCGCCAATTGGCTTGGATGGGGGCAGAAGTGATTCTGAACGTCGTGAAGACCACTTCGCCGGACCGCAAGCAGGAAGTAGTCCTCGCACGCGCCAATGCCATCGTGAACCAGGTCTTTGTGGTGAGCGTCAACTGCGCTGGCCCCACCGGCCAAGGGCGAAGCCTAATTGTCGACCCGGAGGGCAACGCAATCGTCGAGGCCGCCGACGCTGAACCAGTCCTGCTGGCAGCTGACCTGGACTTGGCCGCCGTCGACCGTGTCAGGACGCACGGCACCGAGGGCGTCAACCGGATGTGGTCGCAGTTCAACTCCGGCGAGCCCGCTATCGACTTCCCCGTCTATCAAGGCCGCATCGATCCAGCCACCTGGACCCCGCAGTCCCCCGACTTGAGGAACAATCCGTGAGCACTCCAACCTCAACCTCATCGACCACGCTGACCCGCACCCTGAAGCTTCCCTCACTGGTGCTCTTCGGACTGGCGTACCTCACCCCGCTCATCGTGCTGGGCATTTTCGGCGTCATCGCCGAGGCCACAGGCGGCGCCTCACCGTCGGCCTACCTCGTCGCCCTGATCGCCATGCTCTTCACGGCGCACAGCTACGGCCGCATGGCCATCACCTACCCCGTGGCCGGTTCCGCCTACACTTACGTCCGCAAGTCGATCGATTCGCGGGCAGGCTTCCTGGTCGGCTGGGCCATCCTGCTGGACTACCTGTTCCTGCCGATGGTGATCTGGCTTATCGGCGGTGCGTACCTGTCTGCCCAGTTCCCCGGCGTGCCGTTTGCGTTATGGATCGTCGGGTTCATCCTGATTACGACGGCGTTGAACGTCCTCGGCATCAAAGTGGCGGACAAGGCGAACTACCTGCTGATGGCGTTCCAGCTGCTGGTCATCGTCTTCTTCGTGGCGCTGTCCATCGGGCACGTAGTCGGCAATTCCGGCGCTGGCGCCCTCGTCAGCCCGGAGCCGTTCATGAATCCGGACTCCGGCTTCGGGGCGATCACCGCCGGCGCAGCGATCGCCGCCTATTCCTTCCTCGGCTTCGACGCAGTCACCACCCTGACCGAGGAGACCGTTGAGCCGCGCAAGAACATGCCCCGCGCCATCATGTTGATCGCGCTGATCGGCGGCGGCATTTTCGTCGTCGTCTCGTACTTCACCCAACTGGTCCACCCGGGCGGTGTTTTCGAAGACTCTGCCTCCGCGGCGAGCGAGATCGCGGTGCAGATCGGCGGCCAACTCTTCGGTGCCGTCTTCCTCGCCGGCTTGGTGGTTGCCCAGTTCGCCTCCGGGCTGGCGGCACAGGCCAGCGCCTCCCGGCTGCTCTACGCCATGGGCCGGGACTCGGTGCTCCCCAAGGCCGTGTTCGGTCGGCTCAACCCGCGCTTCCACACGCCGGTACTGAACCTGATTATCACCGGCACGGTGGGCCTCATCGCGATCTTCCTCGATGTCGCGACCTCGACGTCGTTCATCAACTTCGGCGCCTTCACGGCATTTACCCTGGTCAACCTTTCGGTGGTCTTCCACTTTGTCAGGCAGCGTCGTGCCGGGAATATGCTGAACCCGCTCAGCTACGTGGTGATTCCGGCCGTCGGCGCTATTGTCTGCGCGTACCTGCTCTCGCGGCTGGACAGCAACGCCATTACGCTGGGCCTGTACTGGCTGGCGGTCGGCGTCATCGTCCTGGCCGTGATCACCCGCGGCTTCCGCAAGGCGCCGCCGGAGATGAAGGCGACCGAAGAAGTCGCCGCCTGAGCCTGCACCTGTTACCACGACGGAAGGAACGCGGACCGTGCGCATCGCTCTAGGCCAGCTGGCATCCGGAACGGACATCCATGGCAATCTCGCGGCCATCGCAGGCTTTGCCCGGCAAGCTGCCGACGGCGGCGCCCGGATCCTGGTTCTGCCGGAGTACGCAACGTACGAGAAGAAGGTACTGGACGCCTCCTTCCCGGAAGTAGCCGAGCCGCTGGACGGGCCGGTTTGCTCCGAATTGTCGCGCATTGCCCAGGCGCATGGCATCGCTCTCGTCGCCGGTGTGGTCGAAACCAGCGACGAGAGCCGCCGCGCCTACAACACGCTGGTGGCCTTCGGGCCGGACGGCGGGCGGCTGGCCGCGTACCGGAAGATCCATCTCTTCGATGCGCAGGGCTATGCCGAGTCCACGTACATCAAGCCGGCGCCCCTGGCCGAGCCCACGTTCTTCGATTTCGACGGCGTCCGGTTTGGCCTGATGACCTGCTACGACCTGCGGTTCCCGGAGCTGGCAAGATCATTGTCCGACGCCGGCGCTGAGGTCCTGCTCACCTGCGCCGCTTGGGTTCCCGGCAAGCATAAAACCAACCAGTGGCGCTCACTCACCGCCGCCCGCGCAATAGAGAACGGTGTCTACTTGGCCGGAGCATGCCAGGCTCCGCCCGTGTCCATTGGGCACAGCGTGTTGCTGGACCCCATGGGTGCCGTCATCGAGGAGCTCGGTATGGATCCTGCGCTGATCGTCGCGGACATTCCGCTGGATGCCGTCACGACCGTCCGGAACGAATTTCCCGTGTCCCGCCAGCGGCGCCTACTACCGCAGCACGAAAGCCGCGCAGGATAACCGGCCCGAACTAGACAGACACAGCCCGAGCCTCGACAGCTAGCTGCGTATCTTCGACCATCAGGTCGGCGTTGATCATGGCACCCGTGTTGACGCCCGCGGCAGCGGCCACGATCACCTGGGCCGACAGGTTTGTGACGTTGCCGGCAACGTAGACTCCTGGCACGGAAGTAGCACCGGTCGGTTCGGACGGGACAAAGGTTCCCATGACGAAGTCGCCGAATTTCTGCTCTGCCACTTCCAGTCCCAGATCGTCGAGGAAACCCGCCCGCGCATCCATCCGCGTCGCGACCGCAACCGCCTGCCGGGCAAAGACTTCCCCGCTTGTCAGGCGGACACCTGCCAGCACATCCGACTCCGTCTCCACGGCAGCAACCTCGCCCGTAACCACTGTGATGCCGCGTGCTTCCAGCTGCTCTGCCTGCTCCGGCGAAGGCTCCTCGGCGGTGTGCAGGAACAGTGTCACGTCATCGGTCCACTGGCGCCACAGCAGCGCTTGGTGCATGGCCAACCCGATGTTCACAGCGATGACGCCAATGGCCTGGTCGCGAACTTCCCAGCCGTGGCAGTACGGGCAGTGCACTACGTCGCGTCCCCACCGCTCCGCCAACCCCTCGATGGGAGGCAGCCTGTCAACCAGACCGGTCGTCACCAGCAGGCGCCGGCTCCGCACGGAACGTCCGCCGTCGATCCCGACCCGGAACCCGCCGTCGTTCTCCTTGCTTGCGGTAGTCACCGTTCCCGAGACAATCTCCGCGCCGTAGCCGAGAACTTCTTCACGGCCGATGGCGTACAGCTCGCCCGGCGGCGTGCCCTCGCGGCCGAGGTAATTATGCACGTGTCCGGCCGGGGCATTCCGCGCCTCGCCCGAGTCGATGATCAGCACCGAGCGGCGAGCCCGCGCGAGCGTCAGCGCGGCACCCAGCCCGGCAGCACCACCACCCACGATAACGACGTCGTACAGCTCCTTGGCCGGCACAGTTTCCGTTGTTTCAGTCATGTCTTTGTCCTCCATGTTCAAACCGTCCCGCCGATCCTGGAGATCCGGCGGTCTCTTAAGTGTTCGCTCTGGGGACGAAAAGTGGCAAGTAAGTTTGCTGGAATGGCAAAATAGAGTCCATGAACGAAGACTTGGGCCCAATGCTCGACGCCGTTGGCCCCCGGCTGAAGTCCCTGCGGCAGGAAAGGGAGACCACGCTGGCTGAGCTGTCCGCGGCAACCGGAATTTCCGTCAGCACGCTGTCCCGGCTGGAGGCCGGGCAGCGGCGGCCCACGCTGGAGTTGCTGCTGCCGCTGGCGCAGACCTACGCGGTGCCGATCGACGAACTGGTCGGCGCCCCGCCGACCGGAGATCCGCGGGTCCACCTTCGCCCCATCAAACATCACGGCGCCACGGTCTTGCCGCTCACCCAGCGGCCCGGCGGACTGCAGGCCTACAAGTACATCCTGCCCGCCGTCGACCACCCGGCCCAGCCTGATCCGCGGTCGCACGAGGGCTACGAGTGGCTCTACATTTTGAGCGGGCGGCTGCGCCTGGTGCTGGGTGACAAGGAGCTGGTACTGGTGCCCGGCGAGGCAGCCGAGTTCGATACCCGGCTCCCCCATTGGATGGGCAACGCCGATAAAGAACCTGTCGAGTTCCTCGCGCTCTTCGGACCGCAGGGAGAACGGGCACATCTCCGGGCCCGCCCCAAGCGCGCAACTTAACCGGCGTCGGGATCTTCCTCGATGAGGTCGGGGCCGTTGTTGCGGACGCTGTTGACCTTGCTGCTGACGCGGCGCGGGATCAGGTGCGGTTCCGGAATGGCGTCGAGCAGTCCCTGCACCTCCGCCTTGTCCGTCAGCTGCGGGTTCAGCCAATCCTCCTGCAGGTCCCGCGGCACAATAAGCGGCGTCCGGTCGTGGATGTGCCCGAGGGCATCCGCGGCAGCAGTGGTGATGATGGTGCAGGACATCAGCCACTTTTCCGGATGGTCCTCGGGGAGGGCCGGGTCGGGCCACCATTCGTACAGGCCGGCGAACGCGATCAGCGGCTCCGATTCGGAGAACAGGTACGTGGGGATTTTCCCGCCGTCGTCCTTCTTCTCCCATTCGTAGTAACCGGCGGCCGGGACCAACGCCCTGCGCTTGACGGCGGCCTTGCGGAACGACGGCTTCTCGGTGACCGTCTCCATCCGCGCGTTGATCAGCTTGGCGCCGGATTTGGGGTCCTTGGCCCACACGGGAACCAAACCCCATTTCGCCGTGGCGAGCCGCCGGGACAACTCGCCGTCGTGGTTCAGCCGCTCGGTCACGATCCGAACCCCGTCGGTCGGCGCGACGTTCCACGACGGCGGCACATCATCCCCCACCGTCTCGTCGGTCCGGAACGAGGCAACCAGGTCGGCCGTGGCCTTGGCCATTACGTAGCGTCCGCACATGGCTCCATTGTGCCGCAGCCGAGCGCCGGCTCACATCAGAACAGGAGAAACGCGATCGGCGTAACCAGGATTAGTGTCAACACGACCCGCTGGAACCAGATGACCACCAGCTTCCACAGGGGAATCGGGATGTCTGTGGCCATGATGCAGGGCACCAGGGCCGAGAAGAAGATGATGCCGGAAACGGAAACGACGCCGATGACGAACTTCGCCACAATTGCGGACTTCGCGACGATCAACGCCGGCAGGAACATCTCGGCAATACCGACGGCGCTGGCTTTCGCCACGAGCATCGGCTCCGGAATCTGCAGCGCCCAGGTGAAGGGGTAGAACACGTAGCCAAGCCAGTCAAAGACGGGCGTGTAGGTGGCAAGCACCAGTCCCAGCAGCCCGATCGAGAGGATCGAGGGCAGGATGGCCATGGTCATGAGGACGCCATCGCGGACGTTGATCCAGATGTTCGTGCCCAGCGAGGGTGCCGCTGCCACCGTTTCCTGCGCCTCGCGCCAGGCGAAGGACAGGCGGCTGCCGCTGACTTCTTCCTCCGGCTGCGGCTTCGCGTCCGGGTGGTAGGTGTCCGGCACCGCATTCAACGGCCAGATCCGGACGGTGATGGCCGTGACCAGGAACGTGACGAGGAAGGTAACCCAGAAATACGTGTTCCACTGGCCCATCAGGTCCAGCGTCTTGGCGACGACGACCATAAACGTCGCCGAAACCGTGGAGAAGCCGGTGGCGATGATGGCGGCCTCCCGGGCCGTGTACTTGCCTTCCTTGTAGACCCGGTTGGTAATCAGCAGGCCGAGCGAGTAGCTGCCGACGAAGGAAGCCACGGCATCAATCGCGGAACGGCCCGGCGTCTTCCAGATGGGCCGCATGACCCGCTGGACCATGACCCCTACGAACTCCAGCAGCCCGTAACTGACCAGCAGCGCCAGGAACACGGCTCCGATGGGAACCAGCAGGCTGACCGGGATCACCAGTTTGTCGAACAGGAACGGACCCATGTCCTTCGCGAACAGCCAGGCGGGACCAACCTTGAAGACCATCATGAAGCCGACGACCATGCCCGCGACTTTGAAGAACGAGAACACTGTCTCGACGACGGAGTTTTTCCAGGTCCCCGTGACGAAGGGGTACACCGCGCCCGCAACGATGACCGCCAGCGCATAGTACGGCAGTGCCGGCCCGATGGTGGATTGAAGGAAGGTGACGATATGGTCGAGCATGATCGTGTTCTTGCCGCCGATGGTGAGCGGAACAAAGAACATGAATGCGCCGATGCCGCTGTACACGAACAGCTTCCACATCTGGCGCTGTTTAGTCTGCGGGGCCGTCGACGTGATGGCCATGATGGACTCCTAACGCTGGGCCGCGGGATCATGCGACTCGTTTTCTGTTAGAACCATGGGACCCTTTGACCGGTTGCGGGGACAATGGAATACCGGCAGAAGCTGTCTCATATATGAGATCCTGATTACATCCGAGGGGAGCGCCATGGCAGAGGACCCGGCCAGTTCCCTACGGGCGCTGCGGATCTTGAGCTTTCTCGCCACCCAGGCCAACCCGGTCTCCGCGGTACGCATAGCGGATGCCATTGACGCTCCGAGGTCTTCAACCTTCCGGCTGCTGCGGGGAATGCAGTCGCTGGGGTTCGTGACCCACCTCCCGGAACTGCAGGCCTACGCATTGGGCATCGCCGCACTTGAGATCGGCCAGGCATTCGGCATCCAGGTTCCGTTGGCGAGATTCGGGCGTCCAGTGCTGGAACGACTCGTGCAGCGGCTCGGGGAAACGGCGCATCTGGCCGTCCTGCACGGACACGAAACGCTCTACATCCACGAGGAGGCTTCGCCATTTCGGCCCGCGCTGGTGACGGCCAAGAACGTCCGGTTGCCGGCGCACCTCACTGCGTCCGGCCGGGTCATTCTCGCGGGCCTCGAACAAGACCAGCTCAAGGCACTCTTCCCGCCTGACTACGCCTTTATCCTCAGGACCGGCAAGGGCCCGACGACGCACGCGGAGTTTCTGCAGCAGCTGGCCGCCACGAGAAGGCAGGGATTCGCCCGTGAATTCGGGGAAGTCACCGAAGGCCTGGCTTCTATTGCCAAACCCGTCCGCGACCGCACCGGCCGCATAGTCGCCTCCATCGCCGTCACCCATTCCTACAACACGCAACCGCTGGCCTTGCCCGCCGGGCTAGGTGACGCGCCTTCCCAAGACGTAATTCTGGCCGCCTTGGAGCGCGTCACGCGGGAACTAAGCCGCCGGTTGGGCTGGGAGCCGTAGAAGGCGCCCTGCCGGCAAAGGGTTTGCGTGAGAATACTCAGGCGCCTTCCCGGCGCGCATCGGCCCAGTTCTCGGCGGCGGCCAGATGCCTTCGTGCCGCAGTGACGACGGCGTCCGGTTGCGGATTTCTCCACGCCTGCTCTAGTTCTGAAAGCGATCCGGCGGCGGCATGGCGGGCAGACGCCGCCACCGCCGACTCTTCCGGCCTTATTCCGACAACTGGTGTTGTGCTCATGCTCTGTATTCGCAGCCGGGGTCGGTTCGGGATTGGTGACATGGCGCGGGACATGCTGATGTGTGCCTTCAGAAGCGTTGAGCGACTCTACTTAACGTTGCTTAATGCGTAAGCCCGGTCTGTAATAGTCATCACAGCAAGGCGCAATTCACGTCACTAAAGGTGACCATCGATGCACAGACACTATGAAGCGAATCCAGGACATCAGCAGGAAGGAGAATCCCATGACCGACATTCAAACGGAGCCGGCCCTGCGTCCTCCCAAGATGTCCGCAGCCGCTATCGCCCGCGCTTGTGGGGTTTCACCCGCAACGGTCAGCTACGTTATGAACGGCAAGCCGGGTGTCTCGACAGAAACCCGCCGCCACATCATCAAAGTCGCCAACGAATTGGGTTTCCGACCTAACCGAAATACCGGGCAGGATGGCATTCACCTCGACCCGCGTCTCAACCGGGTCATCGGCTTGATCCTGCCGAACATCGTCAACCCGATGTATACAGGCTGGGCCGAGAACATCATCACGGCCACCGGCCGGGACGGTTTCGAAGTCTTCGTCGCCACTACGCAGGACAACCCCGATACACTCGCGCAGGTTGCCGCGACCTTTGCAGCGCGCAATGTGGACGGCATCATCATCGCAGCGGCCCTGCGCGAGGATTCACGGGCACTTCGCACCCTACGCCAGCGGCGCGTCCCCTACATCTGTCTTTCCCGCCGCTCGGACCACCTCCCCGGGGACTTCGTCGGCATTGACGACGACGCTGCGGCCACCCAACTCATGCAGCATGTCCTCGACCACGGCTACCGCGAGATCGCCACCGTCAGTGGTCCGCGTTTTTCCACTGCCTCTCTCGCCCGCGAACAGGCCTTCGTGCGCACTGCCGCAGCCGCGGGCGTCACGATCACCGGCGAGCGGAAGATCAGCACCCGGCTGAACCGCGACGGTGGACGGGTCGCTGCGGAAAAGCTGCTCGCCTCAGCGAACCCGCCGCGGGCAATCGTCTGTGGGGCGGACGAGATCGCCATCGGAATTATGGAGCATGCCCTCTCGATGGGGCTGCGCATCCCCGAAGACCTCGCAGTGGTTGGCAGTGACGGCCTGCCCCACAGCCGATCCGAGCTTGTTGGCCTGACGACCATTGTCCAGCCGGTCCAGGAAATGGCTAACAACGCGTTCAGCCTGCTGCTGGGTCAGATCACCCATCCGCGCAACACTTTCACGCACATCCTGTGTGAACACCGGCTGCACTTGGGCCGGACCTGTGGCTGCCCACCAGGCGCCACGAGAAATAACTAGAACAGCAAGCACTCTGCAAGGACCGGCATCCACCCGGCCCTACCTGACTACGCCCTCCAACAGGAAGTCCTGATCATGTCGACCACCACGAATGCGACGGCAAAGAGGCCACCGCACGTTATCAACAAGCTCATCTTCCGGCGCATCATGCCGCTGCTGATCGCCGCCTATGTCATGGCATTTCTGGACCGCACCAACATCGGTATGGCCAAGGACCGGATGGAGATCGACCTGGGCATCTCCGCCACGGCCTATGGCATTGGTGCCGGCCTGTTCTTCCTGACTTACGCACTTTCTGAAATCCCCTCCAACCTGATCATGCACAAGGTGGGTGCCCGCTTCTGGATCATGCGTATCATGATCACGTGGGGCATCATTTCCGCCTGCATGGCTTTCGTTCAGGGGGAATGGTCTTTCTACATTCTGCGCATGCTCCTCGGTGTCGCCGAGGCCGGCCTGTTCCCGGGTGTGATTTACTTCCTCACCCAGTGGTTCGTTGTCCAGGACCGGGCCAAAGCCAACGGAATGTTCCTGCTCGGTGTTTCCATCGCGAACATCGTCGGCGCCCCGCTTGGCGGCCTGCTGCTGACCATGGACGGTGTTGGTGGCCTGCACGGCTGGCAGTGGATGTTCATCATCGAGGGCCTGCCGGCCTGCGCCCTGGCGTTCATCGTCTGGAAGTACCTGCCGAACAAGCCGACAGATGCGAAGTTCCTCAGCCGCGCCGAGGCAGAGGACCTGGAATCCCGCATCGCGGCGGAGGAGAAGGCCGGTGCCGAGGCTTCCGGCAACTCTAAACTGCGCCACGTTCTGAAGGACAAGCAGATCCTGCTGGTGGTCGGCATCTACTTCACCCACCAGATCGCCGTCTATGCACTGAGCTTCTTCCTGCCTTCGATCATCGGCACCTACGGGGAACTGAGCAGTATCCAGATCGGCCTGCTGACCTCGGTGCCCTGGATCTTCTCCGCTGCCGGCGCCCTGCTGCTGCCCCGCCTGGCCACCAATGCCACCCGCTCCCGGACGATCGCCACCTGCACCATGGTCGGCATTGTCGCCGGCTTCACGCTCGGCGCCCTCGGCGGACCCGTACTCGGCCTCATCGGCTTCTGCCTGGCCGCGTTCAACTTCTTCGCCCTGCAGCCGATCCTCTTCACCTACCCGGCCACCCGCCTCTCCGGCGCGGCACTGGCCGGCGGCATCGCCTTCGTGAACACCGTGGGCCTGTTCGGCGGCTTCCTAGGCCCGTACGTCATGGGCCTGATGGAAGAGACCACCGGCAGCAAGTTCGCCGGCCTCTGGTTCATCGTGGCCATGTGCGTCATCGGCGCGCTGCTCACCCTGCGCCTCAAGCGCGGCACGGAAGACCCGAGCAAGGCCGCCGTCGGCGGCCACTGAGCAACGCAAGCGTACGACGGCGGTACTCGCCGCCGTCGTACGCATCCTAACGCTTCACCCGCCTACCCCAACCTTTTACAGGAGCACAAACCTCATGGATTTCACCGGACGCAAGGTCCTCGTCACCGCAGGCGCAGCAGGCATTGGCCGGGCCATCGCCAACCGTTTCCGTGACCTTGGCGCAGAGGTCATGGTCACCGACATCAACCCGGCGGCGGTCGACGCAGCCAAGCAGGATGGGTTTACCGCCGCAATCAGCGATGTCTCTGACGAAACACAGGTCCGCGAACTTATGGAGGACGTCCGCAACCGGCTCGGGGGACTGGACGTGCTGGTCAACAATGCCGGCATCGCTGGACCAACCGGCCCCATAGAGACCTTGGACGCGGAGGCGTGGAAGACCACGTTTGATGTGAACATTCACGGCCAGTTCTTCTGCATCAAGCACGCCCTGCCGCTGCTCCGCGAGGCGCAGGATGCCTCGATCGTCAATCTCTCGTCCGCCGCGGGCCGGCTCGGCATGGCAGGGCGCAGCCCTTATTCGGCGTCGAAATGGGCCGTCATCGGGTTGACGAAGACCTTGGCGATTGAGCTAGGGCCCGAGGGTATCCGCGCCAACGCCATCTGCCCCGGGGCGGTGAACGGCCCGCGCATCGACGCCGTGATCGAGGCCAAGGCCACGATGCTGGGACAGCCTGTCGAAGAGGTCTCGGACCTGTACCACAAGCAGTCCTCGCTGGAGCGCCTGGTCGAGGCGGACGATATCGCAAACATGGCTGCCTTCCTCGCCAGCGACCTTGCCCGCAACGTCAACGGTCAGGCGATGGCGGTCGATGGAAACACCGAAAAGCTCTACTAACCTCCCTCCGTACTAAGGACAGATTCACCATGGCCAGCAAACGTAAAGTCATCATCACCAGCGCCGTCACCGGTGCCATCCACACTCCCACCATGTCCCCGCATCTGCCGGTTACCGCAGAGGAAATCGCCGATGCAGCCATTGGAGCTGCGGAAGCCGGCGCGGCGATCGTGCACATGCACGCCCGCGATCCGAAGGACGGGCGCCCTTCACAGAAGCCGAAGCACTTCCAGCCCATTCTGGACAAGCTCAAAGCCAACACGGATGCCGTCATCAACATCACCACTGGCGGCTCGCCGCACATGAGCGTGGAAGAGCGGATGCTCCCAGTGGCTACGTTCAAGCCGGAACTCGCTTCGCTGAACATGGGATCCATGAACTTCGGGCTTTACCCGATGCTGGACCGTTACCCTGAGTTCCAGCACGAATGGGAGCGCGAAGGCCTGGAGAAGTCCCGCGATCTGGTCTTCAAAAACACCTTTGCCGACATCGAAGCCATCCTGAACATCGGCAATGGCAACGGGACGCGCTTCGAGTTCGAGTGCTACGACATCTCTCACCTGAACAACCTGGCCCACTTCCACGGCCGAGGCCTGGCCAAGGGGCCGCTGTTTGTCCAGTCAGTCTTCGGGCTGCTCGGCGGCATCGGCGCCCACCCAGAGGACCTAATGCACATGCGCCGCACAGCAGACCGGCTGCTCGGCGAAGACTACCAGTGGTCCATCCTCGGTGCGGGCAAGAACCAAATGCCGCTGGCCACCATCGGCGCCGCCATGGGCTCACATGTGCGCGTTGGCCTGGAGGACTCGCTCTGGATCGGCCCCGGCCAACTCGCCGCCTCCAATGCGGAACAGGTCACGCGTATCCGCACGATCCTTGAGGCGTTGAACTTCGAAGTCGCAACCCCGGACGAAGCCCGCGAGATGCTGAACCTCAAGGGCCGCGAAAACGTCGGATTCTGATCACCACCATGAAAATCCTGATCGCGCCGGACAGCTTCAAAGGCACCTACCCGGCAAACGAAGTGGCCGCCCACATCGCCAGCGGCGTGCGCGCGGCAGGAGGCACCGCCGTCGAACTCCCCGTGGCCGACGGCGGCGAGGGAACCTACGAGATCCTTCGCGACGCCCTCGGTGCCGAACAGGTTGATGCAGACACCGTGGGGCCATGGCGCGATCCACTGCGCACTTCCTACGCACTGGCTTCGGACGGAACGGCGGTGATTGGTCTGGCCGCTGCCAGCGGAATCACCCTCCCCTGCTCCGGCGAGCGCAGTGCCCTCACCGCCGACACGTACGGCACCGGGCTCCTCATGGCCGACGCTGCGCGCCGCGGAGCCACCCGGATCATCGTCGCGGCCGGAGGGAGCGCGACGACGGACGGCGGCACCGGCGCTGTGACGGCCATCGAAGACCATGGCGGCCTGCACGGGGCGAAGGTGGTGGTCTTGAGCGACGTGACCACCGTATTCGAGGACGCCGCAATAGTATTCGGCCCGCAAAAAGGGGCCGACCCGGCCCAAGTTCAGCACCTGACCGAACGATTACACCAGCAGGCTGCCGGCTACCCGAACGATCCCCGCGGTCTGGCACGAACCGGTGCTGCAGGAGGTTTCAGCGGCGGCATGTGGGCCCATTACGGAGCTGAACTGGTCTCCGGCGCCGACTTCATTCTCGACACAGTGGACTTTGACCGGCACGTAGCAGAGGCCGACGCCGTCGTCGTCGGGGAAGGCCGCCTCGACTCACAAACAGGCCAAGGCAAAATCATCTCGGCGATTCTCGTCCGCACCGCCCGCAAACCGGTTTTCGCCGTCGTCGGAAGCGTTGACCCTGAGCTCGGTGAATACGCGGACAAGTTCACTGGCATCATTGTCGCCACCGAGGAAGTAGCAATGCATGCGGCCGGGCAGCGCGTCCACAAACATTTACTTCGTAGTTTGCAAGCCCAATACCATCAATGACTATTGACCCTAGAGGATGCTCTGGCAACGCTTGGTTTGTCCCAATCACTCGCATGAGGAGAAACCAGTGAGCAATTTCGCCAGAAGTCCCCGCAGATTACTCGGCGCCATTGGTGCAGCAACGATGCTGTGCACGATGGTTACCGCTGTCCCCGCCGGAGCCGCCCCAGGGGAATCCAACGCGCCAGGGGCAGGTATCTGCAAGACTTCCGATGATCCTCAGTTCAGTGGCTGGACCAGTTATGCGGAGCTCGGTCCACGGCTCGAGCGCATTGAAGAGAACAGCAGCGGCCGTGTAGAAGTCGAAGTGGTGGGCCAATCTGCGCTCGGCCGTGACCTCTACACGGCCCGGGTCGGAACGGGTGACCGCGTGCTGCTCGTCCAAAGCGCCATCCACGGCAATGAACGGACCGGCACCGAGGCCCTCCTGGGGATCCTCCAGAAGCTGGCCTCCAGTAACGATGAGGAAACCCGGCAAGCGCTCGAAGGCGTCACGTTGGTCGCCATGCCTATGGTGAATCCCGACGGCGGCGAACTCAACCGCCGCACCAATGTCATGTCCTGGGACGACGTCGAAAGTCTGCATCCGCAACTCGAAGGATCCCAGCCGGCTTGGTACCACCGATTGAGCAACGGCGGCATCGACCTGCCCGGGTTCGACTTGAACCGCGATTTCAACGCAAACCTGGACTACGTGCCTCAGCCCGGAGATCTACCGGGCCTGCAGGAGGATGCAGGATTCTTCCTCGCGCCGGAGTCCCGGACCATCAGGGATGTTTACGTGGACCTGCAGGAAGAATTCGGCGAGGTGGACGCCGTCGTCGATCTGCACCATATGGGACCGTGCGACCAGCAGACGGGAGGCGAACAGGACGGCAAGCACATTTCCGTCGCCCTGGACTACCCGCCGCTGGGTGTCAACGACGGCGCTGCGTATCAGGAGGACTGGCCGTTACTGGACCAGGACAAGTCCCGCCGGTATGCGCTGGCAGTGGCCGATGGGATTAAGGACAGCTACGGCTCGCAATCCCCGCTTGCCGCCGTCGGACGTTATTTCCATCCAGAGGAGCGGGAGTATGCGGGGCAGGGCCGCTCAGCGTTTGCGCTGAACGGCTCGGCGACCGTGCTTTTCGAGGTGCGGGGCCAGTCCGACGACTTCGGCCAAAAGATGAAGGGCATGCTTGTCCAGACCGTCCAGACCGGACTGGAGTCGCTGGTTGATTCAATGGCCACCGGCCAAGTCGATTCGCTCGACGGCGGCGACTTCTTCGACTACCCCGACTATGGCTGGGACCAGACGGCGGACTGAGTACAAGCTTCGCTGAACTCGAGCAGGAGCCACCGCCTATCCGGCGGTGGCTCCTGCCTCTTCGATGGTCAGAGCCCGATCTCGTCCAGGTCTGACCCAATGATCAACTTCCCGCTGAAGCCCTTTTGGGCGGCACGCTGCCACTTGCCTACAGGCC
The DNA here is from genome assembly GCF_025960875.1 of Crystallibacter permensis. GTDB lineage: Bacteria > Actinomycetota > Actinomycetes > Actinomycetales > Micrococcaceae > Crystallibacter > Crystallibacter permensis. Next base: position 9,870 of record NZ_JAODLR010000008.1, on the reverse strand, counting down.
AGTCGCCGGGCACAAAGTGGTTCAGGACCAGGGTGGAGACGCCCGCCTCTTCGGCAATGGCGCCTACTTCCTCCACTGCGGTGTGGGACTGGATCAGATGCTGGTAGGCCGCTTCCGCTTCAGGACTGCGCGGTTCCGGATAGCGCTCGGCTGCCCACTCCTCCGCGATGACTTCGTGGACCAGGATGTCCGCGTCCTGGGCCAGCTCCACAAGGTTCTCGCTGGGACCGGTGTCACCGGAGAAAACCACAACGCCGTCGTCGGTCTCGAAGCGGAATGCTAGGGCAGGAAAGACCGGGGCGTGTTGGACTAGCGTTGTCGATACTTTCACCCGGTCGTCTTCATAGAAGGGCACCGGGCTCATCCGCGGATGGGGGTTGCCGTTCGGGTCCGCCAGGTACTGTTCGGGGATCGGAATGTCTTGGCCTGCAAACAGCTGCTGCGGTACCGGTGTCCCGCCGTCACGCGCTCGGTCGTTAAAGTCCGTGGCAAACGTGCGGACTATCGATTCCACCGTCTCCTTGGTTCCCGGCGTCGGGCTCTCCGGCGATACAACCGGCGGCGCGGGCCGGTCACCGGCCACCGGCGGAAGGTCGCCGCGGTTGCCGGGACCCCAGATCGGCACAGGCCTGTCCGCGGCCGACAGTCCGTTATAAAGGCCCAGGCTCAGGATGTTGGAGAGGTCGCTGATGTGGTCCGAGTGCAGGTGCGTTACGAAGATGGCGCGAAGTCCGCTCAGCGCAGCCCGGGCCTCCCAGTTGCCCAGCTTCGCTTCCATGAGCCGGAAGCCGACGCCTTCACCGGCGTCGATCAGGTAGTAGCGGTCCCCCACGACCAACGCGGAGGCAATGCCCATCCGCGGCGGCTCCGTGAGGCCCCATCCCGGCCCGCCATTCGTGCCCAGGAGAACGGCTTTGGTCCGGGTAGCCGCACGCAACGGCGCCCGTCTCGTAGAAGCGGCGGCGGTTGCAGGCACGAGCAGGGGCAGCGCACCCGCGGCTGCTACCCCTCCGAGCATGGCACGTCGGGACAGAGCTGGTTTTTCTGATGATGGCATGACGAACTCCAAAATCGATGTGAGGTACACCTCAAAGCGTAGTCCCGTGTACATGCTCAACCCAATAAACATTAGCTACCATTGCCGCCCACCGGTGCCCGGCATAGACTCCCCCTGTTGCCATCTCCACACCATCGATAGGAGAACCGCTATGCCCAAGCCCGACATCACCCCCGGAGCGCCGTGCTGGATCGATCTGATGACCTCGGATCCGGAAAAGGCCAAGAACTTCTACACCGAACTATTCGGCTGGACCTACGAGACCGGCGATGAGGAAAAGTACGGCGGCTACATCATGGCCTTCAAGAACGGCCAGTCCGTCGCCGGCCTGATGAAAAACGACGGCCAGTCCGGCTACCCGGACGTCTGGACCACCTACCTGCGCGTGGATGACATCGACGCCACCACCCAGGCCGCGGCCAGCAGTGGCGGTCAGGTTTTCATGCCGCCGATGGAGGTTCCCGAGCAGGGCAAAATGGCGATGATCGGCGACGCCGGAGGGGCCGCCGTCGGCGTTTGGGAATTCGGCGGCCATACCGGCTTCCAGCTCGCTGCCGAACCGGGTTCGCCAGCCTGGCACGAAATCTTCACGCGCGACTATCCCTCCACAGTGAAGTTCTATCAGGACGTGTTCGGCTGGGACACGGACGTCTTGAGCGACACCGATGAGTTCAAGTACACCACCCTCGGCGCGGGCGAGAATGCCAAGGCCGGCATCATGGACGTCAGCTCCTTCCTGCCCGAAAGCATCCCTGCCCATTGGCGCATCTACTTCGCCGTCGAAAACACCAACGCCGCGATCGAGAAGACCACCTCGCTCGGCGGGCAGGTGGTGCAGCCGGCAGAAGATACCCCGTTCGGCCGCGTCGCCACCCTGACCGATCCCACCGGTGCCATGTTCCTCATCGTCCAGGAACTGCCGCAGCAGTAGCGCTCAGAACCCAAGCAGCCGGGCACCGTTTGCCGTCAAACAACGACGGCGGCGCCGATGAGCATAAGCGCTCAGCGGCGGGCACTGTTGCAGCAGCCCTCCGCTCCGAATAGCACCAACAACGACGGCGGGGGCTCGCCTCGGTGCGCCCCGCTGTCGTCGTGGAATCACTGGCTTAAAGCCTGCCTTCTCTTGCGCGTACCCCCTCGATCACTTCATCGCGCTCATACGAGTTGGGCAAGCCAGAGCCGGTTGTGATCAGATGCCGCAGGCTCCCGTTGATGTACTCGCCCCACGCGTCCGAACAGACATCGAAGCATTCGTGCGCGGGCAGCAGGCCCTCGTGGGTGAACCTCAGCTGCGTGAGGCCGTCCCGTTCGAAGAGCTCGAAGTTGACCGTCGTTCCGGTCCATTCTTCCTTGTCGTGTATGAAGCTGAGATAGCTGTCCAGGACCAGCCAAGCGACCTTCTTCGCTGGGACCAGCTCGGTGATCCTGAATTTTGAGTAGTGGATGCCCTGGACGCGGTAGGTGAATTCGTCGCCGAGAGTCTCGGTTCCTCCTTCAATCTCTCCTGACCACCACCCGCGCACATTCGTTATCGCACGGAAGGCTTCTTCGGGAGTCTGATCGACCGAAAAGGTCTTGGTGAGGCTGTTCATGACGACTTCCAATCATCTTCGCGCCGACCATGGGTTGCGCCAACGGATCGACGCGCTACTTGTGTGATGCAAGTCATACTACTCCGCGACACTTTCATCATGCAAGCGTTGTGGGTATGCTCTTTTATATGCTCGGCAAGACGTATGAATCCCAAGTGTGTTCCATCGCTCGCGCTCTCGAAGTGGTAGGTGAACGCTGGAGCTTGTTGATCGTCCGCGATGCCCTCTTTGCAGGGGTGACCCGCTTCAACGATTTCCAGCACAACCTGGGCATCGCGACCAACATCCTCAAGGCCCGCCTCGATGCCTTTCTCGCGGCTGGCATCATGGAGCGACGTCAGGTCTCAGAGCAGCCGACGCAGCACGAATACCTGCTGACCGCCAAGGGCCGCGACCTTGCCCCGGCGTTGATCGCACTCACGCAATGGGGAGACCGCTGGGCCGCTCCCGGAGAGCCACCTATCCTCTACGACCACTCGGCATGCGGCGGGGAGGTCAGGCAGGCAACTGTATGTGCCAAATGCGGACCGATAGATCCCGCCGAGGTGAAGGTGCGGATCGGGCCAGGAATGCCAGCCGAGTACCTCAAGAACCGGCGGCCCCGGCGACCAGCCTGAGCCAGCGGGAGCCGAAATTCCTGCCGGGCAGACGGTCGGGGTGCGCTCACTCCTGCTGCCAAGTGACCGGGAGCCGCTTGGGGCCGTAGATGATCGTGCTGTCCACTCGTTCCAGCGGCTGATCCGGCACCACCGAGATTCCGGGCAAACGGGAGAGCACGGACTGCAGCGCGATCCTGGCCTCCAGCCGGGCCAGCGGGGCCCCGAGGCAGAAGTGGACCCCCTGGCCGAAGGCGAGGTGGTGGAATGGCGGGCGGTCGACGTCGTACTCTTCCGCCCGTTCGAACTGCTGCGGGTCGCGGTTGGCCGAACCGATCCAGGCGATGAGTACGGAGCCAGCCGGAATGCGCTGGTCCCCCAACACGGCATCGACGGCAGTTGTCCGGTACATGGCCTGGACCGGGGACCGATAGCGCAGCACCTCCTCGATAGCGTGCGGCAGCAGTTCCGGCTCGGCCAGCAGTCGCTCGACGGTGTCGGGATGTTCGGTAAAGGTCAGCACGGCGTTGCCGATCAAGTTGGTAGTCGTTTCGTTGCCGGCCACCAGCAGCAGGGCACAGAAGCCCAGCAGTTCGGGGACGGTCAACTGCTGCCCGTCGATCTCCGCCGCCAGCAATGCGCTGATCAGGTCGTTTCCCGGGGTTCGCCGTCGCTGTTCGATCATGGCCAGGAAATACTCGACCATCTCACCGTAGAGCGCATGGTCGGCTTCGCCGTCACCGCCCGTGGTCTGGCTGACGATGGAATCGGACCAGAGCTTGAAACGGTCGCGGTCTTCGGGCGGTATACCCATCAGTTCCGCGATCACGATCACCGGCAGCGGATAGGCGAGTTCCTTGACCAGGTCGGCCGTTCCTGCCGAGGCGAACCGGCCCAGCAGTTCCCCAGTCAGCTCCGAGATGCGCGGGCCAAGTGCCTCAACTGCCCTTGGCGTGAACGCTTGACTGACCAGCGAGCGCAGCTGCCGGTGCCGCGGCGGATCGGTGTTGATCAGGCTGGCCGCGAACAGCTGGCCCGTCTCCGACTGATCACCGGGCGGCATCTGGGAGGAAAACGTGGCGTGCTCGGACAGGACGCGGTGAACGTCGTCGTACTTGAAAACGTGCCAGATGCCGGTTTGCTCATCGTGGAAAACCGGCGCGGTTTCGCGCATCGCTTCGTAGTGGGGGTAGGGATTCATCGACTGCTCGAGGGCCCGAATGTGCTCCATGGCTGGCCTTCCTGCTCAGCCCGGCAATATTTCGGCCTGCTCCCGGCCGAAGCGCCAGGACGGGCCGGCCTTCCGGCCCGATGAGGCCTGATCTTATACCCGCTGCCGCTTCGGTTCCATCAAAAATCTGCCTCCCGGACTTGGAGAGGGCCTGTCCCGGAGGCCTACGGCGGCAGCTGAAGTTCCGGCCTGGTTTTCGCCACTTCTGCGAGCACCAGGGCAACCGCTTCGCGAACCACTTCGCCCTCCGTGCCGGCGTCTTGGGACTGTTCGAGCAGGATCTTCGCGCGCCGGGCAAACCTGTCCCAGTCCCCTCCGCCCTTCCGAAGAGCCCGCAACGGCGAGAGTACGACGGCGCGACGCAGCCACACGTCGTCGTCCTCCGCCCAGCGGTCCAACACCGCATCCGCGCGGACACGCTGCGGTACACCCAGCCCCTCGACCATGGGGCCGACGACGTCCACGGCCAGCGGATCGACCAGGGATGGCATGCGGGCCGAGCGCACAAAGCCCTCCAGCCGCGTGAGGTCCGAATTGTCCAGCAGACGGAGGTTGGATTGCAGCAGAACGACGGCGGCGAGGCGGCGCTCAAACACCGGCACCGCCCACAGCTCGGAGCTCAGCGCCGTGATCTCGTCGTGCGACAGCCTAGGGTAGCGCCTGCCGGCGTCGCGCACTGTTCCGCGGACAGCGCCTACCGACGCACCGTAGTAACTCAGGCCGTCACCCAGCTGCGCTTCCCAGGCCTCGGCACGTTCCCAAGACGATTCATGCTGGAGCGCGGCGTCCACGAACTCACCGGCGTCACTCACTCAAGAGTCCTCTCGTCGGGTTGTTGATTCCTCATCCGCCAGCACGTACATGTTCACCGGCCACAAATAGAGTAGGCGCATGAAGACCCTCGGCATCGATCTTGCCGCAGATCCGAAGAAAACCGCTGCGGCCGTCCTCGATTGGGCACCTGATGCCGCGCGGTTGACCCATTTGCAGCTCGGCGTCACCGACGAAGACATCGTCGGCCTCTTCGCGCGCGCGGATGCAACCGGCGTTGACTGCCCTGTCGGCTGGCCGCAAGCGCTGCTGCCATTTCTCACGGGCCACCTGAACCGCGACGCGAGTTCAGTGCTCCAGCACGACGGAATTGCTGGCCGCCGTCTCCTCGCTTACCGGGACTGCGACCGGTTCGTCACGAGCATCACCGGCTTGATTCCGCTGAGCGTTTCGGCGGACCGACTGGCCCACCCTGCCATGCGCTGCGCGGTCATCCAAGCCAAAATTGCCAAGGAACACGGATACCAACCCCTTGATGGATCTGGCCTGCTCATAGAGGTCTACCCGGCGGCTTCCCTCAAGTTGTGGAACATCGAAGCGCGGAAATACAAGGGCAAGGGAACACCTGAATCGGAGGTCCGCAACCTCATTCTGAAACAGCTGGAAGAGCTGGCACCGTGGCTGGACCTCGGACCACATCGGAATGCCCTGATTGCATCGGATGACCTGCTGGATTCCCTCATCGCATCTCTGACAACCCGCGCCGCCCTCATGGGAGCAACACTGCTGCCGGGCGACGAACACCTCGAAGCTGCCCGTCAGGAAGGATGGATCCATCTGCCCAGCGGCCCGCTCGGCGATCTGCTCTTATCCAAGCGGAAGTATCGGGATGGACAGCGGCACCTCAAGCCGAAGTGAAAAAAACATGACGATTTGATTCCCAACGCCAGGGGATCCATCTGCCTCATCAGCTTTCTTCCATAACCGGCAGAAAGTCGGGAACTTCGCCTAGACTCCGATATAGCTATCCATCACGTCGTAAGCGCAAAATCGAGATCTCTCAGGAGAACAATGATCGACGACTTCGCTGCAACCGCCGATGAACCGATTCCGAAGTGGGGCGAGTTCCTGCATCCTGTCCTCCAGGTTCTCGCTGATGGCAAACCGAGAGTTCGCCGTGACCTCGTTGCTGAAGTTCTGGATGAGGCGGGGATAACTCCTGAGCAGCGGGCCATTATGCTGGCTTCAGGTCAGTCGAAGGCAGAAAACCGTATTGGATGGGCGATGTCCGATCTAACTCGGGCTACTGCAGTAGCCAAGCCGGAGCGAGGCCGGTTTGTTATTACGGATCTCGGTAAGCAACTGCTCGCTAAATATCCTCACGGCTTTAGTCAGAATGAGCTGAAGGAAATCCCAGCATATCGAGACTACGAACCGCGAAGGCAGAACGTCTCGAAAGCAGATCCGGCTGACACTTTTGACGAAGACTCCGAGCTTGACCCGACGGAACAGATCGACCGGGGAATTGAGTTGCTTCGGGCGGACCTTGCCACTGATCTCTTGAAGCGGCTACAGGAAAGGCACCCCGATTTCTTTGAAGAGGCCGTGGTCAAGCTCATGCTCGCCATGGGATATGGCGGCGCAGAGAACCGTGGCCGGCGGATCGGGGGATCAGGAGACGGTGGCGTGGATGGTGTCATTGACCAGGATGCCCTCGGTCTCGACCAGATCTATATCCAAGCCAAACGCTACGCTCCAGAGGTCACGGTCGGACGCGAAGCGATCCAGGGATTCGTCGGCGCACTTGCTGGTCGGGGAGCAACACGTGGAGTCTTCATTACGACCAGCAGGTTTTCTAACGGGGCGCTGGAATACGCTAAATCGATTCCAACTAGGGTCATCCTTATCGATGGAAAACAACTCACAGATCTCATGATCCGACATGGCGTCGGCGTTCAGGTCGCCAAGACTTACACTGTCGCAGAAATTGATGAGGACTTCTTCGAGTAGTCGAGAGCCTATTGCGACGCAAGCGCGCCCATCACCATGAGCGCGGACATGCCGAGGAACGGCAGGGACAGCACCGCATGCATAACTTTGTGTTCGAGCCTGCGCTTGTCGCGGCGCCGCAGCCACACGTAGCGGGCTTGTGTGGATGAGCAACCGGCACGACACCTCGCGCACCTATGTTCTCTTCGGTGATCGCGTCGTCAGCAGCGATCTGGTACCGCGAGAGGATGGCAAACGCGCGTTCGCCTTCCCGAATCAGCTCGACTGGCTGACACTGCGGTTCCAAGCTCTCGGCGTTAACATCGTCGGAAATCCCGCGCCCTAGCGGACGCACGCCACTCGGTACGCATCCGCTGCCGTCATCGTCTTACTTTGACTCGGCTAGGCCTGCAGTACACCAGCGAAGAAGGACGCCAATTCCTGGTGCGCCCTACTCGCTGAGCGGGCCAGGCACCGATATACCCCACATTCCCCCTTTCGCCGAAACAGTAGTTGTTACGTGCGTCATGTTTGCCTTACAGTATTTACACCGAAAGCTATTCGATTATCGAGCGTCATGTTCTATTATTGAACACCGAACCAGCCGACAACGGCACAACGAAGTGAGGAAAGCCCGTGCAGTTTCATCACCACGGTTACGTTTCAGGTGACCCGAAAGTCCAGCCGGCTGCCGGTGTCGGCATCGACCGCCCCTCGGAACTCCCCGACGAGGTCGACGTCCTCATCGTGGGCTCCGGGCCGGCAGGCATGCTTGCTGCCGCCCAGCTCGCCCAGTTCCCGAACATCAACACGCGCCTGGTCGAACGCCGCGGCGGACGGTTGGAGCTCGGCCAGGCGGACGGCATCCAGGCCCGCAGCGTCGAGACTTTCCAGGCCTTCGGCTTCGCCGAGGAGATCACTGCCGAGGCTTTCTGGCTCACGGAAATGAACTTCTGGCGCCCGGACACGGACAACCCCAAGCACATCGTCCGCGGCGGCCGCGCCCTCGATGACGAGCACGGCGTCAGCGAATTCCGGCACCTGATCGTCAACCAGGCCCGCGTGCTGGACTACTTCGCCGAGTTTGCCCACAACTCCCCGGCACGCCTGAAGCCCGATTTCGGCTGGGAGTTCAGCAGCCTGGAGGTCACCGACGAGGGCGATTACCCCGTTAAGGTCACCTTGGTACGCAGCGCCGGACCGGACGAAGGCCAGCAGCGCGTGGTGCACGCCAAGTACGTTGTCGGCTGCGACGGCGCCCGCAGCAAGGTGCGCGCCTCCATCGGTTGCACCCTCGCGGGAGACGCGGCCAACCATGCATGGGGCGTCATGGACGTCCTCGCGAACACCGACTTCCCGGACATCCGCACCAAGTGCGCCATTCAGTCGCATGACGGCGGTTCCATCCTGCTGATCCCCCGCGAAGGCGGATACCTCTTCCGCATGTACGTCGATCTCGGCGTCGTGCCCGAGAATGACAAGGGTGCGGTCCGCAAGACCTCCATCGAGCAGATCATCGCCAAGGCCAACGAGATCCTGGCTCCCTACACCCTCGATGTGAAGAACGTTGCCTGGCACAGTGTCTACGAGGTGGGCCACCGCCTCACCGACAGGTTTGACGACGTGCACCTTGAGGACCTCGGCACCCGGACCCCGCGCGTCTTCATCACCGGCGACGCCTGCCACACCCACAGCGCCAAGGCCGGCCAGGGCATGAACGTCTCCATGCAGGACGGCTTCAACCTCGCATGGAAGCTCGGGCATGTGCTGGAAGGCCGCGCTCCGGAGAGCCTGCTGTCCACCTACTCGGCCGAGCGCCAGGTTGTGGCCAAGAACCTCATCGACTTCGACAAGGAATGGTCGACGCTGATGGCGAAGAAGCCCGAAGAGTTCAGCTCCCCCTCCGAGCTTGAGGACTTCTACGTCCGCACCGCCGAGTTCCCCGCGGGCTTCATGACCGAGTATGCCCCCTCGATCCTGACCGGCGAGAACGCGCACCAGGACCTCGCCACCGGGTTCCCCCTCGGCAAGCGTTTCAAGTCCGCCAAGGTCTCGCGCGTCTGCGACACGAACCCGCTCCACCTCGGACACCTGGCCACCGCCGACGGCCGCTGGCGCATCTACGTCTTCGCTGACCAGGCGAAGGCCGGGGCAGCCTCGCCGGTCGCCGACTTTGCCGAATGGCTGAAGAACGCCCCTGACTCGCCGCTCGCGGCCACCCCGGAAGGCGCGGACCTCGACGCCTGGTTCGATGTGAAGGTCATCTACCAGCAGAAGCACGAAAACGTCGACATCAATGCGGTGCCCGACGTGTTCAAGCCCAACGTTGGGCCGTTCCAGCTGACCAACCTTGAGAAGGTCTTCGGCGTTGGCAAGGATGAGGACATCTTCGAAGCGCGCGGTCTCGACCGCGGCGGCGTCGTCGTGGTGGTCCGGCCGGACCAGTACGTGGCCAACATCCTGCCGCTGACGGCGACTGCGGAGCTGGCCGAATTCTTCGCCCCGCTCCTGCGGGCCCGCCAGCTCAAGAAGGCTTAGGCCGAAGTTACGTGGGCTGATCGCCCTGGTTCCTTGTGGTTCCGGGTGATCAGCCCTCTTTTGTACCACCGTTTGTAGCCACTAAATTGTGGTGTG
>NZ_JAODLR010000007.1 GCF_025960875.1 Crystallibacter permensis | reverse complement strand
GGAATGGAGACCCCCCAGCGCGCCGCCCAAGGCCCCGGAAAGGGCACGAAAGCGAACCCCACGGCCCAAAATTGCCCCTTGTTCAGCGCCCTCCTAGGCGCGGCAGGCAGCAGTGGGTTTTCTGGCCGAGCGGGCGGTCGATGCCGTCGAGGAGATGGACCGGCCTGACTGCGATGAGCGGAAGCTGGCGCGCACCTACCGGCAGTTTCCGCTCATTAACTGGGCCGTGTCGGGCTGGCATGGCGTCTACCGGCGGCAGCTGCGCCCGTTGCTGAGGCCGAACGGTCCCAACACCTTGCTGGATATCGGCTCGGGCGGCGGCGACATTCCCCGGGCGATCGCCAAGTGGGCCGCCCGCGACGGCATCCCGCTGGTGATCACCGCGATCGACCCGGATGAGCGAGCGCATGCCTTCGCCGTCTCCCGGCCGAAGGTGGACGGTCTGGTGTTCCACCGCGCGCTCAGTTCCGAATTGGTGGCAGAGGGACGCACCTTTGACCTCGTGACTTCCAACCACCTGCTCCACCACCTGGATGCCGCCCAGCTGACGGCGCTGCTGTCAGACTCGCAGCAGCTGTGCGCCCGCGCCGCCATCCACAACGACATCCGCCGCAGCCCGGTGGCCTACGGCCTTTTTTCCGTCGGGACGCTGCCGTTCTTCCCCGGTTCCTTCATCCGCGCCGACGGGTTGACGTCCATCCGCCGCAGCTACACCACCCACGAACTTGCCCGGATTGTGCCGCCGGGCTGGACGGTCAGCACCAAGAGGCCCTTCCACCATCTGCTCACCTACAGGCCGCAGAGCGATGCATGACGTTGCCATCGTGGGCGCCGGTCCCGTAGGGCTGCTGCTCGGAATTCTGCTCCGGCAGCGCGGCCTCGACGTCGTTATCCTTGAGCAGCGCAGGCGGCGGAGTGATCATTCGCGTGCTATCGGGATCCACCCGCCCGCGCTCGCCGTCCTGGCCGAAGCCGGCGTAGCGGAAGAGCTCATTGCCGCCGGTGTGCAGATCAGGGACGGAGTGGCGCGGCGCAGTGGCCGCGATATCGCCGTCCTGGACTTCGGGTGCGTGCCCGGGCCGCATCCGTACGTGCTCGCAGTGCCCCAGGTACTAACGGAGCGGATCCTGGAGCAGCAGTTGCACACGCTCGGCGGCAGGGTCCATTACGGCAGGACGGCCCAAAGGATTGACGACGGCGGGGGCCGGGTGACGCTGGAAGTCAGCCGCTGCGGCGGGACCGCTGGCAGTGCCGGCGGCAGCACCGACCCAGGACGGGAGGAGGTCTACGCCCGGCTGGCCGTGGCGGCCGACGGCGCCCGCTCCACTGTCAGGGACCTCCTGAAGGTGCCCGTGGCATCGCGGCGCTACCCCGACACCTACCTGATGGGCGACTTCGCCGACAACACCTCCGACGGAGCCACCGCCGTTCTCTACCTGGAGCCGGACGGCATCGTCGAGTCCTTTCCACTGCCCGGCGGCCTGCGCCGTTGGGTGGTCCGGACCCGCGCGCTGGATCCTGCGCCGGAGCCGGGCCGGCTGGCCGATCTGATCTCCGGGCGCACCGGCCGTACCGTGGACGTCGCCACGAATTCGATGCTCAGCTCGTTCGCCGTGCGCTGGCGGCGGGTCCACCGGATGGTCCACGGCCGCGTTGCCCTGATCGGTGACGCCGCCCATGAAATCAGCCCGATCGGCGGACAGGGCATGAACCTGGGGTGGCTGGATGCTGCCGCGCTTGCCCCGATCATTTCCGCGGCACTTCAAGGACAGGACACCGGCGAACAATTGCGCGTGTTCGACCGCAGACGGCGCGCCGCAGCCGCTACGGCAGGCTGGCAGGCCCACCTGAATATGGCGCTCGGGCGGCCGCTTCCGCCGGCGGTGCTGGATGCCCGGAACAGCTTTCTGCTGCCCGCCCTGGCCATCCCCGGTGCAGCCGCAGTAGTGGCCCGCCGGTTTACCATGCACTAGCCCTCGCTGAAGCTGCCTTGCCACACGGCACGGGCACCGGATTCGCCCACCTGGACAATCATGACCGTCGCCCCCACGCACACGGCTGCAACCACCAGCACGGCCAGGGCAGCGAGTACCCGGGTCCACACCTTGCCGAGCTTGCGGCGGATGCCGGCCGCCGCCGTCGTGCCGTAGCGGAACCACAGCCATTGGCCCAAGGCGGCAATAAAGATGCCGATCACCCAGGGCAACATCATTTCGCCCAGCGCTTCGTGCTCCTGGACCAGCCGGGTTTCATCGATCCGCTCCAGCAGCCACTCGCCGGCCTGCTGGGTGATCGGGACCAGCACCAGGGCGGCCAGGGCGATCAGCGGCGTCACAATGCCCAGCCTTCGCCGCGCCGTCGGCCAGACCAGGCTCAAAATGGTGCACAGCGCTGCAACCGGAATGACGATGACCGTGGCATGGACCAGCAGTACATGCATCGGCAGTCCATTGACTTCGTACTCCATGGCGGTGCTCCCCTTTAACTCCGATGGCTTTCGTCGCCGCGGCCGGCTGTGACGTTTCATCGGCCCCAACGCGTTTACTGATCCAGACGCGTGCGGCCGGCAGAAGGTTCAGCAGCGACTAAAGTTGATGCTAAGTCCGCCAGCCCTGAGGGAAGGAAGCCTATGCGCCCCCTGCGCCGAATCGCGGTCCTCTCCCTCCATACCTCGCCGCTGGCCGTGCCCGGCGGCGGAGACGCGGGTGGCATGAACGTTTACGTCCGGGCGGTCTCCCGGGAACTCATCGCGATGGGCGCCCAGGTTGATGTCTTCACCCGCTCCACGGTGGAGGATCAGCAGCCGGTTGAGTATCCGCGGCCGGGGGCGCGCGTCATCCACCTGCCCGGTGCCCCCGCGGACACCGTGCCCAAAGAGGAACTCCCCCGGCTGCTGCCGCGGCTGGAGGCAGAACTGCGCAGGTTCACGGCCGCCGACAACGCCGGACCCTACGATGTGATCCATTCCCATTACTGGCTCTCCGGCGCCGTGGGGCTTCAACTCCAGCGCGATTGGCGGGTGCCCCTGGTGCATTCGATGCACACCTTGGCCAAGGTCAAGAACCGCCACCTGCAGTCCGGCGAATCCGCGGAGCCGCAAATCAGGATCGCCGGTGAACAGGACGTCGCTGACGGCGCGGCCCGCCTCATAGCCAACACGCTCACCGAGGCCACCGAGCTCAAGGAGCTGTACGGATCCGCGGGCGACAAGATCGATGTGGTTCCGCCCGGTGTGGATCTGTCGAACTTCACGCCGGAAGGCCGGGACGAGGCGCGGCGCAGCGCAGGCATCGCCCCGGACGTATTCCATATCTGCTTCGCCGGACGGATCCAAGCACTGAAGGGGCCGCAGGTATTGGTTCACGCCGCGGCGCGCCTGAAGGAGCTCTGCCCGGACATGCGCCTGCAGATCACCGTCATCGGTGAAGCCAGCGGCGCGAGCAAGCTGGAACTGGGACCGCTGATACACCAGCTCGGCCTGGAGGAGACGGTCCGGCTGCTGCCACCGGTGGGCGCTGCCGACCTGGCCGACCACTTCCGCAGCGCCGACGTCGTGGCAGTGCCCTCCTACAGCGAGTCTTTCGGCCTCGTGGCGCTTGAGGCACAGGCCTGCGGTACACCGGTGGTCGCCACCAACGTCGGGGGCCTGCCCTCGGCGGTCAGCCACGGCGTTACCGGGCTGCTGGTGGACGGACATGCGGCACAGGACTGGGCCTCGGCCCTGCGCGAGCTGTACGAGTACCCGGACTTCCGCCACCGCCTCGGGGCCAGCGCGGCGATCCATGCCGCCGCCTTCGGCTGGGAACAGACCGCTGCCCTGACCGCCCACAGCTACCAGCACGCGGTGGACCACTTCGCGTAGCGCCGCCGTCGCCATGCCTGTCCTGTCCGGCCTGGCCGTCGGCTGACAGCCGCGATCAGCCGAGCGCCAGTTCCGCCTCGATTGCTGCCACCCCGACGTAGACTTCTTCGAAGCTGGTGGACAAGGGCGATAGTCCCAGCCGCAGGCCGTCGGGTTCGCGGAAGTCCGGAATGATTCCCTGGTCCCAGAGCCTGCCCACCACTTTCTCGAAGGACGGATGGTCGATGGTGATATGGCTGCCGCGCTGCACGTGGTCCCGAGGTGAGGAAATAACGACGCCGTAGCCCGCCAGCAGCTCGTCCGTCACCTCGACGGCAAATTCCGTCAGGGCCACGGACTTGGCACGGACATTGTGGATTCCGGCGGTGCCGATCAGGTCCACCATGTCCTGGATGGCCGTCATGCCGATAATCGGGGGTGTCCCGCTTGCAAACCGGCCGATGCCCGCTGCCGGCTCATAGCCCTGCCCCATCTCGAAGGGCTCGGCGCTGCCGATCCACCCATGGATCGGCTGGCGGAAATGCTGATGCTCGGCCCTGACATAGGCCCAGGCCGGGGCGCCGGGACCGCCGTTGAGGTACTTGTAACTGCACCCGACGGCGAGGTCCACGCCCCAGGCGTCCAGCTCCACCGGGACAACACCAACGGAATGGCACAGATCCCACAAGACCAGGGCCCCGGCGTCGTGCACTGCCTGCGTAATCGCGGGCATGTCGGCCAGATACCCGGACCGGTAGGCCACGTGGCTGAGCAGCACCAGCGCCGTATCCGGACCTACGACGGACCGGACCAGTCCGGCGTCCACGCCGCCATCCTGCGGTGCCTCGAGCCAGTCCAGTTCGAGTCCGCATTCGTCCGCGATGCCCTCCACGATGAACCGGTCGGAGGGAAAATTGTCGCGGTCAATGACAATCCTGTTACGTCCGGGGCGGGCCTGGACTGCGGCCCGGGCCAGTTTGTACAGGAGCACCGTGGTGGAATCCGCCACGATGCACTGGCCCGGCGCCGCGCCCAGTGCCACCCGGCCCAACTCGTCCCCGATGCTTTTCGGCAACTGCAGCCAGGCCTCGTCCCAGCCGCGGATCAGACGGCCGCCCCACTGGTGCATCATCAGTTCCTGGACCCGTTCCACACTGGCTTGGAGCGGGCGTCCCAGGGAGTTGCCGTCAAGGTAGGCGGGGACCGTGGCGTCGTCGTGCCCCACAAAGCGGGCCCGGAACGACGCCAACCGGTCCGCTGTGTCCAGCTCGCGGGCACGCCTCAGAAATCGGTGGTCTTCAGTCATGGTGCCAAGCATACTTCCGGCGCGTCAGAGCGCGCGTACACTGCCGCTGAAGTGCTTGCGGTGGCTGCGCTCGCCCCAGCCGGTGAAGTCCGCGGAATCCCACCGGCCGTCCGCTTCGTGGTCCTCGATCCGCAGAGCAACCGTTGCCGGCAGGAACACCGGTGCGGCGAACTCGATGTCCCAGGCGAACGGCTCCGCTGCGACGGCCTCGACACTGTTGATGACCCGCGCGGCCAGGTACATGCCGTGAGCAATTGACCGTTTCAAACCGAGGATCTTGGCGGACAGTGCGCTCAGGTGGATCGGGTTGAAGTCGCCGGAGACGGCGGCATACTCCCGTCCCGCTTCCGGGCCCAGGCGCCATTTGGCCGTCGGCTGGGGCGGCACGAAGTCCTGCCTTTCGGGCCGGCTCGCCTTGTCCAGCCCGGGAACGTACAGTCCCTTGGCCAGGTAGGTGGACGTGCCCTCCCAGACGTTCTCCCCCGCTGCCTGGACATCGACACGCACGTCAACGCAGGTGCCGGCGTGATGGCCGGCCAGGTTTTCCGCCCATGCGGTGACCGCCAGGGGTTCGCTGTAGTCGATGCTGCGCAGGTGCCGCACCCGGTTGCCCAGATGGACCATGCCCAGCAGCGGGAGCGGGAAATCCGGGCGCGTCAGCACACTCATGACTACCGGGAACGCTGCCGAGTGGACGAACACGGAGGGCAGGCTGTCCCGCACCGTGCCGTGCAGCAGGTGCTGGAACGTGGTGACGTGCTCCAGGCTGACCTGCACACCCGTGACGGTGTGCTGCACGTGGGGCAGGGCATGGCTGCGTTCCAGCGCCCCCAGCTTGGTCCGCGCGGCCGTCGACAGCGCGCTGACATACAGCTTGGACAGGGACGGCAGCTCCGGGAGCGCAATGGCTTCGCGGGTGCTCATGCACCCACCAGGCTCTGGCCGCAGACCCGCAAGGTCTGTCCGTTAATGCCGCCCGCCGCATCGCTGACCAGGAAGGAGATCGTCTCGGCGACGTCGAGCGGAAGTCCGCCCTGCTGCAGGGACGGCAGCATCCGGCGTGCGATTTCCCGCGTCGCCATGGGAATCTTTGCCGTCATCTCGGTTTCGATGAAGCCGGGGGCGACGGCGTTAATGGTGCCGCCGCGTTCGGCGAAGGCCGCCGCGGAGGCGGCAACCATGCCGATGACCCCGGCTTTGGAGGCCGCATAATTGGTTTGCCCCCGGTTGCCGGCGATGCCGCTGGTCGAAGCAAGCGAGACCACCTGCGGAACCTGCGGGAACAGCTCGGAGGCGAGCAGTACCTCGTTGATCCGCAGCTGGGAGGCGATATTGACGCTGATCACCGAATTCCACTTTGCTTCATCCATGTTCGCCAGCAGTTTGTCCCGGGTAATGCCGGCATTGTGGACCACGATGTCCAGCCTTCCATAGCGGCTGTGCGCGTGTTCCAGGATTTTCTGCCCGGCGGTTTCACTGGTGATATCGAGCTGCAGCGCCGTTCCGCCGGTTTCGTTGGATACCTTCGCCAGTTGCTCGCCGGCGGCCGGTACATCCACACAGATGACCCGCGCGCCGTCGCGGTGCAGGACCTTGGCTATGGCAGCGCCGATGCCACGGGCTGCACCGGTAACGACGGCGACCTGCCCTGCCAGCGGCCGGTCAAAGTCTGCCGGCAGCTCCCCTTGTGGCGACCCGACGAGCAGGAACTGGCCGTCCACATATGCACTGCGTCCGGACAGGAAAAAGCGCAGGGCTGCCAGCGCGCTCGGCGCCTGGGCGTCCACGGCGTCGTCGAGCAGGATGCCGTTTCCGGTAGCGCCGCCACGCAGCTCATGTGCCAGGGAGCGCAGCGCGCCCTCGATCCCCTGCCGGGCAGCGGCCCGTGCCGGCGCATCGGCGGTGGAGGCCGGACGCGAGATCGTCACGACGCGCCCACCCGGGAGGAGGCTCCGCAGCGAGGAGCCGACGGCCAACATGGGCTCGGCAAGGTTCTCGGGATCGGATACCTCGTCCAGCACGGCGATGATCGCCCCCAGCTTGTCCTTGGGCCCGGCGTGACGGCGCACATCGAGTCCCCAGGCCAGTAGTTCCGTGGCCAGCGTCTCGGTACCGGCACTGCTGCCGATCAGGAGCACGGGTCCGGGAACCAAGGGCTGGCCCGGGTGGTAACGCCGCAGGATGGCCGGCCGTGGCAGGCCAAGCTTCTTTGCAATGTTCTTGGACAGCCCGGTGTTGACGAGCGTCAGGTAGGAATCCGTCATGGCTTAGCGGGCCTCCAGGATGGCGACGACGCCCTGTCCACCTGCTGCGCAGACCGAAATCAGTCCACGTCCGCGGTTGCCCTCCGCTGCCGCTTTCTCATGGAGCAGCTTGGCGAGCGTCGCTACAATCCGTCCTCCGGTCGCTGCGAAGGGATGACCAGCCGCGAGCGACGAACCGTTGACGTTGACTTTGCTGCGGTCGATGGCGCCGAGCGGTTTGTCCAGCCCGAGCTTGTTGCGGCAGAATTCTTCGCTCTCCCACGCCGCCAGATGGCACAGCACGGTGCCGGCAAAAGCTTCGTGGATCTCAAAGTAGTCGAAGTCATCGAAGGTGAGGTTGTTCCGCGCCAGCAACCGGGGCACGGCGTAGGCCGGTGCCATCAGCAGCCCTTCCTTGCCATGCACGAAGTCCACGGCTGCCGCTTCCGAGTCGACTATGTCCGCAAGCATAGGCAGGTCGTGCGCGCGGGCATAGTCTTCCGAGCCGATCAGGACCGTCGAGGCGCCGTCGGTCAGCGGCGTGGAGTTGCCGGCGGTCATTGTTGCTTTCTCGCCCAGGCTTTTGCCGAATACCGGTCCAAGCTTGCCAAGCTTCTCCAGCGAGGTGTCGGCGCGAAGATTCGCATCGCGGGTGAGGCCGTGGTAAGGGGTGACGAGATCGTCGAAGAAGCCGCGGTCATAGGCAGCGGCGAGGTTCTTGTGGCTGGCCAGGGCCAGTTCGTCCTGTGCTTCCCGGGGGATGTTCCAGGCGGCAGTGGTGAGGGCCTGGTGCTCCCCCATCGACAGCCCGGTACGAGGTTCGGCCGTACCAGGGGCGTTGGGTGCCAGGTCCTTTGGTCTGAGTTTGGCCACAGCCGTGAGCTTCTGCTGTAGGGTCTTCGCGCGGTTGAGCTCCAGCAGTACTGCGCGCAGTCCCTCGCTGACTGCTATCGGTGCATCCGAGGCGGAATCCACACCGCCCGCAATTCCCGATTCGATCTGGCCCAGTTTGATCTTGTTCGCTAGTCCCATGACCGTTTCCAACCCAGTGGCGCAGGCCTGCTGCAGGTCGTAAACGGGCGTCTCCGGTGAGAGGGCGGAGCCGAGCACGGCTTCGCGGGTGAGGTTAAAGTCCCGGGAGTGCTTGAGTACCGCCCCGGCGGCGACTTCGCCGATACGTTCGTCCTGCAGGCCGAAGCGTGCAACCAGGCCGTCGAGTGCCGCCGTGAGCATGTCTTGGTTGCTGGCGTTGGTGTAGGCGCCATTGGCACGGGCGAAGGGGATGCGGTTTCCACCGATGACTACCGCCTTGCGGATTCCCGCACCAGCGGCGGAGTCAGTGGAAGCGGCGGATACATCTGGTGAAGCAGCCATGGGGGCATTCTCCTCGGAGCTTGGTGGCAGATCAGCATTACTGCTACCTAGCGTACCTGATACGCTAGGTATCGTGAATACAGCTCTTGCGCACGGACAACCTGCAGCAGATGGAAGATCGGCGCGGTGGGATGCCCATCGGGTTACCCGGCGCCGTGAACTCATCAGGGCGGCCCGGCAGGCTGTGCACCGGCTGGGCCCGGACGCTTCGATGGAAGAGATCGCCGCGGCGGCAGGCACCTCCAAGCCGGTCTTCTACCGCTATTTCGGCGATAAGGCAGGTCTCCAGCGGGCGGTCGGCGAAGTGGTGATCGGACGCATGCAGAACAAACTGCAGGAAGCGGCGGAGACAGCAACAACGGCCCGCGAAGGCCTGCACGCGATGGTTTCGGTCTACCTGCAGATGGCTGAATCATCGCCCCATGTCTATGCCTTTGTTACCCGGCCCGGCGGAGCAGACCCATCTGCTCCAACGGGAATCGAGGCGGACGGCGCCGGTGGCGCAGCGGTCCTGAGCCACTTTTTCGCGGCCGTGACGACCATGATGGCGGCTCCGTTCCGTGCCCATCTGACAGCCGGCATGAGCACCGAAGCCCAGCTCAAAGCCGCATACTGGCCTCCCGCCGCCATCGGCATGGTCCGTGCGGCTGGCGAGCAGTGGCTCGGAACACCCGAAGGTGACGATAAGCCCAGCAGGGAGCAAATGACGGAGCAGCTCACCGGTTGGCTCTTTGACGGTATCGCCCAGATCGCGTCGAATGCCGGCACCAGCACTAGCAACAAGAACAAAACCACCAGCTGAAGGATCAAGGATGACCCAAGTGACAGTCCCCCAAACAAGCGCCCCCGAACTCCCGGAAGACGGCATCGCGGCCCCGGCCGCCGTCGATGTTGCCGCTCTGGGCGGCCATCTCCTCGGCAAATGGGCGGACATCCGACGGCAGGCACGCGAGCTGGCCGGCCGCCCCGAGGTTCAGGGCATCGACGGGCTGACCATGACCGAACACCGGGAACGGGTAACCGGTCAGCTCAAATACCTCGTGGACAGCGGTGCCGTCCACCGCGCGTTCCCGAAACACCTCGGCGGCGAAGACAACCACGGCGGCAACATCGCTGGCTTCGAGGAACTCGTGGTGGCGGATCCGTCGCTGCAGATCAAGGCCGGTGTCCAATGGGGGCTCTTCGGCTCAGCCGTGCTCCACCTGGGCACCAAGGAACACCACGACAAGTGGTTGCCGGGGATCATGAACATGGATATTCCGGGCGCCTTCGCCATGACGGAAACGGGGCATGGCTCCGATGTCGCCAGCATCGGCACCACCGCCACATACGATCCGCAGAGCCAGGAATTCGTGCTGCACACACCGTTCCGCGCGGCCTGGAAAGACTATCTGGGCAACGCCGCCAAGGACGGGCTTGCCGCCGTCGTTTTTGCGCATCTGATCACCCGCGGGGTTGACCACGGTGTGCACGCCTTCTTTGTGCCCATCCGCGACGAACAGCGCAACTTCCTGCCCGGCGTCGGCGGTGAGGATGATGGCCTCAAGGGCGGTTTGAACGGCATCGACAACGGCCGGCTGCACTTTGACCACGTCCGCATTCCCCGCACCAACCTGCTCAACCGCTACGGGGACGTCGCCGCAGACGGCACCTACAGCTCCTCCATTGCCAGTCCGGGCCGGCGCTTCTTCACGATGCTGGGGACTCTCGTGCAGGGCAGGGTGTCCCTGGACGGTGCAGCCGTGGCCGCAAGTAAGGTAGCGCTGTCCATCGCGATCAAGTATGCCAACGAGCGTCGCCAGTTCAACGCAGCTTCGGACACTACCGAGGAAGTGCTGATGGACTACCAGCGCCATCAGCGGCGCCTGCTGCCGCGGCTCGCGACGACATATGCGGCCTCCTTCGCCCATGAGGAACTGCTCGAGCAGTTCGACGGTGTCTTTTCGGGAGCCCACGACACCGACGAAGACCGACAGGACCTGGAGACGTTGGCCGCGGCCCTCAAATCCTTGAGCACCTGGCACGCCCTTGACACCATTCAGGAGTGTCGCGAGGCCTGCGGCGGCGCCGGATACCTCGCCGAGAACCGGCTCCCGTCGCTGTACGCCGATCTGGATGTCTACGCTACCTTCGAGGGGGACAACAACGTCCTGCTGCAGCTGGTCGCCAAGCGTTTGCTGGCGGACTACGCCAAGGAATTCCGCCATGCCGACTTCGGCGTGATGGCCCGCTGGGTGGCCCACAAGGCCGCCGACGCCACGCTGCATAGGACCGGCCTGCGGCAGGTCGCCCAGACCTTTGTGGACAGTGGCTCCGAGAAGAAGTCCGCCAATTACCTCAAGGATGAAAACACCCAGCGCCAATTGCTGACGGAGCGGGTGTCGGCGATGGTCAAGGAGGCGGGCAATGCCTTGCGCAGCGCCAGCAGGATGCCCCCGGCCGAAGCCGCAGCGCTGTTCAATGAGCACCAGAACGAACTCATCGAGGCGGCGCGGGCCCATGCCGAGTTGCTGCAGTGGGAGGCCTTCACCAGGGCGCTGCCCGGCATCGAGGACCGGGACACCCGCCAGGTCCTGACCTGGGTCCGTGACTTGTTCGGGCTGGGTCTGGTGGAGAAGAACCTCGGCTGGTACCTGATGAACGGCCGGCTCTCCGCGCAGCGCGCCAGGACGCTCGGCGACTACATCAACAGACTGCTTTCCCGTCTGCGCCCGTTCTCGCTGGACCTTGTGGATGCCTTTGGCTACGGCCCGGAGCATCTGCGCGCGAAAATCGCCTCAGGTGCGGAAGGCGCGCGCCAGGACGAGGCCATGGCCTATGCACGCAGACGCCGGGCCAGCGGCGCGGCTCCCGTGGATGAGAAGATCCTGATCGCCCGCCAGAAAGCGGCGGCCAAGCGAGAGAAACGCCGGGCCGCGGCCGGGAACTGACAAGCGCAAGCGCCCAGCCCCGCCGGCCAAAGTTGCCGGCTCGGCGGGGCCGAGCGTTCTACTTCAGTACGCTGCGGTAGACCTCAAGGGTGGTCTCCGCGATGGAATGCCAGGAGAAATGCTCCTCCGCACGGCGGCGTCCGGCCTCGCCCTGCTTCCGGGCGCGGGCCGGGTCGCTGACCGTCTCAGTCAACGCGGCGGCGAAATCCTGCACGAACTTTTCGGGATCCAGCGGGGTTCCGGTGCCGTCCTGGACCTGCTCCAGCGGAACCAACGTGCCGGTGACGCCATGGTCGACTACCTCCGGAATGCCTCCGGTGGCGCTGGCGACGACCGCGGCACCGCAGGCCATGGCTTCGAGGTTAACGATGCCGAGGGGTTCATAAATGGACGGGCAGGCAAAGGCCGTCGCATGGCTGAGCACCTGGATGAGCTCGTTCCGGGGAAGCATCCGCTCGATCAGCACCACGCCGTCGCGTTCCGCGCGCAGGTCTTCGATCAAGGCGTTGACCTGGGCCCCGAGTTCCGGCGTGTCGGCCGCGCCGGCGCAGAGCACAACCTGCACCTCGGGCGGAAGCAGTTTGGCCGCACGCAACAGGTACGGCACGCCCTTTTGACGGGTAATCCTGCCCACGAACACCACGCTGGGACGGGACGGATCAATACCAAGGGCACGAACGGCGTCGTCGTTTTCATCCCGCTGCCACAATTCGACGTCGATGCCGTTGTGGACGACCTTCACCTTGCCCGGGTCCACGTTGGGGTAACTGCGCAGGATGTCGTTCCGCATTCCGGCGGACACCGCAATGATTGCCGCCGCGGCCTCATAGGCAGTCTTCTCAACCCAGGAAGAAACCGCGTAGCCGCCACCGAGCTGCTCGGCCTTCCACGGGCGCAGCGGCTCGAGTGAATGCGCGCTTAACACGTGCGGAATGTTGTGCAACAGGCTGGCCAGATGTCCGCCCATGTTGGCGTACCAGGTGTGTGAATGGACCAGGTCGGCGCCCTCGATTCCTGCGAGCATTTCGAGGTCAACTCCGAGTGTCTGGACCGCCGGATTGGCCTCGTTCAGGGACGCCGGAACCGCATAGCTGCGCACCGTCGCCCCATGGAAATCAGCGGGGCGGTCAGCCCCGAACGCGTGGACGCGCAGGTCCACTTTGTCTGCCAGCACACGGCTGAGCTCGGCCACATGAACACCAGCGCCGCCATAGATGGCAGGGGGGAATTCCTTCGTCACAATATCTATCCGCACGAAACCTAACGTAGTGCACCCGGGGGTTCTCCTCTAGTCTGAAGTTGTGGGGGACTTCATAGTTGGTTCACGGACGAACTAAGCGACTGAACGGGGAAGATGCAATGCCACAGAAGAAAGTTCTCGCCGTAGTCTTAGCAGGCGGCGAGGGCAAGCGGTTGATGCCATTGACGGCGGACAGGGCCAAACCGGGCGTGCCGTTTGCAGGCAGCTATCGGCTGATCGATTTTGCGCTGTCCAACTTGGTCAATTCGGAGTACCGGAAGATTGTGGTGCTGACCCAGTATAAGTCGCACAGTCTTGACCGGCACATCTCCGAGACCTGGCGGATGGCAACCCAGCTGGGCAACTATGTGGCATCCGTGCCGGCGCAGCAGCGCCGCGGCAAGAGCTGGTTTTTGGGCAGTGCCAACGCGATCTACCAGTCGCTGAACCTGATCCATGACGAAAACCCGGACATCGTCGTCGTTATCGGGGCGGACCATGTGTACCGGATGGACTTCTCCCAGATGGTTGAGGACCATATTGCCAGTGGTGCACCGGCATCCGTCGCCGCCGTCCGCCAGCCGCTGCGGCTCGCTGACCAGTTCGGCGTGATCGAAACCGACCCGCAGGCGCCGACACGGATCAAGGCCTTTGTCGAAAAGCCCGCCAGCACTCCGGGGCTGCCGGATGATCCGGACAGCTTCCTGGCGTCCATGGGCAACTACGTGTTCAATACCGATGCGCTGCTGGCTGCTTTGGAGGCCGACGCCGAGCGGTTGGACACGAACCACGACATGGGCGGGGACATCATCCCGTATTTCGTGAATCGCGGTGAGGCTGCCGTCTACGACTTCACGGCCAATGAGGTGCCCGGTTCAACGGCTGCCGACCAGCAGTACTGGCGCGACGTTGGAACCCTGGATTCCTACTATGACGCGCACATGGATTTGATCAGCCCGCTGCCGGCGTTCAACCTGTACAACCTTGAGTGGCCCATCTACACCCGGCAGTCCGTCTCCCCGCCGGCCAAACTGGTCCGCGGTGTCAGTGGTGCCGCCGGTACCGCGCTCGATTCGATCCTGTCCCAGGGTGTTGTGGTCTCCGGTGCCGTGGTCTCCGGCTCGGTTCTCGCCACGAATGTCTTTGTGGCCGAGCGGGCGGAAGTATCGGACAGCGTCCTGATGGACAAGGTTACGGTGGGCGAAGGCGCTGTCATCCGCAGGGCCATTCTGGATAAGAACGTGCACGTGCCTGCCGGTGCCAGCATCGGCGTTGATGCCGAACTGGACCGGGCGCGCGGCTTTGCCGTGACCGATTCCGGATTGACGGTATTGAGCAAGGGCCAGGAAGTCCTGCTCCAGGCTTCGTCGCCGGTCGCCACCCCGTAGGCAGGTCCCTTGTCCCCGGGTTCAACGGACGGAGCCCGGGGGCAGTAAACTTGGCAGGGCCCGGTATCAATGCGGGCCATCCCCTGCCAAGTCTTCCGGAGTGAAACAGCAC
This sequence comes from Crystallibacter permensis, assembly GCF_025960875.1. Lineage (GTDB taxonomy): Bacteria > Actinomycetota > Actinomycetes > Actinomycetales > Micrococcaceae > Crystallibacter > Crystallibacter permensis. The sequence continues at coordinate 183,030 of NZ_JAODLR010000007.1, read as the reverse complement.
CACATGAGCAAGCCAGACCTGACCCCGGAAGAAATCGCCGCGTGCGTGAAAGTGCTCGAGCAGATCCATGTGCTGGATGAGGACCATCCGGACTATGTGGCAGTGCGCCGCGCCACCGGGAAGATGTTCAAGTCCGTCAAGCGGCACCGCAAGGTCCAGAAGCGCGACGCCGTTGCTGCCGCCGACCGTGAGGTCATGTCGCGGACTGCTACCGCGGCCGAGGACCGGATCGACGACGAAACCCAGGGGCTGCAGCTGACCTCCTCCGCCCGGGGCGACGTGGCAGGGCACCTGATCCGGCCGCGGAACTGCTACATCTGCAAGCAGCCGTACACCCAGGTGGACGCCTTTTACCACCAGCTCTGCCCCGAGTGCGCCGCATTCAGCCACGGCAAACGCGAAGCGCGGGCCGACCTGCATGGCAAGCGTGCCCTGTTGACCGGCGGCCGCGCCAAAATCGGCATGTACATCGCCCTGCGGCTGCTGCGCGACGGCGCCCACACCACGATCACGACCCGCTTCCCCAAAGATGCCGCGCGCCGTTTCATGGCGCTGGAAGACAGTGCAGACTGGATCCACCGGCTGCGCATTGTCGGGATCGACCTGCGCGATCCGGCACAGGTCATCGCCCTGGCCGATTCCGTCGCCGAAGCGGGTCCGCTGGACATCCTGATCAACAATGCCGCCCAGACCGTGCGCCGCTCCCCCAACGCCTACCGGCCGCTGGTGGACGCCGAATCGGAGCCGTTGCCCGCAGGATCCGGCGCTGCCCCCGAACTGGTGACCTTCGGCCACGCCCATGACAAGCATCCGATCGCCCTGGCCGGCTCGGTTTCCTCCCACCCGGTGCTTGCAGCAGACGAGATTACCGCTCTGGCGTTGACCGCCCGTTCCGCGACGCCGGAGCGGATCAGCAACGGAACGGCGATCGACGCCGGTGGACTGGTACCGGACATCACGCACATCAACAGCTGGACGCAGGTTGTCGACCAAGTGGACCCGCTGGAAATGCTCGAAGTCCAGCTGTGCAACGTGACCGCGCCGTTCCTGCTGGTCAGCCGGCTGCGACCCGCCATGGCTGCCTCGCCCGCACGGCGGAAATACATCGTGAACGTGTCGGCCATGGAAGGCCAGTTCTCGCGCCGCTACAAGGGGCCCGGCCATCCGCACACCAATATGGCCAAGGCTTCGTTGAACATGCTCACCCGGACCAGCGCCGAAGAAATGTTCACCGAGGACGGCATCCTGATGACTGCCGTGGACACCGGCTGGATTACCGATGAGCGGCCGCACCACACCAAGATGCGGTTGGCTGACGAGGGTTTCCACGCCCCGCTGGATCTAGTCGACGGGGCGGCCCGTGTCTACGATCCGGTGGTCCAAGGGGAAGAGGGCGTGGATCTGTACGGCTGCTTCCTGAAGGACTACAAGCCGTCGCCTTGGTAGGCGATCTTACAAGGTTACGCGCTTGTAATGACCTACCGGTGCTGTTGCCGCCACTGTTCGACCTCGGCCAGCAATTCGCGCCGGCGCGTGTCCGTCAGGAAGGCGGACCTGACGGAGTTAGCGGCCAGATCGGCCAGCTGTGCGGTACTGAAACCGAAGGCTGCACGCACCTGACGGAAATTCTCGTCCATATAACCGCCGAAGTACGCCGGATCGTCCGAGTTTACGGAGACGTTCAGGCCGCGCTGCAGCATCCGCGGCAGAGGGTGCTCGGGCAATGTGTCCACAGCCCGCAGCCGCACGTTGGATAGCGGGCAGACAGTGAGCGGAACCTGCTCGGCGACGAGGCGCTCCACCAGTTCCTCGTCCTCCATGCACCGGATGCCGTGGTCGATCCTGTCCACCGCCAGCAGATCCAGCGCCTCGCGGATATAGTCCGGCGGCCCCTCCTCCCCCGCGTGTGCTACGCACTTGAGGCCCGCTTGACGGGCCCTCTCGTACAGTGCCACGAAGTTCCGGGGCGGGTTGTCCCGCTCGGCTGAATCCAGGCCAATACCGATGATCGGCACTTCCATCTCAAGCAGCTCGTCCAGTACGGCGAGTGCCTCTTCCACGGGGCGATCCCGCAGGAATGCGGCTATCAGCTCAGTGCTGACTCCGAATTCGGATTCACTCTTCGCCAACACTTCGGCAACGGCTCCCACCGAAGTGGCCAACGGAATTCCGCGTGACAGGTGGGCCTGCGGGTCCACCATGATTTCGGCGTGACGGACCCCCGCAGCGGCCGCCCGCGTCAGGTACGCCCTGGTCATGTCAGCGAAATCATCCGCGGTCCGGAGCACGGCCATATTGCTGTAGTACAAATCCAGAAAAGACTGCAGGTCGATGAACTCATAGTGCCGGCGCAGCTCTTCGATGTCTCCATACGGCAGCTCGATGCCGTTGCGTTCGGCTAGCCGGAAGATCAGCTCCGGCTCCAGCGTTCCCTCGATGTGGATGTGGAGTTCCACGGTAGGTAGCTCGGTCATTTCGCTCCTCTGCGTCTTCATGCCAGCCGGGTTACCTCGACCTGCACCTTGAGTTCGGACCCGCCGCCGCCGGAAAGTATGCCCTTCAGCGGAGAGACGTCGCGGTAGTCCCTGCCGCGTGCCACGGACACATGCAGGTCACTGATCGGGACGGCGTTGGTGGGATCCCAGCTGCGCCATTCTCCGTCCCACCACTCCAGCCAGGCGTGGGACTCGCCCGTTACCGTTTCGCCGATGCCCGCGTCCCGCTTGGGATGCAGGTACCCGGAGACGTACCGGGCCGGGATGCCGAGGCCGCGCAGCGCGCCGATGCCCAGGTGCGCCAGGTCCTGGCAGACGCCCTTGCGGTGATTCCATACTTCTTCGGCGTTGGACTGCACACCCGTGACGCCGGGAACATACTGCATTTCCGCCTTCAGCCAGGCCATGAGGGCATGGGCGGCTTCATGCGGCGGCAGGCCTTCCGTGAACTCACGCACCGATGCCTGGACCTCTTCCCCAGGCTCGCTGAGGCGGGTCTGCGGCAGCCAATCGGCATAGTCGTCCAGGACCGGATCCGACCGCAGCACGTCCCAGTCCGCCGTTTCCTCCACGACCGGAATCCTCTGGCTGCGGTGGACCTCTACAGTGGTCAGGGACGTGACTTCGAGGAAGTCGTGCGCCGTCTGCATGTCGAAGGCCGTCACCCGGGTGCCCCAGTAATCGCGGTAATTGCTGACGACGGCGCTCGAAGGGCTGACCGTCAGGGACGATTCCAGCACCACTTGCTGGGAGTCGGTGAGGGGCGTCATCCGTGCCTCGTTATAGGAGAGCGTGACGCTGCGGTCGTAGCGGTATCCGGTCCGGTGTTCTATGCGCAGGCGGCTCATGACACTTCCCCTACCCAGGACAGATCGATGGGCTGGGCGAAGTAGGTCCGGGTCACGGCATCGGAGGCCTGGGCACAGGCCCTTTGGACGCGGTCCATGTGCTCGGGCAACTCGGCCAGCAGGTCATCGGGCTGGTGGAACTCCAGGAAGGTGCGGGCCTGGCCGACAATCCTGCGTGCGTCGTTGATGAAGCCGATGCGTTGGTAGGACGGATCCAGACGCTCGAGGGCCTTTTCCGCGTCGCTCAGCGCGTAGACAATGGACCGCGGAAACAACCGGTCCAGCAGCAGGAACTCCGCGGCCTGCTCTTCGCCGGAGGCCCCACGCCGGGTGCGGAGAAAGGACTCGTAAGCTCCCGCGCAACGCAGCATGTTCACCCAGGACAGCCCGGCAGAGAGCACGCCCTGGGTGGCGAGCATGCGGGCCGTCATGTCCGCCCTTTCGAGGCTGCGGCCCAGGGCAAGGAACTGCCAGCTCTCGTCGTGGCTCATGGTGGTATCGGCCAGGCCTTTGATCATGGCCGTGCGCTCCAGCACCCAGTGGCAGAACCGGTACGTGCCCACGACGTCCTTGCGGTGCTGGCTGAGCCCGTACCAGGTGGTGTTCAGCCCTTCCCAGAGCGTCGAGGAAACGGTCTCGCGTGCCCGGCGGGCGTTTTCGCGTGCGGCCCCGAGTGCACCGGCAATGGACGTCGGGCTCACCCGGTCATAGGCGAGCTTGTTCAGCAGATCCCCCAGGCCGAAGTCATCGCTGTCGGGCCGCGAACCCATGATCCCAAGCAGCTGCCGCGACACCAGGCGCTGCTCGTCCGGCTGCAGTTGGTTCAGCCGCTCCAGATTGACGTCCAGGATGCGGGCCGTGCCATCGGCGCGTTCCACATACCTGCCTATCCAGAACAGGGATTCCGCAATGCGGCTCAGCATCGGTTCCTGCCTCCTCGGTTCACTGTCACCACGTCCTTCACTGTTCCGGCTGGCTGTCGGGCCAGTTTGAATCCACAGGCCAGACACTCGCCTGTTCCCGCGCCGGCGGTGCAGGCACAACGGCAGGACTGCCGGTCGTTTCGACCTGCGTGTCAGGCGAATCGTCGGCGAGCACCCAGGTGTCTTTGGACCCGCCGCCCTGGCTGGAGTTGACGATCAGCGACCCCTCCTTCAGCGCCACCCGGGTCAATCCGCCGGGCAGCACCCAGACGTCGTCGCCGTCGTTAATCGCAAAGGGGCGCAGGTCCACATGCCGCGGGCCGAACTGGCCGCCGGACATGGTGGGCACCGTGGACAGCTGGAGCACCGGCTGGGCAATCCAGCCGCGCGGATCATGGAGAACCTTGGCGCGCAGCGTCTCCAGTTCCTCCTTGGTGGCATCCGGCCCGATCACCAGCCCTTTGCCGCCGGAACCGTCCACCGGTTTGACTACCAGTTCATCGAGCCGGTCCAGGACTTCCGCGCGGGCCTGGGGTTCCTCCAGCCGGAAGGTGTCCACATTGGGGAGGATGGGCTCTTCGCTCAGGTAGTAGCGGATCAGGTCGGGCACGTAGCTGTATACCAGTTTGTCATCGGCGACGCCGTTGCCTACTGCGTTGGCGATGGTCACGTTGCCCGCCCGGGCCGCGTTGAGGATGCCGGGGCAGCCCAGCATCGAATCGGACCTGAACTGCAAGGGGTCGAGGAACTCGTCGTCAATCCGCTTGTAGATCACGTCCACACGCTGCTCGCCGCCGGTGGTACGCATGTAGACCCGGTTGCCACGGCAGATCAGGTCCCGGCCTTCGACCAGCTCCACGCCCATCAGCCCTGCCAGCAGGGTGTGCTCGAAATAGGCGCTGTTGAAAACGCCGGGAGTGAGTACGACGACGGTCGGATCCTCGGCGCCGGAAGGTGCGGTTTTGCGCAGCGCCGACAGCAGCCGCCGCGGGTACTCCTCGACCGGCCGGATGGGCTGCTGCCCGAATGCCTCCGGCAGGCCCTTCGCCATGGCGCGGCGGTTCTCGATCACGTAGCTGACGCCGCTGGGAACGCGGACGTTGTCCTCCAGGACACGGAAGGTGCCGGACTGGTCCCGGACCACGTCGATTCCGGCGATATGCACGCGCACGCCGCCGGCCGGATCGAAGCCGTACGCTTCGCGGTGGAAGTTGGCGCTGGATGTGACGAGCCTGCGCGGGATGACGCCGTCCGCCACCACTGTCATCCGGTTATAGACATCGTCCAGGAAGGACTCCAGTGCACGGACCCGCTGGGTGACACCGCGCTCCAGGATGTTCCAGTCGGACCCGGAGATGATCCGCGGCACCAGATCCAGCGGAAAGGGCCGTTCTTCGCCGGCGAAGTCGAAGGTGACTCCCCGGTCCAGGAAGGTACGGGCCATGGAATCTGCCCGTGCGGTGACATCCGCCAAGGTTAACTGACCCAGTGCGGCTGCCACGTGGGCATACTCGGCCCGCGGCATCTGGCCCGCGCCGAACATCTCGTCGAAGGCAGGGCTGCGTTTTGCCGCGGTGGCGTAGTCCTCAAACAAGTCCGACATGGCAAAAGCGTTTCACGTATTTGGTTCCGGCACACGCTTTTGCCCCAGAACAGCGTGTTCGCAGCCGAGCGGTGCAGCGGCCACCGTGGTTAAATGGGCCGGGTGAAGAACGAGAATCTTAGCCGGTCAGAAGCCCGCCGACGGTCAGAACTCATCGAAGTTGAAAACTACGACGTAGCGCTGGACCTGCGAGGTGTCCTGGACCCGGAGTCAACCGGCTACATTTCCCGCTCCGTCATCACGTTCAAGTGCAACGAACCGGGAGCCGGGACCTTTGTGGACTTCATCCACGATGGCATCCACTCGGTCATGCTGAATGGGATCCAGCTGGATTCTGACGCCGTCGTGGACGGCTCGCGTATCCACCTCGCGGATCTGGCCGCCGAAAACCAGGTCACGATCGTCGGCACTGCCCTCTACAGCCGCAGCGGCGAGGGACTGCACCGGTTCGTGGACCCCGCGGACGGCCGGATCTACCTGTACACGCAGTACGAACCGGCCGATGCCCGCCGTGTCTTCGCCAATTTCGAACAGCCTGATCTGAAGGCCAGTTTCACCTTCAATGTCGCCGCGCCGTCGGACTGGCAGGTGTCCTCCAACAGCCCGCTGGCCGTGTGTGAAGAGATGGCCTCGACGCCCGGTTTCTCGATCCGGCGCTTTGCCCCGACCCAGCCCATCTCCACGTACATCACCACCGTCCTCGCCGGCCCGTACCACTTTGTCGAGGACAGCTGGAAGCGCACCCTTGCGGACGGCACCGAACTGCAGGTGCCGCTGGGCACCTATTGCCGTGCATCGCTGGCCGAGGCCTTCGATGCGGCGGAAATTTTCGCGATCACCAAGGCCGGACTGGACTTTTTCCACGAGTTGTTCGAGTATCCGTATCCCTTCGGCAAGTATGAGCAGGCCTTCGTGCCCGAATACAACCTCGGTGCCATGGAAAACCCCGGGCTGGTCACCTTCACCGAGACTTACGTCTTCAAATCCCGGGCCACGGATGCCCAGTACCAGGCACGCGGAAACACCATCATGCACGAGATGGCCCATATGTGGTTCGGCAACCTGGTCACGATGCAGTGGTGGGACGACCTCTGGCTCAAAGAGTCCTTTGCCGACTACATGGGGTCGCTGGCGCTGGTGGAAGCCACCGCGTGGAAGGACGCCTGGGTCGCCTTCGCCAACCGCCGCAAGGCCTGGGCCTATGTGCAGGACCAGCTGCCCACTACGCATCCGATCGTCGCCGACATCCGGGATCTGGAGGCCGCCAAGCAGAATTTCGACGGGATTACCTATGCCAAGGGTGCCTCGGTGCTCAAGCAGTTGGTCGCCTACGTCGGCTTCGACGCCTTTATCAGCGCCGCCCGGCAGTACTTCCGGGACAACGCCTACGCGAACACCACCCTGGACGATTTCCTGACCGTCCTCAGCGAAGCCTCCGGGCGGGACATGCGCCGCTGGTCCTCCCTGTGGCTGCAGACTGCCGGTATTTCCACGCTGGTTCCTGAGATTGAGTACGACGGCGATCGGCTGGCTCGGGTGCGGCTGCTTCAGGATGCAATCGATCCCGTCACTGCCCGGACCGTGGACCGGCCGCACCGGCTCCGACTGGGCCTCTACGACTTCGACGCCAGTGGTGCGTTGGTACGCACCGATTCAGTGGAGCTGGATCTGGCCGATTCCGAAACGGACGTTCCGGAACTCGCGGGGCGGCCCACCCCGGCGCTGCTGCTGGTCAACGACGACGACCTGACGTATGCCAAGGTCCGGTTCGATGCCGCCTCGCTGCAGACCGTGCTCTCTGCCCTGGACAAGGTCACTGACCCGTTGGCCCGCGCTTTGTGCTGGTCAACCCTGTGGAACATGACCCGCGACGGACTGCTGGCACCGGCTGACTACCTGGGCGCCGTGGATCGCTTCGCTCCCGCCGAGTCGGACAACGGCGTGCTGCAGGTGCTGCTCGACTGTGCCGGGACAGCGCTGGACCGCTACCTGCCGGCAGTTGAGCGGACGGCGCAGCGGGAGCGGTTTGTTGACTCCGTCCGGATGCAATTGGGCAAGGCTACAGCCGGCAGCGACCAGCAGCTGACCTGGGCCCGGTCGCTGGCCGCGCTATCCCGCTCGACCCCGCGCTACGCCGGCACCATCGCAGACCTGCTGAGCGGCAGTGAGAGCGTTGGCGGGCTGGCGTTGGACTCCGACCTGCGCTGGCGGTTCTGGCAGGCCCTCGCTGCCACCGGCCACGCCACCCAGGAGCAGCTGGACACGGAGTTGGCGTCGGACCTGACCGCAGCGGGCAGAGCCGGCCATGTGACAGCCATGACAGCGCGTCCCGATCCTGCGGTCAAGGCGCAGGCCTGGGCAGACGCAGTGACCGGCTCCGAGCTGTCCAACCAATTACTTGATGCGACCATCGACGGCTTTACTGCCGCAGGACATGTGCTGCTGGATCCCTACGTCGAGCCGTACTTCCAGAGCATCGAAAGCGTCTGGGCGCAGAAGAGCATCGAGATCGCCAGCCGTATTGTTCGGGGTTTCTATCCCCTCGTCCAGGACCTTGAGCCGGGCGCCGAGCCGCGGCAGCACGCCGTCGTTGTCCGTACCGACGAATGGCTGGCCGGTCACAGCGACGCGCCGGCCGCCCTGCGCCGGATCATCATCGAGCAGCGCGACCATCTGCTTCGCGCCCTCACGGTGCAGAGGCGGCAGTTGGTCCAGGCATTCTGATCAGGTTATCCAGGCCTCGTTGACGCGTGAGTCCGGGAGGTAGACGCAGTAAGTCCCCGTCCGGATGGCCCGCTCGAGGTGCTCCGCCAACGGCGGGTCGTGCTCACGAATCCGGTCCATGGCATGGCGGATTGCCCGGGTCACGCTGACGCGGGCGCGTTCGGATGCGGAGCCCGCGCGCCGGCTACGCCCGTTGAGTCCGACAGCCCTCGATAGCTCGCGGATGAGGAACTCGCGTTCCGCCTCCGCCTGGGCGACGCGTCCGAGGTCCCGCATGAGACGGGCCTCATCGAGGTCCTCATCGATCTCCGCCAGCCGCCGACGATAGGCGTTCTTCGCCTGGTCGTCCAGCATCGCGCCTGCGTCTCCCCAGCCGGAAGACACGAGCTCGGGATCAGGCAGACCCGCATGGACCGCAGCCGGATCAGTCCCGCTCGATACGAGGTCGAGCACGTGGAACTCCCTGCCGGGATGCACGAGGAGCCGCGCTAGATAGTGAAGCCCCTTCAGATCGCGCAGGGCAACAGTGTTTTCTTCGAATGAGATAAACCAGTAGTCGCCTGTCCGGCGAAAGGAGCTGGGCCCGCGTTTACGCTCTTCTGCCTTATGGCCTGCTCCCAGGATTTCGACGGCGGCATCGGCAGCCGCCAGCTCCAGGCCGGCGCTGATTTCATCCCCCGCAGCGCGGTGCGCCTGTGCGAGCTCGGTGCGCGCCAAGGCGACTTCGTAGGGTGCTCCTACCAGGCTCCACAGCTGCACGGCACTCTGGAAGGCACTCCGGGCGCCGGGCACCTCGCCGGCGGCGAGCCGCACCCGTCCGTTCGCCATAGCCGCACTGGCAGACAGTGCCCTGCTCTCGAACGATGCGGCTACCTGGGCAAGTTCGTCGGCGGAGTCGCGGGCGGCCACGAGGTCTCCGGCCGCCACTTCGATCTCGACGCTCGCGGCCAGCAGCGGAGCCCGGCGTAGTCCGGTGTTCGGCGGGAGTTCCTTGGAAGGGACGGTTACGGGATGTTCGAGTGAGTCCCGGATGGATGCTGCCGCCAAAGCCACGTCGCCCTGAGCCAGCCGCACAAGGGCGAGTCCCGGTTGCGGATCCCACCCAGCCTGGCGAGCTGCGAGGAAAGCCTCCTCCGCACCATTTAGATCGCCCAGCTGGTATCGCACGCGGCCCAATTCTGTAAGTGGCCACCCGAACTCGCGCCGAAGATATGGCCGGAGCTCCGCGCAGGCCGCCAGGGCCACCTGCTCCGCTTCAGCGGTTGCCCCGCGCAGCCGCAGGATCTGGGCGCGGTGGACACGGCAGCGGCCATGGGTGCTGCCGATACCGTTTCCTTGGCGCCACCGCTCCATGGCCTCCGTCCACTCCTCGGCGAGGTCGTACTGAGCGAGCCCCTGGAGCATGCACACGAGCTCGCAGTAAACCATTCCCGTCGTTACGGCATCCAGTTCACCGGAAACAGTGGCCACCGCGGCTTCGTCGGCAAGTATCAGGCCCCCGCGGACGTCCCCCTCCAGAATTACGGCGTGAGCCTCTGCCACCCTGCCGACGGCAGCCGCTGCCGGGTTGCAGATCGATCCACCTCGACGGCCCGGCCGGCCCATTCGCGCGCGGCGACGACGTCGCCTATCATCAGGCGCTCGTAGCTCCTGATGACCGCCAGCCAGGCATGGACCGGCGTCTCCTCCTGCCCCGCCAAGAGCCGCTCTGCCCGTTTGACCCACCCGCGGATCGGCGCCATCAGAGCAGTATCCATGAGCAGATGCAAGGCAACGCGGGCAGCCGCACCGGCCGCTGCGATCGGGTCGCCGAGACGCACAGCCTCCGCATGCGCGCGTTCCCATGCCTCGATCGTCATGTCGAGATGACCGGCGGCATAGGCGGCTTCGGCCAGAAGCCCCAAGTCCTGCACCGAAAGCGGTTCGCGCGCGTCCAAGCCGACGAGCAGGTCGTACGCCTGCGACCACTCGCCGCTGCCGTATGCCTCGCGCGCCTGCTCCACCAGCGGCGCTTCGGCGTCGTCGTACATCGCTCACCGATCCGCAGGCATGCCTGCTCAGACCCGGCCCCGGCGTAACACCGGGGGTTACCCAAGTAACAGTGTTCCTCACGCATAGGGGTTTACCAAGCCCGATCGCTGGCCGCGGGAGACGCCGCGGGCGGATGGCGGGTCACGCACAAGGAGCATCAAAATGAACACGAACCAGACGAAGCTGCCATCATCGGGCACGGTGCAGACGAATGGGCAGGTGCTGTACTACGAAATCCGCGGCGAAGGACCTGCACTCGTCCTGGTGATGGGAATCGGCTACGACTCGTCACTCTGGACACTGGCGCAGGTCCCGGCCCTGTCCCCCCGGTTCCGGGTGGTCTTGGTCGACAACCGGGACGCGGGCCGCAGCTCGAAAGCCAGCCACCCGTACACCATTGCAGACATGGCAGATGACCTGTCCGGCCTGCTTGACGCGCTGGGGATTGCCCGAACCCATCTGTTGGGGCTTTCCATGGGCGGGATGATTGCCCAGGAATTCGCCCTACGGCACGCCGACCGAGTGGATCGGCTGGTGCTCGCCGGAACGGGAGCTGCACCGGCAAGAAGCGCCGTCGACCCGATCCAAATCTGGAGCTGGGTCAAGGCGAACGACGCTACGGGGAAGGTGTTTGGCGGGCAGCAGTTCGTGTCACTGTTCTCCACAGCCTTCCTCCGGAACCACGAGGCTGTGCAGGACACTGCCGCATTGTTGGCAAGCAATCCGTATCCGATGAGTCCCGAGGCCTACGGGCGGCAGGCAGATGCCTACCTGCAGTTCGACGCCCTGGACCGGCTGGGCGCAATCACGGCGCCCACTCTTGTCCTCGTTGGCGAGCAGGACCTGCTGACACCACCTTGGATAGCCCGCGAGGTCGCCGACGCGATCCCCGGCGCACGGTTCGAAGTCATCCGTGGCGACGGGGCCTCGCACGTTGCGGCGATCGAGCGTCCCGACGACTTCAACCGCCTCGTTTCGGACTTCCTGGCACCGACGGTTCAGGGCACGCGGTTGAGCCATTCGTCGGTGGCGAACTTAGTGGCTGCCAGTTCCTTGGCGGCAGCGAGTTCCTCTTCGGAAACCCCGGCTTCCACCGCCCCGTAGCGGTCTTTGAAGGTATCCATCATGGTGGTGATAATTTCGGTGCGCGACAACCCGGTCTGACGGCGCAGCGGATCGACCCGTTTTTTGGCACTGATGATGCCCTTGTCCGAAATCTTCTCCTTGCCGATCCGCAGCACGTCGGTCATCTTGTCCGCGTCGATGTCATAGGACATGGTCACGTGGTGCAGCATGGAGCCGCTGGCCAACCGCTTCTGCGCGGCCCCGCCGATCTTGCCTTCCGGCGTCGCAATGTCATTGAGCGGTTGGTAGAAGGCTTCCACGCCCACCTTCTTCAGTGCGGCCATGGCCCAGGCGTCCAGGAACGAATAGGAGGCTTCAAAGGACAGCCCGTCCACCAGCGTCTGCGGCAGATAGAGGGAGTAGGTGATGGCGTTGCCATGCTCCATAAACATGGCTCCGCCACCGGTGATCCGCCTGACCACCGTGACGCCGTGGCGCTCGGCTCCGTCCGGATCCACCTCGTTGCGCACGGACTGGAAGCTGCCGATGACCACGGACGGCTCGTCCCAGTCCCACAGGCGCAGGGCCGGCGGCCGTTTGCCTTCGCCCACCCGCCGGGCCAGCACCTCGTCCAAGGCTACGTTGAGGTGGATGGGCAGCGTCTGCGGCCCGATGACCTGCCAGTGATGGTCAAGCCAGCCGGTCGCCTTGGCCAGGGCCCGGCGCACTGCCACTGCCACCGCATCGGCCGAAAATCCGAAAAGCACGACGTCGGCAGCCAGCGCAGCGGAAATGGCTGCGGAATACTCGCTATGGCTGGCCTCCGCGGACAGGCCGTTCAAGGCTGCGTTGATGTCCCCCAGAGCCTCGTCCGGTTCCAGGAAGAAGTCGCCGCTGATCGAAACATTGGCCAGCCGGCCATCGAGGACGTCGAGGTCGGCGACGACCAGTTTGCCGCCGAGGACCTTGTATTCACCGTGCCGGTGCTCTGACATCTGCGCTCCCTATTCCACGCCTACCAACTCAACGTTTCAGTCTTACCATCGACGGCGGCAGTGCGCGAAGCGGGACAGGTCAGCTGCGCAGGGTCTTCATCGCGCCGGCCCAGGCAATGACCTGGTCGAAGAGCGGGGTGAGGGCCTCGGTGGCCTCGTCCGTGGGGACGAAGTCCTGGTCGTCGTCGAATTCGTCATCGAAGGGCAGGAAGACCTGGGCCCTGACGTCGGCCAGCTGCAGTTCGGCCGCGATCCCGCGCAGGTGCTCCACGACACGGGTGCCGCCGGCGCTGCCGTAGCTGACAAATCCGGCGGATTTGTTGTTCCACTCCGCGTACAGGAAGTCGATGGCGTTCTTCAGGGCGCCGGGGACCGAATGGTTGTATTCCGCGGTGACGAAGATGTAGCCGTCGAACGGGGCGATCCTCGCCGACCAGGCCTTGGTGTGGTCCTTGCTGTACTGCCCGGTTGACGGCGGCATCGGCTCGTCGAGCAGAGGCAGGTTCTGCTGGGCGACGTCGATCAATTCGAACTCGGCATCAGGGCGCTGGCGGGCGTGTTCATAGACCCAGTTGGCAACGGGTGAGCCGGTGCGGCCGGGGCGGGTGCTGCCGAGAATGATCGCGATTTTCAACATAGCGGACTTCTCCATTCGACGAAGGCGGTTCAGTCATGCTCGTGTCTGCGCCCGGTGGGCCTAGTCGCATCCTAGCCTCCCGGGGACTTGAGGGGCCGGTTAAAGAACGAATGCCCGTACCGAAGCGGTACGGGCATTCGTGAAAAGCTGCGGGCGAAGGACTACTTCTTGCCGAAGCCCTTGAAGCGTGCGTTGAAGCGCTCGACGCGGCCGGCGCTGTCCATGATGCGCTGCTTGCCGGTGTAGAACGGGTGCGATTCGGAGGAGATTTCAACCTCGATCAGCGGGTAGGTGTTGCCGTCTTCCCACTCAACAGTCTTGTTGGAACCAACAGTGGACTTGGTCAGGAAGGAAACGCCGGACGCCAGATCGCGGAAAACAACCGGGGCGTACTTCGGGTGAATATCAGACTTCATTGTGTAACCTTTGATCGCGCCCCTGGATTTTGCCAGCGGCTTTAAGGATTGGAAAGAGAGCAGTCCACACAGGACCAGCAATAAACACTACCGTATCCAAGCCCCCACGTCGAAACCGGGCGGCAACCCGGCCTGGCAGCGGCACCTTCGCGGCGGGCATCCATATCCCGGGCATTTCAGTCAGGGCGACAGGCCCAGAAAGCCACCGCACTGGCAGCGGCCACGTTGAGGGAATCCACGCCCGCACGCATGGGGATCATGACTTTGAGATCGACGCCGGCCAGGGTCTCCGGCAGCATGCCCGCACCCTCGGTCCCCAAGACCAGGGCCAGCTTGTCGAAATCGCGTGACTCGAGTTCATCGAGGGTGATGGCATCCGCGGTAAGTTCCAGCGCCGCCGTCGTAAATCCTTCTTGGCGGAGCAAGGCGAGTTCACCCGGCCAATCGTCCAGCCGCGCCCACGGGATCTGGAAGACCGTCCCCATACTCACCCGGATGCTGCGGCGGTAGAGCGGGTCCGCGCAGCGGGGGCTGATCAGCACTGCGTCCATGCCCATGGCGGCTGCGGAACGGAAAATGGCACCGACGTTGGTGTGGTCCACGATGTCTTCCAGCACGGCCACGCGGCGGGCGCCGGAGAGAACCGCGGCCACCGGCAGCGGGGCAGGGCGGTTCATCGCGGCCATTGCACCGCGGTGCAGGTGGAAGCCGGTGATCGCTTCGAGGACCTCGGGCGCGCCGACGAACACCGGGACGTCAGGGAACTGCGTGATTACATCCTCCAGGTCCGCCAGCCATTTCCCGGCCAGGAAGAAGGACCGCGGGGTATGGCCGGCGGCGATCGCCCGGCGCAGCACCTTGGAACTTTCCGCAATGTACATGCCCTCGGCCGGTTCGCGGCGCCGGCGGAGCGCGGTGTCGGTCAGCTGGGTGTAGTCGGCCACGCGGGGATCCTGGGCCGAGGACAGGTGCTGCAGGTTCATGCGATGAGGTTCGAGATCATCACGTACAGCGCCACGAGGCCAAGGACAACGATGATGCCGCGCAGGACAATGGGCTTGAGCCGCCGGCCGACGGCGGAGCCGACCAAGGCACCGATGAGGGAACTGACCGCGATGATGAGTACCACCCACCAGTCGATCCGGTCGAACGCGAAAATCATGTAGGAGATGGCGGCAATGATGTTGACGGCCAGCACCAGCACGTTCTTCATGGCGTTGGCCTGCTGGATGGTGCCGTGCAGGAACACCCCCAGGATCCCGACCAGCAGGACGCCCTGGGCGGCAACGAAGTAGCCACCGTAGACGCCGGCGAAGTAGACCAGGAACAGCAGCACCCAGGGGTGGCTCTTCTCGCGGGCCTGGGCGGCCTCGCGTTCGCGCACCCACTTCTGCAGCCGGGGCTGGAAGACCACGAACAGCAGGGCGATCACGATCAGGAACGGGGCGGCGTATTCGAAAACTGCTTCGGGCAGGTTCAGCAGCAGGGCCGCTCCGGTGATGCCGCCGAGCAAAGAGGCAGGCAACAGGACCTTGAGGGTGCTCCGGAGCCCGGAAAGTTCGCGCCGGTAGCCGTAGACTCCCCCGACGTTGCCGGCGATCAGGCCCATGGCATTGGAGATGGTCGCCGTCACCGGGGCGAAGCCGAGCGCCACCAGGACGGGGAAGGTGACCAGCGTGCCGGAACCGACAATGCTGTTGATCGTTCCGGCCCACAGCCCGGCCAGGGCAATGATTCCAGCGTGCAGTAAATCCATCTAGGGGCAGAGCTTAGCTGCGCCGGGCGACTGCGGTGTAGCGGCCGCCGTCTTCCTTGAGCTCAAGCGGCATATCGAAGGCCGAGCTGAGGTTCTCTTCGGTCAGGACTTCGGCAATGGGGCCTTGCGCCACCACGCCGCCTTCGCGCAGGAGCATGGCATGGGTGAAGCCCGGCGGTACTTCTTCGAGGTGGTGGGTGACCAGGACCAGGGCCGGAGCTTCCTCGTCGGCGGCCAGTTCGCTCAGGCGCTGCACCAGGTCCTCGCGGCCGGCCAGATCCAGTCCGGCGCCCGGCTCATCCAGCAGCAGCAGTTCAGGATCCGCCATCAGTGCACGGGCGATCTGCACGCGTTTGCGTTCGCCTTCGCTTAGGGTGGCGAACGGGCGGTTCAGGAAGGTGGACATGCCCCACTGGTTCAACAGCCGGAAGGCGCGGCGTTCGTCCATCTTTTCGTACTGCTCGCGCCAGCGTCCGGTTACACCGTAGGAGGCCGTCACCACGACGTTGAGGACCGTTTCATGCTCGGGTATCTGGCTGGCCAGCGCCGCCGACGCCAAACCGATCCGGGGCCGCAGCTCAAAAACGTCCACCGAGCCCATCGTCTCTTCCAGGATGCCGGCTTCGCCCTTGGTAGGATGGAGACGGGCGCCGGCGATCTGCAGCAGCGTCGTCTTGCCGGCACCGTTCGGACCGAGAATAACCCAGCGCTCACCGTCCTTGACCTGCCAGTCCACGCTGTCAAGCAGGGTCTTGCGCCCGCGGACAACGCTGACTCCGGCAAATTCAAGAACATCGCTCATAGGAGTAGACATTAGGCTAAAAGCCGTAGCATTCGCCAAACGCTACGCCGATTACCGATGATGGGATCCGGCACATTTCCCCGTTGTTTATCCGTCCGGCCCCGCCGTGAAGACAAGGATCTATCCCGCATGCTCTCGCTTTTCCGCGTTGTTTCCTACGGCGTCGAACTCCCCGACGACTACCTTGCCGCCGTCCAGCACGCCGTGTCCGAAGCCGGCGGGGACATTGTGGAACTGGAAAACTTCCAGAACGACCGCTTCAAGGCCACCATACTGACCGTCGGGTACGACGGCGATACCGCCGCCGGCCTCTCGGCGCTGCGGGCGGCGGTCAAACCGGTGATCACCGAAACCTTGGGAACGGCGGTCATGCCGGCCGAGTTGGCGGGACCGCACCGGAAGATGCTGATCATGGACGTGGACTCCACGCTGATCAAGCAGGAAGTGATCGAACTGCTGGCGGAGCACGCCGGCACGCATGTGGAGGTCGCTGCCGTGACCGAAGCCGCCATGCGCGGCGAACTGGACTTTGCCCAGAGCCTCCATGCGCGGGTGGAGACGCTGCGGGATCTGCCCGTGGACGTGACCGAGCGGGTCCGCGAGACGGTTCAGCTCTCTGACGGGGCCGCCGAGCTTGTGGAGGCATTCCTGGACGCGGGCCATGTGGTGGGGGTGGTATCCGGCGGCTTCAGCCAAATCCTCGACCCACTGGCCGCGGAGCTGAAACTCCATTACTGGCGCGCCAACCTGCTGGGCACGGCGGAAGGTGCGCTGACCGGGCTGGTGGATGGCGCCGTCGTCGACCGGGCTGCCAAAGAAGCCTCGCTGCGCGAGTGGGCCGAGGCCGAGAACATAGACCTGGCACAGACCATCGCGATCGGTGACGGTGCCAACGACCTCGACATGCTGGCCGCCGCCGGCCTTGGCGTGGCCTTCAACGCCAAACCGGCCGTGCGCGATGCCGCCGACGCCGCGATCAACATCCCTTATCTGGACGTCGCCAGGCTCTTCGCCGGTGTCTGACCAACTTCGAGAGGTTCCGGGTCTCTCCGGCGGCGCCGCCTGGCAAACCGCTTAAACGGCCGGCGGCTGCCGCGGAAGTATTCCGCTGCAGCCGCCGGCTCAGGTCCCCGTTGACGGACTCAGGCCTGGGCGTTCTGGAACCAGTCGGCTCCGCCGACCAGCTCGGTGTGTCCCGAAGGAACGTCCGCCGTGGCCATCCTGGCAATCTCCACGGCAAACTCCTCGACCGAATAAAGCTTTCCTGCCGCCTCACGGCGGGCCTCGATGGCCCCGGGCGCCGCGCGGTCCAACAGCGTGGCGGTCACCGTGCCTTCGATCATGTCGCCGGAGACCACCACCAGCGAGATGCCCTTCTCCGCCAGCGCCGGCAGTTCGGCCCGCAATGCGTCCTCGCCGGCCCGCTTGCTCCGGGCCACCGGCTCATATTCGGGCATCGTGGGGACAGTGTCGATGAAGTGCGCCTGATGGCTGGTGACGAAGACGACGCGCGAACCCGAGGGCATGACGTCCACGGCGGCCTTGAGCATGTTCACCTGGGCGTCACGGTTCAGGCGCATGGCGTAGTCCTCACCCAGCCCGGCCTCCATGCCCCCGGACGCGTTGAGGACCAGCAGGTCCAGTCCGCCGAAATTCTCCGTGGCCGCGTCGACCAGCGCCTGCGCGCCTTCCGGCACGGTGAGGTCCGCCCCGACCGCCACAGCGCGACCGCCGGCTGCTTCGATCTGCGTCACTACCTTGTTGGCACGGGGCGCCTTCTGGCGGTAGTTGATGACCACGGACGCGCCCTCAGCGGCGAGGTTCTTCGCTACGTCTGCACCGATCCCGCGGGACGACCCCGTCACGATGGCCGATTTGCCTTCCAATGCGCCCATGGCTGCTCCTCAATTTTTGCGGGGGGACTCCCCTGCGCCTCCTTGTAGGAAACGCTTAACGGTAATGGTTGTCTGCTTCCATACTGCCAGTCCGCGAAGCCGGACCTATTGTAGGAAACCGACAAAGCGCAGCCGAAGCAGCCTGATCGGCGCTAGTGCCCCATGCCGAGGCCGCCGTCAACGGGGATGACGGCGCCGGAGATGTAGGCGGCCTCGTCGCTGGCAATCCAGCGGACCACATTGGCCACCTCCTCCGGTTCGGCGAAGCGGCCGGCGGGAATGCTGGCAAGGTAGCTCTTCTGGGTATCCTCGGGCAGCTCGGCCGTCATGTCCGTGTTGACGAACCCGGGGGCCACCACGTTGGCGGTGATGCCGCGCGAACCGAGCTCGCGGGTCAGCGACCGTGCCATGCCGACCAGGCCGGACTTTGACGCGGCGTAGTTGATCTGGCCGGGCGAACCGTACAGGCCGACAACCGAGGAGATCAGGACAACGCGGCCCTTGCGCAGCCGGATCATGCCTTTCGAGGCCCGCTTGATGACGCGGAAGGCGCCGCCAAGGTTCGTGTCCACGACGTCGGTGAAATCGTCTTCGCTCATCCGCAGCAGCAGCGTATCGCGGGTGATGCCGGCATTTGCCACGACTACTTCCACCGGACCGTGGGCGGCCTCAACCTCGGTGAAGGCTGCGTCAAGGGAGGCGGTATCGGTGACGTCGGCCTTGACGCCCAGCAGACCCTCGGGAACGTCACCGCTGCGGTAGGTGATGGCTACCTTATCGCCGTTGGCCAGAAAGGACTTGGCGATGGCCAGGCCGATCCCGCGGTTGCCGCCCGTGACCAGGACGCTTCGCCCGGTCTGCTGTTCGTTGCTCACATTTACCTCCGTTGAACGCGGTTTATTTCTAAAGAATCCTAGCCCTCGGCCGGCTGCTGGCCCGCATGTGACCATACCCATCACGGCCGTCCCGGCCATCGACTTCGTCTGGGTTCCGGCACGTGGGAGAATTGAAGTGGGTCTTTGGAGCGTGATGAATAAGCAGCCAGATGATGATCGGGAAGTCCTCAGCATTACGGATGTCCCCGAAAGCCACACGGACGAGATGCACCGTCGGATGGTCAAGTATTCCCTTGCGATGGGAATCCGCTTGGCGTGCCTTCTGCTGTTCTTTTTTATCGACGGCTGGGCCAGATGGCTCTTTGTTGCCGGAGCAGTCTTCCTGCCTTGGATCGCTGTCATCATTGCCAATGGCGGCAGCGACCAGAGCAATCTCAAGCACAGCGATGCGTTGCTGGACCACGCACCCGTCGGCGAACTGGAGTCTGCGGAAGCCGCTGCGAAGGCCGCTGAGCCAGTGGTGGTGCCCGGCGAGATCATCGACGAGGAGCAGGAGCCCGGTATGGCGGCCGGCCAGTCCGCCCCCGGCGAAGGAGCGGGACGGGCAACCGGTTCGGAAACCATTCACCGGCGTGCGGGTCCTGCCGCACATGTTCATGACAGCTATGAGGTCTTCGAGGGCAATCTGAGCCCGGTGACGAAGCGCCGGAAGGACGAAAGCACCGCGTGAGTATTTTTGACCAGCTATCCGGAGGCGGGCAGCCAACGCCGGCTGAGACCGTGTGTTCCAGAAAGGGCTGCCGCGCTGCTGCAGTCTGGCAGGTGCGGTGGAACAACCCCAAAATCCACACGCCCGAACGACGGAAGGTCTGGCTGGCCTGCGAGGACCACCGCGGCTGGCTGGAAGACTATCTCAAGCTGCGCGGGCTGTGGCGCGATACCCAGCCTCTGGACGCTCAGGCAGAGGGAAACTAACCGATGTACCGTTTTCTGTTCAGCGCGAAGTGGCTGGGTTGGCTCCTTCTGGTCGCGGTCCTCGCCTCTGTCTGCGTTCTGCTGGGCAACTGGCAGATGGACCGCAGGGACCAGGCCCATGACGTGATTACCGCGATTGAATCCAATTACGACGCCGACCCTGTCGATTTTGAGGCCGTGCCGGATATCTTCGCCGAAGCCGACGACGCCGATGAATGGACGCCTGTGGTGCTGCGCGGCGAGTATGACCAGGCCGGCCAGCGGGTTGTGCGCAACCGGCCGCTCAACGGCCGTCCGGGGTACGAGGTCCTGATCCCGCTGAAGCTGGACTCGGGCCCGACTGTCATTATCAACCGCGGTTGGCTGCCGATCGGCAATGACGTGGCAGGCCACCCGGACACGGTCCCGGCAGCCCCGGAAGGTGACGTCACCGTCGTCGCACGCGTCAAGCCGGGCGAGTCGTCAGTGGACCGCGGGGCCCCGGAGGGGCAGCTGGCATCGATCCAACTGGACGAGTACGCAGCCGAGCTGGGGTACCCGGTCTTTACTGGAGGATACGGCTTGATGGCGGCCGAGAATCCGGCCCCGGCTGAACGTCCCGCCCTCATGCCCAAGCCGGCGATCGATGAGGGTCCGCACCTGTCCTACTCCATGCAGTGGTACGCCTTCGGTGTGCTGTTCTTCGTCGGCTACGGCTATGCCGCCCGGCAGCAGGCAAGAATGGACCGGCTGCAGGAGGAAGATGAAGAAGCCGGCTACCACGAAGCCAATCCCGCTCCGCGGCCAGCCGCGCAGAAGCGTTCCCGCAAGCGCCCCAGTGCCGAGGAAGAAGAAGACGCCGTGTTGGACGCCCAGGGATTCCGCACGGATGGTTCGCTGCTGAGCGAGCGGGGCTAAGCCCGCCGCCAGCGGCCGTGAGGCACGCTATGCGAGCGTGACCAGGTCCAGGTAGCTCTCGTTCCAGAGGTCCTCCACGCCATCAGGCAGCAGGACAACGCGCTCCGGGTTCAGCGCTTCCACTGCCCCCTCGTCGTGGCTGACCATGACCACTGCGCCGCTGTAATTGCGCAGCGCGCCGAGGATCTCGGCACGGCTGGCCGGATCGAGGTTGTTGGTGGGCTCGTCGAGCAGCAACACGTTGGCCGAGGACGCAACAATGGTGGCCAGCGCCAAGCGGGTCTTCTCACCGCCGGAGAGTACGCCTGCAGGCTTGTTGACGTCGTCGCCGGAGAACAGGAACGAGCCGAGGATATTGCGCACTTCGGCGTCCTGCAGATCCGGGGCGGCCGTGCGCATGTTTTCCAGAACGCTGCGTTCGGTATCGAGCGTTTCATGCTCCTGCGCGTAGTAGCCGATCTTCAGCCCGTGCCCGGGAATGACCTCGCCGGTATCCGGTGAATCCACCCCGGCGAGCATCCGCAGCAGCGTGGTCTTGCCCGCACCGTTCAGTCCTAGAATCACTACCCTTGAACCGCGGTCAATGGCCAGGTCCACATCGGTGAAGATTTCCAATGAGCCATAGGACTTGCTCAGTCCCTCGGCCGTCATCGGGGTTTTGCCACAGGGAGACGGGTCCGGGAAACGCAGCGCTGCGACCTTGTCGCTGGCACGTACGGCATCCAGTCCGCTGAGCAACCGCTCGGCCCGATTGGCCATGTTCTGCGCTGCGACGGCCTTGGTGGCCTTGGCCCGCATCTTGTTGGCCTGGTCCATCAGCACCCCGGCCTTCTTCTCCGCATTCGCGCGCTCACGCTTGCGGGCACGCTCATCGGTTTCGCGCTGGAGCTGGTAGCGCTTCCAGTTCATGTTGTAGATGTCGATGGTGGCGCGGTTGGCGTCAAGCAGGAAGACCTTGTTGACGGTGGCTTCGAGCAGCTCGGTGTCGTGGCTGATCACGATCAGACCGCCGTGGTGGTTCTTCAGGAACTCACGAAGCCAGGTGATGGAGTCCGCGTCCAGGTGGTTGGTGGGCTCATCCAGCAGCATGGTGTCGGCGCCCGAGTATAGGATTCGGGCCAGTTCAACACGGCGGCGCTGGCCGCCGGAAAGAGTTTTGAGCGGCTGGTTCAGGATCCGCTCCGGCAGCGCCAGATTGGAGGAAATCGCGGCCGCTTCGGCCTCCGCAGCGTAGCCGCCGCCCGCAAGGAACTCGGCTTCAAGCCGGTCGTAACTGCGCATGGCCTTGGCCTGGACGTCCGGATTCTCGCTGGCCATGTCGGCCTGCGCGGCGCGGAGTTTGCCGGAGACGACATCCAGTCCGCGGGCGGAGAGAATACGGTCGCGTGCCAGCTGGTCCATGTTCGGCGTCCGCGGGTCCTGCGGCAGGTAGCCAATGTCTCCGCTGCGGGTAACCTGGCCTGCTGCCGGAATGCCCTCGCCGGCGAGAACCCGGGTCAGCGTGGTTTTGCCGGCGCCGTTGCGGCCCACCAGCCCGATCTTGTCGCCCTTGTCCACACGGAATGACACCGCGTCCATGAGCAGACGGGCTCCAGCGCGCAGCTCAAGATCATTAACGGTAATCACAGGTAGGACCTCTTCAAGGGAATATAAGGGAATACGCAGTACAAGATGCTGTAGAAATCAGCCTTTCCAGTCTACCGGCCCGTATGACTTCGAAGGAAACCTACAAACGCAGGCTGCCCCGCAGGCGCTATTCTCGGTAGTTGGGGTAGACATGTTGTCCCCATGCCATAGAAGGAGCTTTCGATGCCGAAGCAGTCCGCCCACAACCGGAACCTTGTTGCCTCCGACGTCGTCGGCGGCTCCCCCGCCGCCGGAAACGCGCCGCGGCGCCGTTCCTGGAACGGCACCGACCTGGCCCTCATCGGCGTCTTTGCGGCGCTGACCGCCGCATCGATCGCGGTTCCCCCGATCCCGGCCGGCAATATCCTCGGTGTGCCCATAACGCTCCAGACCATGGTGGTTGCCTTGGCCGGACTGGTCCTCGGCGCTGCCCGCGCGTTCGCCGCGGTGGGACTGTATGTGCTGCTTGGCCTTGTCGGCCTGCCCATTTTCGCCGGCTACCAGGGCGGTCTGGGCGTGCTGGCGATGGGTTCCGCCGGCTACCTGCTTTCCTTCCCCTTCGCCGCTGCACTGATCGGGGTGCTGGCGCGGCCGGCGCTCCGGCGGGTCCGCAAGCTGACCACGCTGACCACGCTCTGGCTGTTCGCGGCTGCGACCGCCGGCACCGTCCTGACGCATCTGTGCGGGATTGCAGGCATGATGCTCAACGGGCAACTGGCCTTCGGTGCTGCGCTGGTTGCCGACCTGCCGTTCGTCCCCGGGGATCTGGTCAAGAACGCCGCGGCTGCTGCGATCGCCGTCGGTATCCACAAAGCCTTCCCTGATCTGCTTCGCCGGCCACGCTGAGATGATCAAGTTCCGCGACGTCCTGGTCCGTCCCGACTTCGCCGAAGACGCAGCACCGATCCTGTCCGTGCCGCAGCTGGCGCTCGGGGAACAGCGCATCAGCATCATCGGCGCCAACGGCTCCGGTAAATCAACCCTGCTTAAATTGATCAACGGCCTGGTCCTCCCCGACACCGGAACCGTGGACGTGGACGGCCGCGATACAGCAAAGCACGGGACGGCGGTACGGCGGAAAGTCGCTTTTGTCTTCACCGACCCTCTGTCCCAGCTGGTCATGCCCACGCCGCTCGAAGACGTCGAGCTGTCGCTGCGGCGGACCCACCGCAACCGTACCGACCGCCGGAACGCGGCAATGGAAATCCTGACCGGCTTCGGCCTCGCCGCCCTGGCTGACCAGAGCATCTACCAGCTCTCCGGCGGGGAGCGTCAGCTGGCCGCCCTGGCCAGCGTGCTGGCGGTGGATCCGGATGTCCTGGTGCTGGACGAGCCCTCCACCCTGCTTGACCTGAAGAACACGCTGCTGCTGCGGGGCCGGCTTGCCTCGCTACCGCAGCAGGTCATCCTGGCCACCCACGACCTGGAACTGGCCCTGGACAGTGAACGAACCCTCGTCGTGGACTCAGGCACAGTGATTTACGACGGCGATCCGCCCGCCGCCGTGGACTACTACCGCAAACTCTGCGCCGGCATCCGGGAGCGGATGCCGTGAGAGGGCGTGCCCACCTGATCAGCGCCTATGTACCGGGGCGCAGCTGGCTGCACCGGGCGCCGCTGCTGCTGAAGTTCCTGCTGCTGGCCGCGGCCGGCATCACGGTGCTGTCCCTCCCCGGCGCCCTCCCCCGCACGGCGGTTCTGGCCGTCGTCGTTGTCCTTCATGTAGCCGCGGGCCTTCCGGTCCGGAAACTGGTGACGCCGCTGCGCGCCATGTGGCTCTTCCTGCTCGTGGTGGTCGCCTACCGCTGGTGGGTCGACTCGCCGGCCGGGGCCCTGGCTGTGGTAGCGGCCCTGCTGACCTGCATCTATGCGGCCAATCTGCTGACCTCCACCACCGAGACCCAGCGGCTGCTCGACGGGCTGGTTGCGGCCGTCTCCCCCTTGCAACGGTTCGGCGCCGATCCCGAGCGTTTCGCCCTGACCATCTCCTTGATGCTGCGGAGCATCCCGTACCTGCTCGGGTCACTGCACGACGTCCGGGATGCGGCCAAGGCCCGCGGGCTAGGCTCTTCCCCGCGCGCCATCGTGCAGCCCGTCATCATCGGCGCGGTGGCGTATGCCCGGCAGACCGGAGACGCCCTGGCCGCACGCGGACTCGGGGAAAAGGAGCAATAGCGCCTCCACCGGTGGCCGGCGGCGCTATTCTAAGCCCATGAGTTTCGATCAGGGCTCCCGGCTGGACACGTCCCAGGTCCAGGACCGGCGCGGTGGCATGGGTGGCAAGATCGCCATCGGAGGCGGCGGATTGGTGGTGCTCATCGCCTCGCTGCTGGGGGTTCCGCCGGAGCTGCTGCAGGGGCTCGGACTCGGCTCCGGAACTTCAGTGCAGCAGGAGGCCACTGGGCCGGACAGTATCGCGGCCCAGTGTGAGACCGGTCAGGATGCCAACACGCGCCGCGATTGCCGGGTAGTGGGCACGGTCAACAGCCTCAACCGGTTCTGGGGCGAGGAGCTTCCCCGGTTCAACATGACGTATCCACGGCCGTCCGTAGTGCTGTTTGACGGTCAGGTCAGTACCGGCTGCGGCACGGCTTCCAGCGCCGTCGGACCGTTTTACTGCCCTGCCGATACCACTGCCTATTTCGACACGGGCTTCTTCGACCAGCTGACCGACCGGTTGGGCGCAACCGAGGGCCCGCTGGCGGAAGAATACGTGGTGGCGCACGAGTTCGGACACCACATCCAGAACCTGACCGGAGCCATCAATTACTCTCAGCAGGATCCGCAAGGAGCCGCCTCCGGTGCCGTCAGGGTCGAGCTTCAGGCAGACTGCTATGCCGGTGTCTGGGCCGGTAACGCCACCGAGCAGATCGATGAGACGACCGGCCGGCCTTTCATGCAGCCCATCGGCCGGGACGACCTCCGGGACGCGCTTTCGGCGGCTGCCGCCGTCGGCGATGACCGGATCCAACAAGCCAGCACCGGCCAGGTCAACCCCCACACCTTTACGCACGGTTCGAGCGAGCAGCGGCAGGCGTGGTTTGTCCAGGGCTACGAGACCGGCGATCCGGCGCAGTGCGATACCTTCGGCTCCACCGATCTGGACAACCCCTCGTAGCAGCTTCAGCCCGCCGACGGCTCGCCTGGCCCACTCTTCCTGCTGTCGGTAACGCCGTCATCGTTAGGGCCCGAACCATCGTCGGGACCAAAGCCCGGGAGGTAGCCGTCCGGCTCCCGTCCCATCCGAACGTCGAGGAGCAGAAAGAGGAACCCGGACCCCAGCCAGATCAGCAGCAGCAACAGGCTATTAACAACGACGGCGGCAAGCGGGTTGGCCCCGGCGTCGAACGGAGGATAGGGGTACCAGCCGGTGGCGGCGCCGCGGATCAGGCTACCAATGAGCCAGGCTGCGGGATACACCAACGACCAGACGATGGTCTGCAGGCTGATCCGTGGGCGCGGCCCGAAGATGAGCCAGCCGGTCACCGTCAGCACCGGGACCGCATAGTTCAACATCCGGTCCGCCATTACCGCCGTGCTGCTGAGCGCGGTGAAGTCCGGCAGTCCCCGGAACGCCGTGAACTGGAACAGGAATACGAGCAGGACGGCTATCAGAGAGACCGCGCGCACCGCTCGCCAGACCGGACCCGCCTCGCGGGCAGAGTCCATCAGCAGGCTCAGGGAGACAATGAAGACCAGCACACTGGCCTGGACACTGAAGTAGCCCAGATAGTTCCACCACAAGTGGGCCGGTTCAAGGGCGTAGGCGGGCGATTCGAGCATGGCGATGACCTGAAGCACCAGGCCAAGGACGGCGGCCAGCGCCACCACCCCGTGGTAAATGCGTGCCACGAAAACTTCGTCGTACCGCCCGCTGGCGGACCTGGTCACGGCGACTTCACCCATAAGGTTGATGCTAGCGCCGAAGCTTCGCCAGCGGGGGGATTAAACGGCCAGGGCCGGGTCCCGTTTCCGGTTCCCGGCCCACTGTCGGTGCGCACTTCTGCAGGGAAGTCCGCCCATCAGGAATGAGGCTGGTTAGATGTTGAAGCCGAGCGCGCGCATCTGGTCGCGGCCGTCGTCGGTAATCTTTTCCGGACCCCACGGCGGCATCCATACCCAGTTCAAGCGCCAGTCATCGACAACACCGTCCAGCGCCTGGGCAGTCTGCTCTTCGATGACATCTGTCAGCGGGCAGGCAGCCGTGGTCAGTGTCATATCGATCAGCAGGGCGCCGTCCTCGGCGTACTTCAGTCCGTAGAGCAGGCCCAGGTCGACGATATTGACGCCGAGTTCCGGGTCAATGACGTCTTTCAGGGCCTCTTCAACATCCTCGAGAGAGGTCTGCGAAATGTTGGCTTCGGTCATGATCAGGCCTTTGCTGCAGTCGGCAGGAAACGGTCGTAGCCTTCTTCTTCCAGGCGGTCGGCCAGCTCGGGGCCGCCTTCCTCGGCGATGCGTCCGTCAACGAACACGTGGACGAAGTCAGGCTTGATGTAGCGAAGGATGCGCGTGTAGTGGGTGATGAGCAGGGTGCCCATCTCGCCGGTTTCGTGCACACGGTTGTGGCCTTCGGAGACAACCTTCAGCGCGTCGACGTCCAGGCCCGAGTCGGTTTCGTCCATGACGGCGAACTTCGGCTTGAAGAGTTCGAGCTGCAGGATCTCCACGCGCTTCTTCTCGCCGCCGGAGAAGCCTTCGTTGACGTTACGCTGGGCGAAGTCCGCATCGATGCGCAGCTGGCTCATGGCTTCCTTGACGTCCTTGGTCCAGGTGCGCAGCTTCGGAGCTTCGCCGTCCAGGGCAGTCTTGGCCGTGCGCAGGAAGTTGGTCATGGTCACGCCGGGCACCTCGACCGGGTACTGCATGGCCAGGAAGAGACCGGCGCGGGCGCGCTCGTCCACGCTCATCTCCAGCACGTTTTCGCCGTCCATAGTGATGGAACCGGAGTCCACGATGTAGCGCGGGTGGCCGGCGATGGTGGAGGCCAGCGTGGACTTGCCCGAACCGTTGGGGCCCATGATGGCGTGGATCTCGCCGGTCTTGATCGTCAGGGACACGCCCTTGAGGATTTCCTTGTTGCCCTGCTCAGTCTCAATGCTGACGTGCAGGTCCTTGATTTCCAGAGTAGACATCTGTCTGCTTTCTCCTCTGCAGCCGTTCTGCCCGGCCGCTGTGTGAAGTTAGTAAAGTTTTTTAGTGCAAATCCGGAGCGGGAGCTCCGTTGGTGACCGTGGTGACGTCGACGTACACATCGTCGCCATCCAGCTCCAGCGCAAAGACCGGCACCGGTTCGAAGGCCGGCAGGCTCAGCGGTTCGCCGCTGCGCAGGTCGAACTGCGAGCCGTGGCCCCAGCATTCGATCGCGCCGTCTTCGACATCGCCCTCGGACAGGGAATAATCCTCGTGCGAGCACGTGTCCCCCAGCGCATGGAGGCCGCCCTCGGAGTCCCGGACGATGGCGACCGGATAGTCGTCGACCAGGATGCGCAGAGCCGCCTTCACCTGGATGTCGGACGCCCTGCACACCAGTTTGCCGCGTGGAGCTTCGGACATCAGAAGTTCCCTGCCGCCAGTTCCCGCTCAACAGCGTCGGTGAGGCGCTCTTCGAGTGCCGGAACCTTGATCTGCTGGATGATTTCGTTCAGGAAGCCGCGTACCACCAGGCGGCGGGCGGTCTTTTCGTCGATGCCGCGGGCCATCAGGTAGAAAAGGTGCTCGTCGTCGAAACGGCCGGTGGTGCTGGCATGGCCGGCGCCCTCGATCAGGCCCGTCTCAATCTCGAGGTTCGGCACCGAGTCCGCCCGGGCGCCGTCGCTGAGGATCAGGTTGCGGTTGGCCTCGTAGCTGTCGGTTCCTTCGGCTTCCTTGCGGATCAGAACGTCGCCAACCCACACGGTGTGCGCGTTCTCGCCCTGCAGGGCACCCTTGTACAGCACACGCGACTTGCAGTTCGGCACTGCGTGGTCGACGAACAGGCGCTGCTCCAGGTGCTGGCCGGCGTCGGCGAAGTACAGGCCGAACATCTCCACCTCGGAACCGGTCTGCTTCAGCCGTGCGGACGGCGTGACACGGACCAGGTCGCCGCCAAGGCTGACCACGACGTGCTTGAACTTCGCGTCACGGCCCACCTTGGCCTGCTGGGAGGAGGCATGGACGGCGTCGTCGTCCCATTCCTGGACGGACACCACGGTCAGGTCTGCACCGTCCTGCACGTCGATCTCGACGTTCTGGGAAACGGTGGCACTGCCCTTGTGGTCCAGCACGACAACAGCCTTGGAGAATTTCTCCGCGACAATCACGATGTGCTGCGCGGACGGGTCCTTGCTGCTGCCAGTCACCGAGATGCCTACGGCGGTCTCGATGCTGGACTCGGCCGGGATGGTTACCACGGTGGCTTCGCTGAAGGCTTCCCAAGCGGCCGCGGATACGCGGTCCTCCGGGATGCCGGCGCTGCCGATGCGGGAGTCGTCGCGGCCCACGGTTTCCACCGTGATGCCGGCCGGGCGCTCAGCACCTTCGGGACCGGTGACGGCAACGGAGGGCGCAGCGCCGGTCAGCGCCTGGGTGTGCAGTCCACGCAGCCGCTTGAGCGGGGTGAAACGCCAGTCTTCTTCGCGTCCGGTCAGGACAGGGAAATCCTCGACCTTGTACGAAGTCAGCCGGCCGGCTCGGGAGCTGTCCGGAACGCCTACGCCGCCGCCGTGGCTGTGGCTCTTGGCGCTGGCGCCTGCCAGCGGGGAGTTGTCCGGGTTCGCCGGCGAGAGGTTTTCGCCCTCTTCGGTGAAGCCATCAATGGCCGGAGCACCGATCCTTGCTTTTTCAGTGATCTCAGTCATTAACCTACGGATCCTTCCATTTGCAGTTCGATCAAGCGGTTCAGCTCAAGCGCGTATTCCATCGGCAGTTCGCGGGCGATCGGCTCGATAAAGCCGCGCACGATCATGGCCATGGCTTCGTCTTCGGCCAGGCCGCGCGACATCAGGTAGAACAGCTGCTCTTCGCTGACGCGGGAAACGGTTGCCTCGTGGCCCATGGTCACGTCGTCCTCACGGACGTCGATGTACGGGTACGTATCCGAGCGCGAGATGGTGTCTACCAGCAGCGCATCGCAGACGACACTGTTCTTCGAGTTCTTGGCACCTTCGCGCACCTGGACCAGGCCGCGGTAAGCCGAACGGCCGCCGCCCCGGGCCACGGACTTGGCCACGATCGCGCTGGAGGTGTTCGGCGCGAGGTGGACCATTTTGGAACCGGTGTCCTGGTGCTGACCCTCGCCGGCGAAGGCGATCGACAAGGTCTCGCCCTTGGCGTGTTCGCCGACCATGTACACGGCCGGGTACTTCATGGTGACCTTGGAGCCGATGTTGCCGTCGATCCATTCCATCGTGGCGCCCTCGTGTGCAATGGCACGCTTGGTGACCAGGTTGTACACGTTGTTGGACCAGTTCTGGATGGTCGTGTAGCGGACGCGTGCGCCCTTCTTCACGATGATTTCGACGACGGCGGAGTGCAGCGAGTCCGACGTGTAGATCGGGGCGGTGCAGCCTTCGATGTAGTGGACGTAGGAGTCCTCGTCCGCGATGATCAGCGTGCGCTCGAACTGCCCCATGTTTTCCGTGTTGATGCGGAAGTAGGCCTGCAGCGGGATTTCCACGTGCACGCCCTTGGGGACGTAGACGAAGGATCCGCCGGACCAGACGGCGGTGTTCAGCGACGCGAACTTGTTGTCGCCGACCGGGATGACGGAGCCGAAGTACTCTTCGAAAATCTCCGGGTGTTCCTTAAGGGCGGTGTCCGTGTCCAGGAAGATGACGCCCTGGGCTTCGAGGTCCTCGCGGAGCTGGTGGTAGACAACCTCGGACTCGTACTGGGCGGCGACGCCGGAGACCAGGCGCTCACGCTCGGCCTCGGGAATGCCGAGTTTTTCGTAAGTGTTGCGGATGTCCTCGGGAAGGTCTTCCCAGGTCTGGGCCTGCTTTTCGGTGGACCGGACAAAGTACTTGATGTTGTCGAAGTCGATTCCGGAAAGGTCCGCACCCCAGGTCGGCATGGGCTTGCGGTCGAAGTACTTCAGGCCCTTCAGCCGCAGATCGAGCATCCACTGCGGCTCGCTCTTCTTGGCCGAGATGTCGCGGACAACTTCTTCATTCAGCCCGCGGCGTGCGTTGGCGCCGGCGTCGTTCTTATCGGCCCAGCCATACTCGTAGTTGCCGATGCCGTGCAGCTCGGGGTTCTTCTCAAGAATTTCGGAAATGGTGGTGTCCGGCACGTCGGTGCTACCGACGGCATCCTGGACTCGCTGATCCACTTGGTCCGTCATCACGGCCTCTCTTGCAGATTGATGGATACTCTTCTGGTGCCTGCCGTCGGTCCGGACTCCCGGACCGCAGACTTTGTTCGGCCCACTGGTATATGGGTCGTACAAACATGTCCCCCGCTGGCCAGCGTGGACAGACGCCTGACGTCTACCCCCAGCAGGCGGGAGAAAACTTCGGTTTCACTGTCGCAAAAGACAGGGAAATCGGCAGCCAGTTGCTGTACGGGGCAGTGCCCCTGGCACAGCTGGACTGCCAGCATGGTGCTGTGTGCGGCCTTGGCGCCCACCACCGTGGTGGACCCGACAAAGCCGTCCTCATTCAGGGCCTTGGCCAGTGCTTCGGCCCGCGCCTCCACGGACTCCCCGGCGGCCTCGACAACGGGACGGTACCGCCGTTCCATGTCTTCGTAGCGCTGGCGCGCAAACTCCGCTACGGCGTCCGGGCCGGCAATGCTGCCCAGCGTACTGAGCGCTCCGCGTGCTATGTCAAGATAGTCATTGCCCAGCTTCGACTGGCCCTGTCGGCTGAGGACGTACTTGCGGGCCGGACGGCCGGCGCCGGTGGCGGAATTGGCCACCATCTTGACCTCGATGAGGCCGCTACGGGACAGGGCATCGAGGTGGCGGCGGACGGCAGCCGGCGTGAAGCCGAGGCGATCGCCGAGCTCAGCGGCACTGACGGGACCGTGTTCCAGGACTGCGCTCAGCACCCGGTCCCGGGTACGCTCCTCGGAGTCCGCGGCCTGGGCGCGCGGAACAGCAGAGTTGTTCATGGAATACACAACACAATCATGACTTAATATGTTCCCGCCCTCCAGTAAGGCTGGCCTTAGCCTCCCGGCCGCTGTTCGGATTAGTTGGCAGGACCGCCCAGCGGCCACCTCTACATCACGTAGAATGATCTGGTGCCTAACACCGAACCGTGCCTCGATATCCAGGGGCTCGTTAAAGATCTTGGGCCGGTAGCAGCTCTGGACGGCAAGATGGTCAGGGTTATCGACGGCGTGCACCTGCGCGCCTTTCCCGGCCAGGTAACCGCCCTGCTCGGCGCCAACGGGGCCGGCAAGACCACAACCCTTGAATGCGCCCAGGGCCTGACCCGGCCCAACGGCGGAACCGTGCGCCTGCTCGGCCAGGACCCGTACGAAGCCGGCGCAGGGCTCCGCAGCCGCGTGGGAGTCATGCTCCAGGAAGGCGGCTTGCCCCAGGCCATCCGGCCCATCCCGTTGCTCAGGCACGTGGCCGGCATGTACCGCAGCCCCCGCGATGTGGATGCGCTGATCAACCGCCTGGGTATCGACAACTTCGGGAACACTCCCGTGCGGCGGCTTTCCGGTGGCCAGAAACAGCGCGTTGCCCTCGCCGCGGCACTGGTCGGAGACCCCGAGGTCCTCTTCCTCGACGAGCCCAGCGCGGGACTCGATCCGCAGTCCCGTGCGGTTGTTTTCGATCTCATCCAGGAACTGCGGACAGAGGGTCTGGGCATTATCCTCACTACCCACCTGATGGACGATGCCCAGCGGCTGGCGGACTACGTTTTTATTATCGACGCCGGCAAAACAGTCGCGCACGGCACCGTCGCCGAACTGACGAAGGCCACTGACGAAAGCAGCGGCGTCGAGCGGCTGTTGACCTTCGACGCCCGCCCCGGACTGGATCTCGCCGGCCTGCCGGGCCTGTCCGTCCACGAGACCGTGCCCGGCCGGTACACCTTAGCGGGCAATCTGATCCCGGCCGATCTTGCCGCACTGGCAAAGTTCTGGGAAGAACAGGACATCATGCCTACTGCCATCCACATGGCGCCCCGCTCACTTGAGGACGTGTTTCTGGACATCTCCGGGAAGGGGCTGCGGTGAACGCGCCTGCCTCCCTTGCCCGCCGGGTTCTCCTGCAGGGCCGTTACGAAACCATGACCATGCTGCGTAACGGCGAACAGTTGCTGATCGCCGTTATCCTGCCGCTCATGGCCCTGGTCGGCCTGACGATCACGCCGTTGCTGGACGAGTTCACCGATAGCCGGATCGACATGGCCGCTCCGGGTGTGCTGGCCCTGTGCGCGGTCTCGACCGGGCTGACAGGCCAAGGCATCGCCACCGGTTTCGACCGGCGGTACGGAGTGCTCCGGTTTCTCTCCACCACTCCGCTGGGGCAAAGCGGGCTGATCCTGGGCAAAGTCATCGCGGTCCTGTCCGTGCTAGCCATCCAGGTGGTCGTCATCGGCGCGGCCGCCCTGCTGCTTGGCTGGAGCCCGGAACCCGGCGGGATCCTGCCCGCGGCCGTGCAGCTTATCCTCGGTGCCGGAGCTTTCACGTCGCTGGGACTCCTGATCGCCGGCACCGCACGGCCGGAGGCAACGTTGGCGATCACGAACCTGCTTTGGGTCCTGCTGGCCGCTGCCGGCGGACTCCTGTTTCCCGCGGCGAGCTGGCCCGATGTTTACGAGCCAGCGGCCCAACTGCTGCCCTCGAGTGCCTTAGGAGATGCGCTGCGCAGCGCCCTGATGGACGCCGAGTTCAACCTCACGGCATCGATCGTCCTGCTGGCCTGGACGGTGCTCGCCGGCCTTGCCGCTATCCGCTGGTTTAAATGGAGCTGACCTAAGTGACTATTGAGCAACTGACGCGCCGGCTGCCGGGCTCCCCCAACAAGACCGTCCGCGGTCTGGCCGTTGCCTCGCTCGCCTCCGAGATCCTCATCATCGTGACCGGAGGCGCGGTGCGGTTGACCTCCTCCGGCCTGGGCTGCCCCACCTGGCCCAAATGCACTGCGGAATCCCTGGTCGCCACGCCCGAGATGGGCATCAACGGCGCCATCGAATTCGGCAACCGGCTGCTGACTTTCCTGCTGGCGGCCATCGCCTTCGCCATGCTGGTGTCCGTGTGGAAGATGGCGCAGCGCCGCAAAGACCTGTTTTACCTTTCCGTTGCACTGCTGGCCGGTATCCCTGCCCAGGCCATCATCGGCGGAATCACGGTCTGGACGCAGCTCAACCCCTGGGTGGTCGGGTGCCATTTCGTCGTGTCCATAACGATGGTTGCCGCAGCCACTGTCCTGGTCCATCGGGTCTGGCTGGACAATGACCAGGCGGGCACGGCCCAGCAACAGCGTTCGACGGCGACCGTCCGCCAACTGCTCTGGGCCAGCGCTGTCCTGACCCTGGTAGCGATCGTGCTGGGAGTCATCGTTACCGGCTCCGGCCCGCATGCAGGCGACGCGGAGGCTCCGCGGAACGACCTGGATCCTGACCTGATGACCCGCATCCATGTGGCGCCTGTCTACCTGCTGGTTGCCACCGCCGTCGTACTTCTGGTCATGGTGCACCGGCACGCGCAGTTGGCCGAGTTGCGCCGGCCGATGGTGCTTTTCGCCGTCGTTATTCTGCTGCAGGGTGCCATTGGCTACGTCCAGCACTTCACGGGGCTGCCCATCGTGCTGGTCGGCTTGCACATGCTTGGCGCCGCGCTGCTTGCTGCCGCCTGTACCCATGCCGTCTACGTGGGCGTCACCCGGCAGCCCCTCTCTGAAGGCGCGCACTCAGGCGGGCAGAAGCAGGTTCACAGCAGCTAGACGGAGGCGGGGTCCGGGAGGGCGTCCAGCAGCCGGGCCAGCTCACGCTGGCTGCTGCCGGGCAGCGGAAGCAAGGGCCGCCGCGGATCGCCGGCGTCTACGCCCGCGGCGCGGGCCAGGGCGTAGAGATTGCTCAGTTTGCGCAGACTGTTGAAGTAGTTCAGCAGCGGCGCCAGCACCTGCCGGGCCTCGGCCAGTTTGTCCGTATCCGCGTTGGCTGCCGCGTCGCGCAGCAGCCGGTAATGGTACGGCAGCACCGAAGCAGGCCCGCTGTGCCAGGCATCGGCAGCTGCACCGGCTTCGCCGATGAGGACATCACCGCTCATCCCGTGGCTGAAGCCCGCCGGAACCATCCTCCGCAATTGTTCATCCCGGTGCAGGAATGTCTCGGCATCGGCGGCGGATTCCTTCACCGCGACGATATTGCGCACCCGGGCCAGCTCGGCGATGAGTTCCAAACTGAACGAGAACTGCGTGGTCCCGGGATTGCTATAGAGACAGATGGGCAAGGTGGTGGATGCTGCCGCCGCTATGGATTGGGTGTGCACCTCATCCTCATTGAGCGGCACGTAGGACACCGTAGAAACCAGGAGCCCGTCCACGCCGGCGGCTTGCGCATCCTCAATATTCAGCAGCAGCTCACGCGTTCCCACGGCACTGACCCCGCCAATCACGGCCAGGTCGGGATTGGCTGCCTTAATCGCTTTGACGCCGGTCTCCAGGACCTGCTGCCGCTCTTCACGGTCCAGGTAGGCGAAGCTGCCGGAGCTGCCCAGGATGGCTATGGAATCCACCCCGGAAACGGCCAGGTCCGCCAGGTGGCGTTCGAGTTCGTCGAAGTTGATCGCTCCGTCCGGCAAGAACGGAGTGACGGGATACGCAATGAGGCCGCGGAAGACTGTCATTGGGCCATCCTAGAACACCGACGGCCCAATCCAGCGGGGTTAGAAGGCGGCGAAGACCGGGCCGCCCACAAACGGATCCACGGCGAGGGCCAGGAACAGTACCGTCAGGTAGCTGATGGAGCCGTGGAAGACCCGCATGGCGGACTTGTTGGTTGTCTCCACCGTCTCGGTTCCGCGCTTGGCCAGGCTGTAAAGCCGGTGGGATTCGTAGACAAACCAGCCGCCGCCGAGCAGCGCGGCGATGGTGTACACCCAACCGGCGCCGCCCACCGGAGCCAGCAGCAGCGAACAGGCCAGCGTGGCCCAGGCGTAGAGAACCACCTGGACTGATACCTGGCGTGCGCTGGCAATGGCGCCGAGCATCGGGACGTTGGCCGCGTTGTAGTCATCGCTGTACTTCATCGACAGCGGCCAGTAGTGCGGCGGGGTCCAGAGGAAGATCACCATAAACAGGATTACGGCGGGCCAGGCAAGGGTATTGGTCACGGCGGCCCAGGCAATCAGTACCGGGAAGCAGCCTGCCGCGCCGCCCCAGACTATGTTCTGCGCGGTACGGCGCTTAAGGATCAGCGTGTAGATGACCACGTAAAAGAAGATGGCGCCGACACCGAGCATGCCTGCCAGCGGATTGGCCCCGAACCACAGCAGCACCACTGCCACGATCCCAAGAATCCAGGAGAATACCAGCGCCTCGCGCGGAGTCAGTTCGCCGGTCACCAGTGGCCGGTTCTCGGTCCGGTGCATGAGCTTGTCCATGTCCCGGTCGATATAGCAGTTGAACGAACCGGCCGATCCGGCTGCCAGGGCTCCGCCGATCATTGTGGCAGCCATCAGCCAGACATCCGGGAAGCCGCCCTGCGCGAAGATCATCGTCGGCAGCGTCGTCACCAGCAGCAGCTCCATGACGCGAGGCTTGGTAAGCGATATATAGGCCTTGGCCTTGCGTCCGAAACCGGTCTTTACGGGTGCGTCAGCTACCTGTTCCGGAGCGCTCTGGATCTTCAAGGAAAAAACCACTCAGTTCTGCTGGAGATGATCTGGCTATCAGCGTAGCCAGCGCGGCCACGGCACCGGGTGCCGCCCATCAGGGCAGGCAAGGGCCAAAGTGCATCTTCATTATACGCTCTATCGCTTGTAGAAATCTCCCGGCATCCAGACCGGCCGCTGAACCGGATGCTCGCGGGCCATGCTGTGTGTCCGACTGTTACTCATCCCACCCTTGCACATCCTCTGTACGCGGCCCGCTGAGACGCTAAGGTGGGACTTGATGGCCACGCGGACTGTGGCGGGCGCCATACCGGGCAAACCCCGGTGAAGCGCACGTTGTCCGTGCGATGGTCACGTAGCAGTCTCATGACTGGAACTGCATGGGACCTTCATCCGGGTTCCTGCTGGCCGAACGATTAGAGAGGGGCCCGCAACGGTGCCACATACGGAAGAACTGTCCTGGACAGACCTGGACCAGCGTGCGGTAGATACCGTACGCGTACTTGCGGCAGACGCCGTGGAAAAGGTCGGCAACGGCCACCCCGGTACCGCAATGAGTCTGGCCCCGGCCGCATATCTGATCTTCCAGAAGATGATGCGCCATGATCCGGCCGATCCGGCCTGGGTTGGCCGCGACCGCTTCATCCTCTCCCCCGGGCACACCTCGCTGACGCTCTACATCCAGCTTTTCCTCTCGGGCTACGGCCTGGAAATCGAGGACCTGCGCCGGCTCCGGACGTGGAACTCGCTGACTCCGGGTCACCCCGAGCACGGCCATACTGCCGGCGTGGAAATCACCACCGGCCCGCTGGGCCAGGGCCTCGCGTCCGCGGTGGGCTTCGCCTACGCGCAGCGCCGCACCCGCGGTCTTTACGACGCCGATGCTGCCGCCGGCGAAAGCCCGTTCGACCACACCATCTGGGTCATCGCCTCCGACGGCGACCTGCAGGAAGGCGTGACGGCGGAAGCTTCTTCGCTGGCAGGGCACCAGGAACTGGGCAACCTCGTGGTGGTCTACGACGAGAACCACATCTCCATCGAGGACGACACCGACATTTCGTTCACGGAAGACGTACTCAAGCGCTACGAGGCCTATGGCTGGCACACCCAGCGTGTGGACTGGACCAAGACGGGCGATTACAAAGAAGACATCGAGGAACTGTACAACGCCCTCAAGACCGCGAAGGCCGAAACCACCAAGCCTTCCATCATTTCGCTGCGGACCATCATCGGCTGGCCGGCACCGAAGAAGCAGAACACCGGAAAGATCCACGGCTCGGCCCTCGGCGCGGAAGAAGTTGCCGCGTTGAAGGAAATCCTCGGCTTCGACCCGGAGCAGCGTTTCGAGATTGCCTCCGAGGTGCTGGACCACGCGCGGCAGGTTGCTGCCCGCGGCAAGGAAGCCCGCGCCGAATGGGAGAAGGGCTACCAGGACTGGCGCCAGGCCAACGCGGACGCCGCCGCGCTGCTGGACCGTGTCCAGAAGTATGAACTCCCGCAGGGCTGGGAAGAAGCACTCCCGGAGTTCGAAGCGGGCAAGGACGTTTCCACCCGGGCCGCCTCGGGCAAGGTCCTGAACGCGATCGGCCCGGTGCTGCCGGAACTGTGGGGAGGATCTGCCGACCTGGCCGAGTCCAACAACACCACCATCGAGGGTTCCCCGTCGTTCGTGCCGACCGGCAAGCAGACCGACATGTGGTCGGGCACCCCGTACGGCCGCGTCCTGCACTTCGGAATCCGCGAACACGCGGCAGCTGCCATCGTCAATGGGATCGTGCTCAGTTCCAAGACGCGTGCCTTCTCGGGCACCTTCCTGATCTTTAGCGACTACCAGCGTCCGGCCATCCGGCTTGGCGCGCTGATGGGCGTGCCGTCGATCTATGTCTGGACCCACGACTCCATCGGCCTGGGCGAGGATGGGCCCACGCACCAGCCGGTTGAGCAGTTGGCGAGCCTTCGCGCGATCCCGGGTCTCGACGTCGTCCGCCCTGCTGACGCCAACGAAGTAGCGCAGGCCTGGAAGACGATTCTGGAAAACCATGAGCACCCGGCCGGCATCGTGCTGACCCGCCAGAATCTGCCGGTCTTCGACCGCGGCGAGGGTGGATTCGCTACTGCCGACAATGTTGCCAAGGGCGCCTACGTCCTGGCCGAAGCCCAGGCCGAAGGATCCGACGTGCAGCCGCAGGTCATCCTGCTGGCCACCGGTTCCGAGGTCCAGCTGGCGGTTGAGGCGCGCGAGGCGCTGCAGGCCGACGGCGTTGCCACCCGGGTTGTCTCTGTTCCCTGTGTGGAATGGTTCGACAAGCAGGATCAGGCGTATCGCGAGTCGGTGCTGCCCGCCGAGGTCAAGGCACGCGTTTCCGTTGAGGCGGGTATAGCCCAGAGCTGGCACCGCCTAGTGGGTGACGCCGGCCGTTCGGTCAGCCTTGAACACTACGGCGCTTCCGCCGACTACAAGACGCTGTTCCGCGAATTCGGTATCACGGCCGAGGCTGTTGTCGCCTCTGCCCGTGAATCGCTCGCCCAAGCCACTGCTTCTTAAGGAGTTCCCATGTCAAACAAGAACACCCAGGCCCTCTCAGACGCCGGAGTTTCGATCTGGCTTGATGACCTGTCCCGCGAACTGATCACCTCGGGCTCGCTCAAGTCTCTGATCGCCGAGAAGAATGTCGTCGGCGTGACGACCAATCCGTCCATCTTCGCCGCGGCGCTTAAGGACGGTGAGTCCTATGCTTCGCAGGTAGAGGAACTTGCTATTGAGGGTACGGACGTCGACGCGGCGGTCTTCGCCATCACAACGGACGACGTCTCGGAAGCCTGTGACGTTTTCTCCGGGCTCTCGCGGGCCACCGGAGGCGTTGATGGTCGTGTGTCCATCGAAGTGGATCCGCGCCTGTCCCGCGATACCGCAGGAACTATTGCGGAGGCCAAGAAGCTCCACACCAAGGTGAACCGCAGCAATGTGCACATCAAGATTCCCGCTACCGTGGAAGGTCTTGAAGCCATCACCGCCACGCTCGCGGAAGGCATCAGCGTCAACGTCACGTTGATCTTCTCCCTGGAGCGCTACCGCGAAGTCATCAACGCGTTCATGCTCGGGCTGGAGCAGGCAAAGGAAAACGGGCACAAGCTCTCCCATATACACTCGGTTGCTTCCTTCTTCGTGTCCCGCGTGGACACCGAGATCGACAAGCGCCTGAATGCGATCGGCACGGACGAGGCGAAGGCGCTCAAGGGCAAGGCCGGCATTGCGAATGCGCGGCTGGCCTACCAGATCTACGAAGAGCAGTTCAGCAGCGAACGCTGGCAGGTCCTGGCCGACGCCGGGGCGAGGCCGCAGCGCCCCCTCTGGGCATCCACAGGTGTCAAGGACCCTGCCTACCCGGACACAATGTATGTGACGGACCTCGTAGCCCCGGGTGTTGTCAATACCATGCCGAAGAAAACCTTGGAAGCGATGGTGGACCACGGCGAAGTCACCGGCGACACGGTGACCGGATCCTACGCCGATGCCAACAAGGTCCTCGATGCTGTGGATGCCCAGGGCATCTCCTATAAGGAAGTTGTTGAGCAGCTCGAGGAAGAGGGCCTGGACAAGTTCGTAGTCAGCTGGAACGAGCTGCTGGGAACCGTCCGCACCG
The DNA here is from genome assembly GCF_025960875.1 of Crystallibacter permensis. Lineage (GTDB taxonomy): Bacteria > Actinomycetota > Actinomycetes > Actinomycetales > Micrococcaceae > Crystallibacter > Crystallibacter permensis. The sequence goes on along the minus strand of NZ_JAODLR010000007.1, from coordinate 143,083 downwards.
CCCTGGACGACGCGGGACAGGACTAGGCGGATGGGGTCGTTGTCATTTCAGGCGTCGGGGGCCGCGCTGGCAGCCGTCGATCAGCATGTGGCCAGGCTGGCCGAGGATAAAGTCGCCTCGCGGATAGCTGCCAAGGACCACACGCTTTGGGGTTCCGAGGCGGAATCGGAGGCATCCGTCCGTCTGGGCTGGGTCGAGGCGGTGGAAGTTTCCCGGCCGCTGGTCCCCCGGATCCTGAAGCTGCGTGACGAACTGCGTACAGAAGGCGTGAGCCGTATTGTGCTGGCAGGCATGGGCGGTTCTTCGCTCGCGCCCGAGGTCATCAGCAATACGGCCGGCGTCGAGCTGACCGTCCTGGACAGCACCGACCCCCAGCAGGTCGCCGCCGCGTTGGCCGAACGTTTGAGCGAAACCGCGATCGTGGTGTCCTCCAAGTCCGGTTCCACGGTGGAAACAGACTCGCAGCGGCGCGTTTTTGAACACGCGTTCGAGCAGGCCGGCATCAACGCGGCAGAGCGGATCATCGTGGTGACGGATCCCGGCTCCCCCATGGACTCCGCATCCAGGGAAGCCGGGTACCGTGCCGTCTTCAATGCGGACCCGAACGTCGGCGGACGCTACTCTGCGCTCACCGCCTTCGGCCTGGTTCCGTCCGGTCTTGCCGGTGTGGATATCGACGCACTCCTCGCCGACGCGGAAGAGGCAGCCGAAATTCTGTCCGAGGACGCGACGGAAAACATGGCGTTAGCCTTGGGTGCTGCCCTCGGCGGCACCGATCCGCTCCGCAACAAGATCGTCATAACGGATGAAGGTTCCGGCATCGTTGGCTTCGCCGACTGGGCCGAGCAGCTGATAGCCGAATCGACCGGCAAGCAAGGGACCGGAATCCTGCCGGTGGTTGTCGAACCCGAAGCTCCGGAGCTCTCGATGGACGCGGCAGATGTGCTGGTCATCCGGCTGGTGGACACCGAGGCAGAAATCGAGCTGGGCGCCAACGAAGTAGCCGTTGCAGGCAGCCTCGGCAGCCAGCTCCTGCTGTGGGAATACGCCACTGTGGTCGCCGGGCTGCTGCTCGGCATCAACCCCTTCGACCAACCGGATGTGGAAGCGGCCAAGACTGCTGCCCGAGGGATGCTGGACGAGCGTCCGGAAACGCCGCAACCGGCGGCTGTGGACCGGGCCGTGGAAATCCGCGCCAACGGCAGCTGGCTCAAGGGAGCCGACACGGTGGCCGAAGCCCTCGAGGCGCTGCTGGGAACTCTCGACACGGACAGCTACCTGAGCGTGCAGGCGTATCTGGACCGGTTTGGCCAGGCGGAACTGGCGCAACTGAGACCGCGTCTCGCATCGCTGACCCAACGTCCTGTCACCTTTGGCTGGGGTCCTCGTTTCCTGCATTCAACCGGGCAATTCCACAAGGGTGGCCCGGCCGTGGGCGTGTACCTGCAGATCACCGGGGCAAGCGAAGAAGACGTCCGGATTCCGGACCGTCCGTTCACCTTCGGGGAGCTGATTTCCGCACAGGCGGCAGGCGATGCACAGGTCCTTACCGACCATGACCGGCCGGTCCTCAGGCTCCATTTCACGGACCGCCAGGCGGGAACGAAACAGCTGCAGGAGGCCGTAGCCTCCCTCTTCGACGGAAAGTCCTAATGCCAGGAACTGAAAGTGCGCGGCGCGTCAACCCTCTTCGGGACCCGCGGGACAGACGACTGAACCGGATCGCGGGTCCCTCCTCGCTGGTGCTCTTTGGCGTGACCGGGGACCTGTCGCGGAAGAAGCTCATGCCCGCGGTATATGATCTTGCGAACCGGGGGCTGCTGCCGCCCAGCTTTGCGCTGGTCGGTTTTGCCCGGCGTCCGTGGACGGACGAGGACTTCGTCGCGGAGGTCAAGGCCTCCGTGCAGCAGTACGCCCGCACTCCCTTCAACGAGGACGTGTGGACCCAGCTGTCCGGGGGTATCCGCTTCGTGCAGGGCGAATTCGGCGATTCCGAAGCGTTCGCCCAGTTGAAGCAGACCGTGGAGGAACTCGATGAGCAGCGCGGTACCCAGGGTAACCATGCCTTTTACCTGTCCATCCCGCCGAAGGACTTCGAGCAAGTGTGCCAGCAGTTGTCCGCCAACGGGCTGGCGCAGGCGGAGCCGGGGACCTGGCGCCGCGTCGTCATCGAAAAGCCGTTCGGCCACGACCTCGAGTCCGCGCGTGAACTGAACAATATTGTCGAGTCGGTCTTCCCACCGGACTCGGTCTTCCGCATTGACCATTATCTGGGCAAGGAGACGGTCCAGAATATCCTGGCATTGCGCTTTGCCAACCAGATGTTCGAGCCGCTGTGGAATGCCAACTTCGTGGACCATGTCCAGATCACCATGGCCGAGGACATCGGAATTGGCGGCCGTGCGGGTTATTACGACGGCGTGGGCGCGGCCCGCGACGTCATCCAGAACCACCTGCTTCAGTTGCTGGCCCTGACCGCCATGGAAGAGCCGATCTCCTTCAATGCCGAGGACCTGCGTACCGAAAAGGAAAAGGTCCTGGCTGCGGTCAGGCTGCCAGAGGACCTCTCCACGCACTCGGCTCGGGGACAATACGCCGGCGGCTGGCAGGGCGGCGAAAAGGTCAAGGGCTACCTGGAAGAGGAAGGGTTCAACCCGGATTCCACTACGGAAACGTATGCTGCCCTGCGATTGGATATCCATACCCGTCGGTGGGCCGGCGTGCCGTTCTACCTCCGGGCGGGCAAGCGCCTCGGACGGCGGGTGACGGAAATCGCCGTCGTGCTCAAACGCGCGCCCAACTTACTCTTTCGGGACCACAACGACGAGGATTTCGGCCAGAATGCGGTGGTTATCCGGGTCCAGCCGGACGAAGGTGCAACCATCCGGTTCGGTTCCAAAGTACCCGGCACACAGATGGAAGTCCGCGACGTCACGATGGACTTCGGCTACGGACATGCCTTTACCGAATCCAGCCCCGAGGCCTACGAACGCCTGATTCTGGACGTACTGCTGGGAGAACCACCACTGTTCCCCCGGCACCAGGAGGTGGAACTCTCCTGGAAGATCCTCGATCCCTTCGAGGAATACTGGGCACGCAGCGGAACCAAGCCCGAGACTTACTCGCCCGGAAGCTGGGGCCCGGCCTCGGCCGATGAACTCCTTGCCCGCGACGGACGCACCTGGAGAAGGCCGTGATTGTAGACCTGCTCGATACGACCTCCTCGAAGGTCTCGAAGGAAATCGTCGCCATGCGCGAACGCGGTGGCGTTGTCGCGCTCGGCCGCGTTCTGACCCTGGTGGTGCTGACTACTGCCGGCCACGAGGAAACCGCCATTCAGGCCGCCAACGTGGCCAGCCGTGAACACCCCTGCCGGATCATCGTCCTGGTCGATGCCGGAGCGGCCGAAGCGACCAGGCTTGACGCACAAATTCGGGTAGGCGGCGATGCGGGAGCCTCCGAAGTCGTCGTTCTGTACGGGCACGGCCAGCTGGCTACAGAGAGCGAATCCCTGGTGTCGGCCTTGCTGCTGCCCGATGCCCCCATCGTCGCCTGGTGGCCGCACGGTATGCCCAAGGCTGCGTCCGCCACTTCGATCGGCAGGATTGCGCACCGCAGGATCACGGACTCGGCGAACGAACCGGATCCCAAGACCGCGCTTGACTCGCTGCGGCGCACCTACGCAGCCGGCGATACCGACCTGGCCTGGACGCGCCTGACGAACTGGCGCATCCAACTGGCAGCGGTACTCGACCAGGTGGATCACTCCCCCGTGACATCCGTTGCCGTGGAAGGCGCCTCCGACTCCCCCAGCACGGTGCTGCTGGCAGCCTGGCTGACTCTGGCCTTGGATGCTCCGGTGACTATCATCGAAGACCCCGTCGGCACCGGTATCCGGGGCGTGCGGCTCTGCCGGCCCAAGGGCGACATCCGCATCCTCCGGCCGGGCCTTAGCGTTGCGGAACTGATCCAGCCGGGCCAGCCTGTCCAGCGCATTACCCTCCCCCGCCGAACCGTGGAAGAGTGTCTGGCAGAGGAACTGCGCAGACTCGACCCGGACGAAGTCTTCGGGGAGGTCATTACCGAAGGTCTGCCCCGCACGAATCTAAGGAGTGTACGCCGCAGTGAACGCTGAACCAGTTCTCCACGTCCATCCCGATCAGGAAATCCTTGCTGCTGCCGCAGCGCGCAGGCTGGTCGGCCGGCTGGCGATTGCCCAGCGCGAACGCGGTGAAGCCACCGTTGTCCTCACGGGCGGTAGCCTGGGCATTAATACCCTCAAGGCGGTCGCGGCCGAACCATCCCGTACGGACGTGGACTGGAGCCGGGTGAACTTCTGGTGGGGCGATGAACGCTTTGTGGCCAAGAACAGCCCGGACCGCAACGAACTGCAGGCACGGCAGGCACTGCTGGATCTGATTGAGATAGACGAATCCCGGGTCCACCCCTTCGGCTCCACCGACGAGCACGCCACACCCTTCGAAGCAGCCGATGCCTACGCTGAAGAGCTCCGCGAAGCCGCCCGGTCGGAAGGCGGCGATAGCACGCAGGCAGCAGTCCCCACGTTCGACGTCTTGTTGCTGGGCGTCGGCCCCGACGCCCACATTGCATCACTGTTTCCCGAAATGGCGGGCATCCGCGAGGAAGAGCGCACGGTGGTCGGCGTAGAGAACTCTCCCAAACCGCCGCCGGAGCGGGTATCCCTGACCCTGCCCGCCATTAACTCCGCTTCGGAGATCTGGCTAGTGGTGGCCGGTGACGATAAGGCCGGAGCCGTTGGACTGGCACTTGCCGGAGCCGGCCCAGTGCAGGTTCCCGCGGCCGGACCAAAGGGTCGCCAAGAGACTTTGTGGATGCTGGACCAGGCCGCCGCGAGCCAGCTCCCGGACTCGCTGCTGGCCGACGGGGAGACCTTCTAGCCGCGGTTGCGGTGATGTTGGCGGCTACCGGACCGGGCTTTGGCCAGCATGGCTAGCTCGGTGCGGTCCGGTGCCGCCGCAGTTCCGTCAATGCGCGATCCAAGGCCTCAGCCGCCTCCGCCGGTGTGCGGCGTTCCTTGACATAGTCGAGGTGGCTTTTAAAAGGTTCTTCGCCGCTGCGTTGAACCAAGAGTCCGCGTTCGCGCCCTGCTGTCTGCCCGCATTTGGGACAGTCCCAGGATTGGGGAATCTCCGCCTCGGTCAGGTCGGCAAAAACGGGGACGGTCTCGTGTCCCCGGGGACACCAGTAACGGACGGGTACTTTACGGACGAGATTGAGCGAGCGTCCGGAGTTGGCCTGCCATCCGGCGAGCCCTGCGCCTGTGACTGAGCCGACCCGGACTGCCCGCAGCCCATGCGAGGGGTGCATGACGTTCATCTCCGGTCGATTGGGTAGATCTGGAACCAGTCTACGACCGGCCGGAGACAAACGGGGGAAAAGTTCCTTATGCCTCGGCGCCGAAACGCATGATCAGCCCGAGGGCAACAATGACGGCGCCCCAAGTAAGGCCGAGAATAACGGTGAACCGGTTCAGGTTCTTCTCGGCGACACCAGAAGAACCCAGGGACGTGGTCATTCCGCCACCAAACATGTCGGACATGCCGCCGCCGCGGCCTTTATGCAGCAGAATCAGCAGGGTAAGCAACAGACTGGTGATGCCCAGCAGGATTTGCAACGTGATCTTAAGAGCGTCCACAGTCGCCTTTCGAGTTAGTCCGTCACCAAGTGGTGTTCGAACCTGACAATATTAGCAAATTCGGCGGCGTCCAAGCTGGCGCCGCCCACGAGCAGGCCGTCGACGTCCCGTTCCTTCAGGATCGAGGCGGCATTGGCAGCCTTGACCGAGCCACCGTACAGCAACCGAACACCGGCGGCCGTAGCGTCGTCGTACAACTTGGCGATTTCGGTGCGGATCGCGGCGCACATTTCCTGGGCGTCCTGCGGCCCGGCGACCTCGCCGGTTCCGATCGCCCATACAGGTTCGTAGGCAATGACAAGCCGGGCCACATCGTCCGCGGCAAGCCCGGACAGATCCGCGCGCACCTGCTCCAGGGTGTGGTCTACGTGGTTGCCGGCCTGACGCACCTCGAGGCCCTCACCGACGCAGAGCACCGGCACCAGCGAATGGCGGTAGGCGGCCTTCACCTTGGCGTTGAGCAGCTCATCGGATTCGCCATGGATGGTGCGCCGCTCGGAGTGGCCCACCAGCACGTAGCTGCAGCCCAGCTTGGCGAGGAACTGTCCGGAAATGTCACCGGTGTAGGCGCCGGAGTCGAACTGGGAAAGATCCTGGCCGCCATAAACGATCTTGAGATCATCGCCACGGACCAGGGTCTGGGTGCCGCGCAAATCGGTGAAGGGAGGAAAGACCGCCACTTCCGTCCGGCTGTAATCGTGCCGGGCGTCGCTGAGCGTCCACGCCAGTTTCTGCAGCAGGGTGATGCCTTGGACGTGGTCCATGTTCATCTTCCAGTTGCCGGCGATCAGCGGTGTGCGGTCAAACTTGCCGTTGGTCGAGGTGGTCACAAGGGTCTCCAGTCATTTCGATTCAGTGCAGCGTGGGGCCACGCAGGCGGTTCCCACGCTGCACAGGTGCAGGTCGTTGGTGCGGTGCGCGCCTAGCGGTCCAGTGCGGTGAGGCCGGGCAGCGCCTTGCCCTCGAGGTACTCCAGGCTGGCCCCGCCGCCGGTGGAGATATGGCCGAAAGCGTCGTCGTCGAAGCCCAGGCTCCGCACTGCCGACGCCGAGTCTCCGCCGCCGACAACGGTGAATCCGTCGCTGCCGGTCAGCGCCTTGGCCACGGTCCGGGTGCCGTGGGCGAAGGCGTCGAATTCGAAGACACCCATCGGCCCGTTCCAGAACACAGTGTTGGCTGAGTGGATTTGCTGGGCGAAGGCCTCGGCCGAATCGGGGCCGATGTCCAAGCCGATGCCGCTGGCGCCGAACCGCGATGCCTCCATCTCGTCGGCCCGGACCACTTCGTGTGCCGCGTCGGCGGCGAACTTCTCGGCCACGACGATATCCGTCGGCAAGATGAAGTTGCAGCCGGTCTCCTTGGCCTTGGCCAGGTAGCCGCGCACGGTGTCCAGCTGGTCTTCCTCCAGCAGGCTCGCGCCGACCTTGTACCCCTGCGCCGCGAGGAAGGTGAACACCATGCCGCCGCCGACCAGGATATTGTCTGCCCGGCGCAGGAGGTTCTCGATCACGGCCAGCTTGTCCGAAACTTTGGAACCGCCCAGGACGACGACGTAGGGCCGCTGCGGCGCGTCTGTCAGACGCGTGAGGACCTCGAGTTCGGTCCGGACCAGATCGCCCTGGAAGGCGGGCAGTTTGGCGGCGATGTCGAAGACGCTTGCATGCTTGCGGTGCACCGCGCCGAAGGCATCATCTACGTAGGCGCCGTTACCGCCGGTCAGGGCAGCGAGCTCTGCGGCAAACGCCTGCCGCTGCGCGTCGTCCTTGCTGGTTTCCCGCGCATCGAAACGGAGGTTCTGCAACACCAGCACCTCTCCGTCCTGCAGGTCCGCTGCCAGCGACTTCGCGCTGTCGCCCACAGTATCTTCGGCAAACTTGACGGTGAACGGGGCAAGCTCTTTCAATCGTACGACGGCGGGGCGCAGCGAGTACCGCTCCTCCGGCTCACCCTTGGGACGGCCCAGATGGGCCATCACGATGACACGTGCCCCTGCTTCGGCCAGCTTCTGCAGGACGGGCAGCGATGCGCGGATCCGTCCATCATCGGCGACAGCAAGGGAATCCCCTTCGCCTTCCAGCGGAACGTTCAGATCCGAGCGGACCAGGACGCGGCGTCCACGGACGCCTTCGGCGAGCAATTCATCAAGAGCGCGTGCAGTCATACCTACCCTTAGCGGTTAGCAAAGTCAGCTGAGTTTGGAAGCGACCAGTTCGGTCAAATCCACCAGGCGGTTGGAGTAGCCCCATTCGTTGTCGTACCAAGCGACTACTTTGACCTGATTACCAATAACCTTAGTCAGTCCGGAGTCGAAGATCGAAGATGCCGGGTCTGTGACGATATCGGACGACACCAGCGGATCCTCCGAATAGGTCAGGATACCGGCCAGCCGTTCCTGGCCCGCGGCCGCCTTGTAAGCCGCATTAACCTCCTCGGCGGTGACTTCCCTGGACACGGTGGCGGTCAGGTCCGTCGCCGAGCCGGTAGGTACCGGAACGCGGATTGCGTAGCCGTCCAGTTTGCCCTTGAGCTCGGGCAGGACCAGTCCGATGGCCTTCGCGGCTCCGGTGGACGTGGGAACAACGTTAATCGCCGCGGCGCGGGCACGGCGGAGGTCGCGGTGCGGGCCATCTTGGAGATTCTGATCCGCCGTGTAGGCGTGGATGGTGGTCATCAGGCCACGCTCAATGCCGAACGCTTCATGCAGGACCATCGCGAGCGGACCAAGGCAATTGGTGGTACAGGATGCGTTGGAGATGATGTGGTGCGATCCGGCGTCGTAATCCTTCTCGTTGACGCCCAGCACCACGGTGAAATCGGCGCCGGAGGCCGGGGCGGAAACGATGACCTTCTTGGCGCCGGCATCGATGTGCTTCTTGGCGTCCTCGGCTTTGGTGAAGAAGCCGGTGGACTCGATCACGATGTCCACGCCGAGGTCTTTCCACGGCAGCTGGGCGGGGTCCTTTTCCCCCAGCACCTTGACTATTTGTCCGGCCACGACCAGATCACTGTTTTTGAGTTCAATGCTTTCGGACAGGCGTCCCATGACACTGTCGTACTTGAGCAAATGGGCCAGGGTCTTGGCGTCCGTCAGATCATTGACTGCCGCGATTTCCAAATCGGCGCCCTGAGCGAGCGCTGCCCGGAAAAAATTGCGGCCGATACGTCCGAAACCATTGATTCCAACACGAGTTGTCACAGTTCTAGCTCCTTAATAGGCGGTAGCCGGATTTGTGCGCCGGCCCTTCCTCGGGACCCTTTGCTGGTCCTTGACGTGCCGCTGGCCTCCCTTTCCTCTCAGGGTACGGAAAAGTCCGGAAGGCAGCCGTCCCGATGCCTAACACCGTGACGGGCCTCCCGGACTTCATCTTACGCAGTTCGGACCGCGTGAGAAGCGTTCCCCGCTACTTTCCGAGGGTCACCAGGGACGAAGCTCCCTTGCGGGCGGCTTCCAGGCGTTGTGCCACGTCCGCCCAGTTCACGATGTTCCAGAAAGCCTTGACGTAGTCGGCCTTGACGTTGACGTAGTCCAGGTAGAACGCGTGCTCCCACATGTCCAGCATCAGCAGCGGAATGGTGCCGACCGGGACGTTGCCCTGCTGATCGTAGAGCTGCTCGATGATGATGTTGCCGCCCAGCGGCTCGTAGGCCAGCACGGCCCAGCCGGATCCCTGCAGGCTCAGCGCCGCAGCGTTGAAGTGGCCGCGGAACGCGTCGAAGGAACCGAAAGCGTCGTCCAGCGCTGCGGCCAGCTCGCCCTCGGGCTTGTCGCCGCCTTCCGGCGACAGGTTGTTCCAGAAGATGGAGTGGTTGGTGTGGCCGCCCAGGTGGAAGGCGAGGTCCTTGGAGAGCTTCGGGATGTTGCCGAACTCGCCCTTGTCACGGGCCTCGGCCAGCTGCTCCAGTGCGGTGTTGGCGCCGGCAACGTAGGTGGCATGGTGCTTGCTGTGGTGCAGCTCCATGATGCGGGCGGAGATATGCGGCTCCAGCGCTGCGTAGTCGTAGTTGAGTTCGGGCAGTACGTACTTGCTCACGAATATCCTCCGTTTAGTTCGGCGGCCGGCATGCGGCCGTGATCGGATTGATCATCCGGGCAGCGGACCCGCCCGGAAAATTATCTTGTTCCCAAAGCCTCCCGGGCCAACGCCCGGACAATCCCATCCTAAGCACACGTCCTACTCATCGAACATCTCCGGAGTCACATTCGCATCCGTCCCCGGAATGCCCATGTCCGAAGCGCGCTTGTCTGCCATCGCCAGCAGGCGCCGGATGCGCCCGGCGATGGCGTCCTTGGTCATGGGCGGATCTGCCAGGCGGCCAAGCTCATCCAGGCTGGCCTGCTTGTGGGCCACGCGCAGCTCGCCGGCATACCTGAGATGCTCGGGAACATCGTCACCAAGAATCTCGAGCGCACGGTCCACCCGTGCCCCAGCGGCGACAGCGGCCTGGGCCGAACGGCGAAGGTTGGCATCATCAAAATTTGCCAACCGGTTGGCCGTAGCCCGCACCTCTTTGCGCATCCGCCGTTCTTCCCAGACCATGAGTGCATCGTGGGCTCCCATGCGGGTCAGCAGGGCGGCAATGGTGTCCCCGTCCCGGATAACCACCCGGTCCACACCCCGCACCTCCCGCGCCTTGGCGGTGATATCGATGCGGCGGGCGGCGCCGACCAAGGCCAAGGCGGCCTCGGGACCAGGGCAGGTCACTTCGAGGGAGGATGAACGGCCCGGTTCGGTGAGTGATCCGTGTGCCAGGAACGCTCCGCGCCAAACCGCCTCGGCATCGGCTGCGGAGCCATTGACCACTACCGAAGGCAGTCCGCGGACCGGACGTCCGCGGGCATCGAGCAGCCCAGTTTGGCGGGCCAGCGATTCCCCATCCCGTACGACACGGACCACGTAGCGGTTGCCGCGGCGCAACCCGCCGCCGGAGACGACAATGATTTCGCTGCCGTGGCCGTAAACCTCGGCAATGGCAGCGCGCAAACGCCGAGCCGTGGAGGCAAGATCAACTTCGGCCTCAATCACTATCCGGCCGGAGATGATGTGAAGCCCGCCCGCAAAGCGAAGCATTGTCGAGACTTCGGCCTTCCGCACCTGGGACTTCTTGATGTCAAGGCGTGAAAGTTCATCCTTGACTGCTGCAGTCAGCGCCATGCACCCTGTCCTAACTTATGTCTTACTGTCCCGCGAAAATGTCATGGTAGGCCGTTGCGAGCCTTAACGGGTCATGTACGGCATGACCGCCGGGAGTTCCCACTCTACCCAAGACCACGCGCGCTCCGAGCCCGGCGGCTGCCGCCTCGAACCTTGCGCGGTCCCCAATGGTGTCCGGATCTGCGAGCACAACGTCGAACTTCAGCCCCGGCGCGTACCGCTGCACCACGGACAGATGGTCCACTGCGGTCATCCCGGACGTTTCCTTGGTATCCATGGCAAGATTCATGGTCAGAACCCGCCGTGCGCTGGTCCGGCACAAGGCATCCCGCAGCTGCGGGAGCATCAAATGCGGCAGCACCGAGGTGTACCAGGAGCCCGGACCGAGGATCACCCAATCAGCAGCTTCAATGGCCTGGAGGGCTTCGGTGCAGGCCGGCGCATCGTCCGGTATCAGCCGCACATCGTTGACATGCGTATTCCGGCCGGCTTCCGCAAGCCGGGACTGGCCTGAAATCGTTACGTTGCGCAGGCGCCCGCCGGGTTCCTCCGTCAGCACGTCGCCTTCGATGGTCAGCGGAACAGTCGCCATCGGCAGCACTTGGCCGCGTGCCCCCAGCAGTGCTCCGGCCCACTGCAGGCCGGCAACCGGATCCCCCAGCAGTTCCCACAGGGTGACGATCAGCAGGTTGCCGACCGCGTGGTTGTCCAGGCTGCCTTCAACGTTGTCCAGGGATTTGAAGCGGTGCTGCATCACGTCCCGCCATGTCTGCCCCCATTCGGTGTCGTCACACAACGAGGCAAGCGCCATCCGCAGGTCGCCGGGCGGGAGGACACCCAGCTCGCGTCTAAGACGGCCGGAGGACCCGCCGTCGTCCGCCACGGTCACCACTGCCGTCAGTTCCGTGGTCAGCAGCCGCAGGGCAGCCAGCGACGCCGACAGTCCGTGCCCGCCGCCCAGTGCCACTACGGCCGGCGGATTTTGTCCGCGGACGCTTCCCGGCCGGTCCGTCTGCGGCAGCGGTACGCGCGGAAGTGGTCCCGTCATAAGGGCCACTATTCGCGCCCCAAATCCCGATGCTGCACCGCAACTTTTACGCGCGGCAGTTGGGCGAGCCGCTTTGCCAGCTCTACGGCCACGGCGACGGAGCGGTGTTTGCCTCCGGTGCAGCCGACGGCGATCGTCGCGTAGTGCTTGTTCTCGCGGCGGTAGCCTTCGAGCACCGGTTCGAGCGCATCAACATAACGCTTGATGAATTCCTCCGCCCCGGATTCCTGCAGCACGAATTCGCTGACCTGCCGTTCCAACCCCGTGTGCGGGCGGAGCTCGGGAATCCAGTGCGGATTGGGGATGAAGCGCGCGTCCGCCACAAAGTTCGCGTCCACCGGAAGGCCGTACTTGAAGCCAAAGCTCATCACGTTCAGCCGCAGTACGATCGGGCCGGAGTCGGAGAAGAGTTCGGTGATGTTGGTGGCCAGGGCGTGGACGTTCATGTCGGTCGTGTCCAGGACCAGGTCGGAGGCGTCCTTGAGCCGGGCCAGGAGCTCGCGTTCTGCGGTGATGCCGTCCGAAATCCGGCCGTCACCCTGCAGCGGATGCGGGCGCCGGCCTTGTTCGAAACGGCGGACCAGCACGTTGTCCGCGGCATCCAGGAAGATAACCCGGTAATTGATGCCGCTGGATTTCAGCCCGTTGAGCGATTCCCGGATGTCGCGGAACAGGTTTTGGCTGCGGACATCAACAACGACGGCGAGCCGCGGCATCGATTCGGGCATGCGGGAGACAAGCTCGGCCAGCGTGCCGAGCATTTGCGGCGGGAGGTTGTCCACGACATACCAGCCGTGGTCTTCGAGCGCGTGCGCGGCGGTGGTACGGCCTGCGCCCGACATACCCGTGACCACCAGCAGCTCGGATTCCACCGGTTTGATCGGCGTGAAATCCTCTTCGTCTGACATTGAGCCGTCCTGTTCTTAGGTTTGTCCCGCGGCCTTGCACGGGTTTCCTAGCCTAGCTAAGATTCGATGATTTCGCCGGTCGCCATATTGACCGCCGGTGCCTCAGAGGCAGTTTCCGCCGCCGGATCGAGCTGCCGTTTGATGGACGCGGCCAGGGCGGGACCCACGCCCGGTACCGACTGGAGTTCCTCGGTGCTTGCGGCCTTGAGCCTCTTGGCCGAGCCGAAGTGCTTGAGCAACGCCTTGCGCTTGGCCGGCCCCAGCCCCTGGATCCCGTCCAGTACCGACACGGTCATCGACTTTCCGCGCTTCTGGCGGTGGTAGTTAATCGCGAAGCGGTGTGCTTCGTCCCGGATCCGCTGGAGCAGATACAGGCCGAGCGATGCACGGGGCAGGATGACCGGGAAGTCGTCGTCCGGAAGCCAGACTTCTTCCAGCCTTTTGGCCAGTCCGACCACGAAGACATCGGTGATCCCCAGATCGGCCAGGGCGCGGGAGGCGGCCGACACCTGCGGCGGCCCGCCGTCGACCACAACGAGGTTCGGCGGATAGGCGAACTTGGTGCGCGGCGCCGGCGTCGTCGTATCCGTCAATACACGGTCCCCGGCGGGCACGCCGTTGGTGTCGATGACGTCGGCCGCCAGGGGCGCTTTCGTGCCGCCCGCCGCCAAAGCTGCCTCGGGTTCGGGGACCGCCGTCTTGTCTGCCAGATAGTTCCGGAACCGGCGGCTAATCACGTCATACATCGCGGAGGTGTCGTCCCGCGCGGCATCGCCGGTAATGGAAAACCGCCGGTAGTCAGACTTCTTGGGCAGGCCGTCCTCAACGACCACCATGGAAGCCACGACGTTGGTTCCCTGGACATGCGAAATGTCATAGCACTCGATGCGCAGCAGGGCCACAGGCAGGTCGAGCGCCTCCTGCAGCTCCTGCAGCGCGGCGGAGCGGGTGGTCAGATCTCCGGCGCGGCGGCTCTTGTGCAGCGCCAGCGCCTGGGTTGCGTTCTCCTGCACTGTGCCGAGCAACGCGGCCTTGTCGCCGCGCTGGGGCACCCGCAGTTCGACCTTGCTGCCGCGCAAACCGCGCAGCCATTCCTCCAGCTCGGGCCTGTTTTCCGGCTCGACGGGCAGCAGCACCTGCTTGGGGATCCTGTCGGGCCCTTCGCCGTCGCCGTAGACCTGCTGCAGCAGGTGCTCGGTCAGGTCCGCCGGGGAGGCATCCTCGACCTTTTCGACGACCCAGCCGCGCTGGCCCCGGATCCGCCCGCCGCGGACGTGGAAAACCTGGACCGCCGCCTCAAGCTCGTCTTCGGCCAGGGCGAATATATCCGCGTCCGTGTCCTCGCTGAGCACCACCGCATTACGTTCGAAGACGCGCCTAAGGGCAGCGATGTCGTCCCGGTACCGTGCCGCCGCTTCGTAGTCGAGCTCGGCAACGGCGGCGTTCATCTTCTGTTCCAGCGCACGGATGAAACGGTCGGCTTCGCCACCCATGAAAGCGCAGAACTCGGCGGCGAGGGCCTTGTGGTCTTCAGGGGAAATCCGTCCGACACACGGTGCGGAGCACTTATCGATGTAGCCGAGCAGGCACGGCCGGCCTGTCCGCTGGGCACGGTTGAAGACACCAACACTGCAGGTGCGGACCGGGAAGACGCGCAGCAGGGTGTCGACCGTTTCCCTGATCGCCTTAGCCGGGTAGAAGGGGCCGAAGTACTTTGTGCCCTTCCGCCGGTCGCCGCGCATGACCTGCACGCGCGGGAACTTCTCCGACATGGTGACAGCCAGGTAGGGGTAGGACTTATCGTCCCGGAACATGATGTTGAACCGGGGCGTGAACTCTTTGATCCAGGTGTACTCGAGCTGGATGGCCTCCAGTTCACTGCCCACCACGGTCCATTCCACCGACGCAGCGGTATGCACCATTGCCCGGGTGCGCGGCATGAGTCCGTCAGGATTTGCGAAATAGCTGTTGAGCCGGGACCGGAGGTTCTTGGCCTTACCCACATAGATGACGCGCTTGTTGTCGTCCCGGAACCTGTACACTCCGGGCTGGGTAGGGATCTCCCCCGGCTTCGGCCGGTAAGACGAGGGCAGCGCCATTACTGTGCCTGTTTGGATTGGTTGTAGGTGCCGGCCCGTTCCTGCCCGCTCAGTTCGGCAATGGCGTCCATGATCTTGTCCGTGGCGGCACGGCGGGCAGGCAGGGAGTGCCCCGGGCCCGTCCTGTCGAAATACAGTGGCGCGCCGACCTTCAGGGTGAAATGCTGCGGTTTGATCATCTTCTTGTCCGCTGGCTGGAGCCTGTCGGTTCCGATCAGTCCCACCGGCACCACGGGAGCGCCGGTGGTCAGCGCAAGCCAGCCAACGCCTGTTCTTCCACGGTACAACAGACCGTCGCGGGAACGCGTGCCTTCGGGATAGATACCGAACGCCTCTTTCCGCTCAAGAATTTCCACCGCTGCCTGCAGCGCCGCCACGCTGGCAGCCTGTTCCCCGCGTTCCACCGGAACGGAACCCACGCTGTTGAAGAACCATCGCATCGCGGCGCCCTTCGGTCCCTTCGCGGTGAAGTACTCGGCCTTGGCAAAGAACGCCACCTTGCGCGGCATCAGGGCTTGGACGATGATGCTGTCGAAAAACGACTGGTGGTTCGGGGCGACGATAACCGGGCCCTCCGGCGGGAAGTTTTCCAGCCCCTCAATCGTGGGCCGGCAGGTTCCGGAGATCACGGAACGGAATGCAGCACGGGTGCCTTCAAAAAATTCCATTCCCTTACCTCTCCTTTCCTTGTGTGGCGGCCGCTAGCTGCAGTGCCAGTTCCTCCGCTAGTTCCTGGGTATTGACGACGACGGCGGCGGCACCGGCGGCTTCCAGCTCACCGTCGGCCGCAAATCCCCAGCCGACACCGATCGCCGGAATCCCGTGGTGGACGGCGGCGGTGATGTCGTAGTGCCGGTCCCCCACCATCACGACGCTGCCGTAGGCCCCGGCGTACCGCCGCAAAGCCTCCTCCAGAATGGGGATTTTGCCTGCGTCGGCTGCGGCACTGCTGCCCGGATCGTCAAAGCCAGCGCCGTGGACACTCTCGAAATAGGTGGTCAATCCCTGTACACGCAGTAGTTCGTCGGCGATCGGAGTGGGCTTCTGCGTAGCCACGGCCAGGATTGTGCCTTCGGTCTTCAACTGCTGCAGCAGCCCTTCCACTCCGGGATAAACATGGCTGGCTGCCATTCCGGAGACGCGGTACTCGGTCCGGTAGAGCCGAATGACTTCAGCCAGGTCGCTCTCCGGAACAGCGGCCTTCTCCCGCAGCGACTGCCCCAGCGGCGGACCGACCATGGAGTCGAGGACATCCTGCTGCGGGACCGGCAGGCCGGCTAGCTGCAGGGCTCGGCTGATACCCCCGGTGATGGCCCCCGCGGGATCCACCAGAGTCCCATCAAGGTCAAAGAGAACCAGCGCCGGCAAAGAAGTCACCTAGGCATTTTTCCATACCTTGAACGTTATGCGTTACACGCATTCCGCCCGAGGTATATACCGCAGTGCCAATCAGGCCGTTTCGAGTACCTCCGCGAGGTACCGTCCGGTGTGGCTGACCTCCGCCTTCGCCACCTGTTCAGGCGTGCCGGTTGCAATAATCCGGCCACCGCCGGAACCTCCGTCCGGTCCAAGATCCACTACCCAGTCGGCACTCTTGATGACGTCCAGGTTGTGTTCGATGGTGATGACGGTGTTGCCCTTGTCCACCAATGACTGGAGCACCAGCAACAGCTTGCGGATGTCCTCGAAGTGCAGCCCGGTGGTGGGTTCGTCCAGCACGTAGATGCTTCGGCCGTTGCTACGCTTCTGCAGTTCGCTGGCGAGTTTGACCCGCTGGGCTTCGCCGCCGGAGAGGGTAGTAGCGGGCTGGCCGAGCCGGACATACCCCAAGCCGACGTCCACCAAGGTATTCAGGTGGCGGGCAATCGGGGTGAAAGCCGCGAAGAATTCGGCACCTTCCTCGATCGGCATGTCCAGCACATCCGCAATGGTCTTGCCCTTGTAATGGACTTCAAGCGTTTCGCGGTTGTAGCGGGCCCCGTGGCAGACTTCGCACGGCACATAGACGTCCGGCAGGAAGTTCATCTCGATCTTCAGTGTGCCGTCACCACTGCATGCTTCACAGCGTCCGCCCTTGACGTTGAACGAGAACCGTCCCGGCTGGTAGCCGCGCACCTTGGCTTCGTTGGTTTCGGCAAAGAGTTTGCGGATATTGTCAAAGACACCGGTGTAGGTAGCCGCATTGGACCGCGGCGTGCGACCGATCGGGCTCTGGTCGACGTGGATGACCTTGTCCAAGTGCTCAAGTCCCTCGACCCGTGTATGCCGGCCCGCGACCTGCTTGGCCCGGTTGAGCTTGTTGGCCAGTACCTTGTACAGGATGTCGTTGACGAGGGTGGACTTTCCGGAACCACTCACGCCGGTGACGGCGGTGAAGACGCCAAGCGGGAAGACTGCGTCGATGCCCTGCAGGTTGTTTTCCCGCGCAGCGACCACCTTGAGCTGCCGCTTCTTGTCGATCTTGCGGCGTTTGGCGGGAACGTCGATACGGCGCCTACCGGCGAGGTAATCACCGGTAATGGACTGCTCATTGTCCAGCAGTTCCTTGAGCGAACCGGAATGGACTATCTGGCCTCCGTGTTCGCCCGCACCTGGACCGACGTCCACAATCCAGTCGGCTTCGCTGATGGTGTCTTCGTCGTGCTCGACCACGATCAACGTGTTGCCCAGGTCGCGCAGGCGGGTCAGCGTTTCGATCAGCCGGCGGTTGTCCCGCTGGTGCAGTCCGATGGACGGCTCGTCCAGGACGTAGAGCACGCCGACCAGGCCGGAACCGATCTGTGTTGCCAGCCGGATGCGCTGGGCTTCACCGCCCGAGAGGGTTCCGGCAGCACGTTCGAGGTTCAGGTAGGAGAGGCCTACGTCCAGCAGGAAGCGGAGCCTCGCCTGGATCTCGATGAGAACCTGCTGGGCGATTTGCGCCTCGCGCGACGTCAGCTCCAGCGAATTCAGGAAGTCGCGGCATTCCTGCAGCGGCATCGCGGATACTTCGGCAATGGACCTGCCATTGATGAGCACCGACAGGGATGCAGGGTTCAGCCGCGCGCCCTTGCACTCGGGGCAGGGGATCTCCCGCATGTACTGCTCGTAGCGGTCCCGCGCATTGTCGGACTCGGTTTCCAGATGTTTGCGGTGGATGTACTGCACCGCGCCTTCGAAGCCGGTGCTGTACTTGCGTTCGCGGCCAAAGCGGTTGCGGTACTGGACCACCACCTTGTGGTCCTTGCCGTAGAGCACGGCCTTGCGCGCATCCTTGGACAGCTCATTGAACGGAACGTCCATGGAGAATCCGAGTTCGTGGGACAGGCCTTCAAGCAGCCGGTTCCAGTACTGCTGTGTTGCGGTGCCCAGGGCCCAAGGTGCGATCGCGCCGTCGCCGAGGCTGAGCTCCGGGTCCGGAACAACCAGGTCTTCGTCCACTTCGAGCTTGCTGCCGATGCCGGTACAGACCGGGCAGGCACCGAACGGATTGTTGAACGAGAAGGACCGCGGCTCGACTTCATCAATGGCCAATGGGTGCTCATTGGGGCAGGCAAGGTGCTCCGAAAAGGCCCGGGTGCGTCCCGGATCGCTTTCATCCAGGTCCACAAAATCCGCCAGCACACGGCCCTCGGCCAGGCCCAGCCCGGTCTCAATCGAGTCAGTCAACCGCTGCTGGATGCCGTCCTTGACCACCAGCCGGTCGACGACCACTTCGATGGTGTGCTTGAACTGCTTGCCGAGCTTGGGCGGCTCCGACAGCTGGACCAGTTTGCCGTCCACCTTGGCGCGGGAATAGCCCTTGGCGGAAAGTTCTTTGAACAGGTCTACGAACTCGCCCTTGCGCCCGCGGACTACCGGGGCCAGGATCTGGAACCGGGTGCCGCTCTCAAGCTCCAGCAGCTGATCCACAATCTGCTGCGGAGTCTGACGTGTCACCGGCTCGCCGCAAACCGGGCAGTGCGGCCGGCCGACGCGGGCCCAGAGCAGGCGCATGTAGTCGTAGATCTCGGTAATCGTTCCCACCGTTGAACGGGGGTTTTTGCTTGTCGATTTCTGGTCGATGGAAACTGCCGGGGACAGGCCTTCAATGAAGTCGACATCCGGCTTGTCCACCTGGCCCAGGAACATGCGCGCATAGGCGGACAACGACTCGACGTAGCGGCGCTGCCCCTCGGCGAAGATCGTGTCGAAGGCCAGGGAGGACTTGCCGGAACCGGAGAGCCCGGTGAATACGATCATGGAATCCCGGGGCAGGTCCAGGTCGACATTGCGCAGGTTGTGCTCCCGCGCGCCCTTCACGACCAGCCGGGATAGGTCCGTCCGGGCATACTCGTGGGATCCGGGTCCAGTTGATTCACTCGCTTTTAGCACGGTTTCCACTCTAATCGAAAGTCCGTTCGAAAATGTATTGCGTTGGGCACATCGGTGCGCACACGGACGATACTTGTCCGCGTTCCGTCAATGGTGACGGGGGTTCTTCCTCTGGCCTGGCCGGTCCTAAAGATCAGCGTTCCAAGGCCGCCTTGACCGCGGCTAGTGCTGTCTTCACCGTGGCGCCCTGTGCCCGGGCCGTCTCGGCGAAGCTGGTGGCGGCCTCGGCCAGCAGTCGCGAGGACTCGTTCCCGCCGGCGCTGATCACGGTGCCTGCCCGGCCTCCGGTGGTCACCCGGCCGGCCGTCTCCAGTTCCCGGTAGGCGCGGGCCACGGTGTTAGGCACAATGCCCAGATGGTCGGCCAGCCGCCGCACCGGCGGCAGCTTGGTTCCGATGACCAGCTCTCCGCCGTCGGACGCCTCGATGATGCGCAGGCGCAGCTGCTCGAACAGCGGCACCGAGCTCTGCTTATCCAGCCGCCAGTCGAATTGGTCAGCTTCCATGTACCGGTGCCTGCCCTTCTGCAATTGTCCGTTCCCGGACCAATCGAATTTACGCCAATTTCCTGAGGTCCGACAAGGACTTTCACTCTGGGCGCAGACCCGGCCCGGGCAGCATCCGGCCTGTGATTAGACTGGGGCGCATGTGGGAACTTGATGACATCACCATTCGGTCCGCGTCCGTCAGCGAGATGGACAACAACGTCTACCTGATCACGGCCAAGGACACCGGCACGCAGGTGCTCATCGACGCCGCCGACGATCTGCCCGCCATCGAAAAGCTGCTGGCCGAAGGGGCGCAGGACAGTCCGGCGCCCGCCAAAGTGGCAATGATAATCACCACGCACAGCCATTGGGACCATGTGCGCGCCCTCGCCGAGACAGTGAAACTCACCGGCGCCCGCACCGCGGCCGGAACCGAAGACATCGCGCAGATCGAGGTTCCCACCGCCGTCGCACTCGATCACGGGGACATCGCCGAATTCGACGGGTTCTCGCTGGAGACCATCAAACTGCGCGGCCACACCCCGGGCTCGGTGGCTCTCCTGTACCGCAACGCGCACGGACCCTCGCACCTGTTTACCGGGGACTCGCTGTTCCCGGGAGGCGTTGGCAATACCCAGCAGGACCCGCAGCGCTTCGCCTCGCTGATTGACGACGTCGAACGCCGCATTTTCGACTACCTGCCGGACGACACGGTGGTCCACCCGGGCCATGGCAAGGGCACTACGCTCGGCGCCGAACGGCCGCACCTGGCCGAATGGCGCGAGCGGGGCTGGTAGTCAGCGCTTGCGCGCAACGCAGAAGATCCGCCTGAAGGGGAAGACCGTTCCATGCGGGCCGGCCGGATAGGCATGGCGCAGCGCCTCGGCATATTCCGTCTCGAACTCGGAGGCCTCCTGAGGTTCCAGGGCGGCCAGCACCGGGCGTAAGCCCGTCCCCCGGACCCACCCCAGCACCGGATCGGGCCCCTGCAAGACATGGAGGTACGTCGTCTCCCAAGCATCGGCGTCGAATCCCGCCTCCAGCAGCAGCGCGAGGTAATCCGCGGGCTCGCTGACGGCATCTTCGTGTCGGAGTACGCCATCGAGCCGGGCCCGCCACCTGCTCGAGGCGGCCTGCCGGCGCATCAGCGTATGCGACGGAGCCGAGAAGTTGCCGGGAACCTGAAACGCCAGCCACCCGCCGGAGCTCAGCGCTGCCGCCCACACACGGAGCAGGTCCTCGTGCCCCGGGAGCCACTGGAGGGCGGCGTTCGAGACGAGCACGTCCAAGTCCTCCGGCGGGGTCCAGGCCGCGATGTCGCCGACTTCAAAATCCAGGTTCTGCGGTTGTGAAGCGGCACTGGCTGCGGCGATCATGGCGGCGGACGAATCCAGCCCCGTGACCCGCGCCCCGGGCCAACGGTCTGCAAGCGCCGCGGTCAGGCTGCCCGGACCGCAACCCAGGTCCACCACCCGGCGCGGCTCGTCCGCTGCGATCCTGCCGGTCAGGTCAAAGAAGGGGCGGCTGCGGTAATCGGCGAACTCGGCGTACTTGGACGGATCCCATTTCATGTCCCCACCCTACGGTTGCCGCTGCGTCCGTCCCCCGGCGGCGCACCGACCGATAGGCTGGAGGGGACATGAACCTACTTGAACAGCTCCCCGCAGCCGCCACCGCCAGCCCGGACGAAATCTACACCGCCTTCATCGACTGGGTGGAGGGCCGTGGCATGGCGCTGTATCCGGCCCAGGACGAGGCCGTGATGGAGCTGGTCACGGGCAACAACGTCATTCTGGCTACGCCGACCGGCTCGGGTAAGTCCATGGTGGCCATCGCCTCACATTTCCATGCGATGGCCCACGGGCGGCGAAGTTACTACACCGCCCCGATCAAGGCCCTCGTCTCGGAAAAGTTCTTCGCCTTGTGCGACATCTTCGGTCCGGACAACGTCGGCATGGTGACCGGCGATTCGTCGGTGAACCAGGACGCTCCCATCATCTGCTGCACTGCGGAAATCCTCGCCAACATCGCCCTGCGCGAGGGCTCGGAGGCCCAGCTGGGAACCGTAGTTATGGACGAATTCCACTACTACTCGGACCCGCAGCGCGGCTGGGCCTGGCAGGTCCCGCTGCTGGAGCTGCCGCAGGCGCAGTTCCTGCTGATGTCCGCCACCCTCGGCGACGTCACCCGGTTCGAGAAGGAGCTGACCCAGCGTACCGAGCGGCAAACCACCACGGTCAGCTCGGCCGAGCGTCCCATTCCGCTGCATTACTACTACGTCCAGACACCGGTTCAGGAGTCGCTGGAGGAGCTCCTGAGCACCCGCCAGGTGCCGGTGTACGTGGTGCACTTCAGCCAGCTGGAGGCGATCGAACGGGCCCAGAACCTGATGAGCATCAACGTCTGCACGCGCGAGGAGAAGGACCGGATCGGCGAACTGATCGCCGGCTTCCGGTTCGCCCCGGGCTTCGGCAAGACCTTGAACCGGCTGGTCCGCCACGGCATCGGCGTCCATCACGCCGGCATGCTGCCCAAGTACCGGCGGCTTGTCGAGCAGCTGGCCCAGGCCGGCCTGCTGAAGGTCATCTGTGGCACGGACACTCTCGGCGTGGGCATCAATGTCCCCATCCGTACCGTCCTGATGACGGCGTTGAGCAAGTACGACGGCGTCCGCACCCGGCTGCTCAACGCGCGGGAATTCCATCAGATCGCCGGCCGGGCAGGACGGGCCGGGTATGACACGGCCGGCACCGTCGTCGTCCAGGCGCCGGAGCACGTGGTGGAAAACACCAAGGCGATGGCCAAGGCGGTAGCGAAGTTCGGTGATGACCAGAAGAAGCTGCGCCAGGTGGTCAAGAAGAAGCCGCCGGCAGGCTTTGTCAGCTGGGGCGAGCCCACTTACCAGAAACTGGTGGACGGCCAACCAGAGCCACTGACGTCCAGCTTCACGGTCAGCCACTCGATGCTGCTGAACCTGCTGGAGCGGCCCGGGGATCCCTTTGCCGCCGCGAAGCGGCTGCTGACCGAGAACCACGAAACCCGTGCCTCGCAGCTCAAGCTGATCAAGCGCGCCTTGGGCATCTACCGCGAACTCGTCGCCTCCGGCCTGGTAGAGCGCCTGCCCGAGCCGGACGAAGACGGCCGCCTGGTGCGGCTGAAGATCCACCTGCAGGCGAACTTCGCCCTGAACCAGCCGCTGTCCCCGTTCGCGGTAGCCAGTCTGGAACTGCTGGATCCGGAGAGCGGCAGCTATGCACTCGACGTCGTTTCCGCCATCGAAGCGATCCTGGAGCAGCCCCGGCAGGTGCTCTCCGCCCAGGAAAAGAAGGCCCGAGGCGAAGCTGTTGCCGCCATGAAGGCGGACGGCATCGAGTACGACCAGCGCATGGCCATGCTGGAGGAGGTCACTTATCCGCAGCCGCTGGCCGAGCTGCTGTTCCAGTCCTTCGACGTGTACCGCAAGAGTGCCCCCTGGCTGGGCGACTTCGAACTCGCGCCGAAGTCGATTATCCGGGACATGTATGAAAGGGCGATGAACTTCAGCGAGTATGTGCAGTTCTACTCGCTGGCGCGCTCCGAAGGCATCCTGCTGCGCTACCTCACCGACGGGTACAAGGCCCTGCGCCAGACGGTGCCGACCGAGGCACTGCGGGAAGACCTGGAGGACATCATCGCCTGGCTCGGCGAACTGGTACGCCAGGTGGACTCGAGCCTGCTGGACGAATGGGAAGAGCTGACTTCCGGCGCCGGAGCCGCGGATCTGGCAGCGGAACACGCCGCAGAATCCGTGCTGACCAAGGCGCCGCCGAAGCTCACGGACAACGTGCGCGCGTTCCGCGTCATGGTCCGGAACGAACTCTTCCGCCGGGTGGAGCTCTTCGAAGCGGAAAACGAAGCGGCACTTGGCGAACTGGACGCGGACAGCGGCTGGGATGCGGACCGGTGGGCGGACGCCATGGACGCCTATTTCGACGCACACGATGACCTCGGCATCGGGCCGGACGCCCGTGGTCCCAAGTACCTGATCATTGACGAAGGCCCCGCGGAGTGGAAGGTCCGGCAGATCTTCGACGACCCGGCCAGGGACCATGACTGGGGCATTAACGCCGTCGTTAATCTTGCCGAAGCCAACGAACTGGGCACGGCCGCCGTGCGGATTACCGCTGTGGGCCCGCTCTGAATAAGATGCCAGTTATGACCAGTATCCGGCGTGCCCGCGAATCCGATGTTCCCGTCATCCTTGAGCTCATCCGCGAGCTCGCCGTCTACGAAAAGGAACCGGACGCGGTCAAAACTACCGAGGAGCAGCTGAAGCAGGCACTCTTCGGCGGCAACCCGTCCGTGTTCGCCCATATCGCCGAGGACGACGGCGGCGTGCAGGGTTTTGCGCTGTGGTTCCGCAATTTCTCCACCTGGGAGGGCGTCCACGGCATCTATCTGGAGGACCTGTACGTGCGCCCGGAGTCACGCGGCGCGGGGCACGGAAAGGCACTGCTGCGCACCTTGGCACAGCACGCCGTCGAGAACGGTTATGCCCGGGTGGAATGGGCGGTGCTGAACTGGAACGAACCGTCCATCAACTTCTACCGCAGCCTGGGCGCGCTGCCGCAGGAGGAGTGGTCCACCTTCCGCCTGACCGGCACCGCGCTGCGTGAATTCGGCTCCACCGTTCCTGCCCGGACGGCATAATGCACGACGGCGCAGCCCACCGAATTGCCGCCTCGCACGTCATGCACGGGGCCAGGACGGTGGAACACTGGTTCACCGTTCCGCTGGTCCACGGGGACGTGGACGGTGGCAGCATCGAGGTCTTCGCCCGGGAATACACGTCCCTGGAGCACAGCCCCGAGGCAGTGAAGTCCCTGCCCTGGCTGCTGTTCCTGCAGGGCGGTCCGGGCGGCCGCGGCAACCGGGTGACGTCCCTGGGCGGCTGGATGAAGGAAGCCGCGCGGCACTTCCGCATCCTGATGCTGGACCAGCGCGGAACCGGGCTGTCCACTCCCCTCTCCCGCCAGAGCCTTCCGCTGCAGGGCGGCGCGGTGGCACAGGCGGACTACTTGACCCACTTTCGGGCAGACTCCATCGTGGCGGACGCCGAACTGATCCGGCAGGAGCTGGCCGCCGCGCCTTGGAGCATCTTCGGCCAGAGCTATGGCGGCTTCTGCGCCCTGAGTTACCTGTCGTTTGCACCGGTGGGACTCCGCGAGGTCCTCATCACCGGCGGACTGGCACCGCTGACCGGCCACCCGGACCGGGTGTACCAGGCCACCTTCAAGCGGGTCGAGGCACGTAACGCCGAATATTTCGCCCGCTACCCGGAGGACCGCCAGCAGGTGACCCGGATAGCGCGGCATCTGGAACAGGTGCCGGAATACCTGCCTACCGGCGAGCAACTGAGCGTGCGCCGCTTCCAGATGCTCGGTTCCTTCCTGGGCGGCAATACCCGGGTGGACGCTCTGCACTACCTGCTGGAGGATGCATTCACGGCCACGCCGGAGGGCCCGCGGCTGTCCGATACCTTCCTCGAACAGGTCAGCCACCAAGTCAGCCGGGCTGCCAATCCCCTTTACGCGTTGCTGCACGAAGCGATCTACGCCCAGCAGGAAGCTACCGACTGGTCCGCCTGGCGGATCCTTGAGCAGTATCCGCAGTTCAGCCCGAAAGCGGAGCACCCTTTGCTCACCGGCGAAATGGTCTACCCGTGGTACTTCGAGGAGGACCCGGCGCTGGTGCCGCTGCAGGAGGTGGCCGGGCTGCTGGCCGCCAAGGACGACTGGCCCGCGCTTTATGATCTCGAACGGCTGGCCGCCAACACCGTGCCGGCCGCAGCTGCGGTGTATGCCGAGGACATCTACGTGGACCGCGACCTGTCGCTGGAAACTGCCGACCGGGTCAAGGGACTGCAGGTCTGGGAGACCGCCGATTTCCATCATGACGGCATTTCTGACGACGGCGAGGGCATCTTCCGCCGCCTGCTCGCCATGTGCCGCAGCCAGGATGGCGCCGTCGAGTAGTTGACGCTACGAACTCCGCTGCCGGAAACAACAGCGGCGCGTCCTACGTCTTTCGCTGGCTCCCGCGGTTCCGGGCGGCCTCCACCACAGCGAAGACCAGGACGACGCCGGCCGCCAGCGCCGCTGCCAGGTTCAGTCCGGCGAAGCCAAAGAACGCCAGTGCTACGCCGGAGAGTGCCGCACCCAACGCACCCGCGGCACCCATGCAGGTATCGGAGACTCCCTGCACCAGCACCCGGTCCTCGTCGGAGACTGATTCGGTCAGCAAGGTGGAGCCGGCGATGGTGGCAGCCGACCAGCCCACGCCAAGGACGGCCAGTCCGACTCCCACCCACAGCTGGTCCCCGTGCCCGATCCCGGCCAGCCCGACGGCGGCCAGCAGCACCAGTTGGGCGGCCATGATCATCCGAGGTCTGCCCAGCCTGTCGGTGAGCAGACCGATCACCGGCGACAGCGCGTACATGCCGGCGATGTGCAGGGAGATGGTGAATCCGATGAACGCGAGTGTATCGGCCTCGCTGTGGTGCAGGCCGGACGCATGATCGAGCGCCTGCAGATGGACGGGAGTCATGGACATCACGGCGACCATGACCAAGTGCGCCCCGACGACCGTGACCAGACCCAGCTGAGCCATCGGTGACCGGCCGACCGCCGCCAGGCCGGCGCCCAGCGAACCGCCGCGAAGCCTTCGGGGCAAGGCGGAGTCCGCTGCAGCCGCCGTCGCCGGTGCGGGACTATGTGCGGCGGGAGATGCGGGGGACGGTACAGGGCCGGCGGCCACGCTCCGGGCCACCAGCAGCGGATCCGGACGCAGCCCGACGAACAGCAGAACCGCTCCGATCGCCAGCCCTGCCATGGAAAACAGGAACGGGCCGGACGTCTCCGGCAGGGACAGCGCTAGGGCCAGTTCGGCTCCGGGCTTGATCAGGTTTGGTCCTGCCACCGCTCCGATGGTGATGGACCAGACGACGAAGGACAGGTCGCGCCCACGGTGCTCCGGGCGGGCCAGATCGACGGCTGCGAACCGGGCCTGCAGATTGACTGCAGCGCCGACGCCGAGCAAGGCGGATCCAGCCAGCACCAGCAGGTAGGAACGCAGAATCGGCGCCAGCACCATGAGTGCGGCGCCCAGCATAGCCAGCAGCAGGCCGGAGATCAGCGCCTGCCGCCGGCCTCTCCGAGCCGCCAGGCCGGCCAGCGGCAGCGCGACCAGGGCACCGGCCAGGGACAGGGCCATGGTGGACGTACCGGCAAGCTCTTCATTGCCGGAAAGCTCCACGGCAAGAAGGGAGCCGATCGCGAGTGCGGCACCATTGCCCACGCCGCTGAACAACTGGGCGAGGGCGAGGGTTAAAACGGTGCGGCGCTGGATGCGTCCAAGCCGTGCTTGGACATCCAGCGCCGCGTTCACAGGAGAACTCACACTGCGAGCATAACGCCGCAGGGCGCCGTGCGCTTCCTGTCGTTCAACTAGCTACTGTTCGTTGAGCTTGTCTTCCTCGCGGTCGTCGCGACGGCTGGCCTCCAGGTCCGCAGCGAGTTCGGCGTCGAGCTTTGCGGCCTTGGCCGCAGGGCTCAGCAGGCTCGCCACGGTGGCGATGACAATCGTTCCAACGATGACCGCCAAGGAGACGAAGGTCGGAATCTCCGGTGCCCATTCGATGGGCTGGCCGCCGTTGAGGAACGGCAGTTCATTCACATGCATGGCGTGGAAGATCAGCTTGACGCCAATGAACACGAGGATGAAGGCCAGGCCGTGCTTGAGGTAAACCAGGCGCGTCATGAGGCCGCCCAGCAGGAAGTACAGCTGGCGAAGGCCCATCAGCGCAAAGATGTTGGCGGTGAAAACAATGAACGCGCTCTGGGTCAGACCGAAGATTGCCGGGATGGAGTCGACGGCGAAGAGCAGGTCGGTCAGGCCGATGGTCACGAACACGACCAGCATCGGGGTGAAGACCTTTTTCCCGTTCACCACGGTGCGGAGCTTGTTGCCGTCGTACTTGTCGCTCATCGGCACCACGGTGCGCAGCTTGGCGATCAGCGGGTTCTCCGCGCCCTCTTCTTCGTCTTCGCCGTCGTCCTTGGCCTGCTTGTAGCCGGTCCAGAGCAGGAAGGCACCGAAGATGTAGAAGATCCAGCTGAAGTTCTCCACCAACTCTGCGCCCAGCAGAATGAAGATTCCGCGCAGGACCAGTGCGATGATGATGCCCACCATCAGCACTTCCTGCTGGTACTTACGCGGCACGGAGAAGCGCGCCATGATGATGATGAAGACGAACAGGTTGTCGATACTGAGGCTGTATTCCGTCACCCAACCGGCCAGGAACTGCCCGCCGAATTCAGGCCCGGTAAACGCGAACATCATGGCGCCGAAGATCAGGGCAAGCGTCACGTAGAACGCAACCCAAAGCCCGGCTTCCTTCATGGAGGGCTCATGCGGGCGTTTTACCACATAGAGAAGGTCGAACAACAGGACAAGTCCGAGCACCACAAAGGTGCCGACTTCAAACCAAACGGGTAATTCGAGCACGAAAAAGGCCTTTCGAGGGTACGAGTGGTTGCCGCAAGTCTCTCCGCCGGCAACCAGAGGCCGGCCGCTGTGCCCGGCCCGGCTACTTCGCCGGGCGTGTTGACGTTCACAGCACTTGGGATACTCCCCTACGCCTCAACGAGTGTACCCGATCGGCCGCTCCGGGGTCAGGCGTGACCGGCTGCACGCATCTGCCGGAGGTCCTTCTTGAGATCTGCTATTTCGTCCCGCAACCGCCCGGCCAACTCGAACTGCAGTTCCGCCGCTGCCGCATGCATTTGCGCGGTCATCTCTTCGATCAGGGAGGCAAGGTCCTCGGCGGGCACCGCGGCAAGACCGTCCTTACGGATCTTTTCCTTCGGCTTCGCGGCCGAGTATCCGCGCTTGCCCTTGCCGTAATCAAACTCACCTAGCAGCTCCGCGGTGTCGGCGTCCTCGCGGGCCAGCTGGTCGGTAATGTCCGCGATCCGTTTGCGCAGCGGCTGCGGGTCCACCCCGTGTTTCTTGTTGTAGGCCTGCTGGATTTCGCGGCGCCGGTTGGTCTCCTCGATGGCGTGCGCCATGGAATCGGTGATCCGGTCCGCATACATGTGGACCTCGCCCGACACGTTACGGGCCGCGCGGCCGATGGTCTGGATCAGCGACGTGCTGCTGCGCAGGAATCCCTCCTTGTCTGCATCGAGGATGCTGACCAGGGAGACTTCGGGCAGGTCCAGGCCTTCACGCAGCAGGTTGATCCCGACCAGGACGTCGAAGGTACCCATCCGCAGTTCGCGCAGGAGTTCCACCCGGCGCAGGGTATCGACGTCCGAGTGCAGGTACTGGACTTTGACGCCGTGCTCCATGAGGTATGCGGTCAGGTCCTCGGCCATCCGTTTGGTCAGCGTGGTGACCAGGACGCGCTCGTTTTTCTCCACCCGGGTGTTGATCTCGCCCAGCAGGTCGTCGATCTGGCCCTTGGTCGGCTTCACCACGACTTCCGGGTCGATCAGGCCGGTCGGGCGGATGATCTGCTGGACGTACCCGTCGGCCTTGCCCAGCTCGTATTTGCCCGGCGTCGCCGAGAGGTACACGGTCTGGCCGATCCGCTCGAGGAATTCATCCCATTTCAGCGGCCGGTTGTCCATTGCCGAGGGCAACCGGAATCCGTGGTCCACCAGCGTGCGCTTGCGTGACATATCGCCTTCGTACATGGCGCCGATCTGCGGGACGGTCACGTGGGACTCGTCGATCACCAGCATGAAGTCGTCGGGGAAGTAGTCCAGCAGGCAGTGCGGCGCGGTTCCGGCACCACGGCCGTCGATGTGCCGGGAGTAGTTTTCAATGCCGTTGCAGAAGCCCATCTGCTGCATCATTTCGAGGTCGTACGTCGTGCGCATCCGCAGCCGCTGGGCCTCCACCAGTTTGTTCTGGGATTCCAGGACCTGCAGCCGGCCGGCCAGCTCATCCTCGATCTCCTTAATCGCCCGGCTCATCCGCTCCGGCCCCGCCACGTAGTGCGAGGCCGGAAAAACATACATCTCGGTTTCCTCGCGGATAATCTCGCCGGTCAGGGGATGCAAAGTGTAGATCTTCTCGATTTCGTCCCCGAAAAACTCGATGCGTAGGGCCTGTTCCTCATACATCGGAATGATCTCCACCGTATCCCCGCGCACCCGGAAGGTGCCCCGGTGGAAGTCCATGTCATTACGCGCGTACTGCATGGATACGAATCTGCGCAGCAGCTCATCACGGTTCATCTCCTCGCCCTGACGGAGAGTGACCATGCCAGCCACGTATTCCTCGGGCGTGCCCAGACCGTAGATGCAGGAGACCGTAGCAACGACGACGACGTCACGGCGGGTCAGCAAAGCGTTCGTCGCCGAATGCCGGAGCCGTTCGACTTCCTCGTTGACGGAGGAGTCTTTTTCGATGAACGTGTCCGTCTGTGGCACGTAAGCTTCCGGCTGGTAGTAGTCGTAGTAGGAGACGAAGTACTCCACTGCATTGTTCGGCAACAGTTCCCGGAACTCGTTCGCCAACTGGGCTGCCAGTGTCTTGTTCTGGACCATAACCAGCGTGGGCCGCTGCACCTGTTCGATCAGCCACGCTGTCGTGGCGCTTTTGCCGGTGCCCGTTGCACCCAGCAGGACGATGTCCTTCTCCCCTGCCTGGATCCGGCCGGTGAGTTCCTTAATGGCGCCCGGCTGGTCACCTGCTGGTTTGTAATCACTGATTACTTCGAATGGAGCTACAACTCGGTTAATGTCCTGCGCAAGACTCATGGCATTAACGGTAGCCCCAATTGCGGCCAGCGCTCGTCCGCGATTGCTCCCGGCTGAACATCGGGCCAGAACCTGCGTTATCTCAGCCGCGACCGCTGATCCGGCGAGGAGAATTTGCCGAAAACGGTTGGCCTCGGCGCTCTGCCGGTGGATACTGTGAGCTATAGCGACGCCAATCGAACCGAACAGAAGATGAGGATCTGCAAAGATCACTGATCTGGATGGAGAGACAGTGCCAACCGATGAACGGCCGTCTGAGCCGGAGCCGGGTCAGAGGCCCGGCCAGGACGACGCAAACCCCCAGCAGAACGCGGCGTCTGAGCCCGTGGAGGAAAAATACGCGGCCCCGACCACCGATACCCCTGAAGGCAGGAAAACCATCCGGAACGCCATCGGCGCGTCGGCGATGGGCAACGCCACGGAGTGGTTCGACTACGGCATTTATGCGGTAGCCATCACGTACATCACCGCCAACTTCTTCCCCACGGAAGGCGGCCTTGGCACCGCCCTCGCGCTGGCCACCTTCGCCATCTCATTCCTCGTCCGTCCGTTGGGCGGGCTGGTCTGGGGTCCGCTCGGCGACCGGCTTGGCCGCAAGGCCATTCTGGCTTTGACCATCATCTTGATGGCGGGCGCTACTTTTGCCATCGGCCTGCTGCCCACTTATGAAATGATCGGCGTTTGGGCCCCCATCCTGCTGATTCTGCTCCGCATGGTGCAGGGGTTCTCCACCGGCGGCGAATACGGCGGCGCGGCGACCTTCATGGCCGAGTACTCGCCGGATAAGAAGCGCGGTTTCTTCGGCAGCTTCCTGGAATTCGGCACCCTGTTCGGTTTCATCCTCGGCACGGCGCTGGTGCTGTTCTTCCAGATCGTGCTGGGTGAGCAGGCAATGACCGAGTGGGGCTGGCGCCTGCCGTTCCTGGTGGCGGGTCCCATGGGTCTGATCGGTCTCTATCTGCGTACCAAGCTCGAAGATACGCCGGTCTTCCGCGATCTCGAGGACCACCATCTGGAAGAGCCCAACGCGAAGACCGAGCTGCGCGATCTGGTGGTGAAATATTGGAAGCCGCTGCTGACCATGGGCGGACTGGTCGTAGCGCTGAATGTCACGAACTACACCCTGCTGAGCTACATGCCCACCTACCTGCAGACGGAAATCAATCTGCCCGCCAACAATGCTCTGACGCTGCTGCTGCTGGGCCAGCTGGCCATGATGATTGTCATCCCGTTTGCCGGCAAGCTCTCGGACAGGATCGGCCGAAAACCCATGTGGTGGGCCTCGTTGCTGGGCCTCTTTGTGGCCGCCATACCCATGTACCTGCTCATGCGGATTAACTTCGGCACGGCCCTGATCGGCTTCGCGGTGCTGGGCCTGTTGTACGTGCTTCAGCTGGCGACAATCTCCGCGACGTTCCCGGCCATGTTCCCCACGCAGGTGCGGTATGCCGGTTTCGCCATCACCTACAACGTGTCAACGGCGCTCTTCGGCGGGACGGCGCCGCTGGTGAACGATCTGCTGATTCAAGTTACCGGTGACACGCTGGTTCCCGCCTACTACATGATGGTGGCGTGTGTCGTCGGCGCCATTGCGCTGAAGTTCATCCCGGAAACCGCTGGTTGCTCCATCCGCGGGACGGAAATCCCCAGCATCGAACGGGACCGGGCAGAAGCGGCCCGCTGACGGGCCACGGTGGGGTAGCGCGCCGGCCGCCACTACCCCACCGCGCTGTCCGGCCGCCATCCGACACGGCGCATCCAGTCCTGCATCCCGGGTTCGGCTACCTCCGTGAACCAGCGTTCCTTATCTTTCGCGTAGCGGCCGATTGAGCTGTCCGTTGCGTGCAGGTCGGCAAGCCGTTTCTTTTCCGCCAAGTACTCCTGCACCATCAGCGGGTTGGCGCGCAGCCAGTCCCGGAAGCCCAGCGCAAACCGCCAGCCAGGGGATCCGGCCACCCGGACATGGACGTTTGCGCTCCGCCCCGGGTCTGCATTCCCGTGCAGCCGCTTCTCCCAGTCGGCGGGGTCCGGGTGCGATGGCTTGGGGATATCCCGCCACAATCCCCGACGACGGGGGAAGCCAGCCGATGCCAGGCTGTCTGCAACCGCGTCGGCTTCAGCCAACGAACGCACGCTGACCTGCAGATCGATGACGTCCTTCGCCGGCAGCCCTGGCACAGCCGTCGAGCCGATGTGGTCCACCGCCAGAATCCGCTCATCCGCCGCCTGGATCCGGTCCGCCAACCGCTTCGCCTGCTGCGGCCAGTCCCGCCGCGGTTCGGCCAGGACAGGCCCGCCGCTATGGGCGGCCACCCGCGCCGCCGCAAGGTTCGCCGCGAAAGGTTCGAGCCGCTCATCCCACAAGCGGTCTACCCGTGCCAGGAGGGCTTCCGGGGATTCCACGTTTTCCAGGACGACGTCAGCCGCTGCCAGCCGTTCGGCATGTGTCGCCTGCACGGCAATGCGTGCCCGGGCGTCGGCCTCAGCCATGCCGCGGTCAGAGACCATGCGCCGGATCCGGACTTCCTCGGGGGCATCCACCACAACGACCAGATGGAACCGCGACCCTTGCCCGGTTTCCACCAGCAGCGGGATGTCCTGAGCGATGATCCGCTCCGGCTCGGCCTCTGCAACCAGCTGAGCCGAACGTGCGCGGACCAGCGGGTGGATGATGGCGTT
Source organism: Crystallibacter permensis (assembly GCF_025960875.1). Taxonomy (GTDB): domain Bacteria; phylum Actinomycetota; class Actinomycetes; order Actinomycetales; family Micrococcaceae; genus Crystallibacter; species Crystallibacter permensis. Next base: position 109,871 of record NZ_JAODLR010000007.1, on the reverse strand, counting down.
GAGCTGTTCCCGTTTCGCATGATCACCGAAAACCGCAGCGCCGAGCGCCGGACGGTCCAGTCCGCCGTCGTCGGTCAGAATCTTTTCCCCGAACGCCGCCACCACAGCCTGCAGTCCGGGAGTCCCCGGTTCGACGACTTCGCGAGCGAGCACGTCGGCATCGATCAGCAGCGCGCCGCGTTCACGCAGCCGCCGCGCCACCAGAGATTTACCCGCGGCAATTCCGCCTGTCAGACCGACCTTAAGCACAGCATCAGTCTATCGAGGCGACTAGCCCTCCCCCGCCAACCACTTGCCCCAAGCCCAGACAGAGCCCCTGGCACGGGCAACGGAGGGAGGGGCGCAGGATGGCGGCCGCCGTACTAGGCTGGTTGGGTGCATCCAGCCTCCCAGTCCACGGTGACCAGCTATACGACTATTGCTGGCGAACACCGGCACGAAATCGAGATTAAGCGCTCCCGCTTCATCACGGTACTTCGCCGGGCCGAGACCGAGGAAACCGCCCGGAATCTTGTCGCCGGCCTGCGCAAGGAGTTCCATGATGCCCGGCATCATTGCTCTGCGTTCGTCCTGGGTCCGGATCGCGATGTGCAACGCTCCAACGACGACGGCGAACCCTCCGGTACCGCCGGGCTCCCGATGCTGGAAGCTCTGACCAGACGCGAGACAGCGCCCGGCGTGACAGACCTCAGCGACATTGCGGCCGTCGTCGTACGCTATTTCGGCGGGATCCTGTTGGGCGCCGGCGGTCTGGTACGGGCGTACTCGGAGTCGGTTTCGCAAGCCGTAGCCTCCGCCCGCTTGGTGCAGCGGCGGCGCATGCAGCTGTATGCAATCGCTGCTGGACACGCCCAGGCCGGCCGGCTCGAGAACGAGCTGCGCGCTGCAGGAGTTACCGTGCTCGGCAGCGACTATGGGGCGGCCGGAGTGGAGATCAATGTGGCACTCGCGGATGACCCGGCGGTGCTGGCCCGCTTCCATGAGCAGCTGGCTTCGCTCACCGCGGGCGGAGAACCAGCCGCGCCTCGCGGAACCGAGTGGGTGGATCTTGCCTGAACTGGACTTGGCCCGCTTACGCCGCTGGCCTGATGTGGAGGCGAATAACCTCTATGCGGCAGATGCTGCAGACCGGCTGCTGCTCGACTCGGCCACCACCCTGCTAGCCGGACTGCAGGGCAGCCAGATCGCCGTCGTCAACGACCACTACGGTGCGCTGACCCTTTCCCTGGCTGCCACAGGTTTCACCGGGCTGCGGGTCCATCAGGATCCGCTCTCGGCCGCACGTGCATTGGACAACAACGCCCGCCTACTCGGACTCGGCGGCTACACGCACTCCCCGCTGGGTCCTGAGCTGTTTACGGGCGTCCGTCTGGTGCTGATGCAGCTGCCCCGGTCACTGGATGCCCTCGAAGAAACTGCGGCCGTCATCGCTGCCGCGGCAGCAACGGAGGTGACGGTGGTTGCCGGCGGGCGCGACAAACATATGTCCCCCGCGATGAACCAGGTGCTGGGAGCGGCGTTCGCCTCTGTGAGCGCGGGGCGGGGCCGGCAGAAGGCCCGGGTGCTGACGGCAACCGTTCCCCGGGACGGCGTCAGCAGCCGTTTCCCGCTCCAGGAAGAGTACGACGTCGGGCTGCCGGCTCCGCTGCGGATCGTCGCCTTTGGCGGTACTTTCGGCGGAGCCAAGCTCGACACGGGCACCCGTTTCCTGCTCCCGGCCCTCGCGGATGCCCGCGCTGCCCGGCGAGCAGTGGACCTGGGCTGCGGCAACGGGACGATTGCGGCCTACCTCGCCGTGTCGCGCCCGGACCTGGCTGTCCTGGCCACGGACCAGTCCGAGTCCGCCGTCGCCTCGGCCCGGGCCACCGCGGAGGCAAACGGAGTCAGCGGGCGGGTGACCGTTCAGCGGGACGATGCCCTGTCCGCGCTTCCCGGCTCCAGCGAGGAACTCATTGTGCTCAATCCCCCGTTCCACATCGGCAACGCGGTACATGCCGGCATCGCCCTCAAGCTCTTCGCCGATGCCGGCCGTGTGCTGGTTCCCGGCGGCGAGCTCTGGACGGTGTGGAACAGCCACCTCGCTTACAAACCGGCCCTGAACCGGCTGGTCGGACCGACCCGAGAGGTTGCCCGGAACCCGAAATTCACCGTCACCGTGAGTACCCGCCAGCCTTAGAACCGTTCCGGGCAGACAAAAGAACCCCTGTCAGGCGACAGGGGTTCTTTTGTCTGCTTACCCGTTAGGGCCGGCGCAATTAGTTGCCGGTGAGCTTCTCGCGCAGTGCGGCGAGGGCCTCATCCGAAGCGAGCGTTCCGCCACCGGTGCTGGCGGTCTCCGTCGGAGCGGGCTCAGAGGAGTAGCTGGTGGCAGCGGATTCGCCGGGCTCGGAAGTAGCCTGGGTGTCTTCCTGCAGGTGCTGGGCAACCTGCTTCTTGTGGGATTCCCAGCGGGCCTGGGCATCAGCGTACTGCTGCTCCCAAGCGGCGCGCTGGGTCTCGTAACCCTCAAGCCACTCGTTGGACTCCGGATCGAAGCCCTCCGGGTACTTGTAGTTGCCCTCTTCGTCGTATTCGGCAGCCATACCGTACAGGGCCGGGTCGAACTCGGTACCCTCCGGGTCAACGCCCTCGTTGGCCTGCTTGAGGCTGAGGGAGATGCGGCGGCGCTCGAGGTCGATGTCGATGACCTTGACGAACAGCTCGTCGCCCACGGAGACAACCTGCTCGGCCAGCTCGACGTGGCGGACGGCCAGCTCGGAGATGTGAACCAGACCTTCGATGCCGTCTTCAACGCGGACGAACGCACCGAACGGAACCAGCTTGGTGACCTTACCCGGAACAACCTGCCCAAGGGCATGGGTGCGGGCGAAGGTCTGCCACGGATCTTCCTGGGTGGCCTTCAGCGACAGGGAAACACGCTCGCGGTCCAGGTCGACTTCCAGAACCTCAACGGTGACTTCCTGGCCAACTTCGACAACCTCGGACGGGTGGTCGATGTGCTTCCAGGACAGCTCGGAGACGTGAACCAGACCGTCGACGCCGCCCAGGTCCACGAATGCACCGAAGTTGACGATGGAGGAAACGACGCCCGGACGGACCTGGCCCTTTTCCAGCTTGTTGAGGAAGGTGGAGCGGACCTCGGACTGGGTCTGCTCAAGCCATGCACGGCGGGAGAGCACAACGTTGTTGCGGTTCTTGTCCAGCTCGATGATTTTGGCTTCGATCTTCTGGCCGATGTACGGAGCCAGGTCGCGCACACGGCGCATCTCGACGAGGGAGGCGGGCAGGAAGCCGCGCAGGCCGATGTCGAGGATTAGACCACCCTTGACGACCTCGATGACGGTACCGGTAACGACGCCGTCCTCTTCCTTGACCTTCTCGATGTCACCCCAAGCACGCTCGTACTGAGCACGCTTCTTGGAGAGAATGAGGCGGCCTTCCTTGTCTTCCTTGGTCAGGACAAGGGCTTCGACCTGATCGCCCACGGCGACAACTTCGCCGGGATCAACGTCGTGCTTGATGGAAAGCTCGCGGGACGGGATGACACCTTCGGTCTTGTAACCGATGTCGAGCAGAACTTCATCGCGGTCAACCTTGACGACGGTACCTTCGACGAGATCACCGTCATTGAAGTACTTGATGGTGGCGTCGACGGCAGCGAGGAAGTCTTCGGCGGTACCAATGTCGTTGATGGCGACCTGCGGGGTACCGGGCTTCTCGGTGGAGGTGATGGTCATGTAGTAGGGGCTCCGATGTGGATAGATTTCTTAGTTCCAGGCGGTTTGACTCCATGCTCAGCGCCAGCACAAAATAGCTGCAGCCTTGCGGTTATCGACCGTCCGGAGGTGGACTTTAATAAAAGGGTAGTGCGTACGCATTACGCGCCCGATAAGTCTAGCCGCTTGAGCCAACCGCGGTCAAAGCGTTGAAGCCCCGCGGGGCCGGCTATCTTCCACATCCCGAGCGGGCAGTCGCTACTCAGAAGTGCGTGATGCAGTACGGCTGTGCTGTGGTGGCGAAAATCCGCTCCAGCCTTCCCACGGCGTCCTCGGTTGCACCGGGCAGCCTACCGGCGGCCGCCAGCGTCCCGGCCCTGACGCCGCCCAGGTAGAGCGAGCCCAGCACGTCGACATCAACGCTCAGGTCCACCGCGGCGTCCGGTGCCAGCGGTTGCACCCGTGCGTTTCCGCCGGCGGCCTCCAGCAGGAACCGGCCTGCGGCCAGGCCGAGCGGATCAACAATCTCCAGTGCCAGCCGGCCCTCGCCGTCGTAATGACGCGCTTGTAATGCGTTGACCGGATCCAGAATCCGCAGCCAGAGGACATCTTCGGCTGATTTCGCCGCGTATCCACGTCCGTCCTGCAGCGCCCACGGCAACGGGTCTTCGACCGGAGCAAGGGGCCAGCTGATCCGCTGCACCAGGTCAATGGAGCCCAGATACCGCCACAGTTCCCGGTAGCTTTCCGCGGTGGCCGCCACCAGATCCACGACCTTCATTGTGTACGGTTCCTTGGACCAGCCGGCGAACCGGTAGCTCACGTAACCCTGGGGCGTCCCGCTGCCGTCATAGTGGACGGCCGCCCGGATCGACTTGTCCGGTTCCGGTTTGTCATGCCCCCATTGGCCGGAGATTCTCTTCGCGTAGGCATACTGCCGGGCCACCGACCCCGGAGTCCTGGCATGGAACCGGGTAAAAATCTCCGGCCCCAGCTGCTGCAGGGATGCCGGGTCCGCCATCTCGACTGTGCCGGCCTGCGGCGTCCGGAGGCCGAAACGCTCCTGGACGTCCACCTCCACCTCGCGGGTGAAAGTTGCCGCTCCGAAGCCAAAGCGGCCGTAGATCGTCGCTTCGGATGCGGTCAGCGAGGCGATGCCCAGACCGGAGCGGGCGGCCTGTTCTAAGTCGCTGGTGATCAGGCGCCGCAGCAGTCCGCGCCGGCGGTGGGTGGGCCGGACGGTCACGGCGGTGATCTGGTGGGCATCGAGCAGGCGGCCGCCGCCGACATTCATGCTGTTCACCATGGTGGCGTAGGTGGCTACCGGAATATCGGCACTCCACACACCGGGGCGGGGCTCGTCGTCGTAAACTCCCCACAACATGCGGTTGTCCGCGGCGTAGCCCTTCGCGTATTCGGCTACGTGCGCTGCATCGGTAGAACTTTCATGGAAACCTGCATCGACGGCCTTGAACCAGCCCTGGAACCGGGCTGACGGAGTGCCGGTCCCAGTATCGGCAGGGAATTGTTCAATCCGCAGGGTCGAGGATGCGGTTGCCGCGTTGGTGTCCACGGTTTACGAGCCTAGTGGGCATTTTCGGCTTCCACCAGATACTGGGAGCGTTGCAGCCGCCGCGCGAGGTGATCAGCGATGGCGCCGGCAGCGATGATGCAGCCGAACATCTCCAGGCCTTCCTCCAGGATCAAGCCCGCGGAGAAGACGTACTCGGGGCCGTTCTGACGGATCCAGCCGTTGAACGCTTCGACGCCCAGGGCGCCTGCACCGTAGCAGCCCAGCCCCAGGGCGAGGCGCCGTCCCGTTTCCCTGGGCAGCGACCGTCCGGCGAAGAACAGCACAGTGGCACCGGCAATCCCGACGACCGCACCCAGCGCGAGCCAGGGGTAGGTCGGGGTGTCCAGCCCTGCGGCCAGGAGCGGCCGGGCGAGCCGCTCGTGCAGCCGCGCTGCTTCGTCGAGGCTCAGGTACGCGGCCGCCGCCGCAATCACCGTCCAGGAGAAGCGTGTCCTGCCGTGGGCAGTCAGCGCGGAGGCTGCGGCCAGCGCGGCCACCAGGAACAGCAGCGCCGAGTTCCACCAGGTGGGCAGATTGGCCTCGGCCCCGATGTCCACGAATTCCTTCACTTCGTCCAGCGGGGTCACGTAGTGGAGCGCGAACACGGCTACGAACAGCGCCATGATGAGGGCTGTAACCAGCAGAAGGAAGCGGACGGCCGCGCGGGCACGTGGCTGTTGGCCGAAAAGCAATTGAATTCTCCTGGCATAGCCGGCTTAAACGATCAAGGAAACCCTACCGGCAGTAAATGAGACAAAAATGAGAGGGGGCCTGTCTGGCGCGGCGCAGACCGCACCGCTGAAGCCGGCCCACGCGGCCGGCTTCAGCCATCCGGATCAGTGGCCGGCTTCGTTCCAGTTGTTGCCGACACCGACCGACACATCCAGCGGAACAGTCAGCTCGGCTGCTGCCGCCATCTGCTCCCGCACCAGCTTCTCCACCGTCTCGCGCTCCCCCGGGGCCACCTCAAGTACCAGTTCGTCATGCACCTGCAGCAGCATCCTTGAGGACAGCTTCTGGCGCCTGAGCCCGGCCTCAACACCGAGCATTGCCTTCTTGATGATGTCCGCTGCCGAACCTTGGATGGGTGCGTTCAGCGCAGCCCGCTCCGACATCTCGCGCAGCTGGCGGTTATCGCTGTTCAGGTCCGGTAGGTAGCGGCGGCGGCCTTCAATCGTGGAAGTGAAACCGTCCTTGCGTGCCTGCTCGACAATGCCGCGCAGGTAGTCCCGTACGGCCCCGAACCGCGCGAAGTAGTCCTTCATCAGGGTCCGGGCCTCATCAACCGAAATCTTCAGCTGTTTGGACAGCCCGAAGGAACTCAGGCCGTACACCAGGCCGTAGGACATCGCCTTCACCTTCGCGCGCATCTCGCTGGTGACCTCTTCCGGGGCCACTCCGAAGATGTGGGCGCCGACGAACCTGTGCAGGTCCTCGCCCTGGCGGAAGGCCTGGATCAGTCCCTCGTCACCGGACAGGTGCGCCATGATGCGCATTTCGATCTGCGAGTAGTCCGCGGTGAGCAGCGTTTCATAGCCTTCCCCCACGATGAAGACTTCGCGGATGCGGCGGCCCTCTTCGGAGCGGACGGGGATGTTCTGCAGGTTCGGGTTGTTCGATGACAGGCGCCCGGTCGCAGCCACCGTCTGCGCGTACGTGGTGTGGATGCGGCCGTCCTCGGCTACCGACTTTTTCAGCCCTTCCACCGTCTGCTTGAGTTTGGTGGCATCCCGGTAAGCCAGCAGCTGCACCAGGAACGGATGCTGCGTTTTGGCGATCAGATCATTCAGGGCGTCCGCATCAGTGGAGTAGCCCGTCTTGATCTTCTTGGTCTTGGGCAGTTCCAGCTCGTCGAACAGGACCGTCTGGAGTTGTTTCGGCGAACCCAGATTGATCTCCTTGCCGATGATCCGGAAGGCTTCCGAGCTTGCGGCGTTGATAGTGGAGTTGAAGCCGTCCATCAGACCGTCCAGCTTGTCCACGGCAACAGCAATGCCGTCCAGCTCCATCCGGGCCAGCACCAGCGACAGCGGCAGATCCAGTCCCGCCAGCAGCTGGTTCGCGCCGCGCTCGATGAGCTGGCCAGCGAAGTGCTCGCTCAGTTCCAGCGAGGCAAAAGCTTTTGCGACGGCGGGAGCCGCCACATCGTCTCCCCCGAGGCTCAGCTCCAGCTGGCCGCCGCCGGGCGATGCCGCCGATGCTACCGAGAGTTTCAAGTGGTACTGCGCCAGATCGGCCAGATCGTAGTTGCGGCGGTCCGGCTGGATCAGGTACGCGGAGATCGCGGTGTCATCAACGACGCCCGCCAGCTCGAGGCCCCGGACGGCGAGCAGCTTGTAGGCCGACTTGAAATCGTGGATGACCTTGGGCGCATCCAGATCCTCCAACCACTCCGCAAGCCGGCGCTCGGCGTCGGCGTCGAGGCCTTCAAAGGCAACGTAAGCGGCAGCCGTGGGGCTCACCAAGGCCAGGCCCACGCCGTCGTCCCCTGCTGTGGATTGCTCGGTGACCAACTGCACGGCGACCGGGAGCTGGTTGGTGCTGTCGAGCCAGTCGTCCAGTTCCTTCTCATTCGTCAAAACCACGTGCTGCGGTGCGTGGACCTCGGTGTCCTCGACCTGCTCTTCGCCGCCAAAGGTGTCGATCAACCGCTTGCGCAAAGTGTTGAACTGGAGGGCGTCGAAGAGTTCCTCGATGGCGTCCCGGTCCGGCTGCTGCAGGAGCATGGTTTCCAGATTGACCGGCAGATCCATGTCCCTGAGCAGATGATTGAGCCGGCGGTTGCGCTTGACGTCCTCGACATTGGCCCGGAGGGCGTCACCGACCTTGCCGCCGATGGAATCCAGGTTCTCCAGGATGCCGTCCAGACCGCCATACTGGTTGATCCACTTGGCGGCCGTCTTCGGCCCCACGCCCGGCACGCCGGGAAGATTGTCCGCGGTCTCGCCAACGAGCGCCGCCAGATCCGAGTAGCGGGCCGGGGACACGAAGTACTTGGCCTCCACAGCCGCGGCGTCCATGGGCGGGATGTCGCTGATGCCCTTCTTCGGGTAGAGCACCGTCACGTTGTCCGTAATGAGCTGGAACGCATCGCGGTCGCCCGAGACCACCAGCACATCCCAGCCGGCTGCTTCGCCCTGGGTGGCAAGGGTGGCGATGATGTCATCGGCCTCGAACCCGTCCATGGAGATGGTGGGGATCCGCATGGCCTCCATGAGCTTGATGATCAGGTCCACCTGGCCATGGAATTCCTGCGGGGTCTTGCTCCGCCCGCCCTTGTATTCGCTGTATTCCTGGTCGCGGAATGTGGGAGTGTCAAGGTCGAACGCCACCGCCACGTGGGTCGGCTTGTGCTCGCGGATCATGACCAGCAGCATGGAAGTGAAACCGTAGACAGCGTTGGTGTGCTGCCCTGTATCCGTGGAGAACTTGTCCGCCGGCAGGGCGTAGAACGCCCGGAATGCCATGGAATGGCCATCGATGACCAGCAGGCGCTTTCGTTCCTGGCTGGAATTTCCTTCAGGGGCTGCGGCCGTGGCCGTCAGCGTATCGCCGGCTGGGGACACCGGTTTGTTAGTTTCACTCACAGGTGCCAGCCTAGTTCCCATGAGCGACAATTTCACACCGGAAGCGGTTCCGGCGGCAGCCCCGGATTTGACTGAAGAGCTTGTTTCCGCAGGGGTGCCGGTGGAACTGCGTCCGTGGCTGCGGCATATGGGCGTGGGCGCCCTGGTGGTGAAAATGGGGATCGTTTTTTCGCACATGAGCGCCGAGCGGATGGTTGCCACCATGCCGGTCGAGGGCAACACGCAGGTGGCCGGGATCCTGCACGGGGGTGCGCACACGGTGATGGCCGAAACTCTGGGATCCTTCGCCGCTGCCATCCATGCCGGGCCTGACCGGCACGCGCTGGGCATCGAAGTCAGCGCTACCCATCACCGTGCCGCGGCCGCGGGGCTGGTGACCGGCACGGCCACCGCCATCCACCTGGGCCGGACTCTGACGGTCCACGAAGTGGCCATGACCGATGACCAGGGGCGCCGGCTTTCCACCGCCCGCATCACCAACATGATCAGGGCCAACGCGTAAAGCAGGGATTACGAGTAAATCCTGGCCTACCGGCCCGCTTCGGTTGCGGGACCGCCAGCGGTGAAGCGGTAGCTTAGTTCCACCATGCCGGCGCCAAGGGTCCGCGAGCCAAGCAGCTGGGCAGGTTCCGTCGCCGACCCCACGGGCAGCAGGCTCTTGCCCCGGCCGATCGCGACCGGCACGTATGTGACAATCAACTCGTCGAGCAACCCGGCGTCCAGGTACTGCGCGGCCAGGGAACCGCCGCCGACCACCCAGACGTCCTTGTCCCCGGCGTCGGCAATTATGTTCGCGTGGAACAGCGAGATGTCCCCGCGGACAAAGGTGATGTCCGCGCCGGCGATGCCCGGCAGCTCGTGGTGCGTAAAGACCCAGGTAGGCATCTGTCCGTACTCCCAGGCATCGGCACCGCCCTGGTCCAGAATGAACTTGTACGTCTGGGAGCCCATGACAATGGCGCCGATCCCCGCGATGAAGGACTTGTAGGTGTCCGCCACGCCTTCGGCGTCGTTAAACCGGAACAACCAGTCCAGCTTGTCGTTTTCGTCCGCGATGTACCCGTCCAGCGAGCTTGCAACGTAGTAGAGCGTGCGTGCCATGGGCCCATGCTAGCCCGGTTCATCAGTGAAAAGCAGGCACGATCAGATAGATGCCGTACAGCACGGCGGCGACGCACACCGCAAAGCAGGCGTAGGCACTTAGCCGGACCGCGGGCTGCCGCGTTGGAGCGGCGTCCGTGGCTACCGCCAGCAGACGCATGCCCAGCCCGTAAAACCCGACCACGACCATGGAAGCCACCAGCGTGGCGACGGCGACAATAACAAATGCAAACCAGTCGATACTCATTGTCCTGCCTCCAGCCGGTCCTTCTTTTTCTTGCGTTTGCGCTTGATCTTGACTACCTCGCCTGCCTGGTCGACGTCGCTGATGGCGTTGTCATGGCCGACCTTGGACCGCTGGGAAACGACGTACATCGCGAGGATGATCAGGATTCCCGCGACCGCGTCGATGATGATGCCCGCGACGCCGAGGTGGGCCACCCAGGCCGCCAGTGCACCGACGCCGCCGGCGGCAGGCAGGGTCAGCAGCCAGCCGATACCGATCCGGCCCGCGGTGTTCCAGCGGACCTTGGCCCCTTTGCGGCCCAGCCCGGAGCCGATCACGGAGCCGGAAGCGACCTGCGTGGTAGAGAGCGCAAAACCCAAGTGCGACGACGCCAGAATCGCCGACGCGGTGGACGTCTCGGCGGCGAAACCCTGCGCCGGCTTCACCTCGGTCAGCCCCGAGCCCATGGTACGGATGATCCGCCAGCCACCGGAGTACGTGCCCAGGGCGATGGCCAGACCGCAGGCGGCGATCACCCAGAAAACCGGTCCGCTGCCGGCCGACTGGAAGCCGCCGGCGATCAGTACCAGGGTGATGACGCCCATGGTCTTCTGGGCATCGTTAGTGCCGTGGGCCAGGGCCACCAGCGACGAGGAGAAGATCTGTCCATAGCGGAAGCCACCGCGTTTGGGTGCAGCAGAATTTCCCTGGCGACGGGTTATGGCATACGCCAACTTGGTACCCAGGTAGGCCACGGTGCCGGCGATCAACGGCGCCAGCACGGCCGGCAGCAGGAGTTTGGAGACGACGACGCCGTAGTCCACCGCGGCGAATCCGGCACCGACGATGGCGGCACCGATCAGGCCGCCGAACAAGGCGTGCGAGGAGCTCGATGGCAGCCCCAGCAGCCAGGTGATCATGTTCCACACGATGGCCCCGATCAGGCCGGCAAAGATCATGACGGGGCTGATTTGGATTCCGCCCTCGCCTTCCCTGATCAGCCCGCCGGAGATGGTCTGGGCCACTTCGGTGGACAGGAACGCGCCCACCAGGTTCAGGATGGCTGCCAGCAGGACCGCGGCCTTGGGCTTGATGGCACCGGTGGCAATGGGGGTTGCCATCGCATTCGCCGTGTCGTGGAAGCCGTTCGTAAAGTCGAAGAACAAGGCCAGTGCTATGACAAGCACGACCATTAAGGTGAGATCCACCTGGTGCCCAATCTGGTCAGCGGGAAAGTTCGGCTGCCGTTCACCCGGGGGTCATGATTGGTTCAGCTGCGGGTGCGGCGCTAACCGATTGTAGATGCCGCCGGAGCAGCGACAAACCCCATCCGGCAGCCATAGGTCGGTGAAGCGGCGGATCCTTGGGCTTGTGGCGCGAACTCGCTGGCAGTACAACTGGTCCATGAGCGGCAATCTTGAGTCATGGATCACCGGCTATAGGCGGGCGTGGGAATCGAATGAGCCGGACGATATCCGCGCGCTGTTTACCGAGGACGCCGAATACCGGACCGATCCGTGGGTGGTGCCGTGGCGGGGACACGAGGAGATCGTGGCCGGGTGGCTGGAGAAACAGGATGCTCCGGGAAGCACGGCGTTCGAATGGTCCGAACTGGTCGCCACCCCGGACGTGTCGATCATCCAGGGCACCACGGTTTACCGGGACGGGCCGACCTACAGCAACCTGTGGGTGATCAAGCTAACGGCCGAGGGCCTGGCCCGGGAGTTCACCGAGTGGTGGATGGACCAGAGCGACCCTTCGTAGCCAACTGCTCCAGCTCGGTTGCAGCCATCCCCAACGCGTCTAGCTCTTCTTCTTCGCCCGGCTCGGCTGCACCCGCGGCGGCTCACCCGGCATCTTCGGGTAATCGGGCGGGAACGGCATCTCACCGAGCCCTGCCGCCAGGTCTCGCTCCCACCATTTCAGGAGCACGTCGATGGTGCCGGGACTGGCGTGCATGTCCGCCCAAGGGTCGCCGGTGGTCCTGAGCCGGTCAGGCACCGTGGCGATAGTGAATTGCTTCGGGTCCGCCGTTTCCAGCTCGTCCCATTCGAGCGGACAGGAAACGGGGGCCTGGGGCAAGGCCCGCGGACTATACGCACCGGCCATGGTCCGGTCACGGTTGGCCTGGTTGAAGTCCACAAACACCCGTTCTCCGCGTTCTTCCTTCCACCAGTTGGTGGTGATCTGCTGCGGCATGCGGCGTTCTAGCTCGCGGGCGGCCGCTATCACGGCGTGGCGCACGTCCAGGAACTCGCGGGTAGGTTCGATCGGCGCGAACACGTGCAGCCCGCGGTTGCCTGACGTCTTGATGAAGGCGGTCAGTCCGGCCTCGGCGAGTACCGATCGAAGTTCCAGGGCGGCTGGAACGGCGTCGTCAAAGTCGGTCCCGGGTTGCGGGTCGAGGTCGATGCGCAGCTGGTCCGGATTGTCCGAGTTCCCGGCGCGCGAGGGCCAGGGGTGGAAGACGATCGTGTTCATCTGCACTGCCCAGACGGCGGCGGCAGGTTCATCGATAACCAGCTGGGGGTGCGATCTGGCGCTGGGGTACACCACCTTCACGGACCGCACGAATTCGGGCACACCCTTGGGCGGGTTCTTCGAAAAGAACATTTCGCCGTCGATTCCCTCGGGAAACCGCTGGAGGGAGACGGGCCTGTCCCCGTTCGCGACCACGAAGGCCTCGCCCACGTCGGCGATGTAGCGGGCTAGGTCCAGCTTCGTCAGGCCCAGGTCGGGCCACAGCACTCTGCTGGGACTGGAAATGCGCATTTCCCGCTCGCCGTGGGGTCCCTCAACCGTGAGCGTCGTTGCTTCGCTGGCCATGGGAACAACATACCGACAACCACGGCGGCCGTCACCCACTTCCGGCAGGTGCATCTGCCGACCGTGGTCCGTAAGCTCGTTCCATGGCGAGATACTTTGATGTTCATCCTGAGAACCCCCAACCGCGCACCGTAGGGCAGATCGTCGACCTGGTGCAGTCGGGTGGGCTGATCGCGTACCCCACGGATTCCTGTTACGCGCTGGGTGCGCAACTCGGTAACAAGGAGGCGCTGGAGCGGATCCGCACCATCCGCCAGCTCGATGACAAGCACCACTTCACCTTGGTCTGCAAGGATTTTTCCCAGCTCGGGCAGTTCGTCCTGATCGACAATGACGTCTTCCGCAGCATCAAGTCGGTCACGCCGGGCAGCTATACCTTTATCCTGCCGGCGACAAAGGAAGTTCCGCGTCGCCTGCTGCATCCGAAGAAGAAGACCGTGGGAGTCCGCATTCCCAACAACAAAGTGGTCCATGCCATCCTGGCCGAGCTCAACGAACCGCTGCTCTCCAGCACTTTGCTGCTTCCCGGCCAGGAGGAGCCGCTGACGCAGGGGTGGGAGATCAAGGAGCACCTGGAACACGTTGTCGACGGCGTGGTCGACTCCGGGGACTGCGGTGCCGAGCCGACCACCGTGATCGACTTCTCGGGCGGCGGTGCCGAGGTTGTTCGGCGCGGTATGGGCGATCCCTCCAGGTTCGAGTAAGGGTCTTAGCCGCCTACAGCTGCCGGTGTGACATTGGAAGGCACCGGCTCATGCCGCAGGTAGCCGCGCCGGAAGCTCCCGGTGCCTGCGGTCAGCGAGCGCAAGTGGATGGCGTACCGCAGTAATTCCTCGTCCGGCACTTCGGCGCTGATTTCAGTACGGTCGCCGCCCACCGACGTCGTTCCCGTCACCCGACCGCGGCGGGAGGACAAGTCGCTGAGCACGGCGCCAACGTATTCGTCCGGCACCATGACGGTCACCGCGGACACCGGTTCCAGCAGCTGGATGCGCGCCCCCGCCGCCGCTTCGCGCAGGGCCAGCGCCCCGGCGGACTGGAAGGCGGCATCCGAGGAGTCGACGCTGTGCGCCTTGCCGCCGACCAGCGTCACGCGGATGTCCACAACAGGGAACCCCGCGGAAACGCCCTTGAGCAGCTGTGCCCTAAGGCCTTTCTCCACCGACCCGATGAACGGCCCCGGGATGGCCCCTCCGACGATCCTGTCGACAAATTCGAATCCTGCCCCGCGCCCGAGAGGCTCAACCTCTATGTCGCAGATGGCAAACTGGCCGTGGCCACCGGACTGCTTGACGTACCGGCCATGCCCCTTGGCCGGCTCCGCGAAGGTCTCCCGCAGCGGCGTGATGACATTGACCGTCTGGAGCTGGACTCCCTGGTCGGCCAGCCTCCCCAGCACCACGTCCGCATGGGCTTCGCCCATGCACCACAGCACCAGTTGGCGGGTTTCGGCGTTCCGCTCCACCCGCAGCGTCGGATCCCCTGAAGCCACCTTCGCCAGGCTGCGGGCGAGGGCGTCTTCATCGCCATGCGAAGCTGCCTCGACCGCCACCGGCAGCAGCGGTTCCGGCATAGGCCACGGTTCGATCAGCAACGGTGTGTCCTTGGCCGAGATCGTGTCGCTCGTTTCGGCATTGCCCACCTTGGTCAGCGCACAGATGTCACCCGCCACGCAGAACGGCACCGCCTGCAGGGCCGACCCGACCGGGGCATGCAGATGGGTGACCCGCTCGTCGCTGTCGTGGTCCGGGTGCCCGCGTTCAGCCATGCCATGCCCGCTCACGTGAATAGCAGTGTCCTCGCGTAAAGTGCCGGAGAACAAACGCACCAGGCAGACGCGGCCCAGAAAGGGATCGATGCTGGTCCGCACCACCTCACCGGCGAGCGGACCCTCCGGATCGCAGCTCAGCGCCCGGGCAGGCTTGCCATAGAGGTTCATCGCTGCCGGCAGGTCGCGCTCGGCGGGCGAGGGGAAGGCCCGGATGAGCAGATGCAGCACTTCGGCGGTCCCGACCAACGTCTCCGCCGAGACGGGCACCACCGGAAAGAAGGAACCATGGACGACGGCGGTTTCCAGGTCCCCGACCAACGTTTCCTCGCCGATCTGCTCACCACCGAGATAGCGGTCCATCAGCGTCTCGTCCTCGCTTTCGGCGATGATCCCTTCGATCAGCGCACCGCGAGCGGACTCAGCCGCCGCCAGTTCCGCCTCCGTCGCGGCACGTTGGGCAGGCTGCAACTCCCCGGCCGGGTATTCCGACACCGTGCCTGAGAGCAACCCGTGCAATCCCCGGAACGTTTCGCCGGCGCCCACCGGGAGGAAGAGCGGCAGGACGGCATCACCGAATGCCTGCTGGGCATCTGCGAGCGCCCGTGCGTAATCGGTCCGGGGATGATCTAGCCGGCTGATCGCCACGGCCCGGGGCATTGCGGCTTCTTCGCACTCGTTCCATAGTGCGATGGTGGCCGCATCGATATCGTCCACGGCCGACACCACGAACAGCACTGCATCCGCGGCGCGCAGTCCGGCCCGCAGTTCGCCGATGAAATCCGCGTAGCCGGGCGTGTCGAGCAGGTTTACTTTGATGTCGTTGAAAACCACCGGCAGCACGGACAGCGACACCGACCGCTGCTGGTGGATCTCCGCGGGATCCGAGTCACTGACCGTCGTCCCGTCGGCGATGGAGCCCATCCTGCCGATGGCTCCGGTGGCGGCCAGCAATGCCTCGGCCAGCATCGTCTTCCCTGCCCCCGAATGCCCCACCAGCGCGACGTTGCGGATCTGCTCCGGCCGCTCGGCCTGCATCGCGGTGGACCCGCCGGCCCGTCGCAGTGCAGTCCCGGAGCGCCCGGGCCCCTTCCCCTGACCGTTTGTCCCTTTTACCGACATGACATCTCCCCTAGCCCTCCCCTAGCCGCAGCCGCCTGTGCCCATTTCCTGTGATTAGATTCGACACCCGCGGCAGCGGAAACGGCAAGGGTTGGGCGGCGCATCCAGCATGATGGATACATGGCCACCTCCGAATCCCCCGTCACCATCTCCGTCGGCGAGACACCGGTCTCGGGCGTCTATGCCCGGCCCGATAACCCGCTGGCCACAATGGTCGTGGCCCACGGGGCAGGCGCCGGCATGGAGCATCCGTTCCTGCAGGGCTTCACCCGGGCATTGAACGACGACGGCGTAGCCACCTTGCGCTTCAACTTCCCCTACCGCGAGGCAGGCAGGAAGTTCCCGGACCGCCCGCCGGCCGCAATCGCCGCCTGGCGCGCCGCCATGGACTTTGCCGCCGCGGAAGCGAACGGCGAGCCGCTCTGGGCGGCCGGCAAATCCTTCGGTGGGCGCATGGCCTCGATGGCCGTCGCCGAAGGTATGCCTGCGGCAGGACTGGTCTACCTTGGCTACCCGCTGCATCCGCCGGGTAAGCCGGAGAAGCTCCGTGACGAGCACCTCTACGGACTGACCCTGCCGATGCTTTTCCTCCAAGGGACGCGCGATCCGTTCGCCACGCCTGAAATCCTGGAGAATGTTGTTTCCCGCATCGGGGCAACCGCTGTGCTGCAGTGGCTGGAGGGCGGCGGCCATTCCTTGGAGGTCGCGGGCTTGAAGCGCACCGCGGACCAGGTCGGTGCTTCCCTGGCCGAACCCGCCGCGGCGTTCCTGCAAGCCAAGAGCTGACTCCGCTTCGGCCGGAACCCGACGGAACGCGGCTGAAGTCGCTTACGCCGGCCGGCTCCAGATCCGCCGCCACCAGGGACGCTTGATTTCCGGTGCCGGCCTGGCCGGGGCTGCTGCCGCACGGGCTGCCTTGCGTTCACGCCAACGGGCCACCTCGCCGTCGACATCCCTGGTCTTGGTAATGACCGGCGGTCCGCCGAGCAGCTGGCGCCGGGCTTCGATCACGCGGGTATTGAAGTCCTCGACGATCTCGCGGACCTGTTTCTCCCTGTACTGCTTGTCCAGCACCTGGTCCAGCCCGGCGTCCTCAGTGCGCAGCATGATGGCTGCCGGTCCCAGCCCGGTGATGTGTTCGCGCTGGATCAGGCCCTTGATCCACCAGTCCGGGTCGTAGCGCTCCCCCAGCCCCGGGATTGGTTTTCCGGCGTACTCCAGATTGTCGAATTCACCGCGCGCCATTGCGTCGCGGATGAGGTAGTCCGCCTTGGCCGCGTCGCTGATCTTGTTGCGCTTACGCCGCGCTTCCTCGTCCGCGTCCGTGCTGTGAGTCCGGCGGCCGCCGGAAGCACGCGCGGCACGCAGTTCGGCCGCGCGCGCCAGCCTTCGCTCATGCTCGCCGGAGCTCATGCCGCCCATCATCTGCCACCGCCTTGGGTACTGAACCACGCCCATTTCTGATGCCACTATCGTCCCAGCACCCTGCGGCACCGGCAACGGACAGCCAGATGTGCCTCTTTATCTCGGGTGTGCCTCGGTATAGGGTCAGGCGGTATGGCGTTGCGACTTGTTCAGGTGAATTTCAAGGCTCAGGACGACTCGGCGCTCGGGCGGTTTTGGGCGGAGGCGCTCGGCTGGGGCGTTTCCAGCGAAGGCCCCGGTGTAACCAACGTTGAACCCGTGGGCTTCGACTGGCCGGACCCCGTCGCCGTCTGCGTCGATGTGGTCACCGTCCCGGACCCTGAGACCGTGAGGTACCGCGCACACCTCGATCTCAATACCACCTCTGCCGCCCATCAGACAGAGCTGGTCACACGCCTGAAGGAGCTCGGCGCGACGCCCGTCGACGTGGGCCAGGGTGATGTGCCGTGGACAGTTCTGGCCGACCCGGAGGGCAACCTGTTCCGTGTGCTGGAGCCTCGACCGGTTTACCGGGACACCGGGCCGATCGCTGCGGTGATGGTCAACTGCGCAGATCCTCGGGCCATGGCCCGGTTCTGGAGCGAGGCGATGGACTGGACCCTGCACGAGGTGACCGACGATCATGCGAGGCTGCGTTCGGCCAAGGGCGTCGGCCCGTATCTGGAGTTCCTCCACACGCCCGCCCTGAAGACCGAGTGCGGCCGCGTCCATCTCGACCTGATGCCGTACCCAGGTGGCGATCAGGCGGCGGAGGTGGCCCGGCTGAAGGCTTTGGGCGCCAGTGACCTGGACGTCGGCCAGGGCGATGTGCCATGGGTATGCCTCGCCGACTCGGAAGGCAACGAGTTCTGCGTCCTCACCCCGGGCTGAGCCGCATGCGCGGACACCGTTCGGGTCATGCTTTCCTCGTCACCCGTGCCGTCGCCCGCGCCGTCCAGGGATCCTCGGGCCAGGGGTGCTTCGGATAGCGGCCGCGCATTTCCGCCCGGACTTGCGCGTAGGGTCCGGACCAGAACGAGGCAAGATCATCCGTGACGGCCAGTGGGCGCCGGGCCGGCGAGAGTAAATGGAACAACACCGGCACCCGCTCATCCACCAGCCGCGG
This sequence comes from Crystallibacter permensis, assembly GCF_025960875.1. Classification (GTDB taxonomy): domain Bacteria; phylum Actinomycetota; class Actinomycetes; order Actinomycetales; family Micrococcaceae; genus Crystallibacter; species Crystallibacter permensis. The sequence continues at coordinate 91,422 of NZ_JAODLR010000007.1, read as the reverse complement.
CGTCCGTGCCCAGCCGAAGCACTCCTGTAGCTTGACCGCCACCACCGGGCGGCCGCCTCCGTCCTCCATCGCGGGGTAGTCGATCCGCACCCGCGAACCGCTCGGTACTTCCAGCGACTCGGGTGCCAGTTCCCCGAGCCGTGCCGCCTCCGGCCAGGGCAGCAGCCGCCGCAAGGGATCGGTCAGTTTGACCGCATTCGCCGGAGTGCCGCCGGCCAGGGCCTCGATCTCCGGCGCCAGCCACTCATCCAGCCGTGCAATAAGTGCCTCGTCGGAAACGTCCGGCCAGGGTTCGCCCAGTTCGCGGTGCAGCAGGGCGAGCCGGCGGCGCAGAGTGTCCGCCGCCGTCGACCATCCGATGACCGACAGCCCGTCCTGCTCCAGCGCGCGGACCACTGCGGCGCGCCCCTCGGACAGCGGGGGCCGGATCGGAGTCGAGGACAGCACAATGGCGCCTAGCCTGCGTTGCCGCCGGGCCGTCACCCTGCCGTTTGCGAAGGAGGCTTCCACGGCCTCGGCCAGCAAGTGGCGGGCCGCCGCCTCCGCGGTCTCCGTAGCCAGCGGTGCGGCCGAACGGATCACGGCGCCGGTTCCGGCCGCAGCGCGCCCCTGTGCCCTCGATACCTCGGCGACGGCCAGCCATTCGTGTCCGGCCAGCGTGCTGCCGGAGGGCAGGCCAGCCCGGGTACCGGAGGCCAGCAGATACTGTTCCGGTCCCCCGCCCGGAACACGGCGGGCCACCCGGCCGGGGAACGCCAGCGCGACGACGAACCCCACCGCATCACCCTCCGGCACAGGCTCCGATGGTTCCCCATCAAGTACGACGCCGGAAACCTCCTCGCGCACGATTCCCTCCAGCCGCCGCACCTCCTCTACCCAGCGCGCGGCCGCGGGTTCCTGCCCCGCACGCAGCGCGGACAGCAGGCGGGTGAGGTCTGCCCCCGGCGCTCGCAGATCGCCGGAGACCATAGCGACAATCTCCGCCGCGGTGGTCTGTTTTGTTGTGGCGGAACGCCGCAGCAGAGCGGAGCCGTCCAGCAAGGCGCGCCCCAATCTTGGGTCCGCCGGAATCCGGGCGAGAGTCCTGCCCAGCTCCGTGGCATGCCCGGAGGGCTCCACGGCGCCGAGATCGCGCAGCACCTCGACGGCCTCGTCCATCGCATTCCGGGGAGGATCGTCCGGCAGGGCAAGTCCCTGGCCGCCGGGCGCGCCCCAGCAAGCCAGAACCAGCGCCGCACCGGTCAGGTCCGCGGCCATGATCTCGGGTGTCCGGTGGGCCGCTGCAGCCCCGAAAGTCTTCTGGTCATAACAACGCACCACCGTGCCCGGGCCCTGCCGCGCGGCGCGTCCCGCACGCTGCTCGGCGGACGCACGGGAGCAGGACACGGTGACCAGGCCGGACATGCCCCGGGCGGCATCCCGCCGTGGCTCCCGCGACAGACCCGCGTCGACCACCAGCCGGACGCCCGGAACCGTCAGCGAGGATTCGGCGAGCGCCGTGGACACGATGATCCGCGGCGGTTCGCCTGGCTCCCGGCCGGAGACCGCCCGGTCCTGCGCCGCCGGCCCGGCCTGCCCATGCAGTTCCAGTACCTCGGTCCCCGCACCGTGGCTGCGCACCCGGTTCCGGATGCGGGAGGCGACGTGGGAAACTTCCCAGGCACCGGGCACGAAGACCAGCGCATCAATCCCCGCGTCGGCTGCGAGCGCTTCCTGATGCGACGCCGCCGCCGTATCCGCGACGTGGTCCAGGAAGGCGCGGGTGACGCCGCGTCCGTCCAGCCGTGCCACCGCTGCCGGCGCCCAGACTGTTTCCAAGGGATGGAGTGCGGAAGGACAATCGACAACGGTAGCCGGCCCCTCGCCGTCGTACTTACCGATCAAAGCGGCGAAGCGCGGGGCGTCGAGGGTAGCGGACATTGCCACGAACGTCAGATCGCCGCGTAGTTCGCGGACTTCGGCGAGCATGCCCAGCAGCAGGTCGGTCTCGAGCCCGCGTTCGTGGACCTCGTCAAGGATCACCGCATCCGTGCCTTCCAGCCCCGGATCCGCGAGCAGACGGCGCAGCAGGATGCCCGGCGTGACGAACTCGACCAGCGTTCCAGCGCCGGTCCGGCGTTCACCCCGGACCGTGTACCCAACGCGGTCGCCCAGCCGCGTGCCGTCCAAAGCGGCGAGACGACGTGCAGCAGAGCGTGCAGCAACACGCCGCGGCTGGGTGACCACAACGCGGGGAAGGCCGCCCTTGTCCCGGGCATCCCCTCCGCCCCTGCTCCAAGCCAGGTTCGCCAGCAGCGGCGCCACCAGGGTGGTCTTGCCGGTACCGGGAGGAGCCTGCACCACCGCGGATCCGGCCGGGCCGCCCGCACTGATCGCCTCGGCCAGCTCCCCCAACGACTCGGCAAAGACCAGGCCGGCACCGATGGCGGCCAGGTCGAAGAGGCCGGGGCTGTTTGCGGGGCCGGAGGAGAGGTACGCAGAAGTCACGCCTCCATTGTGCCTTGGTCCTGTTGCAGGGGCGCAGCCCTTCCGTTCGTCGGGCCAAAGGAGCATCATGAGTGGCAACAACCGCTGCCGAAGACCGTTACGACGACGATAAGGACGGAACCTTGAATACAACGCCTCCCTCCGAACCCGGGCGGTCAGGCCACCCCCACCATCGGCGCATCCATATCCCCGGAGAAACCGACGACGCCGCACCGCTGGCCCCTATCCAGACCGACCCGAAAAAAGCGCGCAGAGCACTCTGGGGTTCCTACGTGGGAACCTCCCTGGAGTGGTACGACTTCTTCCTGTTCGGTACCACCGCCGCGATCGTCTTCGCCCCGCTGTTCTTCGGCGGCGACGACCCCGCGCTGCGCACCATCCAGGCCTTCCTGACCTTCGGCGTCGGCTTTATCGGCCGGCCGCTCGGAGCACTGGTCTTCGGCCACTTCGGCGACCGGCTGGGCCGTAAGGGCATCCTCGTCATCACGATCGTGGTTATGGGTGTGGCATCCGCCCTTATCGGCGTGCTGCCGACCTTCGAGACGGCGGGCATCGTGGCGCCGATCCTGCTGGCCGCGCTGCGTTTCGTCCAGGGACTGGCAACCGGCGGCGAATGGGGCGGTGCCACCCTGATGGCCGTCGAGTCCGCACCGCCGGAGAAGCGCGGATTCTACGGCGCCGTCGTCCAGCTCGGCTCCCCCACCGGCACCCTGCTGTCCAGCCTGATCGTGGCCGGCGTGGTGGCCTGGACCGGGGACCAGTTCCTCGAATGGGGCTGGCGGATCCCGTACCTGATTTCGATCGTGCTCGTGGCAGTCGGTGTCTGGCTCCGGCTGGCCGTGGACGAAACGCCCGACTACCGTGCCGCCGCCGCCGACGCCGCACCGGGCGCGCACAAGACCATCCCGGTGGTCGAGATCTTCCGGCACATCCCCGGCCGCCTGGTTGTGGGCATCTGCACCTATTTGTTCGGCAACGCCGGCTTCTTCCTGCTCACCACGTTCATGATCAGCTACGTCAGCAGAGTCCTGGAGCTGGAGCCCACGGTGATCCTCACCGCCATCTCGTGGGGCGCCGTCGCACAGATCATTTCGATGACGATCGCCGGCAAGGTGGCAGACCGGATCACCCCGGCCAAAATGGTGGTGATCGGCTACGTGATCGCCGTCGTCGTTGCCTTCCCGATCTTCTGGCTGGTGGACACGCGCAGTTCCCTGCTGATCACCGTGGCCATGATCCTGGGGCTGGGGTTCGCCTCCATTCCCTACGCACCCGTGGGAACAACGCTCACCCAGCTCTTCCCGATCCGGCTGCGCTATTCCGCCATTGCACTTTCGGCGAACATCTCCGGCATCATTGCCGGGTTCATGCCGGCGCTCGCCGCCTGGATCCTCACCATGACGGGCGGCAGCTCGCTGGGCCCGGCCATCCTGCTGTTTGCCATCGCGCTAACCTCGCTGATCGGCTCCATCATCGCCCGGCGGATGATCGTCGCAGACCACCACGCCGGCCTGCAGGGCGGCGAGCCCCTCCCCACCCGCTGATTGAAGAATTACGACGACGGCGCCACGTCCCTCCCGCCGGACCCGCTTCTCTTTCAGAAGCCAGTCGGCGCGAATTGGCTGGCGGTGAACTCCGCTCCCTGGGGGTCACGGATCAATGCGCTGCGGGTCCATTCGTTGTCGTCCTGCCCAAGGACTTTCGCGCCCAGCCGCTCAGCGTCAACCACGGTCTGGTCGCGATCGGCCACTGTGAACGAGACATGCCAATGCGGCACCTCGTCAGGGGCAACCGGAGCCAGCCAAGCGACCGCATCCTCGAAACCCACCGGGGTGGCGATCTCCGACTGCCGTGCTCTAATGCCTGGGTCGATCGTCGCTTCCAGGTGGTCGCCATAGCCGGGACGGCGGATCAACTTGCCGAAGCCGACGTCGTCTACTTGCCAGCCGAACGCCTGCTCATAGAACGCGGTGGCGGCATCGGCACGGCTCGTGTGAAGATCGCTGAAATTCCATGCTCCCGGCTGGTTGGCCAGCTGCACGCCCGGCCGCCGTTTGGCTTCCCAAATGCGGAACTCGACCCCCTCCGGATCGGTCAGCAAGGCACCGCGGCCGCCCTCTCCCGCATCGGCCGGCGCCGATCGGAGAACGGCACCGGCTGCAACCAGACGCTCTGCCGCGGCATCCGCGCTGTCCACGGAGACGTAGGTGTTCCACTTGGCAGTCCCCTCGCGGGGGCCGGCGATAGCGCCGACGTCCTGGCCATCGAGCTTGGCAATCACATAGCGGTCCGGCGATTCCGGAGGCATCACGTCTTCAAACATCCAGCCGAAGATGCCGCCGTAGAATTCGATGGCTGCCTCGACATCGGGCTGCTCCGTATCGATCCAGCACGGGACACCTGGTGGATAAGTACGCGTGGTCATGACTGGCTCCTATCCATCCGCACAGCCTAGTCATTCATGACGCGGCTGGGAACTCCCTGCAGCAGGGAAAACTCCAATACTGTGCAAGGCTGGTTATATGGATCTGGAGGTGTCGCGCGCGCTCACGATTCCCGCGTCGGAACTGAGCTGGCGGTTCTCGCGTTCGTCCGGGCCAGGGGGCCAACACGTCAACACTTCGGACAGCCGCGTCGAGCTCTCGTGGAACGTCGCCGACTCGGCAGCGCTTTCGGATGTGCAACGGCAGATGCTGGTCGAGCGTCTCGGGTCACGACTCACCGCCGGAGTGATCACGGTGACCGCCTCCGAGCGGCGCTCCCAGTTGCGCAATCGCGAGATAGCACTGGCCAAACTCGCCGACCTCGTGGCGCAAGGTCTTGCTCCCGAGGCTGCTCGCCGCCGGGCGACCAAACCCACCCGTGGTTCGAACCGACGGCGCCTCGCCGCAAAGCAACAGCGTGCGGCGACGAAACAGCAACGAAAGCGACCGTCTGCCGAGTAGCACCGTCCAGTCGACATCACCAACCTGTGGCTGGGACCGCCGATCGTTGCTAGCGTGGTGGAATGACGCCGTCGAAAACCCCGGCCGAAATCCTCACCATCGCCGGCTCCGAGGTCCGCATCTCGAGTCCGGACAAAATGGTTTTCCCCGAGCCCGGGCTGACGAAACTCGATCTGGTTCGTTACTACCTCTCCGTCGCGGAGGGTGCGCTGCGTGGCGCCGGCGGCCGCCCGATGGTGCTCAAACGCTTCCCGAAGGGCATCGACGCTGAGCCTTTCTTTCAGAAGCGCGTGCCAGAAAACCACCCCGATTTCATCGACACAACAACCCTGCACTATGCGTCGGGGACATCAGCCGAAGAGACTGTCATCCGGGATGCAGCCGGCTTGGCCTGGGTGGTGAATCTTGGATGCCTGGACCTCAACCCGCACCCTGTGCGCGCCGAGGACCTCGAGCACCCCGACGAGCTGCGGGTCGACCTCGATCCGATGCCGGGTGTCGACTGGTCGCAGATCGTCGACGTCGCGTATGTAGCGCGCGAGGTGCTCGACGACGTGGGGCTGGTGGGTTGGCCGAAGACGAGCGGGTCACGCGGACTCCACATTCTGGTGCGCATTGCACCGAAGTGGTCGTACCGCGACGTGCGGCTCGCCGCCGAGACCCTCGCCCGTGAGGTCGAGAACCGCGCTCCCGGCCTCGCCACCGCTCGGTGGTGGAAGGAGGAGCGCGGCGAGAGCGTGTTCGTCGACTTCAACCAGAATGCCAAGGACCGCACTGTGGCGTCGGCGTACTCGGTCCGGTCCCTGCCCGATGCCCGCGTCTCGACGCCGCTCGCCTGGGAGGAGGTCCGCTCCACCCGGCCCGAACAATTCACCGTGCGCACGGTGCCCGAGCGGTTCGCCGAGCTGGGAGATCCACACGCCGGTATCGACGACGCGGTCGGCACACTTGACGGACTCCTCGCCTTGGCAGCCGAGCTCGGCCCGGCCGAGAAGCCGCCACGCGGCGGCGACGGCTCCGGCCGCCGGCAGTCGATGATGCCGCTCATCGAGGTGGCACGCACCAAGACCAAGCCCGAGGCACTCGCGGCGCTCGATCAGTGGAAGACCCGGCATGCGGATCTCGTCCAAGCCCTGCACCCGGCCGATGTGCTCGTGGATGGAATGCGCGGATCGAGCTCGCTTTGGTACAGGGTGCGGGTGAACCTGCAGCACGTCCCCGAAGCGGAGCGTCCACCGCAGGAAGAGCTCATCGCTGATTATGACCCATGGGCAGGCAAGGAGTGGCCGGGGCGCCCTGGATCATGACCCCACCTAAGTCGTGATCTGCGCACGCCGTTCATAGCAGCTAATTTCTGTCCGTAATGGAGGGCTCCGGTCGCGGTGAGCACAGCGACGCGCGCGGCGGTTCCCGCAGCTCGAGTTTGGGATTGTGTCCCCGGACGGTGGTGCGTACCGGAGTGCGACAAGCCATCATGAGCAGCCTTCGGCACTTACTGCTGACCAACGTTGGCGTTGTCGGCTAGGCTGCGGATATGACCCGTCGTTGGACACCTGTCGCTTCCGGCGCAATACTGCTGCTTGGATTGACTGCATGCGTGGGTGGCGAGTCGACGAACTCAGTGAGCTTCCAAGAACGCGATCCGAATACGTGGGCTCAGGAAGTCTTCGGTTCTGACCTGTGGCAGGCCGAGGGAGTCTCAGGTGGCGCCGGTGGCATAGCGCCGGGCAGCGAAGCCGGAATGAGCTTCACACCTGGACAGCCCGGCTGGCACAGCATCAGCATTGCTTGCAAGGGTCCTACTTCGATCTCGGTGAAGATCACCGGGACCGGCGGTGAGCTCGGATCCGGGATCACTCCATGCGGCCCAGCTGTTACCACCACCATGGAACTGCCAGTAGGAGAAATCGCTGTAAAGGTGCACGCAGCGAACACCAAAGGGATGTGGGCCTTGGCTATTTCGCCTACAGAAGCACCCTAGGTTCGCCCGCTGCGTAGCGGGTGCCGAAGCCGGGGAACTTCGCACTGCTGTCAGGAACCGGAGACTGGCAGCGGGGGTCTACGAACCCCAATCGACGTCGTCGTAGATGCCGTGGAAGTGGGCGCGGAGGTACTCCCCCACAACGGCTGCACCGAGTTCCCCGGCCTCTGGAGCGACGACCCGGCCGTCGATCCGCCGGACCATATTTTGCACGAACCGCGCGAGCCCTGGGTCGTCGCCGAGCCGGAAGAACGTGGCTTGGGTGCCGGCACGTCCAAGCCGGTCGAGTTCGGCCACTGTTACGCGGATTGTCTCCGGATCGGGCGGCCAGGAGAACCACGACTCGCCCTCCGCCAGCAGGTGCGCAGTAGGTTCGCCGTCGGTCACCACAAGGAGGACGGGCTGCATTGAAGGGTGCCGCCGGAAGAAGCGATTGGCCAGCAGCAGGCCGTGATGCAGGTTTGTTCCCTGCTCCCGGAGCGCCGGTAGGGCCGTGAGGTCGCCGATGTCCATCGACTGCGCGTAACGGCCGAAAGTAATCAGCTGCAGCCGGTCCCCACGAAAACGGGTTGAGACGAGTTGGTGCAAGGCGAGCGCCGTGCGTTTCATCGGCACCCAGCGTCCCTCGGCGGCCATCGAGAACGACACATCGACGAGCAGGACGACGGCGGCTTGAGTACGGGCCTCCGTTTCCGCCACCTCAATGTCACCCGCACCGAGGCGCAAGCCGCGGCTCGGATCGCCGCCGTCGGCCATCGTCCGGCGGATCGCGTTCGTTATGGTGCGAGTGACGTCCCACGGCTCGGCGTCCCCGAACTGCCACTCACGGCTGGAACCGGTCTGATCGCCCGCGGCCCCGGCGACACGCGTATCCCGGCGTCCTTGGCGGCCGGAGAGCTGCTTGGCAGTGTCCCGCAACAGCGACTTCCCCAGTCGCCGCATAGCCTGTGGCGACAACCGGAGGTCGCCGTCGGGACCGCGCCGCAGATACCCGCCGTCCTGCATCGCCCGTTCGATGTCCACGAGAGCGCGGGCCGATACGGCCGCATTCTGACCGAGTTGGCGTGCGAGGGCGTCCAAGTCCAGATCATCCAGACGTGATCCGTTGTAGGACTGGGAGAGCTGTTCGGCGAGCTCGTCGAGTTCGGCGATGTCCTGGAGCACTCCTGTGCCGTCACCCAGCCCGAGCCCTTCCTGTCCCTCGAAACGTTCCGAACCAGTCCAGTCCTCGCCGGGGCGCAGGGTGCGCAGGCTCGCGTCGAGCTGATCGAGCTGCGCCATCAGTTCGGGCGAGCCGAACGCTTGGGCCGACAGACGCATCAGCTCATCGCGCTGCTCCTGCGACATGGATTGCAGGAGCCGCTGGGCTGCGGCTGCCCGCTGGGCCAGGGCATCGATCAGCTCCTCGACTGATTCCGGATTCTCCGGAAAGAAGCTGCCGTGTCGAGACATGAACTTCTGAAAGTCTTCGTCGGTGTCCTCGCCGCGCCGGTGTTTGTCGAGCAGCTTGTTGAGATCGCGCAGCATACCGCTCACGGCTTCGCGGTCTTCGTCGCTGGCATTCTCGAGCGCCTGTTTCATGCCGGCGAACCGCTGGTCAAGAACCTCTCGGCCCAGCAGGTCCTTGATCCGTTCGTAGGCCTCCCGTGCCGTGCTCGACTGCCAGTCATAGGAGGCGAGCTCATTGACCGCTGCGGCGGTGGACGAGGGCAAATTCTGCAGCTGCATCTCCCGGAATGCGCGATCGGTGTTGTCCATCATGGCGTCGCGGGCCAACTGCTTGCGTTCCTCCAGCACGGCGGTGTCGAGAAGCTTCCGGACTTCGCTGAGGGTGCCGTCCAGCCGGTGGCGACTCAGCAGGTCCTGTCGTCGTTGCTGAACACGGCCGGCGAGGTCATCCAGCCCTTCCCGGTCCCGGCCGCCGCGGCGCAGGAACTCCTGCAGGGCCTGCCGGGGCGAGTAGCCTGCCATGACTTCTTCGGCGACCGCGTCAAGTGCCTCGGCCAGATCAACCGGCGGGGCGAGCGGATCGGGTCCGCCAGTGTACCGTCCGTACCGGGAGGACCGGTGGTGAGCGCTCATGATGCTGCCTATCCCTAGTCCTGATTCCTAGCCGTAGATCGTCTCCCCGTCGTCGGACTCCTTGGAAATCCGCCGGGCGAGGAAAAGTCCCTCCAGTGCAAGTTCGATGGCGGCAGCGCGCTGCCCCTCGTTTTTCGCGCCCAGACGCGCTCCGATCTGGTCGTACAGGTCGGATCCGTCGAGCGCCGGGAGGGTGGCGAGGAACTCCCGCGCGGTGACTCCTTCCCCGGTGGTTACGGTCGTGTGGCCGTTGAGCGCAGCAACGAGCGGCCCGAAATCGATGCCGCGGTAGTGCGTCCGCACGGCCTCGGCAGTGGCCGTGCGCACAAGGTGATCGAGGACGGCGCGCTCCCGCCCCTCTTCACCTGATTCGAACTCAATCTTGCCGGAGAGGACATCGACAGCACTCTCCAGATCGACGATCCGGGCGACTGCCTCATCTTCCCCGCGCACGGCAGCCCGGCGCAGCGCTGCCGCGGCGACCGTCTCGGCGCCCGCGATGCCGAACCGCGCCGAGACTCCGGAGCTTTGGTTAACCGCCGGCGATTGACGGAGCGCACGGGTGTAGCGGGCCAGGATCTCGAGGATGACGGGCGAAACGTCGGCGACCAGCCGGCCCTCCTGCGCAATGACTGCAACCTCGTCTTCCAGCTCGATCGGGTAATGGGTGCGGACCTCGGCGCCGAAGCGGTCCTTCAATGGAGTGATGATCCGGCCGCGGTTGGTGTAGTCCTCCGGATTCGCCGACGCGACGACAAGCACATCGAGGGGCAGCCGCAGGACGTAGCCGCGGATCTGGATGTCGCGCTCCTCCATCACGTTGAGCATCGCGACCTGGATGCGCTCGGCAAGGTCGGGCAGTTCATTGATGCCGATGATGCCGCGGTTGGAGCGTGGGACGAGACCGTAGTGGATGGTTTCCGGGTCCCCGAGCCGGCGGCCCTCGGCTACCCGCATGGGGTCGACGTCGCCGATAAGGTCGGCGACAGAGGTGTCAGGGGTGGCGAGCTTCTCGACGTAGCGTTCCGAGCGGTGCCGCCAGGCTACACGCAGCCGGTCCCCTTCCGTGAGGGCACGGGCCCGGGACTGCTCGGTGATCGGTTCGTACGGGTGTTCGTTCAGTTCCGATCCCTCGATCACCGGAGACCACTCGTCGAGGAGCCCGACCAGGGTGCGCAGGAGCCGCGTCTTGCCTTGTCCCCGCTCGCCGAGCAGGACAACGTCGTGGCCGGCGATCAAGGCACGCTCGAGCTGGGGAAGCACCGTGCGGCTGAAACCGAACATGCCGGGCCACGGATCGCGGTCTGCGGCAAGCGCGGCGAGCAGGTTGTCGCGGATTTCGTGGCGCAGGTCCTTGTGGACATGGCCGGCTGCACGTAGTTCACCAACGGTGAAGATTTCGGGACGATCACTCACACCTCAAAGGTAGTCCTCGAACTGCCGTGAATCGAGCATCCGACTTCTTGATGATTCCAACGCGTCAGCCCCCGGAACCGCATACGCTGGATTTTGATGACTGCAACAACACCGTCGGCGCCAGCAAAACCGCCGAGTACCCTGCTCCTTCTGGTGCGCCATGGGCAGACGCCCACGACGGGCACGGTGCTGCCCGGGCTTGCCCCCGGACTACATCTCTCCGACGAAGGCCAGGTCCAAGCCCAACGGGTCGCGGAGCGGCTGGCAGCCCTTCCGATTGACGGCATCTACTCCTCCCCGCTGGAGCGCGCCTGCGAGACTGCCGAACCGACGGCAGCCAGCACTGGGCTCAAGGTGAACGAGCACGCTGGACTGATCGAGTGTGACTTCGGCGCGTGGACCGGAGCCGCGCTCACCCAGCTGATGGGTTTGCCACAGTGGCAGACCGTACAGCACACTCCGTCCGACTTCCGCTTCCCGGACGGGGAAAGCTTCGCGCAGATGCAAGCACGGATGGTCGGCACCCTCGAGGCGCTGTGTGCCGCCCACGCTGGCGGCGTCGTCGTTTGCTTCTCCCATGCCGACCCGATCAAGGCCGCCGTTGCCCACGCCCTGGGCACGCACCTGGACCTCTTCCAGAGGATCGTTATCAGCCCGTGCTCGGTCTCGGTCATCTCGTACGTGGAGGGTCAGGCGCCCGCCGTGCTCATGGTGAACTCGACTCTGGAATCACTGAGCGGGCTGAGGGCGTCGTGAAAAGGGACAAACTGTGTCCGGACAGCAGCTGACACTGCTCGCCGAGGGCCGCATCGAGATGCTCGGACGTATCCTGCGCAGCAGCAACGCGACGTTCCTCGTCCAAGTCTCCTGCCGGGAGGACTCGGCGTGGGCAGTTTACAAGCCGGAGGCCGGGGAACGGGCGCTGTCCGATTTTGAGCCTGGGCTCTACCGGCGGGAACGTGCGGCTTATCTGCTGAGCGAGTATCTGGGGTGGGGCCTAGTTCCGCCGACGGTGATCCGCGAGGACTGTCCCTTGGGCATCGGGTCGCTACAGTGGTTCGTCGAGAACGACCAGCGTGAGCATTACTTCACGCTCTATGCAGAATCAGCCGAAACCCATGACTGCTTGGCGCAGATCGCCCTGTTCGATTGCATTGCCAACAACACTGATCGCAAAAGCGGGCATGTGCTCCGCGGCTACGACGGACGGGTATGGGGCATCGACCACGGGCTGTGCTTCGCAGCACACTTCAAACTGCGCACTGTGATTTGGGATTTCGCCGGTGAATCTATCCCGTGCGCTCTGCTGGATGACATTGCCCCGCTCGCACAAGCTGTACCTGCCGACGTAGCCGAACTCCTCGACGACATGGAAGTTGCCGCCCTGCGGCTCCGGGTGAAGCGCCTGCTGCGTGAGCGGGTGCTGCCAGTCGATGACACCGGCATGCGTTACCCATGGCCCCTCGTGTAGCGGAGTTAGGTTTTCGGGCCGAGAGCCGGGTCGTAGGCCTCTGCCTACTCGTGATACATAGTTCTGTGTTTACCACCGGTCAGCCGGAGTGCCTTCCTCCAAGAAGGCACGCACTGCGTTCCTCACATCATCGAACCGGCCGTCGTGGATAGCCACCACCGGAGACTCATCACCGAGCCTCGGGTTGTCTCCGATGAACCAGGCCCGGGCACGGTCAGCTCCCTGTGCAACCAGCAGCTGCCACTGGTCGTAGGCGAACCGGAGACGTTCTGCCTCCTTTTCGTCAGGTTCCGGGCCGTCTTCCATGACCCAGTCATCGGCGGTTAGGCGGACGCGGTCGCCGGCCAGGGCAGAGACCATAGTCGGTCCCAGATCATCCGTCAGTTCCCTTACAACCTCGCGGATCCCCGGAGTTGCTGGTTCATGTTTCATCTGCCCGCTCCTGTCATAGTTGGTCCCTGACCCAGCCTATGCCTGCCGCAGTCGGCTGCCGGTCGCAAGGAGTACATCTACCGCAGAGAATCGCCGCCCGGATAGTCGATGCGATTCGCATCGAATGTTGCATCGGCGTTGGTGGCTCCATCGATATCCCCAACGTCTCCGTATGGCATTGGGTAGAAATCCCAGCATTCCTAGGAGCTTCAATCATGTTCCGACAAGTTATGTCCCGCGCCCGCCACCCACGGGTCGCCCCGCCATCCGCAGCTGGATTCGCACCTATGTTCCGGTCCCCGTTCCGGCGCAACCTCGATACGGTCGAACTCCCGGAGGGGACGGTGAGCGTCCACGCTTTTCCAGCCGTGTCAAGGACGCTGTTTGCCTGAACCAGCACTCGGCCGCCAGTGGAACGCCAGGACGCCAAAATCAAAAAAGCCCCTTCTCCTGGGATACAAGAGAAGGGGCATACTCGTGCCCGAGGTGGGACTCGAACCCACTTAGGAACGGTGCGGGTGTTGGACTTCCGCGGATTCTAGGGGAAGTCCAACACGTTTAGCACGGCTGGGACGGCCTTATGCGGCTATTTGGTGTACATGGTGTACGGCGCTTTCGCGCTGTGCCCACATGTTTTTACAGTGCCGGCCGCACGCGGCAAGAATGGTTTGCTCAAGCGCGGTGAGTGAACCGAACCTGGCGTAGATCGCCCCAAGGTCCACTTCCAAATGTTCGGCCATGTCCTCGATACTGTCGAATGTCATGTACGCGTCGAGCAGCGCAGAAAAGCAGATCAGGTATCGGGACGCCATCGACTCGACCATGATTTCCCGGGCAGTGTTCGACGCTGCACAATGCACGGGCATGTGGTCCAGGTTGTGGTGCACCATTTCGTGCACGACGGTGGGACGCACAGTGCGGCGCGGATGCCGCGGATCCAAAACTATTTCACGGGTCTTGTGGTCGTAGTGGCCTGCCAGGCCTTCGGGGAGGTGGCGGAAAACAATATCAGGGGGAGTATCCATTTTTGGTGCGGCGCTCTCTTGGGTGTATCCGGCGGGCAACCAAAGCGAGCTCATCCTGACTCTCGGCCCCCAACCGATTTGAAATTACACCTTTAGTATGCGGCTTATCACCGACATTTTGGTCGATGATGTCACCTTTCACTGAAACCTTTTTCCCTGTGGTGTTGCTCACTGCTTCCTCAAGCTTATCTTTCTCCCGTTGTAGAGACACCAGTTCCCTGCCCATCGACAACAAAAGCTCCTGCTGCTCCAACGGCAAATCATGCGCACCCGGTATCACTAGGCCGCCGACTTCCATGTGCCGGGCCTCCACCCCCAACGTCCGGGCCCACGCAATCAGCACCTGAGCCGGCGTCACCCGCAACCCCTGCGCCAAACCCGTAATGGTTTCAGGGTCCGGGAACGTCTTCGGCGCCGGCGAATAGTTGGCCAGCTGCTGCAACCTGATGGCTGATGGCATGCCGCCGCAGTCTGCTGCCAGTGCCGCGTAGGTGCGCTTGCCGCGCTTCTCGCCGATCAGTTCACGGATACCCCCGCTGAGGGGCTGGTTTGTTGTCATGCTCCCAAGATTCCTACTAGGTGTCCCCCCGGTCAATGGCCCGCAACTCCCCTGCTGCTACCTGCCGGTTTAGTTGGACACTACCAGCCGTTGACTTGGAAAAACCCTAGGTTTCGATGGTGAAACGCAGCACGCTTGGCAAGTACAACACAATCAGCAGTTGACAGACTGCTACCGGTAGTAGATATTTGAGCTACTACCAATTGTTAGGGGGTCGGTAGCCACACAAACACCAAGAGGGGGAGAAAAACCAATGTCAGTAACCATGATCAGAAAACGTCAGACCCAGGGGTTATACATGAAAATCAGGGACCGTGAGCAGTTCAAGGAGCTGCTCACACGCAACAGCCCGCGTTTCATCTGCACCGCCTCCGAGCTCGCCCGACGGGCCGGAGTCCACTACTCGTTCATCAGCCACTTGAAGGATGGCCGGAAGTCCACCTGCACGCCCAAGACGGCCGCACTTATCTCGGTGTCTCTCGGTGTGGAGATTGATTCTATTTTCGTACCCAAGATCACTACTGCCAGTAGTGCTTTCGACAATCAGAAGATGGTGGCGTAAATGTCCAGAAATTTTGCTGAAGGTTTCCGCGTGTTGGCGGACTTCATAGAGGCCAACCCAATTGTTGGTATGGCGTACCCCGAACAGCCATTGGATGTTCGCGTAAGTGTAGAGACTCTCGAAGCGCTCAACGAGTACGCTGCGCGGTTCGCTGCACCCGTCCGGGAAAACCGTGACGAGGACGGGACCATCTACACCACCACGTTCCAGTTCGGACCTGACAACGGTGTCCGCCTGAACGTCTACCACATCGAGTTGGCATGAGTACCGCGATGGTCCTTGAAACGGACTGGAAGAAAGACGCGCTCACCGCGATCCGCAAGGAAGCGACAACCGGCCGCCACTTCGACGCACTCGACCTGCAGGAACGGTACAGCATGGCCGACCCGGCAAACCCGAACCAGTGGGGCGCACTGTTCAGCGCAGCGGCAAAGGATCAGCTCATCCATGTGATCGGCTACCACCGGTCACGGCGCCCGGGCAGGTCCGGCGGAGTATGCGCTGTCTGGCAGGGCCGGCCGGAACACAGAGGGATGCTGCTGTGAACAAGCTCTACACCCCGAAGGAACTGGCCGAACGGTTCGAAGTGACACCCGACTTCGTCAGGGAACGGGCGCGGCGCAACGAATGGCCGTCACAAAGGTTCGGGGAACGCACCATCCGGTTCACCGAAAACCATGTCAACCAGATCCTCGCACGAACCGAATCCAAGCCAGCCGGCGCCAAGGGCGGAACCCGGAAGCTCAACCAGCTGCTCAACAAGAAAACCCCGGCGCTGCAACGCCGGGGCCAGTGAACACGACCACCTAGGAGAAGTCATGACCGTTATCCAGCATACAGTCACCCGCAACCAGGCGGACCTGATCAGCCGCCACTTCGTCGGCAACTTCGTGGAAAACCCGGACTCGGACCTTGACCAGACGGCCCGCGAACTGTCCGCCGCCATTCACGCCGATGTGAAAGCCCACTACTTGGACGATGTCATCGACTCGTGGCGGATGCTCGACGCAGTGCTCGACGGCTCGCACCCGGCAATCAACCGGAACCGGGCCGGGACCTTGGACAACACGGCGGACCTGCTCGACTACTGCCGCGACATGCTCCGGTTCAGCATCCGGGCGATGCTCGACAACGCCGGTGTCCGGCCATGAACGGCATCCAGTTCCTGGCGCTCGTCGCCTGCAGCGCGTACCTGTTCGTTGCCAGCCGGAAGGGGTGGATCTGATGCCCAACCTCGCCGAACCGGAAGACGGTTGCATCTGCGCCGCCGGCACATGTCCGGAGTGGGAAGCGAAAGCCGGGATGCTCGTCAACGACCCGGACTGCGAGTACCACAAGGCCGAGGCATGAGCACCCTGCAACTCGAATCCACGCAACTCGACGAACCCATCCACGTAACCGACGAGGAACGCATCGCAGCCGCCCTCGCCATCTCAACCCAACCGGACCGCGACAAGCTCGCACGAATGATCGGACTCACGAAATGACCACCAAGACCACGGCGCACGACCTGTTCTGGTTGGCGCGCTACGCATACAACACACTGAACCCCGCAGTTCAGGAACTCCGTGAGGTTGTGCCCAGTGCACGTTTCAGCATCGATCTCAAGTTCGACAACCGCCAGTACTCAAAGCCCACACACCTGACCATCGCCGTCTTCTGGGACCGCGAAGGCATGGTCGAGCATGGGATCGTCTTGACCACCACAGATCAGATCGACCGTTCGGTCGAAACCGTACGTAGCAAGACTGCGCAGATCAAGGAAGAGGTAGCAGCATGACCGCCAAGACCAGGACCCCGAAGGCCCCCGAAAAGGGCGGGCTCAAGTTCACACCCTCCGGCCACCGCTACCGCATGTCACAGAAGCCCGGCGTCATCGGCCCGGACAACAAGTTCCTTCCCGTCTCCGGCGTCACCACACTGCTCGGTGGCGGCATCCCCAAGCCCGCGCTGGTCCGTTGGGCGCCCAAGGTTGTTGCCGAATGGGTGGCCAACCCCGCCAACCGGGAGGCACTCGAGCAGCTGCTCGCCGGGGACCCGGACGCCGCCGTCCGCGAACTCAAGGAACTGCCCACGAAGGAACGCGACGCCGCCGGCATCCGAGGAACCGCAGTCCACGGGCACGCCGAAACCCTACACTCCACCGGGGAAGCGCCGGACGTGCCGGAAGACCTGATCAGCTTCGTGGAAGGGTACGTCGAATTCTTGGACCGCTTCCAGATCACCGCAGTCCTGGCGGAACGCCCCGTGGGGAACCGTAAGGACTGGTGGGCGGGAACGTTCGACCTGTTCGCCACCTCCCCCCTGCTCATGAGCGCGGAGGACATCGCCGCGGGCAAGGTCATCCAGATCGACCTGAAAACGTCCAAGGGCGTGTACGGGGAAACCGCGTTGCAGACCGCAGCCTACTCGTTGGGTGAGTTCTACATGGACGATAACGGCGACGAGCAACCGCTCCCCGAAGTCGTGGCAACCTACGTCGCACACGTCACCCCATTGGACCGGGACGGGGATAACGCCCGCTACGACGGGTGGCCGCTCGGCACCAGCCTCTACCAGCTCGCCGCTGACCGGGACGAAATCAAGGTGCAGTACGGGCAGTTCTTGGCTGCCGCGTACACGCACAAGATGACGAAGTACCGGGACGGCATCATCACAGACCCCATCACCATCGCAATCACAGAACAGGAAGCAGCATGACCGAGATAGCAGTAAACGAAGCGCCCGCCACAGGTGTGGCACTCTCCGACGTCGGCAACGGCACCGACCTGGCGGCATGGGTCAACGACCTTGGGAACGCCTACACGCTGGCGGAACGCATCTGCCGCACCCCGTTCGCGCCCCGCGACTTTCAGGGCAAGCCAGAAGCCGCAGCTGTAGCCATTCTGCACGGCAAGTCTCTGGGCTTGGATCCGCTGGCGTCAATGTCGTCCATCTTCGTTGTCTCCGGCCGCCCCGGGCTCTACTCCAAGGCCATGCACGCCATCGTCCTCGCCGCCGGCCACCAGGTGTGGGTGGAATCCGAGTCGCCGCAGGAAGTCGTGGTGAAGGGGAAGCGCAAGGGCGCCGACACGGTGAGCACTTCCCGCTGGACGCCGGAGCGCGCCAAGAAGGCAGGCTACGACACGAACAAGAAGTACCTGACGGAGCCGATCGCCATGCTGCGCGCCCGTGCCATCGGCGACGTGTGCCGGGTTGTGGCGCCGGACGTGCTGGCGGGCCTCGCCTACAACGAGGCCGACGTCGAACTCATGGACCCCATCGAGGATATGGGCGAAGCCCCGGCCGCCTCGGTGGAGGATAAGCCGAAGCGCACAGTGAAGCGGAAAGCTGCCCCTGCCCCGTCGCTGCCGGACATTGTGCACGACGCCCCGGAACCCGAACCGGAAGCCGCCCCGGAAGCGGATCCCGAAGTCGTGGATGAGGCTGCCTCCGACACCGCAGGCGAAATCCCGATGTGCACCCCTGACCAGTGGACCCACCTCACCGTGGCGCTCAAGGGTGCCGGCCACAAGACGAAGCCGTCCATGGGCGCCGCCGTCAACGGGTTCTTGCAGCGCGAAACCGGTGGACCCCAGGACATCACCGCCGACGAAGCGAACCGGATGCTCGAACACTTCACCAACCTCGTAGCAGAGGCATTGCCAGCCGCTGAGGGCGATGACGCAGCATGGCCCGAACCCGCGCCCGTACCCGCGTGAGCGCAGGGGCAAAGAAACGTCGGGCGCACATGCGATATGGGCGTCCCGCCGGGAGCCAATGCCTAGCGAAGTACCGATACCAAACCAAAGAGGACGCCGCACTGGTCGCCGCCAAAATGACCGGCACACCAAGAGCCTACAAATGCGGTATCTGCAGATTCGTCCACCTAGCAAGAAAGTAGCCAAATCATGGCCAATGAACAGTTCATCACCATCCGGGGCCGGCTGACTGGCCCGCCCGAACTCAGGTTCACGCCGTCCGGCGCCGCAGTCGCCAACTTCACCATTGCTGCGAACGCCCGCCAGTTCGACAAACAGTCCAACGAATGGAAGGACAAGGAAGCCATCTTCTGGCGCTGCTCGGCATGGAAGGAAATGGCTGAGAACGTATCCGAATCCCTCGATAAAGGCATGGCGGTCATCGCTCTGGCCGAACTGGAATCCCGTTCCTACGAAACCACCAGTGGCGAGAAGCGAACCGTGACCGAGGCCCGCATCGAGTCCATCGGCCCGGACCTGCGTTGGGTGTCCGCGCAGGTCAACCGTGCACAGCGGCAGGGCATCGGCAACGATGGCTTCGGCGGCAACACCAGCCAGAACGGCGACGGCGCGGACCCGTGGGGCGCCCCCGCTAACACTGGCAACGGCTGGACCTAAACCCATGAACCGGTGCCGCCCTACCTTGGGGGAAGGGCGGCACCACCCCAACCAGAAAGAACACGCTTTGAAAATCACCGTCTACACGACACCAGCATGCGGCCAGTGCGTAAGCACAAAGAGATGGCTCGACCGCAACCATGCCGACTACAA
The DNA here is from genome assembly GCF_025960875.1 of Crystallibacter permensis. GTDB lineage: Bacteria > Actinomycetota > Actinomycetes > Actinomycetales > Micrococcaceae > Crystallibacter > Crystallibacter permensis. The sequence goes on along the minus strand of NZ_JAODLR010000007.1, from coordinate 71,951 downwards.
CACCGTCGACCTCTCCAAGTCGCCGCAAGACCTGGCCGCCGTAAAAGCACTCGGATACGAGGCCGCCCCCGTCGTCATCGTCAACGACAACGGCGACACCCACGACGAAAAACACTGGTTCGGATTCCGCCCGGACCTGCTGTCCGAGTTCTGCAAGCCCGCCCAAGCCGCAGCCTAACCACCTAAGGAAGCCTGAACATGACCAAGATCCGTATCGACTCCACCACGTTCGCCGAAGCCGCCGTATTCGCTGCCAAAGCCATCAGCCCCCGACCCGCGACCCCGGTACTCTCCGGCCTGCTCATCGAAGCCGCTGAGGGAACCATCCGCCTCTCCGGTTTCGACTATGAAGTGTCCAACCGAATCACCGCGCCCGCCGAAGTGCTCGATGCCGGCCACGTGCTGGTCCCGGGCCGCATGCTCACGGACATCCTGTCCAAACTCCCAAAGAACCGACCAGTAGAGGTCACCGTCGACGGCACCCGGGTGTCCATCACATCGGGCAAGGCGAAGTACACGCTATCCACCATGCCCGCCGCTGAGTTCCCCGCCATGCCCGAGCTCCCCGCTAAGGCTGGGACCGTGGACGGGCACGCGTTCGCCGCGGCTGTCGCCCAGGTTGCTGGGACCGCGGCCAACGACGACACGTTGCCGATCCTCGCGGCCGTGCACGTCGTCGCCGAAGGCAAGGAACTACGGCTCTCCGCGACGGACCGGTACCGGTTGGCCGAGCGCACCATCCCGTGGGAGCCCGTCGACCCGGAAACCTCGTTCGCCTGGCTGATCAAATCCAAGACACTCGTTGATGTGTCCAAGCTCGCCGCCGGTGAACTGCAGGTGCTGTCCGCCGATGACAAGGTGGGATTCCGCAACGGCAACCGGGCAACCACATCCCTGACCGTGGACGGGGATTACCCGAAGATCAGCGCATTGTTCCCCGACAACACTCCCATCAACGTGACCGTGAACCGGGCCATGCTCGCCGACGTCGTCTCCCGCGTCTCCACGGTGGCGGAACGGAACACGCCGCTCCGGTTGCAGGTCCGCGACGGGGAGATTGAGCTCGACGCAGGGACAGGTGAGGACGCGCAGGGCCGCGAGTTCATGGACTGCGAACTCGACGGCGACCCGATCACCGCCGCGTTCAACCCCGCCTACCTTGAACACGCGCTCAAGACGATGCCCACCGAAACTGTGATCATCGGATTCACCGCCTCACCCAAGCCCGCTGTGATCACACCCACCGATGACACCGACCTCCGGCACCTGCTCATGCCGGTCCGACTGCCAGGAGCCTAACCATGGCCGTACTTGAGAACCTGCGCGACGCAAGCACTCAGATCATGGACATGGACTTCCTTGATGAATGCGTGCGAGAGCAGTACGACTTCCAGAGCGACGTCCGCGCCTACGTGGACGAGCTGCGGACTGCTGCCCGCGACGACTGGCGCGACACCATCGAATCCATGCACCTCGAGTGCCGGGCGCGACTAGCCGCCTAACCCCTCCCCCACCCTTGTGGCCCTCGGCAGAACCTTGCCGGGGGCCACTACTGTTGATTGTGTAAATACATATTGCTGGTATATAGTGTTATTACAAGGTCCGCACGATATAGGGGGAACAAAATGGCCGCACACCCGGTCACAAACCCGCAAGACCCACGCCACGGAACACCCAACTGCTACGCCAACTACGGCTGCCGCTGCGACAGTTGCCGCGAAGCCTGGACGCACTACTCACGCGAACGACGACAAGCCCAAGCCGACATTCGGAAGGCAGCCGCATGAAAATTCTCGATCTGTTCTGTGGCGCAGGTGGCGCCGGAAAGGGCTACAAAGAGGCCGGCTTCCACGTAACCGGCGTGGACATCGCAGCCCAGCCCGACTACGCCGGAGACATATTCGTACAGGGCGACGCGCTCACCTACCTGGCCGCACATTGGCAGGACTTCGACGCCATCCACGCGAGCCCGCCATGCCAAGCATCAACGGCCCTCACCAAAGGGACCAACAAAGGAAAGCTCTACGTGAACTTGATCCCGGCAACCCGCGCACTGTTCGCACAGATCGACAAACCTACCGTCATCGAGAACGTTCAAGGCTCCGACCTGCGCCGCGACCTCACTTTGTGCGGTGAAATGTTCGGCCTCGGCGTCATCCGGCACAGGTACTTCGAAGTCGAAGGCTGGCAAGCATTCCCCACCCGACACAAACCACACCGCGGCAGGGTCCGCGGATGGCGCCACGGCACCTACTACGACGGCCCATACCTCGCAGTCCACGGCGAAGGCGGCGGCAAAGGAACCGTAGCCGAATGGCAGGTTGCCATGGGCATCGACTGGACCAACAACCGCAAGTCCATCGCCGAAGCCATCCCACCCGCATATACGCGGTTCATTGGCGGGCAACTCATGCAACAGCTTGAATCAGCCGCAGACATGGATGAACTGAGGAAGGACGCTGCAGCATGAGCACGAAAGCGACGTTGGCCATGAACGAGGCCCGCACCCGCCGCAACGAAGAGCGCATGGAGGACATCACATGGTTGGCGTCTTACGGCACGCCACCAGACCAAATCGCTGTGCGCATCGGATACGAGAGTGTCCGGCCCATGTATGCGATGCTCCGCCACCGCGGCGAACTTGAACTACTCGAACGACTCAAAGCGCGGGGAGAGGAAACCACAATATGAGCAGCATCGACTACGCCGACTTTCTCAAGGAGAAGGTGAACTTCGATAAGCGGTACGGGTTCGAAATCGACGCGGACCGGATCAATACCATCCTCAAAGACCACCAGCAATCCATTGTCCAGTGGGCAGTCGAGGGCGGGCGCCGCGCCATCTTCGCCGCGTTCGGGCTAGGCAAGTCCATCATGCAACTCGAAACCGTACGCCTCACCTTGGAGGAAGCCGGAGGATCCGGACTCATAGTCTGCCCGCTCGGCGTCCGCCAAGAGTTCATGACCGACGCCCGCAAGCTCGGCATCGAAGCCAGGTTCATCCGCCGTGCCGAGGAAATCGACGGGCCCGGCATCTACCTCACCAACTACGAAACCGTGCGCGACGGCAAACTCGACCCAGCACTATTCACCGCCGTGTCCCTCGACGAAGCCGGCGTCCTCCGCTCGTTCGGATCGAAAACCTATCAGACGTTCCTCACCCTGTTCGAAGACGTCGCCTACCGTTTCGTGGCCACCGCCACCCCGTCCCCCAACCGGTACAAGGAACTCATCCACTACGCCGGATTCCTAGGTGTCATGGACACCGGGCAGGCGCTCACCCGGTTCTTTCAGCGCGACTCGACGCAGGCGAACAACCTCACCCTGTACCCGCACAAGGAACAGGAGTTCTGGTTGTGGCTGAACTCCTGGTCCATCTTCCTGCAATCCCCCGCCGACCTCGGATTCGACGCCACCGGCTACGACCTGCCGCCGCTCACCGACCTCTGGCACGAAGTAGGGGTAGACCACTCCACCGCGGCCGTGGACCGTGACGGGCAGGGCACGCTGCTGCGCGGCATCGGCATGGGACTCCCCCAGGCTGCGAAGGAGAAACGGGACACGCTGCCCGCCCGGGTGGAACGTCTCACCGAGCTCGTCCTCGAGCATGGCGGTTCTACGGATGATCAGATCATTCTTTGGTGCGACTTGAACGACGAGCAAACGGCCATCGAGCAAGCGCTCAAGGCGGCCGGCCTCACCTACTCATCTGTGCACGGTTCGCTGTCGATTGAGGAAACAGAGAGTCGCATCGAAGCGTGGCGCAACCGGGAAACCTACGCCCTCATCGGCAAGCCCGTCATGCTCGGCCAAGGCCTGAACCTGCAGCAGTGCAACACCGCCGTCTACGTGGGCATCACCCACAAATTCAACGACTTCATCCAGTCCGTCCACCGCATCCAACGCTTCGGACAGGATCGGCCCTGCACTGTCCACATTGTGCACGCCGAATCCGAGCGCGAAGTCGTCGCCACCCTCAAAACCAAATGGGCCGCACACAAGGAGCTGACCAAGAACATGACCAAAATCATCCAAGAGCACGGTCTATCGCAAACGTCCATCAACGACGCTCTCACACGCTCCATGGGCATCGACCGCATCGAAGCCAACGGCGAAGGCTGGACCCTCGCCAACAACGACTGCGTCGCCGAAACCAGCATCATGGACGAGAACTCCGTTGACCTCATCGTCACCAGCATCCCGTTCTCCAACCACTACGAATACACGCCGTCCTACAACGACTTCGGGCACACCGATAACAACGAGCACTTCTGGGCGCAAATGGACTTCCTTACCCCGCAGCTGCACCGCATCCTGGCGCCCGGCAGGATCTACGCCTGCCATGTGAAAGACCGGATCCTGTTTGGCAACGTCACCGGGGCCGGCGTGCCCACCGTCTCCCCGTTCCACGCCGAAGCGCTGATGCACGGCATCAAGCACGGCTTCGACTTCATGGGCATGATCACCGTCGTCACAGATGTTGTCCGCGAGAACAACCAGACGTACCGGCTCGGCTGGTCCGAGCAGTGCAAGGACGGCTCCAAAATGGGTGCCGGGTCACCGGAGTACATTCTGCTGTTCCACAAGCCGCAGACCGACCGTTCCAAGGGCTACGCCGACGCCCCTGTGACGAAGGACAAGGCCGACTACACGCGGGCACGCTGGCAGGTTGACGCGCACGCGTTCTGGCGGTCCTCCGGCGATCGGCCAATGACGCCTGACGAGCTCGCAGCACTGCCCGGTGATCAGATGTCCCGCATGTTCACGCAGCAAACCCTCCGCGAAGTGTACGACTACGAATCCCACATCCGCATTGGTGAAGAGCTCGAAGGCAAAGGCAAACTGCCGGCCACGTTCATGTCATTGGCTCCCGGATCCTGGCACCCCGAAGTGTGGCACGACGTCAACCGCATGCTCACGCTCAACGGGGAGCAGAAGCGCCGCAACCTGGCCATGCACGTCTGCCCCCTCCAATTCGACATCGTCGACAGGCTCATCAACCGGTACTCCAACGAAGACGACCTCGTGTTCGACCCCTTCGGCGGCATCGGCACCGTACCCCTCCGCGCCATCAAAGCAGGGCGCCGCGGACGCGCATCCGAGCTCAACACCGGGTACTTCCTCGACTCCGTGAAGTACCTGCAGGCGGAGGAACGCAAACGCGACATGCCCTCACTGTTCGACCTCACCGAAACCGCCGCCGCTTAGCATGCCCGGCAAACCTACTGCTGGTAGCCTTGGCAACAATCAGCAGTAGGGGAAAGGACTCACCATGGCCGGCGAATACGCTCGCATCAAACGTCTCATCTGGTTGGACGACGACTTCCTAGACCTGTCACCCATCGCGCAGTGGCTGTACTTCTACCTGCTCACCGACGACCTGTCCCTCGCTGGTGTCGCTGACTGGCGGCCGAAGCGCATCATCCCCAAGTCCAAGGGCCTCACCCTCGACGTCCTCGAATCCGCTGCCACCGAACTGCAGGACGCACTCTACCTGGTCATTGACGAGGACACGGAGGAAGCGCTCATCCGCTCGTTCATCCGCCACGACGGGCTGCTCAAGCAACCCAAAATGGGTGTCGCTGTGGCCAAGGCTTACGGTGCTGTCGCGTCCCGGAAACTGCGCGGGGTACTGGTTCATGAGCTCAAGCGGTTACAGGTCGATGACCCCATGTTGAAGGGGTGGGATAGCCTCACCGAAATCCTACGGAAACCCTCCCTCAACCCCACCGAAATAGCAGCGGAAAGGGTCCCCGAAACAGTATCGCTAACAGGTTGGGGAACATGACCGAAAAGGGGTCCCGATAGGGGTCCATAAAGGGTATCGGAAAGGGTAACTGGACCCCTCCATGAAAGGGGTGGCCTACTCCCTTAACCCTTCTACCTACTCCTACAACCATCATCCCTACAACCAGCAAGCAATACTCACCAAAGATGTTAACTAACCAGGAGACGCGAACCAGAATGCTCGAACCGTCGCAACCGCCGAACTCCCCAACCGGACGTTTGCCTGCTGAAAATCATTCATCCGAGCTAACCGAAATCCAAGCCACGCTACTAGCCCAGCTACTCAAGCAACTCCGCCCGGAATGGGAAGTCCCGTCCATGATGAAACTGTTGTGGGAGCACCGGACCTACGCACCATTCCCCGCCCTCGTGGAAGCTGCCGTGAAGGTTGCCAGGAATCCGGAGAAGAAAACCCCGATCATCATTTTCAAAGACGGGAAGCACTGGCTCACCGACGAGAAAGCCGCATCACCAGCACACACTGCCGCGATCGGGAACGAACCACCATGCGAGGAACACCCGCTCGAAGACATGTCCACCTGCAAGCACTGCAAACCGTTGAAGAAACCGGCTCCCCCGAATTTCAGGGACATGATCCGAGCCGCCACCGAAAGGAAAACACCATGAGCCTAAACCCCGAATTCCAAGCAATAATGATCCCCGCCCAAGGGAACCGGCCCGTCATGAGCAAGCCGGCCCCGTACCAGGCAACCATGAAATTCGTGCGCGAAGTCCGCGACGAACTCGAACTCGACGACGACCAAGCACTCAAAGCCGCCGACTGGATCCTCAACAAAATGGAACGATTCGGTGCCAACACCGCGCAACCCATGTTCGACATGGACGGCAACGGCCCCAACTGCTCATGGTGCGGAATGATCTGGCCCCTCTGCGGGCACCACCACATGAGCAGCAACCTCCCCGACGACGAAGACGAGCAGACCCTCCCTACGGGGAACCAACATTCTACGAACGGAGAACCATCATGAGCACCGAACCGGTAAGCCCCGAGCAGTACGCAGCCATGTCCGATGAACTGCGTGTAGTGCAGTCTGAGTTGTTGCGGGCGAAGATCAAAGCGGCACAGCGTCGGCGCCGGTATTTTGAGGCGAAGGCTGACACGTATTCGGTGATGAAGGGCGCGTTGGCGGTGAAGGCCGCCGCTGAGGCTCGGAACCCTACGTCGTTTGCTGTGGGGCGGGCTAGGTTGGCTGAGTGTGTGGCTGAGTTGTACCCGAACTACCGGGCTCCGAAGGTGGGTGTTATGGATCAGCGGGTGCGGCCTAGGTCGGAACGTGCCGCCCGTAACGGTTCTTTGCGGGGTAGGGCTGCCTAGAATACCTATTGGCAGTAGTTGGACCAGCAACCATCAATAAGGCCCGCAGAAACGATTCTGTGGGCGCAAGGGAGAAACATGGCACGCACAAGGGCAAGCGCCAAACAGGCAGGAACCAGGTTCGAAACATCCATTGCCGGCTACCTGAACGAGCACGTGGACGACCGGATCGAACGGCGCGCCAAGACGGGCGCGAAGGACCGCGGCGACATCGGCGGCGTCCGCCACATGGGCGGCCGGCTCGTCATCGAGTGCAAGAACACCGCGAAAACGATGCTCGGCACATGGGCAGCCGAAACCGAAACCGAGCGCGGGAACGACGACGCGCTGGCCGGGGTGATCGTGCACAAACGCCATGGCAAAGGCCAGCCGGAGGATCAGTGGGTGACAATGACCATGGCCGACCTGGTCGCACTGCTGACCGGTGCCCGCACTCATGTCCGCTGACACTACTGCTGGTAGTAGACAACACAACTGCTAGTAGGTACGATCGTTTCATCAGCCAAACCAAGGGGACACACCATGAAAGCCAACCCAAGAGCCGAATTCAGCGGCATCGTCACACAAGGCCGAGACTTCGACCGCCTCGAAATCACCAAGGTCCCGTCCGGACTCCGCATCTCACTGACCACGCACACATCCACCAGCGGATTCTTCAACCCGGCAGACGCGCCCGCCATCGCGCTGGCCATCCTCGATGCAGCACACCCGCCGTTCGAAGCGCCCGCTAAGGTCCACGAAGCCATCCTTGCGCTGGAAGTTCACGAAGAGGGCCGCGCCGAACGTGCGAAAGCCGAAGCCTTGACTAAGCGCCGGGACGCTCTGGCGGATGAGTTCACCTCTGTCCCGGGGTACAGCGGCCAGCTGCCCTACACGCAGAAGCTCATTGACCGCATCATTGAACTCGAACAGGCCGCGTCATGAGCGGGGAAACGTTTCTCACCGCCGCGCTCATCATCATCGGTGTGGGCATCGTATTGGCCGGCGCCACCCTCATCTACTGGGGAACCACCCGCCACGACGGGGTGGAACCCGACAGCCGCCCCGTGAACATCCCGGCACCCACAGCTGAGGAACTGCAGGTCATCATGCACCAGAACATCAGCTACCTGGACTGGCTCGACATGAACGGCCCCGAACAAGCTGCAGCACGTGACGCCTACTACTCAGCGAAAGCGTTCTAACTATGAGCATCACCGCCAGGATGATTGACGCGGTGGAGTACCCGCTCACCGACCGAACCATCAGCATCACGTCACGGGCTCAACCGTGGGTGGACCAGCTGATCCGGGCAGCCAAAGCACAAGCATGGGACGAAGGACAGAAGTCCGGCATGCGTTACGCATCCCGCGCTATCGCAGCCCACAAGATAGGCCGCCCCGCATTTCCCGGCCCGCCTAGCCCAAACCCGTACCGAACCGAGGGGGAACAATGAGCACCTACCCGCTGTACACCGACACCATTTACAACCGGCCCATGCCCGCACGCAGCATCGCCGGCACACCCGAAAACACGGAAGAACGGCTACGCCGATTCAGGATGCACGGCGAACAAGACGACAGCATCCTCATCCACGGTGCCGACGCCATCCGCGACCTGCTGGCCGCCCTAGCACTGGTTACTGCCGAACGAGACATTGCCGTCGCACAGTTGCGGGAACTCCCCGGCCCGGCATTCGCCACTGTGAAGGACGCAGCAGCGTGAGCCGGGAGATACGCGGAAGGGTGTACGCCACCACACCCCACCCCACACTGTGCGGCGCCCTACTGGTCAGTGTGATCATCCCCGGCCACGCCGCCCCCGCCATCCGTGAGCGCATGCAAGCCACACTGGTCATCCCCGAACACAACACCTACAGCAGGAGCGCCGACCAATGAGCGTTGAACCACCCATCATTCGCGCCCTCCGGTTAGTGTCCGGCCCCGTACTCCCCGAATGGTGGAAACCCTACGTCTACCGCGGCAACCAACCCTACGTTGGCCCCTACGGCACACCCAAAAAGGAAGAAGACGCCCCTTGAAAATCTACCTTGCCGGCCCCATGACAGGGCTCCCCAACTACAACTTCCCCGCCTTCGACGCCGCCGCCGCACACCTCCGCGAACTCGGCCACGAAGTGTTCTCCCCCGCCGAAAACGACCGCGACAACGGATACAACCCGGAAGGATCCAACGGGCACGATGCAGCAGAACACGGGTTCGACCTGCGGGCAGCACTCAAAGATGATCTGTCTTGGATTTGCGATCATGCCGAAGCCGTCGCGCTCCTGCCCGGCTGGACCAGGTCAAAGGGCGCCAACGCTGAGGTGGCACTGGCGAACGCGCTAGGCATACCGGCGCATGGCTACCGGCTGTTCGATCGTGCCGAGGTGACAGTATGAGCGAGGTGCGCACCACCTCATCCACCGGCGGTGAGAAAGGCACCAAAGACGAACGCTACGACCTCATCCCCACCGGAGCGCTCGCCGCCGTTGCACGCCACTACGGCATCGGGGCAAGGAAATACGCTGCCCACAACTGGCGGCGCGGCTACGAATGGTCCAAGTCCTACGCAGCTTTGCAACGCCACCTGAACGCGTTCTGGGGCGGCGAGGACATTGACGAAGAAACCCAGTCCCCGCATATGGCCGCTGTTGCTTTCCACGCCCTCACCCTGCTCACGTTCATGGAAGAACAACGGGACTTCGACGACAGGTACACGCAGACAGTCGAGGTGGACATCGCACCGGACATGAGCGCGTTCACGCAGCGGATGCGCACGATCCTGCACGGCGGCAATCCCAACCACGCCGGGGACTCGTTCTTCCCGGCGAAAGGCGGATACCTTGCCTGACCTCAAGTACCTGCCCGGCGGTAACCCGCTCGCCCGCATCCGGCACCGCCCCGAATCCGAGAAATGGCGCGTCTACCGGCGGCACCACATGTGGCATGTAGCGGCGCCAGCCTCCACCTACACTGCGTGGTTCCATTCGGGCGACACCGTGCCACGCCCCGACCGGAACTTCCCACTCAAAGACCACAAGCGCGCTCTGGCATACGCGGATAGGAGGGCACGGCATGGCTGAAAGCATCGCACGCATCTACCACCGCACCGCCAACCCACAAGGCTGCCTCGACAGTGACGGCACCCGCCATTGGGCCTACGGCGTGAAGCTAACCGGCGTACCCTACGACCGGGCCGAACTCATGGACCGCCCCCGCCACATGGGAGACGTCGATTGGATAAGGTTCGAGCTCGCCACACGCATAAGCCCCGGCGGGAACATCATCCACGCCTACCAGGAGGAACCCAATGGCATACAAGGGTGACCCGAAGTACGCGCCCGGCCAGGTTGTCAACGGGAAAGTCATCTGCGGCGCCAAGAAAAAGAACGGCGAACCAGACAAATCCCCGCCCATCAAAGGCGGCGACAGGTGCTGGCGGCACGGCGGCAAAGCACCACAAACCAAACGATTGGCGGATGCACGCGTGATCCTCGGTCAAATAGACCCCGACGCCCCCCGTGAACACCCCATTGAGATGATCCTGAACATCATCCAAGCCAAGTACGCGGAACGCGAATGGTTGCGGTCCAAGGTCCGGGAGCTCAAAGAGGAAGAACTCGTGTGGGGTTTAGCCCAGCACGAAACAGGTGTAGGCCCTGAGGGTCCGATTGATAAGCAGACGTTCAAAGCCGACCTGAACGCATGGTATAAACTGTTGAACGAGGTTGAGGATCAGATCGTGAAGTGGTCCTCGATGGCGTTGAAGGCGGGGATTGAGGAACGTACTCTCGCTTTGCAGGAGCGGCAGGCGGCGCAGGTCGCTGATGTGATCAACCGGATCCTGTCCGCCATGCAACTCACACCGGATCAGCGTGCGCTCATCCCCCAGGTTGTGCCACCCATACTGAGGTCCATCAGCGGGTGAGACCATGCCCGCCACCGCTACTACTGGTATAGAATGGAACATATCAGCAGTTATCAGCCAAAGGGGAAAACCATGAGCAATCGCCTATGGGAACACGAGCATGACTTCTACGGCCCGGAAGGTTCATTCTGGGGCAACGGCATGCAGCAAAGCCCGTACATCAACCGGTTCGATTCATGGGCCGGCTTCGTCGACGGCGACAGCATGCATGGCGCAATCATGGGGCTCAACTTCCTCTACCGCTGGGACTGGCACGCATGGCACATCGACTACCCGGAGGACTACCCCGACGGTAAAGAAGGCCACGAGCTGGAACTGTTCTGGATGATGCCACGCAAGGGCATCATGGCCCGGTCCGTCATAGCCGTAACGCCGAACGAGGAGGACGCCGTGCGCGCATGGTTGCTGCCACATGCCGAGTACATGCGGAAGATGTGGGCGCCGTTGATCCCATCACAGGAGCCTGCCAGTGAGTGAGTGCACGGCCAATGGTTGCGGGGCGGCAACCCCCGACGGCATCCACCTCTGTCCCGGCGACACCCTCACCCTCGAGTACCGTCTCGCTGAGGTCACCGGCGTGTGGGCCGACCTCGTCACCACGCTCGAACGGCGGGACCGGGCCGCATCATCCCCCGGTGGCGGCGGCAACCACGCCGGATCACGCGAACCGTTGAACCTCGATGCGTTGGACAAAGCGCAAGCCTTCCGCCTGTTTCTCCGCTCATGGGCGCGCCGGCTCAACGGGATCGCACCCATCGGCGAACCCCACGTCCTCGCAGCCTGGATCATGCTCCCCACCCAACTACAACAGATCACCGGGTGGACCGACGCCGGCCAACTGCTCGACGATTTGACCGCATGGCTCAACAAACTCCGGTCCGCAACAGACCGCGCTGCACACAAAATCACGCTCGGCGACTGCTGGGACGAAGAATGCCCCGGCATCCTGAAAGCATTCGAACACGCCACCATCGGCCGGTGCGACACCTGCGGCCAAGAGTTCGATGTCAAGGGCCAGCAAGTGTGGATGATCAAAGAATCGTGGCACGTCGTCGCCCCGCTCCCACTGGTCCTCCGGGCGCTCAAAGAGTCCGGGCATGCCAGGATCCCGTTGGAACGGGCTAAGAAGTGGGTGCAACGCGGCAAGGTTCCGACCATGTGCCACATCGCCACGCGAACACTCGGCGTCACCCCGGCCGCCGTGTACGACTACTACACCGAGACAGCAGCAGGAAAGAGGATAGCATGAGCAAGCCAATCGAGGCCGCAATTTCCGCACTTGGCTTTGGCGGGCCAGTGAGCGAAGCAGTCCCTACGCCCGCCCAGCAACTAGCGCAACTCATAGACACAACAATCGAGGAAACGTACAGCCCGGGCGACGACGTGATGGGCGCTGACCTCGCCGAAGCCACCCTTGCAGCCGGCTACCGCAAGCCGCGAACCATCACCACGGCGGAAGAACTCGACGCACTGCCGATGGACACGGTTATTCGTGACGCCGACGAGTATGTGTGGGAGCGCTGGTCACTCCTATCAAGGAACAATGACTGGCGCTGCGCCGGAGCACCAGACCTAGCAGACGACGACATTGCACTGCCCGTCACTGTCATCTGGGAGCCGCTGACATGAGCGGCGCGACCGGCAATAACGCGCCGAAACAAGGCCAACACTCTCGCGGGACACCAGAAAACCCCGGGAACGGCAACATGCTGCCGCGGGAGAAGAAAGCCCACTTCAACATCAGCTTCAAAGGCCCACACCTCCGCACCCTCATGAAACTCACCAAAGCCACCGGCGCCATCAACCCCCGCCAAATGCTACTCACCGCCATGTACCGCTACGAAGCCGATTTACTGGATGAAGGGATAATCAAGAAATGAGTATCACAGACGAAGCTATCGAGGCAGCCGCTGTTGCCATGTTCGGCCGTCAAGTGTTCGGCGGAGACGTGCAGAAAGCATGGGAAGGGCTACCGCAAATCTCGGTGGCGTACTGGCGCAGCCAAGCTCGGACTGCTCTCAGAGCAGCTGCGCCGCTGCTCGCGGCGCAGCTTTCACGCGAACTGGAGATGCTGGCCGATCCCTAACAGCAATAGCGGTTCTCACAATCAGTAGTTGACAATGAATCGTTTGTCCCCGTAGTCTGTTCATAGTGCGAAAAGTGGCTGGGAAACCCCCACTCCCCCGCACACGAGGCCCCGTAGAAGCGCACAATGTGTCCCCCCACAAGCGCTCCGGGGCCTCAGCCATGCCCACGGCTGATAACTAGGGCAGGCAACAACAAAATATAGGGGCGCCCTGATCAACCGGGGCGCCCTGAGACTTCCGGGGAACGAGGGGTGAGCGGCACGATGAAGTGCAAATACGCGAAAGCCACCACCAACATCCCCATCCCTGACGGGTACGGCGCCCATAGGATCCGCGAACACCTCCGCGGCAACGGCATCGTTGTTGGCCTCACATCCATCAAAGACCACCGCGCCGGCGTCTGCATGTGCCACCGCGAAGCCAAGCCAACCGCCCCAGTGACAGCCGAGCCGACACTCACCGGCAAAGCAGACGTCACCAAAGACGGCGGCGAATTCATTGACGTCCAAACCACCGAACCAGTCACCGACTGGACGCACATCTTCCAACGCTTCAACCTCGACCCCCAAGCATTCGAGGTAGTCGGCGACACCGTGCGCGTCTCCACCTGGCAACAGTCCAAGGCACTCGAAGACGGCACCCGCGACATCGTCAACCTGTTCTCCTACCGGGCGTCCTTCCGCCGCATCACGCAGGCCGGACCCGACACGCAGGACATCATCAACCATTTGCGCGCATGGACCCCCACTACACGCCCGGCAACGCACGCCGGGCCCGGGCTCTCCTACGTGGTGGGCCTCGCAGACCTACAGTTGGGTAAAGGTGAAGGCGACGGCACCCCCGGCACACTCCGCCGGCTCAACAAGGCGCTTGAAGGCGTCACCGGGCACATCGAACAGTTGCGCGGGCAGGGCGTCAACCTCCAACACCTCGCACTGGTCAACCTCGGCGACCACACCGAAGGCGTCCAAGGATCCTACGCATCCCAAACACACACAGTTGACCTCAACACCCGCGACCAAATCAGCCTCGCCCTCGAAGTCAACATGCAATGGATCCGCACACTGGTCCCCATGTTCCACACGGCCACCTACGCCGCCTGCATGTGCAACCACGGGCAACTGGCCCGGGGCGCCGGGAAGACCAACGTCACCGACGACGCCGACAACGCCACCGGGCTCATCGGCGACACCCTCAAAGTCGTGTGCAACCTCCACCCCGATCTGTCCCGCATCGAATGGGTGATCCCCCGCGACGAAATGATCACCACATTCACCGCGTCCGGCCTCAACATTGCTTCCGCGCACGGGCACAAGATCAGCGGCAACGAAGAGAACTGGCTCGCCAAACAATCCCAGTACCTCACCCAAGCCCGCCGGTTCATCCCCGAACTGTGGTTCACCGCCCACAAACACCACGCGGACGTAAAAGACTACGGACCATACACGCGCATCCAGGCCACCACCGTGGATCCTGGTTCCAAGTATTTCTTGGACCAGTCGGGCATGTACTCGCGTCCCGGTGTTACCACGTTCGTCGCTGGCTCACAGTTGCCCGGCGGTTGGGAACACTACCGCATCTTCTAGGAGTCTCGTATGCGCCTCTATCGGGCACTCTGCGCCGCACTGGAAGCGTACGCAGCCAACAACCAGACCGGGGACGCACCGCAGGGTGATGTGTTCAGCCAAGCCGAGCACGCACACGCGTACACGAGTCAACCGGAAATGCATTCCGGCCATCGTGGCATCAGCCTGGACTACGACGAGGACGAAGGCGGCGTGTATCGCTCGCGCCCCATCTCGTTGCGTTGGACCCCGAAGACCTAACCTCACGCGCACCGCTACCGCGCAGGATGGTTACGGATAAGGTACAGCCGAGTTGAAAGGCTAGGTGGCCCTATCTCCCGCGCAGGGTCAAGCGCAACGCCGCACGTCGTGAGACGCCGGCCGGGACGGTCGAAGGGCCGGTCAAGCTTTGTATGCCACAGTCCCACCCGTAGGCCCCATGCAGGGTGGCATCGACGTCGCAAAGGCGCAAAGTACCGTCCCACCAGCCCCAGTAGCTCAGTGGTAGAGCAGCGGACTTTTAATCCGCGGGTCCAAGGTTCGATCCCTTGCTGCGGCACTCACTCTTGGCTGTCTTTCATGAAGATCCGCTAGTGAGGTCAGTCGGCACCGACGCCGACCGGTTAGCGCCCGTTACCGCGCTTCATACTCACCGGAGATTATCGCCCAGCCTTCACCGGAAGCACAAAGAAACGGGCAAACACTTACCACAAACCCACGTATGGCAGGCCCTATGTGGTAATCACCCCTCCCACGTCAAGCGAGGCACCCAATGGCAACCAAAGACCCCGAACCGGCGGACATGCGCCCCGTCACCTGCAAATGCGGGCGCATCATGCTCACATCCCCGTCCGGCGAATGGCTGTCATGTCCGCACTGCGACGCCCCACACGCGGCAGGCCACGGCGCCCAAAACTGCATGTCCTGCCGCATGCTCGACGCAGCCATCAAACGCCTCAACCGCGCAGCCTAGGAGCCACCCGTGACCGACATGTGGGAGAGCGTAGCCCGCATGTTCGAACCGGTAGAACCAAAATGGGCTACCCCCGGCGACCTCGCCAAAGCCACGAACCCCAAAACCATTCAAACCCCCGCCCTCGACCTGATCGACGCGGCGCTCGTGGAAGCGTTCAACACCCCCGATTCGCGGCTCATCATCTCCATGGCACCCCAGGAGGGCAAGTCCGTGCGGGTGGCCAACGACTTCCCCATCTGGGCGCTCACCCAAAACCCTGACCTGCGCATCGTCACCGCCTCCTACGCGCAAGGCCTCGCCAACCGCAACGGCCGCGCCATCCGCAACAGGATCACCTCAAACCCCGACATCGGCCTCACCATCGCCAACGACAACGGCAGCGTCTCAGAGTGGCAGGTCGCAGGGCACGAAGGCGGCGTCCTCAGTGTTGGTATCGGCGCCGGCGTCACCGGCCGACCCTCCGACATGATGATCATCGACGACCCCATCAAAGACCGCAAAGAAGCCGACTCCGAGGTCTACCGCGACAATGTGTGGGACTGGTGGACCGACGCGGCATCCGCCCGCCTCGCACCCGGCGCGCCCGTCGTCGTCATCCTCACCCGCTGGCACCAAGACGACCTCGCCGGCCGGCTCCTAGACCGCGACAAGGCTGCAGGCTGGAAGTTCCTCAACATCCCCGCCCAAGCCGACCACCGCCCAGACAAAGGCGAAACCGACCCGCTCGGACGCCAGCCCGGCGAATTCATGGTCAGCGCCCGCGGTAGGACCCAGATGCAGTGGGAGAACCGTAAAGCCACCGCCGGGCCCCGCACCTGGGCATCCCTCTACCAAGGCCGACCCAGCCCGGACGAAGGCGGCGTGTTCCCCGCAGAATGGGCACGCTACACACAACCCATCTGGATCGACCACGCGGACGGGCGCCACACCGTGCCCGGCATGGAACGCCCCGACCAAGAGCTCGTCCAATCATGGGACTTCACGTTCAAAGACAAACAGTCATCCGACTATGTTGTCGGGCAAGTGTGGCTCCGAGTGGGCACCAAAGGCTACCTGCTGGACATGGTCCGCGAACGGCTCAACTTCAACGCCTCAGTCGAAGCAGTCAAGACGATGTCCGCGAAGTGGCCGCAAGCCGTCGCCAAGTTCATCGAGGACAAGGCGAACGGCCCGGCCATCATCAACGCCCTGCAATCCACGCTCGTGGGGCTCATCCCCATCGAACCCGAGGGCAGCAAAACGGCTCGCGCCAACGCTGTCTCCCCGCTCGTGTTCTCCGGCAACGTGGTCCTCCCCACCGCGGACCTGCTGCCCAACGTCGAGGAACTGGTGGAGGAAGCGAAGAACTTCCCCAACGGATCCCACGACGACACCATCGACGCCATGTCACAAGCCGTCAACCGGCTGCTGCTCATGCCGCTCACCGCCGGTATCGGCGACGTGGTGGAACCCGACGTGTACGACATGCAAAACGCTAACGGCTGGAGCATCAGCCCCTACTGATTGGAGTCCCGCATGGGCATCAGGGAATGGTTCACCAAGCCCGTGCAGGAAACCGGCACCGTCACCCTCAGCGAAGGCGTGTACGAAACCATCACCCACCGGTTAGAGGTGGCCACCGAGTCCATCGCGCAACTGCAGTTGGCGGCAGAAGATGCTGGCTGGCAGCGGCTCGGCGCTGATTACGCCCGGGAGTTCACCCGTGAAGGGCTCAAGAACATCGCCTCGAATGGCAGGCTGATGGCTATCGCCAACCCGCTCATCAAACGCGGGCTCGCCATCCGGCACGCGTACGTGTGGGGGCAGGGTGTGCAGATCGCCGCCCGCGACAAAGACGTGAACGAAGTGTTGCAAGGATTCCTGGACGATGAGGGCACCAAAGAAGTGTTCTCCGGTTCCCAGGCGCGGGAGCGTTGGTCCAAGGCGACGGGCACGGACGGCAACCGGTTCTTCGTCCACTTCACCAACCCATTGGATGGACGGGTCCGGATCCGCACCCTGCCATTCGATGAGATAACCGAGATAATCACCGCCCCGGGCGATAAGGCGACCCCGCACTACTATTTGCGCGTGTGGACGGAAACCGTTGCCACCCAGACGTTCGGCACCACCGATGTGGAGAAGAAAGCCTACTACCCGGCACTCAAATACCAGCCGTTGACGAAGCCCAAGAAACTGGGCGACGTCCCAGTGTACTGGGACGCCCCGGTTTACCACGAGAAAGTGAACGGGCTCGAGGATTGGAAGTGGGGCATCGGCGACGCCTACGCCGCACTCCCTTGGGCCCGTGCCTACAAGGAGTTCTTGGAAGACTGGGCGCTGCTCATGAAGGCGCTCGCCAAGATCGCCTACACAGCATCCAAGAAGGGTGTCCCGGACTCGCAGAAAGCGCGGGCCATCGCCAACCTGGCGAACGTGCCCGCCGGTTCCACCGCGAACATGTCTGAGGGCCACACGTTGGAGGCCATGCCCAAGTCCGGCGCCACACTCGATTCTGAGTCCGGCCGCCCGCTGGCAGCCATGATCGCCGCCGCCCTCGGTGTCAGCGTCATTGACCTGCTGGCAGACCCCGGCCAGGTTGGATCTAGGGCCACCGCGCAAACCATGGACCTCGTGAAACGCCTCGAAATGCGGGCACGCCAAGAAGTGCACGAGGAAACCATGGCAGCCATCCTCGGCTACGTCATCGAACAAGCCATCATCGCTCCGCGTGGACCGCTCAAGGGCAAGGTGGAGCGCGACGGCGACAGGCTCATCGCCGTCCTGCACGGCAAAGCGGAAACCACGGTTGAGTTCGTGTGGCCGGCGCTCGATGAAACCCCGCTCGACATTCTCATGGAAGCCATAGTCAAGGCCGACGGAACCCAGGTGCTGCCCAAGGTTGAAACGCTCCGGTTGATCCTCCACGCACTTGATGTGAAGGACGCGGACGAAATCATTGAAAAACTGACGGACGATGACGGCAACTTCATCGACCCGACAGTGAACGCGGGCACAGCCGCCACGGACAGGTTCCGTGACGGGCAGCAAACAGAATCATTCGTCTAGGGCGGTGCGTCATGGCTGTGACAGAGAAAACGCTGGCACTCATCGACGCCCGCCGCATCGAACTCGGCAGGGTCATCGACGGGCAAACCCTCGCCTTGATAACTGCGTGGATCGACGCCTGGGACACCCTCGCACCCGAGTTCAGTGACGCTCTCACCGACCTCCTAGCGGACGCAAAAGACGGCACCGTCACCGGGCACCAAGTGTCACGGAACCAACGCCTACGGGCGGCCCTCGCGCTCGCCGTGGACCGGTTGGACGAGCTCGCCGACATGACATCCGTGACTGTGCAGGCGGACGTCCAGCGAACTATGCTGGACGCCGCCGCCAGCCAAATACAGGTCATCCAATCCCAGCTGCCTGCCGCGCATCAGGTGGCCACCCTGCCCACGTTCTCCCGGGTGTCGGATGCGACCATGGACGCCATGGTGCTCAGGACCACTGAGCGCATTCACTCGCTCACCCGGCCACTCTCCGACGACTCCATCATGGTCATGCGGCGCAACCTCGTCCGCGGCATCGCAGTAGGCGACAACCCGCGCACCACCGCCCGCCGCATCATGAGGCAAACAGAGAACGACTTCAACGGCGGACTCCAACGGGCCATGACCATCGCCAGAACAGAGACTTTAGACGCACATAGAGCCGCTACGAAGGCCGCGGACGAAGCCAACAAGGACGTCACCGCCGGATGGTTGTGGGGCGCCACGTTATCCGCCCGCACATGTCCCGCCTGTTTGGCCATGCACGGCCAAGAATTCCCGGTCGAACAAGCCGGACCAGAAGGACACCAGAACTGCAGGTGCGACCGGATCCCCAAAACCAAGACGTGGCGGGAACTCGGATTCGACATCGACGAACCCGAACCCATCATCCGCGACTCCCGGGAATGGTTCGACGGGCTCACCCCAGACTCACAGCTCACCATCATGGGCCCCGAACGGTTACGCATGCTCAACGACGGTTCGATCACATGGGACGACCTGGCGAAGACTCGGCACACCGAAGGGTGGCGCGACTCCATCGTCCCCGTCAGCGTGCAGGACCTGCACCGGCTCGCCGCTTAGTCCTGTTGTGATCCCCGGTAGCTGACCGCCCCGCAGTATCGGCAGTGCATCACCATTGCCGCGCCAGTGCCGCGCAACTGGATCGAGCCGAGCACCCACGCGTGCCCCGGACACTCCTCCGGCCCATCATTCGCGTTGTCCATCCCCATGCCCGCGAAGTGTACACCCCGAACCCCCAACATAGGAGGCCGGCCCATGCCGACACTCATCACTGAGGCCGTCAACCTGTCGGCCACCGCCACCCCCGCCAAAGGGCCCGGGCGTATCCGCATCAAAATCATTGACGCCGGCGAAGGATCCTCCGGCGATTACCCGGCTAAGACGATCGAGCAGGCTGTCAAAGACAAGCTGTTCAGCGCCGGGGTTCACATGTACGCCGATCACCCGTCTGCCACTGAGAACTTCGACCGGCCCGAACGCACCATCAAGGACCTGGCCGCCGTCCTCGAAACCGACGCCGTGTACGTCGCCGAAGAGAAGGCAGCCTACGCGGACGCGAAGGTGTTCCCGAACTGGCGGGAAGTGATCACAGAGATGGCCGACGACATCGGCGTGTCCATCCGGGCATCCGCCGAGGTTGACGACTCGAGCGGGAAGCGGGTCATCACGAGGCTCGTCGAAGTCATGTCTGTGGACTTCGTGACCAAAGCAGGGCGTGGCGGGAAGATCGCCGAAGTCCTCGAATCCGCCCGCGCAGCAACCCGCGCCGTCGAACAGCATGGGGTATCCGAGGCGACCGCGAACGACCTGCGCGAGTGGTTGCGCGTGGCCCTGCGCACCAGCACCGACGGTTACAGCTACGTCATCGACTTCGACGACTCGAACGTCTGGTTCAACAGCTACGAGGACGACGTCGAACGCTTCTACCAGCAGGGATACACCCTCAACGGGAACACTGCCGCGCTCACCGGCGACCCCGTCGAAGTGCGTATCGAAACCCGGTACGTCCCCATCACTCAGGCAGCTGAGTCCAAGACCCCCGTCCCGAACCCGGCGACGGTAACCGAAAATCAGGAGGAAGCCAACATGGCAACCATTGATGATAAGGAACTCGCCGACCTGCGCGAGTCCGCCAGCCGGGCCACCACGGCCGAGGCTGAACTCGCAGAGGCCCGCACCAAGTTGGCCGAAGCCGCACGCAACGAAACCCGCGCCACCGCAGAGTCGATTGTCGCTGAGGCTTTCGGCGACGTCGAAGCGAAGGCCACACGCAAGGCGCTCATCAACGCCGCACTCGCCGCAGAATCATTCGACGCCGAAGCCCTCAAGGCCGACGCCATCGAAGCAGCTGCCGAGTACAAGGCCGCACACGGTGAAGGCAACGTCCACGGCGTAGGCGAACCGGCCCCGATCGTCACCGAGTCCAAGAAGACCATCAGCGACGACGACATTGTCGCCGCCCTGCACGGAGGTAAGTAACCCATGGCCAAGAACCAGCGTTACACCAACGCACTGCACATCAGCGTCACCGCACCCCGGGACATCAAGTCCGGCGACCCGGTGCGCGTCGGCTCCATCTGCGGTGTCGCCCAGATCGACGCTAAGTCCGGCGAAAAGGTCACCGTGTGGCTCGACGGGTCATACGACCTCACCGTCACCGGCGCCATCGCATCCGAGGGCATGCCCGTCTACATCACGTCCGCGGGCGCCCTGAACACCACCGCCGCAGGCAACTTCCTGTTCGGTGTCGCACTCGGCACCAAGGCCGCCGCTGCTGGCCCCGTCGAAGTCGCACCCATCGGCTACACCACACAGACCGCCGCCGGCGTCTAAGGAAGGCACACCCAATGACTATTCTCGCTAAGGAAGGCTTCCGGGCCGCCCCCACGCAGGCTGAGCGCGTATTCGAGGCAGCCAAGCTGTTCTCCGACGGCCAGAACCCGGCCAACTACGCCCGCCAGGCCACACTGCAGGAAGCGTTCACCACGTCCGACTTCCCGGTGCTGCTCGGTGCCGCACTCGAACGTGAGGCCATGCAGGCGCAGAAGGCGGCCGTCAAGGAGTACGAACCGTTCTCCCTGGACAGGAAACTGTCCGACTTCCGCCCGAAGAAGCTCGTTGACCTGTTCGGCAACGAATACTTTGAGGACGTGGCGCAGGGCGAAGAGTACAAGGGCGGCACCCTCGCCGAAACGGACGTCGAAATCAAGACCGGCAAGACCGGTAAGAGCTTCGGCCTCACGTGGGAACTGCAGCTGTCCCGTGACTTCACCGATCTCGCCGACTTCCCGCGGGTCCTCGGCAACGCCGCAGTCAACACGGAGAACCGCAAGGTTTACGAACTGATCGTCGGCGACTCCGGCCTCAGCACCGACTTCTTCGGAACCGTGGACACCAAGGCCCTCACTGCGGACAACCTGCAGGCAGCCATCGAGGCGCAGGCCGTCAAGACCAACCACCGCGACGAGCTCGTGGATATCAGCGCGCTCGTGCTGGTTGTTGGTCCGGCCTTGCAGTTCCGTGCTCAGCAGATCCTGAACGCGCAGGAAATCGAAACCACGGTCAGCGCCGGGTCTAAGACCACGAAGACCCGCCAGCCGAACCCGTTCAAGGGCCTGATCACCCTGCAGGTGTCCCGCGAATTCGCCCGCCTGAACGGCGCAGGTTCCGCCGCGACGTCGTGGGCGCTGCTCCCGGCGAAGTCCACCGACAACCCGGCCGTCGTGAAGACGGGCCTGATCGGTCACGAGAACGTGGACATCCGCGTCAAGCGCGACCAGGGTGCACGCCCGGGCGGCGGCGACGTACCGGTCAACGAGGGTTCGTTCAACGACGACACCATCTGGTACCGCGGCCGCCACGTTACTGGCGCTGCTCAGGGTTTCACCGCCGCCGTGTACGGCTCGGACGGTACCGCGTAACCAGTCCGCTAGACCGTGACGGTGCGGGGTGCAACCTTTCCCTCGATCAGCCCCGTGTGGCCTTGGGAATCCCGCACCGTCACAACACTTACCCCCAATGGAGGAACCATGGCAATTGACTTTGATTACCCGTTGGGGAAAGTTCGTCTACTCACCGCGGACCTCGATGAGGCCACCCCGGTCCTCTCGGATGACATTATTGACGGCTACCTGTCGCTGAACGACGGGAACATTTACCGTGCCGCCGCCGACGCGCTCGACGCGGTGGCGACCACGGAAACCCTGCTGTCGAAGAAGATCACCTCGCAGGATCTGTCCACGGACGGCCCCGCGGTGGCCAAGGAGCTACGTGCCAAGGCTGCCAGCCTGCGCGCCAAGGCTGACGCGGATGACGCAGCCGCTGAGACAGGGTTCTTTGACATTATCCCGTTCGGGTTCGTGCCCGGGCCGGAGGGCGCTGAAATGCGGTACCCATGACACCCCTCCCCATCTATCAGGTGATCCCCGCGAATTGGGCTGAGCATCACCGCCCAACCATGGCAGGCACACGCCAGTCCCCCGCGATCTTCAAACGCATCTCAGAGGGACCGGCACCATACCCGCTCCCGCCGGACTGGGATCCGTCCGTCACCGTGTGGACTGCTGATGTGCGGGTGCAGGAGCTCAACCGTGAAGGCGGCGCCACCGCAGCCGAACAACCCACCACACTGCGCGAATACCTTGTCGCCTGCCCTGTCGGCGGCCCGGACTTACGCGCCGGCGAACAAGGTGACATCGTGCACGTGATCGGCCGGGAACTGCGGATCCTGAACATCATGTTCGGGTCCTACGAGTTCGAACGCCATCTTGTGTGCGTGGACAACCAAACCCAGCAGAACCCCGTTTAGGAGGCCCGCCGTGGACTTTGACACCGGGGAACTCGTGAAGCTGGCCGGCGACATCAAGAAAGCGGCCAAGAGCACCGGGCCACGCGCCCAACTGGTCATCCGCAAAACCGCTAGGGATATTACGGCGGACGCGAAGAACCTGGCACCAGTGGACACCGGCAATTTGAAGGGCTCGATCAGCCACACCGACCTGCGCACGGTTGGCCGCTCCGGCACCCTCACGGTGGAAATCGGACCGACCGCATCGTATGCAGTTTTCGTGGAACTGGGCACGAGCAAGATGGCGGCGCAACCGTTCATGGGCCCTGCCGCTGACCGGCGCGCACCAGCCTTTGAGCAGGCCATGGCGCAGCTCGGGGAGGAAGGTTTGAATGGTTGACCCGGTCCCCCTCTATCAGGCTGTGGAAGCGGCGCTCAAGACTGTTCCCGGGGTGACCGTGTACGACGGGTACGTCCCCACGAAGGTTCCTGTGGATCCGTCCGGTTACATCCTCCCGTACATCGTGAACTGGTTCGGCGTCGGCAACAACCCCGACGAGCCCAGCGCGTGCGGCATCCATGACACGGACACGCTGATCCTCGACTTTCAAACCACCATCGTGGGCGCCAACCCGGCCATCTGCAGGGCAGTCACCGGCCCCGTCAGATCGGCGCTCACAAACCTGCGTGTCGGAACCGGCAGGGTCAAACCAAACCCCGACGGATTCAACCAACAGGCCCCCATCTTGGACACCACCGTCACCCCCGCCCGTTTCATGCTGCCCCTCCAATGGCGGCTAACCACCAACTAGGAGACAAACCCATGCCAGCAGACGACGGATTCGTCACCGCCGTGGGACCGGACGGCAAGAAACGCCGCGTCCCCAAGCATTACCTAGAGAACCCCAAGTTCTCCAAGGACTTCAAACTCCCGCCCTCCCACCGGCGGGTCAGGGCCACTCCGGCCACCATCCGAGTAACCGAACCGGCACAGCCGGAGAACCCACAGGAGGAGAAGCCGTGAAGGTTTCCGCTGACGGAAAAAAGAAGTTCACACTACTGACCACCGCACCCGCCGACCGGATCCCCACCGTCACCGAGTTGAACGCCGGGCAGGACATTTCCTGCGCCGTCCTCGACTCCGACGCCACCTGGACCAACACCGCATCCGACCGGTTCAACGAGAAAGCCGCATGCCAGAAGGGCAACTCCCAGGCACTCGGCGCGTCGAACTATGACACGGCGCTCACGTTCCTCCGCGAATACTTGGACGCACCGGGCGGCGCCGACATCGCGGGCGAAGACGGCGGCTACCAGGCGGTCAAGACCCGCGGCACCACCGTGTGGATCTACCTGCGGGAAACCGACAAGGACTCCACCGAGGACTGGGAAGCCGGCGACGAAATCCACCTCGGCGGCGAAGTCGTATCCGATGCCCCGATGCGGGTGAACAACGACGGCAACATCAAGCGCCGCATCGAGTTCCTGCCGCAGAACATGATCACCGAGGTTGAAGTCGCCGCAGCCGGCGTCTAACCCCCAAATGACTGGCCACCCTGCCTGTATTCAGGCTCCGGGCAGGGTGGCCCACTTCCCTTATGCCGGGCCTGAACCCATTCTTTAGGAGCCTGAAACTCTCATGACCACAGAACTTGATCCCACCACATTCGATGTCGAAGCATGGCTCGTTGACGCGCACCTCCCCGAAGAATCAGCGGACGTTTACAAGGGCGGCCACATTGTTGCCGAACTCTCCGCACTGAAACGGCGGATCGAGAACGAAGAAGCCGTCGAAGACGTCGAGCGCACCGCCGGCGACAAAGCCAAACTCGGCAAGCTCGAACGCGAATACGAGCGGCTACTCAAAGCGTTCGCCAACTCGATGCTCACCGTGTACGTGCGGGCTCTCACCGGTGAGGAAATCCGGGACATGCGCACCAAGCATGAGGAACGCGCCCAGGGCATGACCCCCGTGGAAGCGAACACCGAATTCGGGTACGACCTGCTGGCCGCCGCCATCATCGGTGTCAAGCCCGCAGGCGGGAAGCGCGCCCGCGTGGACTTCACTCCGGACGATGTGCGCAAACTTGAACACTCGATCGGCGAACCGCAGCTGCAGTTGATCATGGTGGCACGGCAACGGGCGCAGAACAGTGTGCCGGTGGTGGACGCAGATTTTTTGCTCAGGCGCTCTGGCACCAGCGAAGGTTCGCCGGAGTAACCCGCGTACTCAAAACCGCCCGGGCCACCGGGAAACCGCCCATGCACTGGTTCACCGGCCACCGCGGCGACTGGACGGACAAAGACTATGTCCTGTCCCTCGCCCTCACCGCGTATGAGGACGGGCTCTGCTCCTGCGGGCAACCGATCGCCATCGCCCACCACCCGGACAACGACGGCTGGTACGACGCGCATAAAACCCAGTGCCATTCGTGTGCGGCGCGGGAGCGTGCCACACAGTCGGACGGCAAGCAGCAGTACAAGCCGGAACCCGGCGAAAAACTGTACACCACGTATGAGCGGCCCCCGGATAAACCACTGAAAACTTCATAGGAGGCCACCATGGCGGCACGCTCGGTAATCGTCAGGCTCGAAGCCCAAGTCGGCGGATATGTTGCCGGGCTAGGGAAAGCCGCCACCGAAACCGACAATCTAGCCAAGAAAGCCGCGCAAGCCAGGAAGTCCGTCAAAGACAACCATCAGGCCATGGAGCAGGCCGGCGGTGTGATGCTTGGTTTCGGTGCCGTCGCTGTTGCCGGGCTAGGCGCCGCCACCAAGGCCGCCATGGACTGGGAAACCGCATGGGCCGGTGTCACGAAAACAGTTGACGGCACCCCCGAGCAGATGGCCGCCATCGAAGGATCACTGCGGGACCTGGCGAAAACACTTCCCGCCACTCACGAGGAAATCGCTGGCGTGGCTGAGGCCGCCGGCCAGCTAGGCGTGGCACGCGAGGACGTCGTCGGTTTCACGAAAACCATGATCGACCTGTCCGAAACCACGAACCTGACCGCGGACGAAGCCGCCACGAGCATCGCCCAGATCAGCAACGTCATGGGTACCATGGCACGCGAAGGGTCCGGCGGGGTGCAGCGTTTCGGCGCAGCGCTGGTCGCGCTCGGTAACGACGGTGCTTCCACGGAAGCTGAAATCGTGGGCATGGCTTCCCGGCTCTCCGGCGCCATGAAACTGGTGGGCGCCAGCGAATCCGATCTGCTCGCAATGGCTAACGCCATGGCATCCGTAGGCATCGAGGCCCAGCTTGGCGGCGGTGTCATGTCCCGGGTCATGCAGCGCATGTACGCGGACGTCATGGAAGGCGGCGAAGGACTCCATAATCTGGCCGACGTCGCCGGGATGTCTGCATCCGAGTTCGCCACCGCGTTCGAGAACGACCCTGTCCGCGCCACCGACACCATGATCAAGGGCCTAAACGGGATCAAGGAATCCGGTGGCAACGTCATCGAAACCATGTCCGACCTCGGCATCAAGGGCACGGAAGAAACCTCGGTCATCCTCCGGCTGGCCGGCGCAGGCGACCTGCTCACCGAATCCTTGGACCTCGGCGCTAAGGCATGGGAAGAGAACTCTGCTCTCGCTGAGGAAGCCCAGAAGCGGTACGAGACGACCGAAGCGAAAATCCAGGTGGCGTGGAACGGCATCAAGGACGCCGCGATCGACGCTGGCGCTGTGATGCTGCCGGTAGTCCAGGGTGTGGCTGAGGCTGTGTCTGGACTGGCGGCCGGGTTCGGTTCGCTCCCTAACCCTGTGCAGGACGCGGTGACCGTGTTCGCCGGGCTCACCGGTGGCGCCGCGTTGCTTGGCGGTGCCGCGCTCACTTTGATCCCGAAGATCGCTGAAACGCGGGAAGCGTTCCGCACGTTGAACGCTTCCGGGTCCAAGATCCCCGGGACGCTCGGCAAGGTAGGTAAAGCTGCTGGCGTAGCCGCGGGCGCGATCGCTGCCCTGGGCATCGCGGGTGCGAGCATCAACGCGCTCCGCGATAGTGGTGTGCCCACCATTCAGGAGATGACCAACGAGCTCCTGAAAATGGGTGACGCCGGTAGCACCGCGAGCTTGGATGAGATGGTGTCCCGGACAGGGTTCCTGTCCACCGAGATAAACGGTGTGGGCGACGCGGTCAACTATGTTGGTTCCCTTGATGGGTTCAATCAATTCCAGTTGTCGCTCTCAAAAACGTTCGGTTTGCCGTCCCACATGCAGGACATTGTCGACTCGGTTGACGCCGTGGACTCGTCACTCGGCCAGATGGTCACCGGCGGGAACACGGATCAGGCTGCGGAAGCGTTCAAGCAGATCGCCACCGAAGCCACCGCGCAGGGCATGGAGCTCGAGGATGTCCTCGATCTGTTCCCGCAGTACAAGGACCAGCTGATTGCCACCGCGATCGCCGCTGGCGGGACGGCAACGGATCAGGAAATCCTGAACGCCGCCATGGGTGACGCTGATCCTAAAGCTGTGACTGCTGCCGCCGCTCAAGAGGTAATGGCTGGCGCGATCGAGGAAACGGGTGTCGCCCTCGGTGGCGTGATCGAGGACATGGATAAGTTCTTGGAGCAGCTGTTCGCTGCCGGAATCCTGACCATGAACTCGAGGGACGCCCACGCCCAGTACCAAGAGACACTTGATTCGGTGTCTGAGACGATCAAGACGATCAACGAGTCCGGCGGCGAAATGGGCAATACCCTCAACAAGAACAAGTCGGACTTCGACCTGACCACCGAGGCCGGCAGGCTGGCTAACGACACGTTCCAAGGCCTCGCACAGGACGGCATGGCCGAGGTCAAAGCACTGGCTGAGGAAGGCATGGGCCAGGACGTGTTGCAGGAGAAACTGTCCGGCACGTATGACGATCTGATCGCAACCGCCGGCGAATTCGGCATCACAGGTGAGGCGGCAGAAACGCTGGCACGCAAAATCCTTGGTGTGCCGGACGGTGTGGACATTGACACGTGGATGGACGAACAAGCCAAACGCACAGCCGACGAAACGAAAGAGTCGGTTGAGAACATCCCCGGATACAAGGAAGTGCACACCAAGTTCATCCGCACTTTCGAAACCCACGGCATCCCCTTCCCCTCCGCACCATTACCTGAGGGCGCTTCCGTGTCTGAACGGCTCGGACTGAAACTGCCGGGACGTGCAGGCGGCGGTGACTTGGATATTGCGCCGGGGCCGAAGGGTGTTGACTCCCAACTGTTCATCGGTGCCAAGGGTGAGCATGTGCTCACCGCGCAGGAAGTGGATTTGATGGGCGGCCAGCAGGCTGTCTACCAGTTCCGCAACCAGCTGCGCACCGGGCGGGTGACCGCTCACGCGAACGGCGGGGAGATTGGCTCCATGTACGCCCCAGCACAGCAGATCGCTGCAGCCGGCGGCGGTGGGACCCGCATCGACCTCGGCGGCATCGTAATTCAAGGCGCCACCGACGCCGACGCGGTCCGCCGCGCCGTAGTAGACGAAATCCAGTGGAAGTTCCAACAGAACGGGGTGCGCCTTGGCTGACCAGATCATGTGGGCTGGACGCACACTCTCCGGCACCGACAGGTACGGAACATGGGTGACCACCAGTCTTGAAGGCTGGTGGGACTCCCCCGAACCCAAGGGCGAGGACGCGGACCGCCCGAACGCCGACGGCGAATACGAACTCCCTGTCTATAACCAAGCCCGCCTCATCAGCGTCACCGGTGGACTGCACACCCAGTCCCACGATGAAACTCATGAGGCCATGACCTGGCTGACCGGTGCCATGTCCGGCCGCTTCCAAGTGGCCGGACATGGACCTGAACTGTGGTGCCAGGCTGTCCGGTCCACCGGGGTGAAGTTCACGCCAATCACGGACACGTACGCGCAATGGCAGGTCAGGGTGAAGGCCCGCGACCCCCGCAAATTCGGGGAGAAACGCACGTTTACCGCCGCCCCGTTGGCGAATACGGCGATCCACCATAAAGGCAACTACCAGGCCACACCGTTCCTCACGGTCACAGGTTCGGCGCCGGGGTACACCATCAAAATTGCTGGGCAAGCGTTCACCGTCACACGGGCACTCACATCGAGCCAACCCCACACCATCAACTACCGGGACGGCAGACTCCGCGTCAACGGTGCGCTCGTCACCGGCGGCGTCTCATCCTCAAGGATCATGCTCGTTGACCCCGGCCAACGCGACACCCTCGAAATCTCGGTGACCAGTGGCACCGCCACCGTCACCTGCGAACTCATCGACACCTACATCTAAGGAGACCCCATGGCATGGAACGTCTACACGCTCTCCACCATCACATGGGGCGACCGTGTGAAAGTGGAACCAGAATCCATGACCTGGGGCCGAGCCAAAAACCACGGCGAATCCGGTAACGCCAGCTTCAAACTAGGCGACCCCATGGTAGCCGAAACGGCCGGGCTAACCGACCTCTACCCCGGGGAACGTGCCATCGTCGCCGACTGGGACGGCACCGTCGTTTACGCTGGCATCATCTGGGACGCCACCTACACCATGGACGATCAAACACTACAGCTCAGCCACGGTGACCTGTGGTCCATGCTGGAACGCCGGCTGATGATACGCGACTGGTCCGGCGATCTGGCCGACACCAAAATGACGTTCAACAACCTGTCCCTCGAAACGCAGGCAGTGAAAACGCTTGTTGCCCAGTGGGGCGCCGGCAGGTTCGCCCTCCCCTTGGTGCTGCCCTCAGATAAGTCCGGCACTGAGGACCGCGTGTACTACGGGTACGACATGATGACCGTCACCGAAGGGCTCGGCGACATCATGGAAGCCGACGGCGGCCCGGACGTGGACTTCCTGCCACGGTGGGCTGGCAACGGCACCCTCGAATGGGTTATGCGTGTCGGCGACCTCACGCACGGGCGGGCGGAATACGATTTCGCCGCCGACGACCCGCAGGCCCGCGGTTTGTGGATCAAAACCGATGCCTCCGAAGTGGCCACCAAAGTTTACGCGGTTGGTGAAGGCACCGAAGTGGACACGCTCATCCGGTCCTCCACCACGGAAACCCTGTTCTACCCGGGTCTCGAACGGGTGGAGTCGTTCAAGAACGTGAAGAAGTCCGGGGAACTGCAAAGCCTGGCCCGTGAATCGTTGCGGGCGAATAACTCGGCTACCCGGCAGGCGGGTTTCGATGTTCTTGCCGGCGGCGCCCATCCCATCAGTTCACTCCAACCGGGCACGACTGTGCGGTGGAACATGCGGAAGGACCCTTATATCACGGAGGGTTACCGGGAGTGGGAGATTGTGAAAATCAAGGGCAGCCTAGGTGAATGGGTGACCATCGAATTCCAGCAGAAGGGCGGATGATATGGGTAGGTTCAACGACCTGACCGCGGGCACGCTAGCAGAAATCCTGCGCCGGCTGCGCAGACTTGAAAACGCTTCCCCGTTGTCGTCGTCCTCTGTTGGCCGCGGGCAAATGCGGTTCTATGACGGGTCCGTTCTGCTCATCGAAAACGGGGCGCTACAGGTTACAGGCACGGCCACGATTACGGGCACGTTGCAGGCTGACGGCACAATCAACTTCACCGGCACAACCACCATCACCGGACCAATGACAGTCTCCGGTAACACGAAGATAACCGGGAACTTCGATGTCACCGGGCCAACGAAACTGAACGGTGTTACGGAAATTGGTGGCAACACCACCATTACCGGCGACCTCGCGGTGAAAGGCCCGGCAACCATCTCCGGCAAGCTTGATGTGACAGGGCCAATGGCCACCAAAGGCACACTCTCTGTCGAAGGCGTGACCACACTCAAGAACGACCTGAACGTCACCAGCGGCGGCAAGATCACCGCAGGCAACACGGTCATAGACCCGTCATCCTCGAACGGTGGCGTCACCTTCAACTCGGGTGGCGGTGTCGGCGGCAACGGCGGCACCGTGGCCCTGCGCGGATCCTCAAACGCCGGCGTGCTCGCCGGGGCTGTGGCCAGCATGTTCGCCGGAGCATACAGCGTGGACGTTGCCAGTGATGGCGTCCGGGTAACCAACCTCCCCACCACGGGGAGTGCGCCGAACCTCTACGCGGACAGCAGCGGGAAACTGTACAGGTCAACCGCCTAGCGGCAGATGTACTGCTTGCCGGCGGCAGCGATCACCAGATGGTCGAGGGCTTCCTCAACGTCGGCATACTTCTCAAGCGTTGCCTCACGGTAGGCGTCCTTGCCTTGGATGAGCAGTGACGCGCACGCCGCGTAAGCCTTGGCGATGAGCTCGGCGTCGCTGGCATCCCCCATCGTGGTCAAGTGCTGCCTGGCGTCGTCCAGCATGTCGCCGTGCACGGAGGCCGGAGCCTGAACGACGACGCGTTCTGCTGCCACCGGTTCCAACTGTTGGTGTGGTGTGGCGCTACTAGTGATTAGTGCTGCGACTGCGATAAGAGCGAGTCCCCCGAATTTCCTCATGCGCCAAATGCTACCAATAGCGCGCCCAAAAACATAGACCCTCGCCCGAAAGGGGCTCCCCATGCCGCTTGTTACCGGACGCCTAACGGACATTACATCCGTCCCGTTGGCCCACAAAGAACCCGAACTGATATTCACCCTCAACGGGGCCAACACCTCAGGCGGAACCCTCTACACCTCCTACCCTGTCGTGGTTACACCCGACGCTAACGGGTTCTTCCAAGCCGCGCTCGCAGCCACGCAGGACATGGTGGACCGCGGCTGGTACACGCTGAAAATCAGGATGCTCGGCCCGTCCTCCGATGGTGCCACGTACCTGGACTTCCCCAACTGGCGTATCACCGTCCCCCGTGAAGGCGGCACGTTGGGCACCCTGCTCTCCCATAAGGGTGAGAACCCGGACATGGTGTGGGTGTCCATGGACCCCCCGCAGTCGCCGCGCCCGTTCATGAAGTGGTTGCAGCAGGACCCGCTCAACCCGAACGACCCGTCCAACCCGTCCCGGCTCTACGAATACCGGGCCGGCGCATGGTCACCATCCACCGGTAAAGGCCAGTTCAAACATATCGGCACCCTGCGCGGGGCACCCGGCTACAACGCCACCGGCGCAGTCCAAGACCAGGAAACCCTTGCCGCGTACCTGCGCGGTGACGCCGGGGACAACCCGGTACGTGAAGCCATGTCAGAGGCGTTCTCCACCGTCCCAGTGGACTCCGAAACGTTCCTTCCCACCGCGAACATTGTGTACAAGAAACACGTTCACGGGTACACGTACGAGGTAGTCCGGGTCCGATGCGGCGGCCGCCCCCGCCCCGGGCTCATAGACAAAATGTACGCCAACGACTTCCATTTAACCTCACCCGGCGGCGACTCATTCAAAGCCGGCCCGGAGATTGCCGAGTCGTTGCAGTCGTTCGCCGGGCGCTCCGGCGCCGACATCGTGTTCAACGCCACCGGCTGGGACACACTCGAGCGGCCCACCCAGTACATGCTCCGCGGCCTCCAAATCAAGAACGGCATCATGTACCGGGACTTTGAAACCTACCAGCGCGGCATGCACGCACTCGGCTTCCGGGCAGATGGCACCGCAGCAGGGTACAAGGTGGAAGACGGGTGGACCGGGCAAGAAGTCCTTGCCGACGGCGTGGTAACCACGTTCGGGTTCGGGCCTTTGCTCGTGCACGACGGCATCGCCCAAGACATTGAAGCGCTCACCGACTTCACGTCGCTCACCACGCCGGGCGTGTACTCCGGCCGGCAGGTCATAGGTGTCACAGCCGACCACGACATCCTCATCATCAGTGTTACCGGCGTGTCCTCCGCGAACACCGGCACCGGCGGAAACAGGCTCTCCGCGCTCGCTGCTGCTGAGGGCTGCCACCAGGCCATCATGCTCGACGGCGGCGGATCCGTCCAAACAATGGTCAACGGCATGACCACACACCCATCCTCAGACTCATCCGGGGTCCGAACCGCCGGCGACGTCGGCGTCATCTACGCCCGGGTCACACAGGCGCCCGACTCATCCATCATCCAGGGTGTTGAACCGCTGAAACTCAACACATCCGTGGCGTTGAAAGACAACGGCGTGTACACCCCGGGCTGCGTGGTCAGGGCGGGCATCGTATCCCTGTCCGGGGCGCTCGTGCCCGCGGGCGGCGGGAACTGGCCTGCCGGCCAGTGGATCATCGTCGGCGACGTCCCCGATAAGGCGCGCCCCAAAATCCCTGTCGGCGCCGGCTCGTTCTTCACCGTCCCGCTCGGCGGTGTGGACGGCTGGGCGAAAGTGCAGATCCGCGCTTACGGGCAGATGAGCATCAGCCTCCCCACATCCGCCTCTTCGGTGGACATTTCCAGCATCACTTACGCCGCTTTCTAGGAGGCACCCATGACGTTCCCTGAGAACATTTCCACGGTCAAAGTGGTTGGCCGGTTCCTGGCGGGACGCGTCGGCGCCCCCACAGTGACTGGTTCCACTGCTGTGCCTGCGCGGGTGACCGTGGATTTTGTGCCCGAAGTGTCGAAAATCCCGGCACCCGCCGCCGCCCCGGCACCCGTCACGTTTTATGGTGGCGGGCTGCCCGGCCCGGTGCGCGGCGTCCTCGACTATGAGGGCTACCTGTGCACCCCGGACCCGGAAAACCCGGACTACCCGTCACAGCGCGGCGTGTACCTTATCGCCACGGATGATGAGTCGCTGGCGGTCATGGACTGGACGTGGCGTGTCACCGTGAAAGCCGATGGGCGGGTACTGGATTCGTACCCTATCGCCGTCCCGCAGGACGCTGTGACACTCGACCTGACGTTGACGGCACCCGTCCCGTCCAGCGAGGGTTACGGGCTGCCGCAGGCTGAGGCGGCGGTTGCCGCCGCATCCTCCGCCGCCGTCGCCTCCGCCGGGTCCGCGCAGGACGCAGAAGACGCAGCCGGCAGGGCGGAAACCTATGCGGCGGGGTCCGTCACTGCCGGCACGGTCACCGGCGACAACCTGATACTCACCCGGCACAACGGGCAAACCTTGAACGCCGGCAACGTCCGCGGACGGCAAGGCGAACCAGGCCCCAACACTGTTCCCACGGATCAGGCCATCGCCACCAACCTCACCACCCCCGGCACAGACACGCACACAGCAGCCGATCAGGCTGTTGCCGGGTTCATTACCGGGGACACCC
Source organism: Crystallibacter permensis (assembly GCF_025960875.1). Classification (GTDB taxonomy): domain Bacteria; phylum Actinomycetota; class Actinomycetes; order Actinomycetales; family Micrococcaceae; genus Crystallibacter; species Crystallibacter permensis. Next base: position 37,336 of record NZ_JAODLR010000007.1, on the reverse strand, counting down.
AGTCCAAGCAAGCACTCGACGGTGTACTGAACGGCCAGTTCAACACACGGCTCGCTAACGCGAACAAAGTCTCCTACTCCACCGAGTACGTGCCCGCCGCCGCAGGCTACCCCGCCCACTACGTGACCAAGGTTGCCGGCGGCACCAAGGGCGGCAGCATTGTCCGCAAATTCACGACCGATGATTCGCTGAGCCCCACACCCCCACGCTCGACACTCGACCAGCGGTACGCGAAGCACAAGGCGCAGATCCTGATCAACGCCACCGGATACCGGTTGGGCGGCTGGTGGGAAAACCAGTTGATCGGCCTGCAAATCAAAGACGGGACCATCATCAAGGGGTGGGACAACGAACCGGATGAGGACCGCGGCCGGGAAGCCGTCGTGTTTATGCGCGACGGTTCCCTCCGCATTTACGACGAAACGGTGACACCGGAACAAGTTGTTGCCGAGGGCGGGTGGAACTCGTTCTCATGGGGCGCCGCAGTGTACCGGGAAGGCGCCGTCACAGGGTTCCGCCAGTACGCACGGTATGCGGTTATCTCCGGCCGGCAGCTGATCGGCGACGACACCGCCGGGAACCTGCTGATTGTCACCGTCCCCGGTGTCACTGACGTGTCCGGCGCGGTGGGCGATCACATGGTTGCCATCGGTGAACGGCTCGGTGTCCGCAACCTGTACATCCTCGATGGCGGCGGGTCCGCGCAAACCATGGTGGGCGGCCAGTACCTTGTCGCGTCCTCCGACGGTGCGCCACGCCCCACCCCGGACGCACTGGCCATCTACGCACCATCGTCCGGACCGTACCTGGATACGGGCTGGGTGCCACTGGTTCTGGCTGCGGGGTTCGCTGCTGAGGGTTCGCCGGCGCCCGCCGTCCGCAAGCAGGACGGGAAAACTATGATCCGCGGACTGGTGAAACCCACGTCCGGGGACTTCCCCACCACCACTGTGAAGGTTGCTGACTTCCCGCCAGGGTTCGCCCCCGCCTACTGGGTGTACCGGCGCACCGCGTCATCGAGCATGGCGGTCACAGCGCAGGTGGTTGCCCGATCCGGCACGGGCGGGATCGAACTGAACCACAGCTCCACGGGTTCCATTTGGACGGCGCTCGACCCTGTGGAGTGGACGAACTAACCGGCCCGTACCCGGCATCATTTCTTCTTAGCCTGAAAGGCGCATCATGCTTCCCACGAATGTTTCTACCGGCACTGTTGCCGGGCGGTTCCTGATCGCATCCGGTGACGGTGTTGATGATGGTTTGGACCCGGACGGCGGCCCCGCGTCAGGGCGCGTCCTGTTCACCCCGGCTGTCCCGTACTTGCAGAACCCCGACGCAGCGGATGGCCCGGTCACGGTCCTCCCCGAACCCGTCATCGGACTGTTGGATAAGGACGGCTACTTGTGCACGCCCATGCCGCGCCGCCCGGGCCGCGCCGGCGAACGGGGTGTGCGTCTGATTGCCACGGATGATGTGGACATGCTGACCACGGATTGGACGTGGACCGCCACATTCGACCTGTCGGTTGGCAAGAACCGGATCCCCGCCGCATCATTCCACCTGCCCGCCGATGCCACCGTGGATTTGACGACGGTTGTGTCCATCCCCACGAACAAGGGTTACGGCCTCCCGCAGGCTGAAGCTGCAGCGGGTGTCGCCAAGACAGCGGCAGTGGATGCCGCACAGTCCGCGGCTGACGCTGAGGCCGCCGCAGTGCAGACCGTGACCACGGGCGCCGTGGTGGGCGATGACCTGGTCCTCACCAAGTACAACGGTGAAACAGTTGTCGCCGGGAACGTGCGCGGGCAGCAGGGCGAACCCGGCCCGAACACCGTGCCAACACAAGACGCTGTGGCCGGCTACATTGAGACGCCCGGCAACCCCGTCAACACTGCACTAAGTGCCACCACAGCCAGTGCCATCAAGGCGGCGGATAAGCGCGTGTCCTCCGCTCAGGCGATGGGGCAGACGCAGCAGGCGAACACCGGCAAAATGATCATCGGTGTCTTCCCCGAGGCCGTGATTGCCGTCAACCAGTACGGTCTCAGCCAGAACGAAAACACCCAGTTGAACCCGTTGAACTGGGTGGCGAAGAACCTGCCCGCGGACGCGCAAACGGACATTGCCAGCATGGGCCATGTCTCCATGGTGAAGTTTCAAGGCATCTACTACATGCAGATCATGCGCACGGACGGTCTGCCGATGATCGTGCGGGCATCACCGAAGGCGGGTACCGCCCAGTTTGAGTGGTCCGCGCCGCTGCTGATCGGTGAAGCCGGTTCCAACATCATCAGCACCGCGCTGGCTTGCGATGACCAGTACATTTACTGGGGCGATTACGGCGACACCGTAGCCGGACCATCCGTGTACCGTTCGATCAACGGCGCGCATTGGGATAGGGTGCTAGGTCCGGGTGGTTTCACCGGGCGGCACGTCCACGCCATCGAGGTTGACCCGTACAACCCCGGCCACGTCTGGATGACCACCGGCGACGCTAACAGTGCCGGGTACGTCTACTACTCCACCGACTACGGGCTGACATGGCAGAAACCCGCGTTCGGCGCGAATCAGGCGTGGCAGGCGGTGCAGATCAGTTTTGATGAGGACTGGATTTACTTCGCGTCCGACTCGACCGTTCACCTTGTCGTATACAAGATCGACCGGGAGACGCATACGCCGCGCTGGCACGGCAAAAATTCGCACCGTTACATGCCCGTACCGGGCGGGCTGCCGTCGCGCCGCATCACCGACCTGACCACCACCCAAGGCTCCAACAAGATCACGTCGGCAACGGCGAATTTCACGGCGTTGGATGTTGGCACGCGCATCCGCACCGAAGGTCAGGACATTGTTCCCATCGACACCTACATTCAGTCGGTGCAAGACGCGACCACGGCATTTGTTTACAGTTCCAAGGCGGCAACCCTGACCACCACCACCGGGCGCGCCGTGATCGGCGGGGAACACTGGGGTGTCATGCCCTACTACGGGGCCATCGACCCCGTCAACGGCGTCTACTACTTCGTGGCGTTCAACGGTTCCAGCGGCGGCAACGTTAACGGCCTGTTTGCGGTCCTGCCTGACGGGTCGGTGATCCTGCTGGACTTCCTTCCCGCCTACCCCGATGCCCGCGTGTATGTAAGCAATGACCGCGGCCGCGTCTTCGTTTACGGGTTCTGGCGGCCCCTGCTGGTCATGTAGGAGGAGCCTTCCCCCGCCTTGCCGATACACTGGCAGGCGGGGGAAGGCATGGTCCCCCGGCAACCACACCGTTGAAAGGGTTATCCGGGGTGCTCCCATACTTCGCCGTCACCGCCGCGACAGGCTTCCTGTCCTGGCTGTCCGAGTTCATCCGCAACACCCCGAGGTCACAAACCCAGCGGGCCACTGAGCGCCCCGGACTGCGCAGGGTGAGGGTGTTGCGGTGGACGCCGATTGACTTCTTCATTATTGCGGTCATGGTCACGTTCTCCGCTGTCCGGTACGAGGTGGGCACGGACTACGGTATGTACGCCAGACGGTTTCAGGAACTCTCCACTGTGGACTGGTCCGGACAGTTAGCGGCGTCCCCGCAGGAAATCGGGTACACGGCGCTGTCCCTGTTCCTGCGCGGCTTCACCGACAACCCCAGCATCATCTTCTGGGTGACCTCCGCGCTCACCGTTATCCCCGTCTACGCGGCCATCAAGAAACAGTCGCTGAACCCGACCATGTCCCTGCTGCTGTACGTGCTGCTGGCGTTCTTCGTGGCACCGTTCAACATTATTCGGCAGGGCATCGCCATATCCCTCAGCTTCTATGCGTCAACATTCCTGGACCGCAACAAAACCGCGTTCGTCATCATCAACGCCATCGCCGCAACATTCCACACGTCCGCGATCCTCGTAGCCGTGATCCAACTACTGGCCCGCAACGCGAAACCGACGAAGAAGAAAGCACTCATCCTCGGCGTGGTCGCACTGGTCGCGGCTGGCGGCATATCGCAATGGTCGTTCCTGTCCACGTTCCTGAACAGCCTCAACGAACGCTACGACACCTACCTCGGCGCTGCCGCTGTCGGCCTCGGATCCTACCTTGTCATCGTCACACGGGTAGCCCTACTCGCATACGCCATGCGGCTGGGCCGGTCCCAGCACTACCAGCGGTACGGGATGTACGTGCTCATCGGCATCATGTTCCTCATTGCCGGCACCCAGTCAGAGGCCGTGAACCGGATGGAACTCTACTTCGGCATCTTCCTCATCCTGCTCATACCCAACCAGCTAGCAGGACGCAGGGACGCCGGGCTCCACAAGGTTGGGCTATGCATCGCGGGCGGCATCTACCTCGCCATGTACCTGTCCAACTGGGGCCACCTCACCCCATACCAAACCTACCTATAACCGCACAGCAAGCCAGACGGGAAGCACCTCCATGTGGGGTGCTTTTCTTTTGCCCGAACACCAGCAATAAAACCGGCTTACTGCAGTGAATCATCCAGCCGTAAAGGTTACGCTGGACACACCATGACCCGCTAAAGACACATGGAAACAGGGAGCCCCGGTGCTGGCACACCGGGGCTTTTCCATGCCCCAAAACAACCCCCATAACTGAATAAGGACCGCCCATGCCCACATGGATTCAAGCACTCTTCCAAGACCACGTCATCGGCTGGATCATCACCGCCTGTTTCGTCCTGTGGGTGGCATCCCGCATCTGGAAACCCGTCTCCAAATTCGTGAGACTCGTTGACGCGCTCGTCGGCAACGAGGACAACCCGGGCGTCGTGGACCGAATGACAGCCCAAGGCGAAACACTGTCCACCATGAACCACAAACTCGATGAGAACACCCGCGAAGTCGCCGAAGTCAAAAAGCAAGTCCAAAACTCCCATGTAACGAACATGCGCGAAGACTTGGACAAAGCCATCGGATCATCCCAGCAAGCATCCGAAACATCATCCGAGGTCAAGGAACTACTGGAACAACACCTTGTCGCCTCAAAAGCGGAAACCGACGACACGGCCCGAATCTTCGCCAAGTATCTGCCCATCCTGAACGATCTTCTGGGCGACGAAGACCCCAAACCCAAGCCCTAGGAGACAGACATGGCATTCCTAACCGACTTAGACGAAGTCCTCCGCAGCCGCGGGGTAAAGGTCAAAACGCATCCAGGGTGGAAGACCCGCGGCTATAACGGGTGGTCCTTCGTTGCCGTCCAAGGCACCCTCTGGCATCACACGGCCACACCTTCCGCCCGATACTCAGACGGGGCACCCACCCTTGACATATGCATGTACGGGCGGCCTGGCCTAGCAGGACCGCTTTGTCAGATCGTACTGGGCAGGGACGGCACCGCCCACGTCATTGCCGCAGGGTGGGGCAACCACGCCGGCCCAGGATCCTACCCGGGCATTCCACGCGACGAAGGAAACCAGCGTCTCATCGGCGTAGAAATGGAATCCAGTGGGCTACCACCGTACGACTGGACGCCGGCACAGCTGGCCGCCATCCCGGTCCTACGTGACGCACTCCGTGACGGGTACGGGCACAAGCTCGACATCGCACACTTTGAGTGGTCCACGCAGGGCAAGATCGACCCCGCAGGACTCCCCGGCGGAATGAACTGGTTACGCACCGCCAAGGCAAACACCAAAGTCACGGCGCAGGCCGCGACACCCATCACCCCCATCAAAACCGGTTTCGATCAACTCATGGAGCAAATCATGTCATGGTACGACAGCAAAGAAGACTTCGAGGCGCGCATGGCGTACCTCCCCAACTCCTACGTCGGCAAAAACGATACGGAGGACGTGTTCGCCAAGATCAACAAGATCCCGAACCGCACCGTGTCACTGCTGCTGAACTACGACAACACCAGCCGCAGCGACCGCAGCCTGTACGCCCTGTTCATCGACGCCGGCCTGAACTCGTTCCAAGCCAACATGGGCGTCGCCGCACTCAAACAGGGCCAGGCCGCACTGGAAGGCCAGATCGCTGGTTTGATCGGCGCCATCAAGGCTGTGTCCGGTGGGGAGAAGTTCGATGAGGCCAAGCTCATCGAGGGTGTGGCCAAGGCTGCTGAGGCCGCCGCCGAACGCGGTGTCTCGAACGCCATCGGTTCCATCGACGCGAACGTGACCGTCAACCTTGCCACCAACGAAAAAGCAGAACTCGACACCACACAGGAGAACGAATAATGGCTGACCACCGCGCAACAACCCAGACCGCCTACCCGTGGAAGGCCACCTTGCGCACGGTGCTTGAGGTGGGCATCCCAGCCTTCGCGCTCGTGCTCATCGTCATCCCGCAGGTGCTCAACATCCTCGCCGAAGAACTCGGCGCGGTCCTACCTGAATCCGTGACAGCATGGCTGCTCGCAGCTGCCGCCACCGTGACGCTCGTGGCCGGCGCCCTCGCACGCATCGCCGCCATCCCCGGAGTCAACGCGCTACTCACCCGCATCGGGCTCGGCGCCGAACCAAAGTAACCCTTGTAGAGCAAACGACAGCCCCGCGAACTTGTAAGCAATCCTTACAGGTTCGCGGGGCTTTTTGTCGTCTACCCGCCCAAGCCTTCCATGATGTCGGCCGCGTTCCCCTGTGAGCCGGGCATGAAATGCCCGTACACCTTGTCTGTCATCGCCACGGATGCGTGCCCGAGCCTGCGCGATACCTCGAACAGGGGCAGGCCGGCGGCCAGCAGCCAGCTGGCGGACGTGTGGCGCAGATCGTGGGGTGTCGGGTCCTTTTCCAGTCCGAGGCGCTGAGCGTCCCGTATGGCGGGTGTCCATGCGTCACGCCAGAACAGGACGTGCGGCAGCCTCCCGCCCTTCGGCGACTGGAACACGAGCTCGCTACGGCCAACACCCTCGACATGTTCCCGGAGCTCGTCCGCGAGCCGGGACGGGATGGACACGGTGCGCTTCGACGTCGCAGTCTTCGGCTCCGCAATGTAATGCCCGCTGGACCCTGACCGCTTCCACGCCTTGTTGATCCGCACCAGCGCCGGCGCGGACCCAAGATCAATGTCCGAGACGCCTACGGCGGTGGCTTCACCGAACCTGGCACCCGTGTACACCAGAAAATCGGCCAATATGCGATGCTCCGGGGTGATGCACTCCCGAACCAGCTTGTACTCATCCGAGGTGAGCGCCTGCATCTTATCCCCTTTGGACTCTGTGGACGGTAACGCGATCCCATCGCACGGATTATCCGCCCGGTAGCGCAGTTTCACCGCCGTGTTCATGGCTGAGGATAGGAGCCCGTGCACGTTCCTAATGGTCTTCGCTGAGCGGGGCTTCCGTTGCATGTCCTGCACCCATAACGCAACGTCCCGGTAGCCGAGCTCTTCAACGTTCAGCCGGCCAAGATCCGATAGGTGGAGGTCCAGCATTTTCCGGTAGTTGTGCACCGTCTGCGGTGTGGCACGCATCAGCAGGTCGATATGCTCTTCGATGACTTCGGCCACTGTGGGGCCGGTAGGTGTGATCTCTTCGAGAATGTTCTCGAGGGCTGTCAATGATTGCCCGTTGGCATTCAGTATTCTCTGGACCAGCTCGGCTGCCTGCTTGTCGTCCGTGGTGTAGCTGGTTTGCTTGCCGTCGTCGGCGTTGCGCCACCTCACCCAGTAGGCGGTGCTGCCGTCTTTTCGTTTACGTTCCCCCACGCTTGCCATGCGTGAATGCTACCCCTCGTGTACACCGATTCGCTACCACTGTACACGAACCCCTGTTTTGCCCCTAGATTTCGGTGCCCGAGGTGGGACTCGAACCCACACACCTTTCGATACTGCATTTTGAGTGCAGCGCGTCTGCCATTCCGCCACTCGGGCCAGGAACACATTCACCGTAAAATCTCCGGCGACCAACAGGCCTTTGTGAAGACTGTCATGCTCCTTGAGTGCGCGAATCTACTCTACATGCCGATAGGCTATTTCCGAGAACCGCAGCAAAAGGGTTACAAAACTCATCGAGGAGTACCAGTGTCTGAGCAAAACGAGTCCACCCCCACGCGCCGCGTTGTCGTCGCCGAAGACGAAACTTTGATCCGCCTGGACATTGTCGAGATCCTCCGGGGCGAAGGATTCGACGTCGTTGGCGAAGCCGACAACGGGGAGAAGGCCGTCGAACTGGCCACCGAGCTCAAGCCGGATCTGGTCCTAATGGACGTCAAGATGCCGGTCATGGACGGGATCACCGCGGCCGAGCAGATTGTGAAAGCGCGCATCGCCCCCGTGGTGCTGCTGACCGCCTTCAGCCAGAAGGAACTGGTCGAACGGGCACGCGACGCCGGTGCGATGGCTTATGTGGTCAAGCCGTTCACCCCCGCCGATCTGGTGCCAGCCATCGAGATTGCGCTCTCCCGCCACCAAGAGATCAAGGCACTGGAGTCCGAGGTGTCCGACCTGCAGGAGCAGTTCGCCACGCGCAAGCTGGTGGAGCGGGCCAAGAGCCTGCTCATCACCAAGATGGGGCTGACCGAGCCCGAGGCCTTCCGCTGGATCCAGAAGACCTCCATGGACCGCCGTCTGAGCATGCGCGAAGTCGCCGAAACCATCATCAACCAGGTCAACTAGCCCCGCGAACGCCAGTGGCCGGTCCTGAACGGGACCGGCCACTGGCGTTTAGCGATGCTGCACCTGCCCTACGTGGGCCAGGGACCCACCTTCTCGTGCCGGGGGTTCGAGCCGTTCAACAACTCACCGGCGTCCGCGAGGTCACCGACACGGTGGACCTTCAGCGAGTTGGTCGATCCGGCCTTTCCGGGAGGGGAACCGGCGGCGATGACAACCAGGTCGTCAATGTCCACCAGTCCCTTCTCGTAAAGCACACGGTCAACCTGGGCTGTCATCTTGTCCGTATGCTCGACGAACTCCACCAGCAGCGGCTGAATGCCCCAGATCAGTGACATGACGTTTAGGGTCGACTGCAGCGGGGTGAAGGCGAAGATCGGCCGGCCTGGACGCAAACGTGAAAGCCGGCGTGCCGAGTCCCCGGACTGGGTGAAGGTGCAGAGGTACTTCGCGTCCAACTGGTTCGCAATTTCGACGGCGGCACGGGTAATGGCACCGCCACGGGTCTTGGGCTTGCTGCCCAGCGGCGGGACACGGTCCAGTCCATGCTGCTCCGTGGACTCGATGATCCGGGCCATCGTGTTGACCGTCTCCAGCGGGTACGCGCCCACGCTGGTCTCGCCGGAGAGCATGACCGCATCCGCACCGTCCAGCACAGCATTGGCACAGTCGGATGCCTCGGCACGGGTAGGCCGAGGATTCTCGATCATGGACTCCAGCACCTGGGTGGCCACGATCACGGGCTTCGCCCAGCGGCGGGCGAGTTCGATGGCCCGCTTCTGCACCACGGGGACATCCTCGAGCGGCAGTTCGACGCCGAGATCGCCGCGGGCCACCATGATGGCGTCGAAGGCGTCAATGATCTCTTCCAGCGCATCCACGGCCTGGGGCTTTTCGATCTTGGCGATGACGGGCGTGCGCCGGCCTTCCTCGTCCATGATCTCGTGCACGCGGCGCACGTCGCCCGCATTGCGTACGAAGGAAAGCGCCACCATGTCTACGCCGGTGCGGATGGCCCAGCGCAGGTCCGCTTCGTCCTTCTCGCTCAGTGCCGGCACGTTGACCGCGACACCGGGCAGGTTGATGCCCTTGTTGTTGGAGACGGTGCCTGCCACGGTCACTTCGGTGACAACTTCGGTGTCGGTGACCTTCACGGCACGCAGGGCAACTTTGCCGTCGTCGATCAGCAGCGGATCTCCCGCGTTGACGTCCTGCGGCAGGCCCTTAAAGGTGGTCGAACACCGCTCGGCCGTGCCTTCGATGTCTTCGGTGGTGATAGTGAAGGTGTCCCCCACCTTCAGGTCATGCGGGCCGTCCGCGAAGCGGCCGAGCCGGATTTTGGGTCCCTGGAGGTCGGCGAAGATGCCAACAGGTTTGCCCAGCTCGGCCGCGGCGCGGCGCACATTCTCGTAGGTTTCCTGATGCACGCTGTAGTCGCCATGGCTCATGTTCATGCGGGCAACATCAACGCCGGCTTTGAGGACTTCCAAGGTGCTTTCGTAGCTGGAAATAGCAGGACCAAAAGTTGCAACTATTTTCGCTCGTCTCATAAACCTAGCCTAGTTCTCTCATGCAGTTATGGGCGTATCCACGGCGTACAGCCGGGTTCATTACATCGGCAGGGCGGCTATCGGCCTGTCGGTCGGAGCCACCGGAGCGGGCAGGCGCGTCTGCCCGGTCAGCCACTTGTCGACGGCCGCAGCGCAGGCGCGGCCTTCGGCGATGGCCCAGACAATCAGCGACTGTCCACGCCCCGCGTCACCGGCCACGAAGATGCCGTCCGTGTTGGTCATGTAGTAACCGTCCCGGACCACGTTGCCACGGTTGTCGAACTCTGCCTTCACCTGTTCGGCGATACCTGCAGGTTCCGGACCGGTGAAGCCGAGGGAGAGCAAGACCAGATCCGCCGGGATTTGGTGTTCGGTGCCCGCCTTGGGCACACGTTTGCCGTCCACGAATTCGGTCTCCGCGACCTTCAGCGCGCGCAGCTTGCCTTCGCTGTCGCCCAGGTATTCAACGGTGGAGGCAAGGTAGGTTCGCTCGCCGCCTTCCTCATGGGCACTAGCCACTTCGAACAATGTGGGGAACGTCGGCCAGGGCTGGTGCGCGGCACGCTCCGCCGGCGGCTGCTTTCCAATTGCCAGCGTGGTGACCGACGCCGCTTGCTGGCGGTGCGCCGTGCCGAGGCAGTCAGCTCCGGTGTCGCCGCCGCCGAGGATCACTACGTGCTTGCCACGGGCATCGATCTGGTTCTCCACCTTCTCCCCCGCCACAACGCGGTTGGCCTGGACCAAGTACTCCATGGCGAAGTGGACGCCGTCCAGCTCGCGGCCAGGTATGGCCAGGTCGCGCGGCACGGTGGCGCCGGTAGCGATCACTACGGCGTCGTACCGGCGGCGCAGCTGCTCCCAGCTGACATCCTTGCCGATCTCGATGCCGGTGCGGAACCGGGTGCCCTCGGCACGCATCTGCTCCAGACGCCGCTCCAGATGGTCTTTCTCCATCTTGAAGTCCGGAATACCGTAGCGCAGCAGGCCGCCGACCTTGTCGTCACGCTCGTACACTGCGACGGTGTGTCCCGCCCGCGTCAGCTGCTGGGCGGTGGCCAGGCCGGCGGGGCCGGAACCGACGACGGCGATAGTCTGCCCGGTCAGGCGCTCCGGCGCCAGCGGCGTGACCCACCCGTTGTCGAAGGCCTCGTCGATGATGGATACCTCGACCTGCTTGATGGTCACGGCGGGCTGGTTGATCCCCAGCACGCAGGACGACTCGCACGGGGCCGGGCACAGCCGTCCCGTGAATTCGGGGAAGTTGTTGGTGGCGTGCAGGCGCTCAATCGCTTCCTGTCCCTTGCCGCGCCAGGTGAGGTCATTCCATTCCGGAATCAGGTTCCCCAGCGGGCAGCCCTGATGGCAGAACGGGATGCCGCAGTCCATGCAGCGTCCGGCCTGGGCCTTCAGCACGCCCTTTTCCTGTGCCTCGTACACTTCCTTCCAGTCCATGATGCGGACCGGGACCGGACGCCTCGGCTGAGTCTGGCGTTCGCGTACCTTCATGAATCCGCGTGGATCAGCCACCGGTTACCTCCAAAATTCGTGACCAGACAACATCGCCGTCGGGATCGAGTCCCTCGGATTCAGCGGTGGCCCGGGTTTCCAGCACCGCCGAGTAGTTCCGCGGCAGCACTTTGGTCATGCGTGAAATGGTTGCGTCAAGATCCTGCAGCAACTGCTCGCCCAACCGGGAACCGGTCTCCTCCGCATGCTGCTTGATCAGCGCGCCAACGGTCCCGCGGTCTTCGGCATCCAGCGGGAGCAGCAGCAGTTCCTTGTTGTCCATGCTCTGCTTGTTCAGCTGTGCCCGGTCCAGCTCCAGCACGTAGGCCACGCCGCCGGACATGCCCGCCCCGAAGTTCCGGCCGGTCCGCCCCAGGATCAGTGCCGTTCCACCGGTCATGTATTCGCAGCCATGGTCGCCAATGCCTTCGACGACGGCGGTGGCACCCGAGTTCCGAACGAGGAACCGCTCGCCCACCTGGCCCCGGAGGAACATCTCGCCGCTGGTGGCACCGTAGCCGATAACGTTTCCGGCGATCACGTTGCGTTCGGCTGCGAAGACGTTGTCCCGGTCCGGACGGACAATGATGCGTCCGCCGGAGAGGCCCTTGCCCACATAGTCGTTGGAATCGCCGAGCAGGCGCAGCGTGATGCCGGCGGGCAGGAAGGCACCCAGCGACTGGCCGGCTTGCCCGTTGAGGGTCACGTCGATCGTGTCCTGGGCCAGGGTGTCGATGCCGAAGCGCTTGGTGACCTCGTGGCCGAGCATGGTCCCCACCGAGCGGTCAGTGTTGACGATGTCCAGGCTGATCCGTACCGGCGCCCGGTTGGTCAGTGCCTCGGCGCTCATTGCGATCAACTGGTTGTCGAAGTGCTTGTCCAGCTCATGGTTCTGCTGTGTGGTGTTTCGCAGCGGCGAGTGGGCATCGAAGCGGTTGCCGCGCAGGATTGGATCCAGGTCCAGTCCGTCGGCCTTCCAGTGGTCGATGGCCTTGCCGGCATCGAGCAGCTCGGAATGGCCGATGACTTCGTCCAGACTCCGGTAGCCGAGCTCGGCCAGGATCTCGCGGACCTCCTCGGCAATGAATTCGAAGAAGTTCACAACGAATTCCGGCTTCCCGGTGAACCGGGAGCGCAGTTCCGGGTTCTGGGTCGCCACGCCCACGGGGCAGGTATCGAGGTGGCATACCCGCATCATGATGCAGCCCGAGACCACCAGCGGCGCGGTGGCGAAGCCGAATTCCTCGCCGCCCAGCAGCGCAGCGATCACCACGTCACGGCCGGTTTTGAGCTGGCCGTCCACCTGGACAACCACGCGGTCACGCAGGCCGTTGAGCATCAGTGTCTGCTGCGTCTCGGCCAAGCCGAGCTCCCAAGGAACACCAGCATGCTTGAGCGAGTTCAGCGGACTGGCGCCGGTGCCGCCGTCGTGCCCTGAAATCAGCACGACGTCGGCCTTCGCCTTGGTCACGCCAGCGGCCACAGTGCCGATCCCGACCTCCGAAACCAGCTTTACGTGCACACGGGCCGACGGGTTGGACCGTTTCAGGTCGTAAATCAGCTGCGCCAGGTCCTCGATGGAGTAAATATCGTGGTGTGGCGGCGGCGAAATAAGCCCGACGCCGGGGGTCGAGTGCCGTGTCCGGGCTACCCAGGGATAGACCTTCTGGCTCATCAGCTGCCCGCCCTCGCCGGGCTTGGCGCCCTGGGCCATCTTGATCTGGATGTCGTCGGCGTTGGTCAGGTACAGGCTGGTGACGCCGAACCTGCCGGATGCCACCTGCTTGATGGCGGAGCGGCGCTCCGGATCCAGCAGCCGGTCCACGTCCTCGCCGCCCTCGCCGGTGTTGGACTTGGCGCCGAGGCGGTTCATGGCAATGGCCAGCGTCTCGTGGGCCTCCTTGGAGATGGACCCATAGCTCATCGCGCCGGTGGAGAACCGCTTGACGATGCTGGCGACCGATTCGACTTCTTCCAGCGGCACGGCCGGGCGGTTCCCCGTCTTGAACTTGAGCAGCCCGCGCAGGGTCATCAGGTCCTTGGACTGGTCATTCACTCCCTGCGTATAGGCCTTGAAAATGTCGTAGCGGCGCTCTCGCGTGGAGTGCTGCAGCCGGAAGACCGTCTCCGGATTGAACAGGTGCGGCGGTCCTTCGCGGCGCCACTGGTACTCGCCGCCCACCTCCAGTGAACGGTGCGGATCTTCGATTCCGTCGCTCGGGTAGGCCTGTACATGCCGTGCCGCGGTTTCGGCCGCGATGACATCAAGGCCAACGCCGCCGAGCTGGGACTGGGTGCCGGCAAAATACTGGTCCACCAGGCTCTGCGCCAGGCCAAGGGCTTCGAAGGTCTGCGCACCGCAGTAGGACGCGACGGTGGATATGCCCATTTTGGACATGATTTTCAGGACGCCCTTGCCCAGGCCCTTGATCAGGTTGTAAACAGCCTCGGCTTCGGTCACACCCTGGATGTCGCCGTTGCGGACCAGCTCTTCGCAGCTTTCCATCGCCAGGTACGGGTTGACCGCGGAGGCGCCGTAGCCGATCAGGACGGCAACGTGATGCACCTCCCGGACGTCACCTGCCTCGACCACCAGGGAAATCTTGGTGCGGTTGGCACTCTTGAGAAGGTGGTGGTGGACCGCACTGGTCAGCAGCAGCGAAGGGATCGGTGCCCACTGGGCATTCGAATCGCGGTCGGAAAGGATGATGAATTTGACCCCGCGGTTGACGGCAGCCGAGACCTTTTCGCAGATCTCCTGCAGCCGGGCGCGCAGTTCCGACTCGCCGCCGTCGGGACGGTACAGACCGCGGACTTTCAGGGTCGCCTTGGCACCCTCATCGGTTTCGAGCGCAGTAATCTTGGCCAGCTCATCATTGTTGATGACCGGGAATTTCAGCGCCACTTGCTTGGCGCGCACCTGACCGGTGGACAGCAGGTTGCCATCCGGGCCGATGGACCCGCGCATGCTCGTGACGAGCTCTTCGCGGATGGCATCCAGCGGCGGGTTGGTGACCTGGGCAAAGGACTGCACGAAGTAGTCGAACAGCAGCCGCGGACGCTTGGAAAGCACCGCTATCGGGGTGTCGGTTCCCATGGCGCCCAAGGGTTCCGCGCCGGTACGGGCCATCGGACCCAGCAGAATCCGCAACTCTTCGTGTGTGTAGCCGAAGGTGCGCTGGCGCCGGATAATTGAGGCCGGGGTGTGGACCACGTGCTCGCGCTCGGGCAGGTCCTCGAGGCGAATCATGTTTTCCTTGACCCATTCGCCCCACGGGTTTGCCGCTGCAATTTCGGACTTGATCTCCTGGTCCTCGATGAGGCGGCCGGCTTCGGTGTCGACGAGGAACATTTTCCCGGGCGAAACCCGTCCCTTCCTGACTACCCGTTCCGGTGCGATGTTGACAACGCCGACTTCGGAGGCGAGCACCACGAGGCCGTCCTCGGTGACCCAGTAACGGGCGGGCCGGAGACCATTGCGGTCGAGCACCGCGCCTACCAGCTTGCCATCGGTGAACGACACCGCTGCGGGACCGTCCCAAGGCTCCATCAGCATCGAGTGGTACTGGTAGAACGCCCGGCTTTCCGGATCCATGGTGGCGTGGTTCTCCCAGGCCTCCGGGATCATCATCATGATGGCCTGGGTGATCGGCTTGCCGGAAAGCATCAGCAGTTCGGCGACCTCGTCGAAGGAAGCCGAGTCCGAGGCCCCGGGGGTGCAGATCGGGAACAGCTCTTCGGGAATCTCACCGAGCACAGGATTGCTCAACTGCGACTGGCGGGCACGCATCCAGTTCCGGTTGCCCTTGACGGTATTGATCTCGCCGTTGTGCGCGATGGTGCGGAAGGGCTGGGCTAGCGGCCACGACGGGAACGTGTTGGTGGAAAAGCGGGAGTGGACAATCCCCAGCTTGGTTTTGAAGCGGCTGTCCGAGAGGTCCGGATAGAACGGCTCCAGCTGCGCGGTGGTCAGCATGCCCTTGTACACAATGGTCTTGGACGATAAGGACGGGAAGTAGACACCGAACTTGTTCTGCGCACGCTTGCGGACGCGGAAGACCTTGGCGTCGAGTTCCGAGGTGTCCGTGCCGCCGCGGGGATCCATCCCAAGGAAAAGTTGCACAAAGTGCGGCATGCAGGCCCGTGCCATGGCACCGACCAGGTCCGAGACAATCGGCACTTCGCGCCAACCCAGGACCACAAGGCCTTCTTCTTCGGCCAGCGATTCCAGCCCGGCCTGGGCTACGTCGGCTTCGGACTCATCGTTCGGGAGGAAGGCGGTTCCGACGGCGTACTCGCCGGCGTTCGGGAGCTCAAATCCTGTCACGGCACGGAAGAACTCGTCCGGGATCTGCGTGAGCAATCCTGCTCCGTCCCCGGTACCTTCGTCGGCGCCCACCGCACCGCGGTGTTCGAGGTTGCGCAGGGCGGTCAGGGCTGCGTCGACGATGTCGTGGCCGGGTTCGCCGCGCAGCGTGGCAATAACTGCCAGTCCGCAGGCATCTTTTTCGTTGGCGGGGTCGTAGAGGCCCGCGCGTTCCGGATAGGCGGCGAATCGGGTAAACGGCGAAGCGACCTGCGCGCTGCCGTTCCCGCCGCCGAAGTTGCGTGGTGTACTGGATCCGTTGAACGGAGGAGTCATAACGGTTTTCCTTCTCCCGTAAGTGGAACTCGAGAAGGGGACGCCGTTGGCCCCGCAGTACGGCACCTTGCACGAGGCCGTACTTTAGTACTGGAAATTGTATGACCTCGCCCACGTTATGCAGCACGGTTGGTGCATAACAATTTTGCTGATTCCGGAAAACCGGACAGAAGCGCAGTCATATCCGCTGCACCCGCACTGGTTGACGGATATCTAACGGAGATTCCACATCAGTGTGGTCGGCACAGATGCTGCAGCTCACCGGGCGGTGGCCCGGGAGGCGCTATTTGTCTTCGGAGTCCACGGGCCCAGTCGTGCCGCTGGTGCCGGACGCGGAGGTTTTTCCTGTCTCCGAAGAATTATCAGCGACACTAACACGCCCGGTGGCCCCGGACACGTTTTTGTCCGTTTTTTTCTTTCCGGTTTCTGTTGTGTTAACGCCGTCGGCGCCGGCGTTACGGGCGGCGGCGGGAGCACCGCCGTCGATCTTGGGGTCTATTTCCGCCTGTGGCTCGCGGCCGGACAGGTAGACGGAGTCCATCTCGGGAGTCCGCGGTTTCCGGGACAGCAGCACGAATATGACGAGCGCGGCCACCAACAGCAACAGCGAGGTCCAGACATTCAAACGCTGCGTCACGCCGAAGAGAGTGATCATTTCGGCATCGTCGATGCGCATCATTTCGATCCAGACGCGGCCCAGCGTGTAGTACGCGACGTAGAGCCAGAAGAGCATCCCGCGGCGGAGCTTGAAGCGCTTATCGATCAGCAGCAGCAGGGCAACGCCGGCCAGGTTCCAGAGCGATTCGTAAAGGAACGTCGGATGGAACAGCGTGCCCGGTTCGGCGCCGGGCGGGAAATTGGCGTGGTCGGCATCGATTTCCAGACCCCAGGGCAGGTCCGTGGGGCTGCCGAACAGTTCCTGGTTGAACCAGTTTCCCCAGCGGCCTATGGCCTGCGCCAGCAGCACGCCGGGCGCCGCTGCGTCCATGAATGCAGTCAGTTTGACGCCTGCCCGGCGGCAACCGATCCATGCGCCCAGCAGGCCCAGTGCCACGGCTCCCCAGATTCCCAGACCACCGAGCCAGATCTGCGGGATCAGGCTCAGGTCACCGTTCGGACCGAAGTAAGCGTCCGGCGACGAGAAGACGTGGTAGAGCCGCCCGCCGATGATGCCGAAGGGAATTGCCCAAATGGCAATGTCCCAGACCACCCCTTCGGGTCCCTTCCTGGCCTGCCACCGGCGGTCCGTCAGCCACAAAGCGGCGATAATGCCGGCGAGGATGCACAGGGCATACGCGTGGATGGTCAGCGGGCCGATGCTGAACCCGGACCAGTCCGGACTCGGAATCGACGCCGGGATCACAAGGGAAGTAGTCGTCTGCACCGGTAGCGGTCCTTTGTTCGGCTTTGGTGGCGGCGGAGGATCAGTTTTTGGTGGTACCGCTGTGCAGTTCCGCCGCGAGTTTGCCCACGGCTTCCACGCCCTCGGCGCCCAGCGTGGCGACCAGCGCGGTTCCGACGATGGCACCCTCGGCGTAAGCCCCGATTTCGCGGACGTGTTCGGCCTTCGAAACGCCCAGGCCGACGCAGACGCGCTCGGCGCCGGCCGCGTGGGCCGCCTCGACGACCTGCTGCGCTGCGCTGCTGACGCTGGTGCGCGCACCGGTCACGCCCATGATGGACACGGCGTAGACGAATCCGCGGCTGGCCTTGACGGTCATCGCCATGCGTTCCGGCGTCGACGATGGGGCCACCAGGAAGACCCGGTCCAGTCCGTACTTATCCGACGCTTCGAACCATTCGGCTGCTTCGTCCGGGATCAGATCAGGGGTAATCAGGCCTGCTCCCCCGGCTTCGGCCAGGCGCCGGGAAAAGTCGTCGACGCCCATGCGCATGACCGGGTTCCAATAGGTCATGACGAGGACGGCAGCCTCACAGCGGGAGGTAATGCCGGCCACGATGTCGAATACCTGGTGGACACGGAATCCGTTTTCGAGGGCCTGCACGGTGGCGGTCTGGATGACCTGGCCGTCCATGACCGGATCTGAGTACGGGATACCGATCTCGATCACATCGGCACCGTTTTCGGCCAGTGCGACGGCGGCGTCGATGGTGCCCTGCACATCGGGGTAGCCGGCGGGCAGGTAGCCGATCAGTGCGGTACGGCCCTCGGACCGTGCCTTCTCGATGGCTGCAGCTGATTTGCTGGCGATGGCGGCAGAATTCACAGTTGTTCTCCTTCAGCGCCGATTTCGGCTTCCGGCGAGTTACCGTCGAGCAGGTCGAACCACTCTGCTGCGGTGGCCACGTCTTTGTCTCCGCGGCCGGACAGGTTGACGACGATGATGACGTCCTGCGGGTTCTGTTTGCCGGAGGTGAGCTTCTTGCCGACGCGGAGGGCACCGGCCAGCGCGTGCGAGGACTCGATGGCCGGAATGATGCCTTCCGTGCGGCAAAGCAGCCGGAAGGCGTCCATGGCCTCGCTGTCGGTCACCGGTTCGTACTTGGCGCGGCCGATGTCCGAAAGGTAGGAGTGTTCCGGGCCGACGCCGGGGTAGTCCAGGCCCGCCGAGATGGAGTGGGACTCGATGGTTTGCCCGTCGTCATCCTGCATCAGGTAGGAGCGTGCGCCGTGCAGTACCCCGGGGCGGCCGAGGGTAATGGTGGCTGCGTGGCGGTCGGTGTCGACGCCCTCGCCGCCTGCTTCAAAGCCGTAAAGTTCCACCGAAGGATCGTCGAGGAAGCCATGGAAAATGCCGATGGCGTTCGATCCGCCGCCGATACAAGCGCAGACTGCATCCGGAAGCCGGCCGGTCTGGGCGAGGATCTGCTCGCGTGCCTCGTCGCCGATCACTTCATGGAAATAGCGCACCAACGCGGGGAACGGGTGGGCTCCGGCGGCAGTGCCCAGTAGATAGTGCGTGGTATGCACGTTGGCAACCCAGTCGCGCAGCGCCTCGTTGATGGCGTCCTTCAGGGTCTGGGATCCGGCAGTGACAGGGATAACCGTGGCGCCGAGCAACTCCATCCGGGCGACGTTCAGAGCCTGGCGCCGGGTGTCTTCGGCACCCATGTAAACAACGCATTCGAGCCCGAGGAGTGCCGCCGCCGTCGCGCTTGCCACGCCGTGCTGTCCGGCGCCTGTTTCGGCGATGATGCGGGTCTTGCCCATCCGCTTGGCCAGCAGGGCCTGACCCAGCACGTTGTTGATCTTGTGTGAGCCTGTATGGTTCAGGTCTTCGCGCTTGAGGAAGATCCGGGCGCCGCCGGCGTGGGCCGAAAACCGCTTGGCCTCCGTCAGCAGCGACGGCCTGCCTGAATAGTTCCGGTTCAGTTCCGCCACCTGGGCGATGAACTCCGGGTCGGCCTTGGCCTTGTCGAACGTGTCCTGTAGTTCGTCAAGTGCGGCAATCAGGGATTCGGGCATCCAGCGCCCGCCGTAGTTGCCGAAGTAGGGGCCGGGGGCATGGCGGAGACTCCCGCTGGAAAGGAATGCATCCGCCGTGTCCGGCTTTTCGCCGGCGTCGGGCGTCTCGGGGCTCTGCGTCATGGCTTGGCCGTCCTGTCTGTTTCGAACCTCTCGGCCGGGCAGGCCCGGAACCTGGAGAACCGGGCCTGCCGCCGAGACGGTATTGCTTGTGTTAGCTGCCCTGGCCGCGGTCCGCGATTGCCCGGGTACCGGCTGCGCCGAAGTCGGCTACGGCTTGCTCCGGTGCATTACCGATCACCAGTGCTTCACCAACCAGCACCGCGTTGGCGCCGTTCGCCGCGTAGTCGGCAACGTCGTCGGCGTTTCGTACGCCGGATTCGGCCACGATGACCGCATCCGACGGAATCTTTTCGGCCAGCGAGGCGAAGATGGAACGGTCCACGTCCAGCGTCTTGAGGTTGCGGACGTTGACCCCGATGATCCGGGCACCGACGGCGACGGCACGTTCAATTTCCTCGGCCGTATGCGTTTCCACCAGAGCGTTCATGCCCAAACGGTGCGTCAGGTCCAGGAATGCGCGCAGCTGGGAATCTTCCAGCGCGGCAACGATGAGCAGGACGAGGTCCGCACCATGTGCCCGCGCTTCCCAGATCTGGTATTCGTCGACCGTGAAGTCCTTGCGCAGGACCGGAATGTCGACGGCCTCGCGCACGGCATCCAGATCGGCGAGCGACCCGCCGAAGCGGCGCTGCTCGGTCAACACGCTGATAACTGCCGCTCCGCCTTTTTCGTAGCGTCGTGCCAGTTCGGCCGGGTCTGTGATCTGCGCCAGGTCGCCCTTGGAAGGGCTCTTGCGCTTGACCTCGGAAATCACCTTGAGCTCGGTTCGCGGGCTGGCCGGGCCGCCGAGGGCGGCATAGGCATCACGCGGCGCCGCCGCGGCAGCAACGCGTTTTGTTAGCTCCTCCAGCGGAAGTTCCGCCCGACGGGTTTCAAGATCTTCCCTGACCCCAACGATGATGTCGTCGAGAACAGTCACTCTCAGTGACCGCTGTTCATAAGCTTGTCGCCGTCCACTCCGTAGCCAGCCTTCTTCATGATCCAGCCAACGATCAGGCCAATGAACATGACAACAACGCCGGCCCAGAAAACCAGTTGCGAAGCCATGACGAAACCGATACCGGAGACAATGCTGCCGACGATCATGATCAGGACACAGGTCCAGGCAGCCGGGCTGTTTCCATGGCCGATGACTTCGTCGTGAATGCTGGAAACGGCCTGCTCGTTGGATGATTTCTCGGTGACGGTGGCGTGATTGCCCATTATCTAACTCCCTGAAGAAACGGTACTGCCTATATTCTGCCATTGATTTTCAGCGGACCGGCCACTATGACTTTAGGCCTGCCCGGTCCCCTAGTCTGTGGGATCCGTGCCCCGGCTGAGCTGGTCCCAGCTGTCGCTCTCGTCCACCGGACCGCCGCGGTCGGAGGGCGAACCGTCCGCCCGCCGAGCGGTTGCACTGGTGTACTTCCTGCTGGCCTGCCAGCGGCGGCCGGCAAGGACCAGCCATACCGCGCAAGCGGCCATCAGGAGACCCGCCAACAGCGCCAGTACGGGAAATACAGTGGATGTGATTTCCGCGGCCTGCCCGACCTGTCCGGTGGCCTCACCAATGGCGGTTGAGGCTGCAGCGGTCGGATCCGCTATCACCTGGTAGCTGGAGAGTGCGATCCCGGTTCCGGCCAACGCCAGCAGCACCGCAATGACAATTCTGGCAATCCGCCCGGCGATGGAGGCCGCCAGCGCCGCGGCCAGTCCTACCAGAGCCAGCGCCGTGACCGCGATGGCAGCCTCGCTGCCGGCCACGCTCAAGTCCGGCGTCTGCACCGTGCTCTGCGGCAGCCTCACGTTGAGCCAGGTCTGGGTAGTCGCGCCAAAGGCAGCCAGCGAGGCCAGGATGGAGGCCATCACTACGGTGCTCTTGCGCTGCCATCTCGACGGCGGCTTCACTTCGGTCCGGTCAGCCATCAGTTGCCTTCACCGGTGACGATTGCTGCCGGATCGGCGGCATGCAGCCGAGTGGCCAAGGTCACCGCGCGCAGCGGAGCGGCGGCCTTGTTTACGGATTCGATGGCTTCGGTGGCGGGATCCGAGTCCGCCACGATTCCGCCGCCCGACTGAACATACGCGCGGCCATCACGCAGCAGGGCGGAACGGATGGCAATAGCCATGTCCATGTCGCCGGCAAAGTCCAGATAGCCCACTACGCCGCCGTAGATGCCGCGTCGGTGTGGTTCGAGTTCATCAAGCAGGCGCAGGGCCCGCGGTTTCGGCGCACCGGAGAGCGTGCCTGCCGGAAACGTCGCGGCCAGCACGTCGTAGGCAGACTTATCATCGGAGAGCCTGCCGACCACGGTGGAAACGAGATGCATGATGTGGCTGAACTTCTCCACCTCCATGAACTGGCTGACATCCACGGTTCCCGGATCGCAGACCTTCGAGATGTCGTTCCTGGCCAGGTCCACGAGCATCAGGTGTTCGGCGCGCTCCTTGAGGTCCGCGAGCAGCTCTTCAGCGAGCTCCCTGTCCTGTTCCACCGTTTTGCCGCGGGGGCGTGATCCGGCGATCGGGTGCGTAATGACTTCGTCCCCGGTCACCGTGACCAGCGCCTCGGGCGAAGACCCGACGATGGAGTACGCGTTGCCGTCGGCATCCTCCAGGCTGAACAGGTACATATAGGGGCTCGGGTTGAGGTTGCGCAGCACCCGGTAGACGTCGAGCGCCGAGGCCGAACACTCCGTTTCGAACCGGCGTGAAATCACCACCTGGAAGACTTCGCCGTCGACAATCGCTTCCTTGCCCCGGTCGACCGCCGCCAGGTACTGCTCCTCGGCCCAGCTGTGCGTGACGGAATCCATCAGTTCATCGGTCGACAGCGCGCTGTTTTCCAGTACTGAGATCTGCTGGGCCAGCGGCTCATTGAGCTGGCCCAGCATCCGGCGGACCCGTTCCACCGCGTCGCGCCAGGCGTCGTCCGCCCGCTCGTCGCTGCCATCGAAGTTGATGGCGTTGGCGATCAGGGTAACGGTGCCTTCGGCGTTGTCGTGGACGGCCATATCCGTAACCAGGCACATGGCCAGCTCCGGCAGCGGCAGGTCCTCTTCGGGCGGGCTTGTCAGCTTTTCCCAACGGCGCACTGCTTCCCAGCCCACAAAGCCCACGAGTCCGGACGTTAACGGCGGAAGCCCGTCAAATCGTTCCGTCCGCAGCGCCTCCACCGTCTGCCGCAGCGCCTCGACCGGATTGCCGTCCAGCGGCACGCCGGCCGGCGGCTCCCCCAGCCAGTGTGCCTGGCCGT
Organism: Crystallibacter permensis; assembly: GCF_025960875.1. Lineage (GTDB taxonomy): Bacteria > Actinomycetota > Actinomycetes > Actinomycetales > Micrococcaceae > Crystallibacter > Crystallibacter permensis. The sequence continues at coordinate 14,298 of NZ_JAODLR010000007.1, read as the reverse complement.
CCTTGCTGGTCAGCGTGGCCTTGGAATGGGTGCCGATGAACGAGTAGCGGGACCAGACTCCGCCCACTGCAGCGGACTCGAGCAGGAATGTTCCTGACTGCCCGCCGCCGAGCTTGCGGTAAAGGGAGATGGGTGTCTGGTCATCAGCGAGCACCTTGAGGGAGACCGGGATAACCCGCCGGTCACGGGCAAGGGAGCGGAACTCCTCCAGCGTGGGGCTGATGACACCAAGGTCCTGCATTACTTGTTTTCTTTCGCTAGCGGTTCTTCTTCGGCACGGTTTCCAACAACGACGTCGACACTGCGGCCATCGAAGCAGGTCCTGGTGCCTGTATGGCAGGCTGCGCCGACCTGATCGACCTGGATCAGGAGGGCATCGCCGTCGCAGTCCAGCGCCACGGATTTCACCCACTGCACGTGCCCGGATGTATCGCCCTTGCGCCAATACTCCTGGCGTGACCGCGAATAGAAGGTCACCCTCCCGGAGGAGAGCGTACGGCGCAGCGCCTCGTCATCCATCCAGCCCAGCATGAGCACTTCGGCGGTGTCGTGCTGCTGGATGATGGCGGCGACGAGGCCGGCTGCGTCGCGCTTAAGCAGGTCTGCAACGGCGGAGGGCAGGACTTCGCTGCCGGCGCCGGCCAAGGATACATTCGGGGATTCAGGCTGGGAGGACATCCCTTCAAGTCTAGTGCTTCGGCAGTGGGCCGTTTGCCGCCCGGCAACGAGGCCACACAACGTTATGAGCGGCCCAAAAATGGCCGCTTCATGCTAGGTTCAGGATTGATGCATTTCGTTGACCCGTCCCGTGAAGTTCTGGCCGAGACTCTGCTAGCAGCCGGCCCGGACTCCGCCACGCTCTGTGAAGGCTGGCGGACTGCCGACCTGGCAGCACATCTGTATCTGCGCGAGCACCGGTTGACGGCCCAACTGGGCATGGCATTCAAGCCCTTGTCCAAGGTTTCAGACGAAGCCACCCGGAAGCTGGCGGACAAATCGCGCGGAACAGCGGGCTACAGCAAATTGGTGAAGGCCTTCCGCGCCGGCCCGCCCCGGCTCTCGCCGCTGAAGCTCAAATCGGTCGATGCTGCCGCAAACCTTATCGAGTACTTCGTGCACACCGAAGACGTCAGGCGTGCCACCACGCGATGGGCACCGCGCGCCTTGGATGAGGAATACTCCAACGCCTTGTGGGACGACCTAATCAAACGGGCCGCTCTCCTGTATCGCGGAGTTGATCTGGGCATTGTCCTGGTGCGCCCCGATGGCCCCCGGCACGTTGCGAAGCGTGCCTCGGTGTCGGTAGCGATCGTCGGAGAGCCGGGGGAACTGCTCATGCACGCCCATGGCCGTACCCAGCACGCCCTCGTAACCTTCGAAGGCCAGCCCGATGCTGTCGCATTGCTGCAGAGCGCCGAAATCGGTCCCTGACTCCGGACGTGTCCGGTCTCAGCGGACGGGGTACCCTGCAGCGCGGATTGCGTCCTTCACCTGGGCGATGGCATCGTCGGGTCCGAAATGGAACACGGACGCGGCCAAGACGGCATCGGCACCGGCCGCCACGGCCGGGGGGAAATGCTCGGGTTTGCCTGCGCCGCCTGAGGCGATCAGCGGCACCTGCACCGCGGCACGCACGGTACGGATCATCTCCAGATCGAAACCTTCTTTAGTGCCGTCGGCGTCGATGGAGTTCAGCAGGATCTCCCCTACCCCACGGTCGGCGGCTTCCTTGGCCCACTGCACTGCATCAATGCCCGTGCCTTGCCTGCCGCCGTGCGTCGTGACCTCGAAGCCGGAAGGCACCGAGGAATCAGCTGTCCGCCGGGCATCCAGCGACAACACCAAAACCTGCGAGCCGAAGTGGTTGGTAATCTCATCGATGACTTCCGGACGGACCACCGCTGCCGTGTTGATCGAAGCCTTGTCGGCACCGAAGCGTAACAGCCTGTCGACGTCGGCGACGCTGCGGACACCCCCGCCGACCGTCAGCGGGATGAAGACTTCCTCCGCGGTGCGCGCAACGACGTCGAACGTCGTCTCGCGGTTCCCGGAGGAGGCTGTCACGTCCAGAAAGGTCAGTTCGTCGGCCCCCGCACGGTCGTAGCGGTGTGCCAGTTCCACCGGATCTCCGGCGTCGCGCAGGCCTTCGAAGTTGACACCCTTGACTACCCTGCCGGCGTCGACGTCAAGGCAAGGAATGACGCGGATTGCTACAGACACTTTGTACTTCCCGATCAGATGCGGCAGGCGTGGATAGTGCTGACCAGGATGGCGCGGGCGCCCAGGTCATACAGCTCATCCATGATCCGGTTGGTCTGCGTGCGGCTGACCATGGAGCGCACCGCTACCCACTCTGAGTCGCGCAGCGGGGAGACGGTGGGCGACTCCAGGCCCGGCGTCAGGGCTGCAGCCTGCTCCACCAGTTCCTTGCGGATGTCGTAGTCCATCATCACGAACTCGCGGGCGACAATGACGCCGCGGAGCCGACGGATCAGGACCTCCAGGCCCGCGGGCACCTCGCCCCGGCGGCCGATGAGGACGGCCTCGGACCGGAGGATGGGTTCGCCGAAGATCTCCATGCCGGCGGCCTTGAGTGTGCTTCCGGTTTCCACGACATCCGCGATCGCGTCGGCGACCCCCAAGCGCACGGAGGATTCCACGGCGCCGTCCAGCCGGACAACCTTGGCATCCACGCCGCGCTCGGTCAGATAGCTTTGCAGCAGTCCGTCGTAGCTGGTGGCAAGACGCCTGCCTTGCAACTGCTGCACGTCGGAGAATTCGCCAGCGGGGCCGGCAAACCGGAACGTTGAGATGGCGAAGCCAAGGCTCAGGAGCTCTTCGGCTTCCACCTGTGCATCGAGGAAAAGGTCGCGGCCGGTGATACCGACGTCCAGCGTGCCCTTGCCAACGTAGACGGCAATATCGCGCGGGCGGAGGAAGAAGAATTCGACGTCGTTGTCCGGATCCATCATGACCAGCTCACGGCTGTCACGACGCTGCCGGTATCCGGCCTCGGTGAGCATTTCGGACGCGGATTCGGACAGGGAACCCTTGTTGGGGACGGCTACGCGTAGCATGAAGATGACTTTCTGCAGAGGATCGGTTGGCCGTACTACGGCCGGTTTTGGGGAAACTGCCCCGGGCAGGCTGGGCGGAACACCTCTGGCGCGGTGTCCCGCTACAGATGCTTGTATACGTCTGCCAGGGTCAGGCCTTTGGCGATCATCAGGACCTGCAGGTGGTAGAGCAACTGGGAAATTTCTTCCGCCGCCGCTTCATCCGACTCGTACTCCGCAGCCATCCATACTTCGGCCGCCTCTTCCACAACCTTCTTCCCGATGCCATGGATACCTGAGTCCAGTTCGGCTACGGTACCCGAGCCCTCCGGGCGCGTCTGCGCTTTCTCGCTCAGCTCGGCAAAAAGGGATTCGAAGGATTTCACGCTCCCAAGATTACGCCAGCACATAGCCCGGGCCGCAAACCGGCCCGGGCTATGTGACGAATGCCCTTGTCCAGAGGCCTTTAGACTCCGAGCCGGCGCAGGGTGGCGGCCGTCGCCAATGCGGCTGTGACGGCCTCGTGGCCCTTGTCCTCGTTGGAACCCTCAAGCCCGGCCCGGTCAAGGCCCTGCTGCTCCGTATCGCATGTCAGGACCCCGAATCCCACCGGGGTACCGGTTTTCACGCTGACATCGGTCAGCCCCTCCGTGGCTGCCTGGCAGACGTACTCGAAGTGTGGTGTTCCACCACGAATAACGACGCCGAGGGCCACCACCGCGTCATAGTGCGGTGCCAGCCGCGCAGCAGCCACCGGCAACTCGAAGCTGCCGGGAACTCTAACCAGCGCGGGCTCGGCGATGCCGGCTTCCTTGGCGGCCCGCAGGGCGCCGTCGATCAGGCCGTCCATGATCTGCGTATGCCAACTGGCTGCAACGATGGCCAGTTTCAGCTCACCAGCATTGCCGTTCAGCTCGGCGACGTCGATAACCGGTGCTCCGTGTCCGCTCATGTTTCTACTCTCTGCTTTCTGTGCATGTTCGTACCCGCCAGGATTGGCGGCGGGTTCATCTTCAGTACTGGGAAGGTGCCGCTGTTGTCAGCTTTGGTGGACCGGATGGTCCTCAAGCAAGGCCAGCCGGTGGTCCATTCGATCCCGCTTGGTCTGCAAATACCGCAGGTTCTGCTCCCGGGACGGCACTTCGGAGGAGATCATTTCCACGACGCTGATGCCATAGCCGGAGAGCGTACTGCTCTTGGCCGGGTTATTGCTCAGAAGCCGGATGCTGCCCAGCCCCATGGCGTGCAGGATCGACGCCGCGGCAGAATAGTCGCGCGCATCCACCGGCAGGCCCAGCTGTTCATTGGCCTCAACCGTGTCTGCGCCGTCCTCCTGCAGGGCGTACGCACGGATCTTGTTGGCCAGTCCGATCCCGCGGCCCTCCTGGCCACGCAGATACAGCACGGTGCCGCCCTGTTCGGCAATCAAAGCCAGGGCCTGGTCCAGCTGCTCACCGCAGTCGCAGCGGAAGGAAGCAAAGACATCCCCTGTCAAGCATTCCGAATGCAGCCGAACCAGCGGAGCGGTGTCGGGGCGCACCGGCGAAGTGATGCTCAGATGCTCCACCCCGGTGGCACTGTCGGTCCATGCCCGTGCCGTGAAGTAGCCGAAAGCCGTGGGCAACTGCACGGCCGGACCGCCGGTCACCTGCGCGAGGGAGGCCGGCGGAACCGACACCGCGGCCGGCGACGGGTCGTTTCTGGTGGTCATTGGTGCGCCTCCTGTCCGGCGGGTTCACGTGTCTGGAGGGACTGCCTAGCTTGTGGGCCCGTTGCTTCCGCCGCGATGAACTGGACGAGGTCCTCGATGGATACCAGCGGGCAGCCGTGCTCATTGGCAAAGTCGCGCAGCGCGGGCAGCCGCATCATTTCCCCGTCATCGTGCACGAGCTCTGCGATCACGCCTACCGGGGACCGGCCGCCGAGCCGGCAGAGATCAACGGCAGCTTCGGTGTGCCCCCGGCGCGCCAGGACGCCACCGTCGACAGCCCGGAGCGGGAAGATATGGCCCGGCCTGTGCAGCTGGCTGGCAGTACTCAGTTCAGACGCCAGCACCTGCGCCGTCCGTGCACGGTCGGTGGAGCTGATGCCGGTGGTAACCCCGGTGGCGGCATCGCAGGAAACCGTGTAGGCGGTTCCCTTCGCGTCCTGGTTGACTTCAACCATCGGCGGAAGGCCAAGCTCATCAGCGCGGCTGCCGGTCATCGGGACACAGATCACTCCCGAGGTGTACCGGACGGTCCAGCCCATCAGGGCAGGCGTGGAGGCATCAGCCGCGAAAATGATGTCCCCTTCGTTCTCCCGGTCTTCGTCGTCGACCACCACAACCGGCCGGCCGGCCGCGATGGCGCTGATGGCTTGCTCGATAGCGTCGAGCCGGATCCGGGGTTCCACTGCCGCGCTCATGAGTGCGCTCCTGCTACGTGGCGGGCGGCAGCCTTGTCCGCTTGGGAGAAGGCCAGCAACCGTTCGGCGTACTTTGCAAGCACATCTACTTCGAGGTTGACCTTGTCGCCGGTGGCTTTGGCTCCCAGATTCGTTTCGGCCAGAGTGGTGGGAATCAGTCCCACCTCGAAAAAGGCGTCCTCTGTCTCGACCGGACTAACCGTGGTCACCGTCAGGGAGACACCGTCGATCGCGATGGAACCCTTTTCGGCGACGTAACGGGCGAGCTGGAAGGGGACGCTGAAACGCAACCGCTCCCAGTCGCCCATATTTTCGCGTTCGAGCAGTGCACCGACACCGTCCACGTGTCCCTGGACCACATGGCCATCCATACGGCCCCCGGCTGGAACGCACCGCTCGAGGTTTACGCTGGCGCCGGCGTTGAGCTCACCGGTGGTGGTCCGGGTCAGCGTCTCCCCCATGACGTCGACGCTGACAACGCCCGGCTTTGATTCCACGGCAGTCAGGCAAACGCCGTTGACGGCCAGGGACCCGCCGAGTTCAAGGTCGGCGATCGCTTCCCCTGCCTTGATGGTCAGGACAGCGCTGTCCTTCGCCGGGTTCAGGACGAGCGATTCCACGCTGCCCTGCTCGGTGATGATTCCGGTAAACATTTAGAGGCCTTTCCTGCCACTTGGGATGCCTTGCGGCATCGGTTCCAGATGAAGGCGCAGATCTGCGCCAAGATTTGAGGTGCGGCCGCCGCCGCTGTTGTCCCAACGCCACTGATAGGCCTCAGCCAACGTCCGGACGCCTAGATCGCCGGTGGACCGGGTCCCATTACCCAGGAGCATGGGTGCCAGATAGAGGACCAGTTCGTCGACGAGGTCCGCTTGCAGGAAGGCTCCCGCCACGGCTGCACCGCCTTCGATCATGGCATGTCCGATTCCTCGCCCGACCAGGTCGCCAAGCACCTCGGCCGGATCATGCGTCCGCAGCTGCACAAACCGGCCGTCATCCCCGCGGATGGCGGAGTCTTCGGGAACGTCGCGCAGTCCCATCACCACTCGCAGCGGCTGCGACTTCGTTGCTGCGCCCGATTCGTCCCGAGCAGTCAGCCGCGGATTGTCTGCCAGGACGGTTCCGGTACCGGCGATGATCGCGCCCACGCGGCTGCGGATACCGTGGCTGTCCTGCCGCGACTCCGCGGAGGTGATCCATTGGCTTGTTCCATCCGGCGCTGCAATCAGCCCATCAAGCGTCTGGGCAATGTGCATGGTGGTGAACGGACGGTTTTCCGATTTGGCCCTGACCCACCTGTGGTTCAGCTCAAGTGCCCGCTGCTGGAGCAGACCGCTGCGTACGCCGATGCCGGCCTCGCGGAGGAAGTCTCCACCCCCCGTGGCCTCCGGCGTAGGGTCCGCAGCCGCATAGATGACGTTGCCGATACCGGCGTCGACGATGGCTGCCGCGCACGGTCCCGTGCGGCCCTGGTGATTGCACGGTTCAAGGGTGACCACCATGGTGCACTCGGAAAGATCCTGCTGCTGGGAAATCCGGTGGCGCAAGTTGGCCAGCGCGTCGATTTCCGCGTGCGGCGAGCCCGCACCACTGTGATACCCGATACTGAGCACCTCACCGGTATTGTCCAGAACTGCCGCACCAACCAAAGGATTGGCGCCGCGGGATCCAAGCTTCGCGGTGTCCAGTGCCAGCTCCATCGCCCGGTTTTCCGCAGGCGAGAATCCCTGGCTGCTCATGATCGGCCCCCGGCGCCGACGAGGGGATCCGGCAGAAGGGTTTCAACCTCGGGCTTGGACCGTTCCTTGGCCCGCCACCAGACGAAGAACCCGATCAGGGTGAAAATACCGTAGAAGAGGTACATAAAGGCCGACGCGTAGTAACCGGCGCTGAACAGCAGCGGGACTCCCACGATGTCGACCGCAACCCAGATCAGCCAGAATTCCACCCAGCCGCGTGCCATGCCGTAGGTGGCCAGCAACGATCCCATAAACGTCCAGGCGTCCGCCCAGACAGGTTCGTACGAACCGAGTGCGGCGAAGAGCGGAGTCAGAGCGATGGTGCCAAGGATCAAACCTGCCACCAGACCGATCCGGGCTTTGCCGGATGCCCACTGGGGGGTTACCGCGTGGCCCGCGCCGTCTTGCTTGCTCTGGCGCCAGCGCTGCCAGCCGTAGACCGCCACAGCGATAAACATGATTTGGCGTCCGGCCTGGCCGAGCAGATTTGCAGTATTGGCCGAGCCGAACAGCGAACCGAGAAAAACCGTAAGCAGCAGGGCATTGCCGATGATGCCGACCGGCCACGCCCATACCTTGCGGCGCATGCCACCGAGGGCGCTGAGGAGGCCGAAGATGTTCCCTACGACTTCGCGCAGCAGCAATGAACTGCCGGCGACGGGAATCTGAGCTTCAAAGAGCCACCGCAGAAAATCCATGTCGTTCCTTTCCGAAAGCCGCGGCGGCTCCGGGGTAACGACAGTGCGGTAGGTTCAGGCAGCGGACGTGGTTCCGCACGGAACCGTACCGCTGGCTGTTCTGCCAACTGTACGTGCTTCTCCCATCCAGACTTTAACTGTCGGTACCGGAATTTCACCGGCTCAACCGTTGCCCTGATTCCTTGCGGAATCCGTGGCGACGGGTCGCGGACTATAACCGCCGGTTCGGACTTACACCGACCCCGGAGCACGTTGTTTGTGGTTGTTATTCTGCCACAACCTGCATTGCAGGCATCATATTCCTGTCATGTCGTGTAATACATGACACATCAAGCTGTTTCGGCAGACTTGCGCAAGGCGGAAATGGCGGCATCCGGATCTTCGGCACCGTATACGGCCGACCCTGCGACGAAAACGTTAGCTCCCGCTTCCGCTGCCCGCTGGATCGTTTCTTCGGTCACGCCGCCGTCCACCTGAATCGCCACAGGCAGACCCGAACCGGCTATTGCCGAGGCTGCCCGGCGGATCTTGGGAAGTGTTACATCGAGGAAGGCTTGGCCGCCGAACCCGGGTTCTACCGTCATGATCAGCAGCATGTCCATTTCGGGGAGCAAATCGAGGTAGGGCTCGACGGCGGTGCCCGGCTTCAGCGCCATGCCCGCTTTGGCGCCGCGCTTGCGCAGCTCACGTGCCAGACGGACGGGAGCGGATGCGGCCTCGACGTGGAAGGTCACCGAGTTGAGGCCTGCATCCGCATAGGCCGGCGCCCAACGGTCCGGGTCCGCGATCATCAGGTGCGCGTCCAACGGAAGCCGGCTGATCTCCTGGATCCGCTCCACCACGGGCAACCCAATGGTCAGGTTCGGCACGAAGTGATTGTCCATGACGTCAACATGCACGGCGTCGGCGGAGCTGATTTTCCCCAGCTCGGCCTCCAGATTGACGAAATCGGCGGACAAAATACTTGGATGTATGCAGCACTGTGCCATCGGGGTCCCTTACTCTGCGTTTCCGGCTGAATTGTCTGAGGTCTTCTTGCGCAGCAAGCCTAGGAACATTGCGTCTGTTCCATGGATATGCGGCCACAGCTGGGCCGTGGATCCTACCGTCTGTGCATGGCCAGCCTGGAGACTTCCCGACAGGCTGACTGCATCCAACGCCGACGCCGAATCCAGTAGTTCAATGTCAGGATGGCGGCGCAACGCGTCGGTGACCACGGCGGTGGTCTCCGCTGGGTGCGGCGAACAGGTGACGTATGCTACGAGACCGCCGGGCTTCACCGCAGCCAGGGCCGAATCAAGCAGTTCGCGCTGCAAAGGCGCCAGTTGGGCAACGTCGGACGGCTTGCGCCGCCAGCGCGACTCAGGTCGACGCCGCAGCGCACCCAGGCCGGTGCAGGGAGCGTCTACGAGGATCCGGTCAAACCCTTCAGGCTGCAACTGGCCAAGGTCGCGGCCGTCCCCGGTCCGTACTTCCCAGACCTCACTGTCTACGGGTCGAAGAGACTGCCGTACCAGCTCGGCCCGGTGTTCGGCCGGTTCGTTCGCCAGCAGGGTCGCCGATTTCTTGGCCGCCAGGGCAGCCAGCAGGGCGGCCTTGCCCCCTGGTCCGGCGCAAAGATCCAGCCAGCGCTCGGGACCCGAGGTCAGAGTCTGGGCTTCGGCCAGGGCGCGGGCGACCAGCTGGGAACCGGCATCCTGAACTCTCGTTGTTCCCGTCCGGACGGATTCCAGGCGTCCCACGTCGCCTCCGGAGAACAGCGCCGAATCCTGTACCAGGGAGCCCGGTTCCGCGCCCGCTTGAAACGCTTCGTCCAGTGTGCCGAGCCCGGGCAGGGCCACGAGATTCACCACCGGTGCAGCATTGTCCGCCGCCAGGAGTTCCTCGATTTCCCCAACGCTGCGGCCGTGTCCGACGAGAGACTGCCGCAGCGCCCTGACTATCCATTCCGGATGGCTGTGCACTAAAGCTGCAGCGGCGACCGGGTCCTTCTGTCCGGCAGTAAGTTCCTCGGTCCAGCCGGCGAGTTCCTTGGCAGAAACTTTCCGCAGCACGGCATTGACCAGCGCGCCCGGACCGGCTCCAATGACAGCGCGGGCCAGTCCGACCGTCTGGTCCAGGGCGGCGTGCGCGGGCACCCGCATGGCCAGCAACTGATGGACACCGAGGCGAAGTGCGTCGAGCACCGCCGGATCGAGTTCGGCCAGCGGGCGGTCAACGCAGCGGGCCAAAATGGCATCGTAGGTGCCCAGACCGCGTAGCGCTCCGTACGTCAGTTCCGTGGCGAACCCTGCGTCACGCTTGTCGAGCCGGTGCTGCCTGATCTTTACAGGCAGCACCAGGTTGGCATAGGCATCGTCGGCGTCAACAGCGCGCAGCACTTCGAACGCCACCAGCCGCGCCGGATCCGCCTTGCGCGTGCGCTGCGCCGGCGCGGACTGGGAGAAGGAACGCTCTCCCCCGCGGTTGCGTTCGCGTCCGGCGGCATTACGGCGCCGTTCGGGGCCCTGTCCCCTGCGGTTGCCCTGCGGCCTGTCCTGTCCGCTCACTCGAAGTGCACATCCTCACGTTGTCCAAGACCGCGCGCCCAATCGGCCGCCGCCATCATTTTCTTTCCTGCCGGTTGAACCTGCTGCAACTGCACGGCGCAGGATCCGGTGCCCACCAAGGCAGAGGCAGCGCCTCCGCTGGCCAGTTCCACCTGGCCGGGCCGCAGGTCCTGCCTGTCCTGTCGTAGGACAACGGGACCTAACTTGAACCGTTGCCCCTGCAGCATCGTCCATGCGCCGGGTTCCGGCGTCACGCCGTTGATCCTGCGGCGCAGGGCCAAGGCAGGCTGCTTCCAGTCGATATGACCGTCTTCAAGACCTAGTTTGGGAGCCAGGGTCACATCCCCTGACTGAGGCACGGCCACTGCTTTGTCCATCGAGATGGCCGAGAGCGTTTGGGCGAGCAGGATAGCGCCGCTGTTCGAGAGCCGGGTCAGCAGTTCGCCGCTGGTGTCCTCCGGCCGAATGGTTTCCGTCAAGGTTCCGTACACGGGGCCGGTGTCCAGGCCTTTTTCGAGCTGGAAGGTCGATGCGCCGGTTACATCGTCACCATGAATGACGGCATGTTGGACGGGAGCCGCACCACGCCAGGCAGGCAATAAGGAAAAGTGCAGGTTAACCCAGCCATGCCGCAGCATCTGCAATGCCAGCTCCGGAACCAAGCCTCCGTAGGCGACGATGGCGGCTACATCCGCCTCGGTTTTGGCGATCGCGGCCATGGCCTGGTCATCAATCCGGTTAGCCCGGATGACAGGCAGGCCCAATTCCTGTGCACGGGCGGCTACCGGTGAGGGCGTAAGAGTCTTCTTACGTCCCACCGGCGCATCCTCGCGCGTCAATACCGCCGCTACCTCGAAACCTGATTCAACCAGGTTTTCCAAAGATGGAACCGCCACCTGCGGCGTTCCTGCAAAGAGAACGCGAAAAGGTCTGGGAGTTCCCGTCATGCTGAGGGCTGCCCGAACGTTCCCCGCGTAAATCCGGAGCCAACGCTGGAGGAGCGCTTAACCTCTGTTTCCTTGGCCACGGAATTGTAGGAGGCATCGCGGATGGAGCGAAGAGCATTTTTACGATCGTCGCCGGAGAGGTGATCTATGTACAAGACACCGTCCAGGTGGTCCGTTTCATGCTGGAAGCAGCGCGCAAGCATGCCTTCGCCTTCCAAGGAAACGGGGTTGCCGTTGACATCCACGCCTGTGACCCGGGACCAGCGCCGCCGCTGCACCGGGTAACCGAGGCCGGGAATCGAGAGGCACCCTTCCACCCGGTCTTCCTGAAAGTCATCGCTGTTCTCCAGGACGGGGTTGATGACGTGGCCCCGCTGTCCGTCGATCAGATAAGTAAAGACCCGCAGGCTTACCCCCACCTGCGGTGCTGCGAGGCCTGCACCCTCCACACTTTCCATCGTCTCGTCCATGTCGGCCACCAGCTTGGCCAGCTCCGGGCCGAAGTCGCGAACAGGCTCTGCCTTGGTGCGCAGCACCGGGTCCCCGATAATCCGAATACTCAGGACGGTCATGCGTGAATCTTCCTTACTGTCGCTCAGCCGGGTGTCCGTTCCAGTCTAAGTGGCCTTATCCGGCAACCGGCCGCAGCACAGCAGCGGGCGGACCGATGGGCAGCAGCGCACGGCCGGCGTCGGTCACCTGCAGCTGCAGGTCCCAGACCCGGCGCAAGGCGCAGAACTTGTACCAGTGGTACTTGAGCACTTCCGGATTGGCCCGCATGGGCCGAACCTCGGTCTCACCGATGGCAACGCCCAGCAGCAATGGCGAGTCACCATGCGCCCATGGTTCCCACTTACCGGCATGGGCGTCGACCAGGCTTTCCTGGGCCTTCATTCCCGCCACCAGCTGCATAACGACTTTTTCGTCCATGGGCTTGACCTGACCGTTGCGGTCCGTGCCTTTGGTCTTGAAATCGATCAGGCACAGCCGGCCACCGATGCGGGCTACGAGATCGAGCGTGCCGGCGTATCCGACCTCGGCGTTCCACACGGTGATTTCGGGCGCTACAGGTTCCACCTGGTACAGCTCCCACCACTCGTCAAAACGCGCGGCGAAGGCTTCTTCACCGTTAGCCCTCAGTTCCTCGCGGGCCTCGGCCATGCGGTGCGGACGGCCGAGGGCACGCAGCGAGACCTGCTCGCAATAGCTATGTACCCGATCGCCGCGCAGTGCTGCGGCATCCCGGAAGCGTTCCGCCGCCGTCGAGGCTTCCTTCGCCAGTGCCCGGAGTTTCGCCGGATTGCCCGCCGCCTCTGCCAGCCGGTGGTCCTGCGCCATGGCGGTGGCCGCCATATGGGAGAACCAGCCACCCAGATCCACTGGCGCCTGGGAGATGACGGTGGTTATGGACGGCACACTGGGCAGTTCAGTGGTTGAGCGTGAATACATCCGCCCGAAATCGGTTTTGTGGGCCAGTGCCGGATCAGTCATACCAAGAATCATGTCAGAGACCGCTGACGGTTTCCTGCCGCAAAGAAAACGGCCCCTTGCCTGTGGAAAGACAAGGGGCCGGCTTCTGACGGTGGGCGATACTGGGTTCGAACCAGTGACCTCTTCGGTGTGAACGAAGCGCGCTACCACTGCGCCAATCGCCCGTCTGGATGCCCGCACCGGCGAACCGGACCTGCATCGTTTATGAATGTTAGCCGACGTTCGCCCCGACGCAAAAACGGCGCATTTTGTCGTGCTGGCGCGCTAGTGCCTCGGCCTACCAGTCCAGATTCACATCACTTCAGACCGTGTTGCGCACCCCTTCTGGACGCGGGAATGAGCTGCAAAACCGGCTCTCGAACCCTCGATTGGACGAAGCGGAAAACGTCCTATAGAGTCTTTACTCGTTGGAAATCGAGAAAACGTTCCGGTCAGACCGGAGGTAAACTTGATGAAATCCACATGCGGACGTAGCTCAGCTGGCTAGAGCACCACCTTGCCAAGGTGGATGTCGCGGGTTCGAATCCCGTCGTCCGCTCGCAAGTCACTGTAAGTGCCAGTTCTACTGGCCGGTCCTGAATCTGCAGGCCACGGTGGGGTGGCCGAGAGGCGAGGCAGCGGCCTGCAAAGCCGTATACGCGGGTTCGAATCCCGTCCCCACCTCGGTTACGGTACTTCAAAGTGCTTGCAGCTGTATTGCTTAGCATTGCAATAAACCCTTTATGGGCGATTGGCGCAGCGGTAGCGCGCTTCCCTGACACGGAAGAGGTCACTGGTTCGATCCCAGTATCGCCCACGGAAATGGTCCGGTTTATCGGCACCACTCCATGCGGACGTAGCTCAGCTGGCTAGAGCACCACCTTGCCAAGGTGGATGTCGCGGGTTCGAATCCCGTCGTCCGCTCCAATCCGATCATTGTGCTTTGACGCCGATGCTGAAGGATCCAGGGCGATTGGCGCAGCGGTAGCGCGCTTCCCTGACACGGAAGAGGTCACTGGTTCGATCCCAGTATCGCCCACAAAGAACGGCTCCCCTCGGAGCCGTTTTTGCATTTAACGCGCTATCTCCTCAAGCGAGGAGTTCCGGGCTATTCCCCCCTTCCTGGTAGCCGGCTCCTCCCCCGACCCTTCTCTTTCGGGCCATTTCCAGCCTGATTCTGCTGACGCAGCCGTGCGCCCGTCAGACAGACCGGCCAAGAGGCTTAATAGGCCAAGGCCCGCTCCACGCCGCCTCCACAGGCGGCCGGACCGCGCTTCCTTCCTACACAAACCACTAGTCCTCCACATTGCCGCTTTTCCCGTGCTACTCGAAGACGTTTTCTATAGCGTTGAGGTATGGCAATCGCACCGTTCGAAGCGCATCAGGAGCCCGCGGGCTTCCTCGCTTCCGTGCACGCCGCCCTCCAGGACTTC
>NZ_JAODLR010000006.1 GCF_025960875.1 Crystallibacter permensis | reverse complement strand
CGAGGCCGGCCGATGCCTCCTGCCCGAAAACCAAAACCGCAGCCAGCCCCGAAAAACCATCAGGACCAACTGCGGATCGGTGGATCAAGGCTTAGACGACGACGGTGGCAGTTCTCCTTGCGCTGGGAGGCTGCCGCCGGCGTCGTTGTTGGCTTTAGACGGCGTAGCCGTTGGGGTTGTTCTTTTGCCAGCGCCAGTGGTCTTCGCACATCGTCTCCAGCGTCCGGTGTGCGGACCAGCCCAGTTCCGCCAAGGCGGCGGAAGCGTCGGCGTAGCTGATGGCGGCATCGCCGGGCCGGCGGTCGGTGAGCTCGTAGGGAATCTCGAAGCCGGCGGCCTTGCCGAACGCCGAGAGGACCTCCAGGACCGAAGAGCCGCGGCCGGTGCCCAGGTTCCACCGGCGCACGCCCGGCCTGCCGGCAATGAAGTCCAACGCCGCCAGGTGCCCCGAGGCCAGGTCCATCACGTGGATGTAGTCGCGCACGCCGGTGCCGTCCGGCGTCGGATAGTCGCTGCCGAAGACACGGACCTTGTCGCGGCGGCCCACCGCCACCTGGGCAACGAACGGCAGCAGGTTGTTCGGGACGCCCGTGGGATCCTCGCCGATCCGGCCGGACTCGTGGGCGCCCACGGGATTGAAGTAACGCAGCAGCGCAACGTGCCAGCGATCGTCCGAGGCGCCGAGGTCGGAGAGGATGTCCTCGATCTGTTCCTTGGTCCGGCCGTAGGGGTTGGTGGCATCCAGCGGCATCTTCTCCGTCAGCGGCACCTCGTCGGAGTTCCCGTAGACGGTGGCGGATGAGCTGAAAACGATGGTGCGGACGTTATGCGCTTCCATGGTGCGCAGCAGGTTGAGCGTGCCGCCGACGTTGTTGTGGTAGTAATGCAGCGGCTGGTCCACGGATTCGCCCACGGCCTTAAGCCCGGCGAAATGGATCACCGCATCGACGCGCGCGGCATCGAAGACTTTGCCGAGTCTGACCTCATCGAGAAGATCCGCTTTATGGAACGCGACCTTTCGCCCGGCCAGCTCCTGCACGCGGCGCAGCGATTCCTCGCTGGAGTTGGCCAGATTATCCACGACGACCACGTCGTGTCCCGCCTCGAGCAAGGCCAATGTTGTATGCGAGCCAATGTAGCCGGTGCCCCCGGTGACCAGTATGTTCATAGCATCAAGCCTAGTAGCTGATGCCTTATCCGCTGATATTTTGCGGTGGTCGCCTGCCTCACCACGGTCTAGAGTGGATCTAAGGCGGTTCGAAAGGATCTTGGTCTATGCATCACACCGGCGGGCCCGGGTGGCGGATAACAACCGACACCTCGGCGCATTTGCTTCTGGCCTTGTACCTGCATGACGTGGCCGGCCTGGACGGCGCAGGCTCGCCTGCCGTCTGCGGCGCTGATCCGCCGGTCAGGAAAGCCGACCCACGCCAGCTGACTGCGCATGTCGGCGGTACACGGGCGTTGCGGCGCGAGTGGGAGCAATGGTGGTCGCTCCTGATCGAGGAGGACCAGGCCGCGGCTGATGCTTTGGTACCTCCTGCCTTCCCGGCCTTCGACTCCAGCCCCGCGCTGCAGAAGCTGCTGCAGGCCCACTTCGGAGCGGCGATGAGCTGGTCCAGTGAACGCGTGGCGGATTACCGCCAACTGGCCGAGGAGCGCGAAGCCAGCGGTAAGACCAAACTGGTCGGGCAGATGGTGCAGGACCGGGAAATGGAGCTGGGACGCGACGCCCGTGGCTTCGAGCTCAAGTTAGTCGAGTTGCCGCTGCGGGAACGCCGGGCCTGGTTTGTGGAACCGGACAAGATTCTCCTGAACCAGTATCTGATCGATGACGAGGGGTCGTACCGGAGCTTTATCCAGCCGATCGTTGAACTGCTCGTCTAGCCAGGCTGCCGCAGGCCGGTTCAGGGCTGCTCCGCCGCCGTGATGACCACAGTTCCGGTTTCCGATCCGGCTGCGAGCCACTCGCCGTCGGCACGCTGCCAGCTCAGGCCGGCGAAGGACACCGAGTTGATATTGAGTTCCTTGGCTGACGCCACTGCCCATTGGGCCACCGCCCAGCCGGTCTTGTCGCCTGCCTGCACGCGAAGGGTTCCGTTCTCGACCGCAGTTTCCAACCCAGGGTGCGAGACCTCCAGGGCGGCTTCAACGTCGGCCGGATCGCCGGCCGACTCGGCTTCCTTGAGCACGCAGTTCAAGGCGGCGGGGGAGTGGCCGGTCAGCGCTGAAGCGAAGGCCTTGCCCTCGCCTTCGTGGTCCGCATAGGCGTCAGGGTAGGCGCTGCGCTGAACCTGCTGCGCCGCGACGGTAACCGGCAGGCTTTCGTAGTCGGGAATCTCTTCCAGCACCGAGAAAAAGTTGTTGGTCGCGTAGACCGGATCCATGACCTGCTCCTCGGTGCCCCAGCCTTGTGTGGGCCGTTGCTGGAATAGTCCGCGCGAATCCGGACCGGCGTCGTCTCCGTGCCCGATATTGCGCAGCTTCGACTCCTGGATTGCCGTCGCCAGTGCGATCGATGCAGCGCGGGCGGGCAGCCCGCGCTGCATCGAAATTCCGGCGATGAGGGCTGCATTGGCAGCCTGGTCCGGAGCCAGTTCAAAGGCATCCGGACCCACCACAGCCGTGCAGCGCTCCCGGACGAGCATCTGGGAACGGTCGATGGAGGTGGCGGCCAGCCAGAGGCCGCCGACTACCAGGGTTAGCAGCACCAGCAGCACGAGAACGCTGCGACGGCGCCGCCGTGAACGGGCCATTGTGGTTACACGTACCTTCTAGTTGGCGTGCAGGGCAGCGTTGAGCTCAACCGTCTGACCCTTGCGGGGCAGGACTTCAACGACGCCGGAGATGGAGTTGCGGCGGAAGAGCAGGTTCGATACGCCGGACAGCTCCACTGCCTTAATCTGTCGGGCTTCGCCGTCGGCCGACAGCAGGTTGACCCGGGTGCCGGCGGTCACGTAGAGACCTGCCTCGACGACGCAGTCATCACCGATGCTGATGCCTACGCCGGAGTTGGCACCGAGCAGGACTCGTTCGCCGATGCTGATGCGTTCCTTACCGCCGCCCGAGAGGGTACCCATGATGGAGGCGCCGCCGCCCACATCGGAGCCGTCCGCGACGATGACGCCGGCGGAGATCCGGCCCTCGACCATGGAGGTGCCGAGCGTGCCGGCATTGAAGTTCACGAAGCCCTCGTGCATGACGGTGGTGCCGGCGGCCAGGTGTGCGCCGAGCCGCACGCGGTCCGCATCGGCAACGCGGACGCCGGTGGGCAGGACATAGTCGACCATGCGCGGGAACTTGTCCACGCCGTAGACGGTGACTGCGCCGCGGCGGCGCAACCGCAGACGCGTTGCTTCGAAGTTCTCCGCGGAGCAAGGACCGAAGTTGGTCCAGACGACATTGGCCAGCAGGCCGAAGATGCCGTCCATGTTCAGCGAGTTGGGGGTGACAAGGCGGTGCGACAGCAGGTGCAGCCGCAGATAGGCATCGGCCGTGTCTGCCGGGGCGGCGTCAAGGTCAATGCTCCGGCCGACCAGCTCAAGCCGGGTGCCACGCTCGGCATCCTCGCCCTGCTCTGCGAGCGACTTCAGCTCGGAATCGGTCTCAGCAGCAGCGGGAGCCTGCCCGAGGCCGGGAGCCGGGTACCAGACATCCAGAACAATGCCGTTGGAGGCGACGGTGGCAAGGCCGGTGCCGTAGGCGGTACGGGAGACAGTTGCAGCGGTGTTGTTCTCAGGCATGCACTCAAGTCTACCGACGGGATCTGACCGCCCTGACACCGTTACGCTAGGGGAGTGACTGCTTTCACCACTGCCCTGGATCTGACCTCCGATGTTGCCGACCTCACGGCAGCGCTTATTGATATTAACAGTGTCTCCGGTAACGAGCGGGAACTGGCCGATGCCGTAGAAGCGGCGCTGCGGGCACTGCCGCACCTTCAGGTCACACGCGACGGTGATGCCATTGTTGCCCGGACCGATCTGGGCCGCGCCGAGCGCGTCATCCTGGCCGGCCACCTGGACACTGTCCCGCTGCCGTTGACGGCCGGATCCCGCGGAACGGTCCCGTCCAGCTGGGACGGTGGGGTCCTCTATGGCCGCGGCACCACGGACATGAAGGGCGGCGTCGCTGTCCAACTGGCGCTGGCCGCCCGCCTGGTCGATCCGGCCCGGGATGTCACCTATGTTTTTTATGATCATGAAGAAGTTGAAGCTTCGCTCAGCGGATTGGGCCGGTTGGTCGATCACTATCCGGAGTTGCTGCAGGGGGATTTCGCCATCCTGCTGGAGCCGACGGACGGCACGGTGGAGGGCGGCTGCAACGGTACCAGCCGGTTCGACGTGACCACTGTGGGCAAGGCGGCCCATTCGGCCCGCGCCTGGATGGGGCAGAACGCCATTCATGCGGCGGCGGAGATCCTGACCCGGCTGCGGGATCATGAGCCTGCCACGGTCACGGTGGACGGCCTGGAGTACCGGGAGAGCTTGAATGCGGTGAAGATCCACGGCGGCACTGCTGGAAACGTCATTCCGGACCGCACTGTCGTTGAAATCAACTACCGCTTCGCCCCGGATAAGACCCCGGACGATGCCGAGGCCTACGTCCGGAACCTGCTGGACGGCTTCGCCGTTGTCCGCACCGATGCCGCAGCCGGCGCCCGCCCAGGTCTGAACCATCCGGCCGCCGCGGATTTTGTGGCGGCTGTCGGCGCGGAGCCGAAGCCTAAATACGGCTGGACCGACGTGGCCCGTTTCAGCGCGCTGGGTATCCCTGCCGTTAATTTCGGTCCCGGGGATGCGCTCCTTGCCCACACGGACAATGAGCATGTTCCGGCCGAAGCCATCCGCGAATGCTTCCGGGCCTTGGACAGGTGGCTCTCGAGCTAGCCTGAAGGTTAAATGACCCGGGGTTCCCGGCAGCCATGCTGGCGGGAACCCCGGGTGGTTAAGGAGTTGTTGTCAGACTTTGGCTACCAGTGTTGGCGCGCTGGCGGGCCGCGTCTTTCCGGACGTGCGGCTGCTGAGCAGCCCGGAGAGCTTCTGGGCCACCCACGAAAGCGCAAAGTTAATGATGATGAACAGTACGGCGGCCACGGTCAGCGCCTGCAGGATGGGGCCGGCCGAGCCGTAGATCTGCATGGCCCGCAGCAGTTCCGAGTAGGTGATGATGGAGCCGAGCGCCGAGTCCTTCAGGATGACCACGAACTGGCTGATCAGCGAGGGCAGCATGGCTACCAGCGCCTGCGGCAGCTCGATGCTCCGCAGTGACTGTCCGCGGGTCATGCCGATGGCCATGCCCGCCTCGCGCTGGCCCTTGGGCAGCCCGTAGACGCCGGAGCGCACCAGTTCGGCGATCACTGAACCGTTGTACAGCGTCAGCGCTAACACGACGGCGAAGAACGGCGTATCCGCCGGTTCTACGATTTGGAGCCGGCCAAGCAGCAGCCAGAAGAAGATCATCATCAGCAGAACAGGGACGGCCCGGAAGAATTCGACGATGATGCCGCAGATCCAGCGGACCGCACGGTTTGCTGCGAGCCGCCCGACGCCGAAGAGCAGGCCGAATATCACGGACGTGACAATGGCCGCGGCCGCTGCCTTGAAGGTGTTCATCAGCCCGGGAAGAATGGTGAACTGCCACACATCTGCAGTCAGGAACGGTGTCCACAGTTCCGCCTCAAGCTGGCCTTGGTCATTCAGCCCTTTGAGCACGAAGGCCGCGGCACCGAGGAAAAGGATGACGCCCAGCACATTGGTGGCCAGGATGCGCCGTTGGGCCTTCGGGCCGGGCGCATCGAAGAGGACGCTTTGCTGGATTTTCATCGTGCCACCGCCAGTTTGTTGGAGAGCCAGGTTGTCACGAGGCCGATGGGTATGACGATGATGACGAAGCCAAGCGCGAAGGTGGCGAAGATGGCCATGATGACGTCCGGCCGGAACTCGATCATGGTCTTCATCAGACCGGCTGCCTCGGGTACCGACGCCACCGTTGCGACGGTGGTGTTCTTCGTCAACGCAATCAGCGTGTTGCCCAGCGGGGCAACGGCCCCACGGAAGGCTTGGGGCAGGATCACCAGGCGTGCCGCCGGCAGGAAACTCAGGCCGATGGCGCGCGCCGCCTCGGCCTGGCCTAGGGGCACGGTGTTGACGCCGCTTCGGATGGATTCGCAGACGAATGCGGCGTGGTAGACCGACAGGCCGACGATGGCCCACAGGAAGAAATTGAAGTTGAAGTCGCTGGAGAGGTTCAACTGGAGCTGGAAGATGGCCACCAGGATGCAGAAGACCATGATGATGGTCAGCGGAGTGTTCCGGAAAATGTTGACGTACGCAGTGCCGGCCCAGCGGAAGCTCGGCACCGGCGAAATCCGCATCAGCGCCAGGACGGTACCGAGTACCAGCGAGCACAGGGCGGACCAGAACGTGAGTTGGATATTGACCCACAGCGCCCCGACGACGTTATAGGTCTCCAACGCCGTCAGATAGCTCTGGAAATACTCTGTCAAACTGTCCATCCCCTCTCATGGGAGTGACTTTGGGTGACTGTGGGGCAGGCCGTATAGCCTGCCCCACAGAATGTGCAATTATGCGCAGGAATCGCCCGGCGTCGGCGGGTTCAGCTCCTCGTTGAACTTGTAGTCGACGCCTTCGGTGTTGGCTGCGAGAGCTTCCTCCCAGGCGCCCTCTTCCACCATCTTGTTGATCGCCGCGTTAATGTCGGCACACAGCTCCGTGCCCTTGGGCAGGCCGACGCCGTAGCGCTCTTCGGAGAACGGGTTGCCGACAACCTTGAACTGCCCGGCGAAGTTCTCCTGGGCAGCCAGACCGGCCAGGATGATGTCGTCGGTGGTCACGGCGTCGATCTGGCCGCTTTGCATAGCGGTCACGCATTCTGCGTAGCCCGGGCGTTCGAGGAGGTTCACTTCCTCGGCATGCTCCTCCTTGATGCGCTGTGCCGAAGTGGAGCCGGTGACGGAGCACAGGTTCTTGCCGTTGAGATCGTCAGGACCCTGGATCTCGGTGTCTTCGGCGCGGACCAGCAGGTCCTGGCCGGCGACGAAGTACGGCCCGGCGAAGTCCACGGTTTCCTTGCGCTCATCCGTGATGGAGTAGGTCGCGAAGATCATGTCGACCTGGCCGTTGGCCAGCATGTTCTCGCGGTTGGCCGAAGGAGACTCGACGAACTCGATCTGGTCCTCGGTGTAGCCCAGTTCGTTGGCGACGTACTTGGCAACGTCCACGTCGAAACCGGTGAACTCGTTGCCATCTTTGAAACCCAGGCCCGGCTGGTCGTACTTGATGCCGACGCGGAGGGTTTCGCCTTCTCCGCTGCCGGCAGTTTCGCCCCCGTTGCCGCCGTCGCCGCCACAGGCGGACAGTGTCAGTGCGGCAATGGCACCCATTGCCGCCATTGCAAAGCGGGTCTTGCGCATGTTTTCTCCTTGCTAGTGATTACTTCGGATGAAATTTCCGTCCGGGGAGGTCAGTGGTTGAGGATCTTGCCCAGGAAGTCTTTGGCCCGGTCGCTCTTGGGGTTGGTGAAGAATTCTTCCGGCGTGGCCTGTTCAACGATCTGGCCGTCAGCCATGAAGATCACCCGGTCCGCCGCCTTGCGCGCGAAGCCCATTTCGTGGGTCACCACGATCATGGTCATGCCTTCCTTGGCGAGCTGGACCATGGTGTCCAGCACTTCGTTGATCATTTCCGGGTCCAGCGCGGACGTCGGCTCGTCGAACAGCATGACCTTGGGCTTCATCGCCAGGGCGCGGGCAATTGCCACGCGCTGCTGCTGGCCGCCGGAGAGCTGAGCGGGCAACTTGTCCGCCTGATTAGCCACACCGACGCGCGCAAGCAGGCTCATCGCCAGTTCCTTTGCCGCGCCGTTCTTCATCTTCTTGACCTTCAGCGGCCCAAGCGTGACGTTTTCCACGATGGACTTGTGCGCGAACAGGTTGAAGGACTGGAAGACCATGCCGACGTCGGCGCGCAGGTTGGCCAGTTCCTTGCCCTCGGCAGGAAGCTTCTTGCCGTCAATCAGGATCTCGCCGTCGTCGATCGTTTCCAAGCGGTTGATGGCCCGGCACAGCGTGGACTTGCCCGAACCCGAGGGACCAATAACGACGACGACTTCGCCCTTGGTGACTTCAAGATTGATGTTTTGCAGCACGTGCAGCGGACCGAAGTGCTTGTTGACGTCCTTGAGCAGGACCAGAGGTTGGTTTGAGCGCGGAGAACTGCCTGCAGCCGCGCTGCTGGAAGCCATCGGCGTCGATTCACTGTGTTGGGCGTCACGGGTCATGAGTTGAATCTAGCGAAAGATTCCCACGAAGCGATGCATTTAGGGGAATGAATGGCCGAATCGTGATTGAAGTTTAATGTGGCCGGTTCGGCTATCGGTTGGATAAACGTCGCTAAAACCGCTTCGCGGTGCGGGTTTGGTAGGTAGCCTTGGGGAATGAGTAACCACCAGCATGAAATTCCGCTGCCGTCCGAGATCGCGGCACGGATGCCTTCGCGGCATAAGGGGTCCGTGGAGTTGCGCCGTTCCCAAGCGAATATTCCGCAGGCCGATCAGTACCTGTTGGATACGCGGGATAAAGCGGATTTCACCCACACCGACCCGTGGCGGGTGCTCCGGATCCAGAGTGAGTTTGTGGAAGGTTTCGGCACGCTCGCGGAGCTGGGGCCTGCCGTCAGTGTTTTCGGGTCGGCCCGCACGCGCCCCGGAACCAAACACTACGACATCGCCGAACAGATCGGACGACGGCTGGTGGAGAAGAGTTTCGCTGTCATCACCGGGGGCGGTCCTGGTTCGATGGAAGCGGCGAACAAGGGTGCCAGTGAAGCCGGCGGGCTGTCCGTGGGACTGGGGATAGAGCTGCCCTTCGAGCAGGGCCTGAACGACTGGGTGGATCTGGGGATCAACTTCCGGTACTTCTTCGCCCGCAAGACCATGTTCGTCAAGTACGCGCAGGGCTTCATCGTGTTGCCCGGCGGTCTCGGCACCATGGATGAGTTGTTCGAAGCCATGGTGCTGGTGCAGACGCAGAAGGTTACGTCGTTTCCCATTGTGCTGGTGGGGAGTGCCTTCTGGAATCCGCTGATGGAATGGGTCCGCGGCACCTTGCTGGGAGAAGGCATGATCGCGGAAGTCGACCTGGATCTCGTGCGCGTGGTGGATACCGCTGAGGATGCGGTTGACGGGATCCTGGAGGGTCTCTTGCAGGGCCGCGGCCGGCCCTCGGGCAGCATCGTGGACGTGTAAGGCCATGGCCGCATCTAGCACGATGGTCCAGTGAGTCTGTTCCTGGTCTTCCTCGCCATAGCCGCCGCAGGTGCCGTGGCCCTGGTCGCCTCCGGACGGCTCAGCCGGCGCGCCAAGACAGAGGCCGGCCAGGGCTGGGAACGAGGGGAAGTTCCGGCGCTGGACGGTCTGAGTGAATCCGATCCGCGGCTGCCGGCAGTGCTGTTGCCCGAACATCCGGTTCCGTCAGACATCGACCGGCTTCGGTTCTCGGTGGCATTCCGCGGCTACCGCATGGACCAGGTGGACGAGGTCCTGGACAGGCTGCGACGCGAGCTGGCTGCGAGGGACAAACTCATCAGCGAACTCAGGAGAGAAAGACACTGGAAGAACGACGACGGAACTCCGCTCCCGCCGGCCTCATGACTAGTCCGACGCGCCAGGGCAGAGCCGGCAGCTTTCTCAGAGACGAACTGGCGTTCTGGAAAAAACGGGTCGCGGCCTGGCCTTGGTGGGTCCACGTGGTGGTCCTTTACGGACTGGCCCGGATCTACTCGTTGTTTGTTTTCCTTGCGGTTGCCCGCCAACAAGGACCAAGCCCCTGGGGCCGCGGCCATCCCGACTACCTGTCCTTCATCGGTATCTGGGACAGCGCCTGGTATGAGCAGATCTACCGCGATGGGTATCCTTCCGAGATCCCGCGCACCGGGGACGGGCAGGCGCAGGAAAATTCGTGGGCGTTCTACGCGTTGTTTCCGGCGATCATCCGCGGGCTGAACGCTGCCACGAGTCTGGACTGGGAGATCCTGGCCCCTGTTGCCGCAACGCTGGCCGGTTTCGTGGCGGCAGGGATCATCTACAAGGTGTTCCGGTTGTTTGCCGGGCACGGCACTGCCCTTTGGGCCGTGGTGTTCGTGGCTGTATTTCCGGTATCGCCGATACTGCAGGTTCCCTATGCCGAATCACTGAACCTTGCGCTGCTGGCCGGCAGCCTGTATCTGGTCATCACGCGGCGTTATCTGTTGGCGGTCCCGGTGGTCCTGTTGATGTGCCTGTCCCGGCCGACAGGTGTGCCGTTCGCGGCGATGATGGGGGCGTATCTGCTGTGGCGGCTTTGGCGTCGGCAACAGGACGAACTTCAGACGCCGGAATTCCTGCGCATCGTAGCGCTGGCGCTCGTCAGTTGCGCCGGAGCGCTCACTTGGCCTGCGCTCGCCTGGGCCGTTACGGGCGAAATGGACGCGTATACGGCAACGGAAACCGCGTGGCGCGGGGATGACCTGGTGCTGTTCATGCCTTGGTTCGATATGGGCAAGGACCTGTTCGGCCCCGTAGGCGGCGTACTTGCTCCGCTGGTCCTGGTGGCAGCGGCAGTGTTGTGCCTGAGCAGCGGGCCGGCGCGGAGAATCGGCATGGAACTGCGGCTATGGTGTGCCGCCTACGCTGCCTACCTTTTCGCGTTCCTGCATCCGCAAACCAGCACGTTCCGCCTGCTGCTGCCGTTGTTCCCTTTGGCGCTCGTAGCCGCGATGGCCTCGCGTAGCACAGCCTACCGAGTGTGCCTGGGCGTGATGTTCCTCGCCGGACAGATTGTCTGGGTGGCCTGGCTGTGGTCCTGGGCGGAACTGCCCGGTGGAGGAGACTACCCGCCGTAACACTGGCCGTAGGGTTCCGACACGAAGCCGCACACGTAGCGCGGTGATTAGCACCGGCCTGTGATGTACGCGATAATGGTGAATGGATGACGCACGGCCGACTGCCAAATCTTGCCGTGCTGACATGTTGACGGGCGAACAGGTCACAGACCTGTCCGCCCACGGTGAAAGGGAAAACCAAATGGCTGCGATGAAACCGCGTACAGGTGACGGACCCATGGAAGTCACCAAGGAGGGGCGCAGCCTCATTCTGCGGGTTCCGATCGACGGCGGCGGCCGCTTGGTACTGGAACTCAATGCCGAAGAGGCCGGCAATCTCAAGGACTGCCTGCTCGGTGTCACCGACAGTGTCGCCAGCTAAGGCCTGAGCGAGTGGGCCACCCTGCAGCTACACCAGACGAACTGACCACCAGGACGCTCGAAGAGGCTCTGATCGCACCCCGGCCCTCCACCATCGTGGCCCGGCCCGCGCTGGACAAGGGGCATGTGGTGCCGGAACCGGGCACAGGCGTCAGCGTGCTGGTGGTTCCCATCGGCACCTTGGGCGTCTCGGGCGGGAGCTCCGAGGAGCGGGGAACGCCGCAGCCGCGTCAGGGCGCAGCGGAAGCTGCCGCCCGGTACGACGTCGACGTAGCTGTCCTGGCCGAGGCGAATTCGGTGACCGGCAAGGCCGCCGAAATCCTGGCCGTCACTGCGCCGCGCCGCGAACCGGGGCTGCCCCAACGGCTGCTGTTCCTTGGCGTCGGGGACGAATCGCCGGCCAGCCTGCGCAAGGCCGGAGCGGCCTTGGCCAAGGCGACTTTCGGCGTGGAAACCGTGCGCGCCAGCGTAGTCGACGGCCTGGACGAGCCGGCACAGCGTGCTTTCGTCGAGGGTTTCCTACTCGGCGGTTACCGTCCGCCGAGGGCCGGCGCCTCGCCTGCCCCGAAGCCGATGGCGCGCAGCCTGGAGCTGACGGGCGCGTCTGAAACCGCCTTGGCGGCGGCAGCGGCCACGGGCAAGGCCGTCTGGCTGGCCCGCAACCTGGCGAACATGCCTTCCAACGTCAAGAACCCGGCGTGGATGGCAAGCCAGTCCGAACGCCTCGCGGCCGAGAGCGGGCTCGAGGTGCGCCTTTGGAATGAAGCGGAGCTGGCAGCCGGCGGATTTGGCGGCCTGCTTGCCGTGGGCCGCGGGTCCGAGCATGAATCCCGTCTGGTCCAGCTGTCCTATACCCCGGCGGATGCCGCCCCGGATGCGCAGCATATTGTCCTGGTCGGAAAAGGCATCACGTTCGACACGGGCGGGGTGTCGCTGAAGCCGCGTGAAGCAATGGTGCCGATGAAGACGGACATGGCGGGCGCCGGCGTCGTACTGGCTGTGCTGCACGCCGCCGTCGAACTTGGTATTGGGCATCGTGTCACCGGCCTGCTGGCACTGGCCGAGAATGCCATCGGCGCCGCTTCCTATCGTCCGGGCGACGTCGTCAGGACCTATGACGGCACCACCGTTGAAATCGGAAATACCGACGCCGAAGGGCGCATGGTCCTCGCCGATGCTCTCGCGTTTGCCCGTGACGAACTGGCCCCGGATGTGCTGATCGATATTGCAACGCTGACGGGCGCCGCGTCACTGGGCCTCGGCCGGCGGCATGCCGCGTTGTACGGAACCCGACAGGATCTGGTCAGCGGATTCGAACGTGCAGCCGAGCTGTCGGGGGAGCGGGTCTGGCGTATGCCCCTCGCGGAGGCTGCGGGGGAATACCGGTCCTCGCTGGATTCCACGGTGGCGGATCTGTCCCATATATCTTCACCGAAGTCCAAGGTGCAGGCCGGATCCATCACGGCGGCGCTGTTCCTTCGGGAGTTTGTCGGGCAGACACCCTGGATCCACCTCGATATCGCCGGTCCGGCGCGGTCCACTGCCGACGAAGCCGAGGTCACCAAGGGCGCAACCGGCTACGGTGCACGCCTGCTGCTGTCATTCCTGGCCGGCTACCGCGGTTAGCCTCAGCGTTTGACGGCCAGCAACAGTCCGTCACCCGTGGGCAGAACGGTCGAGATGAGGTCCTCGTTTTCCCGGATGCTCTTGCCCACTTGCCGCAAGGTGTTGGTGGTTTCCTCCCGGATGGCCGGATCCGAGACGCGGTCCTTGTCCAGCGCGTCGTTGATGATCAGCATTCCGCCGCTCTTGAGCAGCCGCACGGCCCGCTCCACATAGAGGGGGTAGGAGGGCTTGTCGGCATCCACAAAGACCAGATCGTAAGCGCCGTCGGTCAGCCGCGGCAGCACGTCAGCCGCCCGGCCGGAAATCGTCCGGGTGCGGTTGCTGGGAATTCCTGCTTCGGC
Organism: Crystallibacter permensis; assembly: GCF_025960875.1. GTDB lineage: Bacteria > Actinomycetota > Actinomycetes > Actinomycetales > Micrococcaceae > Crystallibacter > Crystallibacter permensis. The sequence continues at coordinate 256,796 of NZ_JAODLR010000006.1, read as the reverse complement.
ATAGGCCTCGCGGGCGGCCCGCAAATGGTCCACATCGGAATCGATGGTCGTAAGCACGGCGTTGGCGGGCAGGCCACGGAGCAGGCAGACGCCCGAAACGCCCGCGCCCGAACCGATCTCGACGACGGTGTGTGCTTTGGAACCGGCGGCCAGAACCGTCAAGGCGGCGGCAACGCCGGGACTCACCGTGGCGACGCCGAGTTCGTAGGAGCGTTCACGTGCGCGGAGCAATACCTCATCCTCGGTGGGTAGTCCCTCCGTGTAGGACCAGCTGGTCTGCTTATCGGCGCTCATGAACCATCACTTTCTCCGGAAGAAATCTTAATATTCCAGCCCCAGCCTACTGCTACTGCCGCGTATCCGTGGCGCGGGAGAGCGAGACGCCCCAGTGTTGCGCCTTCGTGCAGGTAACTAACAGAATTCTCCCAGCTTGCTGAGTGAGGATGGACATCCGTAGGCCAATTGTGTTTCACGGTTGCCGGGGGACGTACCTCAGACCCGAACGTAGCCAAGGGCTGAAGCGAACGGGCAACCGCCGAGGGGAGTAGCTATGAGCAAATTGCAGCAGGACGCCACCGAAGAGCCGGCCGCTGCCGGGGCGGAGACGCCGTGGGTTGCTCCGACCTGGGAAGAAGTAGTTACCAACCACTCGGCCAAGGTCTATCGGCTCGCCTACCGCCTCACCGGCAATAAGTACGACGCCGAAGACCTCACCCAGGAAGTCTTCGTCCGGGTGTTCCGCTCCCTCGAGAATTTCAAACCGGGCACGCTTGACGGCTGGCTTCACCGGATCACTACCAACCTCTTCTTGGACCAGGCCCGGAGGAAGAGCAGGATCCGTTTCGACGGGCTCGCCGATGACGCCGAAGCACGTATTCCCGGCCGCGATCCAGGGCCGGAACGCAGCTTCGAATTCAATAATCTCGACGTCGATGTGCAGGCAGCGCTTGAAGATCTTCCGCCTGACTTCCGGGCTGCGGTTGTTCTGTGCGACCTGGAGGGACTTTCCTACGACGAGGTCTCCGCGGCTTTGGGCGTCAAGCTGGGCACCGTCCGTTCGCGCATTCACCGCGGACGGACCATGCTGCGTGAGAAGCTGGCACACCGCGACCCGGCTGCCAAGCGGCCTGCGCGGCTGAAACTACCCCGCGTGGCCGGAGCACACTGAATCCACTATGCGCCACCCCGAACGTGATTTGGCGGAGTATCTGGACGGCGAACTTGCTGACGAGCGCCGGCCGGGTTTCGAACGCCACCTGCAGCGCTGCGCGCGATGCCGTGAGTCTGTTGCGGAACACCGCGCCATCCAGGAGCGCCTGCGTGCCCTCGACGTGCCGCCGCCCGGCCCCGATCTTGCCAGCAGAATCCTCAGCCGCAGTTCCCATGCCTTCGTTACCGCCTCCACGGGTACGGCCGGTGCTGCACCGGCCTCCTCGCCTGCACCCGCACTGCCGGACGCGGAAACCGGATCCGCCGGGTCTACCCGGCAGCGCACCGCGCTGACGGTGTGCAGCGTCTTGACGGGCTTCGCGGCCCTGACCGCCGGCACAGCTTATGTGCTCGGTGGCGAAGACTCCAGTCCCGTTGCCAGCGGTGCCGGTTCCTCCGGCGCGGACTGGCAGGGAACGCAGGAGCTGCAGTCCGGCAGCGCCCATGAACTGGACCGCGAAAGCCTGGCCGATCTCCGTGGCGACGGTTGGAACTGCCCGCAGCTTGTCGGCATGGGTTATGAGTTCGTTTCCGCCCAAAAAATCGAGATTGCCGGTGCACCGGCCGTCCGGATAGAGCTGGCGAATGAAGCGACCGGGACCGTTATCGTTACGGAACAACGTCGCGGCACGGAGCGGATCAGGAACGAGGAACCTGATGCCACCCGCGCCGAGGCGGCTGTAAATGCGGTGACTGGAAACACGGTAGCAGCCGACGGGTTCCATCCGGTGGACGGCATGGACCGGGAAATGTGGGTGCACGCGGCCAATGATTGGACCGTTGTGCTGGACTCGGAGAATGTGACCTACACGGTGTGGGCCGATATTCCGCTATCGGCCCTGCCTGAGACAGTCAACCAGATCATCGTGACGGAGAAGTCACGGCTAATGCTTCCGGAAGAAGAACCCGCGGACGATCCGTTCAGCCGGATCATCCGTGGGCTGGGCAAGTTGATTGAGCCTGCGGGTGAGCGATGAGCGATTGCCAAAGTTGGCCGTTACAGGCCAGGAACAGGTAATCTTCAAACGTGCTCGGAATTAACGGATCGGAATTGGTCATTCTCGCGGTAATTGCCGTGATAGTGCTCGGTCCTGAGCGTTTGCCCGAATATGCTGCCCAGCTGGGCCGGCTCGTTAAGCAGCTGCGCAGGATGGCTGCCGGAGCCAAAGACCAGCTCCGCGAAGAAGTCGGCGACGACATCGTTGATATGGACTGGCGCAAACTGGATCCGCGTCAGTATGACCCGCGCCGGATCATCAAGGAAGCTCTGCTGGACGACGATGAAGACGACGATTTCGGCCAGCAGCGCAGCACAACGAAGTCAGCTCCTGCCCTGGCTGCCGGAGCCGCCGGTATGGCCGGTGCCGCTACGGCGACGAAAGCGGCCGGAACCTCTGCGGCAGCAGCGCGTCCAGGAGCAGGCCCCGGGACCAAACGGATCGAGCGGCTCGAGCCGGGTCAGGCTGCACCTTTCGACGTCGAGGCCACCTAGGCCGGACTGACCCCCAGCGGACGGCCGGCGAGGCCGCGTGGACGGGATGCCAGCTCCGCGGCGATGCTCCGCAAAGCCTTGGCTGCCGGTGAAGACCCTGCCGGGCCGCCCGCAAGGACGATGGGTTCGCCGCGGTCGCCGCCCTCGCGAAGCCGCGGATCCAAGGGGACACTGCCCAGCAGCTGAATATCTTTGTCCAGGGTGCTGCTCAACCGTTCGGCCACAACCTGCCCGCCCCCGGCGCCGAAAACTTCCATCCGGCTGCCGTCCTCCAGCTCAAGCCACGACATGTTCTCGATGACGCCCGCGATCTGCTGGCCCGTTTGCGCCGCGATGGACCCGGCCCGTTCGGCGACATCGGCCGCAGCGCTCTGCGGCGTCGTGACCACGAGTATCCGGGACTCGGGCAGCAGTTGCGATACGGAGATGGCGATGTCCCCGGTGCCGGGCGGCAAGTCCAGGAAGAGCGCGTCAAGGTCGCCGAAATAGACATCGGTCAGGAACTGTTCCAGTGCGCGGTGGAGCATCGGTCCGCGCCACGCCACCGGCTGGTTGCCCGAGACGAACATGCCGATGGAGATGGTTTTGACGCCGTAGGCCACCGGCGGCAGAATCATTTCGTCCACGCGCGTGGGGGCGCCGGTGATGCCCATCAGCCCGGGGATGGAGAAACCGTAAACGTCCGCATCGATGATCCCCACGCGCAACCCCTGGGCCGCCATGGCACACGCGAGATTCACGGTGACGCTGGATTTGCCCACGCCGCCCTTGCCGCTGGCCACGGCGTAGACCCTGGTCAGCGAGGACGGATCGTTGAAGGGAATGCCACGCTCCGCGCCGGGGCCCTTGAGCCGTTCCTTCAAGGCCGTGCGCTGTTCTTGGGTCATCACGTCCAGCACCACCGAAACCGCGCTGATTCCGGGTAGGGTTGCCAGCGACTTCTCAACATCGCCGGTAATGGTGTCGCGAAGGGGGCACCCGGCGATGGTGAGCAGCACCTCCACGGTGACAGCGCCGCCGTCGTCAATGGAAAAACCCTTCAGCATGCCCAGTTCGGTGATCGGCCGGCGCAGTTCCGGGTCGATGACTTTTTCCAGGGCCCGCTGGACGGACTGCCTGTCGGGTTGGGGATGATGGGGTGTCACGGCCTAGCTTTCGGATTGTTTCTGGGGACGAGCGGAAATTCTCGGCAAGGCAGCAGTCGCGTCCGAGACCTTCTTCTTGCCCCTGCGGACGGGACGCTCTTCGCCGTCGTCGGTCTCGAGGAGTTCCTCGAGGACGCTTCGGAGTTCGCTGCGGACGAAGTCGCGGGTGGCCACTTCCTGCAGCGCGATGCGCAGCGAGGCCAGTTCACGCGTCAGGTACTCCGTATCGGAAAGGTTCCGCTCGGCCCGCTGGCGGTCCTGCTGGAGCGAGACCTTGTCCCGGTCGTCCTGACGGTTCTGGGCCAGCAGCAGCAACGGTGCCGCGTAGGACGCCTGCAAGGAGAGCATCAGGGTCAGCGCGGTGAAACCCAGCGCGGCGCTGTCGAAGCGCAGCGACGGAGGCCCCCACGTATTCCAGCCGAGCCAGATCAGGCAGAAGACCGACATCCAGACCAGAAACTGCGGGGTTCCCATGAACCGGGCGAAATTCTCGGTGGCGCTGCCGAAGGCGTCCGGGTTGGGCCGCAAGCGCGGAAGCAGACGGGCGCGCGCCTCGCGGGGGATGTCCAGCGCACCGGCGGTATTCTTCTTTTCAGCCATTGCGGCCCACCTTCCGGCTCAGCGATACATCATCATCCTGCGCCCTCCAGTCGTCGGGCAGCAGATGGTCGAGTACATCATCCACCGTAACCGCGCCAACGAGCCTGTCGTCCTCGTTCACCACGGCGAGCGAGTTCAGATTGTAGGTGGCCAGCATCCGCGCCACCTCGCTGACGTCCGCCTGATCCGACACTGGGTCAAGATCCGTATCCACGATATTGCCCAATGCCTCCGGCGGTGGATAGCGCAGCAGTTGCTGGATATGCACGACGCCGAGATAGCGGCCCGTGGGTGTTTCCAGCGGCGGCCGGCAGACGAAAATGGCCGACGCCAACGCAGGAGTCAGTTCCTCGCGGCGTACGTGGGCCAAGGCCTGGGCCACTGTGGCTTCCGGCGGCAGGATGACGGGAACCGGGGTCATGATGGAGCCGGCGGTGTTCTCCTCATACTCCATCAGCCGTCGGACGTCTTTGGCTTCCTCGGGCTCCATGCGCTGGAGCAGTTCTTCTTTCTGCTCTTCGGGCAGTTCCGCCAACAGGTCCGCGGCGTCGTCGGGGTCCATTTCTTCCAGGACATCCGCGGCTCGTTCAATATCCAGCGAGGACAGGATCTGGACCTGGTCATCGTCCGGAAGCTCCTGGAGCACCGCCGCGAGCCGCTGGTCCTGCAGCTCGCTGGCTACCTCGATCCGGCGTTTGCCTGTCATCTCGTGCAGGGCTTCGGCAAAGTCCGCTGCTTTGAGGTCCTCGTGGCTGGCCACGAACGCCGTTGCGGCCTGCGGCTCGTTCCGGGCGCCCTGCTGGGCCTCGTTCCAGTCAATGATGAGCGTCTCATTGCGGCGCAGGCTCCGTAGCGGGGAAGTGGAGTGGCCGCGGCGGACAAACAGCTGGGAGACGTACCAGTCGCCGTTGCGGGACTTTTCCATCGCGATGTCTTCGATGGTGGCGTCGCCGCTGCCGTCCGCCAGAGTGACCCGCCGGTCGAACATCTCCGCGACCATCAGCATTTCGGCGCCGCGCTGTTCGAACCGGCGCAGGTTGACCAATCCGGTACAGATGATCTGGCTGGCGTTGATCGAGGTAATCCTGGTCATGGGCACAAAGACGCGTTTCTTGCCGGGCACCTCGACGACAATGCCCACGACCTGGGGCGGCTTGGCCCCGCCGCGGTCAAGCGCTACGGCATCACGCAGCCGTCCCAGACGGTCGCCCAAAGGATCGAAAACGTCCAGGCCGAGCAGGCGTGCAACGAAGACTCTGGTTGGATTTGTGCTCACACCATTAGGCTACGTGGTATGCGCCGTCCAAGCCGCACCGGGGTGCCCCGAAGGGCACAAACGTTCACCTGAAGCGATACCGGGCACACTGCCGGGACAATGTGGGAGACAATGAGGGTATGTCAATGCTTGGCCGTACCGAATCACGTGACCTGAAGCCAGGGCTTCCGCAAGGCGAGCTGCTCGGCAACTACCGGACCTACCTGGACGCGCAGAAAGTAGTGGACTATCTGGCGGACCAGGAGTTCCCCGTCCAGCACGTGTCTATTGTAGGCAATGACCTCAAGTCCGTGGAACGCGTCACTGGCCGGCTGAGCTATCCGAAGGTGGCGCTCTCCGGCGCGGCAACGGGTGCATGGTTCGGCCTGTTCGTCGGGCTCCTGCTGATGCTGTTCGGCGGTGGCGGAAGCTACATGCTGGTGCTCTCCTCGATGGCCATGGGCGCCGCGTTCTGGATCCTGTTCGGCGTGGTCAGCTATGCGTTTACCCGCGGCAAGCGGGACTTCACCTCGACCCAGCAGACGGTTGCTACCAGCTACGACGTCGTCGTCGCCACCGAGGTGGCGCACGAGGCTCGCCGGTTGGCCTCACAGCTGCCGATGCCCGGCCATGCCTTCCACCCTGGTGCACAGGGGCCGGGTCACGGGCAGCAGCCTCAGCAGCAGCCGCCGATGCCGGACCGTCCGGCGCAGTGGGGCGATCCGTACGAACAGCCCGGCCAGAACCAGCCCGGCCAGAACCAGCCCGGCCAGAACCAGGCCGGACAGCCAGGCATCCCGCCGCAGCCAGACAGCCAGCCGTCAGCAGGTGCCGGTGAGGAAAACGGCGGCGAGACAGCGGGTGCGCCGGTGCGGGGACGTTTCCCGGATCTGCCGGACGGCCGTCCCCAGTACGGCGTCCGGGTCACGCCGGAGCAGGAGCCGGGCCAGCCCGATGACCGCGGAGAGCCTTCCGGCAACCCGGAAGAACGGAAACAGGACCGGAATCCCGAGGGCCCCGCGGAGCAGCCGCGCCAGTAAGGCTGCCGGCCTCCTTCAGCGAAAACCAAACAGTAAGGGACGGATCCGCAACGGATCCGTCCCTTACTGTCTCTGCGTCTGGGTCCGGCTATTCCCCGGTGGGGCTGTAGATGCCGGCCATCCAGGACTCGACCTCGTCCGGCTTGCGCGGCAGGGCTGCGCTGAGGTTTACCGGGCCATCGGCGGTCATCAGGATGTCATCCTCGATTCGGATACCGATCCCGCGGTATTCCTCCGGGACCGCCAGGTCTTCGTTCTTGAAGTAGAGGCCCGGTTCGATGGTGAAGACCATGCCTTCCGTGAGGATACCGTCCAGGTACAGCTCGCGCTTGGCCTGCGCGCAGTCGTGGACGTCCAGACCCAGGTGGTGGCTGGTTCCGTGCGGCATCCAGCGCCGGTGATGCTGGCCGTGTTCCGAGAGAGCCTCTTCCAAAGGAACGGGCAGCACGCCCCACTCGTCCAGCCGCTCGGCCAGTACCGTCACGGCAGCCGTGTGCACATCCCGGAACTTCGCGCCGGGCTGGGCGGCGGCGAAACCGGCATCCGCAGCGTCCAGCACAGCCTGGTAGATCTTGCGCTGGATCTCAGTGAAGCTGCCGTTGACCGGAAGGGTGCGGGTTACGTCCGCGGTGTAAAGGGAATCGGCCTCGACCCCGGCATCCAGCAGCAGCAGATCGCCGGCGTTGACCCGGCCGTTGTTGCGGATCCAGTGCAGGATCGTTGCATTGTTGCCGGCGGCGGCAATAGTGTCGTAGCCGAGGTCGTTGCCCTCTTCGCGGGCGCGGGCGAAGAACGCACCTTCGACCACGCGCTCGCCCCGGTCATGGATGATCGCGCGCGGCAGGACCTTGACCACCTCATGGAACCCATTGATGGTGGCGGCTACGGCCTTTTTGATTTCTTCGATTTCCCACTCGTCCTTGAGCAGGCGCAGTTCGGACAGGGCTTCGGCCAGCAAGGCGTCAAGCTTGTCGGACTCTTCCAGATCCACACCCGTATTGATGCGGGAAGTATCAACGAGCGCGTCCACGTTCATGTCCACTTCGCGCAGCAGGCGGATACGCATGCCGCCGACGCTGACCACTCCGGCGCCCTTGGTGATGGCTACCTCGAGCTCACTCAGGTCCGCGGTATCAAGGTCCAGCAGTTGGCTGAGCTCGGGCAGGGTGGGCCGTGGGCCGATCCAGAATTCACCGTAGCGTGCGTTGGCGTAGAACTCCGGCGTATCCCGGCCTGACAGCGGGCGGAAATAAAGCGTGGCATGGTGGTGGCCGCCGTCGTCGCCCGTGCCTTCTGCCGTCGGTTCCAAAACCAGGACGGCTTCGGGCTCATGGTCCAGCCCGAGGCCGGTCAGATGGGCGAAGCCGGAATGCGGGCGGAACCGGTAGTCCGTGTCGTTGGAGCGGACCTTGAGCGGACCGGCGGGGATGACCAACCGCTCGCCGCGGAACTTCTCCGAAATGGCGCGACGGCGGCGCGCGGCATGCGCTGCCACCTCTGCTTTGGCGGGGGCCTGGGCGGTACTCGGTGCCCACTTGCTGCCCATGAAGTCCTTGAAAGCATCGGATTCCGGGCGCTGCGATCGGTTGTTTCCGCGCTCTTCGAGCGGCTGCCCTTCGGAAGCCTGCAGGGGGGCGCTGTTATTGACGTCTGTACTCACCGAACCATCGTCTCACCGGCGCGAAGCCCTGCCAAACGTTCCAGCACAGCATTCCGGTGCCGGTGCGCGGTAGATTAGTGGCGTGAGAATCGATCTGCACGCACACTCCACAGTCTCGGACGGCACTCAACCGCCCGCCGACGTCGTACGTTCGGCTGCCGCTGCAGGTCTGGACGTAGTCGCGCTGACCGACCACGACTCGACGGCGGGCTGGGAGCCCGCTTTCGCGGCTGCGCGTGAGTGCGGCATCGGGCTGGTGCCCGGCATGGAAGTGACATGCCACTCGGTGCAGGGGATCAGCGTGCACGTCCTGGCCTACCTGCACGATCCTGCCCACCCCGGGCTGTTGGCGGAAATCGGCAAGGCCCGGGACGCACGGCTGACAAGGGCGGAACGGATGGTCGAGCTGCTGGCGGAGGACTATCCGATCTCATGGGCGGACGTCAACGCCCATACCGCCCACGGTGCAACGGTGGGGCGTCCGCATATCGCTGATGCTCTGGTGGCGGCGGGTATAGTCTCCGACCGCAGCGAGGCATTCGCCCACATTCTGACGTCCCGGTCGCGGTATTACATGACGCACTACGCGCCGGAACCCGCACGCGCCGTCGAACTGATTAAGCAGGCGGGCGGCGTGGCCGTCTTCGCCCATCCCGTGGCCTCCAGCCGCGGCAGGGTTGTCGATGAGGAAGTCTTCCACGAAATGATCGACGCCGGGCTCGACGGCGTGGAGGTTGACCACCGGGACAATCCGGAGGACGGCAAGGCGTGGCTCCGGCGGTTCGCCGCCGAAAACGGGCTGCTGGTTACCGGATCCAGCGACTACCACGGGGCGGGAAAACCCAACCGGCTGGGGGAGAATACGACCTCTGTCCGGGTGCTCGAAAGGATCCTCGAACTGGGCAGGGGAAGTGCCGCCTACCTCCCGCAGCGGGACACAAACAACGGCTGACAGCCGCAATGGTGCTAAACTCGTGAAAGCACGATGCTTGCTTGTAGCAACGTTCCGATGACTTTGAGCCGGAAATGCACAAGTAGGAAGCATGAATAATCCCGTGGTCGGCTGAAGAACAGCCACTGCCTTGGCGGCGCGGAGGGATTCCGGCCGCTTTTTGTATGCTGCAGCGAATGCAGCTTGTTTTGGGTCCGGCGTCGTGCCGGACGGGAGTGCGCGCCTCGAATCCATCACCGGATTCAGATGTCCGCGGCCTTTTGACGAGGAACCGCCGGACGATACGTGGAAATAGAGCCTTGACGGCCGGCGCGCGTTGAATCTGGCAGGTGCCCGGTGAGCCTGTCATGAGGAGAGGAAACGAATGACGCCTGAGGCGGAGTTCTATCAACTGAGCGGTTGGACAGTAATCCTGCTGCTGGTGCTGTTTTACGGCGGCACACTCCTGATGTCCACACTCATCGGGAAAAAGAAGGAAAACGCAGACGGTTACATGACCGCAGGCAACAAAGTCGGCTTCGGTATTTCCGCGGCCAGCATGACGGCGACCTGGATCTGGGCGTCCTCCATGTACGCCTCGGCAACATCGGGCTACACCTACGGTATTTCGGGGCCGATCCACTACGGCCTTTGGGGCGCGCTGATGATTCTGTTCATCTACCCCTTCGGCAAGCGCATCCGCAAGGTAGCGCCAAAAGCCCATACGCTCGCCGAGGTTATGCATGCCCGACACGGTCGTTCCAGCCAACTCATGCTGGCCGGTTCGAACGTCGTCGGGAGCCTCATCAGCCTCACCTCGAACTTCATCGCCGGCGGTGCTCTGATTGCGTTGCTGTCACCGTTCAGCTTCTCCCAAGGCATCATCGTGATTGCCGCCGGCGTACTGCTCTACACGCTGTGGTCCGGCTTCCGGGCTTCCGTGATGACGGACTTTGCCCAGGTCGTCGCCATGCTGGGCGCCGTCGTCGTAATTATTCCGGTGGTCTTCTTCTCCGCCGGCGGTCCCGACATGTTCGCCCAGGGTGCGGCGAATCTGACACCGCAGCAATCCAACTTCTTCTCCTCGGATGCATTCCTGAACCAGGGTGCGCCGTACATCGCCGCCGTGCTGGCCTACGCCATCGGCAACCAGACCATTGCCCAGCGGCTCTTCGCAGTGCGTGAGGATCTAATCAAGAAGACCTTCGTCACCGCGACGATCGGTTACGGTGCCACCATCATCGGTATCGGCATGCTCGGCGTCATGGCGCTGTACCTGGGCATTTCACCGTCCGGCGGCGACACCAACAACCTGATTCCGCAGATGGCCTCCACCTACCTGGGGCCGATCCTGCTGGGTGTCTTCCTGATCATGATCATCGGCGCTCTGTCTTCGACGGCCGACTCTGATCTGGCCGCGCTGTCCTCGATCATGATGGCGGACATCTACGGCCAGAACATTGCCAAGGGCAAAGCCAATCCGAAGACCATGCTGATGGTCGGACGCATCACCATGATCGTTGCCACCGCCGCTGCGCTGTATTTCGCCAGCGGACAGATGAACATTCTCGACCTGCTGGTCTTCGTTGGCGCACTGTGGGGCGCGCTGGTCTTCCCGGTGATCGCCAGCTTCTACTGGGGCAAGGTCACCAACAAGGCGTTCACCGTTTCGGTGCTGGCTGCACTGGCCGTCTTCATCCCGGTCCGCTTCGAGTGGTTCCCGATGGACGGCGCCACCGGCATCGTCTTCGACGTGGTCTCCGTGGTGGGCATCGGCGTTGTGCTCGGACTGATGTCCTTCGGCTTCTTCGGGCTCAAGGCGGCCAGGATCATCGGTGCCCTTGGCGCGCTGGTTGCGGCACCGTTCGTCATTGGCTTCCTGCATGATTACACGGTCCTGACCGGTTCGCTGGTGGCCTACGCCGTCAGTACCGTGATCTGCTTCGCCATGTCGGTGCGCAGCAAGCAGGACTTCGACTTCGATCTGATCAAGCAGCGCATCGGCGATTACGACACGGATCCCGAGACGGAACCGGAACTCGACGCTACCGCTGCCGGCACCGCTGGAAGCGGCACCGGAAAGTAAAGGAGACACCAATGGATAGCACCATGCTTTTGACCATTTACGTACTGATGTGGCCGGTGATCGTCGGCGGAACCCTGTTCATGATCTGCAAGGGATTCTTCCGTGACTGGGTCGAGGCCCGTAGAGAGGGCCGCTCCATAATTTAGCGATCCGCTGCCAACAAAGGCGGCCGGACAGTTCAAAACTGTCCGGCCGCCTTTGTTATGCCTGCAGCACGCAGGCTTGGTGAATGTTCAGGTCCTAAGGTGCGGGTGCTGTTCCGGGCCGCACTACAGAAGCCTGGGGCGAGAGCCGCTTGTCCATGACCTCGATGGCCTGCGGGTTCTGGTCCACGCAGACAAAGCGCCGTCCCAGCTGTCCCGCCACTGCGCCGAGAGTGCCCGAACCGGCAAAGAAGTCCAGCACCCAGTCGTCCTTGCGGCTGCTGGCGGCGACAACGCGCCGGAGCAGGCCCTCGGGCTTCTGCGTGGGGTAGCCGGTCTTTTCCTTGCCTGTGGGCGAGACGATGGTATGCCACCAGACGTCGGTGGGAAGTTTGCCTCGGGCAGCCTTCTCCGCGGTGACCAGACCCGGGGCCATATAAGGCTCGCGGTCCACCTCGGCATTGTCGAAGTGGTAGGTGCGAGGGTTCTTCACGTAGACCAGGATGTTGTCGTGCTTGGCCGGCCAGCGGTTTTTCGCGCGGCCGCCGTAATCGTAGGCCCAGATGATTTCGTTCAGGAAGGACTCGCGGCCGAAAAGGGCATCCAGCAGCACCTTGGCGTAGTGCACCTCGCGGTAGTCCAGGTGCAAATACAGCGTGCCGTCGTCGGCGAGCAGCCGCCACGCCTCGGCCAGCCTGGGCTCAAGGAAGGACCAGTAGTCATCGAACGCATCATCGTAGCTGGAGAGCATGCCCTTGATGGTCTGGTAGGAGCGGCCCTGGAATCCCACCCGGTCGCCCTCGCCGTCGGCGCTGCGGACCATGGACAGCTGCTGCCGCCGCTGGGACCGGCCGGTGTTAAACGGCGGGTCGACGTAGATGAGCGTGAAGGCGCCGTCCGGCAGCGTCGGCAGGAACTCCGCGTTGTCCGCGTGCACCACCAGATTGCCGCCGTCCGGCGACCACAAAGAGCCGGGCCCGTGCCCGGAGACAGTCTCCGCCATAACTGAAGAGGTATCCGTTTCTCGTCCGGTGCTGCCGGTTATTCCGTGTTGCCGGCGCCGGCGGCATCCGGTGCGTTGACCACTTCGCCGTTGCGCCGCCGGGTACGGCTGCGGCTGCGGCGCGGACGGGCACTTTCACCCTCGGTCTTGGTAGTGTTCTCGGCCTGGGCCGGGCGCTCGGTGGCCGTACGGCCGGCAGTTTCCTCGGTTCCGGACGAACGACGACGGCGCCGGCGGCTTGCGTCGGAAGGTTCGGTCGCACTGGATCCGCCTTCGGAACGGCCTTCGCCGCGGCCGCGGCTGCCATCGCGTTCGGAGCCACGGCCGCCCTGGCGGCCGGAATCACGTCCGCCGTGCTTCTTGCCGGTTTCGCCGAGGTCTTCAAGTTCTTCGGCGTCGATGCCCGCGAGCTTGCGCTGGTTACGGGGCAGGCGGCCCTTGGTTCCCTCGGGAATGTCCAGATCCGTGAACAGGTGCGGAGAAGAGGAGTAGGTTTCCACCGGCTCCGGCTGGTCCAGGCCCAGGGCCTTGTTGATGAGCCCCCAGCGGGGAACATCGTCCCAGTCCACGAACGTGACCGCGGTGCCCTTGTTGCCGGCACGGCCGGTGCGGCCCACGCGGTGCAAGTAGGTCTTCTCGTCTTCCGGGCACTGGTAGTTGATCACGTGGGTAACGTCGTCGACGTCGATACCGCGGGCAGCGACATCGGTGGCAACGAGCACGTCTACCTTGTCGCTGCGGAAGGCACGCAGCGCCTGTTCGCGGGCACCCTGGCCCAGGTCGCCGTGGATGGCGCCGGCGGCGAATCCGCGGTCAATCAGTTCTTCGGAGACCTTGGCGGCGGTGCGCTTGGTCTTGGTGAAAATGATGGTCCGGCCGCGGCCGCGGGACTGCAGGATCCGGGAGACAACCTCGGTCTTGTCCAGGTTGTGCGCACGGTAGATGACCTGGCGAATGTCCTTCTTGGTGATGCCCTCGTCGTCCGGGTCCGCGGCGCGGATGTGCGTCGGCTGCGTCATGTAGCGGCGCGCCATGGCGACAACGGGGCCGGGCATGGTGGCGGAGAAGAGCATGGTCTGCCGGATGGCAGGGGTGGCGGCGATCAGCGTTTCGACATCGGGCAAGAAGCCCAGGTCCAGCATTTCATCCGCCTCGTCGAGGATCACGATGCGCACGTTCTTCAGGTTCAGGTGCTTCTGCCGGTGCAGGTCGATCAAACGGCCCGGCGTTCCGACAACCACTTCGACGCCCTTGGCCAGCATCTCGGTCTGCGGCTCGTAGGCACGGCCGCCATAGATGGTGGCGATGCGCGCGTTGCGGTAGCGCGAAGCGGTGGTGAGGTCCTTGGCCACCTGCACGGCAAGCTCGCGGGTCGGAACGATGACGAGCGCCTGCGGGGCGCCGGGGACGGGCAGCTTGTCGTAGCCGTCGTCTTCAGGACCGACGACGCGCTGCAGCGCGGGAATGCCGAAGCCCAGGGTCTTGCCGGTGCCGGTCTTCGCCTGGCCGATGATGTCGTGGCCGTCGAGTGCCACGGGCAGGGTCATGGACTGGATCGGGAAAGGGTGCGTGATGCCGGCGTCGAAGAGCGAGCGGACGATGTCGGCGCGGACGTTGAAGTCTGCGAAGGTCTGCTGCGGAATCTCATGCGGACGCTCGTCGGAAGCGAGGCTGGCCTCGACTTCGATTTCTTCAAGGCTGTTTTCCGCATGGAGCAGGTTGTTCTGGTCCACGAGGGAATTCTCAGTGTTCAATTAAATACCATTCAAAATAAGGCGCCTGGGCCCCGGTGCTCAACGACACGGTCATCTGACGGCCGTGCGGAACTGTCCGGTTGCGTGACGCAGCCAGTGGAAGCCGATCGCGGGCTAACAACTGCGTGCCGGTGCAGGCCATCGTGGCCATGCCGGCGGGTTAAAGATCGCGTAGGTGCGGATCTGTTGATGAAATTTACTAACAATCAACGACCGGGCATCCAGTTCTACATGTCCAGTCTACCGGCTGGGAGCAAATCGGCTGCCGGCCGTCTGCGTGACGCGGCCGCGCGGACCGTTCAGGCCGGACTGATCAGCTCGAACCGGACGGTGCGCTTCTCGATATCGGCCTCGACCAAGCGGGCCCTGATGGCAGTGCCAGCCTGCAGTTCGCCGTCGCAACGCGCACTGACAGCGGGATCACTGATTTGGATAGTGCCGCGCGGTACGGCTTCCTGGCGGCCATTTCCGTTGGCATTGTGGTTCGAGTGGTTGTTCGAATTACGGGCCGAGATAACCACGGCGCCGAATTCCTCGCCCACCCGGTGGCTGAGCAGGGCCGCTTCCACCGCGTCCAGTGCCGCACGTTCCAGCCGTCCGGACAGCTGGTCCGCGGCCGCCATCAGTTGGGGGAGCTCAGGCAAGGCCTGCCGGGCCCAGCCCGGCACCTCTGTCTTGGCGCAGAGCGCTTCGCAGATGACCAGGACAAAGCGGTCCACCAGGCGGCGCAGCGGCGCGGTGGTGTGGGCGTACGGTGCAGCGATCGCGGCCTGGGTCTGCTCCTGCGGCACCTCGCCGTCGAACGGTGTGTAGCCGGCGCCGCGGAACAGCGATCCGGCGGCGTCCATCAACGCCAGCTGTTTCGGATCCGCGGTATCGAGCCCGCGGAGATATTCGCCATAGGCAATCCCCTCCGGCCAGGGATGGCCCAGCGCCTTGGTCTGGCGGCGGAAGCGGGCCTCCGACTCCTCGTCCGGAGCGCGCATGGTGCGCAGGATTCCTACCTTGCCCTCAAGCATGATTTCCGCCGCCGCCATGCCGGTCATCAACGAAATCTGGGCGTTCCAATCCTCGACCGGCCGTGCCGGCCGCGCCACGATGAAGTAATGGCGGCCGTCATGGGCTATTTCCTCATCCGGAAGGTTCAGGCTCGCGCCGCCGCGCTGCCGCTCCAGCTCGATGCGCTTGAGCCCTACTTCCTTGAGCAGCTGCAGGTAGACCGGTGCTTCGCCGGAATCAATGTCCTGCTGGACCTGTTCGTAGTTCAGCTTGGCGCGGCTGCGCATCCTGGCCCGTCGCAGCGACACGGTACTGACAACGGCGGCGGCGCCGAGCTCGAATTCCCACACGAAAGCGCTGCGGTCCTGGTCCGGGAGGAGGCTGCCGGCGTCTTCGCTGATCACCGGCGGGTGCAGCGGGATGCGTCCATCGGGAGCGTAGATGGTCTGGCCGCGACGCCGCGTCTCAGCATCAAGTTCACCGCCGGGAGCAACAAAAGCGGGAACATCGGCGATGGCGTACCAGAGCCGGTAGCCCTCGCCGTCGCGCTCGATATACATCGCCTGGTCCAGGTCGGTGGAGCTTGGTGGATCAATGGTGACGAAGTCCAGCCCGGTCAGGTCCACGGCAGGCATGGACTGTTCCGCCACAGCCTTCTCGGCCTCTGCGAGGACCGAAGGGCAGAACGCCGCGGGAAGTTCCAGCTCAGTGCGCAGTTCCCTCAGCACACGGGCGAGCAGATGCTGCGATTCATTAACTTTGGCGTCAACGTGTGAATACGGCACAGGCCCAGCCTATCGCCAGAGCGCCGCAGGTGGGGCGTTAGGGTGGTGTTCATGAGCTCCAAAAGACCCTTCCCCGCTGATCGTCCGACCACCAGCAACGGGACAGGAACGGAACATCTGCAGCATGTCATCGATCTTTATGGCGTCATGGCCTACGGAGAGCTGTCTGCCTTTGAGCGATTCTCCTCGGATGCACGGTTCTCCCCGACGTTGAAAGACCGCGCTGATCTCGGGCGCCTCGCCGTCATCGAATTCGGGCACTTTGAACTTGTCAGCGCCGAGCTGGCGCGCCTCGGTGTCGACGTCCAGGCCGCCATGGCGCCCTTCCAGGCGTCGGTCGACGCGTTCCACGAGCGGACGCGGCCCGGGGATTGGTACGAATCGTTGATGAAGGCCTACGTCACCGATGCCGTTTCGGGGGATTTCTACCGTGCGATCGCCGACCGGCTGGATCCCGATACGCGTGCGCTGGTGTCCAGGATCAAGGAAAACGGGGACCAGCTGGTCTTGCTCACCGCCCGGCTGCGCAGGGCGCTGGAGCATGATGAGCGGCTGGCCTCGAGGCTGGCCCTGTGGGGCCGGCGGCTGGTCGGCGAGGCGCTGACGCAGGCGCAGCGCATCGGGATTGAACGCGCTTTCCTGGGCGCCCTGCTGGGACTGGACGAACCTTCCTCCCAGCAGGCCGTCACCGCGAAACTCTTCGCGGAACTGACCCGGAACCATTCCCGCCGGATGAATGCCCTGGGCCTGACCGCCTGAAAGTTCAGTCTGTCCGGCCGGCCGGACCAGCGGTTACAGCGGCGGCAGCGCTGACTTCAGCGCGCGGGCGGCCTCGGCCGGATCATCGGCATCGGTGACGGCACGGACGACGACGACGCGTTTGGCTCCGGCATCCGTCACCTGGCCGATGTTGTCCAGATCGATGCCGCCGATCGCAAACCACGGCTTGCCGGAACCCGTCTGCGCCTGCTGGGCGGCAGTAAACTCCACCAGCTGAAGACCGACGGCGGCCCTGCCCGGCTTGGTAGGGGTAGCCCAGAGCGGCCCGGTGCAGAAATAGTCCAGGGCGTCATCGGCCAGGGCAGCTGCGGCCTGTTCCGGAGTGTGGGTAGAGCGGCCGATTGCGGCCGTGGGGCCAAGCACCGACCGCGCCGCGGCCGGCGGCAGGTCCTGCTGGCCGACGTGGAAGACCGGCGCCGCGGCCACCGCAGCCAGATCCGCCCTGTCATTGACGGACCACGGCTTCGAATGACGGGCGGCAACGTCGGCGAGCACGCCGAGCAGCTCCAGCTCTTCGGCGGCATCGAGGGACTTGTCCCGCAACTGGATGATGTCCACACCGCCGGAGTATGCGGCATCCAGGAACTGCTCGAAGTCTCCGCGGTCGCGGCGGGAGTCGGTGCAAAGGTAAAGCTGGGCAGAGGAAAAATCCATACCAGCAACCATAATGGCAAACTGCGCAACGAACTCCGCGGTTCCCGGGCAGCGGTTTGCGGCGGGATGTGACGCTGGCGAAGTCCTGGATATGGCTACACTGGAGAAAACACTGCGGGAGCCTGACTAGGCGGCACGTGCGGCAATCGCCGGCGGCCGACAGGCTGAGAGGGTGCCTGGCACCGACCGTCGAACCTGATCCGGGTCATGCCGGCGTAGGGAAGGAACCTCAAAGTTGTCCAAACATGTTGCCGTCATCGGCGCAGGCATTGTCGGACTGGGAATCGCTGCAGAAGCCACCCGCCGCGGCCACCGTGCCACCATCATCGATCCCGCGCCCGCCGCGGGCGCCACCTACGCCGCCGCCGGCATGCTGGCCCCGGTCAGCGAGCTGCACTACCAGGAGGAGCGGCTGCTGGCGCTGACCCGCGAGTCCGCCCGGCTTTACCCTGGGTTCGTTGCGGGGCTGGGGGAGACCGGCTACCAGGAAACCGGGACCTTGGTTGCCGCTTTCGACGCCGCGGACCGCGCCGCGCTCGCGGACTTGAAACAGGCGCAGCTGGCCGAAGGACTCGAGGTCCACGAAATCACCAGCCGCGAGGCCCGACGGCTCGAACCCAGCCTGGGTCCGGCTCTGACCGGCGCTTTCTACGCACCGGGAGACCACCAGGTGGACCCGCGGGCCCTTTCCGCAGCGTTACTGAAGATGCTGCGGTACTCAGGCACCGCCGTCGTTAGTGAAGCGGCAGCCGGACTTATCGCTGATGCTGACGGCGCGGTTGTTGGCGTGCAGTTGGCGGGCGGTGAGGTCATGGCGGCCGACGAAACGGTGGTCGCGAACGGGCTTGCGGCCGCAGCACTGACAGGCCTGCCCGAGGGGCTGGTGCTGCCGCTGCGTCCGGTGTACGGGGACATTCTGCGGCTGCGCGTCCCGGCGGGCCTGCAGCCGTTCCTCACCTCCACAATCCGGGGCATCGTACGCGGGCACCCCGTTTACCTTGTCCCGCGCGGGGACGGCACGGTGGTGATCGGAGCGACCCAGCGTGAGGACGGATCGGCGGATGTGTCGGCCGGCGGGGTGTATCAGTTGCTACGCGACGCCCAGACGCTGGTGCCGGCCGTGGCGGAACTCGCACTCGAAGAGATGACCTGCCGCGCCCGGCCGGGAACACCGGATAATGCGCCGCTGCTGGGGCGGGTGGCGGCAGGGACGGAAGACCTTCCGGGCTTGGTAGTTTCCACCGGATTCTTCCGCCATGGAGTGCTCCTGACTCCGGTGGCGGCCAGGATCTGCGCCGACCTCATCGACGGAGTGCAAATCGCCGCCGAGCTACAGCAATTCAATCCCGACAGGTTCAGCAATATGACCAAGGAGAGTCACGCATGAAGATCACCGTCAACGGCAGTCCGCACACCTTGCCGACCGCGCCGACACTGCTCGAACTGGTGGCCCGGACCACCGGCCGCGAATTGACCGAGGACGGGCGACCGGCCGACGGCGGACGGCTCGGCGTGGCTGTGGCACTGAACGCGGAGGTGGCGCCGCGCGGAAGCTGGGCCCGGACCATGCTCGCGGACGGCGACGGCGTGGAACTTGTGACCGCAGTACAGGGAGGCTAAATAATGGACGAACTGATGATTGACGGAGTTCCCCTCGGATCGCGCCTGATCATGGGTACAGGCGGCGCGCCGAGCCTGGACGGCTTGGGCGAGGCCCTGCTGGCTTCCGGAACAGAACTCACAACGGTAGCGATGCGCCGCTACGCGGCCGGCACCGGCACTTCGGTCTTCGACCTGCTGGAGCGCCATGGCATCCGCGTGCTCCCGAACACGGCGGGCTGCTACACGGCACGGGAGGCGGTGATGACCGCCGAACTGGGGCGCGAAGCCCTGGAGACGAACTGGGTGAAACTCGAAGTCATCGCCGACGAAGAGACGCTGCTGCCCGACGCGGTGGAACTCGTGGAGGCAACCGAAGCATTGGTCAACCGCGGATTCAAGGTCTTCGCCTACACCAATGACGACCCTGTGCTGGCCCGCCGGCTCGAGCTGCTGGGTGCCGCCGTCGTGATGCCGCTGGGTGCTCCTATCGGTACCGGACTGGGAATCCTCAATCCGCACAACATCGAGTTGATTGTCTCGCGCGCCGGGATTCCGGTAGTGCTGGACGCCGGCATTGGCACGGCGTCGGATGCGGCACTGGCCATGGAGCTCGGCTGCGACGCTGTCCTGCTGGCTACGGCAGTGACCAGAGCCCAGCACCCGGTCCGCATGGCCGAAGCCTTCAAACATGCGGTCATCGCCGGTAGGCTGGCGGCAACAGGCGGCCGGATTCCCAAACGGGAGCACGCATTGGCTTCATCATCATTTGCAGGCCGCCCGGATCTCTAGCCACAGGAGGAGCAATGGGCGCCGAGGACAAGCTGAACAGCAAGCAGATCGATGAACAGCTCAGGACGCTGCCGGATTGGCGCCACAGCGAGGGGGCGCTGGTTACCGTGTTCAAGCTTGAGAACGGACGGGCTGCACTGGATTTCATCGCCGGGGCCGGAGAGCTGGCGGAAGAGGCCAACCACCATCCGGACCTCGACTGGCGCTACAACAAGGTCTTCATCCGATTGACGTCCCATGATGCGGGGTCAGCAGTAACAACCCGCGACGTCGCTGCAGCCACTTCGTTGAGTGAGCTTGCCGTCCGCCTGGGAGCCACCGCCCAGCCGGACAAATATCCGGCCTGACTGCCAGGCACCCCGTCCGGCGGATCAGCGCAGGGCTTCGGTCAGGCGCTCCACATCCGCGGCGACGCGACGGCGTCCGACCAGGAACACCGTGAGCCAGGCCACGGGAACGGTCAACACCATGGGCAGCAGCCAGCTCAGATAATCCACGCCGGGCTGGGAGCCAAGGCCTGCGAACATCAGGATGAGCCACAAGATGGTGGCTGCCACGATGGCCGAGGCCGGCAGCAGCAGGACGCCGTAGGCGTGGCGCTTGTTGTCAATGCCCCACGCGCTCATGCCCACGGCGGCTGCCACCAGAATGATCAGTACGAACTGGACCATTAGTGCTGCTTAGTTAAAGAGCCCCGAAGCCGACCTTGCGCGGCTCCTCTGCGCCGATCTCCACATAGCCGAGGACATTGGTCGGGACGATGACCAGATTGCCCTTGCTGTCCTTCAGGCGCAGTTCGGCGCCGCCGTTCATGGCACGGGAAACCATTTCGGCAACTTCATCCGCGGACTCGTCGGACTCGACGACGATCTCGCGGCCGACGTTCTGAATACCAATCTTGATTTCCACTACTGATGCCTCCTGGTGTGCGAACGATGTCTGATTCGAAATCTATCTTAGGATTCCTTCGGGAACCGTGAAATTCCGCGCCAAGCTAAACGGTAGATCAAATCGACGGCGGTATCACGCTCAAGCTCGTTATCGGCCTGGAGCCAGTAACGGGCGCTGATCTGGGCCATGCCGGCCAACGCCCGCCCCAGCAATGTCGCCTCCACGTCCGAAAGTTTCGTATCATCGGCGATGACGGCGGCAATGGCGCTGGCCAGCTGGGCGTTGAAGTCCTCCAGACGTTTGCTGACGTCCGGATCATTGTTCAGGTCCGATTCGAACACCAGCCGGTGTGCCTGGCTCTCCTGTGAAATGAAGCGGTAGTAGGCGTCCATGGTGGCATGGACGCGCAGCTTGTTGTCGTTAGTGGAGTTCAGCGCAGCCATCAACATGGCCGTGAGCGATTCCAGATGGTGGTCCAGCAGTGCCAGGTAGAGCTCCCGCTTGCCCGGGAAATGCTGGTAAAGCACGGGCTTGCTGACCCGGGCCGTCTCCGCGATCTCGTCCATGGCGGCGCCGTGGTAGCCATTGGCGACAAAAACTTCGTGCGCTGCCTGGAGCAGCTGGCGCCGGCGCTCCTCACGGGGGAGGCGGGCAGGCTTGGCCGCCGGCCGGGAATCAGTACTCACTGTCTTCGGACCTCATCTGGCACCGGATTGTGGCCGTGCGCCGATATAGCAGGAAATCTTGACTATCGTTCTCCAGCCAGTTTACGCGTCGGTAATACAGATCAATTCATCTATTCTGCCAACCTGCGCGCGTCGGCGTAGATTGGCACTATGAATACGCAGGAATCAGTGTTGTTGCCGCCGCTGGTGGAGCCCGCGGCGGAGCTGACGCAGGCCGAGATGGAGCGCTACTCGCGGCACCTGATCATTCCCGAAGTCGGGATGGCCGGACAGCTCCGGCTGAAGAACGCCAAGGTCCTCGTCATCGGTGCCGGCGGGCTGGGTTCTCCGGCCATGCTGTACCTGGCGGCGGCCGGAGTGGGCCGGATCGGCATTATTGACGATGATGTGGTCGAGACCAGCAACCTGCAGCGGCAGGTCATCCATACCGTCGCCGATCTGGGCCGTACCAAGGCGCAGTCGGCGAGGGACAGCATCCTGGACCTCAACCCCGGAATCGACGTGGTGCTCCATGAAGTGCGGCTGGACAGGTCCAACGCGCTGGAGATCTTCGCCGGCTATGACGTGATTCTGGACGGCACGGACAACTTCGCCACCCGTTACCTGGTCAATGATGCCGCCGCAATCCTGGGCAAGCCCTATGTTTGGGGGTCGATCCTGCGATTCGACGGGCAGGTCAGCGTTTTCTGGGACAAGTACGGGCCGAATTACCGCGACCTCTACCCCGAAGCTCCGCCGGCGGGATCCGTGCCTTCCTGCGCCGAAGGCGGCGTGTTGGGCGTGCTCTGCGCACAGATCGGTTCCGTCATGGTCAACGAGGCCATCAAACTGATTACCGGCATTGGCCAGACGCTGTTGGGCCGGGTCCTGATCTTCAACTCGCTCCAGATGAGCTGGCGCGAACTGCGCGTGCGCAAGGACCCGGACGGTGAACCGATCACCGAGCTGATGGACTACGAAGCGTTCTGCGGTGTGGCGCCGGGAGCCACGGTGGATGCCGGCCATACGGTCTCTGCGCCCGAACTGGCGGCCATGCTCCAGTCCCGCGGACAAGGCCCCGGAGACTTTGAGCTGATCGATGTACGCGAGCCGGGGGAATTCGAGATCGTCAGCATTCCCGGTGCCACGCTGATTCCGAAAGGGCGGATCCTGTCCGGAGAGGCCTTGGGCGAATTGCCCCGGGACCGGGACCTTGTCTTCCATTGCAAGGCCGGGACGCGTTCGGCCGAGGTGCTGCAGAATCTGCTGGACCACGGCTATACCCGTGTACGGCATCTCGACGGCGGCATCCTCAGCTGGGTGCGTGAAGTGGAGCCGGAGAAGCCGGTGTACTGAGCCGGAAGGCTCAGGCGGTGGCGGCCTGTTCCCGGCTGCCGACCGTATGGTCAACGGGGCAGCTGTCTTCGCCGGCCGAGCGGGCCGGCGCTGCGGCGGGTTCTGCAACGCTGATGCCGTAGAGCGCATCAAGGGCCGCGATGTATTGGTCCTGCTGGCCGTTGGCGGCGAGCTCGCGGGCGCGCACCGTCGGCAGGTGGAGCAACTGCTTGACCATCCGCCGCATGGCGAATTCCACTTCCTGGGCAGGGCCGGTGCAGCCGTGCTGGTTGCGGACCTTCTCCAGTTCCGTTTCCAAGACCGCCATAGTGTGCCGGCGCAGTGCGACAATCGCGGCGTCCACGGAGCGGACCTGCTGGCTTTCCTCGAAGGCCCGGGCGGCGTGGTCCACGATCTTTGCTGCCTGGTTGACCGACTCTGCCTGCTCTTCCGGAGCGGCCAGCCGGACGGACTCCAGCGTGATGAGCTCGACGCCGTCCAGTTCGCCAACAGCGGGATCGAAATCGTGGGTCAGGGCTAAGTCGATGATGGTCAGCGGTTTGGCTTCGGTTTCGCGACCGGCGGCAACTTCGGCGGCGCTGATCTGGCGGTCGCTGCCGCTGCAACCGATGACAACATCCGCAGCGGCGACGGCGGCGCCCAACGTCTCTTCCGTCAGGGGGAAGCCTCCGCGGGTCTCGGTGAACGGCCGCGCGCGGCCGGAGGATGAGTAGACGGAGATACCGGTGCAGCCGCGTTCGCGCAGCAGCGCCATGGTGGCCCCGGCATACGCCCCGGTACCGAAAACGACGACGTTCTTGGCTGCCCAGTCGCGGTCTTCGGCCAGATCGGTGGCCAGGTCCAGGGCGACGGATACGATGGAAAGCCCGCGGCCGCCCAAAGCAGTCTGGGCGCCAACGTCTTTGGCGGTGCGGGAAGCGGTCTGGAACAGCCGCACGAGTGCCCCGCTGGCGGTGCCCTCCTGCTGCGCCTCGTTGAGGGCACGGCGTACCTGGCCGGCGATTTCACGCTCGCCTACAACAGCAGAATCGAGACCGGCGCCGACGGCAAAGAGGTGGCGGGAGACCTCGGGGCCGGTATTGGTGGTGAAGGAGCGGGCAACCAGGTTTTCGTCCAGCCCGGAACGGTCGCTGATCTCGGAGATGACGGCCCTGCGTGCGGCGTCAATGTCGGTTTCGGAACCGGTTTCACAGTAGATCTCGACGCGGTTGCAGGTGGCAAGGACCACGGCGCCGGAGATTGGGCTCCCGTCCTTGAGCATGCTGGAAGCGACCTGGGAGGAGCCGGCACTCAGGCGGGCTACCGTTTCCAGATCAAGATCGGAATGGGTCGCAACCAAGGATAGTAAAACCACAACGCCTCTTATCTTAGCCCGTAGGGACTTCCAGTTCTTCTTAGGATTGCCTGTTTACCTTGGGTTCACCCAATCCGGGCAGGTGACTTTTGCCACCATCCCTGTCCTGAGACGGCCGCGTTGGCCTTGAGCGCGCGGGTGGAGCAGAATCTATAAGCATGACGTTGAATGCTTCCCACCCCTTGATGGATGGCCGGACTTCCGATTCTGCCCTGATTACCGCTTACCGCGGCGGGAAGCCCGACCGGCGGCCGGTGTGGTTCATGCGGCAGGCCGGCCGCTCGCTGCCGGAGTACCGCGAGCTGAGGCAGGGGATCGCGATGCTGGATTCCTGCCTGAACCCGGAGCTGGCCGCCGAAATCACGCTGCAGCCCGTGCGGCGGCACGATGTGGACGCCGGAATTTTCTTCTCCGACATCGTTATTCCGCTGAAGCTGGCGGGGGTAGACGTTGACATCGTTCCCGGTGTTGGCCCGGTCCTGGGTAGCCCGGTGCGGACCGCCGCGGACGTCGCGAACCTGCCCACCCTGACCGATGAAGCGCTGGAGCCCATCCGTGAAGCCGTGAGGCTCTCCGTCAATGAACTGGGGAAGAAGCCGTTGATCGGTTTCGCCGGTGCGCCGTTCACTCTCGCGGCCTACATGGTGGAGGGTAAGCCATCGCGTGACCACCTGGGCCCGCGGACCATGATGCATGCCGAACCGGAAACGTGGCGGGCCCTCACTGACTGGGCGGCGGACGCCTCCGGAAAGTTCCTCCGCGCCCAGCTCGAAGCCGGAGCCAGTGCCGGACAGCTCTTTGACTCCTGGGCCGGCTCGCTGGGCCTGGACGACTACCGCCGCCACGTGGCGCCGGCTTCCTCCCGCGCCCTGGACCACGTCCGCGACCTTGGCGTTCCGCTGGTGCACTTCGGTACCGGCACCTCCGAACTGCTGATTGCCATGCGCGATGTCGGCGTCGACGTGATCGGCGTGGACTACCGTCTGCCCCTGGACGAGGCCAACCGCAGGCTGGGCGGCACGACCCCGCTGCAGGGCAATATCGATCCGGCGTTGCTGTCCGCACCGTGGGAAGTGCTGGAACGGCACGTCCGCGAAGTACTCGCCGCCGGTGCCGCGGCTCCGGGGCACGTGGTCAACCTGGGGCATGGTGTCCCGCCGGAGACAGACCCGGATGTGCTGACCCGCGTGGTCAAGCTGATCCATTCGGTGGACCTGTAGCCATGCCGCACCACCAGCGTCCCGACGCCGGGCACCCGGACCGCGCTGACTCCCGCAGCACCCCGCGCACGGGCCACCTGCCGGCACTCAAGGCTCCCACCGCCGTCGTTGTTGGCGGCGGTATCGCCGGACTGGTCGCCGCGCGCGAACTTGCGATGCAGGGCGTGCAGGTCACCGTGCTGGAAGCAGCCGCGGAATTCGGCGGCTGCGTGGCGCGGCACGAGGTGGCGGGCTTTACGTTGGACGCCGGTGCGGAGTCCTTCGCAACACGCTCGCAGGCCGTCTCGGGGCTGGCCGGGGAACTCGGACTGGGGGAGAGCATTGTGGCCCCCGACCCGGCCGGCGCGTGGGTGAAGTTGCCCGGCTCGGCCCAGCAGCTGCCCAAGACCGGGCTGCTGGGCATTCCGTCGGACCCCACCGATCCGCAGATTGTGGCGGCGATCGGCCGCAAGGCTTCCCTGCGCGCTGCGGCGGACCGCATGCTGCCGCTGGGGAACCTGCTGGGCAAAGACGAGCTGAGCCTGGGCGAACTGGTTCGCGCCCGCATGGGCAGCACAGTGCTCGAGCGGCTCGTGACCCCGGTGGTGGCCGGCGTCTATTCCGCCGATCCGGATGTGCTGGACGTGGACTCGGTGGCCCCTGGCTTGCGTGCTTCGGTGGCAACCCACGGCTCGTTGCAGGCCGCGGTGGGCGCCATGCGCAAAGCGGCCCCGGCGGGCTCAGCGGTGGCCGGAATAGCGGGCGGCATGGGCCGGCTGACCGAGGCCTTGCTGGCGGATCTGAAGCGGCGCAAAGTCCAGTTGCACGCCTCCTCGCCGGTGAAAACAATTGCAAAGCACGACGGCGGCTGGCGGGTCGCAACCGCGGACGGGACCTTTGACGCTGCCGGGCTGGTGATGGCGGCGGACGGCGTCTCCGCGGTGACGCTGCTGCAGGAATCCATCCCCGGGATCGCTGACTTGAAGCCTGCCCCAGGGCCCTCGGTGGCACTAGTGACGCTGGTGGTGGACCAGCCGGAGCTGGATGCCAAGCCGCGCGGCACCGGGCTGCTGGTAGCGCCGGGGGTCGAAGGTATCAAGGCGAAGGCACTCACGCATGCCACGGCCAAGTGGCCCTGGCTCGCGGACGAAACCGGCCCGGGCAGCCACGTGCTGCGCCTGTCTTACGGCAGGGCGGTTGGACAGGCGGGCACCGCGGAAGCGGAAGACTTCACCGGTTGGCCGGACGAGAAGCTGTACCGCCAGGCGCTGAGCGATGCCACGGCGCTGATGGACACTCCGATCACCGATCCGGATGTGCTGGGTTGGAAGGTGGTCCGGTGGGTGGGCGCGCTGCCGTCCGCCACCGTGGGACATCGGGACAGGGTGGCCCAAGTGCGTGAGCTTGCTGCCGACGGGAGCCACCTGCAGCTGACCGGTGCCTGGCTGGCCGGAACAGGGCTGGTGGCCGTGGTGGCCGACAGCCGGACCCGCGCACGCCAGCTCGCGGCAGAACTGAAAGCCGCGGCGCCGTCGTCGTCCTGAATTTCTTCTACAATGGGTAGAAGATCCGTTTTCGACTAATAACTACTGAAGAAGGCAGACTGTAAGCATGAGTGAAACGTCCACGTCCGGATCCGCCAACGCCGTCGAAACCCCGGGCGAAGAAGAGCTTTTCTACACCCTCTGGACCGTGTTCAAGCGGTCCGGTGCGGACATTGCGGACTCCGCCGTTGCCGACTTCGAATCCGCCGTCGCCCGCCTCGGCGATGCCGGCGTCACCCTGCGCGGTGCCTACGACGTCTCCGCCATGCGCGAAGACGCCGATGTCATGATCTGGCTCCACGGCTCCAAGCCGGATGAGCTGCAGGCGGCCGTGCGCATCATCCGCCGCACCGCGCTGTTCGAAGAGACGGACATCGTCTGGTCCGCCATGGGTGTCCACCGCGACGCCGAGTTCACCAAGAACCACTCGCCGTCCTTCGCGCTCGGCAAGGAACCCGAAGCCTGGCTCTGCGTCTACCCGTTTGTGCGCTCCTACGAGTGGTACCTGCTCCCGGCCGAGGAGCGCGGTAAGATGCTGCGCGACCACGGCATGCTCGGCCGCGATTTCCCGCAGGTACTCGCCAACACCGTGGCGTCCTTCGCGCTGGGCGACTGGGAATGGATCCTGGGCCTGGAAGCACCGGAACTGATCGACCTGGTAGACCTGATGCGGCACCTGCGCTACACCGACGCCCGCAACCACGTCCGCGAGGAAATCCCGTTCTACACCGGCCGCCGCATCAGCCCCGCCGAGATTGCCGAGGTACTGCGGTGACCACCGCCGAAACAAACTTCGATCCGCGCGCGGGCGTGGACGAAAACGGCAGGATGGCGCCGAAGAACTACGATGCCATCATCCTGGCGTCCTTCGGCGGCCCCGAGGGCCAGGAAGACGTCATCCCGTTCCTGCGCAATGTCACACGCGGACGCGGCATCCCCGATGAGCGGCTCGAAGAGGTATCCCACCACTACCGCGCCAACGGCGGCATCAGCCCGATCAACGCGCAGAACCGGGCGCTCAAGGCGGCTATGGAGGCCGAGCTGGCCAGCCGCGGGATCGATCTGCCGGTGCTCTGGGGCAACCGGAACTGGGCGCCCTTCATCGCCGATACCTTCCGCGAAGCGTACGACGCCGGCCACCGCCGCGTGCTGGCCGTCACCACCAGCGCCTACTCCTGCTATTCCAGCTGCCGCCAGTACCGCGAGGACTTCGGCGTGGCGCTGGTGGAGACCGGGCTGGAAGGCAAGCTGGAAGTGGACAAAGTCCGCCAGTACTTCGACCACCCGGGCTTCGTGGAGCCGTTCGTCGAGGGCGTCGCCGAGGGGCTCGCCGCGGTGCGCGCCGACCTCGCCGCCAAGGGCGAGCCGGACGCGCCTGTGCACATCATGTTCGCTACCCACTCCATTCCCATGGGGGACGCCGAGGCAGCCGGGCCGCGCCTGGCTGACGGTGCCGAGTACGACGGCGGCAGCGCTTACGTTGCGCAGCACCTGGCTGCCGGCCAGGCCGTGCTGGACCGGATTCCGGAGGCCGCCGGCGTCGCGCATTCGCTGGTCTACCAGTCCCGGTCCGGGGCGCCGCATGTGCCCTGGCTGGAACCGGACATCAACGATGCCCTCGAAGAGCTGGCCGCGCAGGGCGTCAAGGGCGTAGTCATTGTCCCGCTGGGCTTTGTCAGCGACCACATGGAAGTGATCTGGGACCTGGACACCGAGGCGCTGGAGACCTGCGGCAAGCTCGGCCTCGCCGCCGCCCGCGTGCCGACTCCGGGCGTGCACAAGAAGTTCGTTGCCGGCCTGGTCGACCTGGTCTGCGAACGGACCGCCGAGAACAACATTGCCGAACGCGCCGCCACCACCAAGCTGGGGCCGTGGATGGATGTGTGTTTCCCCAACTGCTGCACCAACCGCCGCGGCGAAAAACCCACGGTTGCCGGCATGGATTCCACCGTAGGAGTACCCGCACCGTGACAAGCACCGTCCGCATAGGAACCCGGGGCAGCGCCCTGGCCGTCACCCAGACCACCACCGTGGCCGAAGCCCTTGCCGCATCCGGCGGGGTGGACTACGAGCTGGTCCGGATCAAGACCGAGGGCGACATTCTGAAGGGTTCGCTGGCGCAGATCGGCGGTACCGGCGTTTTCGTTGCGGCCCTGCGCGAGGCCCTGCTCGATGACCGCTGTGATGTGGCCGTGCATTCGCTCAAGGATCTGCCCACCGGCGCGGCCGATGGCCTCCGGATCGCGGCGTATCCGGCACGCGTCGATGTGCGGGATGCGCTGTGTGCCCGGGACGGACTGACCCTGTCCGGGCTGCCCGCGGGTGCGAAGGTCGGCACCGGTTCCCCGCGCCGCGCCGCCCAGCTGCGTGCCGCCCGGCCGGACCTGCAGGTCATCGATATCCGCGGCAACGTGGAGACCCGGCTCGGCCGCGTCCGGGGGATGCACGGCCCCGAGGTCATCGAGGGGAAAAAGGGCGACCTCGACGGCGTGGTCCTTGCAGCCGCAGGCCTCAGCCGGCTGGGCCGGACCGAGACCATCACCGAACTGCTGGATCCGGCCGTCATGCTGCCGGCCCCGGGACAGGGCTCGCTGGCCGTGGAGTGCCGTACAGCCGACGCCGCGGACGGAAGCGCGCTGGCCAAGGCGATGCAGGATTACGACGACGAGGCCACCCGCCTCTCGGTGACCGCCGAACGTGCGCTGCTGGCCCGGCTTGAGGCCGGCTGCAGTGCGCCCATCGGTGCGCTGGCGACGCTGGCCGGGAGTGTGCTCCGGCTCGAAGCGGTAGTGTGCCGGCCTGACGGAAGCCGCCTGCTGCGCAGCAGCCTGGAGACCAACAGCCCGGATATGGAAGCCGCGGCAAGCCTGGGAGCCCGGCTGGCCGAGGACCTGCTGGCCCGGGGAGCCGGAGAACTGACCCCCTTGGCAGGCAGCTGAGCATGCCCCTGCTGCGGCCGCGAGGCAACCCCGGGAGTCCGCTCGCCGGGCTGGTAGTGGTGCTGCCGCGCAGTGCCGACCGCGCGGGTGCCATGGTGGCCGAGCTGTCCGGCAGAGGCGCCGAACCGAAACTGATGCCGCTGATCGACTTCGAGGAACCCGAGTCCAGCCGTGAGCTGGACGAAGCGCTGCGCATGCTGGGCCAGGGCCGCTTCGAGTGGATGGTCATCACCAGCATCACCACCGTGCGGGCGCTGAAGCAGCGGGCCGCCGCACTCGGCACCACGCTGAAGGCGCTGTCCGGTGACACCAAGATCGCGGCCGTCGGGTCGGGTACGGCCACCGTCCTGGAAGCCGAGGGCCTGCATGTTGACCTTGTTCCCGAAGGCACCATGGACGCCGTCGGACTGGTGGCGGATTGGCCCCCGCCGGGCGAACCCCGTCCGGAAACGGCCTTGCGCACCAACGTCTTCCTGCCGCAGGCGGACATTGCGGCGGACACGATTTTCGAGGGCCTGATGGACAAGGGCTGGCAGGTGCTGCCCGTGGTTGCCTACCACACGGTGGACCATCCGGCACGGGCGGAGCGGCGCCTGACCGCTGTGCTGGAGTCCGTTACTCCTGCCCCGGCCGGGGCCGGCCTGAATCCCATGACGGTGGAAGAATTCAACCGCGGCGTCGCCGAAAAGGCGATTGACGCCGTCGTTCTTACGTCTCCGAGCGTAGCCCGCCGGCTGCATGATCTCTCGCCCGAGCTGCCGCTGCATGTGCTGCTGGTAGCCATCGGCAACAGCACCGCGAGGGAAGCCGGATCGCTCGGCCTGGACATCGCCGCGACCGCCACCGCACCGACGCCGGCCGGGATCGCGGACGCGCTGACCGAGGCCCTCAAGACCCGCACCGCACCAAAGCCGAAGGATGATGATGAGCTTTCCTAGCCACCGACCGCGCCGACTCCGCGCCACCGCAGCCCTGCGCAAACTCACCGCTGAAGTGCGGATCGAGCACTCGCAGCTGATTCTGCCGGCGTTTATCCGCGAGGGCATCTCCGAGCCGGCGCCGCTGCAGTCTATGCCCGGCGTCGTCCAGCACACCACCGATTCCCTCAAGCGGGCCGCGGCCGAAGCGGTGGAGCTTGGCCTCGGCGGCATCATGCTCTTCGGCGTGCCGGCCACCCGCGACGCCACCGGCAGCCCAGGCGTGGACCCGGACGGCGTGCTGAACAAGGCCATCGCGGATGTGAAGGCCGAGGTAGGCAACGATCTGGTGGTTATGAGCGACGTTTGCCTCGACGAGTTCACGGACCACGGCCACTGCGGTGTCCTGACCCCGGATGGGGCGGTGGACAATGACGCCACGCTGGAGATCTACGCGCGGATGGCCGTGATCCAGGCACAATCCGGCGCCGACGTCCTCGGCCCTTCCGGCATGATGGACGGCCAGGTCGCCGTGATCCGCCAGGCCCTCGACGAGGCAGGCCTGAAGGACACCGCGGTGCTGGCCTACGCGGCCAAGTACACGTCTGCCTTCTACGGACCCTTCCGCGAGGCAGTGGATTCGCAGCTGAGCGGTGACCGGAAGACCTACCAGATGGATCCGGCAAACCGCCGCGAGGCCATGCTGGAGGTAGAGCTGGATCTCGAAGAGGGCGCGGACATGGTGATGGTCAAGCCCGCCATGAGCTACCTGGACATCGTGGCCGATGTTGCGGCCATGTCGCCGGTACCGGTGGCCGCCTACCAGATTTCCGGCGAATACGCGATGATCGAGGCGGCGGCGGCTAACGGCTGGATCGACCGCAAGCCTGCCATCCTCGAGTCCGTGCTGGGCATCCGGCGGGCCGGGGCGGATATGGTGTTGACATACTGGGCTGCCGAGATTGCCCGCTGGCTGAAAGAAAGCAACTAAGCAATGACTAGCTCTGAAGAACTGTTCGAACGCGCACGCCATCTGATGCCCGGGGGAGTGAACTCGCCCGTGCGGGCCTTCGGATCCGTGGGCGGAACGCCGCGCTTCATGGTCTCCGCCAAGGGGCCCTACCTCACCGACGCCGACGGCCGCGGGTACGTTGACCTGGTCTGCTCCTGGGGCCCGGCACTGGTGGGCCATGCCCATCCCGAGGTGCTGGCAGCCGTCCACGCTGCCGTGGACCGCGGTCTGTCCTTCGGCACGTCCACGCCCGCGGAAGCCGAACTGGCGGCCATCGTGATGGAGCGGGTTTCCGCCGTCGAGCGGCTGCGCATGGTATCCACGGGCACCGAGGCCACCATGACCGCCGTGCGGCTGGCCCGCGGCTTTACCGGCCGCAACCTGATCATCAAGTTCGCCGGCTGCTACCACGGCCATTTGGACGGACTGCTGGCGGCCGCGGGATCGGGTCTTGCCACGCTGGCGCTGCCCGGCTCCGCCGGTGTCACCGAGGCAACGGCTGCCGAGACGCTGGTCCTGCCTTACAACGATCTGGCCGCGGTTGAAGCCGCGTTCGAAACCCACGGCCCCAACATCGCCGCGGTGATCACCGAGGCTGCGCCGGCCAATATGGGTGTCGTGGAACCAGGCGCAGGCTTCAACGCCGCGCTTTCCCGGATCACCGCACAGCACGGCGCCCTGCTCATTCTGGACGAGGTCCTGACCGGCTTCCGGACCGGCTATGCAGGCTACTGGGGCCTGACCGGAGGAGCCGAGGGAACGGACGCTCCGTTCACGCCGGACCTGCTGACTTTCGGCAAGGTCATCGGCGGCGGCATGCCGGTGGCAGCATTGGGCGGCCGGGCCGAAGTGATGGACTACCTTGCCCCGGTGGGTCCGGTCTACCAGGCCGGCACACTGTCCGGAAACCCGATCGCGATGGCGGCCGGCGTGGCCACCCTGACCGCGGCCACGCCCGAGGTCTACGCCGGGATCGACAAGCGGTCCCTGGAATTGTCCGGCGCGGTCTCCGCCGCGCTGGGCGAAGCAGGCGTGGACCACAGCATCCAGCGTGCCGGTAACCTCTTCAGCGTGGCCTTTGGAACCTCGGCTAACGGAGTCCACAACTACGAGGACGCCCAAGGGCAGGAAGCTTTCCGGTACGCACCGTTCTTCCATTCCATGCTGGACTCGGGCGTCTACCTGCCGCCGTCGGTCTTCGAAGCGTGGTTCCTTTCCTCGGCGCATGACGACAAGGCCATGGACCGGATTTATGCTGCCCTTCCGGCGGCAGCCAAGGCGGCGGCCGCGGCCTCACCTGAAGCCTGATTTCCAACCACTTCAAGGAGCATGTTGATGGCGTTGTTTGCCCGGCGGGACCAAGTTCAGGAACAAAATCTGTGGACCGATGGTATGGGCCGGGTTGGCACGCGCTCCGCACAGTTGCTGCTGATCCTGACGCTGCTCTCGGTCAGCGTGTACGTGATGCTGCAACTGCAGTTGCTGGTCATCCCGGTGCTGATTGCCCTCATCCTGGCGGCCGCGGTCTATCCGGTGGTCAACGTCCTGAGGCGCTGGGGCTGGTCCAGCGTGCTGGCCACCGCGACGGCGTTCCTGGGCATCCTTGTGGTGCTTGGCGGCGTCATTACCGGCATCGTTGTCGCCGTCCGGAACGAGTTGGACGAACTCATCAGTTCGGCTACCGAAGGCTGGGCACAACTGCAGGGCTTCCTGGCTGATTTCCCGCTCCCGGTGGACCAGGCGCAGATAGACGAAGCGCTGGCCGGCGTCCTGGACTTCCTGACCAGCGCGGCCGTGGGCCGCAGCGCGCTGAGCGGCCTGTCCACGGCGACGCAGTTCATCACCGGCGCGGTCCTGATGGCCGTGGTGCTGTTTTACTTGCTCAAAGACGGCGAGCGGATCTGGACATTCCTGCTGCGCTGGTTCCCCTACCGCCGCCGGGCGAAGATGGCGCTGGCCGGCTCGCGGGCCGTTGACGTCCTGGGCAATTACGTCCGGGGCACCGCCATTGTGGCGGCGGTCGACGCCATCTTTATTGGTCTGGCCTTAATCATCCTGCAGGTGCCGCTGGCGCTGCCGCTGGCCGTGCTCATCTTCATCGGTGGCTTCGTGCCGATCGTGGGTGCCACGGTGGCCGGCGTGCTGGCAGCCCTCGTGGCACTGGTGGCGAACGGTCCCGTGGCCGCGCTGGTGGTGATCGGCGTTGTGGTCCTGGTGAACCAACTGGAAGGGAACTTCCTGCAACCCGTCGTCATGGGCCGTTCCGTCAGCCTCCATTCCCTGGTCATCCTGCTCGCCCTGACGGCTGGCACCATCCTGGGCGGTATTGTCGGAGCCATTCTTGCCGTGCCGTTGACGGCGGTGGCCTGGGCCGTCATTCAGGTCTGGACGGGCGATACGAAGCCGGAAGCGTCAGGCCGGCGGGTGCGGCTCGAGGAAAAGGCTGTGGAGACGGTGTCCTGACCCGACACGACAAACAAGCCTTGGGGCGGAACTGACAAGGGAGCCGGCAGCGTGTGCTGCCGGCTCCCTTGTGGTTAAGCGTGGCTGGTGCGGCCTTGCTGGCCGGGAAAGCTAGAACGCCGGAGTGACGTCGCCGTTCGGCCAGGTCTCCACAATGTAGTCCTTGACCTCGGGGGAGTGCAGGAGCTCCTCGAGGACGGTGATGGCTTCAGTCTTTTCGCCCGCGCGCCAGGTCAGGAAGTTGGCATACGGATTATCTTCAACGGACTCAACTACGAGGGCGTCATCCGTGCTCATGCCGGCTTCCAGGATGAAGTTGCCGTTGATGATCGCCAGGTCCACCTTGGGATCGTCGATGAGGGGAAGCAGGATTTCCGGCTGGTTTTCCTCGAATTTCAGTCCCTTGGGGTTCTGCTCCTCCGTCAGGGTCAGGGCCGCGGAATCTTCCTCGATGCCGTTGAGCAGGCCCGCCTCTTCAAGCATTTTGAGGGCACGGGGCTGGTTCGCGGGGTCATTCGTGATGGCGATAGTGCCACCATCCGGGATCTCCGAGACGTCGTCATGCTTGGAAGAGAAACCTGCGTACGGCTCGATGTGGATTCCGGCACCGTGCTCAAAGTCGTAGCCCTTGTCCTCGATCTGCTGTTCAAGGAAAGCAAGATGCTGGAAGTAGTTGGCATCGATCGAACCGTCGCTCAGGGCGATATTCGGCGTCTGGTAATCGGTCATCTCTTCGATTTCCAAATCAATGCCTGCGTCCTGGGCAAGGTTCTGGTCTACAAACTCAAGGATCCGTGCGTGCGGAACAGGGCCAGCGCCGACCGTGACGGTCACAGGATTGGCCGGGTCGGGAGTAGCGTTGGAGGCAGAATCCGATCCACCGCAAGCCGTCAACGCCAGGGCCGCGGCAAGGCCGGTGCCCACGAGGGTAAGTGCTTTACGCATCTGCGTGCGTTCCTTTCGAATAACCCGGAGCCGGTGTTCGACCTCTCCGGACGTGGTGCAGCTAGCGGCTACTGGCTGCATTCTTCCGCCATGCTGTAGAGCGGGGCGGGAAGCTGGCAATGTTGGCTTTAGACGCCGACCACGGTGGCCGGTTCATGCCGACGGGATTTCTTCGAACCGGCTGTGGCGGCGGTGCGGTGATCGACCCGGCGGGCGACGGCGTCCCCGATCCACTGGATGGCTTGGACCAGTATGACTATGAGCACGATGGTGACGATCATGACTGTCGTGTTGAACCGCTGGTAGCCGTAGTTGTAGGCCAACTGTCCCAGTCCACCCCCGCCGGTCAGGCCTGCCATGGCGGAGTAGCCAACCAGCGTAACCATTGTCGTCGTCAGCGCCGCGACGAGGCCCGGCAGAGCCTCCGGTACCAGAACCTTTCGGACAATCTGCATCCTGGTGGAGCCCATGACCAGGGCCGCGTCGATCTTGCCGGAGCTGATGTCTCGCAGCGCCGTCTCGACGAGACGGGCAAAGAACGGGACGGTGCCGATAGTCAAGGATACCGTGGCGGCCAGGGCTCCGATGGAGGTTCCGGTGATGATCCGTGCGAGCGGGATCAGCGAAATCATCAGAATCGCGAAGGGAATGGACCGGGTGATGTTCACCACGATGTCTGAGACGATGCGGTTGGTTACCGGGAGCGGGCGCAACCCTCCGGGCGCACTGGTATAGAGGAAGATGCCGAGAGGCAGTCCGATCAGCACGGTGAAGACACCCGAAATTCCCACCATGAGCAGTGTTTCGCCGATGGCTTCCGGCAATGCCTTCGTGATGGCCGGATTAGAGAACAAGTCCTCGAATAGGTTCATGCGGCGTCCTTTCCTGCGGTACGCACCGAGACTCCCTGGCTGTGCAGATATTCGACGACGGGGCCGGCGTCGGTGCCTGCCGGAAGCTGGATGCGCAGGTGGCCGAATTGCGTGCCTGCCAACGTTTCGACACTGCCTGCGAGTACGTTGAGATCCAGGTTGAATCGGCGGGCGGCGGCGGTTAGAACTGGTTCGGAGGCAGTGTCACCGGAGAAAAGGATTTCAAGAACGACGCCGGTGCCCAGCGGCTCCGCTGAGGGCAGCGGCAGCAACGTTCGGGACAGCTCGCTGCCCAAATTGGCTGCCACCTCGCGCAGCGGGCCGTGTTCGACGATGCGGCCGGCGGCCAGCAAGGACACCGAGTCGCAGACGCGCTTGACCACGTGCATTTCGTGCGTGATGATCAGCACCGTCAGCTGCAGGCGCTTGGTGAGGTCCTTGATCAGGACAAGGATTTCTTCGGTAGTTTTCGGGTCCAAAGCAGACGTGGGCTCGTCGCAGAGGAGGACGTCCGGATCGGAAGCGAGGGCGCGGGCAATGCCTACGCGCTGGCGCTGGCCGCCGGAGAGCTGGGAAGGATAGGCGTTTTCGAAGCCTTCCAGTCCCACCAGCTTCAACAGTTCATTCACCTTTGTGCTGATGGCGTCCTTGGATGTGTTGACGATCTCCAACGGATGCGCAACGTTCTGCGCAGTGGTCCGGGAATCCATCAGGTTGGCATGCTGGAAGATCATGCCGATGCGCCGGCGTGCGCTGCGCAGATCAGCGTCCCGGGCCGCGCTCAGTTCGGCCCCGTTGATGCTCACCGACCCCGACGTGGGGGAGTCCAGCAGGGTCAGGCATCGGACCAAAGTCGATTTGCCCGCCCCGGAATGTCCCACGATGCCGTGAATTGATCCCTTCGGGACCTCAAGGCTGACTCCGTCAAGAGCAACAATTTCACGGTTGCCTTGGCGGTAGACCTTGCGCAGGTCAGAAACAGTGATCACATGAATCCTCGGCTGATTGGGGACGGGGTCCTGGTCTGCGGCGGCCAGCACGGGCAGCGGACAGCTTAAATTATGACAGGACTGGCGGCGCTCCCGAACCCGGGCAAAGATTCGTAATATTCAGACCCTAAATTGACTGCCCTGCCGCAGCTGTGGGCCTCGCGTGCACAACACCCTCCCGCAGCGGCCAGACGCCATCGACCACCGCGTCCGGTTTGGTCCGGCGCAACCACTCCTGGAAATTCGTCGCCTGTTTGGCGCACCACTCCACTTGCGATGCGTGGAGCTCAGAGGGATCGACCTGAAGTTCTGGGTATTTCCTGGCCAGCGCATCGGCAACGCCGATGGTGGCCATGGCATCTGCGGCGGAAGTGTGGGCGTTTTCCAGCGGCACCTGGTAAAACTCGCTCAGCGCTACCAAGGTCCGCTTGCCCCGCCGGTACCGGTCCATCTGCTTGTCCAGGACAAACGGGTCGATAACGGGTGTGGGCTCCGGCATGTCCATCCCGTGGCGTCCGCATTCTTCGGCCAGGACCGTGAAATCGTAGGGTGCGTTGAACGCCATGACCGGGATGCCGGCGTCGAAATAGCTGCCGAGTGTCTGGGCGATTTCAGCTGCAGCCTGGGCGGCGTCCATTCCCTCCTTGGTGGCTTTGTCGTTGGTGATGCCGTGAATAGCAGAGGCTTCGGCCGGGATGGAAATACCGGGGTTGACCAGCCATTCCAGCTCTTGCAGCGGCCGCCCAAGCCCGTTGACAAGGACAATGGATGCGGTGACGATCCGTGCTTCGTGCGGATCCCGTCCGGTCGTTTCGACGTCGAATGCTGCCCGGGGAAGTTCATGCCAGCTGCTCATGCCGGTAACGCTACCGGCCGGCACCGACATTTCCAGGGCAGCCCCGCCGCCTGTGGATAAAAAACACATCGGCTGCCATTTAGAGTAGATCGCATGCGCCGGGAGTTTGTGAATGCCGTTCTGGAAGTGGCGGCACTTATACCGGCCGGCCGGGTCCTCTCCTATGGGGACATAGCGGAGCTGCTTGGCTCCGGCGGTGCCCGCCAGGTTGGCCGTGTCATGTCGCTCCACGGCGCGGCGGTGGCATGGTGGCGCGTTATCCGAGCGGACGGGACGTTGCCCAACGAGCTGATGGGCCGGGCGGTGCGCCGTTATCAACGGGAGCGCACGCCGCTCATAATTCGGGAGGCCGGACCCGAGCCGAAGGTCAGGATGCAGCTGGCCCGGTGGTTTCCGGATGACGATGACTTTGATCGCATTGAAGATATCCGCCGAAAAATGTCACTGCCGGCTGATGGAATGGAACCGTGATCAAACCAATGCAGCAAGCACCGGAACTCAAACTGGTGCGGCCGAACCGGTCCCGGGCAGAGCAGCCGGCCGAACGTCCGGACCAGAATGCCGTCATCTCGCTGCCCCAAGGCTGTGGGCCGGTGCTCGTTTATGGTGCCCCGGGCACCGGCAAATCCACGGTGCTGGTCGAACACGCTGTCCGCCGGGTCGAACAAACCGGCCTGGATCCTGCGCGGGTATTGATGCTGGCTCCGTCGCGCCTGGCCGCTGCACGTCTGCGGGACAAGCTCACGGCGCGGCTGAACCGAAGCCTCAGCACAACGCCGGCGAGGACCTGGGCTGCCTACGCCTTCGATCTGATCCGGAGAGCCCGGGCCGAGGGCCGGCTGCCGCTGCTGGAGCGGGCTCCGCGACTGATGTCCGGCCCGGAGCAGGATCAGATCATTGCCGAACTGCTGCAGGGCCACCGCACCGGGCACAGCGGTGCCGTCAGGTGGCCCAGCGAGCTTGATGAGGCGCTCGGAACCCGAGGATTCCGGCACGAGATCCGGCAACTGTTCGACCGCGTCATCGAATACGGCAGCACCGCCGAACAGCTGGAGGCGATGGGGGTCGCCGGCGGGCGTGAAGACTGGCAGTCGGCGGCGCGGTTGTTCCGGGAGTACCGTGACCTGATCGATCTGCGCATGCCGGAGGCATTCGACCCGGCCGGTATTATCACTGCGGCGCGACAACTGCTCATGGACGATGAGGATTTCCTGGACCGCGAACGGCAGCGGCTCGGGCTGATTCTGGTCGATGACCTGCAGGAGGCCAATCCTGCCGTCTACGAATTGCTGGCCGTCCTCGCCGAGGGCAAAGACACCATTGTCACGGCCTCCCCGGACACCGTTGTCCAGGGCTTCCGTGGCGCTCGGCCGGATCTGCTGGCGCGCCTGTCCGAGCTGTTGGCATCCGGCGGAGGACCATTTCGGACCATGGCCCTGACCGATTCCCACCGCATGGGGCCGACGGTGTCGGCAGCCTGGCAACGGGTTGCCTCGCGGATTTCCTTGGTCGCTGGGGCACAAAAGGCACGCGAACTGACAATTCCGGAGTCTGATGGGCGGCAGACGGAGCCGGCCCGTTCGGGGCTGGCTTCGGAGGCCAGTTCTCATCTGGTTGATTCACCGGTCCACGAGCAGCGCTACGTTGCCCAGCGGATTCTTGAAGCCCGGCTCTTTGACGGCTTCAAGCTCAGCGACATGGCAGTTATCGTCCGCACCGGCGGCCAGCTTTCGCAGCTGGCACGTTACCTCTCGGGGCAGGGTATCGCTGTGAAGGTTCCAGTGGCGGAAACCGCGGTCCGGGACGAAGCCGCCGTCCGGCCGCTGCTGGATGCCTTTGCCATGGTGCTGGAACCGGACCGGCTGGACGCAGAAACGGCAGTCCAACTTTTGACCTCGCGGATAGGCGGCGCGACCGCCATTGACCTGCGCAGGCTCCGCCAGTCGCTGCGCCGTGAAGAGCGGCTCGGCGGCGGCGGCCGGTCCAGCGACGCACTGCTGGTGGAGGCGCTGCAGAATCCGGCGAGCCTCCAGACTCTGGGCCGCGAAGCCGGGCCGGCAAAGCGGATCGCGGCGATGCTCAGTTCAGGTTCGCAGGCGGCACAGGAGCCCGGCGCCAATGCGGAGACTGTGCTGTGGGCCTTATGGTCCGCCGCGGGACTTGCCGATAGGTGGTCCGCGCAGGCACTTCAGGGCGGTCCGGCGGGTGTCCGGGCAGACCGGGATCTGGATGCTCTCATGGCCCTGTTCCAAACGGCGGAGCGGTATGTTGACCAGTTGCCCGGCTCCAGCCCCGCCCAATTCCTTGATTATCTGCTGAACCAGGAACTGCCGATGGATAACCTTGCTCCCCGCGCGCAATTGCGTGAAGCCGTGGAACTGATGACGCCGGCCAGCGCAGCGGGACGCGGCTGGCCGATGGTCATCGTGGCAGGTGTCCAGGAGGGTATCTGGCCCAACACCCGGTTGCGTGGAGAGCTGCTGGGCAGTACGCAGTTCGTGGATGTCCTCGAGCATGGCATCGAGCAGGCGGGACAAATCGACGTCGTATCCAGGCTTCGGGAGACGCGTTACGACGAGCTCCGAAGCTTTTCAACCGCTATCTCTCGTGCCGAGCGCAGACTGATCTGCATTGCCGTGCAGTCAGAGGACGCCCAGCCTTCCGGGTTCCTTGACGTGGTGGATCCGTGGCTGGACGAGGAAGTGGCGCGGCCCGTGACCACAGTCATGCGGCCGCGGACGGTACGTGCGTTGGCCGCCGAATTGCGGCAGTGGGCACAGCAAGGAGCCAAGGAGCCCGAACACGCTGCCCAGGCAGCGGCGGGGCTCGCCATGCTGGCCTCAAGCCCCGTTCCCGTACCGGGGGCGCATCCATCTCAATGGTGGGGATTGCTGCCCCTGACCACTGATGCACCGATCGTGCCGCCGGACCATCCGGTGCCGGTGTCGCCGTCGCGGGTGGAAGCGGTGCACGCTTCACCGATGGACTGGTTCGTTCAGGCGGCCGGCGGCGAGGCCGCCACGGACTTTGCCCGAAGCCTAGGCAACCTGGTCCACGCCATTGCCCAGGACATGCCCGATGCGACCGGAAATGAATACGTTCAGGAACTCACCCGTCGGTGGCCGGCGCTGGGCATGAAGGAAAACTGGGAAGGCCGCCTGGACTTTCAGCGGGCAGAGGGCATGGTGCGTCGGCTGGCCCAGTACGTACTCCATATGCGGTCCGAGGGGAGGAGCCTGTTAGGCGTTGAGCAGGACTTTTCCATCGATATCGAAGGCCCTGAACGCATCGCCAGGCTGAGGGGACAGGTTGACCGGCTGGAACTGGACCGCGAAGGCAGGCTCGTGATCATCGACCTGAAGACGGGCAAATCGGCGCCGAACGCGGCCGATCTGGACCGGCATCCGCAGCTGGGCAGCTACCAGGCCGCGGTCAAGGCCGGCGCTTTTGACGGGGCCGGATCCCGGGAACTGAATGCCAGCCGCCATCCCGGCGGAGCCGCGCTGGTCCAGCTAGGCAAGGACTTGAAGAACGTCAAGGTCCAGCACCAGAACGGACTGGACACCGCCGAAGATTGGGCTACCCCGATGATCCATAAGGCGGCCGGACTGATGTCCGCTAATCAGTTTGAAGCCCGCCACGATCCGCAAAAAGCACGCGGTGGTTCGCACGGGTGCCGTGTCCCCGAACTCTGCCCGCTGTGCGCCGAAGGAAAGCAGGTAACCGAGTGAGCGTCGAACAGGTCCTCACAACCTACGCCCCGGATGAACTTGCCCGGATGCTGGGCCAGCATCTGCCCACCCCCGAGCAAGCGGACATCATCAGTTCGCCGCTGCAGCCGCTCCTCATCATTGCGGGCGCGGGCTCGGGCAAAACGGCCACAATGGCGGACCGTGTGGTGTGGCTGGTGGCCAACGGGATGGTCCGGCCGGAGGAGATCCTCGGTGTGACTTTTACCCGGAAGGCGGCTGGCGAGCTGGCGGCGAGGATCCGCGTCCAGCTCAACAAGCTCGCCCGCCACGGGCTGCTGCCGGAGGGCGCGGATGACGCGGCTGGACTGCTGGAACCCAAGGTGTCCACCTACCACTCGTACGCCAACGGATTGGTTTCCGACTACGGGCTCCGGCTCGGCATCGAACGCGATGTCGTCCTGCTGGGCAGCGCGCAGTCGTGGCAGCTTGCCAGCCAGGTGGTGGAAGCTTATGACGGGGATATCGGACATCTGACGGCGGCCAAGTCCACTCTGGTCAAGGCAGTCATGCAGTTCGCCTCGGAGTGCTCGGAGCATTTGGCAACGCCGCAGGACGCCATCGGCCTCCTCCAGGACGACGTCGAGAGGATCGGTTCGCTGCCCTACGTTGAAGGCAGCACGCGGCAGCCAAAAGCCGCCGTCGTATCTCTGTTGAACCGGTTGCGCACCAGGATCACCGTTGCCGAACTCGCCGCACAATACAGCAGGGCCAAGCGTGAGCGCGGAGTGCTGGACTACGGCGATCTCGTCTCACTGGCGGCAGCGATCGCCAAGGACGTTCCGCAGGCCCGCGAGCTGGAACGTCTGCGATACAAAGTGGTGCTGCTGGACGAATTCCAGGACACCTCGCATGCGCAAATGGTGCTGTTCTCCAAACTCTTCGGTGACGGCCATCCCGTTACCGCGGTGGGGGACCCGAACCAGTCAATTTATGGATTCCGGGGAGCCTCGGCCGGACAACTTTTCGCTTTCCGCCAGCATTTCCCGCTCGTTGGCGAGGACGGGCAGCGCAGCGTCGCTCCCGCCAGCTTCCTGACTGTAGCCTGGCGCAACGCCGTGAACGTGCTCGCCATGGCCAACACGATTTCGGCGCCGCTGAACAGGGTGGACCCGAACCGGCCGAAGCCGGGCCGGCTCGAGGTACCTGCACTCAAACCGCGGCCCAACGCCGTCGAGGGCACGGTGATCCTCTCCCGCTACCGCAGCGAGTCAGAGGAAGCGGAACAGGTGGCTGCCGGCGTGGCAAGGGCGCGCCGGACTGTGTTCGAGCGGGATCCGGAGACCGGCAGGGCCGAGCCTGTCACCACGGCCGTGTTGTGCCGCCGGCGGGCGCAGATCGCCGGCGTCGCCAAAGCACTCGCGGACAAGGGCATTCCCTACGAGATCGTCGGGTTGGCCGGGCTGCTGAGCCAACCGGAGATAATCGACCTCGTCGCTACGCTGCGCGTGCTGGCCGATCCCGGCCGCTCCGACT
This sequence comes from Crystallibacter permensis, assembly GCF_025960875.1. Taxonomy (GTDB): domain Bacteria; phylum Actinomycetota; class Actinomycetes; order Actinomycetales; family Micrococcaceae; genus Crystallibacter; species Crystallibacter permensis. Next base: position 213,642 of record NZ_JAODLR010000006.1, on the reverse strand, counting down.
CTCTCATGCGCCTGCTGGCGGGTGCCCGCTGGCGCATAGGGCCCGCGGACCTGATGGCGTTTGCTGATTGGTCCCGCTTTCTGGAGTCACAGCGGCGCCGGGCGGCCGAGGACCGGCAGTCGGTGGACCTGGACGCCGACGAAAAGGCATCCCCTCAGGTTGTCCAGCAGGATCTGGCGGAGGCGGCCTCCCTGGTGGAGGCCCTGGACCGGCTGCCAAAACCTGGCTGGACGTCCCGCAACGGCCGCTCGCTGACCCCCGAAGCGCTGGCCCGCTTGGAGCGGCTGTCGGCGGAGGTCCGGCAGCTGCGGACTTTCGTGGGGGACGAGCTTCCCCTGCTGCTGGGCGAAGTCGAACGGGCCATGCTGCTCGACATCGAAGTGGCGTCCAAACCCGGCGTTACCATTCATCAGGCACGCCGGCATCTGGATGCCTTCCATGATGCCGCCGCGACTTTCATGCAGACCGCGCAACGGGTTGACCTGTTGGCTTTCCTGGGCTGGCTCGAAGCCGCCGCGGCGGAAGAAGGCGGGCTGGACATCGTCCAGATAGACGTGAGCAAGGACGCCGTGCAGTTACTGACCGTGCACGCTTCCAAGGGACTGGAATGGGACGCCGTGTTTGTCCCCGGGCTCAACGACGGCGCCTTTCCCAACGGATCCGACAACCGCTGGAGCAGCGGAAACGAGGCCTTGCCCTGGCCCCTGCGTGGCGACGGGGCGGACCTGCCGCAGTGGGACACCGAGCAGCCGGACCAGTTGTCCTGGTTCACCGCCGAAGAAGTCTACAAAGGCGAGGTCCAGGCCCACAACGAACAGGAGGAGCGGCGCCTGGCCTACGTGGCGTACACCCGGGCAAAGCACCTGCTTGTCTGCAGCTCCTCGGGCTGGGCCGGCAGCAAGGTCAAACCCTCCGCACCGTCCATATTCCTCACCGAGCTGGCTGAACTGGCGCAGCAGAACCCGGCGACGGTGCAGGTCGGTACCTGGATCTCCGATGAGGAACTTGGCGATACCAACCCGTTCCGCGAGGAAACCGAGACGGCCTTCTGGCCCTACGATCCCTTGGAAGGCCCGCTGATATTCCGCGGTGGAGAGCCGGAACCGGCCCGTCCCGGCCGCCGTGCTGCCATGGAGGCAGGCAGCCAGGCCGTGCTGCAGGCCATTGCGGAGGACCGGAAGCTTGAGCCGGGGGCACCGTGGGCAAGGGAAACGGAGCTGCTGCTACAGGAGCACAACGCTGCGCGTGGAGCCAACGAGATCGAGTTGCCGGCGCATATCTCCGCCTCCATGCTCGTGGAGCTGAAGGACAACGCTGCCGAGGTCACGCGGTCCTTGCGTCGGCCCGTGCCGCGCAGGCCGGGCATGGCCGCGCGCAAGGGAACCGCGTTCCACAGTTGGGTGGAGGAGCACTTCGGCACCGCCGGCATGCTGGATCTGGACGACTTGTCCTCGCCCGCGGACTCCTATGTTGACGAGGCCTACGACCTGGAGACGATGAAAGCCACGTTCAAGGCCTCCGAATGGGCGGAGAAGGCGCCGGCGGCCATCGAGGTGCCGGTCGAAACCAGAGTGGATGAGGTTGTAGTCCGAGGCCGGATCGACGCTGTCTTCCGGGACCAGGACGGTACCTGGGACCTGGTGGACTGGAAGACTGGTTCGCCGCCCTCGCCGGACAAGCTGGGTGTGCGGGCCATTCAGCTCGCGGTGTACCGGCTGGCCTGGGCCCGGTTGCAGGGAATCGACCCTGCGGAGGTCAAGGCCGCGTTCTATTATGTGGCGGCGGATAAGACCGTGCGGCCGCACGATTTGGCCGGTGAAGCCGAACTCGAAGCCATCGTGCGCGCGGCGTACGCCGGTTCCGAACGTCTAGGAACCTGAACGGGGCTCGATGATGGGGATCGCTGTGGTTGTCAATGAATCATCAGCGGCAGCGGTCTCCGTGCCGGAGGCGCCGCCGTCGGTCTTCTCTGCGGGAGTCTTCGGTTTCGCCTCCGCCGAAGCTGGCCGGCCTAGCTTCGGCTCGTCTTCCTTTGGCTGGTTCGGGCCGGAACCGCCGGCTTCCTTGTCCGTGCCGGATTCCTTATCGTCAAGCCCAGTGTCGGCATCATCCATACGCCCAGCATCAGCGGTTGGCGTTTTCGAGGGTACCGCAGGAACAATCGGCTCCGCCGTCACACGCCCGCTGATCCGGGGTGCGGCGACGGGCTGCTCTGCGGACTGCGTGCCGGCTCGCTCAGGTTCGGACGGCGCAGCGGGCGGACCAGCCGGTGCAGCGGGCACGGGAAGCTTTTCGCTGCTGAGCTCCTGGCCGCCGTATTCGTGGATATCGGACTCAAGTTCCTGCAGCATCTCCTCGGCTTCGGCAATCATTGCGGCATCCTCGGCAGCGACACCACGTACCAGCCACTGTGCCAAGGCGAATTCCGCGGCCAGCGCGGCACGGCGCATCAGGTGGGGATCCACCGGCTCCTTGCGGTACTTGTTGTAGGATTCCAGCACGACGTCGGCAAAAGACTGTTCGTGGACGGCGATAAGCCAGGCAAAATCATCCGCCGGATCGCCGATCCGCAGATCCGTCCATCCGGTGACGGCGCTGACCGCACCATCCCAGATGACGAGGTTATCCTCGTGCAGGTCGCCGTGGACCACGGACGGGTTGAACTTCCAGAGCGTGACATCCTCCAGCGCATGCTCCCAACGGCGCAGCAAAGCCGGCGGGATCTTGCCGGTCGTAGCGGCCTGGTCGAGTTCGTTGAGCCGGCGCTGACGGAACTCATCAGCGGTGTAGCTCGGTAAATCCGCGCGATCCACCATGGCCTGCGGCAGGTCATGGATTCCGGCCATGGCCCGGCCGATTTCGGTGGGCACTCTGCCGCCCTCCGCGACGAGCATCTCGAGTTCCAAAGTAGCCCCGGGGACGTGGTTGTAGACAAACGTGCGCAGCTCCCCTTGCTGGACGGTGCCAGCCACGGACGGCACCTGGAACGGCAGTTCGGCCCGGATGCCGGGGGAGAAGGACCGCAGGACCAGCAACTCCGTTTCGAGCCTCATGCTGGCTTCCGGATGGCGGGGGGAGCGGACGCGCCACTGCTTGCCGGCGTCGTCGACCACCACCGCGGAAGTGAAGTCCGCCGCGTCGTCGGGAGCCCCGGAAACGCCGGCAGGCGCCAGTCCGGGTACGGCCGCGCTGGCCATGGCAGCCAGTTCCATAGGAGTCTTTCTCACGTAGTCCACCGTAATTGGAATGTTGCCCCAGCCATGGCGGATGCCGCGGCGAGTCGCTAGAACGTGACGCAGAGCAAGCGCGAGCCCCCTGTTCTCCCCAGATTGCGGGCCCAAATATCAATTGGTCCGCCGCGCTTAGTACGGTAGAGGTATGAGCACCACAACCCACGCCACAGGCTGTCCTCCGTTGGGCGGCCTGACCCTTGCCCGCAGCGCCATGGACCGGGGTTGTGAGCGCCGCAGCCAGCCGGTTCTGTTCGACGATATCTGGGGCTTGGAATCCACCTGGGTCATGCTCATGGATGCGGGTAAAACGCTCGTGCGGGGCAACAAGATCGTGCTGCAGCCTTCACTCGGGCGCCGCATGCCGGAAAACCCCGTCTATCTAGGCCGGGCAGTGGCAGGGGCTGATGTTCCCGAGGGAACGGATATTGTGCTGGAAGACCTGACGGGGATAACTGCTGAAGCAAAGAACGACGGCGAGTGGCTGGGATTGCGCGACGTCGCAACTTCGCTGTCGCCTCAGGACGCGGGCCTGTTCGCGGAAGCAGCCGCGATCTCAAATTGGCACGCTGTCCATACCCACTGCCCGCGCTGTGGGACACGGACCACGTTGGAAAGCGGTGGCTGGGTCCGGCGCTGCCCGGCCGACGGCAGCGAGCACTATCCCCGCACCGATCCGGCCATCATTGTTTCGGTCGTGGATGCAGACGACCGGCTGTTACTGGGCAACTCGGCCAGTTGGCCCGTGGGGCGATACTCGACGCTGGCCGGTTTCGTGGAACCCGGGGAGTCCCTCGAGGCGGCCGTGATCCGGGAGATCGAGGAAGAATCCGGGATTGTGGTGCACTCGCCGCAGTACCTGGGATCGCAGCCGTGGCCCTTCCCTTCTTCTCTGATGCTGGGCTTCACCGCAGTCGCAACGGGAACCGAAACGGTCCCGGACGGTGTGGAAATCAGGGACGTCCGCTGGTTCACGCGGGCCGAACTCGCCCAGGGGATTGAATCCGGCGAGATCCAGGTCGCGGGCGGCATCTCGATCGCCCGGGCCTTAATCGAACACTGGTACGGCAGCGCGCTGCCGGAACCGCTGGGCGGGAAGTGAGCCTGGAACCACCTGTGGATGTCACTGACAATCTCGAAGCCAGAATTCTCGGCGGACTCGACGAGGAGCAGCGCCACGTTGCGTCGACGCTGACCGGGCCTATGTCCGTGCTTGCAGGTGCAGGCACCGGCAAGACCCGGGCCATCACCCACCGCATTGCCTACGGGGTTCATTCGGGAGTTTACAAGCCGCAGCAGGTGCTGGCGGTGACTTTCACCGCCCGCGCGGCGGCCGAAATGCGCACGCGGCTGCGTGACCTGGGCGTGGGCGGGGTGCAGGCACGCACCTTCCATGCTGCCGCATTGCGTCAGCTGCAGTACTTCTGGCCCCACGCTGTGGGCGGCCCGTTGCCGGGATTGCTGGACCACAAAGCCCAGGTCATCGCCGAATCCGCGCGGCGGCTGCGGTTGACCACGGACCGGGCCGCGATCAGGGATCTGGCCGCGGAGATCGAGTGGGCCAAGGTGTCCATGCTGACCCCAGACACCTACCTCAAGGCTGCGGCAGGCCGGGTCGAGCCGGCAGGGTTTGATCTGACGACCATTTCCCGGCTCTTCCAGGCCTATGAAGACGTCAAGACGGACCGCAACATCATCGATTTTGAAGATGTCCTGCTGATCACGGTTGGCATCCTGCAGGAAGATGCCAAGGTCGCCGCCACCGTGCGGGACCAGTACCGGCACTTCGTCGTTGATGAGTACCAGGACGTGTCCCCGCTGCAGCAACGGCTGCTGGACTTGTGGCTGGGACCAAGGGACGAGTTGTGCGTGGTAGGCGATGCCAGCCAGACCATTTATTCCTTCACCGGTGCTAATTCGCGGCATCTGCTGGAGTTCACCAAGCGGTTCCCCGAGGCCGAGGTGGTCAAGCTGGTACGGGACTACCGGTCGACCCCGCAGGTAGTGAACCTGGCCAACTCGCTGCTGGCGGCACGTACCAAGCAGCCACGGCGCGGCGGCAACGACCCCTGGCCCGCCCCGCTGGAACTCATCGCCCAGCGCCCTACCGGCCCGGAGCCTTCGTTCACGGAATGCGCCGACGACGAGGCCGAGGCCGCACAGGTAGCCGTCAGGATCCGGACGCTTCTGAATGAAGGCGTAGCCGCAAGTCAGATCGCCGTGCTGTACCGGACCAACGGCCAGTCGGAAGCCTACGAGCAGGCTCTGGCCTCGGCGGATATCGGTTACCAGTTGCGCGGCGGCGAGCGGTTCTTCCGCAGGAAGGAAGTCCGGGATGCCATGCTGCAGCTGCGCGCCGGCGCCCGGGCCGCAGGGACGGATCCTGTGCCGCAGCTGGTCAGGGACATCCTTGCCAACCTTGGATACACCGCCCAGGCTCCTCAATCCGGTGGTGCCGTACGCGAACGCTGGGAATCCCTGGCGGCGCTCGTGGCACTGGCTGATGAATTGGACAAGGCGCGCGGGAGTGCGTCCGGTGGTGTGTTCACGATGCAGGATCTGGTCACCGAGTTGGAAGAGCGTGCTGCAGCCCAGCATGCGCCGACTGTCCAAGGCGTCACCCTGGCCTCGCTGCATTCGGCCAAGGGCCTGGAATGGGATGCCGTGTTCCTGGTCGGACTCAGCGAAGGCCTGATGCCGATCTCGTTCGCGGACACGGATGACGCCGTGGACGAAGAACGCAGGTTGCTTTACGTCGGGATCACCCGGGCACGCGAGCATCTTGCCCTGTCCTGGTCCCTGGCGCGTACACCCGGGGGCCGGGCCAACCGGAAGCCTTCACGGTTCCTGGACGGGCTGCGGCCGCAATCATCGTCCTCAGTGCAAAGCCGGACGGGCGCCAAGCCTTCCCGCCGCAAGCAGGCGGCACCCGCGGTGTGCCGGGTGTGCGGAACTCTGCTCAATTCAGGCGCCGAACGCAAAGTCGGCCGCTGCCAAAACTGCCCGCCTACGTATGAGGAATCGACCTTCGAGGCTTTGCGGCAGTGGCGCAAGGAAATCGCCCTGGAGTCTTCGGTGCCGGCGTTCGTCGTGTTCACCGATGCGACGCTGGTGGCTATTGCCGAAGCACGACCCCAGTCCATCCAGGAACTCTCGCGTCTCGCCGGTGTCGGCCCCGCCAAATTGGAACGCTACGGCGAAGACGTGTTGCGCATACTTTCCGCTAATTAGCTCCAAAGCCCCTTGGCCCGCTGTCCTGCAGGGCCGGCTGCAGCTGGCAGGCACACTCGGGGTGGGGCCGATACTCGTGCCGGCCTACGGCGCCATCGGCTGAACGCAACTGCAGGACCGCTGACCAGGCTGCCGGGCGGTTCCTGCCATCCAGAAAGAGCAGCGATTGCAGGCTTGCCAGTCCCGCCGCGGCAACAGACTGGGCTACTTCATCAACGGCGCCGGTCTCCGCGCTGGCGCCGTGTAACTGTGAACACAGCTCATACCAGTCGGGATCCGTTTGGGCGTGATGCCGGTCCAAGCAGTCCAGACACGCGGATTGCCCGGGTACCACCAGCGGGCCAATCAACGCGTCCCGCTCACGAAGCAGCAACGACAGGTGGGGATTGTCCCCCTCCGAGAGGCCGCGGCTGATGCGTGCGTTGGGCACATCACGGTCAGTGTAGATAACGAGGTTCAGGAAGCGCGGGCGACCCGCGGCCGCTTCCGGGTCCATACTGTTGGACAGGATGTGCGTAGAAACCGTCGGGTCAATGTTGCGGATCATCTTCCGGACAGCTTGCGCCCGGTTCAGCCCGACGTCGGCCAGCCTGAACGCTCCCGATCCTACGTCGGCGGGCCCCACACTGGCCCGGTCTTCCAGCAGTAGTGTGCCGACGCCCGCAGCGGCCAGCGCACAGGCGACAGCCCCGCCCGTTCTGCCCAGCCCGATCAAATGCACGGCTGCCCTTGCCCTGTCCGCCAGCAGCGATGACGAGTCGACGGAGTACACCGCTGACCAGTGCGCCCGATCAGGCGCCAGACGGTCCAGACGCAATCCGCTGAGTTGCTCTGACTTGGCCGGCGGATCTACCAGCACACTTTCCAGCGCCGCCACCAACGCTTGCGCCCTTTCCGGGGTGATGGCACAGTCCACCGCAGTGCGCTCCAATTCCGTGTTGTCGAGACCGGTCCGCAGGCGGTACAAAAATTCCAGATCCCCCTGGCCGGTGCCCTCCAGAACCAGACCGGTGGGGCCCAGGCCTATCTGCACCGTGCCCGGGCGCTCGATCAGGCGCAAACCGGGATTGATCTTCATCTCCGCCACAGCTTTCTCCTTTCGAAGTTCCGGGATTCCATGCTGGCATGCCGGCAGTGGCGGGGGAGGAGTTATCCACATAATCGGAGGTGCGGCGAGTGCGCGATTCTTGGGAAGGCCCATTCACGGTAACGTCGTTGCCATGCGGGACGGACAGAAGAGTACAGCTTTACGGGCAGGAGACGGCCCGGCCGCGCTGACCACTAAGGACGGTAAACCGGTAGTGGTCAAGCGCTCCAACCGGCGACGGCGTACGGTATCTGCGGGCTGGCGCGACGGCGAAATGATCATCTCCATTCCCGGTCATTTCACAGCGGCCCAGGAACGTGAGTGGGTGGCCAGGATGGTCGCCCGGCTCGAGGCGAAATCGGACGCCGACGTCGGAAAGCGGAAGGCCCGCAGCGACGAAGCACTTATGCACCGCGCCACCATGCTGTCCGGCAGATACATTTCCGGGAATCCCTGCCCGGAGAGCATCCGCTGGGTGTCCAACCAGAACGGGCGCTGGGGATCCTGCACTCCGGCCCGCGGCACTATCAGGATTTCCGACAAGATTGAGGGCATGCCGCAATGGGTCATCGATTACGTGATCCTGCACGAACTCGCCCACCTGGTGGTTCCCGGACACGGGCCGGATTTCTGGAACATGCTGGAGCCATATCCTGACCTTGCCCGGGCCAAGGCATTTCTGGACGGGGCAGCATTTGCGATGGGCCGGGGCCTCAGCGATAGCGGCGGGGATCCACTAGGCGACGATGTGGAGGACTAGGAGTCCTGACGCCCATCCGTGGAGTCGCCGTTCTCATCCTCGCCGGTATCCGTATCAGCATCGTCGGAAGGCTCATCAAACCCGCCCGCCAGCAGCTTTTGCAGGGCCTCGTCGACCTCGGTATCCGAGGCTTCCAGCAGCTGGCGCCGGGAACTGAAACCTGCCGGGTCGTCCAGATCGTCAGACGTCGGCAGCAAGTCCGGGTGGTGCCAGATGGAATCCCGGCCTTCGATGCCGCGTTCCTCGGCCAGAGCAGCCCAGAGAGCAGCCGCGTCCCGTAGGCGGCGGGGACGCAGTTCCAATCCGACCAAGGCGGAAAAGGCATGCTCGGCCGGTCCGCCCGTTGCACGGCGCCGGCGCACGGTTTCCCGTAATGCACCTGCGGAGGGCAGATTCACCGTAGCCGCGGCTGTCAGTTCATCGACCCAGCCTTCGACCAGCGCCAAAGTCGTCTCCAGCTTCACCAAGGCGGCGTCTTGCTCCGGTGTCCTTTGCGGCATGAACACGCCCTGGGAGAGAGCGTTCTGCATGGATTCGGGATTGGTGGGATCGATTTCCCGTGCTACTTCTTCAATACGGGACATATCGATATGGATGCCTCGGGCATAGCCTTCGATAGCACCCAGAAGGTGTCCAGCCAGCCAGGGAACATGGATGAACAAGCGGGCGTGGGCCGCCTCCCGGACCGCGAGGAAGAGCCGGATCTCCGACTCGGGAATATCCAGGCCCTCGCCGAAAGCCCTGACGTTGGCGGGCAACAGCGCCATTTTGCCTTCTGCCAGGGGGATGCCGATATCCGTGGAGCCGACAACTTCCTTGGACAAAGCTCCGACGGCCTGTCCCAGCTGCATGCCGAACAGGGCGCCGCCCATGTTCTGCAGCATCGAATGGGCCCCGCCCATCATCGCCTTCATGTCCTCCGGCACCTGTTCGGAGAGCGCGCTCGTGAGGGCGAAAGCAATGCTGTTGGCCACCGGTTCGGTCAACCGCTTCCAGGTCGGCAACGTCGCCTCGACCCATTCGGCCCGTGACCATGCCGTGCCCATGAGTCCCGTGCCGGCGAAATCGGTGACCGGATCCAGCCACATCTCGGCCAGGCGCAACGCTTCGTCCACCTCGCGGGACTGGGCGGGAGTAACCGAGGGGTCGCTGTCCGAGGCAGCAACCTTACGGGCGCTCTCGCGGGCCAGCTTCCAGTTGACCGGGCCTTCATTTTCGGCGCTCATCATGGCCTGGACCTGCTGCATCATCTGCGCCAGGACGTTGGGATCGGACGGCAGGCCTGCCGCCTTGGCTATTTCTGCGGGATCCATGCCGGCTCCCTCAGCGCCGAAAAGTTTGGCAAACATTTCGGACAGCGGATCCTTCGGATCGTCGCCGTTGTTGGATGGGTTGGAGGTCATCTATACCACCGGTCCTTGTGAGGGTGTGCTGGGGCATGCGGGCCTGGAACAGGGCCTGGGCCGTCGCCGGATTGTTGCTTCTGACTACACGTTACCGCTAGTTTTCACGCCATGTCGTGCTTGTTGAGCCCGGTTCGCTCTAGGCAAATGAGATGCGCGGCCTCGTTGCGCCATGAAGCGTCCAGGTGGATGGCTCCGGTTGCGGGCGTTCTCTCAGGCAAAGCGCGTAGGCTGGTGCAGGGCTCCGGTTTGACCGGTGCCTTTCCTGCCGTGCCTGGAGTATGCCGCGGGAGACGATGAGAGAAGGAAACCACAGTTGACTGAGCCGACCGACCTCGGGGAGCTAGCACCGCCGACGCCGCGCAAGCAAAACAACCGACGGCATCCGGTCATGATTGGCGCTGGCGTCGTCGCCGTCGTCCTTGGCCTGCTTGCGTTGGCTCTGCCATCGCCCTACATCGTCGAGTCTCCCGGTCCTACCTTCAACACGATCGGCGCAGTGAACGACGTCCCGCTGATCGAAATCCCCGGCCAAAAGACCTATCCCACTTCAGGCGCACTGGATATGACTACCGTGTACATGAGTGGCGGCCCCAGTGGCTCTGTGCGTTTGTTCGAAGTAGCCTCTGCCTGGCTGGATCCACACAAGAGCGTCACGCCGGAAGAACTCGTATACCCTCCGGGTGTCTCCGGCGAGCAGATCCAGAACCGAAACGCGGCGGCCATGGACTCTTCGCAGGAAACGTCCGTTGCGGCAGCCTTGAGCCACATGGGTGTCGACTTCGAGGAAGACCTGTCCGTTGTCGGTTTCGCCGAGGGTGCAGCTGCGGCAGATCTACTGGCACGGGATGACGTCATCGAAAGCATCAACGGCACCGCGGTCACGGACATCGATGTTCTTCGTGATGAGCTCAATGCCAGCGGTGGCGAGCCCGTGGAGCTCAAGGTCCTCCGCGACGGCGAGCCTGAGACCGTCCAGGTCGCTCCGGAAGCAAACGCCCAGGGCACGTATCAGCTCGGCGTCACGATTGAGACCGATTTTGAGTTCCCCTACGACGTCAAAATTCAGCTTGAAAACGTCGTCGGGCCCAGCGCTGGCATGATGTTTGCACTGGGCATCGTTGACAAACTGACGCCAGGGGAACTGACCGGGGGGCTGCACGTCGCCGGCACCGGCACCATCGACTCGTCCGGAAACGTCGGTCCGATCGGCGGCATCGAACAGAAGATGTATGGCGCGCATCAACGCGGCGCGACCGTTTTCCTTGCTCCGGAAGCCAACTGTGGCGATGTCGTCGGCAATGCGCCCGATGGGATGCAGGTGGTCAAGGTGGCGACTCTCGAAGACGCCGTAGAAGCCGTGACTCTGCTCGGCGAAGGCAAGGACGGCTCAGCGCTTCCTGCCTGCGGCTGACGTGTCACAATCGTGCGTCAGAAGGCGGCGGGCGTCGCTCCCGACTTCGTTGTGGCGTTCCCACAAGGCAGAATGGAAGGAAAGCGGAACCTCCTGGGCTGCTCATTCGTGGTTTAGATGGAGGGGCCTCATGCATAGGCATGGATCCGCCGTCAAGCACAACGCACGCTGACAATGAGGTAAAGAGTGACATTCGGACAAGACCGGCCCCGTGATGACCGGCCAACCGCGCCCACCCAATTAACACGGAAACGCTCCCCGCTTATACCCACCCTCATTGTGGTGGCCGTGCTGGTGGTCGGGTTCGTCTTCTTCTCGCAGATCTATGCGGACATCCTTTGGTACAACCAGCTTGGCTATCTGGAAGTATTCCTGAAGGAAAACGGCACGAAAATCGCCGTCTTCCTGATCGCATTCCTGATCATGGCTGCTGCGGTGTACCTGAGCCTGCGCCTCGCCTACCGGGCACGTCCGGTCTATGCACCGGACAGTGCTCTGCAGGACAACCTCAACCGGTACCAGGAGCAGCTCGAGCCCGTACGCAAGCTGCTAATGATCGGTATTCCGATTGTGCTCGGTGGTTTCGCCGGTACAGCGGCGGCCTCCGCCTGGCAGACCGTGCTGCTGTTCTTCAACCAGGTTTCCTTTGGGCAAACTGATCCCCAGTTCAACCTGGACTACAGCTTCTACACCAATACGCTGCCCTTCCTGGGATTCCTGACGGGGTTCCTGGTCAGCGTGGTGCTGATCGCAGGCATCGCCGGTCTCCTGACCCATTACCTCTACGGCGGGATCCGGCTGGAGGAGAAGGGCTTTTTCGCTTCCAACGCTGCCCGTATCCACGTAGCCGTCTTCGCCGGCCTCTTCCTGCTCCTGCAGGGTGTGAATTACTGGCTGGACCGCTACAGCACCCTGCAGTCGGATTCCGGCAAATGGACCGGCGCGCTCTACACGGATGTCAATGCCGTCATCCCGACCAAGGCGATTCTGGCCGTGGCCGCCATCATTGTGGCCATCCTGTTCATCGTCGCCGTGTTCTCGGGCCGCTGGCGCCTGCCGATCATCGGTACCGCCATGTTGATCATTACTGCTATTCTGGCCGGCGGCGTCTACCCATGGGTCATCCAGCGCTTCCAGGTCGAGCCGTCCGAACTGAGCCGCGAAGCGGAGTTCATCGAGCACAACATTGCCTTGACGCGTCAGGCCTATGGACTCGACGAGGTCCAGACCACAACCTACAACGCTACCGTTGAGGCCGAAGCTGGCGCCCTGCGTCAGGATGCCGAAACGACGGCGAACATCCGCCTCCTTGATCCCAATCTGGTCTCGGATGCCTTTAGCCAGTTGCAGCAGTTCCGGCAGTACTACCAGTTCCCGGAAATCCTGAACGTGGACCGCTACGAGATCGACGGCGAGATCCAGGACACCGTCATTGCGGTGCGTGAGTTGAACACCGCGGGCGTGCCCGCAGGCTGGGTCAACGAGCACGTCCTCTACACCCACGGCTACGGCGTCGTCGCCGCCGCCGGTTCCAGCGTCGAGCCCGATGGCAAGCCGACCTTTATCCAGTCCGGCATCCCGACCACGGGTGTGCTGGGTAATGAAGAGGACTATGAACCACGGATCTACTTCGGCGAGGAGTCTCCCGAGTACTCCGTCGTTGGCGCACCCGAAGGCGACAGCCCGATCGAGATCGACCGTCCGCAGAGCGAGGAGTCCGAGACGGAGTCCCGGAACACCTTCGAAGGCGAAGGCGGGCCCAGCGTGGGCAACGCCTTCAACCGTCTCGTCTACGCGCTGAAATTCCAGTCCACAGACCTGATGCTCTCGGATCAGGTGAATTCCGAATCACAGATTCTTTACGACCGGGATCCGCGGGAACGGGTGGAGAAAGTTGCACCGTACCTGACGGTGGATGGAAATGTTTATCCCGCCGTCATTGATGGCCGGGTCAAATGGATCGTTGACGGCTACACCACCAGTAAGCACTTCCCGTACTCGACTCCGCAGCAGCTCCAGTCCGCAACGGCAGATTCTTCGACCGCAGGCGGACAAAGCGTGGCTCTGCCGCCCGAAGAGGTCAATTACATCCGCAACGCTGTCAAGGCCACCGTCGATGCCTACGACGGTTCGGTGGACCTGTACGCCTGGGATGATCAGGATCCCATTCTCAAGGCCTGGCAGAAGGTGTTCCCGACGACGCTCAAGCCGTTCAGCGAAATGTCAGCCGGGCTGATGGACCACGTGCGCTACCCGGAGGACCTCTTCAAGGTCCAGCGTGAACTCCTGGCCCGTTACCATGTGACGGATGTTGATAAGTTCTACACCAACAGCGACGCCTGGGCAGTGCCTACCGATCCGACGCTGGGCGCGAATTCCGACGTCAAGCAGCCTCCGTTCTACCTGTCCCTGAAGATGCCCGAGCAGGAAAGCGCTGCGTTCTCATTGACCACGCCGTTCATTCCGTTCGTTCCTGCCGGTGAGGAAGCGCGAAACGTGCTCTACGGCTTCCTGGCTGCCGAGGGTGATGCCGGAACCGGCGAGGACGGCGTCAAGAGCGAGGAATACGGCACGCTGAGGCTGCTTGATATTCCACGATCATTGTCGGTTCCCGCACCAGGCCAGGCACAGAACCTGTTCAACTCGGACACCGCGGTGTCGACTGAGCTGAACCTGTTGCAGCAGGGTGCTACCGAAGTGCTCAAGGGCAACCTGCTCAGCCTGCCTGTCGGCGGCGGCATGCTGTACGTCCAGCCTGTGTACGTCCAGTCCTCGGGCAGCTCGGCTTACCCGACGCTCCGCCGCGTACTCGTCAGCTTCGGCGAAGTTGTCGGCTTCGCTCCCACCTTGGACGAAGCCCTTGACCAGGTCTTCGGCGGCGACTCCGGTGCGACGACCGGCGACGCCGGGAACGTCGGCGAGACACCGGACGATCCGGCTGCCCCGCCGGCGGAAGGTGGCGGCGGCAACGGGGAGGCCAATCTGCGGGCGGCACTCGAAGCGGCGAATGCCGCGATCCGCGAGGGCGAGGCGGCTCTGGCAGAAGGCGACTTCGCGGCTTATGGTGCAGCCCAGGAGAAGCTGAACCGGGCACTGCAGGATGCGCTCGAAGCTGAAGGCATTGTGTCGGGTGAGGCTCCCGCCGAGGGTGGCGAAGAGGCTCCGGCGGAAACGCCGGCCCCGGCACCCGAAGGCTGACCCAGCCGATTTGCGTAGCAACCCCGCGGCCGGTAGAGTAAAGACCGCGCCGCGGGGTGGAGCAGTTCGGTAGCTCGCTGGGCTCATAACCCAGAGGTCAGAGGTTCAAATCCTCTCCCCGCAACAAAGAAAAGGTCCCGACCGGAGACATCCGGTCGGGACCTTTTAGATTAAGACTTAAGAGTGGTTCCGAAGACAGCGGGAAGAAGCCCCTACGGGGCTGTGGCGACATCCTTCACCACAGCCCCGCATAGGACGGCCGTCTTAAGGGCCGTCCTATGCTGCTACTGGCCGGATTCGATTGAGGCGGAGCTTGAGCCGGACTTCAATGCGGCCAGGCGGGCTTCGATCTCGGTTTGCTCGCCCAGATCCTCCAGGCTCTCAAACTGTGAATCCAGGCTCGACGATGCCAGTTCCTGAGCGCCGCGGACCCGCGCTTCTTCCCGACGGACCTTTTCCTCGAACCGTCCCACTTCGCTGGTCGGATCCATGATGTCGATGCTCTTGAGCGCGTCATGCACCTGGGTCTGGGCCTCAGCCGTACGGGCGCGCGCCACGAGTTCATTGCGCTTGTTTTGGAGCTCGGTCAGCTTGCCCTTCATCTGGTTGAGTCCGGTCTTGAGCTTTTCGACAACCTCATTCTGGGAGGCAATGGTGGGCTCGACACCCTTGGCCTCATTCTCGGCAGAGATCTGGCGCTGGATGGCGACCTTGGCGAGGTTGTCGAACTTTTCCGCATCGGCGGGATTGCCCGCGGCGCGGTACTCGTCGGCTTTGCGGCTGGCAGCCAAGGCCTTGTTGCCCCAGCTGCGCGCGTTTTCCATGTCTTCGTTGTGATCGTCCTGAAGCATGCGCAGGTTGCCAATGGTCTGGGCGACGGCGCTCTCGGCTTCGGCAATGTTGTTCGAGTAGTCGCGGACCATCTGGTCCAGCATCTTCTGGGGGTCTTCGGCCTGGTCCAGAACTGCGTTGATGTTGGCCTTTGCCAGCTGTGCGATACGGCCAAAGATTGACTGCTTAACCACTGTGATACCTTTCGTCCTGCTATCTGATTCTTGACTACAGCCCTTGTGCTGCCCGGTTTCTTATCCAGTTAGAAGTTGCCGCCGGCACCTCCGCCGTCGCCGAAACCGCCACCGCCGAAGCCGCCGAAGCCGCCGCCGCCGAAGATGTCCCCACCACCGCCACCGCCGCCGAAGCCGCCTCCGTGGCCGCCGTGGCCGCCGTGCAGGATGGAGTCGATCAGGATTCCGCCAAGGATGGCGCCACCGAGGCCGCCACCGCGGCCACCGAACATGCCGCCGCCGCCGAAGCCGCCCATACCGCCCATGCCGCCAAAACCGTCTACATCCTGCTGTGCCATCTGGCTGGCCTGCTGCGCGAGGGCATTAGCCTGCTGGGCATAGTTGAGGGCCTGTTCGGGATCCGATTCGGTGATCTGCAGAGCGTAGGCAAGGTTGCGTTCGGCTTCAGCCAGCCGGGTCCTGGCTTCACTGCCGACGCCGCCGCGGCGGGCCTGGATGTAGTCCGAGGTTCCTGAGATCTGCGCCTGTGCCGACATGATGGTGTGCTGCAGCGAGTCGCGTGCCCTGCGGCCGCGTTCCTGGGCATCGCGGATGCCGGTCAGCGAGCGGTCCAATGAATTCGCCGCGTCGAGGCGCTGGACGATGCTGATCGGATCGATCCGGCCGCCGGCGATGTCGCGCTGGATGCCTTCCAAGGCCGTTTCGACTTCGGCGACCGGCCCTGCAAGCTCCGGATGTTGTCCGTTGGCGATGAGGGCACGGGCATGGGCAAGATCCTGGGCCGTATCCGAAATTGCGCTTTCCATGGCCGATCTCGCGGCGTCCAGGTCCTTGGACGTTTTGCCGATCGCATCGAGGAGGACATTAGCTTGGTAGACGCTTTCTTCGGCCGCCCGGACGGCGACAACCGCGGCGCTGCGGTCTCCGGCGTCGAGCTTCTCCTGCGCGGTGGCTGCAGCATTGTCCACAAAATCAAGCCGTTCCTGCGCCTGATCGATGTTGTCGCGGATCTGCTCAAGAGCGGAGTCCGCGTACCGTTCGCGGAGCCGGTCAAGGTCGGCACGGCCCGCATCCAACCTTTCACGGGCCGCCTCGGCACCTTTACGGGCGCTGGCCAAGGCTCCGGGAGCGTTCTTTTCCAGTTCCCGCAGCGCGTCGAAATCTTCCTTGTGTTCCTGGAGCGATGCGCTGACCGCTTCGCAGCGACGGATGATGTCGCCAAGCCACGCCCGCTGCTGTTCCTCGGTATCCGGAATGTGGTCATCGAGCTGCTGCTGGAGCTTGAAGGACTCCATCATGTGCGCTTTGGCCGCGGTGATGTCCTCGTGGAACGGCTTGACAGCTGCCTCGCCATACTGGGCCATGGCAAAGCCGACTTCCTGCTCGCTGGACCTGATGGCGTCATCGGCGGCAATCAGCAGGCTGCCGGCCTTCTTGCGCAGATCCTCGACGCTCATCGCGTCATGCGGATCAATCGGTTTGCCATCCGGTCCACGCTGAATCTGTGGTTCTCCGCGGCCGGAACCCTTGCGCCGCTTGGATTTCACATACAAATAGGTGGCGACTCCGCCCGCTGCGACGACACCGCCCATCAAGAGCACCGGCGCCAGCGAACCGCCGCCGGAGGAAGAACCGACGTCTCCGCTGCCACCGGAGGCCACGTCGGCGATGGCCTCTGCCGCCAGCACGCCTGCTTCCGCCCATTCGTTCTGGGCGAGCGCGGGGCTCAGCGATTGGAAGATCTGCTGGTCACTGGCTGCAACAGGACTTCCTTCCGCAGACTGGAAGTGGGCATCACGTGATTCCACCGCAACGACGAGCATGCTGTCCGAACTTCCCAGCCCTTTTTGCTCTGCGGTCTCCAGCAGCCAGGCGCTCGCATCGGAAGGATTCTCGAATTCGTCGACGTAGATGACGTACAAGCCCAGGCCTTCTTCTTGGCGCAGGTTGCTGATGGCATCCTCCACTTCGGCCTGTTCGGCACCAAGGACGCCTGCCTTGTCAATCACAAACTCGCCGGGCGGGATCTCCACCGGTGGTTCGGCGTTGGCCGCGGCCGGAGCCATGAAGACCGCCGAGAGCCCAACAGCGGCCCCCAAGCGAGTGAGCAGTGATCGCATGTAGAACCCTTCAGTATCGTCCGGAGGCCCGGTTGATATCGTGGCGGATACCGGAGCGCACCGTTGATCCGCCCCGTTTTTGATTCTATGGGGCGGTAGTGGGAGCGTCCACCCGAATCTACTGTGTCGGGAGCGGGTACGCCGGAAGCGCAATGTCTCGTTCGGACCCATTCCGGCATGCCAGCCGGAGCGGAACCCATGCTGCACCGGGCATTCGGCGTATTCCCAGTTTTCTTCCAGCGAATATCGGCCCGGGTCCCAGATAGAGAAGGCATAGTGGTAACAGTCCAAGGAAAGGGAAACTATGACTGAGCACAACCAGGATCCGGAAGCCACCTTCCGGCCCCAGGTCCCGCCGCAGCCGGCGAAGCCACCGACTGCAGCGGACGCCAACGCTGATTACCGCACCCCAGCTGGCGAATCGGATAGGGGCGAGCCAGCAGGTTCTGAGCAGAATCCGCGTACTCAGTCGCTTCCTCAGTCATCGCAGCCGACCGAGCCGCTTACGGGCTGGCACCGGCCGGATGGTTCGGACCATAGCCAGTCGGGGACATTCGGCGAAACCACCGACGAGGACTCCGCCAGCCAGACGCGGCACGGCGCGGCTTCACCGCCAACGGGATACAGCGATGCCAGCCCCTACGGCCAGCAGAACCCCTATGGGCAGCAGCAGTACGGCGGGCACAATCCCTACGGCCAGCAAAGTGCGTACGGCCATTCCGGCAGCTACGGCCAGTCCGACGCATCATCGAAGGCCGGCTACGGGCAGCACGGCTCCACCCCTTACTACGCATCGGCTGCGTCTACGGGCACCCAGACACCCAAGCGAGCCGCCGGGAAGCGGTTCGGAAGCGGCACGCTGGTAGCCGGCATGCTCCTAGCCGGGCTGGCAGGCGGCGGAGTCGCGGTGGGAGCGCAGTCGCTGGCGGGTGACGTCCCGCCGTCGTCCGTTGTTTCCGGTTCAGCGGAGCAGTTGATCGTCAACAACACCGACTCGGTCAATGAAATCACTGCTGCCGCGGCCAAGGCATCCCCGAGCGTCGTGACGATTTCCGTCGCCTCGGGAAATTCGGGCGGTTCCGGTTCGGGCATCATCCTCGATAAGGAAGGCCACATCCTCACCAACACGCACGTAGTCACTTTGGGCGGGCAGGCTGCGGACGCGAACGTGGAGGTCCGCACCAGCGACGGCAAAGTCCACCGGGCCAGCATCGTGGGAACGGACCCGCTGTCCGATCTGGCCGTGATCAAGATTGAAGCGCAGGGTCTGACGCCTGCTTCCTTCGCCGACTCAAGCGAGCTCAATGTCGGGGACACCGCCATCGCCATCGGGGCTCCCCTCGGCCTGAGCGGGACGGTGACGGACGGCATCATCTCGACGCTGAGCCGGACCATCAGCGTGTCTTCTTCGGAAGTGCCCGAGGAAGAGGAAACACCCAATCCCGGCGACCAGTGGAACTTCCAGTTCCCCGAAGATTCCGGCAACCAGCCCTCAGGCAAGGGCAGCATCTACCTCAATGTCATCCAGACTGACGCCGCCATCAACCATGGCAATTCGGGCGGCGCCCTCGTCAACACCAACGGGGAAGTCATCGGCGTAAACGTTGCCATCGCATCCGCCAGCCAGGACAGCGGGAGCATCGGTGTCGGTTTCGCCATCCCGAGCAGCTATGCAGAGCGGATCGCCCAGGATCTGATTGCCGACGGCAAAGCAACGCACGGTTATCTAGGCGTCACCGTCACGGCCAAGGCTGCGGAGGCTTCACGCGGGGGCACACAGTTCTCCGTCGGGGCTGAGGTCGCCGGCGTCAGCGGGGGATCACCTGCCGACAAGGCCGGAATGCGCGAAGGAGACGTCATCACGGGGGTTGGGGAACGTGTCATCGAGGATAGCCTCTCACTGACGGCGGCCATCCGTGAGCAGCCCGTGGGTGACACCGTTACCCTGAAGGTACTGCGCGGCGGCGAGGAGCAGAGCATCGACGTAACAGTGGGCGAGAATCCGGAAAACTGAATCTCCCTGAAGTAAAGAACCAGACCGGTCGCGGAACCTCCAGTGGGCTCCGCGGCCGGTTCTTTTTTACGTCGCTTCCGGGCCTGCACAGCCCGTGGCACGACTCCCTGGACGCCGCCGGTATGGTTAGCTAAGTTGTACCGGCAGAGCACTGCGCGACCGCAGGCAGCCGCGGAAATCCGCAAGCGGAAGGGTTGAGGAAACACATGCCAGCTTTGTCCACGGAAGCCGAGGGGTCAGTCACCGCACCTGAGCGGGTCCTGGTCTTCGCGGCCCATCCTGACGACCTGGATTTCGGCGCCGCCGGAACCATTGCACGCTGGACCGCCGCCGGCACGCAGGTGAGCTACTGCATCATGACCGACGGCGATGCCGGCGGATTCGACGAGGCGCACCGGCCGGAAATCGTGGCGATGCGCGCGGCCGAACAGGCCGAAGCAGCGCGGATCTGCGGCGTGTCGGACCTGCATTTCCTTCACCAGCGCGACGGTTTTCTGGAACCGAGCTACAAGGTTGTCGGCATGGTGGTGGAACTCATGCGGAAAATCCGTCCGGACATTGTGCTGGCCATGCACCCGGAACGGGCCTGGGACCGGATCCAGAAGAGCCATCCGGACCATCTCGCCTGCGGTGAGGCAGTTACCCGTGCGGTCTATCCTGCGGTAGAAAATCCGTTTGCCTATCCGGAACTTGCCGAAGCCGGCCTGCCTGCCTACAAGGTGCCGTATCTCTGGTTCTTCGGCGGACCGGCCGAGCGGGAAAACCATTTCGTCGACATCACCGAGTTTGTCGATACCAAAGTGCAAGCCATCCGGATCCATGCGAGCCAGCACCCGGACGTAGAACGGATGGATGCCAGGGTCCGTTCGATGCTGCGCACCAACGCGCGCCGCGGCGGCCTGGAGGAAGGCCGCAGTGCCGAGGCGTTCCACGTTGTCGGCATCAATACCCCGGCCACCATTGCCGGTTTCTAGGATTCCGAGGGACCCTTTGCCGGGCAAGGCGCGGCGAAGGGCCCCTCGTGGAGCTACTGGTCCAGCGGGGCGGACAGGGTGAACGGCGGCGTTGGCGACTGCGCGCCGCCGCGGGCCTCGAGGGTCAAGGCAATCTCACTGAAACCGATCACATTTTCGATGATGACGGGTTCCTCGCCGGAGACGTTTTCGCTGCTGAGCGCCCCCACAGACTGCGGTGCGGAACCGTTCGCGGGGATTTTCCAGAGCTGGTAAATCTGGCCGTCGCCGGCAGCAGACAGGCTCCGGAACGTCAGGACGGCGGCGTTCCTGTCGGTGGACACTGCGACGTCGGCACTGGCGCCGTCGTCGCCTTCCACGGTGGCGGTAACTACATCCGACGCATCGAGGACATCCTGCTCGGCCGAGCGGCCCAGAGTCTGTACGGCGGCGATAGCCCCGATAATCAAAACAACGACGGCGACGGCTACGAGGATCCACTTGGTCGCGGCCGGCATCGGCCTGCGCGCCGGAATATCGTCTTCCGCCGTCAGCTGGTCTGCGTGCAGCACCGACGGGTCCTCGGAAGCGCCGGTATCCGGGGCGTTCTGCTCGGGTTCGTAGTCAGGCTCGTAATCCGGAGTAGATGAAGAGGCCTTGTCGTCTCGGGGCAGTGGCGTTTCCATAATTCCTTAGCATAGTGCCGCGGCCTGCAGAAGGGCGGCGGGGTGAATGGGGATGACGTCTTAGAGCTGTGCGCCGGCGAAACCATGCTGCCGCCAGGCCTCATAAATGGCGATGGACGCCGAGTTGGCGAGATTCAACGAGCGCAGCGTCGGCCGCATGGGCAGTCGCAGGCGGGCAGTGACGTGGGGATCGTGCTTGACGTCCTCGGGCAGCCCCACCGATTCGGGGCCGAAAAGCAGCACGTCGCCGGGAGCGTACGCGATGTCCGTGTAGGCCTGTTCGCCGTCGGACGTAAAAGCGTAGACACGCTGGGGCTGCAGATCGTCCCAGGCGGCCTGCAGCGACTTGTGTACGTGGACCACCGCCAGATCGTGGTAATCCAGTCCGGCGCGGCGGAGCTTGGCGTCGTCGAAGGAGAAGCCGAGCGGTTCCACCAGATGCAGTTCGGCGCCGGTTATTGCGGCCAGACGGATGGCGTTTCCCGTGTTGCCCGGGATTTCAGGGGTGTAGAAGAGAATGCGGAACACGCTCTCCATCCTATGCACGCCGCGGCGCGAAGGGTTATTTGTGCATGCCGGAGAGCAGGCGTCCCAGCGAGGGGACATGCACGGTATTGGGAGCGGGTCCGCTGCCCAGGAACTTTTTCAGCTCGCGGATCAGCCGTGCTGCGTTCACCACATGGACCGGAGCATGCGAGTGGGGATCATAGCCCCGCGCATAGTCGACCACAGGCTCGTGCAGGTTCCCGTCCGGCGAATGGATGACTGTCCAGCCCTGCACATTCAGTTCCGGAAAGAGATCCTGCATGCGCCGGACCGCGGGCGCCAGCTGGGGCGGTTCGACAACGCGGCCGTCCTTGCGCAGGGTGTAGCCATCCCACCGGAAGATCCCTTTGGGCAGCAGCATGGAATCAATCAGGGCCAGCCGGTAGCCGGCAAGCAGGGCATGGTCGATGAAACCGCGGTCGGCGGGGGAGTGGAGGCCGTTGACCAGGCGGGCAGAGGGCATCTCGGGCAGGATCTGCTGGGACAGCAGCCGGACCGTCCGGGCTTCCCGCTGCAGCCGTGATGCCGCGCCGAAGACGCCGCGTTTCCGGGGCGCCCCGTGGATCTGCTGGCCCGCCAGCGACAGCGGCACCAGGCTTGACGCCTCGGCCGAGTCATAAGGCGGAACATAGACGGCGGCGTCTGCAGCGGCCGCGCGCCGTTCGCCGGGACGGCGATGAGGAGCGGTGGTGAAATTGGAGCCGGCGGCAAAGGCCTCGGCGCTGTCCGCGGGTGCATTGGGAACCGGCGCCGTCCCATAGGACCTGTCGTACCGCGCTCGGGCCTGGGGATTGCTGAGCACTTCATAGGCGAGCGTCACCTGCCGGAACGCTGTCGGGTCGCCGCCGTGGTCCGGGTGGGTGGCACGCGCGGCCCGGCGGTATGCCGCTTTGATCTGCTGTGCGGTGGCATTGGCAGGCAGCCCCAAAGTCTCATAGTGGGATGGGGGAGTCACCTGCCGCCTTCCTGTAGTCCGTCGAAATCGCGCTGTCCGAACGCAAGTCTAGCGCTGCCGGCTCCTGTTGCTCTGTCGGGATTTCAACGAACCGGAGGCGGACCGGGTTCCGGGTGCCGTTGGCTTCTCCGGCAGCGCCTCACCGCTGGGAAGCCGGAGCAACGGAGAGGTAGCGCAGCAGCAGCATCGAGTCCGACTCGAGGATATGGGCAAGCCTCATGGCCTGCGGTGCATGTTCTGCCACATGGTCCGCCACCCGTTTGCCGGTCCCGCCGGCCAGGATGGGGCTCATGGTCAGGCACAGTTCGTCGACCAGTCCGGCGGCTTCAAAGGAGCCCAGAAGAGTGGGCCCGCCCTCGCTGTGGATCTGGGTCAGTCCCCTGGAGGTCAGGATCTCGACGATTCTGACCGGTTCCACCCGCTGGTCCCCGGCGTCGACGACATCCGCAACCTCCTCCAGCGCCCGCCGGCGGCCGGCATCAGCTCTGGCCGTGGTGAGCAGCAGCGGACGGACCGGTGCCTGGACAAACAGTTCGCTCTCCGGGTCCAGATTCAGCGAACCGGAAACGACGGCGAACGCAGGGCGGGCCGGCATGCCGTGTTCTATCCGCCACTGCCGGCTCTCGGCCGAGAGCAGTTCTCCGCCGTATCCCTCGGCGCGGATGGTGCCGGCTCCGATGACGATGACGTCGGCAAGCCTGCGCAGGAGCGAGAAAACGTGCTGGTCCACCTCGTTGCCCAGCGCACCGGACCTGCCCTCGTAGGTGGCGGCACCGTCGAGGCTGGAGACAAAATTGAAGCGCACCCAAGGTCCGTTGTGCGGCAGTTCGCCGTACCACTGCAGCAATTGCTCGTCGGTGGCGCCAGCGGCGGCCTCCGGGAAGATCCGGTTAATCGCGGCAAGCGGTGCGGCAGTCCGGGTGACTGAGCCTTCAGTCATAGATTCTTCCCTTCCGTCACGGCTGCGCCGGTTCGTTGAACTCGCCCATGTTGTGTTTCAGATATACCGGTTCGCGCCAGCCGAGCGCGGCTTCGGTAAAGCGCACGGCCGAGTTGGCTTCGGCGGTATTATGCATCCGGACGATTCTGGCCCCGTTCATAATGCACATGACTGCGGCAGCAAGGGATCCGGACAGGCGGTCCTTCTTGGGCTGGTCCAGCGTCTCGCCGATGAAGTCCTTGTTCGAAACGGCGGCCAGCGCAGGGAAACCGAGAGCGGCTATTTCCTGGAAACGGCGGGTGATTTCCAGCGAGTGCAGGGTGTTCTTGTTCAGGTCATGGCCCGGGTCGATGACGATCTTCTCGGGCGCGATGCCCAGCTCCACGGCCAAATCCACTTTGCGCCGCAGGAAGTCCGCAATTTCGACGACGACGTCGTTGTATCGGGGACGCGGATAGACGGTCCGCGGCGCCGCCAGCGAATGCGTGATGACCAGGTGGGCGCCGCTCGCGGCCACGACGGCGGCGAGGTCTTTGTTCTGCAGCCCGGTGGTGTCATTGATGACGTTGGCGCCGGCCTTGATGCTGGCTTCTGCGACCTCGGGCAGGAAAGTGTCGGCCGAAATGATGACGTTGGACCGCGCGCGGACGGCCTCGATGACCGGCACGATCCGTTCTGCCTCTTCGACGGCGCTCAAAGCCGGCCCCGGTGAAAACGGAACACCGCCGATGTCAACCCAGTCGGCGCCGTCGTTGACTGCCTGCAGGCACGCGTCCACCGCCGCTTCCAGCGCAAACGTCCGCCCGCCGTCGAAAAAGGAATCGGGCGTGCGGTTGATGATGGCCATCAGCGCTACCTGGTTGTCGAAATCGATCTTCCGGTCGCCGAAGGTGTGGACCGGATGGTCGAGGGTCGGCAGGTAGATGCCGGGTAGCGCAGTTTCCGTCACAGGCTCTTCAACTCCTTTGCAGTGTTGGATAGGTCCACCGCTTCAACGGGGCGGCCGGAGCGGATCAGTTCCTGGATGTCGTCCTGCACATCCCAGACATTTACATTCATACCAGCCACCACGCGCCCTTCCCGCAACCAGAACGCTATGAACTCCATGGCGTCCAGGTCCCCGCGGATGACCGGTTCGGCCGTGGCCCATGGGAAGTAGCCGGAATACTCCATGCCGATATCGAACTGGTCCGTGTAGAAGTAGGGAATGTCATCGTTGACCGCATCCTGGCCCAGCATCACCCGCGCCGCCGTTTTGCCCTGGGCGATCGCGTTGGCCCAGTGTTCGCTGCGCAACGGGCGGCCAAGAGCCGGATGGTAGGCGTTGGCGACATCCCCGGCAGCGAACACGTCCGCTGCGGAAGTGCGCAGGCTCTGGTCCGTATCGATACCGTTGGTCACGGCCAGCCCGGCCGCCTTGGCCAGGGCGGTGTTCGGGACGGCGCCGATGGCAACGAGCACCAGGTCAGCGGGCAGGCGTTCGCCGCCCTCGAGGACCACTTCCTCGACCGTGCCTTCCCCGCCGGTGAACTCCAGCGGCGTCATGCCGGTACGGATAATAACGCCTTCCCGCCGGTGCCGGTCCGCGAACTGGTTGCCGATGAGAGTGCCCAGTGCATGGCCCAGCGGCACGTCCTCGGGGCCGACGAGCGTTACGTCATTGCCCAGCTGCCGGGCCGTGGCGCCGACCTCCATGCCGATCCAGCCGAGTCCGATGACCACGAGTTTCTTGCCGCCTCCGGCCAGCGCGGAGTGCAGCGCGCTGCTCTCTTCGAGGGAGCGCAGGTAATGGATGCCGTCCAGGTCCGCGCCGGGGATGTCCAGCCGGCGGGATGAAGCGCCGGTAGCCAGCAGCAACTGTCCGTAACCGAGTTTCGTGCCGTCTGCCAGGGTCACGGAGTGGCCCGCCGGATCGAGGGACTCCACTGATGTCTGCTGCCGCAGATCAACCTTGTTCTCCGCATACCAGCCGGGGTCCTTGACCAGGGCAGCGGACGCGTCCTCGCTCCCGGCCAGATAGGCCTTGGACAGCGGCGGGCGGATGTACGGTTCGTGGGGTTCGGCGCCGACCAGGATGATATCGCCGGTGAAGCCTTCACTGCGCAGGGTCTCGGCGGCGGTGGCGCCGGCCAGGCCCGCACCCGCAATAACGATTGATGTGGTCCCCATGATGGCGCTCCTTGACTGCGTGGTGTGCGGTGCTGGTTCCGGATTGCAATTGCTCTAAAACGGGTATTTATGACTTTAGAAAGGGCGTTGATGGAAGTCAATGGAGGTGATTTTCGTGAACTCTTCGTGCGACCGGTAGAATTCTGGTGTGCCCGTGTACCTAGACCACGCGGCGACCACGCCCATTTCGGCGCAGGCCCTGGCCGCACTCACCACTGAACTCAGCCGCAGCGGCAATCCTTCCTCGCTGCACGGCTCCGGCCGCCGTGCCCGCAGGGTGGTCGAAGATGCGCGCGAATCCCTGGCCGCGGCCGCCGGCGCGCACCCGAGCGAGATCATCTTCACCTCCGGCGGCACCGAAGCGGACAACCTCGCCGTCAAGGGGCTCTACTGGGCCCGGCACGACGCTGATCCCAGCCGCCGGAAGATCATTTGCTCTCCGGTGGAGCACCCCGCCGTGCTGGACACCGTTGAATGGCTGGCCGCGCATGAGGGCGCGGAAATCGTCTGGCTGCCCGTCGACGAATTCGGTGTCGTTTCGCTTCCGGCCCTGCAGGCTGAGCTCGACGCCGATGCCTCCTCCGTGGCGCTGGTTGCGGTCATGTGGGCCAACAACGAGGTGGGCTCGGTCCAGCCCATCGCCGGGATTGTCGCGGCGGCACACGCCCACGGGGTCCCGGTCCATTCCGACGCCGTCCAGGCGTTTGGCTCCCTGCCGGTGTCGTTCAAAGAGTCCGGGCTGGACACGATGGCCATCAGTGGACACAAGATCGGCGGACCGGTGGGTGTTGGCGCACTGCTGGTCGGGCGCAGCGTCAAGCTGACGCCGGTCCAGCACGGCGGCGGGCAGGAACGGGACATCCGCTCCGGCACCTTGGACACCCCCGCCATCGCTGCCTTTTCCGCGGCGGCGGAGGCCGCCGTCGGGAATCTCGCCGAGGAAAGCGAACGTTTGGCGAGGCTGCGCGAGCAGCTGATTGCCGGCGTCGTAAGTGCGGTTCCCGAGGCGGTGCTGCGCGGCACGCCGGATCCTCAGCTGGCGGGAAAACGGCTGCCGGGCAATGCGCATTTCACCTTCCCCGGCTGCGAAGGCGACTCCCTGCTGTTCCTGCTGGACCTGGCCGGGGTTGAGTCCTCGACCGGCTCCGCCTGCACCGCCGGCGTGCCCCGGCCCTCGCACGTGCTGCTGGCCATGGGGCTCGGCGAAGACGAAGCGCGCGGCGCACAGCGGTTCAGCCTCGGGCATACATCGACCGCCGAAGACGTTGATGCATTGTTGAAGGTGCTGCCGGACGCCTACGCACGGGCCAGGAAAGCCGGCATGGCCGGGCACATGTCAAGCATTGTCACGGCCGGCACCGAGCGCTGGCAATAGCAACGCCGCCGGGGCGCCTTCGAACCCGCCGGGGCCTGGGCAACTGAAATTGAACACAACACATAAGGATTTTTCATGAAGGTATTGGCAGCGATGAGCGGCGGAGTCGACTCCGCCGTGGCAGCAGCGCGCGCGGTGGAGGCCGGACACGATGTGGTCGGCGTCCACCTGGCGCTGTCCCGCATGCCGGGCACGCTGCGCACCGGCAGCCGCGGCTGCTGCACCATCGAGGACTCCCGCGACGCCTGGCGGGCCTGCGACATCCTGGGTATTCCGTACTACGTCTGGGACTTCTCGGAGCGGTTCAAGGAAGACGTGGTGGATGACTTCATCGCCGAGTATGCCGCCGGGCGCACCCCGAACCCCTGCATGCGCTGCAACGAGCGGATCAAGTTTGCCGCGCTGCTGGAGAAGGCGCTCGCGCTGGGATTCGACGCCGTATGCACGGGCCACTACGCCAAGGTGATCGAGGACGCGGACGGCAACCGGGAGCTGCACCGTGCCGCCGACTGGGCCAAGGACCAGTCCTACGTGCTCGGCGTACTCACCCACGAGCAGCTCAAGCATTCCATGTTCCCGCTGGCCGAGACCCCGTCCAAGGCCGAGGTCCGGGCAGAGGCCGAGCGGCGCGGGCTCTCCGTGGCCAACAAGCCGGACAGCCACGACATCTGCTTTATTTCCGACGGCGATACCCGCGGCTGGCTGGCCGAGAAGATCGAGATGGAAACCGGGCAGATCGTGGACCAGACCGGCGAAGTGGTCGGGGAGCACGACGGCGCCAACGCCTTCACCGTGGGCCAGCGCCGCGGCCTGAAGCTGGGCCGCCCGGCAGCGGACGGCAAGCCCCGCTTTGTGCTGGAGATCCGGCCCAAGGAAAACAAGGTTGTGGTTGGCCCGGAGGCGCTGCTGGCTGTGGACCAGATGCGCGGCATCAAGGTTTCCTGGGCCGGCGTGCCCATCGCCGAGGTCGCGTCCCGGACCGATTTCGACTGCATGGTCCAGGTCCGCGCCCATGGCGATCCGGTTGCGGCCCGCGCACAGGTGCAGCCCGCCGACGACGGCCGGCCCGAACTGGTGGTCACACTGGTGGAGCCGATGCGCGGCGTGGCGCCGGGGCAGACCATGGTGCTGTACCAGGGCACCCGCGTGCTGGGACAGGCCACCATCGATTCGGCACGTTCACTCAGCTGGGATCCGGCACAGGTTTCCTGAGCTATTACGCTGGCCTTATGGCAGCGGTTAAATGGCGTCCCGTTATCGTCTTCATTGTGCTCGCGTACGCGCTCGCGTGGCTGGCGGCGTTGCCGCTGTGGCTTGGCGGCGGTCTGCGGGACCCGCTTTTCGGGGTTTATGCGGTACTGATGATGTTCACGCCGGCGGTCGCCGCCCTGATCGTCAGCCGTTTCGTGGACCGGCCCGCGTCGATTCCGCGGGAACTCGGACTTGTCCATGTGCGCCCGGTGGGACGCTTCCTGCTCTACCTCGGCCTGGGCCTGGTGGTCCCGGTTGTCCTTGTCATGGGGGCACTGACCATAGGGGCCTGGCTGGGCGTTTACCCGGCTGACTTCCAGAACTTCTCCGGATTCGAAGCTGCCCTCCGCGAGCAGACCGAGGCTGTCGGCGCACCGCTGCCGGCCATCCCCATCGGCGTCCTGGTGGCCGCGCAGTTCATCAATATGTTCATCGGGACCATCATCAACACGGTTCCGGCCCTCGGCGAAGAGCTCGGCTGGCGCGGCTGGTTGCTGCCGCGGCTGATGCCGCTCGGTGCGCCGGCCGCGATCGTGGTTTCCGGCGTCGTATGGGGGTTGTGGCATGCCCCGCTGATCCTGCTCGGCTACAACTACCCGGACGGACCCGGCTGGCTGGGCGTCCTGGCCATGTGCGGCATGTGCATTGTGTTCGGCGGTGTTTTTGCCTGGCTGCGGCTGCGCTCGGATTCGGTCTGGCCGGCGGCGCTGGCCCACGGCGCCCTCAACGCGTCCGCCGGGCTGATGTTTGTCTTCGTGATGGCCGGCACCGGATTCTCCACCTTCCACGCCGGCGTGCTGGGCTGGTCAGGCTGGATCCTGCCGCTGCTGCTGATCATGGCCCTGGGGCTTGCCGGCCAGTTCCGCCCGGCGGCTTCATACAGAGTCCAGAGGACGCAAAGCCCGACGGCGAAACCCTAGACTGGACGCATGACTGAACCACGCCTTGCTGAAGATTTCGATCCGTCGGCCAGCTCCTTGTCCGGAGAGGTTGCCCCTGAGATCATGGCGGAACTGTTGTCAGTGCGGGGCAGTATCGACAACATCGATGCGACGCTCGTGTACCTCCTGGCGGAGCGGTTCAAGGCCACGCAGCGGGTGGGATATCTCAAAGCGCGCTACAAGCTGCCGGCGGCAGACCCGGACCGGGAGGCTGCCCAGATCACCAGGCTGCGGCGCCTGGCAGAGGAGGCGCACCTCGACCCGGCTTTTGCCGAGAAATTCCTGAACTTCATCATTTCCGAGGTCATCAGGCACCACCAGGCCATTTCCAACGAACACAACGGCTCCACAAGCCGCGACGCTGACCAGGACGAGTCAGCCGGAGTATGACCAGCCCACGAGAAGCACCTCCGGCTGCACCGGAGCAAACCGCACTGTCCGTCACCGCGACCGGGCTGGGCAGCTGGCCGGGCACTGACCCGACGGAGGCGGCACGGACCATCCGCGGCGAGCTGGGGGAGCCCAACCTGCCGCATCTGGTAGAACTGCCGGACAGGGGTGTCGGCTCCGACCCGGTGGGCCGTACCGCAGCCATGCTGCTGGAACTGGCCGTAGACCTCCAGCCCCACGGCTGGCGTCTGGTTGACCGACCGGGGCTGGACCACCGCCGGGCGGCGTCTGCGCTGAGCACCGATGTCAACGTGCTTGCAGACGTTGCCGGCGCGGAAGAGGATCCGGGTTCACAGTTGAAACTGCAGTTCCGCGGACCGCTCTCCATGGCAGCCAATCTCTATCTGCACAACGGCGAACGGGCCTTGCTGGACAGCGGTGCGCGCCGTGACATTGCCGAGTCCCTGGCGGCCGGCGTCGTCGAACATCTGCAGCGGGTCCGCACGGCGGTGCCCGGCGCGGACATCATCATCCAGGTGGAAGAGCCGGAGATCGCACAGGTCCTGGCCGGAGCCATTCCGACTGCCAGCGGCTACCGCACCCTGCGGGCTGTTCCCGAACACGAGGTGAGTGCGCAGTGGCGCCAGCTGGTGGAGTCGCTGCACGCCGCCGGTGCCCGGCAAGTAGTCGTGGCGCTGCCCGGGGCGGATGCTCCGTTCGATCTGGTCCTGGACGGCGGCATGGACGGCGTCGCCGTTGCGCTTGAGGGTTTGACCACCGTCCAATGGGAGGCGCTGGCAGCAGCGGCCGAAGCGGACAAGGGCATCTGGCTGGGGGCGGTGCAGGTCGGCCGTCCCGTCCAAGAGCCTCCGCGCGTCACCGCCATCGTGGATTCCGTCCTGCGGCCCTGGCGGCAGCTCGGGCTTCCGCTGTCAAGGCTGCCCCAGCTCCGGCTCACGCCGTCAACCGGACTGGCCGGCCAGTCGCCTGAGGCGGCCCGCCGGATCCTGACGCGGCTAAGCCAAAGCGTGGATGCACTGAACCAGATTGTCGCCGAAGGATAGCTCCGGCCGGCCAACTGCCCGGCATCCGGCCTGACGCCCGGACCGCCTCGCGGACCGGGCGGTCAGCCCTGGGATGGCACCATCCGGTAGGAGAACGATCCCTGGTATTCAAGCACGGTGCCCATTTGGCGTTGCAGTACCTTGGTGCGGATCCGGAAGCAGTCTTCGGAGCGGTCCCACCATTGCTCGGTGAAGGCGGCGGCTTCCAGCAGCCGCGGCAGGCCCAGCCGGATCCTGCCGGCGCCAAAACTGGTCCGGCGGGAGACCAGCCGCATCCGTCCGTCTGCTCCCACCGAGCAAGCCAGGTCGGTCCGCACCGTGCCGCTGCGACCCAGCACGTCCGTCAGCCCGGCCGCGTCCTCCCACACCGTCGTGTCCTGCATGGTGCGAGTGCCGCCGTCGAAGTCGATGGTCCGGACGGCGGTCAGGGCTGGCCAGCCGGATGCATCCAGATGGGCGCGGTTTTCAATGCTGAAAGGCACGTCCCGCTGGTATTCCGGGAAGAGCGCATGGTCCCGGCCGGCGAGCCGCAGGAGCGGACGGAGCACAGGGCGCGGACAGCCGGCGACGTCGAAAATCCCGGTGCCGAGACCAACGGCGGGACCGCCGGCAGCGGCCGGGCCGGATCCCGCCGCCAAGCTGAAATACTCCTGCAGTTCGGGTTGCAGCAGTGCGAAGTCCTTGCCCATGGCCAGCTGGTAGACCGAAACCATCCGGGTTCCCTAAAGCCGGCCGGCGGCTTTGAGCCGGATGTACGTATCGGCCAGCTGCGGCGGCAGCTGGTGCGGATCGGCGTCCACCACTTCGGCCCCGAGCTGCTTGATCTGCTGGGTGATGGCGGCCCTGTCCAGGAGCGCCCGTTCCGCGGCGGCTGCCCGGAAGACATCGGTGGCGGTGCCGCGCTCAGCCCGCAGCGCATCCAGCAGCGGATCCCGGACGGAGGCAACCACCACCACGTGCTTGGCGGTTAGCTGGGCCAGCATCGGCAGCAGAGACTCCTCGGCCGAGCCCGAATCCAGGGACGTCAGCAGCACCACCAGCGATCGGTGGGAGGAAATGTTGTGGACCTGCGCGGGGATCTGCGACCAGTCCGCTTCGATGAGCTCCGGCTCCACCGTGGCCATCGCGTTGACCAACTGATTAAGCAGGTTCCCCTTGGACGCCGACCTGACCGTCGCGCGGGCCCTGCGGTCGAACGCGACGAAATCCACGCGGTCACCGCCCCGCTCGGCCAGTGCCGCCAGCAGCAGGGACGCTTCGATGCCGGTGTCCAGCCTGGGTTCGTTGTCGATCCTGGCCGCCGCGGTGCGGGAGGTGTCCAGCACGATCACCACGCGGCGGTCGCGTTCCGGACGCCAAGTGCGTACGACGACGGCCTGCCGCCTGGCGGTGGCGCGCCAGTCGATCGAACGGACGTCGTCGCCTCGGACGTAGTCGCGCAGGGAATCGAACTCGGTCCCGGCACCCCGGATCTGGACCGCGGCCTTGCCGTCGAGCTCACGCAGCTTGCGCAGTTTCGAGGGCAGGTGCCGTTTGGCGTGGAAGGGCGGGAGCACGCGCAGCCGGGCGGGGGCGGGCACGGAGAGCTGCCGGGCGGCCAGGCCCAGCGGCCCCAGCGACCGGACGGCTACATGGTGCGCCAGCAGATCGCCGCGCCGTTCGGGACGGAGCCGGACCGCAAGCAACCGCCGCTCGCCCGCCGGAATGGTGATCCGCTGCACCGGGTTTACGGCACCGGCGGAAGGCTGCCAGCCGTCCCGCAGGACCGCTTTCAGCTGGCGGGTCCCATGGTTGGTCAGCAGCAGTTCCGCGGTGCATTCTTCTGTCAGGCGGACGCTCGAGGGTATCCGGCGTTCCAGACCGACCTTCCGCGGCGAGCCGGCCAAACCTATATCGGCCGCCAGCAGCACGGCCAGAAACAGGCACCACCACAGGGCCGTCTGTCCGGTGGGGAACAGGATCAGCGGGAAAATGCCGGCCAGTGCCAGCAGAATGAACCGTCCGGTCAGCGCCATTGGAGCCCCATCACGTCAGCGGGGAACCGGAACGGTGGCCAGGATGCTGTGCAGCACATCATCGACCTGCACCCCATCCATCTGGGCTTCGGGGCGCAGCCCGACGCGGTGCCGCAGGGCCGGCAATGTGAGGGCCTTCACATCGTCCGGTGTGACGTAGCTGCGGCCGGAGAGCCAGGCCCAGGCTTTAGCCGTATTGAGCAAGGCGGTAGCACCACGCGGCGAAACTCCCAGCTGAAAGCTCGGGGCGGAACGGGTGGCGCGGGTGATGTCGACGATGTAGCCGAGCACTTCCGCGGAGATGCTGACCCGCGCGACGGCGGCACGGGCCTGGGCCAGGTCCTCGACGGAGGCAACGGGCCGTACGCCGGCGGCCTGCAGATCGCGGGGGTCGAAGCCCATGCTGTGGCGGCGGATGATTTCGATCTCGGCGTCACGGTCCGGCAGGTTCATGGTCATTTTCAGCAGGAACCGGTCCAGTTGTGCCTCGGGCAGCGGATACGTGCCTTCGTACTCGATGGGGTTCTGCGTGGCGGCGACAATGAACGGTTGGGGCAGCTTCCGGGCCACGCCGTCCACGGACACCTGGCGCTCTTCCATCGCCTCCAGGAGGGAAGCCTGGGTCTTCGGCGGCGTCCGGTTGATCTCGTCGGCCAGCAGGATGTTGGTGAAGACCGGGCCGTGGCGGAAGGTGAATTCGGCTGTGTGCGCGTCGTAGATCAGCGAGCCGGTCACGTCGCCGGGCATCAGGTCCGGGGTGAACTGGATGCGTTTGGTATCCAGGCTCAGCGCGGCGGACAAGGTGCGGATCAACAGTGTTTTCGCCACACCCGGAACGCCCTCCAGCAGGACGTGGCCGTGGGAAAGCAGGGCTATGAGCAGTCCGGTAACTGTGGCGTCCTGGCCGACCACCGCCTTGGCTACCTCGCTGCGCACATCCAGCAGCGCCTGGCGGAGGCGGTCGTCGGAGGTGCCCGGACCAGTCGGAGAGTGTGGCGCCGTAGGTCCATCTGCCGAGGTGGATCGCCGCGCCGCGGTGCCCGCCATGGAATCGGCTGCCTGCTGCGGATAGTCGCTCATTGGTCCAGGATCTCTTTCTCTAGGGAGTGCAGGGTCTGTGCCCAGTCCACCAGCTGGGATTCGCTTTCGGGAATGTAGGTCCGCAGCAACCGGTCCAGCTCGACGGCGGGCCGGTTGCTGTGCCGGGCCACGGCATCGACGACGGCGGCCGCACTACTTCCGGCGCCCAGGCGCAGCTTCGCAGCCAGCCGGGTCAGGGTTGCCGCACGCAGGTTCGCGGCTGCGCGCCGGATGGACTTGGAGTCCTGGTACAGCCGGGCTCGGCCGGCGGCGGTTTCCGCGGCGGGTACGACGACGGGCAGCGGCTCCTGGATCAGCTTGCCCAGGCGCCGTCCCCGCCACAGCATGGCGAGCACACCCACGGCCAGCAGCCACAGCGTGACGGGGGTGACCCAGGCCGGCAACAGCGCCAGCGGGCTTTGCGGCTCGTCCGGTACGGCGAGGTCCGACAGCGAAGGCCGGTACCAGACGAGCCGGTCGGCACTGCCCAGGGTGTTCAGTGCCAGGGCGGCATTCCCCCGGTCGACGATTTCCTCATTGCTCAGGACATGGCCGGCGCCAAGCACCACCGTTCCGCCGTCCGCCGAAGTGACATAGGAGGCCGCAGGCTCGGCCCCGGTCTCGAACGGAAAGCACATGACGGGTCCGCGGTAGCCCAGGCCACCGCGACTGATGCTCCCGGCAGGCTGCGTAACGGAATCCTGTGCGTCCGGCGCCGGACTGCCCCCGCCGTCGTCGTTGGCCATGCATTCCGCAGCCAACGGGCCGCCCTCCTCCGGAACCCGCCCGGCCGCAGTGACCTCCGGCGCCAGTTCCTGCAGTTGCTGGAATCCGGGCCGGACCAGGACCGTGGGCCCTCCATGGTCGGACAGCCGGGCCAGCTGCTCCGGTTCCAGATAGTTGTTGGCATCGTGGAACAGCAGGGTGCCGCCGTCCTCCAAAGCGCCGAGCGTCTCGTCCAGCGAATCCGTGGCGATCACCTCAACGCCCTGCTGCCGCAGTACTTCGGCCACCGCCATGGCGCCATTCGGGGCAGGGTTGGCGGGGGAGAGGTCCTCGCGGTCGGCGGGAGGCGAGCGCAGCAGTTGGACGAGGACAGCGGCGATGAGCAGCACGCCCAGCAGCAGCCAGAAACTCCACCGGCGCAGCCGTTGCCTCGCCACCGACCACGCGGTCTGCTCGCCGCTGGCCTCCCCGATGTCTGCCGATGCGCGCGCGGCCGTTGCCTGGCTCATCGCGGCACCGCCAGATCCGACGGTGCGCGCGGGCCGAACACGGGACTGGTACCTGCAAGGGCACCGAATAGACTGTGCACCGCGTTGTAGTCCTGCTCCGATGCCGGGACGTTGCCGTAGCGCACGCCGTCGAACAGCGCTGCGCTGCGGCGGACTTCCGCAGCGTGCCCGGGAAAAGCCGGCGCGATGCTGGCAGCGGCTTCGTCTGCCGTCTGGCCGGGCTGGGGCTGCAGGATGACGCGTTCCTCCATCGCCCGGACCAGCGCGCGGAATTCCTCGGCGACGGCCGTGTTCCACTCCTGGCTGGCCGCGGCAGCTGCTGCCCGCTGGCGGTGTTCGGCAGCAGAGAGCCGGGCAGCGCCGTCGAAAACCTCGGCGGCGCCGCGTTTGCGGGCATTCAGCCGCGGCCGGACCAGCCAGATGGCGGCGCCGATGACCAGGACTGCCGCCAGGACGATCAG
This sequence comes from Crystallibacter permensis, assembly GCF_025960875.1. Lineage (GTDB taxonomy): Bacteria > Actinomycetota > Actinomycetes > Actinomycetales > Micrococcaceae > Crystallibacter > Crystallibacter permensis. The sequence continues at coordinate 178,099 of NZ_JAODLR010000006.1, read as the reverse complement.
CGCCGTCCCCAGGTTCGGGTTCACTCCCTCCAGGGACTCGATGAGATCGGTAAACCAATCGGAGACGGCGGTAAGCATCCGCTCGAGCAGGCCTGGTCTGGCCTCCTGGTACGGCTCCTTGGCCAGCTCACGGATAAGCAGTTCGCGCGCTTCGTCCTCTCCCGGAGTCACCGGAGGGACGGCGGCCGGAGCCGGAAGTAGCGCGAAAACCGGCGGAACCGATAAATAGCCGGCGATCACGGCGCTCCGGGACTGCCGGGATACCCGGACGGACCGGGCTGGCCGGGCTGGCCAGGCTGGCCGGACGGGCCGGCCGGGCCGAAGGGTCCGGAGGCATCCAAGCTTGCGGCGTTTCCGGGGCCGGAGCCGAGGCCGGGGATGGTCCGGGTTTCGCGGCCCGCGGCCTGCTCATGTTCACGCAGCAGGACAACGTCGAATCCCTCGCGGCGGATCCGCAGGTCGGTGTAGACCAAGGCGATGACCGCTGCCTGGAAGGCGTAGCCGATCGCGGAGAACAGGGAGGAAACCAGCATGGACACCAGCGTCAGGGGGCCCATCGCGGTCAGCATGGCTTCCGGGTCGGACGGGTCTCCCATGGCCGGGCCGGCCAAGCCGAGAAGGAAGGAGATCGGCATGCTGATGATCGAGGTGATGACGCCGACAATGATGGTGCACAGCAGCACGATGCCGAAGGTCCGCCACCAGCTGCGGTTGGTCAGCTGCCAGGACCGGACGAAAGCGCCGAAGATGCCCTTGCGCTCCATAACGACGACGGCGGGAGCCAGCATCAGCTTGACGCCGATCCAGATACTCAGGAACGTCAGCGCCAGAATGATCCCGACGATGATCCATACCGAGGTCACTCCGAGCTGGTCGGCGAGGAAGAACGAGCCTGCAATGACGGCCACCAGCGCCACTACGGTCAGGACCAGGTACAACAGGCCCATGCCGATGAGAGCCCAGATCCGGCCTCGTGCCAGTGACCACATCAGGCCGAAGCTCGTTTTCTGGTTGACCGTAGCGCGGGCGGTCGGAATGGCCAGCAAGCCTTGCAGCAGCAGGATCCCTACGCTGGAAAGCAGCCCCAGCACCAACGAGGAGGTCGCCAGGGACAGCACCAGCGCGATGGCCGATTCGTCCGACAGTTCTTCATTGGTCATGACCTGGAGCCCGCCCAGCAGGGAAATGATCAGGCTGCCGGCGAGCCAGGCCAGGATACTGATGCCGATCTGGAACAGGACGGCCGTGCCGAAGACAGCAGCCGCGTTCTTGCGGGCCGCCTGGAAGGCGCCGTCCAGGATCTCGCCCACGCCGAGGGGGCGCAGCGGAATGACCCCTGGTTTCGGCGGAGCCACATAACCGTTGTGGCCGCCGTACGGATTCGGCGGAGTCTGCCAGCCGGCGGGCTGCCCGTAATGTGGCGGACCGCCCGGACCGTAAGGACTCTGCTGACCCCACTGGGGTTGCTGGCCCCACTGGGGCCGGCCGGGCTGGCTCTGTCCCCAAGGGCCCGGCTGCTGGGACGGCCCCGGGGCCGGCTGCTCCGGCTGCTGCGCGGCGCCGTCTGATCCCTGAGCCATGGAGTTCCCCTTGTCGCTTGTTGACCACCCGGAACGCACGGCGAGAGCCGAAGTGCCGTCGTCGTGGCGTGTCGGCCGGCAGGCTTACCGGCCGTACGAAGTGCTAGCCTCACAACAGCCTATAGTTTCCGTCTCCCAACTTCACTCAGCACTCGGCCGAAGGGTCACCGGGAGGGAATGTAGCGCTGTACCGCACTGTGCCCGACGCGACATGGCAAGGGCCAATAGGGGAATATGGAGATATGAAGGCACGCATACTTGTCGTAGACGATGATGAGGCTTTGTCCGAAATGATCGGCATTGTCCTGCGCAATGACGGATTCGATCCGGTGTTCTGCGCGGACGGAAGCCAAGCGGTGGAGGTTTTCCGCAGTTCCAAGCCGGACCTTGTGCTCCTGGACCTCATGCTGCCCGGTATGGACGGCATTGAAGTCTGCCGGCTGATCCGCGGCGAGTCCGACGTGCCTATTGTCATGCTGACGGCAAAATCCGACACCTCGGACGTCGTCCGCGGACTGGAATCCGGTGCCGACGATTATGTGCCCAAACCCTTCAAGCCTGCCGAACTCGTTGCCCGCGTGCGTGCCCGCCTGCGGCCCGGAGACCAACGCGCGCCGGAAACCTTGCGGATTGCCGACGTCGTTATTGATGTGGCAGGCCACGTGGTGCATCGCGGTGACGAGAAGATTTCGCTGACGCCGCTGGAATTCGACCTGTTGGTTGCGCTGGCGCGTAAACCCTGGCAGGTATTTACCCGCGAACTTCTCCTGGAGCAGGTCTGGGGCTACCGCCATGCCGCAGACACCCGGTTGGTCAACGTCCATGTCCAGCGGTTGCGTTCCAAGATCGAGCGGGATCCGGAAGCGCCCGAGGTGGTCCTGACCGTCCGCGGCGTGGGATACAAGGCTGGCCAAGGTTAGTTGAATCCCGCGCTCACGCGGTGGTTATCGGGGCTGAAGGCGGCAGCCGCCCCGTATTGGCGCGCCGTTCTGGCTGGCCGCGACAAGATAGCGGCCAGGTGGCGGCGCTCGCTGCAGTTCCGTACGGTGACGGCAACCGTCCTGCTGACCGCCTTTGCGTTTCTTGGCGTGGGCGCCTTCCTCTCCAGCCAGATTGCCTCGGGCCTTTACCAGGACCGGCTGCAACAGGCGGAAGCGGAGTCCCGGCAGGAACTGAACCGGGTGAAGGGTATTTTCGAAAGCTCCGCAGCCAGCGACCGGGCCACTGTCACCAGCATGGTGGCGGACACCCTGAAGTTGCTCGAGAGCACCGGCGGCGGCACGCCACGCTACTACCTGCTGACCCCCATGAAGGACGCGCAGAACCTCTACGTTGCCAGCCGGTCAAACACCAGCATTACCGCGAGCATCATTCCTGAAGGGCTCAGCCAGGCAGTCGCCAGCGGGACCGGGCAGTACCGCCAGCCCATGGCACTGCCCCGGGGAGACCACGATGTACCGGCAATCGCGTTCGGCACCCAGGTGTCGTTGCCGCCGGGCAACACCTACGCGCTCTATCTGATCTACGACCTGTCCGCAGTCCAGCAGACTCTGGACTTCATCCACGGCATCCTCTGGATCGGCGGAGGCCTGCTGCTGATACTCACCGGTGGGATCGTCTGGCTGCTGACGCGCGCTGTGGTGCATCCCGTGAGCCAGACCGCCATCGCGGCCGAGAAGCTGGCGGCGGGTCAACTGCAGGAACGGGTGGAGGTGCGTGGCGAGGACGAACTGGCGCGGCTCGGCGAGTCATTTAACCGGATGGCGGCCAGCCTGCAGGAACAGATCACCCAGCTCGCCACGCTGTCGGAAATGCAGCAGCGGTTCGTTTCCGACGTTTCCCACGAACTGCGGACCCCGCTGACCACGGTGCGGATGGCAGCCGAGGTCCTCTACGACGCCCGCTCCGACTTCGACGCGATCAATTCCCGCTCTGCCGAACTGCTCTACCACCAGGTGGAGCGGTTCCAGGCGCTCCTGGCGGACCTGCTGGAGATCTCCCGTTTCGATGCCGGCGTGGCGGTGCTGGAAGCAGAGCCAACCGAAATTTTCGACGTCGTCCGCCACGCCATGGAAGGTGCCCAGCCATTGGCGGAGAACTCCGGTTCGGACCTTGAGCTGGTCTCCGCCGAAACCAGCTGTGTCGTGGAGATGGATCCTCGCCGCATCGACCGGATCCTGCGCAACTTGCTTGTCAACGCCCTGGAGCACGGCGAGGGGCAGCCGGTGGAAGTGATTGTGGCTTCCTCCGAGGATGCCGTTGCCGTTGAGGTGCGCGACCACGGCATCGGGATGACCCCGATGGAAGCCTCCCGGGTTTTCGACAGGTTCTGGCGGGCCGATCCGGCCAGGGCACGGACCACCGGCGGCAGCGGGCTCGGGCTGTCCATCGCGACCGAGGATGCCAGGCTGCATGGCGGCTGGCTGCAGGCCTGGGGCCAACCCGGGAAAGGATCCTGCTTCCGGCTGACGTTGCCGCGGCGGCGGGACACAGTGCTGACGCGGTCGCCGCTGCCGCTGCCGCCCGCAGAGGCCCATGGCGGGCCCGCGGAAATCTCCGCACCGGAACGGCAGGATGTGCAGGTCACGATGGAGGGGGAACACCATGCAACGGACGTTGGGTAAGCGCAACGGCGGGCCGGGTGCACTGCTGCGCGCCGTCGTCGTACTTCTTACCGCTTTGGTCATGCTCAGCGCCTGTTCCTCGATTCCGATGTCGGGGCCGGTGGGAACCAGCCAGGGCGAAGAGCCCCAGACCCAGGCAGCCGAGTACACGTTCACTCCGCCGGGACCTGTCAAGGGCGCGAATCCGAAGGCCATCGTTGAGGGCTTCCTGCTCGCGGGGACCGCCGCCCAGGACGACTACCGCACGGCGCGCGAATTCCTGGCACCGTCGCTGGCGGGCGAATGGCAGCCGGTGGAGCGCACAGTTGTCTACCGGAATGCGGCGAACGTCGTCGGCTCTCCCACAGACACCGAATTTGTTGTGCAGCTCGAAGTGGCCTCGGTCATCGACGAACACGGGATCCGTGAGCCCGCGGCGGAGGGCGCCACGGAGTCGGTGCCGGTGGTGCTGACCGAGGTGGACGGGCAATGGCGGATCTCCAAGATCCCGGACGGGACGATGGTCTCCAACGTCGATTTCCAGACGCTGTTCTCCGCCTATAACCTCTACTTCTACGACGCTACCTATACTTACGCGGTACCCGATGTGCGCTGGTACGCCAGCCGCCAGGGGGTATCGGCGGCGATTGTCTCCTCGCTGCTGGAAGGGCCGGCCCCGTACCTCAGCGGCGCGGTGATCAGCGCTTTCCCCGAGGGATCCACGCTGGTCAGGCGCTCGGTGCCGGTGGAAAGCGGGGCGGCCACGGTGGACCTGTCCGCCGAAGTCCTGACCGGCACCACCTTCCTGCGCCGACAGCAGATGCAGCAGCAGCTGGAGCTGACGCTGGGCGGACTGAACACGGTCAGCACCGTGCACATGACCGTGGACCAGCGCGAAGTCGATCTTGGGCCGTCCCCGGATCCTGCCTTCCAGGCCGCCGTGACCAATCCCGCGGTCGGCAGCCTCCAGATCGGCGTGCTGGACAACGAGCTGACGTTCTACGAAGGTTCCCGTCCCGTCGAGCCGCAGAACCTGCCCGCCGTCGCAGAACTCAACCCCCGTGATCCGGCCATGTCCCTGGACCAGGAGCACTTCGGATTCCTGAACGCGGAGCGCAACCGGATGTACGTTATTGGCGCGGACAGGACTGCGCATCAGGCGGTGGCCGGAACACAGTTGACGGCCCCCAGCGTAGATCCGTTCGGCTGGACCTGGACTGCCGCCGGCGACCAAAGCGGGGCGGTGTATGCCATCGCCCCTGATGAGGCGCGAACGCGGGTCGACGTCACCGCCCAATGGTTCTCCGAGCGGACCATCGAGGAACTGCGGATCTCGCGGGAAGGAGCACGTGCCCTGGTCATCGCTCGTGAAGGGGACGAGTCCAAGGTCTACGTTGCCGGCGTGGTCCGGGACCAGAATGGACAGCCGCGCAGCATCAGCACGCCGATCGAGCTGGACGCCTCGGTCCCCGCGGATTCAGGAGTGTGGGCCAACGAATCAACGGTGATCGTCATGCAGTCATCGGCGGACGAGCCGGTGGAAACCGAAATTTTAAGGCTCGACGGCGGCTCGCAGCAGATGGCGCCGCTGACCGGAATGCTGGACATCAGTGCCGGCAACGGAGACCAGGACGTTTATGCTCAGACGGAGGAAGCGCTGTATATCCGGGTCGGCAACAGCTGGGCGCCGCAGCCGCCGCCGCTGGTGATTGACCCCTCGTTCCCGGGATAAGCCGCCAGGCAGTCCAATAGGGCTGTCCGTTCGGCAGGGAGTGGCTCGTTGTCCACAAGCGGCGCACGGGCGTTGCCGGGCTGTCAAGGGTGCGCGAGGCTGGAAGCATGTGGTTCCCCACCGTGTTTGATGCTGTGTACTTCCACTCCGCAGTACAGCGGGTGCTGCGGTGGACCGCGGAGTTCGGACACCTTGTGCTGCCTACCGATTGCGTCAGCTGCGGGGCCGAGGACCACACGCTGTGTCCGCCCTGCCGAAGCAGGCTGCGCAGGGCGACCGTGCGGCCCTACCGTGCCGAGGACGGAGCCGAGTCGTTGCCCTTCGTAGGGACGGACCTGACCTGGGTTCTGCCGGTCATGGCTGCCGGCCGCTACCGGCACGAGCTGTCCCAAGCGATTCTGGCCTACAAAAACCAAGGCCGGACGGACCTTTTGCACGTGCTGGCCCCGGCGCTCGCAGCCGCTGTCCACGCCGCGGCGCACATCGACGGCGGCCGTCCAGGAGTTTTTCTGGTTCCGGTGCCCTCCCGCTCCAGTTCGCGCAGACGGCGCGGCTACGACCCGTTGGACCTGCTGCTGCGCCGGCTGGAACGGCAGAAACTCCTGCCGCCTGAATTGTCCGTGCTGCGCGCGGCCTGCGTCCGGTCCGGTATGGCCGGATTGGCGAAAGGCATCCTGCCGGCAGCTTCGCAGAAGTCGCTGGGCAAATCCGGCCGGCGCAGCAACGTCTCCTCGTCCATGCGGATCAAGCAGCGGTACTCCGCGTCCCTGCAGAACCATCACTGCATTCTGGTCGACGACGTGCTCACAACCGGAGCGACCCTGGCCGAGTTGACGAGGGTCCTGCAGGAGGCAGGCGCAGTGGTCGATGCAGGCGTGGTTGTGGCCGCGACAACCGCGCCCTCTGGAACGGCCTGAAATATCGCGACACGAACCGGAATCAGCCGCAGGCGTAATGGGCGCGGATCCGCGCCATTGCAAGGCAGAAGACAACAATCTGCGGCCTTTTGGGAAAATTCCGCGGGGGAGGGGGTGAATAAAGGATGACGTTGCCTTAACGTGAAGTATGGGCTCCGCAAAAAGGACGAGAACCCGTCTTCAGCGACTGGGAGGAGAAATTTTCTTCAGTCGCTGTTGTGTCATCTAAAGCAGTTATGGAGGGCACCATGGAATTCAATATCAACGGCCGCAACCTCTCGGTCTCCGACCGGTTCCGGGAATACGCCGAAGAGAAGATCTCCAAAATAGAGCAGCTGGGCGACAAGGTCCAGCGCTTGGATGCCAAAATCACGAAGGAACTCAACGCTCGTCAGGCGGACAGCTCCATGACCGTCGAACTCACAGTGCTCGGCCGTGGCCCCGTAGTTCGTGCGGAAGCCTCTGCAGCCGACAAATTCGCCGCCTTCGATCTGGCCTACGGCAAGCTCATGGAACGCCTTCGCAGGGCCCGTGACCGCCGCAAGGTCCATCACGGACGCCACAACCCCAAGGCAGTCCACGAAGCGACCGCGTCGCTTGAGCCTGCTAGCACTACCAAGCCGCTGCATGTCGAGACGTCGGAGGCAAACTTGAATGGCTCCACTCCGTCGGCGCAGACGGACGAATCCAACGCCTATGAAATAGAGAATGATATTCCTGCCGGTGATTCGCCGGTCCTCATCCGCCGGAAGGTCTTTCCGGCCCCGCCGATGACTCTCGACGACGCCGTCGACAACATGGAACTCGTCGGGCACGACTTCTACTTGTTCATCGATTCCGCGACCAACTCGCCGAGTGTGGTCTACCGGCGCCGTGGCTGGACCTACGGCGTGATTTCGCTGGACGCCGATTGCAAAGAGGAATCCACCGCGAAGGAAGAGCTTCTGGCGTACAGGGCAGCAGAAGGCGCAAACGCCTAGAACCTGCGGCCCGGCGCAATCCGGTGCCTAGGATAGGTGGATGGCTGCACCCCTAAGTCTCCGCCAGGCCCGGCGCATTGCGCTCGCTGCACAGTCCCTCCACAAGGAGCGGCCCACCGGTCTTGTTTCGGCAAGAACGGTGGGCCGCACTTTTGACCGGCTGCAACTGATGCAGATCGACTCAGTGAACGTGCTGACCCGGGCCCATTACCTGCCCTTGTTCTCCCGGTTGGGTAATTACGACGTCGAAATCCTGCATCGCTTTGCGGGCAAGGCTCCGAGACGCATGGTTGAGTACTGGGCGCACGAAGCCAGCTACATCCGGCCGGACCATTTCAACGACCTGCGCGTGTGGCAGAAACGAAAGTGGGTTGGCGCCTCTGCCATGGACCCGGAAACACGGGATGACCTGTCGGAGCGGATCATGCAGGCTCTCGCCTCGTCGCGTCCCTTGACCGCCCGAGCCGTTGCCGAACGGATTGGTCATGCCGAAATCCGTTCCACAACCCAGTGGGGGTGGAACTGGAACGCGGCCAAACGCGTGCTTGAAGACCTGTTCGAGCGCGGTGACATCAGCGCTGCTGGCAGAAACGCCCAGTTCGAGCGGCTCTACGCTTTGACCGGGAAAGTGATGCCCAAGGGCATCGATCCCGCTACACGACCTGAGAAACACGACGCGATGGTTCGGTTGATGGATGCCGCCGCAAGAGCCCATGGCATCGGTACGCTCAAATGCTTCGCCGATTACTTCCGGATTCCGGTTCAGCCGGCCGCAGCGGCCCTGCAGCAGCTCCTGGCCGAAGGCAAAATGGAAGAAGTATCTGTCGACGGATGGCAGGGACCGCACTATCTGCACACCGGGGCGCTCCGTCCTCGTACGGCGAGAGGCCGCGCTTTGCTCGGGCCTTTCGACTCGCTGGTCTTCGAACGGCGCCGGCTGGAACGCCTTTTCCACTTCCACTACCGGATCGAGATTTATACCCCTGCCGCGCAGCGGCGCTACGGGTACTACGTCCTGCCGTTCCTGCTGCGGGAGTCCTTGTGTGCCAGGGTGGACCTCAAGGCAGACCGGTCGGCCGGCCTACTGTTAGTCAAGGGCGCGTTCAGCGAGGCGGATGCACCTGCTGATACCGCCGTCGAACTTGCTGCCGAATTGGAGCTGATGTCGCGCTGGCTTGGTCTGGAGGGCGTCCGGGTCGAGGACCGCGGGGATTTGGCTGGGCCGCTTACAAATCTGCTGGCGGTCCACCGCCGAAGTTCACTTGTCCGCCCTGCGGGAACCAAAGCAGAGGTTGATACGTCTCTCCCGTAGACTGATGAAGCCAGAATTCTGTGCAAACGACTGGGAGCAATGTAGTGCCATCGATTCTCGAGCGAGTCCTAAGAACCGGCGACAAGAAGACGCTGAAGAGGCTTCGCAACTATGCTGACGCGATCAACATTCTCGAAGAAGACTTCAAAGCCCTCTCGGATGCTGAGCTTCGCGGCGAGACTGACACTCTGAAACAGCGTTACCAGGACGGCGAGCATCTCGATGATCTCTTGCCCGAAGCGTTTGCCGCCGTTAGGGAGGCGTCCAGCCGCACATTGGGCCTGCGCCACTTCGATGTCCAGCTCATGGGCGGCGCTGCGCTTCATCTGGGCAATATCGCCGAGATGAAAACCGGTGAAGGCAAGACCTTGGTCGCGACAGCTCCTGCCTATCTGAATGCCTTGACCGGCAATGGCGTCCATGTGATCACGGTCAACGACTACCTGGCCGAATACCAGTCCGACCTGATGGGCCGTGTCTATCGCTTCCTCGGGCTGACCAGCGGCTGCATCCTGTCCAACCAGAACCCCTCCGTCCGCCGCGAACAGTACAACGGCGACATCACCTATGGAACCAACAACGAGTTCGGCTTCGACTACCTCCGCGACAACATGGCCTGGAGCAAGGACGAACTGGTCCAGCGAGGGCACCATTTCGCAATCGTTGACGAAGTGGACTCGATCCTGATCGACGAGGCCCGTACCCCGCTGATCATCTCCGGGCAGGCCGCGGGGGACGTAAACCGCTGGTACACAGAGTTCGCCCGCGTGGTGAAGCGGCTGAACGTTGAGGACGACTACGAAGTCGATGAAAAGAAGCGTACCGTCGGTGTGCTGGAATCCGGCATCGAAAAGGTCGAGGACTACCTCGGCATCGACAACCTCTACGAGTCGGCCAATACTCCTTTGATCGGGTTCCTCAACAACGCCATCAAGGCCAAGGAACTGTTCAAACGCGACAAGGACTACGTCATCCTGAACGGCGAAGTCCTCATTGTCGACGAACACACGGGCCGAATTCTCGCCGGCCGCCGCTATAACGAGGGTATGCACCAGGCCATCGAGGCTAAAGAGGGTGTGGAGATCAAGGCCGAGAACCAGACGATGGCCACGGTCACGCTGCAGAATTACTTCCGGCTCTACGACAAGCTGTCGGGCATGACGGGTACGGCCGAAACCGAGGCCGCCGAATTCATGAGCACCTACAAGCTCGGCGTCGTTCCCATTCCTACGAACAAACCGATGGCCCGTGCTGATCAAGCAGATCTGATCTACAAGAACGAACTGGCCAAGTTCGACGCCGTCGTCAAGGACATTGCCGAGCGCCACGAAAAGGGACAGCCGGTCCTCGTCGGTACCACGAGCGTTGAAAAGAGCGAGTACCTGTCCAAGCAACTGGCGAAACAGGGGGTACGCCATGAGGTGCTGAACGCCAAGAACCATGCGCGTGAAGCCGCCATCGTCGCCCAGGCCGGGCGCAAGGGTGCGGTCACGGTAGCAACGAACATGGCCGGCCGTGGTACGGACATCATGCTTGGCGGCAACGCGGAATTCAACGCGGTGGCCGAATTGGAGAAGCGCGGACTTGACCCTGCGGAAAACCCCGAAGAGTACGAAGCGGCCTGGCCTGCGGCGTTTGAGGCCGCGCAGAAGGCTGTGAAAGCGGAACATGACGAGGTCAAGGAGCTAGGCGGACTCTACGTGCTCGGTACCGAGCGCCACGAGTCGCGCCGGATCGATAACCAGTTGCGGGGACGTTCCGGACGCCAGGGCGATCCCGGCGAGTCGCGCTTCTACCTCTCACTGACGGATGACCTGATGCGCCTGTTCAACTCCGGTGCAGCCGAACGCATCATGAATTCGTCCCGTATGCCTGACGATGTTGCGCTGGAATCCAAGATGGTCTCCAAGGCAATCGAAAATGCCCAGGGCCAGGTCGAGGGACGCAACGCTGAGCAACGCAAGAACGTGTTGAAGTACGACGACGTGTTGAACCGCCAGCGCGAGGCAATCTACGGCGACAGGCGCCGCATTCTCGAAGGCGATGACCTGCATGAGAAGGTCGCGTTCTTCCTCGAAGACGTCATCACGGCCATGGTGGATGAGGCGACCCAGGAAGGTCACGGCGATGACTGGGACTACGAGCAGCTCTGGACGAACCTCAAGCAGCTGTACCCGATCCAGTTGACCATCGACGAAGTGGTCGAGGAAGCCGGCGGCAAGTCCAAAATCACGGCAGACTTCCTCCGCGAAGAAATCGTTTCGGATGCCAAGGTCGCATACGCTCAGCGTGAAGAGGCTCTTGGAGCCGCAACCATGCGCGAGCTGGAGCGCCGGGTCGTACTGTCCGTGATCGGCAGGAAGTGGCAGGAACACCTCTATGAGATGGACTATCTCAAGGAAGGTATCGGCCTCCGCGCGATGGCACAGCGCGATCCTCTGGTGGAATACCAGCGTGAAGGTTTCATCATGTTCCAGGCGATGATGGAAGCCATCCGCGAAGAGAGCATTGGGTATCTGTTCAACCTTGAAGTCAAGGTCAAAGAACCTGCTCCGACAGGTCTTCCCGGTGTAACGGATGGCCGCAGCGCAGTGCGGGCACCGGAAATAACCGCAGCAGGTCTGGAGGCGCCTCAGCGGCCGGCGTCTCTGCAGTTCACAGCTCCCACTGTTACCGGCGAAGCAGTGACCCGGGTCGAGCGGCAGAACTCGGGCAAGCCGGGTAGCCAGACTCAAGCTTCCGAAGGCGGAAAGGCAGCAAAGGACGCCAAACGTCGACGGAAGTAAATCGCTCCTGACCTGTCGTCACCCGATTTCCAACGCGGCGACCTTCCAGAGTCCGCGCCTGAATTCAAGGCGCAGCGCCACGGCGCGGACTCTGGATGCTTCGGCGATCACCAGCGATGCTTCGTAGGCGCTGTCCGAGACCTGGCACACGCGGGAGGAACGGATGGTGGCACTGCGGTGGAGCCGTAGGACGGTTTGTCCAGCGGCAGCGCGGCGGTCCTGCCGTTCCCTGACCAGTCCTGCGCGCCGGGCGACCTTTTCGTAGCAGACAGGATCAAGCCAGCGAGCCAGCTGCTGGACGGGACGGGTGCCACCGATCGCTTCCATCGCGGCCTGAGCCACGGATCTCGCGGTAGCAGTTACCTGCCGCAGTTCCTGGGCGTCCGTCCCGTGGGTTTGCTCTGCTACCGGCCCGCCCGGCGCCCGATCCGTTGCCTGGTCAGCCGGCTTCGAAGGACTGCGTGGCTGCAGCCGGATAACGGGTGCGAAGTAATCCTCCGGGTCCGGCGACCTCACAGGGCGGACCGTGAGCGGCCGAGGTGCTCCGCTGGCAGGCGCAAGCGCCTGTACCTCGGTTAGCTCACGGTCCGAGTGTTCCGGCTTATCCTGCCGCAAAGGGGAGACGTTGTTCATGGCATGGCCTTTCCTCATCTGACGGTGCGATTGCGAGTTCAACGGTTGGCGGGGGCTAGAAGGACTTGTCCGGGCAGAAGTACGGCCGGATCCGGCCCGATGACATCCTTGTTGGCGGAATACCATCTAGGCCAATGGGCCGCTATCTCGGTGTCGGTGGCAAACTTGCCCAGATCCTTGGCGGCGATATCCCACAGCGTGTCTCCGTGTCCCACAGTCACGGCCCGGCTTTCCTCGTTCGTCTGGCTGATCGGCCTGGCAATGAGGCCCGGCGACACCGGAGGTGCAGTCGGCTTCCACAAAGGGCTGACCGATCGGGATTCACCTGCTGAGGCCGAGGCTGGGGCCATCCGGAAGTATGGGGAAACTGCACTGTTCTGGAGTGCCGCCGACTGGGATACGGTGTCCGTGCCCGTTACCGGAGCCGCAGCATTGGCCACCACCGGTGCGGCCAGGACGTTGAGTCCGATAACGGCAGTAGCGAGCCGCTTCATGAATGCGGGGCTGCAGGAAAAGGAAACAGCCGCGAGGCTGGCATGTCCGGCACGCTCAAGCACGGCGCCGACGACAGCGCAGACGATGCCAACCAGCCACCAAGCGACAATCGCCAAGCCAATGAGCGCCGCGCCGGAAGCTAGCAATTCCGGATAAGTGTGCAAGAGCAAGGGACGCCATATTCCCTCGTCGTCGAAGCTAATGCGCCCTCCCGACCACAGCAGCGCGGTGCCGCAGAGCGGAATCATCACGGTGACGACTGTGTCCGTTCCCATCTTCTTCATGTCACGCTCCACGCTAAGATTGTTCTGTTTGATGTCGTTTGGCTTCATTTGATGCTCTTGAACCTGCTATGACTCATGATGATGACATCAGAGCGCGGCACTGTAAACCCCTTTGGCGCAGTTTGACCCTCTTTGATGCTGCTTCTAGGCTGGAGCAGTGCGATGGGACTCGTTGTTTGCCGACATGGAAGCGCAACTGCATGCCGCCGGCCAGCGGGGGCTTGAGTCCGAGGCCAACGAGATTGCGCGGCTGAACCAAGCCGAGACATCGCTAGGGGACCGGTTGCGGGGGCAACTCGGTTCGGGGATCCGGCTGACAGTATCCGGCGGACTGCAGTTCACCGGGGCCTTGGCGCACGTTGGGTCCAGCTGGCTGGTCCTTAACGAACGAGGCAGGAGCATTCTCGTGCCGCTGGCGGCCATTCAGCTATTGGAAGGGCTAACCCGTAGCGCGTCAGTTGAGAAGTCATCCGCGGCGAAGCGGCTCGGCATGGGCTCGGCGCTGCGCGCGCTGGCACGGGACCGAGCCGACGTCGTACTGCATCTGGCGTCGGGCTCGACGGGCAGGACCGTCAATGGCATGATCGATCGCGTTGGCAGTGATTTTTTGGAGCTTGCGGCTGTTCCTTCAGGCGAGGCACGGCGAGCCGGTAACGTGCGGACTGTTTATGCCGTCCCATTTACTGCGATTGGGGCCCTGACCTCAAGCCGCGCAGGAGATTGAATCGGCCCAGCCTAATTCGGAGCGCTGGTTCCACTCCCGTTCAGCGCAAAGGCAGGAATTCCTAGCTGTTCTTTCCTAATCTGGCTTCTTCTACCAGACGACGAGTCTCTGCGTACTTATTGTCGATGTACTGGTCCAGCATCAGCTGTTCCACGCGCCACTGGCCACGGCCGCCAATCTGGATGGCAGGCAGCTCACCGCTGCGCACTAGTGCGTAGGCCTGGGAAGACGATATCTGAAGTATTTCGGCGACATCGGTCAAAGTCAGAAACCGAGGCATCAGGTCCTCCTCGACGGCAGTTGTTGTGCAGGGGTCAAGTTCATTATGGCATCGGTTGATGCACTTTGACGCGATCTGCCGCAAGATGCTGTGGACTGGCGCAGGATGACAGATTTTTATCCACAATAGGTGGCATTAGCAATCTGGAGGTTTGTTTTTCAAGCCGTCTCCATAAGAATGGTCGGAGCCCGCGATGTCAGCCGAATGTCTCAGCAGATCAGAGGATTTGTCTTCGGTGCATTTGCTATTCCAACAGGGGGAGTACCTTGAGCGCTGTTACTGACCTTGCTGTTCCCGCAGCACGATTGAAGAAGCCATCATGGAAGGACCCGCGGCTGCTCATCGGTATCCTGCTGGTTCTGGTTTCAGTCGCTTCAGTGACCGCGTTGCTGGGCAATGCGGACAAGACGGTTGAAACGTACGCGGCAGGGGAGGATATCAGCGTAGGCCAGCAAATAACTTCGGACGATCTCTCCGTTGTGAACGTCAGACTAGGCGACGTCGAGCACGCTTATCTCAGTGCGGAAACCGGCCTTCCTGAGAATGCGGTCGCGACAGCCTTCATACGCAAGGGTGAGCTGATCCCGGGGGCGAGCCTGGGCACAGCCGACGCTTTGGACCGGAAACCGGTTGCGTTGACCATCGACAGTGCGCTTCCCGAGGGCGCTACCGCTGGGGCCAGGGTAGACGTTTGGGTCGCCATGCCCGACGGCAGAAACGGCTTCAATCCGCCCGAACGGCTCTTGGAAAGTGCCGAAATTTCCCAGCTTACGGAGACAGGACCTGCCCTGGGGACGACGCAGATAGAACAGCTGCATGTACTGGTCACCGATGAAAAAATGCCGGGCTTGCTTAATGCCCTGTCCAACGGTGCACGGATCAACGTGGTCCTGAACCCGGGTAGTGGTT
Source organism: Crystallibacter permensis (assembly GCF_025960875.1). Taxonomy (GTDB): domain Bacteria; phylum Actinomycetota; class Actinomycetes; order Actinomycetales; family Micrococcaceae; genus Crystallibacter; species Crystallibacter permensis. Next base: position 162,864 of record NZ_JAODLR010000006.1, on the reverse strand, counting down.
CATGAGTATCCCCGTTATTACCTACGGCGATACGTTTACTGACTTCGTTGGCGGGTTGGAACGACTGCACGGTCCTGTTACTGTCGTGCGCAGATGCAGTGCCCTCGCTGAACTGATTGCAGCCTGCCAGACGGGGCTCGCCCGTGCCGCAATCGTTGCCGGCGACACATCGGAGCTTGGCATCAGCGTTCTGGAGCGGCTTCACAGCTCACAAGTTGCCGTCGTCGTGCTCACAGACGATGAAGGGGAGCGCCGCCGATTCGATGCACTGGGGATTGCCCAAGGAACGGTCCTGATAGAGCCTTTGCAGCTGGCCGACCTTATCGCCGAAGCCGTAGCGAACCTTCCCGAAACAGGCACCCAGATGGCGGGAAGTTATGCCGACCCGGCGCATGCGTTGTTGCCGGTCGGGATCCCGGACAACGACCCCGCCGAACTATCGGCCGACGGTCAGGTGATCGCTGTCTGGGGACCTGCCGGCGCGCCCGGCCGAACGACGGTCGCGGTGAATCTGGCGGCAGAATATGCGGCATCGGGCAAGACGACGCTACTGATCGATGCCGACACCTATTCTGCGAGCGTAGCGGCATATCTCGGCCTGATGGACGAGTCCGCCGCACTGGCCCAGGCCTGCAGGCTGGCAGATCAGGGCATCTTGGACGGACCGGCCCTGGCACGGGTAAGCGTCAAAGTAGCGGTACAGGGGGCGCTCCTCCAGGTACTGACAGGCATCACGAGGGCCGAGCGGTGGCCCGAACTGCGGCCCGGAGCCGTCGCCACGGTAGTGGCACTGGCGAGATCCCTCGCGGACTACACCATTATCGATTGCGGTTTCTGCCTCGAGGCTGACGAAGAACTCAGCTTCGACACGATGGCTCCGCGGCGGAACGGCGCGACCCTTCGTTGCCTGGAACTCGCCGATACCATCTTTGCCGTCGGCGCCGCCGACGCCGTTGGAGTCCCCCGACTGGTCCGGGCGCTTGCAGAGATTGAACAGGCCGTTCCCAGCGCCGCGCCCCGTGTCGTCCTGAACAAGGTGAGGGCATCATCGATTGGATCAGCACCCGTCGACCAGCTCCGGCATTCCTGGGAGCGATTCGGGCCTGTTAAAGAGGTGCAGTCATTCCTGCCGGCCGACTTTGAGGTCGCGGACGCAGCATTGCTCAGTGGCTCCGTACTTCTCGAAAGCGCCCCGGATTCACCCCTGCGCCACGCCATCGCGCTGCTCGCTGGCCGCGACCTTCCTGTCCGCCGCAACGGTTCGCGCAAACGCAGGCGCCTCAAAGTGTAGTTTTGGCCGGCTGGCGTTAGGCTTGCAGGTGTGGCCGCAATGGGGCGGCCTTGGACCACCTATCGGAGGCGTTTTTCATGTCGTCAGGATCCAGTGCTACGGATCTTTCCACTTCAGGCAAGCATCCCGGGGACTTCCTCGGGAACTATTACGAGCACCTGGCTGCCGAGGATGCTGCAAGTTATAGCGGCGACACTTTGGAAACCCGGGCCATGGCGCATCGAGAGCTCGCCCTGAGCCGGCCCAGCGGGCAAGCAGTCATCGGCATTCGCAATGAACGCAATTCCAGTGTCATCATGATAGCGACCGACGACATGCCGTTCCTGGTCGATTCCGTAACTGCAGAAATCGTGCGCCAGGATCTGGCTATCCGGATGCTCATGCATCCCACTTTTATTGCCATCCGCGATCGGACCAGCCACGAACTCGTAGAGCTTAAACGTGTACCGGCTCACTTGGGAGCCTCCAGTGGCGACACCGCCGCGTTACCGAATCTCGCCGAGTTCATCGCCACCGGGGACAAAGCCTCGCATATCGAGTCTTGGATTTCAGTGGAGACTGTACGTATCTCCGGCGACGAGAAGGCACAGCAGGTCATTGATGGAATCCGTAAGGTGCTTGGAGACGTTCGCGTCGCTGTGGAGGATTGGTCTTCCATGCGCAGTCGCGTCAGGCAGATTGCCGCATCGTTGGAATCTGTTGCCGGCGCCGAGGAGATACCGGACCTTGACGAGGCCAAGGAGCTCCTGGAGTGGCTGGACAACGGAAACTTCACTTTCCTGGGATACCGTGAATATGACCTTGCCAATCAGGCAGGGGAGGACGTGCTGTTGCTGCGCGAGGGCACTGGGCTCGGCATTATGCGTGAGCTGCCGGAGGATCGGCATGTCCAGCATCTGACCGAGGAGGGGCGCGCTCGCGCCCGCGAGAAGCGCGCATTGGTCATAACCAAGGCGAATTCACGTTCCACAGTGCACCGGGCGGCGTACCTGGACTACATCGGAGTCAAGAGCTTTGATGCTCAGGGCAACGTCAACGGCGAGCGCAGGTTTATCGGCCTCTTTGCCAGCAGCGCTTACAACCGTTCAGTACGCAGCGTTCCCATCGTGCGCGAAAAGGTCGACGCAGTCCTCAGGCATTCGGGTTTCGCGCCGGACTCGCATTCGGGCAAGGACCTGCTTTCCATTCTTGAGTCGTACCCCCGGGATGAGATATTCCAGATGGGCACTCAGGAACTGGCGGACATTGCCATGGGCATCCTGCGGCTCCAGGAACGCCGGAAGACGCGACTCTTTCTCCGCCAGGACGTGTACGGCAGGTTCGTTTCAGCACTGGTCTACCTGCCCCGTGACCGCTACACCACGGCAGTACGACTGCGGATGCAGGACGAGCTGCGCAAGACCTTCGAAGCGAAGGCCATTGACTATGAAGCCCGGATGACCGAGTCTTCCCTGGCACGGTTGTTCTTCCGGATCCGGCTCAAGCACGGTTCCGAAGTGCCGCAGATCGACGTCGCGGACCTTGAGCGGCGGCTGGCGGCTGCGGCACGGTCGTGGTCGGAGGGCATCGACCAGATTGTGCGGACGAAGTTTGACGGTGAGGACGCCGAGAAGGTTTCGGCGAAGTGGGCTGAAGCGTTCCCTGCCAGTTACCGCGTCGATTATGAGGTCGAAGATGCGCTTGAGGACATCGAGCGCTTCGAGAGCTATAGCGAAAAGGCAGCTGTCAGCCCGATCATGCACGTGTACATCCCTGCGGACGTGCAGACGAAGGTCGAGGACGCCCGACTCAAACTCTATTTGCCGGAGCCGCAGTCGCTGAGCCAGATTCTGCCAGTCTTTCAAAACCTCGGTCTGGAGGTTCTGGATGAACGGCCGTTCGAAATCATCACGGCCGACGGCGAGGATTTCTTTCTTTACGATTTGGGTCTGAAGTATCCGCCTGAAGTGGACCCGCTCGCCACCGGTGGGCTCGTGCAGGACGCCTTTGGCGCCGTTGTCACAGGGCGGAGCGAATCCGACCGGTTCGACCGGCTGGTCGTGCAGGAACGGGTGCCTTGGCGAGAGGTCTCGATGCTGCGCAGCTACGCCCGGTATGTGCGGCAGTTGGGCTATGCAGGGTCGTATAGTTTTACCGCCGATACCTTGCTTGCAAACGCGGCGGTAGCCCACGCGTTGATCACGTTGTTCAAGGTCCGGTTCGATCCCGACCTGGACGAGGACTCCCGGGCAGCTTCCCTCGATCAAGCGCGCGCAAGTCTTGCCGACGGACTTCAGGCTGTTCCGACTCTGGACGCGGATCGCGTGCTTCGGACGCTGGCCAACGTCATTGAGGCCACTTTGCGGACCAACTACTTTCAGAACAAGCCTTACTTAAGCTTTAAGCTGCGTCCAGAGGCCATCGAAGGAGCACCGTTCCCGCGGCCGAAATTCGAGATCTGGGTCTACTCACCGCAGGTCGAAGGAGTGCACCTGCGCTTCGGCGAAGTTGCACGAGGCGGGCTCCGGTGGTCCGATCGCAGGGAAGACTTCCGCACGGAAATCCTCGGATTGGTTAAAGCGCAAACGGTCAAGAACGCCGTCATCGTGCCGACCGGTGCCAAGGGCGGCTTCTATGCGAAGCAGCTGCCTGACCCCGCGAATGACCGAGCTGCCTGGATGGCAGAAGGCCAAGCGAGCTACCGGACATTCATCCGCGGTCTGCTCGATATCACCGACAATCTTGTCCGGACGCCTGCCGGCCAGCAGGTTGTCCCACCCGAACGCGTTGTCCGCCTAGACGGGGATGACACGTATTTGGTTGTTGCCGCAGACAAAGGCACGGCGAGCTTTTCCGACATCGCCAACGAAATATCGGCAGAGTATGGTCACTGGCTGGGGGACGCATTCGCCTCCGGCGGTTCCGTTGGTTACGACCACAAGGCCATGGGCATTACCGCTCGCGGGGCATGGGAATCGGTTAAGCGTCACTTCAGCGAGCTGGGCATCGATACCCAGCAGGAAGACTTCACGGTTGCCGGCGTAGGCGATATGAGCGGCGACGTCTTCGGCAACGGCATGTTGCTCTCGAAGCACATTCGCCTCGTGGCAGCCTTCGACCACCGTCACATTTTCCTGGATCCCAATCCGGATCCGACATCGTCCTACACGGAGCGTAAGCGACTGTTCGAACTGCCCCGGTCGTCCTGGGCCGACTACGATACGTCACTGATCAGCGCGGGAGGCGGGGTATATTCCCGGTCTATTAAGTCGATTGAGCTTTCTCGGGAAGTCCGTCAGGCTCTAGGACTGGATGAGAGCATGGCCGCGATCAGCCCGCCGGAACTGCTGCGCGCTATTTTGCAAGCCCCCGTAGATCTGCTGTACAACGGCGGCATCGGTACTTACGTCAAGGCGTCCACGGAGTCCAACGCGGAGGTCGGAGACAAGGCCAACGACAACATCCGGGTCAACGGACAAGACCTGCGTGCCAGAGTCGTCGGCGAGGGCGGCAATCTTGGTATGACCCAGCGAGGCCGTATCGAGGCTGCTCTCAACGGAGTCATCTTGAATACGGATGCCATCGACAATTCTGCCGGTGTGGACTGCTCGGACCATGAGGTCAACATCAAGGTCTTCGTCGACCAACTGGTGGCAGCAGGCAAACTGCCGGCAGCAGAGCGCACGCAACTTCTCCAGTCCATGACCGACGAGGTCGGCCGGCTCGTGCTTGAGGACAACATCGACCAGAATGTCCTGCTGCTCAACGACCGTCAACGTGTCGTCGAGTGGAGTCCGAGTTATGAACGATTGATGGACTGGCTGGAAAAGACAGCCGAACTCAACCGTGAGCTCGAGGCACTGCCGACCACCAGCGAACTTCACGAGCGCATTGACAAGGGCAAGGGTCTGACATCGCCTGAGTTGGCGGTCCTCGCCGCCTACGCCAAAATCGAGCTGACCCGCGCGCTGACTCTTAGCAACCTTGCTGACGATCCGTACTTCGACAAAGTTCTTCGCGGCTACTTCCCGGTCCCGCTGGTCGAGCGGTTCGGGTCGGACCTGGCCCTGCATCCGTTGCGGCGTGAAATCATCGCTACGGTAGTCGCCAACGACATGATCAACATGGGGGGCATCACTTTTGCCTTCCGGGTGATGGAAGAGACATCGGTTGACGAAGCTGCGGTCGCCAAAGCGTTCGTCACGCTTCGCGAGATCTACGAACTGGACGAGCAGGTGGCTCAGCTCAACCAGTTGCCAGCCAATTTCCCGACCGAGGTCTGGTCGACCATCCATCTCGACATACGCAGGCTGCTCGACAGGGCAGTGCGCTGGTGGGTCAACCATGCCGACAGCGGCACTCCGGTCGGCGAAGGCATTGCGGCCTTCAAGCCGCTGATTGATCCGCTTCGGACCAGGCTGGTCAAGTACCTGCGCGGCAATGACCTGAAGCGGGTGCAGGAGTGGCGGCAGCAGGGCGAGCAGTGGGGACTTCCCGAGACGATCGCCCATCAGTGGGCCGAGCAGTTCGAAAGCTTTGGACTGCTGGATGTGGCACGCATTGCAGTCCGCGCTGAGGAACCGGTCGATACAGTTGCGCAGATCTACTTTGCGGTGTACGACAGGTTCGAAGTCGACGCCCTGCTAAACCGCATTACTAAACTGCCGCGCGAAGACCGGTGGCAGGCACTGGCCCGAGCCGCGATGCGTGATGATCTGTATTCGACCATCACGGATATGACGCTCGCCGTCATGAAGAGCACAGAAGCGAATCTTGACGCCGATGACCGAATGCAGAAGTGGGTAAAAGCCAATTCCGAGAGCATTGAACGAGCAAAGAAAATGTTCGAGGAAATCAGCCAGTTGGAGCATGATGACATGGCCTCCCTATCAGTTGCCCTGCGACTGATGCGTTCGACCGTACGGAGCTAATTTGGCCATCTTTACGGACCCGATAAAGGATTATGCAGATTTTGGGCCGGGGGACGCGGAGTGGCTTCACCTGTTGGTAGGGGATTGGCAGCTAATCGCCGATTTGGCGTTCGCCGATCTGGCGTTATGGTTTCCAACCCCCGACGGCGGGTATGTCGCGTTGGCGCACGTCCGGCCATCAACGACGCACACCGTCTTCCACAGCGACTTCGTGGGTGAGCGTATCCGGGCGGATCTGAAGCCTCTGGTTGACGCTGCCCGTGAATCGCAGGTCATTGAGCGTTCCGGCGAGACCAACTGGACCACCGAGATGGCCATGCGCGTCGAAGCCGTACCCATGGTGCGAAATGGCAGGACTTTGGCCATTGTCACTTCCCACATGGATTTGTCGAGTTCCCGGATGCCGTCCAGGTTGGAACTGACCTATCGGCAGTGCGCTTATGATCTGCTGCACATGTGCACACTCGGTCTATGGCCGGATTTCGCCTCGCCCACGGGCTCACGCCGAGGTGCTCCCCGTGTTGGCGATGGCCTCATTCGCATGGACGCCGAGGGAATCGTTGAGTATGCCAGCCCGAACGGCGTCTCAGCCTTCCGAAGGCTTGGCGACGTGGAATCGCTGGAAGGCCGATCGCTGGCTGAGATCACGACGGGGCTGCTCAAAGACCGCCGGATGGTCGACGAAACCCTTCCGCTGGTCGTCACGGGACGGATGCCGTGGCGGACTGAAATTGAATCACGCGGCGTAACCCTGACCCTTCGAGCCATTCCTCTACGCAATGAGCAGGAGCGCTTCGGCTCGCTGGTGCTTTGCCGGGATGTCTCGGAACTGCGGCGAAGGGAAATGGAACTGGTTTCCAAGGATGCGACGATCCGGGAAATCCACCACCGTGTCAAGAACAACCTGCAGACCGTGGCTGCACTGCTCAGGATGCAATCACGGCGGATGGTCAGTGAGGAAGGAAAACAGGGGCTGGAGCAGGCCATGCGCCGTGTTTCTACCATCGCCCTGGTGCATGAGACATTGTCGCAGGGGTTAGCGCAGAATGTGGATTTCGATGAGTTGATCGGGCGGCAGTTCCGGCTTTCGGCCGAAGTAGCCTCTCCTACGCAGACGGTCAGCACCGAACGCAGCGGCGATTTTGGCGACCTGCCGAGTGAATTTGCAACGCCGCTCGCGCTGGTCATCAACGAGTTGGTGACAAACGCCGTCGAGCATGGCTTGGACGGCCGGACGGGTACGGTCTGGCTGACGGCTGAGCGGGAGCCCAGCGAAGCGGAGACGGAACTCCTCAAAGTCACCATCGCCGATGATGGCGTCGGGTTGCCCGAAGAGGCCAAGAGCGACGGTCTCGGTCTGCAGATTGTGCGGACACTGGTTACCAGTGAGCTGGGCGGAACCATTGAGTGGAGCCCGAGGGAGGGCGGTGGAACGTGCGTCAACATCGAACTGATCCTCGACCCTACGATCCCTCGTTGAGTCCGGGCATAGGAGAGGCCGCCACCTTTTGGGTGACGGCCTCTTGCCTAGGCACTGCGATTCAGGAAGCGCGGCGGGCCCGTGCAGCCCGGCGTTTGAGAGCACGGCGCTCGTCTTCGCTCATGCCGCCCCAGACGCCGGCATCCTGACCGGACTCAAGCGCCCACTGGAGGCAAGTGTCGATCACGGGGCAGCGCCGGCAAACGCTCTTTGCTTCCTCGATCTGGAGCAGCGCCGGACCGGTGTTTCCCACGGGGAAAAACAGCTCCGGGTCCTTGTCGAGGCACGCCGCGCGGCTACGCCAATCCATGCTGATCACATACTCCTTTTAAATGGGGTCCGATGGAATTCTCTTGTGAAAACGTTCACGAACGGACTCATAGTAAAGGGGGCTCTGATGGCCCCCGTTCGCTTCAGATCAAGAGTTTCACGTTAAATCCGTGTAAACAAGGGGTTCTGCTGACTTAATCGTTCAGGAACGTGAGTCATTCATCACAGGCTTGATACGATGCCGCTTTTGCTCTGATTTATGGCAACCGGCTGAGTACCGACTATCTAAGGTAGGGTGCCTATGTGTCAATACCTCCGGCCTCTTCAGCACCTATCAAGCGTCCGATTGCGATCATCGTCATCGCCGGAGTTGTCGTCCTGGAGGCACTGGCACTTTTGGCGGTCGCGGGGTGGTTCGTCTACGGCTTACTGACGCAAACGCCGACCTCCTTCGGCGGAGCCGTGTTCCAACTAGTGCTGTTGGTGCTCCTTGCCGGGTGGCTTCTGGCCGTAGGCCATTTTCTTTTTCGCGGCTACCGATGGACGAGAGCCGCAGCCCTGGTGTGGCAGCTGTTTATCATTGTCATCGCGGTGCCCACTCTCTCCGGAGGACTGCTCGGTCCCGGGCTGGCGTTGCTGTTGCCGGCCGCCGTGGTGATGCTGCTGATATTTACCCGTCCGGTGACGGAATTCCTGACCAAGGGGGCCGCGCCGACGGCTCTATAACCGGGACTTGCCTCAATCTGCGAAGGCTATTTGCAGCGTCACGTTCCGGCCACTCTGGATTGACCAGGCCCGCCCTGGCGGGGACTGTGACTGGTCAAGCCGGATCCCGAAAAAATCGCCGTCGCTTGGAGATTGCGGCGAAAGCACCATGCCTGTTCCGGTGACCCGCGCCGCGGAGGCCAGCGGGACCTGCTGCAGCAACGTTGGGCCCGGAACAGCGGTCACAACCGCGGCAGCGCCTGCCGCGACCAATTCAGTGAGGCGCCGTTGTGCTGTCGGACCCAACCTGTGGGCGTCATCGACGAGCATCAAGGCACCGGGTCCCCCGATATCCAGCTCTTCCCAGAACCGCTCTGGCTCAATTCCGGCCGGCGGCCAATGGCACCGGAACTGTCCGGTGGACTGGCGATTCAGAACCTGGAGTAAGTTGGTTTTGCCGCTCCCGGCCCGACCGAGGACCAGCAAGGCCTCTCCGGGGACTATCTTCACGAACGATGCTTCCAGTTCATCGCCTTCGACGCCGATGACGAGATGCTTGTCATCGGGCAGGATAGCTTCCGGCAGGCAAGAGAGGCCGATGCACGCAGGCAGCGGCTCCACCTTGAACGGGCGGCTTCGAGGCGGCAATGGCGGAAGGCGGACACCGGCGCTCAACAACTGGGCAACGGCCGGGGATTTAGCGCCGATCCGTCCTTGGACCATGGCGCGGCCGGCAACGAATTCCATCGGCGGGAGTTTCGGCCAGGACATAAGGTTCTCCGGGCTGCTGCCGGCCGGAAGGAAGAGCTTGTTGCCCAGCAGCCCGAAATACCTGCCGGTCATGAGTTCCCGTTCCCCGGACATCACTAGGATGACAGACGTCCTGGCGCCGTCCCTGGCAATGTCCTGTACACACTCCTCTGCCCAGGCGAGGCGGCTGTTCCGAAAGGCAGAGGCCCAACGGCCCCACCCGGTGACAAGGACCACCAGAGGAATTGGGGCAGGTCTAGACCCGATGGGTGCGGCAGCCGACAGACGGCCAAGACGGTCAGCGACCACATCGGCGAGCTTGCGCAGGAGACGTGCGGCACGTTCGACGTCTTGGGGGCCGGTGTATGCACCCGTCCGTCCGGCTCCTGCCAATGCAACCAGCGAGCCATCCCCGTCAAGTACGTAGCAATGGCGTTCCGGATCTCCGGCGAGTAGCGACGCGGACAGAGCACAGACCAGCTCCAAGGCTCCGCTGCCGTCCACACCGACAATAGCTAGATGTCCGTCCTTCTCAGGGTGCCACCGGAGGACGCGCTGACACTGTTCCTCCGGTAGATCCAGCAGTCCCAGATCCACGGCGCCAGTGCCAGCATTCCCTGATACGAGATCCTCCGGAACGATGACATCCGGCAACGGGGGCGTCAACTGGCGGAGGGGTTCGGGCAGCTGCGTCGCGGCAGCGGCACCGCGCAGTTCCTCGACGAGAGCCTTGGCAGGGTCAAGGGCAGGGGACCACGTCTGCCGGCAGGCAACGTTACCTTCACCGTCTTCAGTAGGCAGATCGTTTCCCCGCTCAAGCCAGTCCTCAAGGCTCATCGCCAAAAAGTCCGTCCCGATGCTGCGGACTGTCGCTGAGGCTGACTGGAATTCGTACGGTGCTCCTGATCCGGTCCTTAGGAAGGCTCGTCCCGGTGAACCGACATCGATGGCGGCCGCGGCGGGTGAGTCGATCACATCGGACGACTCCAGCGCTGTCTGCACACGCAAGGCGATCGCCGTCGTGACGTTGGCGCGGATATCGGAGGTGATGGCGCCTTGCGGCCGCTGTGTTGCCATCACCAGGTGGACGCCGAGCGACCTTCCCAACGCTGCTATTCGCATGAGTTCCGGAACTGCCCGCGGCACCTCGTCGGCGAGCATCCGGAATTCATCAATGACGACGACGAGCCGCGGCAGTACGCCAGGCCGGCATTCGCTGATGTCCGTTGCCCCCAAGCCAGCTAATTCCGTTTCGCGCCGCTGTACCTCGGCCCGCAGCCAGAGGAGGGCGCGGTTGACGTTCTCCGCGGAAAGGTCTGTCAGGAGGCCGATGCTGTGCGGTAAGTCCGAGAGGAGCCCGAGCCCTGCTCCTCCTTTGAAATCCACCAGGAGGAAGTGAACCTTCTGCGGCGGGTGCCGGTGCGCCAGACCGAGGACCAGCGACCGAAGCAGTTCCGATTTGCCTGAACCGGTAGTGCCGGCGACGAGCAGATGGGGACCGTCAACGGTCAGGTCAAGTTCGAGCGGGCCGTACTCGCCGACGCCCAGTACGGCACGCAGCCCGTGTACCGATGCATTGACGGCCCATCGTGGGCCCGTGGAAGTCCGCGGTAGAAGGGACTCCAGCGCACACATGTCCGGAAGCCCGGCCAGCACGGCGTCGGTGCCGCTTGGTACGGCGGCCGCAGACAAGCGAGCGAACCGCTCAAGTGTCTGGTCTGAAACGAGGTCCGGCACGAAACCACGCCGGTCCGAGCCCTCGTGCAGCAAGCCCTGCTGGAAAGACAGTTCGATCCGTAGGCCGACATCGGCTCCGCCTGCGAACCAGAGCACTGCAGGCGGGTTTTCAAGTCCCTCCAGGACGGACTCGGCTTCATCCGGCCGGCCGACGATCAGTACGACCGCTTCATCCGGAGCGGACCCCAGTAGCTCGGCAAGCGCACCGGGACGGCTGCAGAGCGCTGTGCTCGGGAGGAACCGTGCCGCTGCAGGCAGTGACTGCGGATCGCCGAAGCAGATTACCCGAAACCGCGAACGTAGAGCCCGGGCACCCAGCTGCAGTAAGCAGGAATTGAGCATCCGGTGCAGCGCGCCATTGCTGCCCCTGAAGACGATGCTGCGCTCCGCCATCAGATCAAATGCCACCGGCAACCCAGGCAAGGCCGGCAGCTCCCGGTTGTCCGTTCCAGCAGGAAATTCGATCTTCGGCGTGTCTTCTGCTGTCCCGAGGCGAAGCCACAGATGCTCCGGCCTCGCCGGCGTGACGGGAAGAGGCTCGCCCAGAAGCACGCCGTACAACAATCTCGCCGGATCCGGTGCGCTCAGAAAGCGCCGCACGGCGTCGTGTGCAACGGCCCGGTCCACGGCCGCCTTGAAGCGTTTGCGCTGCGATTTTCCCGCCGCATAAGGAATGGCAGCCGTCAGCAGGGACAGGCCACTGAACGCGAGGAAGAACCACATTCCGGTCAGTACAGCCAGGGCCACACCCGCTACCAGCGGGAGCCCCGCCAGCAGCAGGGTCATTTTTCCTCGGCCCTCCGGCGCCCGTGCATTAACCGGCACCGGTGCTGCAAGGTCCTCGTCAGGGGTGAGTGCTTCGGGCGGTTCGCTGCCCACCCACAACGAGAGCCTGCTGTTGCCCGCCCCGATACCCATCCCGGACGTCAACGCGGAGGACTTCCTCGCGTTTCCGTCCACCTCGATGCCGTTGGCGGACCCGAGATCCGTAATACAGATCTCGCGCTCGGTGATGCTGAGCACTGCATGCTTTCGCGACAGCGCCGGGTCATCTATGCCCACGGCGCAGCCTTCCCGGCCAATTGAATGGTTTCCTCGCGGGAGTTCGAATATCCGGCCTGAGTCCGGTCCTCCCGTCACTGCCAAAGTGATGCCAGCTGCACCACCTGAGGCGACGCCTGCACCGCGGGGGTCCGAAATGGACGACCGATGCCGGGGCCGGAACGCAGCCGCGACGCTGCAGACCACAACGGCACCGTTCACCAGCGGGAAGCTGTGGGTCCTCAGGCCTTCCAACGGCTCGCCGCCAATGCTCAGCACCAGCTGACTACTCCCAAGCTGATCCTGCAGCCACGTCGCCAGGACGCTCCCTGACGAGGTTCCGCTGCTTTCGACGACGATTTCGCGATGGTCGGCAATCCAGCGGGCCGTGGATTCGGGCAGACCTTCTGCGGCGGCAAGCGTGAGGTGCAGGGGCATCGGCTTTCCTTGACGGCTGACGTGTCGTTCACCAGCACCATAGGCCGCTGGACGGGGCTTGCGCTTGCGTGCTGCACCTGCCTGTGGATAACGAACGTTCAATCCAAAGCGACGGGCCCAGAAGCGATACGCTTGGACGTGGGCCGCCGTATGGCGGGAGATTCGAGAGATGAGAAAAGGTTCCCCTCTGGTGAAGATAGCTGTCATAGCTTTGGGAAAGATCGGTCTGCCGCTGGCTGTCCAGTTCGCATCCAAGGGGCACGAAGTTCTCGGCGTTGACGTGAATGCCGACGTGGTGGCGAAGATCAATGCCGGACAGGAGCCCTTTCCGGGCGAGGCGCACCTGCAGGAAAAGCTTGCCGAGCTGGTTCCGTCAGGCCGGCTGCGGGCCACCACCAGCTATGCCGACGCGGTGCCGGAGGCGGACGCCGTCGTCCTGGTGGTTCCCTTGTTCGTTGACGACCAGGCACGCCCTGACTTTGGCTGGATGGATGCGGCGACGGCGGAGCTGGCGCGGCATTTACGGTCCGGCACGCTGGTTTCCTACGAAACGACGCTGCCGGTCGGTACCACCCGCACCCGGTGGAAGCCGATGCTGGAGGAAGGATCGGGGCTGAGCGAGGGTACGGACTTCCATCTGGTCTTTTCCCCGGAGCGGGTGTTGACGGGGCGGGTGTTTGAGGATCTGCGCAAGTACCCCAAGCTGATCGGCGCCCTGTCCGAAGCCGGTGCCGCCAAGGCCACAGAGTTCTACGAAGCTGTGCTGGACTTCGACGAGCGTCCCGATCTGCCCCGGCCCAACGGCGTCTGGGACCTGGGCTCCGCCGAGGCATCCGAGCTGGCGAAGCTGGCCGAGACGACGTACCGCGATGTCAATATCGGACTGGCCAACCAGTTTGCGCGTTACGCTGCCACAGCCGGGATCGACATCTACCGGGTAATTGAGGCGTCGAACTCACAGCCCTACAGCCACATCCACCAGCCCGGCATTGCCGTGGGAGGGCACTGCATTCCGGTATATCCGCGGCTGTATCTCTGGAATGACCCGGAGGCAACCGTGGTCCGCGCAGCCCGCGAGGCAAATGCCGGCATGCCTGATTACACCATCGGGCTCCTGGAAGGGGCCTTTGGCGATTTGGCCGGCGCGCGCGTCGTCGTACTTGGTGCTGCCTACCGGGGCGGGGTGAAAGAAACGGCGTTCTCCGGTGTGTTCGGTGCCGTGGAAGCGATTACGGCCCGCGGCGGCAAGGCGCTGGTCCACGATCCGCTCTACAGCGACGAGGAACTGGCGCAGCTGGGATTTGCCCCCTACCAATTGGGCGAGCCCGCCGACGCTGCCGTGGTGCAGGCCAACCATGCCGTATACCGGGATCTCGGGCCGGCGGACTTGCCCGGCGTCAAGGTTTTCATCGACGGCCGGCGGATCAGTTCCTCCGAGCAGTGGCCCGGCGTGACCTACCGTGTCATCGGCAAGGCCTGAGCGGTTGCGGACGATCAAGATAACGACGGCGGCCGGCACCGCCAGGGAAAGGAGTCACCTGTGAGCTTCATCGCTGAGACGGCGGACGTCTCGGACCGCGCGCGGCTGGGCGACGGAACCAAGGTATGGCATCTGGCTCAGGTCCGCGAGGACGCGGTGCTGGGGACGGACTGCATCGTGGGCAGGGGCGCCTATATCGGCACCGGCGTAGAGATCGGGGACAACACCAAGATCCAGAACTACGCCCTGGTCTACGAACCGGCGCGGCTGGGCCGCGGGGTCTTCATCGGCCCGGCCGTGGTGCTGACCAATGACACCTACCCCCGTTCGGTGGGCCCGGACGGTTCCCTGAAGAGTGCCGATGACTGGACTCCGGTGGGCGTGACCATTGAAGACGGCGCCTCGATCGGTGCCCGTGCAGTGTGTGTGGCCCCGGTGACCATCGGGCAATGGGCGACCGTCGCGGCCGGCGCCGTAGTGACCAAGGACGTCCCGGCGTTCGCGCTGATGGCCGGCGTTCCGGCCAAGCGGATTGGCTGGGTGGGCCGGGCAGGCCACCCGCTGCGGCAGAACGACGGCGGCGACCCGCTTTCGTGGGTATGTCCCGAGACCGGGGCAACCTACATCGAAGAGGGCGGAACGCTGCGGGAAACCGGATCCGCCGGCGCCCACGCGGACCCGGCAAACGAGGAGAGCTAATTGAGCAAGGACTTTATTCCGGCAGCCAAGCCGATCGTCGGCGAGGATGAACGGGCGGCCGTCGACGCGGTGCTGGTCTCCGGCATGCTGGCCCAGGGCGCCGAAGTGGCTTCTTTCGAAGAGGAGTTTTCCTCGGTCCTGCTGGACGGCCGCGCAGCAGTCGCGGTGAATTCCGGTACCTCGGGGCTGCATCTGGGCCTGCTGGCGGCCGGCATCGGTCCGGGCGACGAAGTCATCGTGCCGTCCTTCACCTTCGCGGCCACGGCAAACTCAGTGGCGCTTGCCGGGGCAACTCCGGTTTTCGCTGATATCGAACCTGACCATTACTGCCTGTCCGCGGCAGCTGCCGAAGCGGTCCTGACCGAGCGGACCAAGGCCATCATGCCCGTCCACCTGTACGGGCATCCGGCCAACATGGATGACCTCGGCGCGCTGGCCAGCTCCCGCGGGCTTGCGTTGTTCGAGGACGCAGCCCAGGCCCACGGCGCCGCCCTGAACGGGAAGAAGGTCGGCACCTTCGGCACGTTTGCCATGTTCAGCCTGTACCCGACGAAGAACATGACTTCAGGGGAAGGAGGGATGGTCTCCACCGCTGACGACGGCGTCGCGCGGCGGCTGCGGCTGCTGCGGAACCAGGGCATGGAACGCCAGTACGAGAACGAACTCGTCGGCTTCAACGCCCGGATGACCAATCTGCATGCCGCTATCGGGCGGGTGCAGCTGAGGAAGGTAGGCGGCTGGACCGAACGCCGCCAGGCCAACGCCGCGTTCCTGACCGGCAACCTCGACGGAGTGGGCACGCCGGCGGTGGCCGACGGCGCCGAGCACGTCTACCACCAGTACACCGTCCGGGTGCCGGCGGGGGAGCGGGACCGTTTTGCCGCCGCACTGAGGGAGGAATACAACATCGGTTCCGGCGTCTATTACCCCATCCCGAACCACCGGCTTCCGTCCTTCAACCGGGACGCGGACCTGCCGCACACCGAGCAGGCCTCGCGCGAAGTGCTCTCGCTACCGGTCCACCCGTCACTGGACGCCGAGGATCTGGACCGCATCGTCACCGCGGTCAACGCGCTGGCCAAGGCAGGTGCGTAAGCGATGGTCAAACTACGGGCCGGCCTGATCGGGCTGGGCATGATGGGCCGCCACCATGCCCGCGTGCTGGGCGAAACCGACGGGGTCGAACTAGTCGCCGTGGCGGATGCCTACGGTGATCCGCATGGGGTGGCCGCGGACATGCCGCTTCGGAACACCGTGGAAGAACTCATCGCCCATGGGCTGGACATGGTGGTCTGCGCGGTACCCACCGGGCTGCATGAGGAGGTCGGCCTGGCCTTGGCCGAGGCCGGCATCCACACCCTGATCGAGAAGCCGATCGCCTCCACCGTCGACGGCGGTCTGCGCTTGGCCGAGGCCTTCGAGGCCAAAGGCCTGGTCGGCGCCGTCGGACATATCGAACGCTACAACCCCGCCCTGCAGTCGCTGCGTGCGCGGCTGGAAAACGCCGACCTGGGAACCGTCTACCAGATCGCCACCCGCCGGCAGGGACCGTTTCCGGCGCGAATCGCCGACGTCGGAGTGATCAAGGACCTGGGCACGCACGATATCGACCTCACGGCTTGGCTGGCACAAAGCGAATACCAGTCAGTCAGCGCCCGCGCGACCACCCGGTCCGGACGCGAGCACGAGGACATGGTTGCTGCCACCGGGCAGCTGGCCAACGGCATTATCACCAGCCATCTGGTCAACTGGCTCTCGCCCATGAAGGAACGCGTCACGGTTGTCACCGGCGAACGCGGATCCTTCCTCGCCGATACGCTCACCGCTGACCTGACCTTCTACGAAAACGGCACCATCAGCACGCAGTGGGACTCCGTGGCCAACTTCCGCGGCGTCTCCGAAGGCAATGTCACACGCCTGGCCATCCCGAAACGGGAGCCGCTGAAGGTGGAACACGAAGCCTTCCGCGACGCAGTGCTGGCGGCCCGCGGAGAATCTTCGACGGCCCCGGAAACGCCTGCCGCGCAGATCGTCACCATGCGCGAGGGCCTGAACACCCTGCGCGTTGCCGAAGCCATGGTGGACTCCAGCCGCGAGGCCAGGACCATCCGGCTGCAGGACTGACCGGGCGTGCGTATCCTGGTCGCTACCCGGATCTATGCCCCGGAAGCGGGGGCCGCAGCCTACCGGCTTGCGGCTACCGTCCGGGCACTGGTCGAAGCCGGGCACGACGTCACTGTGCTGACCACCCGGGCTCCGAAGGACTCCGGCGGCTCTGCCCGCGGTGCCGCTGCGTCCCGCAGTATGGCGGGCACGCCGGCAGCACGGACCGCCAAGCTGAAACGCTGGCCGGTACTGCGCGACAAAACCGGTGCCGTCCGAGGCTACGTGCAGTACGCCAGTTTTGATATCCCGCTGTTTTTCCGCCTGCTGGCAGCACGAAGCTTTGACGCCGTGCTGGTGGAGCCGCCCCCCACCACTGGCGTGGTGGTCCGCGTGGCCTCGTGGCTACGGCGCCGGCCGTACATTTATTTTGCCGCCGACGTCAGCTCGAATGCGGCCGCGGGGATCGGCGTGAATCCGGTTGTGGTCAAAGTGCTGCGCGCCGGAGAGAAATGGGTGCTTTCCGGGGCAACAGGAGTGCTCAGCGTTTCATCCGGCGTCAGCGATGCCGTTCGGGAACTGACGGACGGCCGTGCCGCCGTGACCGAAGTCGGCACGGGAATCGACACCGACACCTTTGCACCGCAGGGCGCGGAGCGGCAGGAAGTGACCACCGGTCCGGCAACGTTCGTTTACGCGGGCACCATGTCCGAGATCCAGGGCGCCGGCGTTTTCGTGGACGGCTTCCTGAAGATATTGGACAGCCGTCCGGAAGTCCGGTTGCTGATGTACGGGCAGGGCGTGGAGCTTGAAGAGCTCAAACGCAGGGCAGCTCCGGCCGGGAACCGCATCCGCTTCATGGGCGTGGCCGGCGGCGAGGAGATAGCTGCAGCGATGAGCCGGGCAGCAGCCGGGCTGGCTTCCGTCCGGCCGGCACGGGGCTATGACTTCGCGTTCGCCACCAAGGCCTTTGCCAGCCTGGCCTGCGGCGCACCGGTCATCTACTCCGGCGTGGGCCCGCTGCGCGCGATCGTCGCGGAAAATTCGCTGGGACACAGCGTCGACTGGGACGCAGGAGCCGTGGCAGCCGCCATGAGCGAAGTGTTGGAGCAGCCCGCGGACCAGGACGAACGCCGCCGGCTGTCGAGCTGGGTTGAGCAGAACTACTCACTGCGCCGCGTCGGGACACGCGCGGCTGATGCTGTTGCCTGCGCAGCCGGACGGGACCGACACTGAACGGGCTTGCCCGGGAAGAAGGATCGTCAGCCTAGTAGGCGGGTCAGCAGACCGCGGGTGACCGCCTCGTCCTCCGCAGAACTGAGGGCTTGCGCGGCCCGGTGAACATTCGCCTTGTACCGTTCAACTTCCTCGGCGGTGAGCGCAGCCAGGGTGCGGGACAGGGATTCGGTGCTGAAGTCCTCGGTCACGGCACCCAGATCATACTGGTGCATCAGCCGGGCGGTTTCGGGGGAGGGGCTGAAGACCAGGGCCAGACGGGCCTGGACGAAGTCGAAGAACTTGTTGGGGAGCATGAGCCTGTGGTTGGTGGTGCGCGGCGGGAGGCTGAAGACGCCGACGTCGTACTTGTTCAGCGTGGCCGGCAGCTCGTCGGGGGCAACGGCATCGTGGAAGGTGATGCGGCGGTCTCCTGCCGCCAGCTCCTTGAGCTGCTGCCAGTACCGTCCGCCGTCGCGCGCCTTGACCAGATACAGATCCAAGCTGAAGCGATCGTCCAGGGCCCGGAAGGCTTCGATGGTCCCCTCCAGGTTCCGGCCCGGAATTGCCGCGCCGCTGTGGACCAAGCGGATCTTGCCGGCGACCGGCTCCGACGGCTCCAAATCCCGGTACGGGCCGGCGTTGCGGACCACCTCGGTGTCGATCCCGAACTGTTCCGAATATAAGGTGGCGATCGAAGCGTTAACGGCGGTCACCGCCGTCGTCCGTGGTAGGTACTTGGCGCAGATTGCCCACATGTAGGGCTTGACGAGCAACCGCCACGGCAGCACGTGCGCGCGTTCTTCGGGGGCCCACTCGTGCATGTCGCCCCATACGGGGGTACCGGTACCGCCGGCGATGGCGTGGGCCAGCGGCAGGGCGCGGGCCTCGTTGGCCACGATCAGGTCGAAGGTCCGGCCGCGGACCAGGGCAAGCGCCTGCTTGACGGCGGGGGCCGCCAGTTCCACCGATGCGTGCCGGCGGAGTCCCAGGCGCAGAACGCCGGACAGGGTCTGCGGGAGGGAGGGCAGGGCGGAATCGATTTCCAAATGTGTGGTGGAGCCGGGCGGGCGGTTGCCGTAGGAGAGTGTGGTCACCTCGCCGGCCTCCGCGAGCAAGGCCAGTTGGCGCAAGACCCGGGAATCCGCCTCGATGTCGGAGAAGGAGATACAAAGTATCTGTTGGGGCACCGTCATTCCTTACCTCAGTGCTGGGAAGCGGCACGCGTGGGCCCGGTGCCTGCCCGGACCGTATCCGGACCGTGACCAGCCTACCTGCCACCCGGTCTGCGGCAGGTCCATGTTGCCGGGCTACTATGGCTGTGTCAGACGCGGCCACGGCCGCCGCACCAGCCAACAGCCGGGTCAGGAAGCCACGTGAAGATCGCGATCACCAAGAGCACCTTGCGCGTACCGCCGACGTACTTCGCCACGGCCCACGCCGAGCAGCTCAAGGCCAGCCACGATTTCCACGTCTTCACCCTGGTCGCCGAGATCACTGACAGGTCCGTTACCGTCCCCGTAACCGACTTTGTGCCAGGGCAGCTGCTGGGTTTCCGCCGTCGTGAATTGGTCATGCCCGCGTTCATGCCCGCCATGACCCTGGCCATTCGCCGTTTCAAACCGGATCTGATCCACCAGCACTTCGGCACGTGGTCGCAGCCGGCCGTGCATGCATCACGCCAAGGGGTTCCGCTGGTGACTACCCTGCACGGTTCCGACGTGGTCTCGCTGGGCAACCCTGCCGATACCTTCATGGCCAAGTGGCACCACCGCAATGTGCTGGCAGCCGCCTCCCAGAGCAAGCGGATTCTGGCCGTCAGCAACTACCTGGCGGGCCGTGCGACGGCGCTCGGACTGGACGCGGAGAAGATCGAGGTGCACTATCAGGGCGTTGACACGGACTACTTTGTCCCGGGCAGCCACGACAGCGAGGGCATTCCCGTGGTGCTCTTCGTGGGGACCTTGAACACTCAGAAGGGCATCAGGGACCTGATCGATGCCTCGCTCGCCGTCTGGCGGAAGGCCCATCACCGGCTGGTCGTGATCGGGGACGGACCCTTGCGGGACGCCGTCGAGGAACAGGCCGCCAGCCACCCGCACATTGATTTCCTCGGCCGGCTGGACCGGGCAGCCATCCGCGGCTGGATGCAGCAGGCGCACGTTCTGGTGGCGCCGAGCCAAGAGGCCGGGGGAGCGCGGGAGGCTGCCGGCCTGGTGCTGCTGGAGGCTCAGGCCTGCGGTACGCCGGTGCTCGCGTACCGCAGCGGCGGAATTCCCGAGATGCTCGACGACGGCACCACCGGCCTGCTTGCCAGCGAAGCGGACTTCTCCCAGCTCCAGAGCCGGCTGCTGCAGCTGCTCCAGCTCGGCAGCGGCGAGTACCTGGCCATGCGGCGCGGGGCCCGGAATTTCGTCGTCGAACATCGCAGCCTCGCCGGCAGCAGCAAAGAGCTGGACACCCATTTCCGGCAGGTGTCCGGCCTCGGTTGAGCGGCTGCTGAGGCTGCGCCGCGGCCTATGCCCGTTGTGGAATACTAGGCAGGTGAGTCGTTGCTGGGTAGTCGTGCCGATGTATAACGAGGCTACCGTTGTCGGTTCGGTGGTTTCCGGACTGCGCGAAGAATTTCCGTACGTGGTCTGTGTCGATGACGGCAGCTCGGATGGTTCCGCGGCCATCGCACGCTCCGCCGGCGCCGTCGTGGTTGAACATCCCGTAAATCTGGGGCAGGGAGCGGCCCTGCAAACGGGGATCGAATTCGCCCTCCAGGACCCGCAACTGGACGCCATTGTCACCTTCGACGCCGACGGCCAGCACCGCGTCGAAGATGCCGCCGCCATGCTGGCACGGATCCGTTCGGGCGAGGCGGAAGTGGTGCTCGGGTCGCGCTTCCTCGAAGGTACTGCCGACGTCTCCCGGCTTAAGCGGCTGGTGCTGCGCACGGCCGCAATGCAGTCCCGTTTCTCCACCGGGCTGCGGCTTACGGACGCACACAACGGGCTCCGGGCGATCTCGGCCCCGATCGCGGGCAAGATCCAGCTGACACAGAACCGGATGGCGCACGCCTCCGAACTCATCCACCAGCTGGCCGAGTTGAAACCAGTATTGGTGGAGCATCCGGTCAAGATCGTCTATACGGAATACTCCAAGGCCAAAGGGCAGTCGCTGCTGAACGGCGTCAACATCCTCGCGGATCTCTTCTTCAGGTGAATTCATGATCATAGTTGTCCAAATTGTCCTGGTCCTGGCCGTCATCGTCGGCGCACTGGCCTTGATGCGCGGCGCAGGCAATGCCCGGCATCAGGCCGTACGGCGCATTCTGCTGGTGCTTTTCGCCGGTGTTGCGGCTTTGTCCGTGTTCTTCCCGGGCTTGCTCACGCGCGTGGCCAATCTCCTCGGCATTGGCCGCGGGACAGACCTGGTGCTGTACGGGCTGATTGTGTGTTTCCTGATCTTCATGGCCAGCTCATACCACCGAACGCGCCAGCTGGAAGCCCGGATCACCAAGCTGGCCCGTCGGATTGCCCTGGACGAGGCGCCGCGTCCGGACGCCGCAGCCGGGGAAGGCCGCGGGCATGACTGACCGGCAGGCGCCGGCGGCCGAACTGATCATCGCCGTCCACAGTGCCGACCGCCCGCTCCGCCGCGCGGTGGAGTCCGTCTTGGCCGCGGCAACCCCTGGCTGTGTCCTGGCCACGGTTGTGTGCCACAATCTCGATCCCGCGCCCCTCCGCGACGCGCTTGCCGGGCTGCCCGCCGAGCAGGTCCGGGTCCTGGCCCTGGCGGACGGAATCCGTTCGCCGGCCGGACCGTTCAACTATGGGCTCGAACACGCAGTAGCCCGATTCGTGGGAATCATGGGCTCCGACGACACGTTGGAAGCCGGAGCGGTGGACGCCTGGCTGGCCGCCGCGGAAGGTGCCGGCGCCGCCGTCGTTATGGCAGCGCTGCGGCTCCGAGGAGGACGGCGGATCCTGACCCCGCGGGCACGCGTGCTCCGCGGGATGCTGGTGGATCCGGTGCGGGACCGCCTGGCCTACCGGACCGCTCCGCTGGGGCTGTTCCGCCGGGACCTGCTTGCCAAACACGGCCTGGCGCTGACCCCCGGACTGCGGACCGGCGAGGACCTGGAATTCGGACTGAAGCTGTGGTTCTCGGGCGAACGGATCGTCTACCCGGCGCAGGGGCCGGCCTACGAGGTTGGGAATGACGCGGCGGAACGGGTGACTTCGGCCGTGCTGCCCTTGGCAGAGCAGTTCCGCGATGTGCGGTCACTCGTAGCGGGAACGTGGTTCGCCGCGCTGCCCGAGCGAAAGCGCGCCGCCGTCGCGGTCAAAATCCTGCGAGGCCATGTCATCAGCGCCGCAGTGCGGCGGGGATCGGACTTCAGCTGGCCGGCGGCGGACCGCCGGGAGCTAAGCCGCGTCATTGATCTGGTGACCGGATTGGCTCCGGCCGCGCCGAAGGTGCTCAGTGCGCCCGATGAACGGCTGCTGCTGGAACTGCGCGACGCAGGCAACGTCGAAGCCGTCCAGGAATCATTACGACGGCGGGAGGCGGCCAATGCGCTCCGGCGCACCCTGACGCTGCGCTGGCAGGATAATTTCCGCGTTGAGGCACCCCTGCGGAGCAATCTGAACTCGCTGCTGGCCGCCGGCACCGACACTGTACTTTCCGCCCTGCCGCCGGCTGCCCGGCGCCACGGGTCCAGCCCGCAACGCCGAAAGGATGCTGCATGAACCGCTCTGCCAGCAGACTGCTGATCCTGTCCTTCTCGCCCCTGCGCAGCGATCCACGCGTGCTGAAGCAGATCAACCTGTTCCGGGACAAGTACCAGGTACTCACCTGCGGGTTCGGCCCCGCGCCGGACGGGGTAGCCGGACACTTCGAACTGGACCGTGTCCTGCCCAGCTGGCCGCGTGATCCGAAACGGCTGGCCGCGCGGCGGTACCGCCAGGTGTACTGGAACATCGCAGCGGTGGCGGAGGCCTCGCGGATGCTGCGCGGACAGCACTTCGACGCCGTCCTGGCCAACGATGCGAACACCGTGCCGCTGGCACTGAGCCTAGAGCCCGTGCGCGGTGTGCACGCGGACCTGCACGAATTCGCCCCCAAGGAGCACTTCAACAAGCCGGCGTGGCGCGTCCTGGTGGCCCCCTATGTCCGTTGGCTGTGCCGGACCTACCTGCCCGCGGTCAGCTCCGTGACCACGGTCTCGGAAGGTATCGCCGAGCAGTACCAGAAGGACTTCGGCGTCGACGTCGGCGTGGTCACCAACGCCGCACCGTACGCCGAGCTGGAACCGCGTCCTACCGGGGAGAAGATCCGCCTTATTTACAGTTCGGCCGGCCAGCGCTACCGCCGGATCGAAGACATCATTGCGGCCATGGACGGAGTGCCTGAGGATCTGGAACTGGACCTGATCGTCATGCCCAACGAACCGGAGTACGTGGACCAGCTGCGCAGCCAGGCAGAGCCGCGGCCAAACGTCCGGTTCCGCGACCCGGTGCCTTACACCCAACTCGTCAAGACCATCAGCGAGTACGACGTGTCCATCTCTGTCATTCCGCCGACCAACTTCAATCTGGCCCAGGCCCTCCCGAACAAGTTTTTCGAGGCCGTCCAAGCCCGGACGGCCCTCATCATCGGTCCGTCGCCGGCCATGCAGACGCTGCTCGAACGGCACGGCCTCGGCGCGGTGACCGAGGATTTCACCGCGGAAGGTCTGCGGGCGGTGCTGCAGTCGCTGACCCGTGAACAGATCGATCAGTGGAAGGCGAACGCGGACAAGGCCGCCGACGAGTTGTCCTCCGAGCACCAGAACAGGGCCTGGGAAAGGGCGATCGAGGCCCTCCTGGAACCGGCGGAGGCCTGATACGTGACGGGTTCAAGGACAGCTCCCCGCGCAACCGGGTCCGGAGCGGATCCGGAAGCAGACCCGAAGGTCCTGCATCTCTACGATGCCGCAGATGTCGGCCGCACTTTGGTCAAGTACGGCAGGATGGACGGGCACCCCTGGCGGCAGTTCAACCGCACGCCGCCCGCGGATACGGCCCCCCCAGCTAGCGCCGCAGGAAAAGCCCGGCGATTGCTGGCCGGTGTATCCTGGCAGGCTGGGCGGGCGGCGGGGATTCTGAAGGCCGATCTGCTCCATGTCCACTCCGGCTCCCGTGTAGGCGTGGTGCGGTCCCGCCCGTACAAGCCCTTTGTGCTGCACTTCCACGGCACCGACATCAGGACACAGTATTACGATGCGGCCCGCAGACCGGCGATCCAGTGGGGCGCGGACCATGCCGCGGCGGTCCTGTACTCCACTCCTGATCTGGCCGAGCACGCCCAGACGGCGCATCCCGGCGCACGGTACCTGCCGAACCCGGTGGACATGGAGGAAATTCCGGATTGGGCCCCGGTGGACCGGCCGCGCGTAGTTTTCGCCTCCCGCTGGGACGGCTCGAAAGGAGGCCAGGCGCAACTGGAACTCGCGCGCACACTGCTCGCCGCCGTCGTACCCGGAACGGAAGTCATGGGACTGGACTGGGGCACCGAGGCAGGCCGGGCTGCTGCTTTGGGCGTACAGCTGGCACCGAAAATGGCCAAACCGGACTACCTGCGCTGGCTGGCCGGGGCACA
The DNA here is from genome assembly GCF_025960875.1 of Crystallibacter permensis. GTDB lineage: Bacteria > Actinomycetota > Actinomycetes > Actinomycetales > Micrococcaceae > Crystallibacter > Crystallibacter permensis. Next base: position 138,115 of record NZ_JAODLR010000006.1, on the reverse strand, counting down.
CGCTGTGGTCGGCCAGAGCGCCGGAATCCTGGCCATGAGCGAGCTGCAGGCCGTGGCCATCGGCGTCCCCGTGGTGATGCAACTCGGCGCCGGCTATTACCCCGGACCGTCACCCGTGCTGCAGGCCGATACCGTCGATGGCCTCATCGCCCACGTGCTGACCGCGCTCGCAGATCCGCCGGCCGTCTCCACCTCGTTGGACGGCCGGGGCTGGATCAACACGAACCACTCACCCCACCAAGCGGTGCGGCAGCTCGCCGGGGTATACCGCGAAGTTATGGCCGACCGTTAGGTCTCTAAACGTTCGTCTAGGTCTCTAAACGTTCGTCGGCCGCCAGTTCCTGCGGTGTGAGTCCGGCCAACGCCGCCTGCTCGGCGAAATCCGGGACCCGGGCAACAACGTCGTCAAAGGTTCCGTAGGCGGCCACCTCGCCGTCGCGCATGAAGAAAACGATGTCGGCGTGGCGGATGGTGGCGAGGCGATGTGCCACGGTGATGACCGTGACGTTGCCGTGGAGTTCATTGATCGCCTTGGTCACTGCGGCCTCTGTGGTGGTATCCAGCGCCGAAGTGGCCTCATCCATCACAAGTACCTGCGGGTTGTCGTAGAGCGCCCTGGCGATGCCCAGCCGCTGCCGCTGGCCACCGGAAAGGGCCATGCCGCGCTCGCCGACTACCGCATCGATGCCGCCGTCGCGGGCCAGCAAGGTGTCCAGCAACTGCGCCCGGCGCAGCGCGGTTTCGACCCGTTCCCGGTCAACGTTGGATTCGTCCCAGGCCAGGGCCACGTTCTGGGCAACGGAGGCGTCGAAGAGGGACACTTCCTGGGGGACATAACCGATCCGCTTGCGCCAGGAAGTCAGCACGAATTCGAGCCGCTCGCCGCCCACTTCGATGTGGCCCGCGGTTGGCTCCAGCAGCCCGAGCAGAATATCCACCATGGTTGATTTTCCGGCACCGGATGACCCCACAAAGGCCACATGGCTGCCGGCGGGAATCCGGATGCTGATCCGGTCCAGCGCAGGAGCCTGGGCACCCGGATAGCTGAAGGAGACATCGTTGAGCACAATATCCGCCGGTGCATCGGCGAGGTCGTGCTGCGGCCGTTCCTTGCTCTGGCGCGCCATCTCCTCGTCACCCTCGCGGATGTCCTCGATGACCTGGCGGGCAAAGGATGCGCTGGTGTTGACCGAGGACTGCACGGCCTGCATCCGGGTCAGCGAAGGGATCAGCCGGAATCCGGCGATGGCGAACAGCCCGATGGCGCTCACGGCTCCGGCGGGACCGCCGACAAGCAGGCCAACACCGCCGACCAGGGCGAAGCCGACCACCAAGGCGGTCTCCAACACATAGCGCGGAATCTGCGAAATCTGGATGGCGCCGGCCCGGGCCATGGCCGACTTGGTCCGGGTGCCGTGGACCTGCTCCTGCACCTCCGGTCCGCGGTCCGCGAGGGTGATTTCTTTCAGCGCGCCCAAGGCCTCGTAGAGGGTTTTGGCCGTCCGGTTGGACCACTCGCGGTTCTGACGTCCGATCGCCACCGCCCGGGGCGAAATCACCTTGGCCAGCAGCAGCGCCACCAGTCCCAGATACAACATGGTGACAATAGCGATCAGCGGCTGGGCAATAAAAAGTACGACGACGACAGCCACCATCGTGCCCAGCTCGCCGAAGAGCGTCATGGCCGGCATCAGCACGCCCGAGACCGTGATGCCCACGCCCACATCAACAGAGCGGACGATTTCAGCGGAGTTGCGGCCCAGCCGTTTCTCCCAGGGCGAGGCAAGATAGGCCGCGAAGAGGCGGTCCCCGATGGCGACTTCGTGGCGGGCGAACCGCTTGGTGGCGAAACGCAGCAGCAGCACCGCGAGAATGCCCTTGAGGACAATCAGCAGGCAGATGAAGATCAGCAGCGGCAGGACCAGGCCTTTTTCCGTGATGTCGCCCAGAACCGGCCACACCATCGGTTGCCCGCTGACCAGTCCCGGGAGCAGTGCGGCCACCAGCCCCAGGGCCACGATATCCAGCAGCGCCAGGGCCGCGGAAGCAACGGCGTAGCCGGTCAGGAATCGGCGGCTGCCATCGGGCAGCGTTTTCAACAGCGGCCCGAGGACCTTCAGAATGCTATTCATACTGGCACTAAGACTAGTTGTTTATCCACAAGCCGCGTCACAGACCTAGCTTGCTGCAAACGTTTCACCTACTCTCGGGAGAGAATACGTACACCGACGGCGGATCCAGTCTCAAAAAGTTCCGGCGTCAGGACGGCGCTGTGCGCCAGGGGGATACGGATGGACGCTATCCGCATTGTCGAAGATGAGGTGCGCGAGCTCATCCGCCGCAGGGGCATCGACCCGGCCCACCAGGGCGGGGAAGTGCGCCGACTGGTGGAGGCCGCGGTCAATGATTATGACGAGCGGTCCCTGTTGGGGACGCTGCCGCCGCTGGGGCACCTCGACTTTGCCAGGAAGTATGTCTTCGATGCAGTCGCGGGGTTCGGCGCACTGCAGCCGTTGCTGGATGATCCCACGGTTGAGGAAATCTGGATCAATTCTCCGGCCGAAGTGTACGTGGCACGCGGGGGAGAGTCCGAGCTTACTTCGGTCACGCTAAGCCAGCAGCAGGTAAGGGACCTGGTGGAACGGATGCTCAAGTCCTCCGGCCGGCGGTTGGATTTGTCGTCGCCGTTCGTTGACGCGTCCTTGCCCGATGGTTCCCGCTTGCACGTGGTCATCCCTGACATCACCAAACGGCACTGGGCAGTCAACATCCGTAAGTTCATTGCCCGAGCCTCGAAACTGGACCATTTGGTGGAACTGGGCTCGCTCTCGCCCGAGGCAGCGCGGTTCCTCTCCGCCGCGGTAGCCAGCGGGCTGAACATCCTGGTCTCCGGAGCAACCCAAGCGGGTAAGACGACGATGCTCAATTGCCTTGCGGCAAGCATCGGCAGCCGCGAGCGCGTGGTGACGGTCGAGGAAATTTTCGAGCTTCAGCTGCCGTTACGTGACGTGGTGGGCCTGCAATGCCGCCAACCGAATCTGGAGGGCGAGGGTGAAATCCCCCTGCGGCGCCTGGTCAAGGAAGCCTTGCGTATGCGGCCGGACCGCCTGATCGTCGGCGAAGTCCGCGAAGCCGAAAGCCTGGACATGCTTATTGCCCTGAACAGCGGCCTGCCAGGGATGTGTACTATCCACGCTAATAGCGCATATGACGCCATTACAAAGGTGTGCACGCTGCCCCTGTTGGCTGGCGAGAATATCTCCAGTGCCTTCGTCCTGCCGACGGTGGCTTCCTGCATTGATCTGGTCGTCCACTGCACGCGCAGTGCCTCCGGTCAACGGCAGGTCGCCGAAATAGTCTCGCTCGGCCGCCGGGTCGAAAACGGCATTATCGAGACATCCACGCTCTTCAGCCGGCAGAACGGAGATCTGCTGGCAAGCGGTTCGGCCAGTCCGGGAGATGAGAAATTTGCCCGTGCCGGGTACAACGTCATGCAGTTGCTCGGCGGCATGTCATGACTGCTGCCGCAGGTCTTGCAGGTGGATTCGGTCTATTCCTGATCTGGTGGTCGTGCTGGGAGTTGCCGGAACCCCGTCCCAGGCGCCCCCGCAGTCCACGGTTCACCCGCCTGCAGGAGGTCATCAACCAATCGGGTATTGAGAAAGTCTCGGTCAACGGCCTTATCGCCAGCTGCGCCGGAACAGCCGGCTTTACCTTCTTGCTGATCCTGGTGATCACGCAATCGCCTCCGATCGCCGGCTGTTTCGCGCTCTTTGGCGGATGGCTGCCGTTGGTGCTGGTGCGTTGGCGGGCAAGGCGCCGCGTGGCGGCGATGCGCGAAATCTGGCCGGACGTAGTCGATCACCTGCGTTCTGCCATTCGTGCGGGACTCTCGTTGCCGGAAGCCCTGGTTCAGCTCGGCATCCGGGGGCCGGTGGAGCTGCGTCCCGCGTTTACTGATTTCGGGGCAGACTACCGCGCCGGCGGGCGCTTCGACCAGTCGTTGGAGCGGCTGAAGGACAGGCTTGCGGATCCCGTGGCGGATCGGATTATCGAAGCCCTCAGAATGACCAGGGAGGTCGGCGGTTCCGACCTGGGGAGGCTGCTGGGTACGCTGGCTGATTTCCTTCGCGATAGTGCCCGTACCCGCAGCGAACTGGAGGCCCGCCAGTCGTGGACAGTCAGCGCAGCCAGGCTGGCCGTCGCCGCACCGTGGATTATCTTGATGCTGCTGGCTACGCGGCCCGAAGCTGTTGCCGCCTATAACTCGACGGCGGGAGCCATGGTGCTGCTCGGCGGTCTTGTCGTGTCACAGGTCTGTTACCGGCTCATGCTCCGCATCGGCGCCTTGCCGGAAGACGAACGGGTGATGCAATGACCCAGTTGATGACCATGGGTGTCCTCGCGGGTACAGGGCTGGGTGCCGGGTTGTGGCTGGTCTTGGCGCGGCTCCCATCCATGCGCAGGACGCGGTTCGTCGACAGGATCGCCCCTCAGCTGAAATCGGTCGACGTCCAGTCCAGGCTGCTGGCTGCAGGACCGGTCAACGTGACTCCGTTCGGTCCCTTGGAGCGCATCATCCGGCCGGTTCTTCTCGACGCCGTTTCCTGGCTCGGAAGATTCAACTTGGGAACGACCGTGCTATCCAAACGCCTGGCGCAGGCCGGCCGCCGCCAAACAGCCGTCGACTTCAGGGCGGAGCAACTGCTGTGGGCGGTCCTCGGACTTGCTATCGGAATTCTGCTGGCGCTGGTGTCCGCGGCAGGGGGAGGACTGGACCCGGTCACCGGCATCGTTCTCACAATCGGCCTCGCCGCGGGTGGATTCCTGCTGCGCGACTACATGTTGACCGTGCAGATACAGCGCCGGGAAACCAAGATGCTGGCGGAATTTCCCAGCCTGGCAGAACTGATGGCGCTCGCCGTCAGCGCGGGGGAGAGCACCACTGGTGCGCTCGAACGTATCTGCCGCAGCGCCCAGGGAGAACTGGCCGACGAATTCGCGACTGTCCTGGCTGATACTAGGTCGGGGACTCCGCTGCTGGCGGCGCTGCAGGACTTTTCGCGGCGGAGCCGGCTGCAGGCCTTGGTGCGGTTCGTGGACGGGATCACCGTGGCAGTTGAAAGGGGTACCCCGCTCGCGGAAGTGCTTCGGGCACAGGCACAGGACGTCAGGGATATGGCCAAACGCAGTCTCATGGAATCCGCAGGCAAAAAGGAGATCGCCATGATGGTTCCGCTCGTGTTCGGCGTCTTGCCCCTCACCGTCCTGTTCGCAGTGTATCCGGGGCTGGCCCTGATCAACCTGGGCTGGTGAAGGTGCAAGCAATGAGAATTCCAACAACGGATCATAGGTAAAGAAGGCGGAAAATGAACAAGTATTCCTTCACTCTGAAAGCTGCTGTACTGCTGTCGATGATGCTGGCACAGCTCGCCGGTCGGTTCCGGACGGTCGTGTCCGGCGAGGACCCCGAGCGTGGTGATGTACCCGGGTGGGTCATGATCACACTGATGTCGGCCGTGCTGGTGGCAGGGATCCTCGCCATTGCCAAGCCGGCGCTCGAAGGCCTTTTCAACGATGCCATGGGACGCGTCAGCCAGCCTTGATATGCGCCACCTGATAATGCTGCTGCGCGCTCCGGTCAGACTTCGTTCTGAGCGCGGCTCAGCCGCCGTGGACTTCGTGCTGGTCGGCGGGGTCCTGACGCTGATTTTCGTCTCGATCATGCAGTTGGCTCTTGTTCTGCATGTCCGCAACACTCTGATCGATGCTGCTGGTTCCGGTGCCCGCTACGGCGCTTTGGCAGATCGTGGACCAGAAGACGCCCGCGGCCGCACGGTGTCCCTGATTACGGGTTCCCTTAACTCTGACTATGCCGCGGACGTCCAGGTGGAAGAGATCCAGCGTGGTGGAATCAGGACGCTTCGCGTGACGGTGAACGCTCCGTTGCCGGCGGTCGGACTGGTGGGTCCTGCAGGCCGATTGGAGGTGGAGGGCCATGCGGCACTGTCGCGGTAGCAAATACCGGCCGTCCAGGTCACTGGTCGAACTTCGCCGGCGCTTGGCAGCGGCGGCGGGTCCTGATGATCCTGCGGCGCGGGGCAGCGCTGTGGTGGAGTTCGTCTTCCTTGGCGCACTGCTGCTGGTACCTGTGGTCTACTTCGTCATCGCAGTGGCCCAGGTTCAGGGCGGTTCCTTCGCCGTCGTTAGCGCGGCCGACCATGCAGCCAAGGTTTTCGTCGCGGCAGACACCCCTGCAGCCGCTCATGGCCAGGCTGAACAGGCAGCGCTGCTTTCCGTACAGGATTTCGGCTTCGGACCCGGCGATCTCGGGATGGCTATCAGCTGCGGCGGCGGCGCATGCCTCGATCCCGGTTCAACCGTGACCGTGAACGTCTCTCTGGAGGTTCCGTTGCCGCTGACGTCGGGTTTGGACTTGTCCTTCGCCACGGTGACTTCCACCGCGACCCAGATCGTCGAGCGTTACGGATGAAAACGCCGGGAGCCATGCGGCGACCCGTCAGGGCCCTTACACCAACCGGCCTGACCCGTATCGGGCGGAAGGCGCGGGACGATGACGGACAGGTAGCGGTACTGATCATCGGATTTGTGATGCTGAGCCTGCTGATACTCACTGTGGTCATGGCTGCGTCCGCCGTGTACGTTGAGCGTAAAAAGTTGCTCTCGGTGGCGGACGGAGCTTCCTTGGCCGCAGCTGACACTTTTGCGTTGGCTGATGTTCAAGGCTCTGCCGGGGCTCCCGTTCCGACCTTGAGCGACGGGACCGTTTACAGCGCCGTCCAACGCTACCTTGCCGACACCGGTGCTGCGGGCAGATTCACCAGTCTGTCCATCAGTCCCGGCACCGGCTCGCCTGAGAGCCGGACTGCCCACGTTGTCCTGTCCGCCGTAGTGCACCCCCCGATGGTGAATTTCCTGGTTCCGGACGGAGTGCTGATCACCGTGTCCAGCGATGCCCGTTCGGAGTTGCGCCGCTGAGACGCGAGTGCCAGCGCCGGGGCGGATGCTTAGCGGCAGGAAGCGCAAGGGTGTTCCCACCATGGCGTAGGCTTGGAGAACCATGGCTGAGATCGACTTTCCCGCAGAAATCCGCGCCCTGCGCGCCACATATGACTCCATCGAGGCAGTCACCGATGTCGAAACCATCCGCAAGGACATCGCTGAGCTGAGCGAGCAGGCCGGAGTGCCCGATCTCTGGGACGATCCCGCCGCAGCCCAGCAGATCACCTCCAAGCTCTCGCACCGCCAGTCCGATCTTGAGCGGCTGGAAAAACTCGAGGCACGGATCGACGACCTGGAGGTGCTCGTTGAGCTGGGCCAGGGCGAGGACGATGCCGACTCCATGACGGAGGCAGCCAATGAGCTGGCGGCATTGAAAAAGGCGCTCGCCCAGCTCGAAGTCGTTACCTTGCTCTCGGGCGAGTACGACGAGCGGGAAGCCGTTGTCACCATCCGCGCTGGTGCCGGCGGTGTTGACGCAGCGGATTTCGCGGAAATGCTTATGCGCTTGTATCTGCGCTGGGCAGAGCGCCACGGGTACGCCACGTCGGTACTGGACACCTCCTATGCCGAGGAAGCAGGGCTGAAGTCGGCGACGTTCGAAGTCAAAGCGCCTTACGCCTTCGGTACCTTATCGGTCGAAGCAGGCACCCATCGTTTGGTGCGGATCAGTCCTTTCGACAACCAAGGCCGGCGCCAGACGTCCTTTGCCGCGGTCGAGGTAATCCCGCTGATCGAGCAGACGGACTCCATCGATATTCCGGACAACGAGATCAAGGTTGACGTTTTCCGCTCCTCCGGACCGGGCGGGCAATCGGTGAACACAACGGACTCGGCCGTGCGGCTGACGCACCTTCCCACCGGCATCGTCGTCTCAATGCAGAACGAGAAATCACAGATCCAGAACCGCGCCGCCGCGCTTCGGGTGTTGCAATCCCGGCTGCTGCTGCTGAAAAAGGAGCAGCAAAACGCGGAGAAGAAGGCCCTTGCCGGGGACGTCAAGGCCTCCTGGGGCGACCAGATGCGTTCCTACGTGCTCAACCCGTACCAGATGGTCAAAGACTTGCGAACGGAACACGAAGTCGGCAATACCTCTGCCGTATTCGACGGCGAGATCGATGACTTTATCGACGCGGGTATCCGCTGGCGCGCGAACACGCGAAACGCGGCGGAATAGGTCCGGCCGCACTACGACTTACCGCTAAGAAATCCGGGCCACCCTGTCAAGGGACGGTCCGTGTTGCTTGTTGCCCGGATGCTTTAAGGTCGGGCAGTACATCCGTGACCCGCTCGGAAGGATATGCGGATCATGACCTGACCGGGCACGCACTGGCGACCTGCCATGACACCATGGCCACGACACCTCGGATTCTGAGCCGTGGAGTGGAGCTGCTGCCGCGCTCGCGCAACTGGCTGTTCCCACAGCGCTCCTCCGGGCTCCTGCGGGCTGATGGATGGATATGCCGCCCTCTACACAGCGGATTACGTGCGTTCCTGGGCCGGCAGGTTTCGGCGCTGAGGGTGCACACCGTGGATGACGTGAATCACTATACAATCGTGATGGAACCGCGAGGTGCCGGCGCTGTTGCTGCGGCCGTCCGGCCCGCACTTGCTGCAGCCACGGCGAACGCGGCTGGCGATGGTGCTCGCTGAACGCCGTCGGCTTCCTGCCGATGGCCTTGCCTGAACGACACGCCCGTAGGGGCCTGCAGGTAAATCCCAAGGCGTACTGCATATAGTCAGAACGCCGATGATTTTTCCTTCAACCATAGGCCCGAGCCATCGGCAGCTGTATTTGGGCACGAAGTAGTCATGATTAGATTCGACAACGTCACTAAGATTTACGACCAGAACACGCGACCCGCTCTGGACAAGGTCAGCCTTGAAGTGGACCGCGGGGATTTTGCGTTCCTGGTCGGAGCCTCCGGGTCAGGGAAGTCCACCTTCATCCGGCTGGTCCTCAAGGAGGATCGGGCTACCCGCGGCTCTGTGTACGTGGCTGGCCAGAACGTCGCCAACATTCCCAGCTGGCGGGTGCCCAAGCTGCGCCGCGGCATCGGCGTTGTCTTCCAGGATTTCCGGCTGCTGCCGAACAAAACCGTAGCCGGCAACGTAGCGTTCGCCATGCAGGTGATCGGCAAGAGCCGGGCGATGATCCGCGAGACGGTTCCCGAAGTACTCAAGACGGTCGGTCTGGAAGGCAAGGACCACCGGATGCCCCATGAGCTCTCCGGCGGCGAACAGCAACGTGTGGCTATCGCCCGGGCGATCGTGAATAAGCCGGGTATCCTGCTGGCCGACGAGCCGACCGGAAACCTTGATCCCACCACCTCGATGGGCATCATGAAGGTCCTGGACCGCATCAATCAAAACGGCACCACCGTGGTCATGGCCACACACGACAATGTGATCGTGAACGACATGCGCAAACGGGTGATCGAGCTGGTCGACGGCGTATTGGTCCGTGACGAAGCCGAAGGCATCTACATTGGCGCCCAGGGTGATAACAAATGAGACTCGCATTCATTCTCGGTGAAATCGGTTCGGGGTTGCGCCGGAACCTTTCCATGGTCGTCTCCGTCATCCTGGTCACTTTCATTTCACTGACATTCGTCGGTGCCGCCGGCATGCTCCAGCTGCAGATCAACCAGATGAAGGGCTACTGGTACGACAAGGTCCAGGTCGCGGTCTTCCTCTGCGTCGATACGTCGACGGCGGCCAGCTGCGCCTCCGGGCCGGTCACTGACGAGCAGCGGGCGGAAATCAAAAACACGCTTGACTCGCCTGCTGTCGCTCAGTACGTGGACACCTACCTGTACGAGTCGCAAGAGGACGCGTTGGGACACTTCCGCGACCAGTTCGCAAACTCGCCGATTGTAGATTCCGTAACGGCGGATCAGCTGCCGGAGTCCTTCCGCGTCAGCCTCGTGGACCCGGAAAAGTACGAGGTTATTAACGAGATCTTCTCCTCGTTGCCCGGCGTCGAAGTCGTTGTGGACCAGCGGGAGATCCTGGAACGGGTCTTCAATGTGATGAATATAGCGTCACTCGTGGCGGTCAGTATTGCCGCCATCATGATTGTCTGTGCAATCCTGCTGATCGCGACGACCATCCGTCTCTCGGCGTTTAGCCGACGTCGCGAGACGGGCATCATGCGCCTGGTAGGAGCTTCGAAGGCGGTGATCCAGCTGCCGTTTGTGCTGGAAGGCGTCATTGCCGCGGTCATCGGCGCGCTGCTGGCCTCGGTCACGTTGTGGGCAGTGGCGCGGTTCTTTATCGGCGACTGGCTTGCACAGCAATATCCGGATACGGCCTTCATATCGGAGGGATCGGTGCTCCTGATCGCACCTGCGCTGATCCTGCTCGGTACCGTGCTGGCAGGAATTTCCTCTCTTCTTACCCTCCGACGCTATTTGAAGGTCTAGAATCATGTCTACTGAGCAGAACAACAGGTTGGGGAACCGGACAGTGAACCGTTTACACGCGGGTAGGAAGTCGTGTCTGCCGCAGGGGATTATCAGCGCCGCGCTGGCCGCCTTCTTGGCGTTTTCCCTCGGCACCGCAGGTCCGGTACAAGCGGATCAACTGGACGATCGCAAAGAAGCGCTCGAGCAGGAAATGGCCGAAGTTGAGCATTCCCTGGAGTTCCTGGACGCCGACATCATAGAGACGGTCAAGCAGCTCAAGGAGTACCAGAGCCAGTTGCCCGCGGCCCAGCAGAAACTGGCAGATGCGCAGGGACGGGTCGAGGAAGCGGCGAACAAGGTCGCCGCTCTGGCCCAGCGTGTGGACATGGCGCTGCAGACCAAGGACAACATCAATAAGCAGCTCGATGACGACAAGGAAGAGCTCGCTGAAACCCGGGAAGTCATAGGGCAGATTGCCACCCAGGCCTACAAGCAGGGCGGAGTCCCGTCTAACCTGACGCTCTTCTTTGGCTCTGAGGGTGATTCCGGCCTGGCCGATACAATCGGTCTGGCGGACCAGGCCCTGCGCAGCCAGAACGCCGCATTGAACAAGCTTTCCCAGCAGAACGCCACGAACGTGAACTCGAAGGCCCGCCTCGAGGCGGTCGAGGAAGAAATCCGGGACCTCAAGCAGCAGGCCGAAGAGGCATTGGCTGCCGAGCAGGCTGCCCGCGATGAGGCCGCAGCGGAGAAGGAGAAGGTGGACGCGCTGATCGCGGATACCTCTGCCCTTTCGGACAAACTGCAGGCCCAGAAACCGAAGATCCAGCAGCAGCTGGCTGAGGTCGAAGAACAGCACCAGCAGGTGCAGGCGGATATCGCCGAACGGCAGGAAAGGCTCCGGCGCGAAGCCGAAGAGCGCCGCAAGAAGGAAGAAGCCGAGCGCAAGGCGGCCCAAGCGGCCTGGGAGAAGGAACAGGCGCGGATCAAGGCCGCGAAGGCGGCTGCCGCGGCAGCCAACCAGCCGGTCCCGCAGATTGTACCCACGGTCGAACCGCCGCCCGCCGCGCCGAGCGAGTCGTCCTCGTTTGGTCTCGCCTCGCCGGTGTCCGGCCCGGTGACCTCCGGATACGGATGGAGGGCTACACCCGCCGGGACGATCGATTTTGGCGGTTCCGGCGGTTACATGCACACCGGACTGGACTATGGGTCAGCCTGCGGGACCCCGGTGCGCGCGCCTGCCAGCGGCGAAGTATGGACATCCGGGTGGGGCGGTGCCGCCGGAAACATGGTGGTGATCAGCCACGGGGTGGTTTCGGGCAGTGCCTTGGCAACGAACTACTTCCACTTAACGCGGTCCGCCGTGTCCGTTGGCCAGAGGGTCAGCCAAGGGGATGTCATCGGTTACGTTGGAACAACCGGCAACTCGACTGGATGCCATCTACACTTTGAAACCATCCTGAACGGCTCGCTGGTCAACCCCATGGGTCTGCTGTAGCCCACGAGGGATTTGTCCCGCGCCGGTATACTAGGTGTTTCCACCTAAGAGGATTTGAACCAGAAGGAGTCGCCCCGTGCCCAGGGAAAGTGGCCGGAAGGTAGTGGCCACCAATCGCAAGGCCCGGCATGACTATCACATTATGGATACCTTTGAGGCCGGCATGGCGCTCATGGGAACCGAGGTCAAATCGCTGCGCGAGGGCAGAGCATCCCTCGTAGACGGATTTTGCGTTTTCTATAACGATGAGCTGTATCTGGAAGCCGTCTATATCCCGGAGTATCTCAATGGCAGCTGGACCAATCACTCTGCCCGGCGTCGGCGGAAACTCCTGCTGCACCGCGAAGAGCTGAACAAGATCTCACACAAGATCCGCGAATCAGGCTTCACAATTGTGCCGCTTCAGCTTTACTTCAATGATGGGCGGGCCAAGGTCGAAATTGCGATCGCCCGAGGCAAGAAGGACTACGACAAGCGTCAGACATTGCGCGAACAGCAGGACAAGCGCGAAGCGCTGCGTGTCATGCGTGAGCGCAACCGCCGTTCTGCCTGATCGGCGTTCATCAGGAGCGTGCCCTGGTAGCTTCGCTATGTGTGACGACCGCTGGCGTGTTGCCCGGATCGAAGATGGATCCGATGCCGGCCGCCAAGAACCAAGCTGAGTAGCGGCCCCTGCCAGGTCCCTCCGCAGGGACAGCCGGGCAGGGATCTGCGGCCCTCCAGACGGGGCCGTCCTGTAGCAGGATCCATCAGCAGAAATTCTTCGTCGATCCCGAACGCAAGCATGAGAAGCTCCTGGGCTCAGCGAGGAGGCCGTCAGCGGTCGCGGCGGCCGCTGACGAACTTAAATACAGCGCAAATCAGCCCGCGGCCGGAGGGCCACAAAACACCAGGGACCTCGGGGAATACATTCGCCGATGTTGTGGTTAGAATAGATAGTCCGGTGTGAACCGGTTTGGTAATTCAATATGGGGATGACAGGTTTCGACGATGTTAGTCGCGCCAGGAGAAGCGGGCCGAGGATGCAGGGCTATCTCGTTAACGCTCTCTGCAAAAAAATAACTGCTGATTCTAAACAGCACGACTTCGCTCTCGCTGCCTAAGCAGCGGGCATAGTCCGTCAGCCCGGGTACGCTCTCGACCCGGTTTCTGGCGTCATTTAGAGGGCCACTGCTGGACACTTTCGCCGTTGGAGTGTCCGGGACTTTTAGACGGCTGGGCCCGGGTCAGCCACTTGTTTGCAGGATGGCTGGGGCCGAGAAATCCCGAAGCAAACTGCGCCCGGAGAAGTCCTGGCAACGCAACATCGGACGGGGGTTCAATTCCCCCCATCTCCACGGATGAGATTCAGGAAGTGTCTTCTCACTCCCTGTATCGCAGGCGGTCTGTTAGTGTCTTCCACACGAGAGGTGCCACCGGTTAGTCATCGGGGCCATCGAGGGGAGGCAGCAGTGAGGACCGTGGTTATCGACCGGCATCGGCTGGGTATCGAAGGCCTGTCCCTTCCCGAGGGGCAGGCCTTCGACGTTTCCCAGGCATGTTCGGTCTTCGACGAGCGGGGGCTGCCGGACGGCTTCCCGTTCGTCGTGGACGACGACGGCGGCGCCACCGGCTGCCGCTACCTCAACCAGTACCTGCTCGACGCCCACGAACAGAACGCCTTCGACCTGACCAACATGCGCCGCTTCCACGTCTACCATCTGGCGCGGCTGCTGCGTTATCTCCGCCGGCAGCGGGCACAAAGACTTGCCGAACTGGCCGGCCAGCCGGTCGAGGACTGGCTGGCAGACAATGGCGAGCCGAAGATCGACCTGATCCACACGACCCGTAAGGACCTCGTGGGTTACCGGGACAGCCGCCAAGGTACCGTCGAGTTCACCACCCTCGACACCGAACTGGGCTGCCTGTCCTCCTTCTTCCGCTATGCCACGGCCATGGGCTGGATCAAGGCCAACCCGTTTCCCTTCTGGGCCGGCCGGAATACGCTCACATCGGGAAAACGGAAAGACCGGCAGGCGCGTTTCCTGACGGCTGCACAGACTGCGCACTTCCTGGCTGCGGGACTGCGCGGCGATGGATCCGACGCGGAGTCCCGCCCCGCCGCACCGGAACGGGATTACGTCTACGGGCTGCTGCTCGCCGCAACCGGCCTCCGCCGCGAGGAAGGAGCGTTCCTGCTCGACAACGAGATACCGCCGCTGTCCGGGATGCCCGCCGACGGCGTGCACGTCTTCGACCGCACCGGCAAGATGGGCATCACCCGCTCCATCTACGTGACCGCCGAGGTCGCCCGCGCCGTCGACCTCTACCGGCAGACCGAACGGGCCGCCGTCATCCGGCGCCACCAGACGGTCCTGCGCAAATTCCGCCGCGAGGGGCGGCTGCTCATCGTCGACGGACTCACCCGTCTGCGCGGACAGCCCGCCGTCGTCTTCGACGGGCACGCCCGTCCGACCCTCGCCCTGACCGACGAGGACCGTGCCCGCGTGGTCCGGATCCTGGACGACGGCAGCATTGAACCGCTCGGACTGTTCGTGGCCCGAGGGCTGCCCCCGGTATTGGAATACTGGAACCACCTCTTCTCCGATGCACGAGACCGCGTGTTCGAACTCGGCAGCCACGACCGGCCTCCTGAGCACATCAACGTCACGCCCCACACCTTCCGCCATACCTTCGCGGTGACCATGCTGGCTGCGCTGATGAAGGAGGGACGCGAACGGTCCGGCGATCCCTACCTGCTGCTGGCCAACCCCGTGCTAACCGTCAAGGCGCTGCTCGGACACGCCAGCGTAGCCACCACCTACCACTACCTCTACGCCGCCGAAACCTGGCAGGGGGAGGTGCCGCGCGCCCTGCGCTCCCTGGCCGCTGGACTTGTCGGACACACCGCCGAGGACCCCGGCGATGAGGTACAGGACACTGATGAGGAGGAGTCATGACACGGGGTTCTTACAGCACCCCTGCCAGCTCTAACCGCCGGCCCCCTGCAGCCGACCTCACCGTTAGTGACCCCCGCACCTACATCTGGCACGACTACGGGCATACAAATACATCGTCCATCACCCCCTCGGAGTTCCTACTGCCCGTGCTCGCCGCCCAGCTCGCCGACAAGTGGCTGGAGGTTGCCCGCGAGAACGGACAGTCGATGCAGACGCTGACGGCATCCGTCCGCAGGTTTCTCACGCATGTCGGCAGCCAGCCCCGTGCAGCAGACCGCGCGCAGCCCTTCGGGCTCGGGGACCTGCGCCGCCGGCACCTCGACGCGTGGGAGATGGACCTCCTCGCCGCGCACCGGGAAGCGAAAACAGACACCCACTACCGCTACGCCGTTTACCTGTTTGCCCTGCTCGACCGCATCCAGGATGACACTCCCGAGGTACTGCACCCTGAAGTTGTACGCCGCCTGGAGAGCGACACGCGGCTGCGCCACCACCGCAACGAGGGCCTGCCCGCCTTCGCCCCCGCTGAAGTCAGGCACATGCGGTCGCGGGCCCACCGGCTCGTCTACGGCCACCTCCGCCTCGGGGCAGACGGGAAGCCGGGACCCGCTCCACCGCCACCTCCACCGGTGCTGGTCGCCGCCCACATCCTGCTGAGTCTGGCCACCGGAGAACCGCCGGAGGTCATCCGCGCCCTCAAGGTGGACGACGTTACCGCGACCGCCCCGGCTGACTACGACCAAGCCGTCGATGGCATGACGCCAGCAGCCCGGCTCGCCTGGCTGGCCGAACGGAACTTGATAGATCACTACGCCGTCACCTGGACGAAGAACCGGGCGCGGGAGAGCTATCAGGACGTCTACACCCGGCACGACCACGCCGCCCACCGGGCACTCACGGCACTCATCCGGCTGACGGCACCGCTGCGGGCACGCAGTAACCTCTCCGCTCTCTGGCAGCAGGAGCAGGCGAGTGGGCGCATCACACAGCCGGTCTGGAACTCGGACCTGTTCCGGATCCGCCACTGGGTCGATGAATCGGGTCTGGTGGTGAGCGAGCCACAGGTCTGGGGACGGTTCCGCAAGACCGTGGTGGCAGGCGAGGCGCTGGCCAACCCGCGCCGTTACCTCAACAGCAAGCGGCGGCACCGGGCCGAGACGTTCTTCCGGCACTACACCAACAGCGAGGTCCTCCGCGCCGAAGCCGGACGCCTGCTGCTTGAGAGCGCCAACGAGATGTTCGAGGCCTCGCTGGCCGGGCCCACCGTGGTGACACCCGAGGCCGAGCAGTTGCTTGCCGCGGGTCAGGAAGCTCCCGGCCTCGACGCCGCCACCGCGGCAGCCCTGCTGCGCGGCGACCTCGACGGACCCCAGGCCGCGTGCCGCGACTCCAGGGACAGCCCGTTCGAGGCACTGGGCGACATCTGCACCAGGTCGATGACCGGAACCTGCTTCGGCTGCGGCAACGCCCTGATCACCCGCCACCACCTGCCGGCGGCGCTGGCCATCGCCGAGGTCGCCGACCCGGCCCGCGCCGCCGATCCGCAGGTCTGGCTCGACCACTGGAAGCCGATCTACGAGATGATCACCCAGATGATCCTGCCCGCGTTCCCGCCCGAGGACGTGGAGGCAGCCCGCCGCCGGATGGCGTCGGTGCCGCTCGACCTCGGCACACGCAACGACATGCGGGGCACCGATGACGAAGCCTGAACCCGTACCTGCCACAAGCCCCGGCATCTTCATCCCGGGCGAGCCGGTTTGGGCACTGGAGCCAGACGGACCACGTTATGGCCAAACCGTCTGGGACTTCGGTCCTCTGAAAAAGCGCAAGTCTCAAGCCGAACGCAGAATCGACTTCAGGAAAATCCCGTCTAGCTACCGCACTGACGCCGCAGACTTGCTGATGGTCCTCGCCCAACCCGACCACCCGGCCGTTGTCGAGGCCGGGGTCGTCCGCCGCGACGGCCCCGCCCCCACCTCCGCTGTCTATGACGCCTACGTCAAACTGCGCATCCTCGCGCGCTGGGGCACTGCCCGGTCCCTTCAGTCATTCGGGGCCTGGATGCAGCCGGACTGCGACGCCCTTCTGGCCGACCTTCAGGCGGGGCGACACCGCCAGAACGGTTTTGGGCTTTCCCCGGGGACAATCCGCGGTTACATCGAGCTGCTCAGGCTCGTGCGCGACTGCTACGCCGTGCTGCCCGCGGGCCTGTCCTTCCGGCCATGGGGGATGCGCTACGCCGTAGACATTTCCGGGCAGGAGAAGCGCGGCGTCGATAACGATACTGCCCCGCTTGAATGGGGCCTATGGGCACCCTTGCTCGCCGCATCATGGACCGTCTTGGACCAGTGGTCAGCCGACATCATCGCCGCGGCAAGAACCCGGCGGGACCTGCCGGCAGAGCCCGCCGGACCCGGGGGAAGCAATGCCATGCAGATCATTGCCGCCTGGGATGCCAACGGAGGCCAACTGCCGCTGCATACCGGGTTTGGACGCAGCCCAGGGCAGTGCGGAGACGTCAATACGAGATTGCTCTGCCGGCAATTGCGCATCAACGACTCGATCTTCAACCGCGCCAACCACAACTATCGACAGGCAGCAGCCGACATCCTTGTCGTAGCCGCCCGCGACCCCGCCCGAGGCATCTCCGGCGGACTCGTCACCCCTGCGATTCATGTTGCCCATGAGGACGGTACGCAAACGCCCTGGATTGAAGAAATTGGGCAAGGAGAGGCCGAGCACTTCGCCAGCGTTCTGCGGGCTGCCTGCTACATCATCATCGCCTGCCTGACGGGCATGCGCGACGGCGAGATTCAGGAGCTGAGGCGAGACTCGGTCACGATGCGGGACGGCCTGCCGGCACTGGCGGCCATTCAGCATAAGGGCAACGACGATCTGGAAGGAGAAGCGCGTACGTGGTGGGCCCCAGAGCCGGTGATCCGAGCCTGCCAGGTCCTGGCTGAGGTTAGCCCTCATCCCGACTATCTGTTCGCGCGCAACGCCACCAATGCCGGCTCCTACAGTGGGGACCGCGACATCCCTCGCCTCATCGCCTTTGTCAACGACGATCCGCAGACGCGCCCCGGACGGGGCTCGGGCCTCGGCCTCCGACCGATTAACACAATGGGCGCCGATAGCATCAACGCCGACACATTGCGCCGCTCCTTCGCCGTCTATGCCACGACCAAGCCAGGAGCCGAACTTGGTCTCGGTATACAACTGGGCCACTCCGCCTGGCGCATGACCAGCGGCTACTTCAGCGACGGACAGCAGCAGGCAGTCAGGCACCTCGACGCAACACGCAAGGGCATCCTGCGTAAGCAGGCCGCAGCCCTGATCCTGGACGGGGCTCCCGTCGTGGGGCCCGCAGCCCGGCATATCACGGCCTTCCGCGCACAAGTCGTCTCCGACCCAACCCGGGCCGACCATATCGCCGAAACCGTCGCCGGCCGCCTCCATTTCGGCCTGACAAACGACTGCATGTGGAACGCCTCGACCAGCGGCTGCGGAAGCGACGGCCCCCACCTGGGCGACCACATTTGCGTCGGTCTCGACTGCGCCAATGCGCTGTTGACTCAGGCGCACACACCCGTTCTTCACAATGGCATCAACCGTATCGATGCATACCTTGACCGCGAAAGAAAAGACGAGGCCATGGCGCAACGAATGCGGCGCGACCGCGCCAACCTCATCCGCACCCTGCGTGATCTCGGCTACGACCCGTCCACCCTGAAGGAGGAATGATGCCCGCGAAGCGCAAGCGCGTCTCCGATGACGTGATGACCCGTGTATCCGGTGCAATCGAGGTGCTCTCCACCGATAGAAACGCGCCGCGGACGAAACGGCAGATCGAAATCCTCAGCGGACTCGGCCATGACGCCGTGGCCCGGGCATTCCGGCAGGACGCTCACGAGCCGGACAACCCATACCGGCTCAACGAGAAATTCAACCAACTCATCGCCCCGCTCGGAACCGGTCGGCGAAGCCCCGCTGCGGAGGAAAAGCATCAAGACAAACAGCGGATCGCCGAACTCAAGCAGCAGGTCGGCGAACTCAACCGACAGCTCGACCGCTACGCCATGACGCTCTTCGCGCACTACCTGGCGGACAACCCGAGCACCGAATCGGACGGCGCGGTTCCCATGCGCCGCCAGAAACGGCACCGCTATTGACTCCCACCGTTGTTTCGTAGTTGCCCCCTGACGGGTCTTCGTGGCCCTCCCTGCCGGCGCGAGAGGAAAGCCCTGCAACGAAGTAGAGTCAACAGACTCCGAGGGCCCGTGGCGTGATCTGTACTCTCGACCTGAGACTGGTAACCGGCGCTTGTTCTGCCGGTAGAGGCATTGAATTTCAGAGGGCACCGGCACTAGTGTCGAGGGCGGGTTAATCTTGACCGTCCTTACTCATGTCTTCGTCGACCTCGCCGGATCCGCTAGTGCCCGCGACCTTCAGCAGTTCCTAGAGTGTGCGCCGGAGAACGCTCATCTCAATAAAGATGCGCGTTGGACCGAAGCCGGGAAAAGTGCCACGCGGCACCTGGGGAATATCTCTTGGATAGGAACGACGGCACTAAGCGGTACTCGGCTATGCAAAGGAACTGAATGATGCTGGAGGGGAGCGGGGAGCACCTGGGAGCTGTTCTCCGCGAGGCACGGGTGGTGGGCATCGACAGGGTTTGGGTCGTTCCCGGCTCGTCTACTGGGCTTGCCGAGGAGCCCGTCGAAGTGCATCTGCTCGTGCAGTCACGCTCGGCAAGGACGGTCGGGGAAAGAGCGCGCCAGCTGTTGCGGTCCGCGCTGGAGCGGATCCTGCCGGGTGCCAGTATCCGCGTGGACACCGTCGAGGACCTGGACGGGATGGGTGATGCGGCGCATCGTCAAGCCCTGCTGACCATGGTTGAACTGACGGACCGGCTGACTGACCGCGAGGAGGGCCGCTGGCGGGTGTGCACCGCCTCTGGGACGCTCTACGTCTTCGACCTTACGCATGGCAATCGGACTATGACCCGTTTGCCAGGCCATGAAGTCCCGTACGGAGATTTCAGTCGGATTCCCGCCGATGGCCTGAGGAGAGACGGGGAAGCTTTGAGGCTGCTATCGATATATCGACTCCAGCTCGGCCGGCCTGGTGCACTACTCGTCGACGTGCGGGAAGACGGTATTCCAACTTTCCGGGCTACTACGCCCGTAACCGCAATTACGAGAATCGAGGAGACGTGAAGCTCCGATGGAACTGACCGCGCGGGTGCATAAGTCCGGCGTCTGGTGGATTGCTGACGTGCCGGAGGTTCCTGGCCTGTCGGTTCGGACCCGAAGGCTGAATGGAATTGTTGACGCTTTGGCCGCTGAGTACGAGATCCTCTGCGGCGCGATGCCGGAGGATTTTCTCGTCGCGCTGAAGGTCCATGGTGAGAGCTGGCGTATGTACCGGCCACACTGGCCTGTCAAAAGCAAGTGGAAAGGCGCGTGGCGGTCGCCGGTCCCTGCAGCAGACGAGTGTGAGAAGGACATCCGTCTCTGGCTTGAAACAGGAAGGAAGTAGGCATGACGGAGGATCTATTCGCTGGTCTACCGGAACGGCCAAGAGACCGCATCGACCTGCTCCTCGGGCTGATCGCCGCTGATTGGAAACGCACCGGATCGGATCAGCGCTTCTTTCAATACGTCACTAATCTGCAGCGCCGTCTGAATGTCGGCGATGGCTACATGGTTGAGGACTATGACCTCATCGCGGCCCTGTCAGACGCCGAGCTTCCAAAGCCAAGTCGTAGTGACTTCGACCCGGCTGCCGGGACCAGTTCTGCCGACCCGGACCGACGTGAAGAGACAACTCGGCGTCAACGCCGACGGACTCCTGTCCAGCAAGCGGCTGCGGAGAAGAGGGTCAAGATCGAGGCAGCACGATTGCGCTGCGAACTCGATAAGCGACTGGGCCGCGAGACCCCGCAATGGGTCATCGAACTTGCGAAGGAGCGTCCGGGCAGGCCTTGATCGACCTCCTCAGGAATCGCGTGTCGAACAAGAGAGGATCCTGAGTGTTTATGACCGCAAAGCCAGTCGCAGCGGCTGGAGACCGGCATCGTGCCATTGCCTGGATGGGATGGCTCGTGAAAAGTGAAATATCCAACGCTAAGGTTTTGCCGAGCGCCGAGGTGGCCTGTATCTGCCGGGTTTGGGCGCTGTTAGCCAGCCATGGCGATTAATTAGCAACACGAGGAGTTTGACGTCTTGTCCCCGCCGTGAGGATTGCCACGATCGCCGTACTGACAAATACCATCAAACGGAGCGCCGGCTCCACGGTGCTGAACCTCCACAACCCGATCCGGGTCGACGAGGACTTCGACTCGCTGGACCTAGCCTAGCCAGCGCGGGACCCCGCCGAGATGGGGGCGGGACCACTGCGCGTTAAAGTAGCGATAAGCCATTGTTGGATTGCGTACGATGACGATCGTTACCGGGCGTGCCGAGGCCTCGCGTCGGATACTCGACAAATTGACAAGCCAGCCCGTTAACATGGCCGCAGAGGGGAATTCATCTGCCACGTAACAATTAGCGAAGCCCCTGCAAGATCAGCCTTATACCCGGCCCAGCGCGTCGATGTCCTCAAGGAACTGCTCGTGGACCTCGTCGCTGACCGTGGTCCGGGTGTCCCCGATCGCGTCGAGGTAATCTTGGGTGGCCGGGCCCTTCCGGACCGCGGCGCGGACGGCGAGGTCGCCGCCGGAAGCCAGCCCGCCGTCGTCGTACACCGCCTTTTCCAGCGCCCGCTGGGAGGCGCTCCGGGCCGCGTACTCGATGTCCGCCGGGGAGAAGCCCTTGGTTCGGTCCACCAGCAGCTCCACGTCCACCTCGTCCACGACCGCGGCGGGGATGAAGCGCTGCCACATGGCCTCGCGGGCCTGGCGGTCGGGCAGTCCGATGGGGATGACGTAGTCGAACCGGCCGTGGCGCAGGAACGCGGTGTCCAGGGCGCGGATGAAGTTGGTGGCGCAGACGAGCAGCCGGCCGGGCTGTTCGCGGAAGGCCGGGATGATCTTGAGCAGTTCGTTGGTGACGCCCTGCAGCGGCGACGGCGGTTCGCCCGACCGCTGGGAGGCGATTTCCTCCACCTCGTCGATGAACACGACGGCGTGCTCCAGCTCGGCGATCTCCAGGAAGGTCTCGCGCAGCGCGCCGGCCAGCCCCTTCGGGTCCGAGGCCAGCCGGGACGGGAAAACCTCCACGAACGGCCACTCCAGCCGGGAGGCGATCGCCTTCGCGAAGGTCGTCTTTCCGGTGCCGGGAGGGCCGAAGAGGACGACGGCGCGTGGGGGCACCACGCCGTATTCGTCGGCGAGGTCGGCCTCGGCCAGCGGCAGGACCAGGCGCCGTTCCAGCAGTTCCTTCTCCTTGCGCATGCCGGCGACGTTTTCCCAGAGGTCCCGGGCCAGGATGCGGCCGCCGAGCTGGCCCAGCGCGCCGAGCTCCTGGCGCTGGACGGGGATCCTGCGCTCGAAGTAGCGCAGGTTCTTTTTGAGCACGAAGCCGCGGCCCAGGAAGGCTTCCACCCGGGTTTCGGCCTCGGGCATCAGCGCGGAGAGCTTGTCGAGCCCGTGCGGGGCCATCCGGTTTTCGACCGCGGCCAGCAGCGAGGTGCCGATCCCGCGGCCCCGGAACTCCGGAAGCGTAGCCAGAAAGACGATCCAGCCCTGGTCATGCGCGGCGCGTCCGATGGCGGCTCCCACCACCGTCTCGCCCTGCACCGCGACGACGGCGTGGTCCTTCTCGCAGGAGGCGAGCACCTCGGAAAGGGCGTAGACCGGCTCGATGTTGGTGGCCTTGAGGGATTCCCAGAGGTGCAGGATCCCGTCAAGGTCGGCCGAATGAAAATCCCTGATCCGCCAGGTGGTCATGAAATGTCTCTTTTCTCGCTCGCTGGCGTCGTGCCGTCGGACACCGAGATCTACCAGGGGGTACTTTCTGAAGCAGGACGCCGCCACCGTAAGTGTTGGCGGAATAGTAGTAAAGCGTCAGGCCCGATGTGCCTAAAGTCGAGCGGGTGGAATTCACAAAGAGCCTGACAAAGCGCTCTTGACTCGCTCGTGGGGCCTGACGATGGATCGGAGGTTATCTGCTTGAGTTCCCTCTGTCCCCGATTACCGTCGTCATCCTTCGCGTTTTGCGCTTGACCCGAAAGCGGGAAGGGCCGGTTTATGACGGGATTACGGCTCAAGCCGTCGTCGGCCGCCCGTCCCGCGGAGGGCGTAGCAACCCGGCGACAGAAATCTCGAGAGGCTCGACTACCGAGGATCAGGTTTCCATAAGCACGGGCTCAGCGACCGGATCCCTTCCAGCCCTGGTACAGGAACCGGTCGTAGGCGGGAACTGTCAGGAAGGCCGGGAGCCTAGGGTCAAGGGTGACCTCCTCGAAGATGTCGCGGGCGTCGGCGACGGGCATCGTTCACTCTTGGTGTGAGCGGGGCGATGGCCGTTGTCCTTAGCCTAGGGACGGGAGGGTTGCACCGAGGTTGCAGCCTTGCGGGTCATCTCACGGACGTTGGTGTGTTCCGAGTTCGGATTCCAGACGCTCCAGATCAGCAACCACCGCAGCCCTCTTGGGTGAGCGGGGCGGCAGTCGTTTCAGCGCCGCCATCCGAACAGCCACGTCATCGCTCGCTTCAGGAAGTTCCGCGTACTGAAGCAGGGCTTCCGCGCTGCCGTCCGTTAATAGGGCCTCCCGAAGGAGTGTGGAGACGCGCCTCCGGAGCTTTACCACACCTGGAGCCTCGGAGTGCGGCAACACCGGACCGCGATAAATTTCCAGGGCGAGCCGGTGTGCCCCGCGCTGGAGGCAGCTGAGAACCTGGCCAGCGTCCGACCGGACGTCCACGGTGAGCCTGTAGGGGCGGGATTCCGGCACGGCGGCAGGATTGAACTGCTGAAGGACTTTCCTCAACCGGACCATCTCCGCCCGAAGCGTCATGGCCGGAACTTCCCCGAAGAGTAGGCTGCACAGTTCCTCAGCGCTGAGGCCATCCGGATGGATGCTCAGCAGGGCAAGCAACTCACTGTGCCTTGGAGACAGCGATACCGTCCTGCCTTCAATGCTAAGCAGAGCGTGGTCCCGGCCGAGCAACCGCAGGCTGTTGCGATACAGACTCTGGACCGGGCTGCTGGTCCGGTGGATGGTTTTGTGTCCGGCAGCCGCAGCCGGCATGCGCCGATCCGCGGGCCGGTCCCGCTGCGTGGCGGCCAACTGAAGCCGCTCCACCCGCAGTTGCGCCTGCGCGGCCGCCACGGTGGCCTCAACGAGGGTCAGGGTATGCGGGGCGACCGCCATCTCCGTGCCGGTAATGTCCAGGACTCCGATCACGGCCCCTGTGTCCGGATCATGGAAGGGCACCGCCGTGCAGCTCCACGGGTGAACAGCCCGGTTGAAATGCTCGGCACCGGCGACCTGGACGCTGCGGCCCAGCGCCAGGGCGGTCCCGGGTGCGCTCGTGCCGACGCTGGCCTCGGACCAGTCCGCACCCTCAACGAACAGCATGCGCTCGGCACGCCGGCGCAGGGCAGTATCGCCATCGACCCACAGGAGCCGGCCCAGTTCATCCCCGACAGCGACGAGCAGCCCTTGTTCGGAACCGGGCTGAATCAGCAGTTTATGGATCACCGGCATGATGGACGCTAAGGGGTGGCCCCGGCGGTACTCCTTAAGTGCCTCGCCGTCGAGCGTCAGCGCAGACGGGGGCATATCGGGGTCGGCCTGCAGACGCAACGAACGCTGCCAGGACTCCTCAATGATGCTGCGAAGGGCCCGTTGCCCGGAACTGACACCAAGCTGCTTCGACGCCGGGAAAGGCAGGGTAACGGGAACAATTGTCGTCGCCGCGACGCTGGGAGACAGGCTGGGCAACAGCGGCCGGGAATTAGGCACGGTGGCTCCATAGTCGACAGGAGGAAAGGGGCAGGTGTGGCCCCAATCACAAGCATACCGGCCTCTTGCAGGTTGCATCGTTCAGGTTAGCGGAATATTTGCGTACCCCCGCCATCCCGACGGTTTCCATCGTCGGTTAGAGGTGACTGACTAAATCCAGCAGCCGTCTGAGCCACAATGGTTTGGTCCGGTAGGCGCTGGCTCCGGACGCCAGCGCAAACAGTTCTTCCGCGGTCCATTAGCTCCCCGGCCGCGAATGCCCCTTCAATCTACGGCCTCATCACACGCCACCGGAGGACTCCTGAATCTGGCGCACACCAGCTGATGGCCGCCGTGATGGTGCATGGAAGGATGCCGTACCAGGGTTTTCAATCAGCCACTTCCTGATGACGGGAATCGGGATCGAGCCGTTCCCCTTGATTCAGGATGTTCTGGTCCGGTGCTTTCTCTGTGCAGATGCATCGGGACCAGAAGCGTCCCATCGGGGGCTGGTCAGCAACTGGCGGATCCCCGTTGCAGCCTGGTCGCAACCTTTGAAGTTCTAGCATGGGGCCAGAAGAAGACGTCTGTTATCCAGAGGAGTTACTATGACTGTTTATGCCCAGCCCGGTACTGAGGGTTCGAAGGTCACGTTCAAGGACCGCTACGAGAACTGGATCGGCGGCGAGTGGGTCGCCCCGGTCAAGGGCCGGTACTTCCAGAACATCACCCCCGTGACTGGCAAGGCCTTCTGTGAGGTGGCCCGCAGCACCGCTGAGGACATCGAGCTGGCGCTGGATGCCGCCCACAAGGTCGCGCCGTCGTGGGGCAGGACCTCCGTCGCCGAACGGGCCGCGGTCCTGAACAGGATCGCCGACAGGATCGACGCGAACCTCGAACTGCTGGCCGTGGCCGAGTCCTGGGACAACGGCAAGCCCATCCGCGAGACGCTCAACGCGGACATCCCGCTCGCCGCGGACCACTTCCGGTACTTCGCCTCCGCGGTCCGGGCTCAGGAGGGCCGGCTGTCCCAGCTCGACGAGGACACCACCGCCTACCACTACCACGAGCCGCTCGGCGTCGTGGGCCAGATCATCCCCTGGAACTTCCCGATCCTGATGGCCGTCTGGAAGCTCGCCCCCGCCCTGGCGGCGGGCAACGCCGTCGTCCTTAAGCCGGCTGAGCAGACGCCGGCGTCGATCTTGGTTCTGATGGAACTCATCGGCGACCTGCTGCCCGCCGGCGTCCTCAACGTGGTCAACGGCTTCGGCGTCGAGGCCGGCAAGCCGCTGGCGTCCAGCCCGCGGATCCGCAAGATCGCCTTCACCGGCGAAACCAGCACCGGCCGGCTGATCAGCCAGTACGCCAGCCAGAACTTGATTCCGGTCACGCTGGAACTCGGCGGCAAGAGCCCGAACATCTTCTTCTCCGACGTCGCGGAGTCCAACGACGCGTTCTACGACAAGGCGCTGGAGGGCTTCGCCCTCTTCGCCTTCAACCAGGGCGAAGTCTGCACCTGCCCGTCCCGGGCCCTGGTCCAGGAGAACATCTACGACTCCTTCATGGCCGACGCCGTGGCCCGGGTGGAGAAGATGATCCAGGGCAACCCGCTGGACACTGACACCCAGATCGGCGCCCAGGCCTCTAACGACCAGCTCGAAAAGATCCTCTCTTACATCGACATCGGAGTGCAGGAAGGCGCCAAGCTGCTCACCGGCGGCGCCCGGGCCCAGCTGGAAGGCGATCTCGCCGGCGGCTACTACGTCCAGCCCACCGTCTTCGAGGGCCACAACAGGATGCGGATCTTCCAGGAGGAGATCTTCGGCCCGGTGGTCTCCGTGGCAAAGTTCAGCGACTACAACGACGCCATGGGCATCGCCAACGATACGCTCTACGGTCTCGGCGCGGGCGTTTGGTCCCGCAACGGCAACGTGGCCTACCGCGCGGGACGGGAGATCCAGGCCGGCCGGGTCTGGGTCAACAACTACCACGCCTACCCGGCCGGGGCGGCGTTCGGGGGCTACAAGTCCTCCGGCATCGGACGTGAAAACCACTCCATGATGCTGGACCACTACCAGCAGACCAAGAACCTCCTTGTCAGCCACTCCGAAAACAAACTCGGCTTCTTCTAAGCCCGGTCGGGACCACCGCAAGCGTTCAACAAACAGGCACCACGAAGGGCTTTTGAATGACGAGAATGTTGATTATCGGACCTCCAGGTTCGGGCAAGGGAACGCAGGCGGAACGGATCTCGGAGCGCCTCGGCGTGGCCGCGATCTCCACCGGCGACATCTTCCGTGCCAACGTCAAAGGCCAGACCCCGCTAGGAATCGAAGCCAAGAAGTACCTGGACGCCGGGGACTTCGTTCCGGACAGCGTGACCAACAAAATGGTCCGGGACCGCCTCAGCGAAGCCGACGTTCAGGACGGTTTCCTCCTCGACGGATACCCGCGCACTACCGCCCAGGTCGATTACCTGGACTACATCATCGCCGGCAAGTATAACGAGCTCGACGTCGTCCTGCAGCTCACGGCCGACAACGAGGAACTCGTGGCCCGCCTTCTGGGTCGTGCCCAGGAGACCGGGCGCAGCGATGACAACGAAGCTGTCATCCGCCACCGCCTGGATCTCTACCACGAGCAGACCGAAGCCGTGGTGGCCAGCTACGCAGCCCGCGGAATCCTGGCCAGTGTTGACGGGATCGGCGGGATCGGCGAGGTCACGGACAGAGTGATGAGCATCCTCGAAGATCTCCTCAAGGTCTCTGCCGGAAACGGACGATAGTACTTCCGCCGCTTGCACCGGTGATCCTGCAACGGTGATCGAGCCTGTCGGAAACCACCAGCGGAATCCGGCAGGCTCGACTACCCCCGTGGCGCGTGCTTCCGTCGCCCCAGCGTGCACCGGCCACAGACTTCCTGAACAGCCCCGGTTCTTCAAAACAAGGATCCTAAGGGTAATCGAATCGAGAAGAATCAGTGTCCACGGCCGTCCTTCCAGGCTGGGGCGCCCCGGTCTTCGCCGGCGGCTTCTGCGTCCACCAGATCATTGTTGAAGGCCACAACAGGATGCGCATCTTCCAGGAGGAAATCTTCGGCCTCGTGGTCGTGGTCCCGGTAGCAGGGTTCAGCGATCAGCATGACGCCGTCAGCTAGGGCGTGTCTCCCAATTTGGCGTAGCTTGATCACACCATGCCCGCTGGCAACAGTTAGATAGTTGAAGTCGACCGGTGGTTGAGGATTCCGGGGCTCTGAGCTCCAGACATAAGCAAGACAGTGAATTGCGATACGAAAGGCAACGTCATGGGACACTGCGGAGAACGGAAGAACTTGACCGGCCGGCAGGTTCAGGTTCACAAAAATGGGCGAACTATCCGGACCGGGTATGTGAAGGAGGTAGCCGTTTCTGCAGGCGTTCTCAGGATTGAAGCCTGCGGCACCGAACCTCGAGCCTTATATGAAGAGGCGCAAGGGTATACGGCCCTACCAGGCTCCGCACGAGCTCGATGAACATGCCAGCTGTCAAACCCATCGAAATCAAGGTCCGTAACAGAGCGTCCATGGACCAGTGCATCACCACTGCGGTCAACCGGATGATTGAGTGCGCGCTCCGGCAACGGGCGCATGGCATCCTTGTGACACGGCTCGGAGACGGACACTTCGTCGTCAGCCTCAGCGATTCGGTCCCCTTTGGCTATACGGAACAGTTCGATTTCCGACGCCACTCCGCCTGACGGTCCGGGGACAATATCTTCGTGCTCCCAGCCATTCTGGCCTGGACGTTGCTATTAGTTCCTATTAGGAGGCCTGTCTAGGCCCAATGGCTCCTGTAGGCACTCGGCGCCCCGGCCTGGTCCGACAACGGCACCGGCAACGCCGCGTACCGTACCGGGCGGCGCAGGAAATCCAGGCCGGTCACGGCCGGCGTTACCGTTGCCGTCCAATTCCGGCCTGATCCATGGGTGCCGCGGCAGCCGCGCGTCACCAAACAGCCGACTTTTTCGGACTTCGTCCTGCATGCCTGCACCCCCTCAAACCACCGCTTTCCGCCCCTCCGGGCCTGCCCGTCCTCTAAAAGCCTGTGCCCGCCGAGAGGCCAGGCACATCCCATCGAGAAGGAGGCCACGATGATCAAGCGCCCACGACCCGAACACCGTCGAAAACGACCTGAACACTGCCGTGGAAACCGCCCGCGAACACGCCATGACGGAACGCCGCCACGGCACACGGCACCCTGGTCACCCAACACGGCTACACCAGCTATACCGTCGCCGTCAGCGGCGATGTCCCCTACGGGCAAACACACGAACGGCGCGCGTAGCGGCAGACTTACATCGGGCGACGGGCCAAAGCGAGGGATTGTCCGAACACGCTCGCACCTGACCGCCGGACGCTTGACGACACCCACAGAAGGTCGAGGTCGGCGCGCAGCTTCCACGAACGGCTGCCGGGGGCGCCCACCCGCTCGAAAAGCGAACAGAACCTGCCGGTGTTCCTGCAAGCTGGCCTCATGCTGAAGCGGCGAAGGCAGTCTGGGACATCTCCTGATCTTTCATTCCGGGCGCTGCCGTAGCGGCAGGATTCAGCAGTGTCGAGTGTTCGGTCCGCACGGTATATCCGCTCGCCTTGTCGACGAACTCGCGGGAACAAGGACCCTGGCCGGTGATCCACAGGCCGGAAGAGTCGGGCATGACGTCCTCGACAGTGCCCCGCCGGTGAAAGTCATCGTGGAGATAGACGTCCACGACCGCTCCGGCCAGACAAACACACTCTCCCGTGCAGACCATTCCTGGACCTGAAGCGTGTCTTTTGATCACTACTACCTCCTGTGTAGGTCGTCCTGGATTGGGCAGATGCTTCACTTGCGTATCTTGAGGGAGTCGGTGATGGTTTGCATGATGGTGTTGTCGGCCAAGGTGGTGGCGTCGCCGGCCTCGCGGCCTTCCGCGACGTCCTTGAGCAGGCGGCGCATGATTTTGCCGGAGCGGGTCTTGGGAAGTTCGGGGACCACGAGGATGGTTTTGGGTTTGGCGATCGGACCGATTTCCTTGCCGACGTGGGTGCGGAGTTCCTGCACGATCGCGTCTCCGGTGTCGGTGGCGTCGCAGCGGAGGATCACGAAGGCGACGACGGCCTGGCCGGTGGTCTCGTCCGCGGCCCCGACGACGGCGGCTTCGGCGACGGCGGGGTGGGAGACCAGGGCGGATTCGATTTCGGTGGTGGAGAGGCGGTGTCCGGAGATGTTCATGACGTCATCGACCCGGCCGAGGAGCCAGATGTCGCCGTCCTCGTCTTTCTTGGCGCCGTCCCCGGCGAAGTACATGGTCTGGAACCGGGACCAGTAGGTGTCCTTGAAGCGTTCCGGGTCGCCCCAGATGCCGCGCAGCATCGCCGGCCAGGGTTCGCGGATCACGAGGAACCCGCCGTGGCCGTCGGGCACGGACTCGCCGGCCTCGTCCACGACGTCCACGGCGATTCCGGGCAGCGGGACCTGGGCCGAGCCGGGCTTGGTGGCGGTCACCCCGGGCAGCGGGGCGATCATCTGCGCGCCGGTTTCGGTCTGCCACCAGGTGTCCACGATGGGCGCGGGGTTGTCCTTCTTCTCGCCGTTCTTGCCGACATTGTCGCCGATGACGTCCCGGTACCACATCCAGGCTTCGGGGTTGATGGATTCGCCTACCGAGCCCAGGACCCGGAGGGAGGAGAGGTCGTACCTGTCCGGAATGTCCCTGCCCCACTTCATGAAGGTCCGGATCGCGGTGGGGGCGGTGTAAAAGATGGAGACCTTGTACTTTTCGATGATTTCCCACCAGCGGCCCTGGTGCGGGGAGTCGGGGGTGCCCTCGTACATAACCTGGGTGGCGGCGTTGATGAGCGGGGCGTAGGCGACGTAGGAGTGCCCGGTGACCCAGCCGATGTCGGCCGTGCACCAGTACACGTCCGTGTCCGGGTGCAGATCGAAGACGGCCTGGTGGGTGAATGCGGTCTGGGTGAGGTACCCGCCGGTGGTGTGCAGGATGCCCTTGGGCCTGCCCGTGGTGCCGGAGGTGTAGAGGATAAACAGCGGGTGCTCCGCGTCGTGCCCCACGGCGGTGTGCTGGTTGGAGGCGGCCCCGACGGTGTCCGCCCACCAGTGGTCCCGCCCCTGATGCCAGTCCACCTCCTGGCCGTTGCGCCGGACCACCACGACATTTTCCACCGTGTGCCCGCCTCCGGACAGTGCTTCATCCACGGCGGGCTTCAGTGCGCTGGGCTTGCCGCGGCGCCAGGTGCCGTCGGCGGTGACGACGAGCCTGGCTTCGGCGTCCTCGATCCGGGAGCGCAGCGCGTCCGCGGAGAAGCCGCCGAACACCACCGAGTGCACCGCCCCGATCCGGGCGCAGGCCAACAGGGTGATGACCGCCTCGGGAATCATAGGCAGGTACACCGCGACCCGGTCGCCCTTGGCGAGGCCGAGGGACTCGAACGCGTTGGCGGCCTTCTTGACCTCCTCGGTGAGCTGGGCGTAGGTGTAGGTGCGGGTGTCGCCCGGTTCGCCCTCGAAGAAGATCGCGGTCCGGTCCCCGAGCCCGTTCTCCACGTGCCGGTCCAGCGCATTATATGCGGCGTTGATCTCCCCGCCGACAAACCACTTCGCGAAGGGCGGGTCGGACCAGTCCAGCGTCTGCGTGAAGTCCCTGGACCAGGTAAGCAGCTCCCGCGCCTGCCTGGCCCAGAAGGCGGGGCGGTCGGCATCGGCCTCCGCGTAGACTTCCGCGCCAACGACGGCGTTCCTCGCGAACTCAGCGGAGGGCGCGAATTTGCTGTCCTCGTAAGAGAGGTTCTCAAGGGCGTCGCCGTGCTGGAGCGGCCCGAAGGGTGCCGCGGTGGGTGGGTTGGACATGGATGACTGTTCTTCCTCTAAAGATGCTCTGTGGTGACGGCCGTCGCGGTCATAGGCCCGGGTTGGTTCTTCCTGCCTCTTGGCGGGTCTGGTCGGCGGTTCCGGTGCCGTATTGCACGGCTTCGCAGCCGCAAGGCGTCCAGAGTTCCCGCCGGCGAGGCGCCGTCTGCGGCACCTCGCCCACGGGCTGACTCCTGGGTGTTCTTTGAACTATTGGGTTTCTTCGCTGGGCATCAGCGCCCTGTGGCGGCGGGGTACCGAAGCTGTCCGGGATACTCCGCCGCCGCTGGCAGCGGGACTGATCAGTACTTGATAACGACGCGGCCGTCGATCTTGGCGTGCTTCATCTCGTCGAGGACAGCATTCACTTCGGACAGCTCCCGGGTCGAGATTGTCGGGTGGATCTTGCCCTGGGCGTAGAAGTCCAGGGCTTCCTCGAGATCCTGCCGGGTTCCCACGATGGAACCGCGGACTGTCAGGCCCTTGAGCACAATCTCGAAGATGGGTGCCGGGAAGTCGCCCGGCGGCAGGCCGTTGAACACGATGGTGCCGCCGCGGCGGGCCATTCCGATCGCCTGCCCGAATGCTGACGGGTGTACAGCAGTGACCAGGACTCCATGGCAACCTCCGGTTTCGCGCTGGATGACTTCGGCGGGATCTTCGTGCAGGGCATTGACCGTCAGCTCGGCTCCGTGTTTTTTAGCCAGGGCGAGCTTGTCGTCGGCGATGTCTACCGCGGCGACGCGGAGGCCCATGGCCACCGCGTACTGGACGGCGATGTGCCCGAGTCCGCCGATCCCCGAGATGGTGACCCATTGGCCGGGCCGGGTCTCGGTCATCTTCAGTCCCTTGTAGACGGTCACTCCGGCGCAGAGCACCGGGGCCACTTCGACGGGGTCCGAGCCGGCCGGGATCCTGGCCGCGAACCGGCTGTCCACCAGCATGTATTCGCCGAAGGAACCGTCGACACTGTAGCCGGCGTTCTGCTGCGCTTCACACAGCGTCTCCCAGCCGGTGCGGCAGTACTGGCAGGCGCCGCAGGCGGACCAGAGCCACGCATTGCCCACGAGGTCACCGACGGCCAGGTCTGTGACGCCCTCGCCGAGGGCAACGACCTCGCCGACGCCCTCATGGCCGGGGATGAACGGCGGTGTCGGCTTGACCGGCCAGTCCCCTTCGGCGGCGTGCAGGTCGGTGTGGCAAACACCTGTGGTGAGTACCTTGACGAGGGCCTGCCCGTGGCCGGGGACGGGAACGGGGAGGGCCTGGATCTGAAGATCCTTGCCGAATTCGGTTACTACTGCTGCTTGCATCGTCGTCATTGTCGATATTCCTTCGTCGTTAGTGCCGGCAGCGGAGAGCGCCGGGCATGAATTGGAACGGCACGCAAGAAACCGGGCTGGATGCTGAGTAGCCGTCGGTCACAGCATCATGGGTGGGTTTCACGCCCGATGCCGGAGGACAGCCGCTGCCGAGGCACCTCATCGGCCGGGTAGGCGATTGAGGTGGACGGAACGTCAAGCCAGGGATAACCTGTCAGCGTTCTAGCCCGTGTCGCTATTGTGGAACCTCACTCCGACCGTCGTGGTCTGCGGTGCGAAGCACGAGCATCGTTCACTCTTGTTGTGAGCGGGCGATGGCCGTTGTCCTTAGCCTAGGGACGGGAAGGTTGCGTCTAGGTTGCAGCCTTGTGAGTCATCTCACGGGGTAAAGTCCCTTCGGCGGCCATCCAGGCCACCGTGTGGATTCACCGGACTATTGGTGTCAGTCGATACGGTGAGTGCGCAGGCGCGCGATCGAAGCCCTTTCCTTAAGGGTCGCAGTGCAGCCAAACTCCAACGCTCCCTTGTCACCGAACCAGCCCCTCCGGCGCGTCCAGCTCTGAAATCGAAGCCGGGCCGGCACTCGTCCGGTGCGGCCCGTGCTGGCGTGCCGAGAAGCCTGCCGACTCCTGCTGCAGACGGGCATTGCGCTTTATCTGGCCTCAGCAGCTGGGCTTCCGCCCTGACCGGACAACGTTTACGACAGCAGAGTTAGGAAAACTCTTGCAGTATTTCCCCTACCGGACGGCGTGTGAGGGACGGCCAGAGGGCCCGTGCGAGGAACGCCGTAGCCTGCCATTCATCCGGCCCAAGGTTTCCGCAGAGGAGCTCAAAGGTCGAGTTCGCTTCAGGATCCTTCAAGGCTTCAGTTGTCAGGGGCCAGGCAAGGGCAGGATCCGGCAATTCAGGCCACAGCCCGTTTTGAGTGGGTTTGAGCGCGAAGCCAGGCGGCGTTTCGAGACGCGCGCCGTGTCGTTTTCCTGGCGCTGCTTGGCTTGAATGACGACATATCCATGCCAGGAGTCGGACCCGAAGCCAGTTGTTGCTGACCAAGTGACCTTTCCGTCGTATGTGGCTTCGCGACCTCCGTCAGCCCCGGCTCCGAAAGCGGGGCTGAGCTGTTCCAGCGGATAGTCGACGGCCATGGAGCTCTTCCTGAGTAGTTTCCTGCTACCACCATAATTGTGCGAAGAAGGATCGCGCATTTGAACAATTGACCGTTGCGTTGTCCTTGCAGGTTATCGGTTCGGGAGTGGCAAGAACGGGTCCTTGCCTTAGCTGACAGACAAATGTGGGAACCGCTGAGCGAAGGAGAACGTGGGTCTTAAGTTCTGTGGTGCCATCTGTAGCGGAAGATCCTGAGTCATTCTTATGATGACGAGATATGGAAGACAACGACAAGGAAGACACCGACTTTCTGACAGTTACCTCCACGAATCAGATTCAGGCCGGAGGCGTAACGCTTCCGGCCTGTTTGTCGCTTAAGCATGTTGGCCGCTTGATCCGAACGGCGTCAGGAACCTTCTACAGGATCCTCGACTATGCCGATGAAGCGGCTGCCCACACCATCGAATTCGCTCCGGCGCATGCCGGGCCCGAGTTCGGGCAACTCTATTGGATCATGGAATTCGCAGATGACATAAGTGAACTCAGGCCACCACTTCTTTGGCCGTGCTGCCTCCGAAAAGCCGCAGACACAGCACCGCAATTCGACCCATACCGGTCGCTTGCCTGTGCGGTTGGCGCGGGACTGTAGCAGCCACTGTGGCGGATTTGCCACAATCTCGGCGAGGTCCTCTTCGGTAAGCCGCGAAGGTATACCGTGCCGCCGCGCCATCTCAAGCGGAATGTCAAGGGCCAGGGCTGCATCTCGTCTGGTAATCATCGTCATCAACAATAGGCCAACGCCGCCACTGGCGCCGATTCGAAACAAGCCGCGGAACACGCTGACCCCGGTAAGGCCGGTTCCAGAGCGATCACGATACGCCGGTGGCAGCGGGGAATCTCGATTTCCCGGGCAGGGTTGCCGCTGTAGCGGCCCCGGCAGGAACCTCGCTGCTCTTCATGAGGAACGCGTCGGCATCCAATACGGAACCGTCCTGCATGGTCACGCCGTAGTGCACGAAACCGCCCACTCCGACCATGACATCCGAGCTGGGCGTCGTTGCGCCGCGTCTACGGATTTTCCAGCCGAATGTCCTGCGGATGGCCAGGACGGCAGCATCGAGCAGTTCGGAGCGTGTCAGCACGCTCAGTTTGAAGTCAGAGGTGGAAGTGAGGCTGATGGGGATACCCGCCTCCGTCAGTGCTCTGAAGAACCGGTAGGAAATTTCCGGGCCGAGCCGCATCCCAGAGCCGGTGGGGGAGAGCATGCCCATACGCTCGTTCCAGTGCAGGGGGCTGAAGCCTATGGTCTGTCTTGCTGCTTGGGAGGGCTTTGCACGCTGCCGTCGCCTCGGCCGCCGGCAGCGCCAGGGACATATCCGTGCAGCCGGTACGGCCACGATACTCTGGGCAACCATGTCGGCGCTGGCGCCAACGGCAGACTGGGCGGCGATGATCTGGGCGGCCTTGCCCGGAATTTCCGGAACCGATTCCACCGGATACTGGCCGTGCTGTTTTCGTACCGGAGGCCGGCGCTGTACACGCCGTCGACGTCCGTGTAGATCTCGCACACGCTGGCGCCGAGGGCGGCGGCCAGCACAATGGCGGTGAGGTCGGAACCGCCTGGGCCCCAGGTCGTAGTTTCCTTGGACTTCAGTCCCTTGCCGTGGAAACCAGCCACAAGGGGTATTTCCCCGCGGTTCAGGACCGTGCGAAGCCGCAGCGGGCCGTAGCCGACGATATAGGCCTTGCCGTGGGCCGGTTGTCGTTCCATGACGCCTCCTGGGTGACAGCTTCAGTTGAGTGCAGCGGCTGCGATCTTTCGTTACTGCCGCACTAACGAAACGCCGCCGTTCCCGGGGTAGAACCTTGGGCTTTCCTGAAACCGATTGCACAATTCATTGACACTGCCGCGCGCATTAGCGATCCTGAAGACTCCAAGCGGTGGGGCCCGCGAGGGGAGCCGGCCGGAGGGTCCGGCTGGCTCTGTGGGGAGTGGACTGTGGGGATCACTGCGATATGGCTACCGATCAACCTTGGGATTTGCGGCTTGTGGGGGGCTGGCAACTGCATCGCGGGGGTCCGCCTGTGAAGGTAGCACTGCGCCAGCAGCGCCTTATTGCGGCCTTGGCGCTGTACGGCAGGCAGTCCCGTACTTTTTTGGCCGGATTGCTGTGGCCGGACAGCTCCGAGCATCAGGCGGCGGGCAGTCTTCGGGAGAGTGTTTTCCTCGTTAATCGGACATTACCGCAGCTCCTGTCATCGACTCAGGATTCGCTGGACTTGGACGAGCACGCCAGCGTTGACGTCCGCGATCTCAGGGCGCAGGCAGCCCGCCTGGAGGAACATGCCAATCCCGGCCTCCAGCAGAGCCTGTTGCATGCGGTGCAGGATGCCGAATTGTTGCCGGGCTGGTACGAAGACTGGGTCATCTCCGAGCAGGAGAGGTGGCAGCGACTGCGGTTGTCGGTGCTTGAACGGCTGGCCAAGCAGTTTCTGCTGCTGGGCAGGATCGATCCGGCGATGGAAGCGGCACGCGCAGCGACGACCATAGAGCCCCTACGCGAGAGTGCACAGCGGTTACTGCTCCAGTGCTACCTGGCGGAGGGAAACAATGCGGAAGCGCTGCGGGCCTACCAATCCTTCCGGATCAGGCTGCGCCAGGAATTCGGTGTTGCCCCCTCGGCTATCATTTCGGACTTGATCAGTTCGCTTTTGGAGGGATCGGATGGCGAGCAGCAGTTAGGGCGGAGCGGGGGCCGCGGATAGCACAGCCGTTCAGGCCTCGGCGGTCAACGAATCAGCGTAGAGGTCCATCAGCGCCGGCATTCCGCCAGCGGCCATGACCCGCCGTTGGCGTTCGGCCCCGATGCCGTCGGTCCATAAACGCTCCAGGGAAGCGTCCACCCACTCAGCGTCGCCGGCTTCCTCAAGGGCAGGCCGGATGCGCCGAACCAGCAGGTTGACCACATCGCGTGCGGGCAGGAGGAGTCCGGAAAATGGGTCGATCAGCTTATCGGCCAGCCCTTGCCGTCCGGCTTGCCAGACAGCCGCATCGAGGAGTTCGGCGTCGAGGTCGGGAAAGTCCTTGCCGGCCTGCGCTTCGGCGAGGGCCGTGACCACCAGACCACGGATCAGGGCGGCGATGAGGACTGCGTCCTGGGCCTCCAGCTGCACGTCGGCCGCCCTCACTTCCAAAGTGGGGTAGCGGTCGGAAAGGCGCGCCAGCCAGGTGAGTACGCCGCGATCGATAACCACCCCGGTGTCCACCAGCCGCTGGATCCGCCGCTCGTAATCGGCGGCATCAGCGAACAGCGGCGGACAGCCCTGGACCGGCCAACGGCGGTAGTGCACAATCCGCCAGCTGGCGAACCCGCTGTCGCGGTCCAGCCAGAACGGGGAATTCGCGCTCAGTGCCACGATGACGGGCAGCCAGGGCCGGATCCGGTTCAGAGCCTGCACCCCCGACTCCTTGTCGGGGACGGAGACATGGACGTGCTGGCCGTTGACGAACTGGTCCGCGACAATCCCCTTGGCACTGGCCTTGAGGTCATGGTAGCGCCGCTTGTCTGTCACCTCCGGGTAGTCTTCGCGGATCCGTGCAGCAGTGCCGGTGGCCGCGGCGCGGACGCCCGCCTTCCGCGCTGCGGTGTCCAGCTGGCGGCGGAAGTTCAGCAGCGATTCTTCGGCCTCAGTCAGCGTTGAGCAGACGGCCGTGGCGGTCTCGATCTGGCAATTGAGCAGCTCCCGCTGGATGTCCCCGCGGGCCACCTGCAGGGACTCCAGGTTCTGGGCCACCTTGTCTGCAACTGCCTCGGGCAGTCCCGTGGCCGGATTGAGCAGCAGGTACTCTTCCTCAATTCCCAGCGTTGCCATAGAGCGCCCTTCCCTAGCCTGAAGCGGACAAACTTGAGCTTACCCAAATTATCAGTGTGCTGATGACAGCCTTCTCACCTGAACAGCAGCAGTCCCAGCGCCGCCGCTCCCAGACCCAGGGACAGGTTGGCAGCAAGATTGACGACGGCGGCAACCGGCCGCCGTTCGGCCCACAGTCTTACGGTGGAAACCGTCCAGGAGCTGAACGTGGTGAGGCCTCCGGCCAGTCCCGTCGCCACCGAAGTACTCCATGGCTCCGCCAGCGAACTCTGTGCGGTCACTGAACAGACCAGCCCGATGATGAACGAGCCGACCACGTTGACCAGCAAGGTGGACCAGGGCCAGGCTGTACGCGCGGTCCCGGAGGCCGCGGCACGGCTGAACAGGGTATCAGCGGCGAATCTTGCCAGCGCCCCTGCCATGCCGAAGACACCTACCAGCAGCGCGGCCAAAGCCGTCACGATTGTCCACCCGCTAACCCGGCCGCGCGCCTGCCGAGCACGTGGCCGAGCGCCAAACCGGCGACGGCTGCGGCGAGCCCGGCGGCGAGGGACAGGCCCAGATACACCAGCCACACATGGTGACTGCCCGCAGCGGCGAGTTGGTCGATGGCGATGACCACTGCCGAAAAGGTGGTGAAGGAGCCGAGCAGCCCGGGGCCGAGGCCGGCTTGGAGCCAGGACGGAGCGGCCGCCCGTTCCGCCCAGAAGGCGGTGAGCAGCCCCAGCAGGAGGCTGCCCGCGATATTGATGGCCAGGGTGGTCCAGGGGACACCGCCGCCGTCTTCGGGAAAGACCAGTCCCAGGCCGTAGCGCGCCTCGGTGCCGAGCAGTCCGCCGACAGCCACGGCCATCCATGCGGTGGCGGGCGGCACCGGAGGTTTCCCCGACCGCTCGAGGTGCGCCCCCGGCGTCGTTCTCATGTGGCGAGGGCGCAGCCAGCGTGCGGTTTGTCGCTGAAAACCCATAGTGCCGATGCGGCCTCGTCGCCCAGATCCAGCTCCCGGTCCCGCCCGGCGGTGCCGACGCGGACTGCCACGGGGCCGCCGAACGGCTTCCGGCCGATGACCTCCACATGGTCATCCAGGCCGATGTCCTCGGCGCTGAGGAACCTCAGGAGTGCTGGGTTCGAGTCGCTGATGCGGGTGATCCGGCCCGTATGGCCAGCATCCAAAATCGCCAGCTGGTGCGCCTGCGGGATGTCCACGGCGCCGTGTGCATCCGGAATCGGATCGCCGTGCGGGTCACGGTGGGGATAGCCGAGTTTGGCTGATAGCCGCTCGATGAACGTGTCCGAAACGGTGTGCTCGAGCAGTTCGGCCTCGTCGTGGACCTCGTCCCAGGCATAGTCGAGTTCCTGGACCAGGAAAGTCTCCAGCAGCCGGTGCCGGCGGACCATGGCCAGAGCAAGCCGGCGGCCCTCGTCGCTCAGCTCCACTGCGCTGTACGGCTCGTGGATGGCCAGGCCAAGCTCGACGAGCTTGCGCACCATCTCCGACACCGAGGAGTTGGCGACGCCCAGCCTGTTGGCCAGCTGGGACGAGCTGATGGGTTCGTCCTGCCACTCGGTGAAGGAGTAGATCACCTTGACGTAGTCCTGGACACTGGCGGATCCGCTGCTAAGGGCGGGACTGTGCTTGTTGGGGGGCATCTTGTTCTCTAGACGGACGTGGGGATGCTCGGCTGTTCGGAGACCCTGCGCTTGGCGCTGCGCCGCCGCTGCCATTGCCAGACTACCCCGTTGCGCCGGGCGAACAGGTAGACGACGACGAAGACCACGGACTGGGCCAGGACCACGGACGCACCAGTGGAAATGTCCA
The DNA here is from genome assembly GCF_025960875.1 of Crystallibacter permensis. Taxonomy (GTDB): domain Bacteria; phylum Actinomycetota; class Actinomycetes; order Actinomycetales; family Micrococcaceae; genus Crystallibacter; species Crystallibacter permensis. Next base: position 98,356 of record NZ_JAODLR010000006.1, on the reverse strand, counting down.
GGTAGTAGCTGGCATAGATGCCGGCAACCGCGGCCGATGCCGTTATCGACGCCGCGATCAGCAGCATTGTGTCAAAGCTGCGGGTCAACAGGAATGCGGTGGCGCCAGGTGTGATCAGCATGGCCACCATCAGGATAATGCCGACCGCTTGCAGGCCCACCACAACGGTCAGGGCCAGCAGGCCCAGCATTAGGGCGGAAAGCCAGCGGGTGTTCAGCCCGATGGCGTGGGCATGGATCCGGTCGAACGCGAGCAGCGTCAGGTCGCGCCGTTTGTAGAGCAGCACGGCCAGCGTAATGGCGCCCAGGATGAGCACTTGGAACAGTTCGGCGGTGTTCACGCCGAGGACGTTGCCGAACAGGATGTGCTGCAGATCCGTTTGGCTCGGAGTCTTGGAAATGATGGCCAGACCCAAGGCAAAAAGCCCGGTAAAAACGACGCCGATGGCCGTGTCCGCTTTGAGTTTCGTGGTCGACCGGACGGCGCCGATCAGCGCTACCGCACCGGCGCCGAAGACGAAGGCGCCCAGCGAGAACGGCAGACCGACAATGTACGCCAGCGCGACGCCGGGCAGCACCGCGTGGGATACGGCGTCGCCCATGAGGGACCAGCCCATCAGGATCAGCCAGCAGGACAGCACGGCGGAGACCACGGCCGCCGCCAGGGTCACCAGCAGCGCGCGGGTCAAGAAGCCGTACTGCAGCGGCTCCAGTACCCAATTAATGACGTCCATGAGGCGCTCCTTCCGGGGCGGTGGCGAGGGCAGTTCCGAAAGCCCGGGCGAGGTTCTCGTTGGTCAGGACCGCTTCGGGTTTGCCGTGGGCGAGCACCCGCTGGTGGAGCAAGACAGCTTCATCGCAGAGCTGGGGGATGCCGGCCAGGTCATGGGTCGAGACCAACACGGTCCGGCCTTCGTTCCGCAGCTCCTTGAACAGGGTGATCAGGGCACCCTCGGAGCCCTTGTCGACACCGGCAAACGGCTCATCGAGCAGCAACAGCCCCGCATCCTGGGCAATTCCCCGCGCCACGAAGGCCCGCTTCCGCTGACCGCCCGAGAGCTCGCCGATCTGTCGGTGCTGGAGCTCCGACAGGCCGACACGTTCCAGTGCTGCCGCCACAGCCTCGCGGTCGGCGCGGTGCGCGCGGCGGGCCCGTCCCAGCCGGCCATAACGGCCCATCATGACGACGTCGCGGACGGATACGGGAAATGTCCAGTCCACATCTTCGGACTGCGGCACGTAGGAGACGACGTTGAGCTTCCGCGCGTCCTTGGGCTCGACGCCGAACAGACGCACGTCGCCTTTGGTCGCCTGGACGAGGCCCATGAGGGACTTGAACAGCGTGGACTTGCCGGACCCGTTGACGCCGATCAGTCCGCAAATCGTCTGCGGCCGGATGGTCAGCGTCACGCCGTCCAGCGCTATGACCTCGTTGTACGCCACGTGCAGCGACCTCACGGTAATGGCGTCGGCGCCGGTGGGAAGTTCATGCACGCTCATGAGGCCAGTCCTTCTTTGATCAGGGCGATGTCATGCCGGATAAGGTCCAGGTGGCTCGGCACCGGGCCCTCGGGGCCGGACAGCGAATCCACGTAGAGCGGGGTGATGAGCTCGGCGCCGGTAGCTGCGGCAACCTGTTCCATGGCGCCCGGATTCACTGTGGATTCGCAGAACACGGCCGGAACCTGGTTCTGCTGGACAAAGGCGATCGTGTCTTTGATTTGCCGGGGTGTGCCTTCGGCATCGGAGTTTACCGGCCACAGGAAAGCTTCCTTCAGGCCGGCGTCCCTGGCCAGATAGGAGAAAGCACCCTCGCACGTAACCAGGGCGGCAACGGAGCCGGTGTCACGGAAGGCGTCCTTCAGTTCCTGCATGACACCGTCCAGTTCGTCCTTATACCGCTCGCCGTTGGCACGGAAGTCCGCGGCATGCGCCGGATCCAGTTCGCTCAGGGCAACCACGGTGTTGTCGACATAGACCTTGGCGGCCTCCGGCGACATCCAGGCATGCGGATTGGGCTTGCCCTCGTAGTTTCCGGAGCGGATATCCACCGGGTCGATCCCCTCGGAGAGGACGGCGTGCGGGGCCGGAACCGCCGTCACAAACCGGGCGAACCAACGCTCCAGCCCCAGGCCGTTGTCGAGAATCAGGTCCGCTTCCTGGGCGCCGACAAGATCCGAAGGAGTGGGCTGGTAGCCGTGGATCTCCGCGCCCACCTTGGTGATCGATTCCACCCGCACATGCTCGCCGGCGACTTGGCGTACCAGATCCGCAAGCACCGTGAAAGTGGTGAGCACCATGGGCCGCTCGTCGGACGGCTCCGGTACGGCGGCCGAACCGTTGCCCACGGGACCGCAGGCCGTCAGCATGCTCAGCGACACGACGGCCAGCACCACGGACCACAATTTTTTCGGCATGCCTAAATTTATCGCAAAGGTGCACCGGAAAAATAGGGTGCGGCAAAAATTTCTGCACGTTACTTGGCGGAGCGGCACGGAAAGTTGACGGAGAAAACCTGGAACCTAACGGCCAGCCTTCACTGCGCGCCAGGTCAGGGTCAGGTAGGGGAGCCGGATAATCTCTTCCCGGGCATGGCCCAGATGTTCATGCAAGTACCAGTCAAGGTTTCCCAGCACTTTTGCACGCGTCTGTTCGTTGGCCCGCAGATAGTAGCTGCGCGACTTGACCAGTTCCAACAAGTCGGCGGGCGTGAGCGGATCCGCCCAGTGGGTTTCGTGGCCCTCATGCCGGATGAACTCAGGGCCGATGAAGGGGCGGAAGTCCGGCCTGTAGACGTCACCAGCGTGCATGATCCGGGAGAGCCGGTGGACCCAGGGAATGGAGACATCGAGCTGGTTCCAGATCAACCCCAGCGTTCCCCCTGGCCTCAGGATCCGGGCAGTCTCCGCGCTGGCAGCTGCCTGATCCACCCAGTGCCAGGCCTGCGCCACGGTGACCAGATCCACGGCGGCATCGGCGATAGCGGTGTGTTCGGCCGTCCCCAGCAGGATCCGGGCCGCGGGATAATTGGTTGCCAGTTGCTCCAGCATGTCGGCCGAAGGATCCACGGCGGTCACCCGCAGGCCCCGGGCGAGCAACGCGGCCGTATATTTTCCGGTACCGGCGCCTACATCCGCGGCGTCCCGTGCCGACGGCGGCACCAGCCAATCGACGGCGTCATCAGGGTAGCCGGGACGGACCCGGTCATAATGCGCACCACCCTGCTGGAAGCTGCTGCCGAACTCCCGGCGCCGTTCGTCATCCATCCGGGGTCCGCCGCGAACCACTGCCACACTCCTCGTGCACCCTCTGCCCTCTGGCAGGGGGCTCTCCTTGACCTGTCATTGACGCCGCCAGCCGCCCATGCCACTGCACAGGCGGCTTCGCAAACGACGGGTCGATTAGATCATGCTCCATCCGGCAGTCAGGAGTAGCAATTAGTCTAAGGAGCACGGCGCCGCGCCGGCGGTTCCCGGCGTCGCCGGTGCCCACTCGGGGAAGACCCGTGTTTCCACCGCCGGCACCCAGCGTCCGCTCTCGACGACGTAGTCATGGCGCAGGCCGTCGCGGACCAGTGCTGCCACGCCGTCCGCGAGCCGCGCCGCGTCCTCCAGGCGGGAACCCAGCCCGAAGCTGGCACGGAGCGAACCGGACGGCAGCCCGAGGCGGTTGAGCAAGGGATGGGCGCAGAACTTGCCGTCCCGCACACCGACGCCGTGCTCGGCCGAAAGATACGCGGCCACGAGGCCAGCATCGTAGCCGGCCACCGAAAAATTAACGACGCCGATGGCATCCAGCGGGGCGGTCTCCTCGCTGAAGATCCGGTGCACGGTGACCGAGTCCACCGCCTCCAGCCGCTCGGTGAGGTACCCACGCAGCACGGACTCATGCTGCTGCCAGGCTTCCTCATCCAGCTGTGCAATGTGCTCGGCAGCCCGGGCCAAGGTGGCCGCACCGAGCACGTTGGGCGACCCGGCCTCGTGCCGGGCCGGCCCCGTTGTCCAGACCACGCTGTCCAGCCGGACCTGTTTCACCGCGCCGCCGCCAGCCAGGTGCGGTGTGCCCGAGTCCAGCCAGTCGGCCCGCCCGATGATCGCTCCCGCGCCGAAGGGGGCATAGAGCTTGTGCCCGGAGAGGACCACATAGTCAATGTTGTCCCGGGCAATATCGATCCGTCGGTGCGGGGCGAGCTGCGCGGCATCCACCACTACCTGGGCACCATGCCGGTGGGCAAGCCGTGCGGTTTCGGCAATCGGAAAGATCTCGCCGGTAACATTCGACGCGCCCGTGATGGCCACGAGTGCCACTTGGCCGCCGGCCAATTCGGCCTCGATCGCTTCGAGTGTAGCGGCAACACTTCGCTGCGCCACCACGCTGCGGTGCGGTACCGCCTGCCAGGGCAGCAGGTTGGCGTGGTGTTCGATGTCCAGGTAGAGCACTTCGCCGCCGTCCGGGATGCAGCCGGCCAGCAGGTTCAGGGAGTCGGTCGTGTTGCGGGTGAAGATGACCAGGTCATCGGTCCGCCCGCCCACAAAAGAACGCAGGACCTCGCGTGAGTGCTCGTAAACGGAGGTGGAGACCTGGGATGCGTAGCCGGCACCGCGGTGGACGCTCGCGTAGTAGGGGAGCAGCTGCTCCAGATAGGCGGTGACGGAAGCCAGCGCGGGTGCCGAGGCGGCATAGTCCAGATTGGCGTAGCGGACTGTGCCGCCGTCCAGCAGGGGAGCGGCGAGTTCTGCGCCGGCAACTTCCTGGAACGGATGTTCCGCTGCCAGCAGTTCGGGGGACAGGGCGGAGTCGATAACGGTGGTGCTCATGTGACCTCATCTGGTGAGGGATCCGTGCCCATGGCAGAGCGGATCCGCGCTTGCCGAACCAGTCCGGAACGGCCAGGTCGTCACCCGGGGCACCCCGCCGCGGTAGGAGGGTTGCCGGCCAGCAAACCGGGGTTTAGCGCTGGCACTCGTGACCTGCCATCGAGATTATTACCCGGCCGGAGCCGCTGCATCTTTGTTACGGGAACGAAAAGGCGGCCATCCCCGGAAAAGGGGACGGCCGCCGTCGTAATTCGTCACAAAGGCGGTGTCAGCGCAGGTCGTCCGCCTCCACGGAGGCCTCCGGAGCGGTTTCCGGCAGGGGCGCCTCTCGCGGATGGGCGGCCGGACGTTGGCCGCGCAACGCAGGATTGAGCCGGTAGAGCACCTCGTCGTGGAGCGTGCCGTTGGTGGCCAGCGCATTGCCGCCGAACGGGCCGTTCTCGCCCTCGAGCGAGCTGAACCGTCCGCCGGCTTCGGTGACGATCGGCACCAGTGCGGCCATATCATAGAGGTTGAGTTCCGGCTCGCAGGCGATGTCGACGGCGCCCTCGGCCACCATGCAGTAGGACCAGAAGTCCCCGTAGGCTCGGGTGCGCCAGACGGACTCGGTGAGGCCGAGGAACTCCGGGAAGTTGCCCCGTTCCTGCCAGCCGGTGAGGCTGGAGTAGGAGAGCGAGGCGTCTTCCAGCCGGTTGACGTCCGAGACCCGGAGCCGGGTCGCCGCAGACAGCGAGCGTCCCATGTAGGCGCCGGTTCCGGTCGCGGCCCACCAGCGCTTGCCCAAGGCGGGGGCGCTCACCAGCCCGACAACGGGCCGGTCTTCGTCCACCAGTGCGATCAGGGTGGCCCAGACCGGCACCCCGCGGACAAAGTTCTTTGTGCCGTCAATGGGATCGATGATCCAGCGGCGGAAGCCGTGGCCGCTGCTGCCGTACTCTTCGCCGAGGACCGCGTCGCGTGGCCGCGCCCGGGAGAGCTGGCCGCGGATGGCCTCTTCGGCGGTGCGGTCCGCATCCGTGACAGGGGTGAGATCCGGTTTGGTCTCGATTTTCAGGTCCAGCGCCTTGAAGCGGGCCATGGTCTGCGAATCCACGGAATCGGCCATCACGTGGGCCAGGCGCAGATCGTCGTTATAGCTTTGAACGTCACGGGTCATAGGCTTCAACTTATCCTTATTTGGCCGCCGGATGCGGGATGTGAAGTCCTTAACCGACGACGGCGGCGCTACTGGAACCCGAGTTCCTTCGCCTGGGCGCGTTCTTCCGTTCCCAGCAAACGGCGCAGCGACGCCAGCCGCGCCGGGCCTGATTCGCCGGCCTGCCCGGAAGCCACCCACGCGTCCACGCCACAGTTGACGGCGTGGTCGTCGTGCTTGCAGCCCCGCTCGCAGTCGGCGGTCCCGGGCTCCAGATCGGGAAAGGCGGAAATGATCCGGTCCGGGTCCACATGGGCAAGTCCGAAAGAACGGATGCCGGGCGTGTCGATGATCCAGCTGCCGGCCGGGGCATCGGTCAGCTTCAGGGCCAGCGCGGAGGAGGACGTATGCCGTCCCCGCCCGGTCACGGCGTTGACGCCGCCCGTGGCGCGTTCCGCGCCCGTGAGCGCATTGACCATGGTGGACTTGCCGACGCCGGAATGGCCGAGCATGACGCTGACCATCCCGTCCAGATAGCCCTTCAGTTCGGCCACGGCGTCGCGGTCGAGACGGGCCGAAAGCCCGTCGGCGGACCGCGCATCAATCCCGAAGCCCTCCGTGCCGGCGGTCCGGCTGACGATGACGGGCAGATCGAGGTGCCGGTAATTGGAGAGCAGCTCCTCGGGATCCTTCACATCCGCTTTGGTGACGCACAGCAGCGGGCTGATACCGGCGTCGTACGCCGCGACCAGGGCGCGGTCGATAAAACCGGTGCGCGGCACCGGATTGGCGGCGGCCACAACGATGACCAGTTGGTCCGCATTCGCGACGACTACGCGCTCTACCGGGTCTGTGTCGTCGGCGCTGCGGCGCAGCAGCGTCCTGCGTTCCTCGATCCGCACCAGCCGCGCCAAGGCGTCCGGTTCTCCGGTGATGTCTCCAACCAGCGCCACGAAGTCGCCGGCCACTACCGGACTGCGCCGAAGCTCCCGGGCACGGGCGGCGACAACCACCCGTTCCTGGGCGGTGTCTTCATCGACGACCGCAGTGTAGCGGCCACGGTCCACGGTGATGATCCGGCCGATCACGGCGTCTTCGTGGGCAGGCCGTTCCTTGGTGCGCGGACGCGAGCCGCGCTTGTTGGGACGGATGCGGACATCGGACTCGTCCCACGTACGGTTGCCGCGTACCACCTTAGAGCGCTCCCGCCTCGGACTGGCGGACGGAAGTTTCGAACAGCTCCTGCCAAAGCCGGGGGAACTCGGGCATGGTCTTGGCCGTGGTGCCGATATCTTCGACTTCCACGCCCTCGACTGCCAGCCCGATAATGGCTCCTGCCGTAGCCATCCGGTGGTCCTCATACGAATGGAAGACCCCGCCATGCAGCGGTCTCGGACGGATGATCAACCCGTCCTCGGTTTCCTCGGCGTCGCCGCCCAGGGCGTTGATCTCCGCGACCAGAGCCGCCAGCCGGTCCGTTTCATGTCCGCGCAAATGGGCAATTCCGGTGAGTCTGGATTCGCTGCCGGCCAGGGCGCAGAGCGCCGCCGTGGTGGGGGCAAGCTCGCTGGTGTCGGCGAGCTGCGCCCCGGTGATCTCTGCCCCGCCGGTCACGGTGAGAGTGCCGTTCTCGTAGCTGACGGTGGCGCCGAGTTGTGCCAGGATGCTGCGCCACTTATCACCTACCTGAGTGGTTTCCCCCGGCCAGCCCGGGATCCGAACGGTTCCCTTCGTGGCCAGTGCCGCCGCGAGGAAGGGGCCGGCGTTGGAAAGGTCCTGCTCGACGGTGAGGTCGAAGGCCTTGATCCGTCCCGGCCGGACCACCCAGTGGTTCTGCCGGGAATCGTCCACCTCCACTCCGACGCTGCGCAGTACCGCCACGGTCATGGCAACGTGGTCCAGGCTGGGGACGCTTTGGCCGGAATGCTCGAGGTGCAGCCCGTTGCCGAATCTGGCGCCGACCAGCAGCAGCGCCGAAACGAACTGGGAGGAGGCTCCGGAGTCGATGACCAGATGCCCGCCGTCGACGTCGCCGGAAGCGGCCAGCGTGAACGGCAGCGAGCGGTTGCCGCCGTCGTCCAGCCGGACGCCGAGGCCACGCAGAGCGTCGATGGTGCTGCCCATTGGCCGCTGCCTTGCCTGCGGATCGCCGTCGAAGGTGACGGTTCCCGTGCACAGCGCTGCCAGGGGCGGCACGAAGCGCATCACCGTACCGGCCAGCCCGCAATCCACGCGCGTCTCGCCCAGCTGCCGGTCCTGCTCAATAGGGGTGACCAGCAGGTCGGGACCGAATCGGCCTTCGCCCGGCGTTTCCTCGACACGGGCTCCGAGCGCACGCAGCGCTTCGATCATGAGAACCGAATCACGCGAGTGCAGCGGTGCCCGCAGCCGCGACGGGCCGTCCGCCAGGGCAGCGAGCACAAGGTAGCGGTTGGTCAGGGATTTCGAGGCCGGTACGTAAACGGTGGCATCGACCGGCCCGTGGGCGAAAGGTGCGGGCCAGTTAGTGCTGTTGCTGCCGGTGCTTGCTTGCTCAGTCATGAAAACTAGGAACCCACCACATCGGAGGCAGCTGCACGCACTGTCCGTTCAGCCTTCTGCAGCTGCTTGCGGGCATCCTTGCTCAGGGTGCTGGCGTTCTTGCGGGCATCCTTGCTGAAGGACTGCACGTTTTTGCGCGCGTCAGAGGCGAGATGCTCGGCACGCCAGACCAGTCCGGGGCGGCCGTTGGTATCGACGGCCGCCAGCAAAACGCCGCCGATGAGGGATACGTTCTTGAGCAACTGGTTGCGCCGGGTCCGGCGGGATTCAGGCGAGGTAGCGTCCGCGGCGTTGAATTCCACCAGTGCGTTCGCCGCTGCCGTTCCTGCCAGAAGCAGTGCCGCGATGCGTGGGAATTTGCCGATCCCCAGCAAAACGCCGGCCCCAACCTGAGTGGCACCAATGACCTGGGCAACCAGCTTCTCGTTGCCTGTTACCGGTGCTGCGGAGGGGACCATGGTCTGGACCTGCCGCAGGGCCGGCTGGAGCTGGTCCGCGGTGTCCTGCACGTTTCGCAAACGATCGACTCCCGAAGCCACAAACGTTGCGGCAAGCATCGGGCGGGCAACAAAGCGAACGATGGTCATAAGTACCTCCTGGCTGGCGCTGTCCGCAATGCGGAAGCTGTTTCTAGGGCTGCTGGTGACGCTGTTCTCTAGTCTGGCACTTTTGCGCGCAGTGTACATCCTGCGTCGCAACGTCGTCGTCCGCGATGACCGCAGCTGGAATAAGGACAGTGTCTGCATCGTTGTGAAGAAGAGCAATAGGTGCGGGTTCTCGAACATAGCGCCGGCGCCAACGTGTCGAAAGGACAACCAGTGCCATTAGCAACCCTCCAACCTGCTGCGGGCCAGCAGCTACGGTTGGACCCTGCCCGGAAGACCTCCAGCGTAGACTTGGTGCCGATGACAACAGACAAATCCGATGAGGCTGCCCCCCTGGAGGCTGCGGAGGAATCCGCGCCGGCAGCGGCCGCTGACACCGAGACACCAGAAGAACGCAGCGCCCGCTTCGAGCGCGACGCCATGCAGTATGTGGACCAGCTCTACTCAGCTGCCATGCGTATGGCCCGCAACCCCAGCGATGCCGAAGATCTGGTCCAGGAGGCGTACACGAAGGCGTTTTCGGCCTTCCATCAGTACAAGCCGGGGACCAACCTCAAGGCATGGCTCTACCGGATCCTGACCAACACCTATATCAACCTGTACCGCAAACGGCAGCGCGAACCGCTCCAGTCCAACACGGACCAGGTTGAGGACTGGCAGATGTTCCAAGCAGCTTCACACACCTCGACGGGGCTTCGTTCCGCCGAAGCCGAGGCATTGGACCACCTGCCGGATTCGGACGTCAAGGAAGCCCTCCAGGCAATCCCGGAGGAGTTCAGGCTGGCCGTCTACTTTTCAGATGTAGAAGGCTTTGCCTACAAAGAAATATCGGAAATCATGAACACCCCGATCGGAACGGTTATGTCCCGCCTCCACCGCGGACGCAAGCTATTGCGCGATCTGCTGGCCGACTACGCGCACGAACGCGGAATGGGCAAAAAGACGGACAAAACCACAGTGGGGACAAAACAGGAGAACGGCAAATGAGCGACTGCCACGGCTTGGGCGACTGCGAAGACGACCGCATGAAGCGGATCTATGAGTACGTTGACGGCGCGTTGTCCCGCGAGGACCTCAACGAGATCAAACAGCATCTGGACGGCTGCGAGGAATGCGCCCAGGAACACAGCCTGGAGTGCCTGATCCGAAGCGTGGTCAAGAGGTCGTGCCAAGAGGCTGCACCGCAGACACTGAAGGAACGGATTCTGGACCGGATCGGGCATCTCGAAGCCGCTGACCCGGTACAGGCCGACGCCTAGAACTGCCTGCTGGAATAGATAAAGCAGGAACCCCCGCAAACCTGACGGTCTGCGGGGGTTCCTGCTTTATTCAGCTGGCGGGTGACCCGTAAGCCATACCGGAAAACCGGTTGCTTAGGTGTTGGGGCGCTTACCGTGGTTTGCGCCGCCGCGCTTACGGTCACGACGCTTGCGTGCTCGCTTGCTCATAGCTGCCTCCTTACCTGGATGAAAAAGAACTGCGTACCAGTCTCCCACATCCGCCCATGCAGGCCTAACCGGTGACGGCTACTGAACCGGTTTGACGGGCGGACCTCGGCCGGGGGAGCGGAGTCAGGCGGGCTCGGGCAGTTCCAGCCAGCTGTACCAGCCGCGGTGGAGGACCAACCAGGCGATCAATCCGTAGCCGGCCTGTCCGGGAGCGCCGCCGTTAGCGGCAAGATCCGTGCGCCACTGTTCGTGGTTGAGCAGGGGAGTGAAGGTATCAACGTAGACATGTTTGCGCCGGGTCGTGACATCGCCGAATGCGGCCGACAGTTCGGCAAGGCGTTGGTTGCGCTCTGCATCGAGCCCGGGCGGCGGACCGACGACGAAAGCCTTGACGCTTAACTGTGCTGCACCATCAAGAATGTTGGCCAGATTCAGTCGGCTCCGGGCAGTCGTCAGCTCCAGATCCAGGTCGCGGTCGGACAGCCCGATAACGAGCCGGTTTTCGTAGCCGTCATCAAACCGCCGTCCTGCCTCCTGCAGCCAGCGTCCGGCAAGCTCCTCTGTGCCCTCGTTGGGGGATGCCAGAGTGAACGATTCGAGGCTGGCCGGAGCGGGATTGGTACGGGCCAGAGTCCGTCCGAGCCAACCGAGGGCGCGCTGATCACCGGTACCGGCAAGGAGTTCATCGCCGACAGCGGCGATCCTGATTTTGCGTTGCTCCACAAGATGCTTTCTGGTTGGTTAGGGCAGGCGTCTGGTTAAAAAGAAGTGGGTGGGGCGTCTATGCACCCCACCCAACATCTTACTTATTTACGCTCAAACACCTTTTTCAAAAGGACGTCTTGCTCGACAGCGTGCCGTTTGGCGGAACCTGTTGAGGTAGCGGCGGACGCGGGACGGGAAACCAGACGAAGGCTTGTGTCCACCCTCTGCGGCAGCATCATTCCAATAACCGGCCACGGTCCCTGGTTGGCGGGCTCGTCCTGGGCCCAGACCACCTCGGCGTTCGGATACTTGGCCAGTTCGGCCTCGATTTCCTGGGCTGGCAGCGGGTATAGCTGCTCGACCCGGACCAGAGCCGTCTTGGTGTCGCCGTTCTTCTGGCGGGCAGCCAGCAGGTCGTAGTACAGCCGGCCCGATACCAGGACCACCCGGTCGACTTCCCCTGCGTTCAGTTCCTGGATCTCCGGGATGACCGGCTGGAAGCGGCCTTCCGTAAAGTCCTCGACGTTGGCCGCGGCAGCCTTGAGGCGCAGCAGCTGCTTGGGTGTGAAGATGATCAGCGGTTTGCGCGGACGGCTGTAAGCCTGGCGCCGCAGCAGATGGAAGTGCGACGCGGGGGTGGTCGGGTTGGCCACGATCATGTTGTCTTCAGCGCACATCTGCAGGAAGCGTTCAATGCGTGCGGAAGAGTGGTCCGGCCCCTGGCCTTCATAGCCGTGCGGCAGCATGAGGACCAGTGAGGAACGCTGTCCCCATTTTTGCTCGGCCGAGGAGATGAACTCGTCGATAACGGTCTGTGCGCCGTTGACGAAGTCGCCGAACTGCGCCTCCCAGATGACCAGCGCATCCGGCCGCTCCACCGAGTAACCGTATTCGAAGCCCATGGCCGCGTATTCGGAGAGCAGCGAGTCATAGATCCAGAACTTCGCCTGGTCTTCGGACAGCTGCGTCAGCGGTGCCCATTCCTTACCGGATGACCGGTCATGGAAGACGGCGTGGCGCTGGACGAACGTACCGCGGCGCGAGTCCTGGCCGGCCAGACGGACCGGAACGCCTTCCATCAGCAGGCTGCCGAAGGCGGCAATTTCGCCGAAGCCCCAGTCGATGCCGCCTTCACGCGACATCTGCTCGCGCTTCTCCAGCAGGGCCTTGAGCTTCGGGTGCACGGTGAAGCCTTCGGGGATGCTGACGTGCGCCTTGCCGATCTGGGCGAGCACCTCGGTGCTGACAGCGGTGCTGGTCGGTACGCGGACCTCGTCTTCGGCCTGCTGGGACAGCGGGCGTTCGATGTCCGAGACGGCGGCCGCGTCCTTGGTGACAACCGGAATCGGCGAGGTCTGGGCGGCATGCGTTTCGGCGAAGACCCGTTCCAGCCGTTCCTGATAGTCGCGCAGCGCCTGGTCCGCCTCGTCCTGCGTGATGTCGCCGCGGCCGACGAGGGCTTCGGTGTACAGCTTGCGGGTGGAGCGCTTGGCTTCGATCAGGTTGTACATCATCGGTTGGGTCATCGAGGGGTCGTCGCCCTCGTTGTGACCGCGCCGGCGGTAGCAGACCATGTCGATGACAACGTCCTTGTGGAAACGCTGGCGGTAGTCGTACGCAAGCTGTGCCACGCGGACAACGGCTTCGGGATCATCCCCGTTGACGTGGAACACCGGCGCCTGGATCATCTTGGCTACGTCGGTGGAGTACACCGAGGAGCGCGAGGCGTGCGGCGAGGTGGTGAAGCCGACCTGGTTATTGACGACGACATGCACCGTACCGCCAGTGCGGTAGCCGCGTAGCTGGGACAGGTTGAGCGTCTCCGCAACCACGCCCTGGCCTGCGAATGCAGCATCGCCGTGGATGATGATGGGGAGCACACCGAACGCACCGTCGCCCTGGTCGAGACGGTCCTGCTTGGCACGCACGATGCCTTCAACGACCGGGTCAACGGCTTCAAGGTGGGAGGGGTTGGCTGCGAGGTAGACCTTGGTCTCGTTGCCGTTGTCGGAGGTGAAGGTACCCTCGGTGCCCAGATGGTACTTCACATCGCCCGAGCCCTGAACGCTGCGCGGATCCTGCGTCCCCTCGAACTCGCGGAACACCTGCGCGTAGGTCTTGCCGGCAATGTTGGTCAGCACGTTCAAGCGGCCGCGGTGGGCCATGCCGATGGCCACTTCGTCCAGCCCGTCGTCGGCGGCGTCAGAGATCACTGCGTCCAGCAGCGGAATCAGGGATTCGCCACCTTCCAGCGAAAAGCGCTTCTGGCCCACAAACTTGGTTTGCAGGAACGTTTCGAATGCCTCGGCGGCATTGAGCTTGCCCAGGACGCGCAGCTGCTCTTCGCGGCTGGGCTTCGCATACGGGCGCTCCAGCTCGTCCTGGAACCATTTACGTTCTTCAGGATCCTGAATGTGCATGTACTCGATGCCGGTGGTGCGGCAGTAGGCATCGCGGAGCACGCCGAGGATGTCGCGCAGTTTCAGCCGGGATTTGCCGCCGAATCCGCCCGTGACCCACTCGCGGTCCAGATCCCACATGGTCAGGCCGTAAGTGAGGATGTCCAGGTCAGGGTGCTTGCGCTGGACGTACTCCAGCGGGTTGGTATCCGCCATGAGGTGTCCGCGGACCCGGTAAGCGTGAATGAGCTGCTGGATGCGGGCAATCTTGTTGACCTGCAGTTCTACGTCAACCTGGTTGTCCGGACGCCAGCGAACCGGCTCGTACGGGATCCGCAGAGCTTCGAAGATCTCGTCGTAGAAGTCCTGCTCGCCGAGCAGCAGCGACTCTACGAGTCGCAGGAACTCGCCGGAACCGGCGCCCTGGATGACGCGGTGGTCATACGTGGAGGTCAGCGTGATGATCTTGCCAACGCCCTGCGCGGCGATGGTCTTCTCGCTTGCCCCACGGAATTCGGCGGGGTATTCGAGGGCGCCGACGCCGACGATGGTCGCCTGGCCCTTGGACAGGCGGGGTACGGAGTGGACGGTACCGATGCCACCCGGGTTGGTCAGCGAGGATGTGGTGCCCGAATAATCGTCGGCAGTCAGCTTGCCGGCGCGGGCGCGCTTGATGAGGTCCTCGTAGTTATGCCAGAACTCCGCGAAGTTCATGGTTTCAGCCTTCTTGATGTTGGGAACAACAAGGAGGCGGGTACCGTCGGGCTTCGGCATGTCGATGGCTATGCCGAAGTTGACGTGGGCCGGCTGGACCGCAACGGGCTTCCCATCGACCTCGTCGTAGTGCACGTTCTGGCTGGGGAACTGGCCCAGTGCCTTGATGACTGCGTAGCCGATGAGGTGGGTGAAGGAGACCTTGCCACCGCGGGCGCGGGCCAGATTCGAATTGATGACCACGCGGTTGTCGATCAGCAGTTTCGCGGGTACAGCGCGCACTGTCGTAGCCGTCGGGACAGTCAGGCTCTGGTCCATGTTGGTGGCGATGGCCTTGGCCGGACCGCGCAGGACCGTGACCTTGTCATCCTCGGTCTGGGAGTTGGGCGAAGACTTCGGCAGCTGGGCCGGGATGGGAGCCGTCTTCGGCTCGGACTTGCTGGCCGCATCGGCAGCGGCGGCGGGCACTGCCTTGTCCTTGGAAGTGTTGGGTGCAGGCTCGGCATCCGCAGGGATCCGCTTTTCCGCACTGCGGTTGTCCGCGGTGGTTTCGGCGGAAGCCGCTGGGGTGCCCTTGGGCTCCTTGACTACCGGCAGTTGGCGCGTCTGGGGGTCGGTTTCCTCCCTTTCGGCGCGCGGCGCATTGCCATTAGCGGTTTGAGCCGAGCCGGCGCCGGCCGACTCGAAAATGCTCCACCATTTCTTGTCCACCGAATTCTTGTCCTGGAGGTACTGCTCGTAAATTTCGTCGACGAGCCATTCGTTACCGCCGAATTCCTCGGGTAGACGAAGATTGGGATGCTCTGGCACTTGTTATACGCCTCTTCCATGTGTTGCCGCTTGCCCTGCAGACCACACGCTGTGGCCCATGAATAACCTGCTGCAGTCGTCACGGGCGCGTGAGGTGCGTTTGGACGCACCGGGTCTGGACCTCTAGCCAGTCTAATGACACATCCACTGTGCAGGCCAATCTCCTACGATTGTTTTGAAACCAATGTGACGAAGCACCAACAGACCCCTCAGAAGCGGTGCGGCGGTGATTTGGCTCGGCGTCGTAGACTCATGCTGTCGTTGCCTGCACGTCGATTTCAGGAGCAGAACATGCAGTTCATCAATCAGCCGCAGACGGATCTGACCTACTCGGACGTTTTTCTGGTCCCCTCAAGGTCGGAAGTGGTCTCACGGCTGGACGTGGACTTGGCCTCGGGGGACGGAACGGGGACCACGATCCCGCTGGTTGTGGCGAACATGACCGCTGTGACCGGTCGCCGGATGGTGGAGACGATTTCCCGCCGCGGTGGTCTGGCGGTCCTGCCCCAGGATGTTCCCCTCGACGTGCTGGCCGAAGTCACCGGCTGGGTCAAGGCACGCCATGCGGTCTACGAAACCCCGTTGAAACTGCAGCCCTCCAACACCGTCATCGACGCGCTGCACCTGATGAACAAGCGCGCTCATGGAGCCGTTGCGATTGTCGACGGCGAAGGGCGTTGCCTCGGGGTGGTCCGGGCTGACGAATGCGAAGGCGTGGACAGGTTCGCCTCGCTGGAATCGGTCATGCGAGAGCACCCGCTGACGTTGCAGGCATCGATGTTTTCCGGTGAACTCCAGCCTGCGCTTCGGAAGGCCTTCGAGCTTTTCGACGGCGCCGGGGTCGGTTTCGCGCCGGTCGTCGACGACGAGGGTTACCTCCTCGGGGCGCTGACCCGCACCGGTGCGCTGCGCTCAACGATCTACAGCCCTGCCGTGGACGATGAGGGGCGGCTCCGGGTGGCAGCTGCCGTCGGGATCAACGGAGACGTCCAGGCCAAAGCCGCCGCCTTGCTCGAGGCCGGAGTCGACGTTCTTGTTGTCGACACTGCCCATGGGCACCAGCAGAAGATGTTCGACGCCCTGCGGGCTGTACGGGGGCTGGATCCTGCCGTCCCGGTGGTGGCCGGGAACGTGGTCAGCGCGGAAGGGGTACGCGATCTGGTCGCAGCAGGTGCGGACATCGTCAAGGTCGGCGTGGGCCCCGGCGCGATGTGCACCACGCGGATGATGACCGCCGTCGGCCGGCCGCAGTTTTCCGCCGTGTACGAATGCGCGGCGGCCGCCCGTGAGCTCGGCGCCCATGTCTGGGCCGACGGCGGGGTCCGTTACCCCCGGGACGTGGCTCTGGCTTTGGCTGCAGGCGCCAGCCAGGTCATGATCGGTTCCTGGTTCGCCGGGACCTACGAAAGCCCGGGAGACCTGATGACCGACAGCAACGGGCGGCAGTACAAGGAGAGCTTCGGCATGGCCTCCGCACGCGCAGTGCAGTACCGGACGCAGCGCGAAGGGGCGTTCGAGCGTGCCCGCAAAGGCCTGTTTGAGGAAGGCATTTCCTCGTCGAAGATGTATCTTGAACCCGCCCGCCCCGGCGTCGAAGACCTGCTGGACGAAATCACGTCGGGACTGCGCAGTTCCATGACCTATGCGGGCGCGACCGATCTGGCCGAATTCCGTGAGCGGGCCATCGTCGGGGTGCAGTCCGCGGCTGGTTATGAGGAAGGCCGGCCGCTGCCGCAAAGCTGGTAGCGCCTGCTACGCTTAACGAATAATGGACAGCTATTCTAGGCGCCGGTCCGTGGGCACGATTGCAGCAGTGGCAACGCAATCGGATGGCTCACACAGCACCGGCAGACCCCGTACACGTGCCCATCATTCACTTCCTGACGCCCCGGCGGCCGGACAGGAGCCTTCCAGTCCGGGCTCTGACGACAAGCCCCCGCCGGCGCAGTCTGCGCTCATAACTTCACCGCGTGCGGTGGTGGTCCTCTGATGGAGTGGATCCAGATTGCCACCGGCATGCTTTTGATCTTCGGAACCGGCTTCTTCGTGGCGGTTGAATTCGCCCTCGTGGCGCTGGACCAGGCCACCGTGCAGCGGGCCATTGACAAGGGCGACAAGGGCGCCGTTGCGGTGATGAAGTGCCTGAAGTCCCTTTCCACCCAACTCTCCAGCTGCCAGCTGGGCATTACCATGACCACTTTGCTGACCGGTTTCCTGCTGGAGCCGGCCATCAGCAGCCTGCTTCGTGCGCCGCTGGCGATGCTGGCCTTGCCCGAAGCCATCATCCAGACCGCCGGCGTGGTCATCGCCATGACGGTGGCAACCCTGCTCTCGATGCTGATCGGCGAGTTGGTTCCGAAAAATGCCTCCATCGCCCTGCCCATGGCAGTCGGCAAGGCCGTTGCCCGGCCGCAGTTGCTGTTCACCGCAGTATTCAAACCGGCGATTATCGTCCTTAACGGCTTTTCCAACAAGGTGCTTCATCTGTTCGGCCTGGAAGCCAAGGAAGAACTCTCGGGCGCCCGGACACCGTCCGAGCTGGCCTCCCTGGTGCGCCGGTCCGCCGAAATGGGCACGCTGGATGCGGGTACCGCAAACTTCCTGTCCCGGACCTTGAGGTTTTCCGGCCGTTCGGCCGCCGATGTCATGACCCCGCGTATCCGGGTCGAGTTCATCGACGCCGACGACACCGTCGAAGACATCGTGGCGGCTGCCCGGAGAACCGGCTTTTCGAGGTTCCCTATCCTGGGCGACTCGCCGGACGATGTCCGCGGTGTTGTCCACATCAAAAAGGCCATTGGAGTGCCGCGTTGGAAACGGCCTGAGCTGGCCGCCGCAACCATCATGTCCGATGCGCTGCGGGTGCCCGAGACTGTGCACCTGGATTCGCTGCTGTCGGAGCTGCGTGCATCAAACCTGCAGTTTGCCGTCGTTCTCGATGAATACGGTGGCACAGCGGGAGTCGTCACTCTTGAGGATTTGGTGGAAGAAATCGTCGGCGAGGTCTCCGATGAGCACGACCGGGTAAAGCCCGGCGTGCTGCAGAGTGCTGCGGGCAACTGGTACTTCCCCGGGCTGATGCGCCCGGACGAGGTCTCCGAACAGATCCCGCTACTCACGGTTCCGGACGAAGCAGGCTATGAGACCGTCGGCGGATTCATCATGAGCGAGCTGGGCCGCATAGCTGCTGCCGGCGACCGCGTCGACGTACCCGGCGGCGTGCTGGAAGTGGAGCGCATGGACGGACGCCGGGTGGACCGGGTCCGGTTCATTCCGGCTCCGGTGGCCGGCGAGGGCGGCAGTACGACGACGCCCGGGACCGCGGCTGCCGAAGGTGGCGTCCGATGAGCGCGGGTATGGGCATCTTCTGGCTTGTTGTGCTGCTGCTTGGCAACGCCTTCTTTGTCGGTGCCGAATTTGCAGTTATGTCGGCCCGGCGGAGCCAGATCGAACCGCTGGCCGAAGCCGGATCGAAGCGGGCCAAAACCACGCTGTGGGCCATGGAAAACGTTTCCCTGATGCTGGCCTGTGCGCAATTGGGCATTACCGTCTGTTCCTTGCTCATCCTCAATGTCGCCGAGCCGGCCATCAAGGAACTCCTGTTGATTCCGCTGGAGCGCTGGATCGGGATACCGCACGACGTCTCCTATGGAACTTCATTCGTGATCGCCCTCCTGCTGGTGACGTTCCTGCACGTGACCTTCGGCGAGATGGTACCGAAGAACATCTCGGTGTCCACCGCGGATAAGGCGGCCCTGTTGCTGGCCCCGCCTCTGGTCTTTGTCGGCAAGATCGTCAAACCGGTGATCGTTGTCCTGAACTGGTCCGCGAACCACATTCTGCGTGCGATCCGCATTGAGCCGAAGGACGAGGTGACCTCCACCTTCACCCTGGAGGAAGTCCAGTCCATCGTGCAGGAATCCACCCGGCACGGCCTGGTAGAGGACGAAGCAGGGTTGATCTCCAGCTCGCTGGAGTTCTCCGGCCAGACAGCGGAAAGCATCATGGTTCCGCTGGATGACCTGGTCACCATCGGCGTTGACACCACGCCGGCGGAGTTCGAACGGGTAGTGGGCCGGACAGGTTTCTCCCGCTTCGCGGTTGCCGACGGCGACGCTAACCTCACCGGGTATCTGCATCTGAAGGACATCATGACGATTCCCGAGGAGCGGTATTCCACAGCCATTCCGGTGACCAAGGTGCGCACGCTGGCCAACCTGTCGCGCGATGAGGAAATCGAGGACGCGCTGGCTGTCATGCAGCGCACCGGTTCCCATCTGGCCCGCGTGATTGGACTCGACGGCCAGACCCACGGAGTGCTTTTCCTTGAGGACGTGCTCGAGGAACTGGTGGGGGAAATCCGGGACACCACCCAGAATCAGGGTGTGCGCCGACTGGGTGCCTGATCCGGAGACTCCGGCCCGGAGCGTCACGGCTCCGGGCCCCATCAGGCAGCAGACAGCAGCAGTAGGCATTGATGGTAATGCGAACGGTTCGCGTTACGTTACACTGGAAAAGTTCCCTGTTGGTATTGATTCTCATTATGAGTAGATCGAGGTGTCCATGCGGCCGTTCCGTGGTCTGACTGCTATTTCCGGTGTCGCCGGACTCGCACTGATGCTTTCGGCCTGCGGCCAAGGTAGCTCCGAAACCGGTGGGACGGATGGCGGGGAAGCCGGAAAGGTCCAGGTCGTGGCATCCACCGATGTCTACGGCGACTTGGCGGCCACTATCGGCGGGGAGGCCGTGGAGGTGACCTCCATCATCAACAAGATCTCGCAGGACCCCCACTCCTACGAGGCAACCGCCAGAGACAAGCTCGCCGTGTCCGAAGCGGATGTCGTCATCGAAAACGGTGGCGGATATGACCCCTTCCTGCACGGTCTGGTCGATGAAACCGACAAGGACCACGACTACGTCGTCACCGCCGTGGACGTCTCCGGTTTGGCCGGGCAGACCGGGAAATCGGCCCAACCGGAAGCCGACGACGAGCACGCAGGCCACGGACATGTTGAAGGCCTGAACGAACACGTCTGGTATGACTTCGAAACCATGGGCAAGATGGCCGCCGTCGTCGCCGAAAAGCTCAGCGAGCTGGATCCAGCCAATGCCGCGACGTTTGAGGCCAACAGCGCCGCCTTCAACGAGGACATCGACGCCTTAGTGCAGGAGCGCGATGCGCTGGCCGAACGCGCTGGCAATGCCGAGGTGGCGGCCACGGATCCCGTGCCGCATTATTTGCTCGAGGCGCTCGGCCTGCACAACGAGACTCCGGCCGACTTCCTGCAGGCGGTCGAAGAGGGCAGCGATGCCGCGCCGGTTGCCGTCAAGGAGACCCAGGACTTGATCAGCGGGGGAACCGTCAGCTTCGTGGCCTACAACGAGCAGACAGAAGGCCCCCAGACGCAACAGCTGCGTGCCTTGGCGGAAGAGGCCGGCGTCGCCGTCGTTGTTTTCACTGAAACGCTGCCCGAAGGCCAGGACTACGTGTCGTGGATGGGCAGCAATCTGGACAATATTTCCACCGTGCTCGCGGCCTAAGTGACGACCATGACCAGCAGTACTGTGATTGACTTGTCCCAGCCAACCGGACCGAGTACAAGGAACCGTGTGACAACACCCGCCGTCAGCCTGCAGGGGGCCTCCCTTTCCTTTGGCAACCGCGTGCTGTGGCATGATCTGGACCTCGAGATCAACCCGGGCGAGTTCTTTGCAGTGCTCGGGCCGAACGGATCCGGCAAGACGAGTTTCCTGCGGGTACTGCTCGGGCTGCAGCCGCTGACGCACGGAAGTGCGCGTATCAACGGCAGTTCGGTCGCGCGGGGGAGCCGCGATATCGGCTACATCCCGCAGCAGAAGTCATTTGTCCCAGGCACGCCCCTGCGCGCCAGGGACCTTGTTGGCCTCGGCCTGGACGGTCATCGCTGGGGCGTCCGGCTCAATGGGCGCAAGCACCGCCGGCGCGTGGACGAACTGCTGGATTTGGTGGGTGCCGCGTCCTATGCCGAGGCTCCGGTCGGCTTGCTCTCCGGCGGCGAGCAACAGCGGCTGCGGGCCGCCCAGGCGCTGGCTACGGATCCCAAGGTGCTGCTGTGCGATGAGCCGCTGCTGTCGCTGGACCTGCACCATCAGCAGGCAGTGAGTGCATTGATCAATACGCAATGCCATGAGCAGAACAGCGCCGTGGTGTTCGTGACGCACGAAATCAACCCGATCATCGATTACGTGGACCGGGTGCTGTATTTGGCGGGCGGCCAGTTCCGGGTCGGGGCGCCTGAAGATGTTATGACCACCGAAGTCCTGTCGGACATGTACAACAGCCACGTCGAAGTCATCCATAACGAGGGCCGCATCATCGTGGTCGGATTGCCGGACGCCACCACCCATCACCACGGCGGGGAGGACTGAGCATGGACCTCAACGAGTTCATGAACGCGGTCTTCAACTTCGAAGACTACTCGCAGCTGCTTCCGCTGGTGACCAACTCGCTCATCGCCGGAGCCGTGCTCGGCCTGGTCGGCGGGCTCATCGGAACCTTCGTCATGATGCGGGATCTGGCCTTCGCCGTCCACGGCATCGCCGAACTGTCTTTCGCCGGCGCCGCCTTCGCGCTCCTCATCGGCGCCAACGTGGTTTTCGGCTCGCTGCTGGGCTCCGTGGTTGCCGCTGTCATCCTCGGCGTCATGGGCATGCGGGCACGGGACAGGAACTCCATCATCGGGGTCATCATGCCGTTCGGTCTGGGCCTGGGCATTCTTTTCCTGTCCTTGTACGAGGGCAGGTCCGCGAATAAGTTCGGCCTGCTCACCGGGCAGATCGTCTCGGTAGACACCGTGCAACTGAATGTGATGCTGGGGTGCTCGCTGTTCGTCATCGTGGCCCTGCTGGCGATCTGGCGGCCCCTGACGTTTGCCAGCGCGGATCCGGATCTTGCCGAAGCCCGGGGAGTGCCCGTGGGCAAGCTGGCCATCGGGTTCATGTTCCTGCTGGGCCTGGCGGTCGCCCTGTCCATCCAGATAGTGGGCGCGCTGCTGGTGCTGGCGTTGGTCATCACACCGTCTGCTGCCGCACTTCGGGTCACCGCTTCGCCTCGCCTGGTGGTCGGCTTGAGCGTAATCTTCGCGTTGGTTTCCGTGGTGGGTGGCATTCTGCTGGCTTTGGGCGGGCGGATTCCGATCAGCCCCTACGTCACCACGATCTCGTTCCTGATCTACCTGGTCTGCCGGTTGATCGGTGCACGGCGCGACAAGCTGGGCAGGACACGTCGAAGTGCTTCCCTGGACATCGCTGCGGTGAAAGTTACTGCCGCTTAGCGCTGCATTCCGGGCAGAGCCCGTACATTTCCACGGTGTGTGCGACTTGCGTGTAGCCGTGTTCGGCCGCAACACGGGAGGCCCACTGTTCCACTGCCGGCGCCTCGATCTCCACGGCCTTGCCGCAGTCCCTGCAGAGCAGGTGGTGATGGTGGTGCTCAACGGCGCAGCGCCGGTACACGGCCTCGCCGTCGTCCTTGCGCAGCACATCCACCTGCCCGTCCTCGGCCATGGACTGCAGAATCCGATACGTGGTAGCCAGCGAGACGGAGTCACCGCGGCCGTGCAGCAGCCGGTGCAGTTCCTGGGTACTGACGAAATCATCGAGGCTGTCCAGCGCGCCGCTGACGGCGAGCCGCTGCCGGGTCACTCGTTGCTCGGAACCGCGGCGGGGCGCCTGGGAATCGGCAGAGGGGGTCGACATTGCGTGGGAGGTCTCCTTGACAGCGGGTGGTGCGGCCTGAAGGCTGATCTCCAGCCTATCAGCCGGCCCGGGACCGGTTGCCGGATGGCACCGGCTGGGTAGGCTGGGACCATGCTGCTAACCAAGTACACCCACGCATGTGTCAGGCTTGAGCGCGACGGCCAGGTGCTGGTCCTCGATCCCGGAAACCTTTCCGAAGTCGACCAGGCTCTGGACGGTGCCGGCACCGTCCTGATTACTCACGAACACGAGGACCATGTCGACCGGGAGCGGCTGCCTTCCGCCATCCTTGCCATGCCGGAATTGCAGGTCTACGCCCCGTCAGGTGTGGCCGAGGAACTGCGTGCGCTGGTGC
Organism: Crystallibacter permensis; assembly: GCF_025960875.1. Classification (GTDB taxonomy): domain Bacteria; phylum Actinomycetota; class Actinomycetes; order Actinomycetales; family Micrococcaceae; genus Crystallibacter; species Crystallibacter permensis. The sequence goes on along the minus strand of NZ_JAODLR010000006.1, from coordinate 75,091 downwards.
CCGAGGCCGCCGCGCGAATCCATGCATCGGACTCCGGAACCCGGTTTTCGATCCCCGGCTTCGACATCCGCACGTTTGGCGGGCAGCACGCCCTGATCCACCCGCACATCCCCGTGGTGGCCAACATTGGTTACCTGATTAATGACGAGGTGTACCACCCGGGGGATTCCTTTATCGTGCCCCATGGCCTGCAGGTTTCAACGGTACTGGTGCCGATCCACGCCCCCTGGTCCAAAGTCGGTGAGGTGATCGATTTTGTCACCGCAATGCGCGCAGAGCGGGCGTTCCCGATTCATGACGGCCTGCTGAACAGCGCGGGCAAGGGTATTGTCGAAAAACATGTGACGTCTTTCGGCGAACGGTACGGCACGCGCTACGAGCATCTGGAGCCGGGGCAGAGCGTCACAGTGTGAAAACCCAGCTGCCCGAACCCTTGGGCAGCAGCACATCCGCCGGCAACGGGGCCGGCAACAGTTCAGGAGGAGATCTCATGAGGACTCTGATGGACGTACGGACCCTGCAGGACCGGATGACCTCCGGCCTCCGCACGGTTGTACTCGATGTCCGCTGGGCGCTGGGCGACCCCCACGGCCGCGAACACTATCTTGGCGAGCACATTCCCGGCGCTGTCTACGTCGATCTGGAAACGCAGTTGGCCGCACCGCCGTCCCCGCGGGCCGGGCGCCATCCGCTGCCGGACGCTGCCGCTTTCGAGGAAGCAGCACGGGAATGGGGAATTAACAACGGGGATATTGTGGTCGCCTATGACAATGTGGGCGGGCTATCCGCCGCACGGCTGTGGTGGCTGCTCAAAGACGGCGGCTTTGTCAACGTCTTCCTGCTCGACGGCGGACTGGCAGCCTGGCGGGATGCGGGCTTTGAAACCGATCGCGGCGACGAAATGCCAAGCCTCGGCTGCGTCACCTTGAAGCCGGGCCACATGCCCGTGCTGGAACTCGACGAAGTCACGGAGTTTACCAGCTACGGGCTGCTGCTCGATGCCAGGGCACCGGAGCGGTACCGCGGCGAGAACGAACCGGTGGATCCGAAGGCGGGTCATATCCCCGGCGCCGTCAACGCTCCGGCCGGCTCCAATCTGGATGCAGCGGGCAGGTTCCTGCCCCCGGAACGGCTGGCCGCCAGATTCGGCGAGCTGGGTGTGCTGCCGGGCCGGGCGATTGGAGTCTACTGCGGGTCTGGCGTTACGGCGGCCCATGAGGTTGCCGCGCTGGCCCACGCCGGCCTCGAGGCGGCCTTGTTCCCCGGTTCCTGGTCGCAGTGGTCGCAACGTTCGGAACTGCCAGTGGCTTTGGGAAGCGAGCCGGGCGGGCACGCGGTCGACGCCACCTCTGAACCAGGGACAGCGCCGCGTTCGCAACTGGCAGGCTGATGCGGCAACAGGGTAGCGTCGCTGTATGAGTCTTGGCCGCCCCCAACCGCCGCCGTTGGGCCAGCCCCTGCCAGCGCCGAATCCAAGGAGATCCATGAGCACCGCGCAGGCCTATGCCGCGACATCGCCGACGTCGGGGCTTCTTCCCCTGCAGATCGAGCGGCGTGAGCCCGAACCCCACGACGTGGAAATCGCGATTGCCTTCTGCGGACTGTGCCATTCGGATGTGCATGCTGTGCGCAGCGAGTGGCGGCCGTCGCGGTATCCGCTGGTGCCCGGCCACGAGATCGTCGGACGGGTGACGGGGATTGGACAGGACGTGACGCTCCACGCGATCGGTGATCTGGTAGGCGTGGGCTGTCTGGTGGATTCCTGCCGCGAATGCGTCAGCTGCGAAGAGGGCCTGGAACAGTACTGCGAGAACGGCTCCACCGGTACGTACGGTGTGCCCGATCGGCGGCGCGGGGGCGAGCCTACCCAGGGCGGCTACGCCACCTCGATCGTCGTCGACGAAAATTACTGTCTGCGCGTTCCGGAGAGCCTCGACCCGGCGGCCACCGCCCCGCTGCTGTGTGCCGGCATCACCGTCTACTCACCCATGAGGTACTTCGGCGTGGAGGCCGGCGACTCGGTGGGTGTTGTGGGTCTGGGCGGCCTCGGGCACATGGCCGTCAAGCTCGCCAAGGCCATGGGCGCCGAGGTCACGGTGTTCACTACGTCGGAAGGCAAGGCCGAGGCAGCCCGCGTACTGGGGGCAGACCGGGTAGTCCTCTCCTCGGAGCGCGCCGCGATGGCGCACGTCCGGGACAGCATCGACCTGATCATCGACACCGTCGCCGCTGCCCACGATCTCGGTCCCTACCTGCGGACCATCCGCAGGGATGGCGCGCTCATCCAGCTGGGGTTGCCACCGGATGACATGCCACCGGTTCCGGTTGGCGCGCTCATCCGCAAGCGCATCGCCTACGGCGGCTCCATGATCGGCGGGATCGCCGAGACCCAGGAGATGCTGGATTTCTGCGCCGAACACAACATCACTTCCGATATCGAAATGGTCACCGCCGACCAGCTCAATGACGCGTACGACCGCATGGTTGCCGGTGATGTGCAGTACCGGTTTGTCCTGGATATAGCATCTGTGAAGGAGACAGCATGAGCACCCTGTTCACGAAAATCATCAACGGTGAGATCCCCGGCAAATTCGTGTGGAAGGACGACGACGTCGTTGCTTTCCTCAGCATCGGCCCGCTGGCCGATGGCCACACGCTGGTGGTTCCGCGTCAGGAAGTGGACCGCTGGACGGACGCGCCGGCGGAGCTGTGGCAGAAGGTGACGGCCGTTGCCCAGACCATCGGCAAGGTGCAGGTTGAGGCGTTCGGCGTGCCGCGGGCAGGCATGATCATCGCCGGGTTCGAGGTGGACCACCTCCACCTCCACGTGTGGCCGGCCAGCTCGGAAGCCGAGTTCGATTTCAAGCGGGCAGAGCAGAACCCGGATCCCGAACGTATGGAGAACAACGCCCGGCAACTGCGCACGGGACTGCGCGACGCCGGCTACGGCGAATTCGTCCCGGCAGATTAGCCAGTGACGCCGGGCCGTCCGTCCGGCGTCACTGGCCGAGGGCCTCGTTCAGGGCAGCACGCACGCGCTTCTCCGAAATGGAATAGGCCGTTCCCAGTTCCTGGGCGAAGAAGCTGACCCTCAGTTCCTCGAGCATCCACCGCACCTTACGCAGCGCCCCGGGATGCCGCGAGCCGGGACGCAGAGCCGCCACGGCGTCGTCGTACTCGTCTTCAAGCTTTTGCACGGCCGCCATCTGCTGGCCGTCCCGCGCCACGTTGGTTGGCAGCTTCTCCAGCCTGCGCTCGATCGCGGCCAGATAGCGGGGAAGATGGCTCAGCTGGGCATAGCCCGTGCGGGCGACGAAACCGGGGTAGACCAGCTGCTCGAGTTGGCTCTTGATATCGTTCAGCGCGCTGATCAGGGCCAGGCTCGTGCTGGCCTTGAGCGATTTCTGGATCCGCCGGTTGCCGGAGAGAATCTTTTCGACGACGGCCGTCACGGAGAAGACGGTGTCGATCAGTTCCGCACGGACTACCTCATACAGGCGGTCGAATTCTTCCCTGGACCAGGGCAGCTCCTGCGGCACCAGCTTGTCGATGGCCGCCAGCGTGCAGTCATCGATCAACGAGGCGACGGAGCCGTGCGGGTTCTGGCTGAAGGTGAGTTTCTCGGTGTTGTTCAAATGGTCCAGCACGTAGCGCTGCGGGGACGGCACCCGAAGCGCCAGCAACCGGATGACGCCGGAGCGCATGGCGGACTCCTGCTCCGCGGCATTGGGATAGATCCGCTGCGCGACCGTCTGGCCTTCATCCACGAACGCCGGATAGCCGGTGACCGTGTGGCCCGCTACCAACCGCTTGACCTCGCGTTCAAGCGTGCCGCCCGCCCACTCGGTCAGCCCTGTCTGTTCCCTGATCCCCGTGGTCTGAGGAGCAGCAGGCGTCGATGCCTTCGCCTGCTTTGCCGGCTTGGCCGTCTTGGGGGTGGCACCGAGTGATTCGGCGATGGCGCGGCGGGTCTGGGGTGCAAGTTCTTCCTGCAGCCGGGCCAGGTCCTTGTCTTCGCCGAGGACTTTTCCGCGCGAGTCCACCACACGGAACGTCATCCGCAGGTGCGGCGGCACTACCTCCCAGTTCCATGAACCAGGCGGGACAACGTGTCCTTTGAGCCGGCGGAGCACCAGCTCCAGCGAGGGCTCCAGCCCGTCTTCTTCCGGAACAAACTCCTCGGCAAGAGCCGCGGCAGCCGTACGGGCAACATCGGGGGCCGGCACAAAGTTCTTGCGCACCTGCTTGGGCAGGGACTTGATCAAGGCGGTGACCAGGTCTGCCCGCAGGCCGGGAATCTGCCAGCGGAAAGGCGCCGGATCGAGCTGGTTCAGGAACAGCACCGGGACTTCCGCCGTGACACCGTCCGAGGGATTGGGTGTGCCGCCGGGAGCTACCGGCGAAAATTCGTAGCTCAGCGGTAGCTCGAACGAGCCTTGGCGCCAAATTTTCGGGAAGGCACCGGCATCGAGCTCTTCGGCTTCTTCGGTCAGGAGCGCATCGGGGTCGAAGTCCAGCAGCGCTGGATTTTCCTGCCGTGCCGCCTTCCACCACTTGTCGAAGTGGCGTTCAGAGACCACGTTCTCGCCGATGCGCTGATCGTAGAACTCGAAAAGCGCCTCATCATCCACGCGCAGGCCGCGTCGGCGGGTACGCGTTTCCAGCTCTTCGACCTCGGCCAGCAGGGCGCGGTTGCGGTGGAAGAACTTGTGGTGCGTACGCCAGTCACCTTCAACCAGGGCATGGCGGATAAACAGGTCCCGGCTAAGTTCACGGTCGATCCTGCCGTACTGGATGCGCCGCTGCGGGATGATTGGGACGCCGTAAAGCGTGACCTTCTCATAGGCCATGACCGAACCCAGACGACGGGACCAGTGCGGCTCGGAATAGGTTCGTTTGAGCAGCTGCGGGGCGATTTCCTCGGCCCACACGGGATCGAACCGGGCAGCTACCCGGGCCCACAGCCGGGACGTCTCCACCAGCTCGGCCGCCATGACCCATTCCGGTGACTTCTTGAACAAGGCAGAACCGGGGAAAATCGCGAAGCGGGTGCCGCGGGCACCGGCGTATTCGCGTTTGCGCTCCTCGTAGGCGCCGATGTGGCTGAGCAGGCCGGCCAGCAGGCTCTTGTGGATGTCGTCATTTTTGCCCACAGGGTCTACTTCGCTGCCGGCGGAGAGCGTGATGCCGAGCGGCTTGGCGAGCTGCCTCAGCTGGGCAAACAGGTCCTGCCATTCACGGATCCGCAGATAGTTGATGAACTCGGTGCGGCAGAGCTTGCGGAACTGGGTGGAGGAAAGTTCCTTCTGTTTGTCCTGCACGTAGCGCCACAGGTTCAGGATGCCGGTGAAGTCCGAGTTCTCGTCCACGAAGCGCTTGTGCAGTTCGGCGGCCTGCTGCTGCTTGCTGCCGCTGTCCGCAGACGGCCGTTCACGCGGATCCTGGATGGTCAGTGCCGCAGCGAGGATCATGACCTCGCGGACGCACCCGCGTTTGCCTGCTTCGACAATCATGCGGCCCAGACGGGGATCCACCGGCAACTGGGCTAGCTGGTGCCCGACGGCGGTCAGGCCGGGTTCGCGGCGCGGGCCGCGGCCGCCGCCGCGGCCGGAGGCTTGCGGTTCGCGGACCGCGTCCGCCGGATTGCCCGGGTCAGCCAGGGCGCCCAGCTCGCGGAGGAGGTTGACGCCGTCGTTAATCGCCCGGGTCTCCGGCGGCTCGACGAACGGGAAATTCTCGATGTCCTTCGGGCTGCGGGCCACACCCATGGCTGTCATCTGGAGGATAACAGCGGCCAAATTGGTGCGCAGGATTTCGGGATCGGTGAACTCGCGCCTGGCCTCGAAGTCCTCTTCCGAATACAGCCTGATCGCGATGCCGTCACTGACACGGCCGCAGCGGCCGGAGCGCTGGTTGGCGGAGGCCTGGGAGATCCGTTCGATCGGCAAACGTTGGACCTTGGTGCGGTGCGAATATCTTGAGATGCGGGCCGTGCCGGTATCGATGACGTATTTGATCCCGGGTACAGTCAGCGACGTTTCCGCCACGTTGGTGGCCAGGACGATCCGGCGACGCCCGCCGGTGCCGGGCGAAAAGACCCTGTGCTGTTCGGCCAGGGAGAGCCGGGCATAGAGCGGCAGGATCTCGGTTCCCGCCAACCGGCGGTTGGTTTGCACCCGAGCCCGCAAGGCGTCCGCGGCGTCGCGGATTTCCCGCTCCCCGGAGAAGAAGACGAGGATGTCCCCGTGGGCTTCGCCGGCCAGTTCGTCCACGGCATCGCAGACCGCGTCAAGAGGGTCGCGGTCCTCCTCCAGCTCGTCGTCCGAGTCGATGGTGCCGGCCGGCATGTTGAGCGGGCGGTACCTGATTTCCACCGGGTAGGTGCGGCCCGAAACTTCGATGATCGGCGCCGGTTCATCGTCGCCGAAATGCTTGGCGAAGCGCTCCGGATCAATGGTGGCGGAGGTGATGATGACTTTCAGATCGGGGCGCTGCGGCAGAATGCGCTTGAGGTAGCCCAGAATGAAATCGATGTTGAGGCTTCGTTCGTGCGCCTCGTCGATGATGATGGTGCTGTATTTCTTCAGCAGCTTGTCATGCTGGATTTCGGCGAGCAGAATACCGTCCGTCATGAGCTTGACCCGGGTGCTGCGGCCGACTTGACCGGTGAATCGCACCTGGAAGCCGACTTCCTCGCCCAGCTTGACGTCAAGTTCTTCCGCAATCCGCTCGGCAACGGTGCGGGCGGCGAGCCTGCGAGGCTGGGTATGGCCGACCAAGCCCTTCTCCGCGAGCCCCAACTCAAGGCACATTTTGGGAATCTGGGTGGTCTTCCCCGAGCCGGTTTCGCCCGCAATGATGGTGACCTGGTTGGCGGCAATGGCCGCCATGATGTCATCCCGCCGTTCCGAAACCGGCAACATCTCGGGATAGGTGATTTTCAGTGTCATGATTGCGCACCAGTTTATCGGTTCCCAAGCATCCACACATCCATGGACAGAACCGTAGCCGAACTGGCATTTCGATACGGATCGTCCGTTCTTAGGCCCGTATGAGTGGACTCTTGTCCTAAGCCTGCACTGAAGATTAGACAATGTGACGCTGTTCACAGGTACTATCAGAGTGGACTTTCCGCAGGGAATGACTGTCCGTGTCCGCAGCCGGGTAATGACGCCGCCGGCAAGTGGCAAATTCCACCGTCAGCAACGTGGTGGAGCGCATGGACGGCTGTGACTTGGGGGAGCGGGCCGGGAGCATCCGGCACGTTTGCGATTTGAAAGGAATCACTGGCATGAAACGGTCAACATACACAACCATGGGCGCGTCGCTTTTCGCCTCGGCCCTGCTGATGACAGCGTGTGGCAACGGGGGCGGCGGCGAGGCCGGATCCGGCGAGAGCGGGGCAGCCGGCGAAATGGTCGAAATCGGCATCACGCAGATTGTTTCCCACCCCTCGCTGGATGCGTCGCGGGAGGGCTTCAAGAAGGCCCTGGCCGAGAACGGCTACACCGAGGGTGAAAATGTCACCTACGACGAGCAGAACGCACAGGGCGACCAGGCTACTGCGACCTCGATTGCCGGCAAGTTCGCTACCGACCAGAAGGACCTTGTCCTCGCGATCGCCACTCCGACTGCCCAGGCAGCAGCCCAGGCCATCCAGGACATCCCCATCCTCATCACCGCCGTTACTGATCCGGTCGAGGCTGGTCTGGTCGAATCACTTGAGGCACCCGGCGGCAACATCACCGGGACGAGCGACCTCAATCCGGTCAAGGAACAGCTGGGCCTGCTGAAGGAACTGGTCCCGGACGCCAAGAGCGTGGGCATCGTCTACAGCTCAGGCGAGGTGAACTCACAGGTCCAGGTTGACCTGGCGAAGAAGGTCGCCGCCGAGATGGGGCTGGAAATCAAGGAAGCCACGGTCAGCAACTCCAGCGAGGTCCAGCAGGCCGCGCAGTCGTTGGATGTCGACGCGTTCTATGTACCGACGGACAACAATGTTGTCTCTGCCCTGAAGTCGCTCATCGGCGTTGCGGAATCCAAGAAGATCCCGGTGATCGCCTCGGATGCCGCCAGCGTTGAAGGCGGTGCCGTCGCTACCGAGGGCATCAACTACGAGGACCTGGGCTACCAGACGGGCATGATGGCCATCGAGGTTCTCGAAGGCGCTGACCCGGCAACAATGCCGATCCAGACGGCCTCCGAACTGGAAGTTGTCGTCAACCCCGCAGCCGCTGAGCGCATGGGCGTCGAGATTCCGGCTTCCCTGCTGGAATCCGCCGACCGCGTCATCGAGTAGAACCTGAGGATACCGACACATGATTGTCGCGGTTGAGCTGGGCCTGATCTACGCGATCATGGCTCTGGGGGTCTACCTGACCTTCCGCATTCTGAATTTTCCCGATCTGACGGTTGACGGCAGCTTCACCACCGGAGCTGCCGTCGCCTCGATCATGATCATCAACGGCTTCTCGCCCGTGGTCTCCACCATCGCTGCTTTCGGTGCAGGACTGGTTGCGGGCTGGATTACCGGAATACTGCATACCAAGGGCAAGATCAACGGATTGCTGGCCGGCATTCTGACCATGATCGCCCTGTATTCGATAAATCTGCGCATTATGGGCAGGGCAAACCTGCCCCTGCTGCGCGAAGAAACCCTCATTACGCCCCTGCGCGACGCCGGTCTGCTTGGCACCGCTATGTCAGTGGTGGTCTTCTCGCTGTTTGCCTTGGCGGTCAAGTTCGTTATCGACTGGTTCCTGCACACAGACGTTGGTCTGGCCATGCAGGCCACCGGTGACAACGAAGAAATGATCCGCAGCTTCGGCGTGAGCACCGACCGGATGAAAATCCTGGGTCTCGCGCTTTCCAACGGGCTGGTCGGCCTGTGCGGGGCACTCATTGCCCAGTATCAGGGGTTCGCCGACATCGGCATGGGCATCGGCCTGATTCTGGCTGGCCTGGCGTCAGTCATCATCGGTCAGGCGATCTTCGGCTCGAGGCTCATCATCATTGCCTCGCTGGCCGTAGTTCTCGGCTCCGTTTTGTACCGCGTGGTCATCCAGCTTGCCCTCCAGGCGGGTCTGAACCCGAACGATATGAAGCTGATCTCCGCAGTGCTGGTGGTCACCGCCTTGGTGCTGCCACAATGGAAGTTCTTCAAACGGATCGGCGGACTGGCCAACATGAGGAAGTCGTTGACCGGGGCGGGAGCTAAGGGCTGACATGCTGGATATAACTAATGTGCACAAGACCTTTTTCGCCGGCACTGTCAATGAGCGGGTGGCGCTGAAGGAGATCAACCTATCGCTCACGCCGGGCGAGTTCGTCACGGTGATTGGCAGCAACGGCGCCGGGAAATCGACGGTTCTGAACATCACTTCGGGCAAGCTCCGACCGGACACCGGTTCGGTCAGGATCGACGGCAACGATGTGACCAAACTGGCGGACCACCAGCGGGCAAAATTCATTGGCCGGGTCTTCCAGGATCCAATGGCCGGGACCTCCCCGGACATGACGATCGAACAGAACATGTCAATGGCTTACGAGCGCGGTAAGACGCGAGGCCTGGGCCCCGGTGTCACGAAGAAGAAGCGGGAATTCTTCCAGGAAGAGCTCAAATCGCTCGAACTGGGCCTGGAGAACCGGCTCAAAGCCAAAGTGGGCCTCCTCTCCGGAGGGCAGCGCCAGGCGCTCTCACTGCTCATGGCCACCTTCAGCAGCCCGAAAATCCTGCTGCTGGATGAGCACACGGCCGCGCTGGATCCGCAACGGGCTGACCTTGTGAGCCGTTTGACCGCGGAGGTTGTGGAACGGCACCAGTTGACCACCCTGATGGTCACCCACAATATGGAGCAGGCCCTGCGCCTCGGGAGCCGGCTGATCATGATGCATGAAGGCCGGATCATCCTGGACATCGGCCAGGAGCAGAAGCGCAAAACCACCGTCCAGGACCTGTTGCACGAGTTCGAAAAGATCAAGGGCGGCGCGCTGGACGACCGCACCATGCTGCAGTAGGTCTGCCGGAACACGGGCTGCGGGCCAGTGTTTGGGCGGAATTGATGGAGGCCGGACGCATTAGCGTCCGGCCTTCGCCAGTTTTCCCGCCAGCTCCAGCGCACGGTCCTTGAATTCGGCGGGCTGGAGGATTTCAAACTCGAACCCCATTGCGGCCAGCTGCATCAAGGGGTAGTCCAGCGAATCGAAACCCGAATGCAGAACAGTACTGCCGCCGTCATTAGTTAGCTCCGCGACCTGGGGCGGTATCCGTTCGGCCACCGTTTGAAGCGGTGCGAAAATGCGTACGACGACGTCATAACGGTAGGGCGAGCGTGTGATCGAGCGCTGGACATACGTTGCCAGATCCTTTTGCGGCAGCGGCCTGGGTGTGAAGCGTTCCCGTGCGGAAGGAACGCTTTCGAACCGGTCCACGCGGAAAGTCCGCCAGTCCTGGCGGCCCAGATCCCAGGCCACCAGGTACCAGCGGTGTCCGGTATCCACCAGGCCGTACGGCTCGGCCATCCGCCGGGAGGACTCGCTGTCCGGCTTGGCGTAACGGAACGCCACCACTCGGCGGTCGGAAATGGCGGCGGAAACGCTGGTCAGCGTCTCCGGGTTCACTACAGTCCGCGGGCTGCTCAATGTGGTGACCGCGTTCTTGAGCATGGTGAATTTGGGCCGGAGCCGCGACGGGAGTACCTGTTCAAGCTTGGTCAGCGCCCGTACCGACGCTTCGGCAACACCTGAGACGGGACTGGCGGTGACGGCGCTGAGCCCCAGTGCAACGGCCAGGGCTTCGTCATCGTCCAGCAGCAGCGGCGGCAACTGCGCGCCGGCGCCGAGCTGATAGCCGCCGGCCACGCCGGGCGACGCGTTGATGGGGTAGCCGAGACTGCGCAGCTTGTCGATGTCCCGCCTGACGGTCCGCTCTGTGACACTCATGCGCGCAGCTAAAGCCGAACCCGTCCATTCGCGCCGCATCTGGAGTAGGGACAAGAGTTGAAGCAGCCGTGCCGACGTTTCAAGCATGCACACAAATCTACGCCCGAATGCGGACAGTGGCCGTCCTGAATTCTCTGGGCAAACCGGCGGCGGCCAGACATGATGGAACCAGACAAGCTGCAGCGCCGCGGTGGGCGGAGCTGATCGGGAAAGGGCGCGGAAAAAGGTGTTCAACGCTGAATTCGAACTGCTGGACCAGGTTCAGTGGCACTGGGAAAACCAGGCCAGACCGCGGCTAAAGGGGCTGACCGACGAGGAGTACTTCTGGGAACCGGGGGAAGACTGCTGGAACGTCCGCCACCGCGGGACCAGCCATGCGCCGATGTCCGTAGGTTCGGGTGATTACACGATCGACTTCGCCATACCCGAACCCTATCCGGCACCGGTCACCACCATCGCCTGGCGGCTCGGCCATATCCTGGTCGGAGTGCTGGGAACCAGGAATGCGTCGCACTTCGGCGGGCCGGCCGTCGACTACGAAAGCTTTGACTATCCGGGAACCGCTGACGGTGCGCTGGCGCTGCTGGACGAATACTATGCCCGCTGGATCGACGGCGTGAGTTCCTTGGGCGAGCCGGGCCTGGAGAAACCCTGCGGGGCGGCAGAGGGGCAGTTTGCGGACCGTTCCATGGCGGCGCTGGTACTGCACATCAACCGCGAAATGATCCATCATCTTGCCGAAGTGGCGCTGCTGCGGGACCTTTTTGCCCACCGGCAGTAGAGGGTTTCGGCAGCGTCGTCTTCGACTGGGGGAGTGCGGCGCTTACCAGCGCATCAGCTGCGAAAACGGGCGGCTGGGCAGGACGCCGTCGGACCAGTCCTGCAGGGACCGCTCCTCCGGAGTATGGCCGTGTCCATCGCTGGGGATGATGGCGACGGTGGCAACGAGGATGAGGATGAAAGCCAGAGCTAGAAGAAGTTCCATGACTTCATGGTGCGCCGGTACGGACCAAAAAAAGAGTGGCAGAAACGACCACTAACGATAAAAAACTGCCATAATGGACCCATGCTTAAAAACGTAGCTGTGCTGGTACTTCCGGGTACCTCGCCGTTCGAATTCGGGGTCGCATGCGAGGTGTTCGGCATTGACCGTTCCGCCCGTGGAACCGGGGTACCGGCCTTCAACTTCAAGGTCTGCACACCTACGCCGGGGAAGGTGGACACCAAGACCGGGTTTTCCATCGACGTCGAACTGGGGCTGGAAGCGGCCGAGGACGCGGATCTGCTTATCGTGGCGCCTTATCAATGGGACGCACCGGTGCCGCAAAACGTTAAGCAGTCCCTGCGCCGCGCCCATTCTCGTGGAGCGTGGGTGATGTCATTGTGCACGGGTGCTTTTGTCCTGGCTGGAGCCGGCTTGCTGGACGGCCGCCGCGCCACCACGCACTGGCAGTACTCGCAGCAGCTTGCCCAGCAATACCCGCAGATCCATGTCGACGAGAATGTGCTCTACGTCCAGGATGACCGGATCATCACCAGCGCCGGTACATCGGCCGGGATTGATGCCTGCCTGCATCTGGTCCGGACGGAGCTCGGTGCCGGAGTGGCGGCAGCCATTGCCCGGGACATGGTGGTGCCGCCGCACCGGGAGGGTGGCCAGGCCCAGTACATCGCGCGGCCCTTGTCGCTGGAAGGTTGCAGCACGCTCAAGGACCTCGTGGTCTGGCTCAGCGAGAATCTTGACCGCGAGGTCTCCATCGCGGAACTGTCCCAACGCGTGCACATGTCGGAACGGACTTTCGCCAGGCGGTTCCGCGCCGAGACCGGTGCCACGCCCGCTGCCTGGATCAATGCCCAGCGTGTGTTGCTGGCCCAGGAGTTACTGGAGACCTCTGACCTGAACGTCGACGAGATTGCCCGCGCCACCGGCTTCGGGCAGGCGGTGCTGCTGCGCCATCATTTCGTTAAAGCACTCAGCATTTCGCCTGCAGCCTACCGCCGGACATTCCGTGGAAGCTCCGCGGCCATGGCTGTCCATTAACGGCGACGGGCTCCAGACGTACCGCCTGCCAGCCGGAACGGAAAAGCCCCGCCGGCTGCTATTCCAGCGGCGGGGCTTTCTGTGGTGCCCTCGATAGGATTCGAACCTACGGCCTTCTGCTCCGGAGGCAGACGCTCTATCCCCTGAGCTACGAGGGCGCGGCACCGGGTAAATCTTCCAGCACCTTTTTGGGACGTCAATGAGCTTATCAGGAACTACCCCCACAGACACAAACCGTCAGTATCCGAGGACAGCGTCCTGGATCCGGCGAACGCCCACCTCGTTGGAAAACCCGTGGGAGAAACCATGTGACCGTACCTGTGCGCCAGGTCTTCCGTGGTGGCAGCCACAGGCCACGGGGCGGCGGCAGAATCCGGTTTGCACTGCACTTATGCTTAACGAGTGACTCCAGAAGAACTTTCCGCTGCCATTACCGCCTGCCTGCAGGATGCCGTCGACGCAGGTGACTTCACCGTCGAGATGCCCCGCGAGGTGCGGGTGGAGCGACCGAAGAGCCGCGAGCACGGTGACTGGGCGACGAATGTGGCCATGCAGCTGGGCAAGAAGGCGGGGATGAATCCGCGCCAGTTCGCCGAAATCCTCAGCGCACGGCTGGCCAAGATCGACGGCGTTGCCAAGGTTGACATCGCCGGTCCCGGGTTTTTGAACATCACGCTGGACGCCGCGGCCGCGGGTTCACTGGCCCAGACCATCGTCGAAACCGGCGATAGCTATGGAACCGGTGAGGAGTACGCCGGCACCAAGATCAACCTGGAATTCGTCTCCGCCAATCCCACCGGGCCCATCCACTTGGGCGGGACACGCTGGGCTGCTTTGGGGGATTCGCTGGCCCGTATCCTGCAGGCGCAGGGGGCGGACGTTACGCGCGAGTACTACTTCAATGACCACGGCAACCAGATCGACCGCTTTGCCCGGTCCCTGCTCGCCAGCGCCAAGGGCAAGCCGGCCCCGGAGGACGGTTACGGCGGCGATTACATCGCGGATATTGCCAACGCCGTGCTGGCCGAGAATCCGGACGCGCTCTCCGCGGCAGACCCGCAGGAAGAATTCCGCAGCCACGGCGTGGAATTGATGTTTGCTGCCATCAAAAAATCGCTGCATGAGTTCGGCGTCGATTTCGATGTCTACTTCCACGAAAATGCGCTCTTTGAAGACGGCGCCGTCGACGCGCTGCTGGAACAGCTCAAGACCTCCGGCAGCCTCTACTTCGACGAGGGCGCCTGGTGGCTGAAGTCCACGGACTTCGGCGACGACAAGGACCGGGTGGTCATCAAGTCGGACGGCCACGCCGCCTACATTGCCGGCGACATCGCCTACTTCAAGAACAAGCGCGACCGTGGCTTCGATTTGTGCATCTACATGCTCGGAGCCGACCACCACGGCTACGTGGCGCGGCTGAAAGCTGCTGCCGCCGCCATGGGCGACAGCGCAGACCGCGTTGAGGTCCTGATCGGCCAGATGGTGAACCTGGTCAAGGACGGCAAGCCGGTCCGGATGTCCAAGCGCGCCGGCACGGTGGTCACCATGGAGGACCTGGTGGACGCTGTTGGTGTTGACGCGGCCCGCTACGCGCTGACCCGGTCGCACGCGGATTCCAACATCGACGTCGATCTGGACCTGCTGACCAAGCGCAGCAACGAGAACCCTGTGTTCTACGTGCAGTACGCGCATGCCCGTACCTGTGCCGTTGCACGCAACGCGGTAGCCGCAGGGGTGGACCGCAGCGCCTTCGACGCGTCCTTGCTGGACCATGCCACCGAAAACGAATTGCTGGCCCATCTCGGCGCCTACCCGTCCGTCGTGGCCACGGCTGCCAAGCTGCGCGAACCGCACCGGGTGGCCCGCCACCTGGAAGTCATCGCCGGCGCCTACCACCGCTGGTACGACTCCTGCCGCGTGACGCCGTTGGGCGATGGCGAAGTAACCGACCTGAACCGCACCCGACTGTGGCTCAATGACGCAACCACGCAGGTTCTGGCCAATGGCCTGGGCCTGCTGGGCGTCAGCGCGCCGGAACGGATGTAAGCATGACTTCAACAATTCGCGAATCATCCCCGCTGGCTCCCCAGTGGTTGAGCTATCCGGAAGACGCCAACCAACTGCAGCCCAAGATGTGGGCCCGCGGCGTGGCCCGCGGTGCCAGCGGCGAGCTGGAGATCGACGGCGTTGGCGTCAGCGACCTCAAGGCCCGTTTCGGCTCGCCGCTCTTCGTCATGTCCGAGAACGACTTCCGTGCCCGTGCCCGGGACTTCAAGGACTCCTTCGACGCCGCTTTCGCCGACCTGTGCGGGGGAGTGGACGTCTACTACGCCGGAAAGTCCTTTCTCTGCATCGAGGTAGCGCGCTGGGTGGAGCAGGAAGGCCTGCGGCTGGATACCTGCTCCGGCGGGGAACTGGCCGTGGCTGCCCGCGCCGGCATTCCCGGTGAGAAGCTTGGCCTCCACGGGAACAACAAGTCCGATGCGGAACTGAACCGTGCCCTGGACATGAAGCTGGGCCGGATCGTGGTGGACAGCCTGGATGAACTCCGGCGGCTGTCAGCCATTGCCGCCAGCCGGTCCGAGCAGGCCAATGTCATGCTGCGCCTGACGCCCGGTGTGCACGCCCACACGCATGAATTCATAGCCACCGCGCACGAGGACCAGAAGTTCGGCCTCTCCATGGCAGCAGCGGACACGGAGTCCGGCACAGCGAACGACGGCGGGGCGTCGCCTTCCGCAGGCAACTCCCCGGCCGCACGGGCAGTCAACGAGGCCCTGGCATCCGAGTCCATCAATTTGCTGGGACTGCACTGCCACATCGGTTCCCAGATCTTCGAGCCCGAAGGTTTCGCCCTGGCGGCGGAGCGGCTGCTGACCTTCGTCGCCCAAATCCGTGACGAACACGGCGTCGAGCTCCCCGAACTGGATCTGGGCGGCGGCTACGGCATTGCCTACACCGAGGCCGATACGCCCCGCCCGCCGGCCGAACTCGCGGAGGCGATGGCCGCCGTCGTTAGTTCCACTTGCCGCAGGCTGGAGCTGCAGGTTCCACGGATCTCGATCGAACCGGGGCGCGCCATCGTGGGGCCGAGCACGTTCACCTTGTATGAAACGGGAACGCTGAAGACCGTGAACGTGGACAGCGAGGACGGACGGACCTATCCGCGGCGTTACATTTCCGTAGACGGCGGAATGAGCGACAACGCCCGCCCCGTGCTGTACGACGCCGACTATTCGGCGGTATTGGCTTCCCGTGTGACGGATGAAGACCCGATTATTTCCCGCGTGGTTGGCAAACATTGCGAAAGCGGTGACATTGTAGTGCGGGACGTCTATCTGCCGGGCGACGTAGCTGCCGGGGACCTGCTGGCGGTGCCGGGCACCGGAGCGTACTGCTGGGCGCTGGCCAGCAACTACAACTATGTGGCGCGGCCGCCGGTAGTTGCGGTTCGTGACGGCCAGGCACGGCTGATTGTCCGCGGCGAAACAGAAGAGGATCTTCTGGCCCGCGACCTGGGCTGAGGCCCGATCGTCCGCTCCGGGGCGGCGGATTTTTTGGAAACAACAATGGCTTTGGGAGTTAGAACAGCAATGAACACGCTGAAAGTGGCACTCTTGGGATGCGGAAATGTCGGATCCCAGGTGGCCCGGATTCTCCTGGACGACGCCGCTGAACTGGCCTCGCGTTCGGGAGCCCGGCTGGAGCTTGCCGGAATCGCCGTCCGCAACGTCGACGCGCCGCGTGACGTTGACCTGCCCCGTGATCTCTTCACGGACGACGCCGAGACGCTGGTCAAGGACGCGGATATAGTCATAGAGCTCATGGGCGGTATGGAGCCGGCTCGGTCGCTTATTCTGCGCTCCATCGAGCACGGGGCCTCGGTGGTCAGCGGTAACAAAGCGTTGCTCGCGGCCGACGGGCCCGCCCTGTACGAGAAGGCGTCCGCCGCGGGCGTCGAACTCTACTATGAGGCCGCCGTGGCCGGAGCCATTCCGATTCTGCGCCCCATCCAGGACAGTCTTTCCGGGGACAGGATCAAGCGGGTGCTGGGCATCGTCAACGGCACAACCAACTACATCCTCGACCAGATGGACACTACCGGGGCAGCCTTCGAGGACGCGCTGAAGGCCGCGCAGGTCCTCGGCTATGCAGAGGCGGATCCAACAGCCGACGTCGAGGGGCTGGATGCGGCGGCGAAGGGCACCTTGCTTGCCTCGCTGGCTTTCCACACGATGTTCCCGCTGGACGCGGTCAAGTGCGAGGGCATCACCGGCATCACCTCCGCAGACATCGACGCGGCCAAAGACACCGGCTTCGTCATCAAACTGCTGGCAATCGCCGAGAAGCAGCCGACCAAGGACGGCGGCGAAGGGGTGTCCGTGCGTGTGCATCCGACCCTGCTGCCGCGTACCCACCCGCTGGCCGCCGTCCACGGCGCCTTCAACGCCGTTTTCGTCGAGGCGGAGAACGCCGGCGAACTGATGTTCTACGGACAGGGTGCAGGCGGACGTCCAACGGCCTCAGCCGTGCTCGGCGACGTGGTCAGCGCCGCACGCCGCATGGTCAGCGGCGGCCGGGGACGCACCGAAACCACGGGCCAGCACCTGCCGGTCCTGGGCGAAGACAGCATCCTCACCAGCTACTACATCGGCATCGACGCGGCCGACCAGCCCGGCGTCCTGGCCAAGATTGCCCACGTCTTCGCAGACCATGGAGTGTCGATCGAAGTCATGCGCCAGACGATGCACACGGAAGACCTGGTCTCAATAGCGGACGGAACCGCATCTGCGGAGCTGCGCATCATCACTCACCGCGGCACGGAGAAATCGCTGGCCGCAACGGTGGAAGCCATCAAGGATCTCGACATTGTTAATTCAGTTACTTCCGTACTGCGAGTAGAAGGAGTCTAAGTGGCCCACCAATGGCGCGGCGTTATCCGCGAATACGCCGAACGTCTGCCCGTCACGGACCAGACCGAGATCATCACGCTCGGTGAAGGCGGAACGCCGCTGGTCCATGCCAAGGCCCTCTCCGAGCTAACCGGCTCCAGTGTGTACCTGAAGGTGGAGGGGATGAACCCCACCGGCTCCTTCAAGGACCGCGGGATGACCATGGCCATCACCGCCGCCGTGGAAGCCGGGGCCAAGGCTGTAGTGTGCGCCTCAACAGGCAACACGTCGGCTTCCGCTGCCGCGTACGCCACCCAGGCAGGCCTGAAGTGCGCCGTGTTGGTGCCCGCCGGGAAGATTGCGATGGGCAAGATGAGCCAGGCCATCGCCCACGGCGCGGAGATCATCCAGATCAACGGCAACTTCGATAACTGCCTCGAAGTTGCCCGGAAGCTGTCGGAAGCGTACCCGGTTTTCCTGGTCAACTCCGTCAACCCCGCACGGATCCAGGGCCAGAAGACCGCTGCCTTCGAGACTGTCGACTTCCTGGGAGACGCCCCGGACATCCATGTGATGCCCGTGGGCAACGCCGGCAACATCACGGCCTACTGGAAGGGCTACCAGGAGTACGCCAAGCCCTACGAGTCCGAAACGGCCGGAACCCTCGAAGCCGTCGCCACCAAAACACCCACGCTGTGGGGTTTCCAGGCCGCGGGTGCGGCACCGCTGGTGCTGGGACACCCGGTCACGGAGCCGGAAACTATCGCCACCGCCATCCGGATCGGCAACCCCGCATCTTGGGACACCGCCATTGCTGCCCGTGACGAATCGGGCGGCCTAATTGATTCGGTGACCGACGAGGAAATCCTCAAGGCGCACCGCTGGCTGTCCTCCAAGGAAGGCGTGTTCGTCGAGCCGGGTTCTGCAGCGGGCGTTGCCGGCCTCATCAAGAAACACGCTGCCGGAGAAGTCCCGGCGGGCAAAACCATTGTGATCACGGTGACCGGCCACGGCCTGAAGGATCCGCAATGGGCCTTGCAGACCGAAGACGGCCATGAGGTTACGCCCGTCAAGGTTGATTTCGACGTCGTGAGCGTGGCTGCAGCCCTTGGTCTCGAATAACACCGCCGTGAGGACCGCAGAGCGTACCGCGGTAGTGCCCGGACAGCGCGTCAGCGTCCGGGTCCCGGCGACCAGCGCTAACCTCGGGCCCGGCTTCGACAGCCTCGGCCTGGCCGTGAGCCTGTATGACACGGTCAGTGTTGAAACCACCGACGACGGCGTTTTCCATGCCGAGATCTCCGGCGAGGGCGCCGCCAACCTGCCCACGGATGAAAGCCATCTGATCATCCGCACCATTCAGGACACGCTGGGACGTGCGGGTTACCGGGCGGAGGGCTTGCGGCTGCAGGCCGAGAACGTGATTCCGCACGGCAGGGGACTGGGATCCTCTGCTGCGGCCATCGTCTCCGCGGTGCTGTTGGCCAACTCGTTGCTGCCCGCGGCTGCGAGGCTCACTGCCCAGGAAGTCCTGCAGCTTTGTTCCGCCCAGGAAGGGCATCCTGACAACGTGGCGCCGGCGCTGGCGGGTAAGCTCGCCATCTCCTGGGAAACCGCGGGTTCTTTCTTCAGCACTGCCGTTGATGTCGCGACGGAGATTGTCCCGGTCGTGGCCATTCCCTCCTATGAGTTGTCGACCGAAATGGCCCGGAACCTGCTGCCGGTCTCGGTACCGCACCATATTGCAGCGGCCAATGCCGGACGGGCGGCCCTGCTGGTTCAGGCACTGACGCGTGACCCGGAACTGCTGCTCGCGGCCACCGTGGATGAGCTGCACCAGAGCCACCGGGCGCCAGCCATGGCACCGAGCGCTGCACTGCTGCAATCGCTTCGCGCGTCCGGTTTCGCTGCTGTTGTCTCGGGTGCCGGGCCGACCGTGATGACGCTGGCCGCAGGGCACGCGCAGGCGGATGAGGTCGAGCAGCATATTGCTGCCACGTTGGAGTCGTCGCAAATGCCGGATGGCTGGCGTGTCCTAAAACTGACGGTTGACACAGATGGTGCTAAAGTGGAAGTGCACCGCCGGAAATAACCGGCTTGGCGATCTGTCGAAAGTCCCACCGTGGACATACAACATCCGGCAGCGAACCAAAGATCGGTGCAACCTTCCAGGATCCGTCACGGAATTACTGAGTGCTGTAAATGCGCGTAAGAGTGCGGGCAGCATATCCCTAAGACCATGGTGAACGAGATCCATTCAAGGTTTTCTCATGTCACTCGGCGTTGCCTGGTCTCACACTTGGGCAACCCCGACCCGGCCTTGTTTCTTATGCATCGGCCGGGACGCAAACAACGCGGTCCACTTCACATGCGGACCGCCCGACGAGGGGGAAGGATCCTTCGTGACTGAAACCACTGACCTGGCTGCAGGTGTGGATACATCATCAGACTCTGCTGCGCCGAAGAGCGCAGGACTTGCCGGACTTAAGCTTGCCCAGCTGCAGGCCTTGGCCGGCCAGCTCGGCATCACCGGCGGTTCCAGGATGCGCAAGAGCGACCTGGTGGCGGCTATTTCGGACCACCAGCGTGGTTCCGCAGTAGCTGACCGTCCTGCCAAGAAGACCACCGGCCGTGCAAGTGCCAAAGAAGAAGCTGCTCCCGCAGCCGAAGAGCCCGCGGCCCCTGCAGCGCCTGCTGCTGATACTGCGGACAAGGCGGACGCGAAAGACAGCGGCGACCTGAACAAGGCCGCCGAACGCGTGAGCCGGACCCGCAACCGCAACCGTCGCGCGACCAGCGACGGCAGCGTGGCGCCGGAAGCGGCGCAGGCACCCGCTGCAGCCGAAACGGCAACGGACGGCGAAGTTGCCGGTTCCAAGGCTGCAGAGGCACAGCGCGTCGACGCGCAGCCAGCCGAAGTGCAGCCCGCCGAGGCGAAGCCGGAGTCCGAAGGCGGCCGTGAGGGCCGTCGTAGCCGCGGCCGTAGCCGTCGTGAGGACCAGCCGGAGCAGCAGGCCGAAAAGCCCGCTGACAAGGCGGAGCCGTCCGAAGCTCCTGCTGAGGGCGCGAAGGAAGGCCAGACCGAGCGCAGCGACCGTAGCGACCGTAATGACCGGCGTGAGCGCAGCCGGACCCGCGGCCGCGACAACGAGTCCGCTGGCAGCGATAGTCGGAGTGACAACCGCAGCGATAGCCGGAGTGACAACCGCAGCGACGACGGCGACGATGGCGGCCGCGGACGCAACCGCCGCAACCGGAACCGCCGCGACCGCGACACGGACACCAGCAACCGGTACCGTGACCGCAACGAGCGCCGCCGCGGACGCGGCCAGAACCCGGACGTGGACGATACCGAGGTTACCGACGATGACGTGCTGCTGCCCGTGGCCGGCATCCTCGACGTCCTCGAGAACTACGCGTTCGTGCGCACCTCCGGCTACCTGCCCGGTCCGAACGATGTCTACGTCTCGCTGGCACAGGTCAAGAAGTACAACCTGCGCAAGGGCGACGCCGTTGTTGGTGCCATCCGGGCCCCGCGGGACGGCGAAAACGCCAACCAGAACAGCCGCCAGAAGTTCAACGCCTTGGTGCGCCTGACCTCCGTCAACGGCAAGCCTGCCGAAGATAACAAGGACCGGGTCGACTTCACCAAGCTGGTTCCGCTCTACCCCTCGGAGCGCCTGCGCCTCGAAACGGAGCCGAAGAAGATCGGCCCCCGCGTTATCGACCTGGTAGCACCGATCGGCAAGGGCCAGCGCGGTCTCATCGTGTCGCCGCCGAAGGCCGGTAAGACGCTGATTCTGCAGTCCATTGCCAACGCCATCACGATCAACAATCCTGAGGTCCACCTCATGATGGTTCTGGTTGACGAGCGTCCCGAAGAAGTCACCGACATGCAGCGCACGGTCAAGGGCGAGGTCATTGCCTCCACCTTCGACCGTCCCGCCGACGACCACACCACGGTTGCCGAACTCGCCATCGAGCGCGCCAAGCGCCTGGTGGAAATGGGAATGGACGTCGTCGTTCTGCTCGACTCGATGACCCGCCTGGGACGCGCCTACAACCTGGCTGCTCCTGCTTCCGGACGTATTCTCTCCGGTGGCGTGGATTCCTCCGCGCTGTACCCGCCGAAGCGCTTCTTCGGTGCTGCACGCAACATCGAAAACGGCGGTTCTTTGACCATCCTGGCAACCGCATTGGTGGAAACCGGTTCCAAGATGGACGAAGTCATTTTCGAAGAGTTCAAGGGCACGGGCAACATGGAACTTCGCCTGTCCCGCAATCTGGCGGACAAGCGGATCTTCCCTGCCGTGGACGTCAACGCTTCCGGTACCCGTCGCGAAGAGAACTTGCTCTCCTCGGAGGAAGTCAAGATCATGTGGAAGCTGCGCCGGGTTCTTTCCGGACTCGATACGCAGCAGGCGCTTGAGCTTCTCACCAACAAGATCCGGGACACTCAATCCAACGTCGAGTTCCTGATGCAGGTACAGAAGACGACGCTGGGCGCGAAGTCCGACAACGACAAGTAGCTGCCCTAACCGCTCATGGTTCCGCCGGTCCCGCAATGCGGGACCGGCGGAACCTGGGCGGTTCGTTGTTTAAGCGGCCGGTTGGTGTCTTATCTAGACTTATTGAAGAAGTCGAAAGAGGTTTGAGAAATGTTTGAGTCCGTACAGGGATTGCTCGCAGAGCATGCAGAGCTGCAAAAGCGGCTGAGCGATCCGGCCGTATACGCGGACCAGGGACTGGCTCGCAAGCTGGGCCGCCGGTCGGCGCAGCTGAACGGTATTGTCGAGGCATACAACCGCTGGAGCCACCTGGAGGGCGACCTGGGCGCGGCACGGGAAATGGCTGCCGAGGACCCCGAGTTCGCTGCCGAAATCCCTGCGCTTGAAGCTGATCTCGAGACAGCCCAGGCAAGACTGCGCCGGTTGTTGATCCCGCGGGATCCGGACGACGCACGCAATGTCATCATCGAGGTCAAGGGCGGTGAAGGTGGCGACGAAGCCGCCTTGTTCGCCGGTGATCTGCTGCGTATGTACACCCGGTATGCGGAGCAACGCGGCTGGAAGACCGAAATCATCTCCGCCACCGAGTCCGATCTGGGCGGTTACAAGGACGTGTCCATGGCGATCAAGGGTTCATCGAACGATCCCGCAGAAGGCGTCTGGGCCAGGATGAAGTTCGAAGGCGGCGTGCACCGGGTCCAGCGTGTTCCGGTCACCGAATCCCAGGGCCGTATCCACACCTCCGCCGCAGGTGTCCTGGTCCTGCCGGAAGTGGACGAGCCGGAAGAAGTCGACATCAGCCAGAACGACCTGAAGATCGATGTCTACCGCTCCTCCGGGCCAGGTGGGCAGTCCGTCAACACCACGGATTCCGCCGTCCGCATCACGCACATTCCCACCGGGATCGTAGTCGCGATGCAAAACGAAAAGTCCCAGCTGCAGAACCGTGAAGCGGGCATGCGAGTGCTACGTGCCCGCCTGTTGGCGCACCAGCAGGAGCAGATCGACGCAGCCAACTCAGAGACCCGTAAGTCGCAGATCCGGACCATGGACCGCTCTGAACGCATCCGCACGTACAATTTTCCGGAAAACCGCATAGCGGACCATCGCACCGGCTACAAGGCCTACAACCTGGATGCGGTCATGAACGGGGAACTGGAGCCCGTCATCCAGTCGGCCATCGAGGCCGACGAGCAGGCGCGGCTTGAGGCGGTCGGCGAGGATCATTAGGCACCAGTGACCGGAGAAACGCTTGCCGAGGCTCTCGCCGAGGCAACTCAGATTTTGGCGCGGGCGGGGGTGCCCAGTCCACGCGTGGATGCCGAGCTTCTGGCGGCTCACCTCATGGCTGAGTCCTTAGGCCGGATCAGATCGCTGGCCCTGACCGGTGCAACGGTCCCGCCGGAGTTCGGTGAACTCGTGGCGGAACGGGCCCGTCGGGTTCCGCTCCAGCACATTACGGGCAAGGCGTACTTCCGCCACCTCGAACTGCAGGTTGGGCCCGGAGTCTTTATCCCGCGGCCGGAGACGGAGACCGTTGCCCAGTACGCCATCGACCGCGCTGTGAAAATCCCGCGTGCAAAGGTCGTTGATCTTGGTACCGGGTCGGGTGCCATTGCGGCGTCCATTGCCCAGGAAGTTCCCGGAGCGGAAGTCATCGCCGTGGAACTGAGTGATCTGGCCCACGCCTGGGCGGCACGCAACCTGGAGCCGTGGGGCGTGACCCTGGTCCAGGAAGACCTACGTACCGCGCTTACCGAACACGACGGAACCTTCGACGTCGTTGTTTCCAATCCTCCGTACATTCCCGCCGAAGCCGTGCCGCGGGACCCGGAAGTGGCGGAACATGACCCGCAAATTGCCCTGTATGGTGGCGGCGCCGACGGTCTCCAGTTGCCAGCCGCCACGGCCAGCACCGCCGCGCGGCTGTTGAAATCCGGCGGCTACTTCATCATGGAACATGCGGAAGTCCAGGCTGAAGCTGTGTCGCACCTGCTGCACAGTGGCGGGTGCTGGAACGATGTTGCCACAGTCTACGATTTGACCGGACGCGAACGGGCCACCGCCGCCGTCCGGCGGTAGCGCTGCCCCGAAATGAAAGAATGATTCTGTGACCACCACATTCAACTGCACGGACGATGTCGAACGTAGTGAAGGCCTTGCCGCCGCGCAGACGGCGATCGCGTCAAAACAGTGCATTGTCATGCCGACGGACACGGTGTATGGCATCGCCGCGGACGCGTTCTCGCCACAGGCGGTTGCCACGCTGTTGGCAGCCAAGGGCCGTGGCCGCACCATGCCCCCTCCGGTCCTCATTCCCCGTCCGCAGACCATGGACGGGCTCGCGGTGGATATCGCCGAGCAGGCCCGGCGCCTGGCGGACGAATTCTGGCCCGGCGGACTGACTCTGATCTTCCATGCCCAGCCGTCGCTGACCTGGGATCTGGGTGACACCAAGGGCACCGTGGCCCTGCGGATGCCGGATGACCCTCTGGCGCTGGACCTGCTCGCGGTGACAGGCCCGCTGGCGGTTTCGTCCGCGAACCGCACCGGCCAGCCGGCATCCCGGACAGCCGCCGAAGCCCACGTGCAGCTTGCTGAATCCGTGGAGGTCTACCTGGAAGACGGACTGCGCGGTGATACCGAAGACAGCCAGTCCCTGCCGTCGACTATCGTCGACTGCACTTCGCAACCCTTCCGTGTGGTCCGTGACGGAGCCATACCCGTTGCCCGGTTGCGGGAAATCGTGCCGGACATCCTCGGCATTGGGGAGGAACCGGCCGGGCTAACGCCGGACCTTGCAGCGGAGACGCCAGGGGAGAGCAGCCAGCTATGAGCATTGGACGTGGCCCCGCATCCGGTAAGACTGCCAGCAGCGACAAGGCACTCTGGCTCTGGTCGCAGTTCCTGCTGGATTCATCCGCCTGGATTGTTTCGATCGTCCTGGCCGTCTTCCTGCGGTACGAGATGGTACTGGATCCATCGAAGATCCCCGGCATCATCGTCCTCTGCGCCATTGCGATCGCCGCACAGTTCGCAGTGGGTTCAGCCTTCGCGCTGTATAAGGGGCGGTACAGCTTTGGCAGCTTCCATGAGGCAAAGCTGCTTGTGATCGTGACGGTGGCGGTTTCGGCCATCACCACGGTCGCCCTGCTGTTCTTTGGTATCTCCATGGGTATCGCCCGTGGTACAGGCATCATCGCCTTCCCGTTCGCCTGCCTTTTCATGGCCGCTATCCGTTACCTGAAGCGGATGTACGTTGAGAGCAAGGCCAAACCCGGCGAAGAGGCCGCCAGGACCCTGATCTACGGCGCTGGTTTTGTGGGAAAGTCCATCGTGAGCCGCATGTGCAACGACCCGCAGTCGCCTTGGCTGCCTGTCGGCCTGATTGACGACGACCCAGCGAAGAAGCACCTGCGGATTGCCAGTGTTCCGGTGCTCGGCCGGATGGAGGACCTGCCGGACATCGTTGCCCGGACAAACGCCACGGTCCTGTTGATCGCCATAGCGGACATCGATGCCAAGCAAGTCCGCCGGATCTCCGACGCAGTCGCGGGCCTGAACATCAAGGTTCTGGTTGTCCCGCCGCTGAAGGACATGTTGACCGGCGGGTCCGAATTTTCCTTCCGCGAAGTGGCAATCGAGGATCTGATTGGACGGCAGCCCGTCGACATCCACGTTGATGAGATCGCTCATTATGTCAAGGGAAAGCGCGTGCTGATCACCGGGGCCGGCGGCTCCATCGGATCGGAACTGTGCCGGCAGATCAACGAATTCGAGCCGCGTGAATTGATCATGTTGGACCGAGACGAAACCGGGCTGCAGTCCACCCAGATATCGATTACCGGCCAAGGATTGCTTAACGGCAAAGACACGGTTCTGGCCGACATCCGCGACGCAGCTGCCCTGGACGAGATCTTCCTGGATCGGAAACCCGAGGTGGTGTTCCACGCAGCGGCGCTCAAACACGTTTCCCTGCTGGAGCAGTATCCCGAGGAAGCCTGGAAAACGAATATCTTGGGCACCCTGAACGTTCTCCAAGCCGCCCGGCTGGCCGATGTTCAGACGTTCGTCAATATTTCCACTGACAAGGCGGCTAATCCGACGACGGTGCTTGGACATTCGAAGCGGGTTGCCGAGAAAATCACGGCGTGGCTCGCGCAACAAACCGGATTGAAGTACGTTTCGGTCCGTTTCGGAAATGTTCTGGGTAGCCGCGGTTCCGTGCTGCCGCTGTTCAACCAGCAGATCCGCAACGGGGGACCGGTGACGGTGACCGATGCGGACGCAACCCGTTTCTTCATGACGATTCCGGAAGCGTGCCAGTTGGTCATTCAGGCTGGAGCCATCGGACGCGGGGGAGAGGTCCTGATTCTGGACATGGGCGAGCCGGTACGGATCCTCGACGTTGCCCAGCGCATGATCGCGATGTCCGGCAAAGAGATTGATATCGTCTTCACCGGCCTGCGTCCAGGTGAAAAGCTGCACGAAGAACTCATCGGTATCGGTGAAGACGATTCGCGTCCGCTGCACCCGAAGATTTCGCATGCTTCCATTGACGCACTGGATCCGCACCAGATGAGTCTTGAGGAGTGGAAAAACCGGCAGCACCTGCCACTGGCCAGTAACGAGCCGGAGTCGGCCAAATGACCGGAGTGCTTTCAGCCGCTGTTGCCTTCGTCATCAGCCTGTCGCTGCCCCTGGCCTTGAAACCACTGCTGCTCAAGCTGGGCGTGCTGGACATACCAAACGAGAGATCGTCCCACACAAAAGTAGTTGTCCGCGGCATGGGCATCACTGTGGCGGTCGGCGTTCTTGGCGGGCTGCTCACGGCAGTGCTGACCGGGGCCGCTGCCGATGGCGTGGCGATCATCGCTACTGTGGCCGGCGTTTGCGCAGCCGCCTCTGTACTGGGCTGGCTGGAGGACTTCCGCGGTGTGGCCATTTCCGTACGCTTCCTGCTGCAGTTGGGAATCGGCGCCACCGGTACAGCCATCATCGTGGTCCTGACCGATACCTCCTGGTTATGGATTCCGGTCGGCGCGCTGGCCATTGCCGGCTACATCAATGTTGCGAACTTCATGGATGGGGTCAACGGTATATCGGGCCTGCATGGGCTGGTCGTGGGACTGTTGTTTTCAGTGGCCGGAATGATGTCATCGCTTGACTGGCTGATGGTCTCGGGGCTTGTGGTTGCCGTCGCGTTTGCGGCTTTTCTGCCCTGGAACCTCTCCGGCAGCAATTTCCTTGGCGACGTCGGCAGTTATTTGTTGGGCGCTTCGCTGGCCGTCCTGGGGGCGGCGGGTTTTCTCAGCGGAGTCCAACCGGAGTATTTGCTGGGGCCGGTGACCATCTATCTTGCCGATACGATGTCCACTTTGCTGCGCCGGATCAGTGCGGGGGAGCGGTGGTACGCGGCGCATCGTCAGCACGTCTACCAACGGTTGACGGACGCTGGGCTCAGCCATGTGCAGTCGGCCCTGCTGGTCGCGGCTTGCTCGCTGCTGACCGGGTTGTGCGGACTCGTGGCTGCCGCCAGCAACGTACCGGGCAAGGCATCTGCGCTGCTGGTTTGCGCCGCCGTCGTACTCTTCTATCTGCGCTCCCCACGCATCTTCGGCCGTCGCGCAGCCGACGCCGCGACCGGATAACGTCAGGAGCAGGACATGCATTCACAGGCTGACTTCTATCTCGTGTAGAATTCTTGTCGGCCGGTCTACCGGTCATCATCCCCGCATGTGCACCCGATCGGACAGCTATGAGCACGCATCATTCCAACGGCAACAGTGCCGCTGGCAGTGCCGTACCTGTCTCCGGTCCCACGGCCACTCCATGGCTGAAGATCCTGAAGACCTCGTCCCTTGGTGCCGCTGCAGCCACTCTTCTGGTGGTAGTGCTGGCATTCATCGTGGCGGGGGGTGTGGGCGCCCTTAGCGCTGTGCTCGGTTCAGTGCTGGTAGTAGTTTTCTTCGCCATAAGCCTTTTGATCGGCCATGTCGTCGGGCGGAGAAATCCGTCCGGCGCGATTGGTGCCTTCATCGCCACCTACGTGCTCAAGGTTGTTGGTTTCGGTGCTGCGCTCTTTATTATCGGCACGCCGGACTGGCTGGAAACGACCTGGTTCTTCATTGCTGCCGTCGTCAGTGTTGTGGTGTGGCAGATTGCGGAAGTTTTCGCATTCTCCCGCGTTCGATACCAGATTTACGACGATCCGGAAGACGGCGAAAGCTCTACAGCCGGGAAGGAAGCCCGTTAATGCCTGCGCAGAATTCCCGCAATTCAGATCCTGGCAGCGGCGACTCCCGCTACCAGGGCGGCAACACGGTCTTGACCTATATAGTTGGCGGGATCATAGCCTGGGGTTTGATAGGCTGGGGGCTGGACTATCTGTTGAATACCCGGTGGCTGTTCATCGTCGGTGCCGTTCTAGGCGCTGGCGGCGGATATTATCTGGCCCGAAAACACAACCTCACCCGCAGCGCTAAGCGCCGCCATGGGGACGGTCAAGGGAACAACATCTAAATGTCAGACAACTTCATACGGTGGCGTGCCGAGACGGCAATCCACCCTGAAACGCCCAATGATGGACACTGCAGAGAGGAAACGCGTTGATCGCGCTTGCGCGTCCGGCGGCCGCTAATGAAGGTGGCTTCGTCCCACCGACCCTCGAAGATATGCACCTTCCGGAGATTCTCCCTTGGGCTGCCGAGTACGGAACAGGTTTCGGCAAGCAGATGCTGCTGGTCCTGCTCTCTGTTGCACTGATTTCCTGGTTCTTCCTGGCCGCGTCACGCCGCGGTCAGCTGGTGCCAGGCAAGCTTCAGCACCTGGGCGAAATGAGCTACAACTTCGTCCGCAACTCCGTGGGCAAGGACATTATCGGCGAGCGGGACTACCGGCCATTTGTGCCGCTGCTGTTCTCCTTGTTCTTCTTCATCCTGGTGAACAACTTCTTCGGATCTGTTCCTCTGTTGCAGATTCCGACTCCGTCCCATGTGGGCACGGCCTACGCTCTGGCCGGGATCGTCTACATCACCTGGATCGTGCTGGGCCTCAAGAAGCACGGCATCGGTTACTTCAAGCTCGCTGTGGTACCGGCAGGCGTCCCGAAGGCGATTCTGCCGCTGATCGTCATCATTGAGATCATCTCTACCTTCTTGGTTCGGCCCGTCACTCACAGCCTCCGTCTTTTCGCCACCATGCTGGCGGGACACTTGATCATCATGCTGTCCGCGGCGGGTTCCGAATTCCTGCTTATGGACGCCGACTTCTGGTTCAAGCCTCTTGGAGTCCTCACCATTGCGGGTGGCGTGGCTATGTACTTCTTCGAAATCCTGATCCAGGTCCTGCAGGCATACGTCTTCGTCCTGCTGACAGCGATTTACATCCAAGGCTCCCTGGCCGAGGAACACTAGATTTCCCCGTTGGGGAAGCCCCTGAACCAAACAACCTGCCCTCTGGGCATCTTGAAAGGAAAATAATGGAAGGCAATATCAACCTCGTAGGTTATGGTCTCTCCGCAATCGGCGGTGCCATCGGCGTGGGACTCGTCTTCGCCGCTTACATCAACGGTGTCGCCCGTCAGCCCGAGGCACAGCGCGTGCTGCAGCCGATCGCCTTCTTGGGCCTGGCGCTGACTGAAGCTCTCGCCATCCTCGGCCTGGTGTTCGCGTTCGTTCTCTAGCAGACAACGCTTACTTTCCAAACCGAGTAGATAGGACGGGTGAGATATGAAAGAGGCAGTTATCCTCGCCGCCGAAGAGGGCGTCAACCCTCTGGTCCCTAATATCTGGGAAATCGCGGTCACGCTCATTGGCTTCGCCATCCTCATGTATATCGTCGCTAAGAAGGTCGTTCCGGCCTTCGAAAAGACCTATGCAGAGCGTGCCGAAGCTATTGAGGGCGGAATTGCCAAGGCCGAGGCCGCCCAGGCCGAGGCCAGCGCCGCCCTGGACGAATACAAGCAGCAGCTGCTGGACGCACGCACCGAAGCAAACCGCATCCGTGAGGACGCGCGCGCCGAAGGTGCCCAGATCCTTGCAGAGCTGAAGGACAAGGCCGCCGCTGAAGCCAACCGCATCAGCGAGCAGGCGCAGGTGCAGATTG
The DNA here is from genome assembly GCF_025960875.1 of Crystallibacter permensis. GTDB lineage: Bacteria > Actinomycetota > Actinomycetes > Actinomycetales > Micrococcaceae > Crystallibacter > Crystallibacter permensis. Next base: position 44,603 of record NZ_JAODLR010000006.1, on the reverse strand, counting down.
CAGCCGAGCGCCAGGCAGCCGTTACTTCGCTGCGCAGCGAAGTCGGCGTGCTGGCTACCGAACTGGCCGGCAAGATTGTCGGGGAATCTCTCAACGATGACGCGCGTTCCGCACGTGTTGTTGACCGCTTCCTGGCCGATCTTGAAGCTTCGGCTCCGGCATCCCAGAATGCAGGTGCTTCGAACTAATGGCAGGTGTATCGAGCGAGTCACTGAAAGCGGCACAGCAGGAGCTGGAAGCAAAGCTTCCCACCGCTCCGCTGTCCCTGGCAGAGGAACTCTTTGCAATTCTGGGTCTGCTGGACAGCAATGCCGGACTGCGTCGGAGCCTCACGGACCCGGCACGCAGCGGCGAGGACAAGGCGCAGCTGGTTTCCCAGTTGGTCGGCGGCAAGGTTTCGGCTGATGCCCGGGCCGTAGCCGAAGGCCTGGCCGCATCCCGCTGGGGCTCTGCACGTGACATTGGTGACGCTCTGGAAACCCTCGCGGCTACCACTGCTATCGCTGTTGCGGAGAGCAAGGGCGCTGGAGTTGACGGACTCGAAGGTCTGGAGAACGACCTGTTCCATTTCATCCGGCTCGTCGAGGCAGATCACGATCTGCAGCGCGCGCTGGTTGAACCGCAGGCATCGGCCGAGGCTAAATCGGCTCTGGCTCTGAAGCTGGTTCCGAACGTCGGACCCGAGGCGCAGGTCTTGATCCGCCAGGCAGTTACTGCCCCGCGCGGGCTCAAGCCGACCGCTCTGGTCCGGCGCTTTGTGGAACTGGTTGCCCAGCGCCAGCAGCGTTGGATCGCCAACGTCAGCGTTTCCCGTCCGCTGACCCAGGAGCAGATCTCACGTCTGCAGGCAGGGCTCAATGGGTTGTACGGCCGCGAGCTGAAGATCAATGTCAACGTTGACCCATCACTAGTTGGCGGAGTCCGCGTGCAGGTAGGCGACGAAGTGGTTGATTCCTCGGTCGTCACCCGCCTGTCCGAACTTCGTCGGAAGCTCGCGGCCTAGCACTCGTCCCTTCGGGGACGAAGAGCTGGAGCCGGAAGCCTCAATACAGACTGATATACACACCGGTCGTCGCCCACGCGATGATCACAACATAGGAGAGCAGGGACTGCAGATGGCCGAATTGACCATCAACGCCGACGACGTCCGTAATGCGTTGAACGAGTTCGCGGCGTCCTACGAACCGGGCAGCGCCGAGCGCGTTGAAGTTGGCCGCGTAACAACCGCCAGTGATGGCATTGCCCGTGTTGAGGGTCTTCCCTCGGTAATGGCCAACGAACTGTTGCGTTTCGAGAACGGCATTCTGGGCCTCGCCCAGAACCTCGACACCCGCGAAATCGGTGTCGTCATCCTCGGTGACTTCACCGGCATCGTCGAAGGCATGGAAGTTCACCGCACCGGTGAAGTTTTGTCCGTTCCCGTGGGAGACAACTTCCTCGGCCGCGTTGTCGATCCGCTGGGTGAGCCCCTGGATGACATGGGCCCCATCGAATCCGAAGGCCGCCGCGCTTTGGAACTGCAGGCACCGGGCGTGACCCAGCGCAAGTCGGTCCACGAGCCCATGCAGACCGGCATGAAGGCCATCGATTCCATGATCCCGATCGGCCGTGGCCAGCGTCAGCTGATCATCGGTGACCGTCAGACCGGTAAGTCGGCGATCGCGATCGACACGATCATCAACCAGAAAGCCAACTGGGAGTCCGGCGACGTCAACAAGCAGGTCCGCTGCATCTACGTCGCGATCGGCCAGAAGGCCTCCACCATCGCTGCAGTCCGTAAGTCGCTGGAGGAGAAGGGCGCGATGGAGTACACCACCATCGTGGCGTCTCCGGCTTCCGACCCGGCCGGCTTCAAGTACCTGGCGCCCTATGCCGGTTCGGCCATCGGGCAGCACTGGATGTACGGCGGCAAGCACGTTCTGATCGTGTTTGATGACCTCTCCAAGCAGGCTGAAGCCTACCGTGCCGTGTCGCTGCTGCTGCGTCGTCCGCCGGGACGTGAAGCCTACCCGGGTGACGTCTTCTACCTGCACTCGCGTCTGCTGGAGCGTTGTGCGAAGCTCTCCGACGAGCTGGGTGCTGGTTCGATGACCGGTCTGCCGCTCATCGAAACCAAGGCCAATGACGTTTCGGCGTACATCCCGACGAACGTCATCTCGATCACCGACGGACAGATCTTCCTGCAGTCGGATCTCTTCAACGCCAACCAGCGTCCTGCTGTCGACGTGGGTATCTCCGTTTCCCGCGTGGGTGGTTCGGCGCAGGTCAAGGCCATGAAGAAGGTCTCCGGTACCTTGAAGCTGGAACTGGCGCAGTACCGCGACATGCAGGCGTTCGCGATGTTCGCGTCCGACCTCGATGCTGCTACCAAGCAGCAGCTCAACCGTGGTGCGCGACTGACCGAACTGCTCAAGCAGGGACAGTACTCGCCGTTCCCGGTCGAAGACCAGGTTGTCTCCATCTGGGCCGGTACGAACGGTCACCTGGATGAAGTTCCGATCGAAGACATCAACCGTTTCGAAACCGAGTTCCTTCAGCATCTGCGTCACCGCTCGTCGGTCCTGACCACGATCGCGCAGACCAACCTGCTTGAGGACTCCACGGTCCAGGAACTTGATCAGCAGATCACGGAATTCAAGAAGGGCTTCTTCGGAGAAGGCGACAACCAGCTTGTCGGTGCAGGCCGAGAAGAGTATGACGCCCTGGCCGAGGAAGCCGTGGATCAGGAAAAGATCGTCCGGCAGAAGCGCTAATTCATTTTCGTTGATTGAGCGGGGTCGAAATCCTGACGCCGTCATGCATAGGACTCGACTTCGCTCAATCAGCGAGGATTAGGAAAGGAAAAGTATGGGAGCCCAGATTCGGGTCTACCGCCAGAAGATTGCTTCGACCACGTCGATGCAGAAGATCTTCAAGGCGATGGAGCTGATCGCTGCCTCGCGCATTGGAAAGGCCCGCACTCGTGTGGCTGCGTCACTGCCCTACGCCAATGCGATCACCCGTGCCGTTTCTGCTGTGTCGTCACAGTCGGAGATCGAACACCCGCTGACCACCGAGCCGGAGCAGATCCGGCGCGCGGCCGTCGTGGTAATGACCTCCGACCGCGGTCTGGCAGGAGCGTACTCTGCGTCGATTCTGAAGCAGGCACAGTCGCTGACCGAATTGCTGCGGGCAGACGGCAAGGAAGTGCGCCACTACCTTGTTGGCCGCAAGGCGCAGGCTTACTTTGATTTCCGCAGTCTTTCGTACGAGCAGGTGTGGACCGGCGGCACAGATGCGCCGGCCTTCGAGGTTGCCCGCGAGATCGGCGATGCCGTGCTCGCAGACTTCAACACTGCTTATGAAGAGGGCGGTGTCGACGAGATCCACGTTGTCTACACGCGCTTCAAGTCCATGGTGACCCAGGAGCCGACGGTTATTCGTCTGCTGCCCCTGGAAGTCGTGGAGGAGGAGGCTGTATCGGAATCGGATCTGCTGCCGTTGTACGAGTACGAGCCGGAACCTGAGCAGGTACTGGATGCGTTGCTGCCGCGCTACATTGAGTCGCGTATCTTTGCAGCCATGCTGCAGTCCGCCGCCAGTGAACTTGCCGCCCGCCAGCGGGCCATGAAATCTGCCGGCGACAACGCTTCGGACCTCATCAAGAAGTACACAAGGCTCCGGAACAACGCACGTCAGGCCGAAATCACGCAGGAGCTGACCGAGATTGTCGGCGGTGCGGACGCGCTAAGCGCGTCCTGACCTTCGGCGTCGAAGGCGCCTCAGGCCAAAGTAAACTTTAACCCACGCCATCTAACTGAATGAAGTGAGAGAGATGACTGCCCAAACTATCGAGCACGGAACCGGTTCCGTCGGCTCGGGCGCCACTGGCCGTATTGCCCGTGTGATCGGCCCGGTTGTCGACGTCGAGTTCCCGGCTGACGCCATCCCCGGCATCTACAACGCATTGACCGCTGAGATCACGCTCAACGGCGACACCCACACCATCACCTTCGAGACCTCGCAGCACCTTGGCGACAACCTCGTTCGTGCTATCTCCCTGCAGGCCACCGACGGTCTCGTCCGCGGCACCACCGTTACGGATACGGGTTCGCCCATTACCGTGCCTGTTGGTGATGGCGTCAAGGGTCACATCTTCAACGTGCTGGGCGAACCGCTCGACGTTGAAGCTTCCGAACTGGAGATCAACGAGCGCTGGCCGATCCACCGCAAGGCTCCCAACTTTGCCGATTTGGAAAGCTCCACGGAGATCCTTGAGACCGGCATCAAGGTCATTGACCTCCTCACCCCGTACATCAAGGGTGGAAAGATCGGCCTGTTCGGCGGTGCCGGTGTCGGCAAGACCGTGCTGATCCAGGAAATGATCACCCGTGTTGCCCGTAACTTCGGCGGTACCTCGGTATTCGCCGGTGTCGGCGAGCGTACCCGTGAAGGTAACGACCTCTGGGTCGAAATGGAAGAAGCCGGCGTTCTGAAGGACACGGCACTTGTTTTCGGCCAGATGGACGAGCCGCCGGGAACGCGTCTGCGCGTGGCACTGTCGGCGCTGACCATGGCGGAATACTTCCGCGATGTGCAGAACCAGGACGTGCTGCTCTTCATCGACAACATCTTCCGTTTCACCCAGGCAGGTTCCGAGGTCTCCACGCTGCTGGGCCGTATGCCCTCCGCCGTTGGTTACCAGCCGAACCTTGCTGACGAAATGGGCCTGCTGCAGGAACGTATTACGTCGACCAAGGGCCACTCGATCACCTCGATGCAGGCGATCTACGTCCCGGCCGATGACTACACCGACCCGGCTCCGGCAACCACGTTCGCGCATCTGGATGCGACCACGGAACTTTCCCGTGAAATCGCTTCCCGTGGCCTGTACCCCGCTGTGGATCCGCTGACCTCCACGTCGCGAATCCTGGATCCGCAGTACATCGGCCAGGCGCATTACGACGTCGCCGTCCGCGTGAAGCAGATCCTGCAGAAGAACAAGGAACTGCAGGACATCATCGCCATCCTCGGTATTGATGAACTGGGCGAAGAGGACAAGATTGTTGTGGCGCGTGCTCGCCGTATCCAGCAGTTCCTGTCGCAGAACACCTACACCGCCAAGCAGTTCACCGGCGTGGAGGGTTCCACCGTTTCGATCAAGGACACCGTTGAAGGCTTCAAGGCCATCTGCGACGGCGAGCTGGACCACATTGCGGAGCAGGCGTTCTTCAACATCGGTGGCCTGGACGACGTAGAGCGCCAGTGGGCCAAGATCCAGGAACAGAGCAAGTAAGCCAATGGCTAACGAAGCGGCTGAACTGGAAGTAGAGATTGTGGCGGCGGACCATTTCGTGTGGTCCGGTGCGGCAACTTTGGTCAAGGCTCGTACCGCAGAAGGCGAGATCGGAATCCTGCCCGGCCACTCGCCGGTGCTGGCTATTCTGGCTCCCGGCGAGCTGGGGATCAACCCGGTCAACGGCGAGCGGATCAACGTGACCGTGGACGGCGGATTCTTCTCCGTCGACAGTAACCGCGTGGTCATCGTGGCGGATAATGCCACGGTCAATGACCTGGCCACGGCTTAGGTACAGCTAGCGGCGCCAGTGGAAGAAGTCGGTTACACGTTCGCTATTCTGGCGGCACTGTTCCTGCTGCTGCTACTGACGCTGCTTGCCTTCGGGGTGCGCCGCTACCAACTGCGGCGCGCCCTTGGCACTTTTGACGCCTCCATCTGCATGCTGCCTGGCAGCTGGCAGATGGGGGTTTGTCGTTATGCGGACAAACACCTGGAATGGCTGCGGCTCTTTTCCCTGAGCCCCAGGCCGCGCTACAGATTCCGGCGCAGCGCTTTGGAGCTGCAGGGGTGGCGCCAACCTACGGAGGCCGAGCGGGCGAAAATACAGCCCGGGGCCATCGTGGTGATGCTTCGCCATGACAAGCAGGAACTGCTGCTCGCCATGAGCTTCGATGTTTACGCGGGTCTGTCTTCCTGGTTGGAGGCCGGTCCGGTGATAGGGATCGGTACCTGGCGATGAAAATGCTTTCGCGGCGCGGCTCCTCACCGGAGCCGCGCCGCTGTTCTTTACGGACCGCTCATTAGGATGGGGACTATGGAAGATGTGATCGTCGTCAACGGACCCAGCACCCTGTCGGGGCGTGTTGAGGTGGCCGGGGCGAAGAACAGTGTCTTGAAACTGATGGCCGCCGTGCTGCTGGCCGAGGGAAAGTCCACGATCACCAACGTGCCGAATATCCAGGACGTGTGGATCATGGCGGAGCTGTTGCGAAGGCTTGGCTGCACCGTTGATTACGACGTCGATGCGTCCTGCGTGCACATTGACGTTCCTGCCGAGCCCGCCCATCAGGCCGATTATGACCTGGTCCGGGCAATGCGCGCGTCGATATCGGTGTTGGGACCGCTGGTCGCCCGCTGCCGCCAGGCAGAGGTGGCCCTGCCCGGTGGAGATGCCATTGGCTCCCGAGGCCTGGACATGCACCGCAGCGGCCTGGAGCTGATGGGGGCGGAAATAGTCATTGCGCATGGCTATCTTGTCGCGCGTGCACCCAACGGCCTGCATGCGGCCCACCATCGGCTCTCGTTTCCGTCCGTAGGGGCAACCGAGAATCTGATGATGGCGGCCACCTTGGCCCACGGCGTCACGACCATCGACAACGCGGCACGGGAACCGGAGGTCTGCGACATAGCCGAGTTGCTGGTGGCCATGGGAGCGCAGATCGAAGGGATCGGCTCGCCGACCTTGGTGATAACCGGCGTCGAACGTTTGCATCCGGTCACGCACCGGACCGTTCCGGACCGGATCGTTGCGGGCACGTGGGCGTTTGCCGCTGCAATGAGCGGCGGGTGCGTGGACGTCTGCAATGCGGTTCCGGAGCATCTGTCCGTGGTGCTGGACAAGTTGGCCCAGGCCGGTTGCACAATCACCACCCGGGCGGACGGATTCATCGTCGAGGGCAACGGCCGTCCCGCTCCGATCAACGTCTCCACGCTGCCGTATCCGGGATTCCCCACGGACCTCCAACCGTTCGTAGTAGCACTGAACGCGGTAGCGGATGGCAACGGCATGGTGACCGAAAACGTTTTTGAGGCGCGCTGGGGCTTTACCTCTGAGCTGGCCCGGCTCGGTGCCGTGGTCCGGCTGGATGGGCATCATGCCTTGATCAGGGGAGTGCCGCAGCTGTCCGGAGCGCCTGTAGTGGCAAATGACATCCGTGCCGGCGCTGCCTTGGTGATTGCCGGACTGGTAGCCGACGGCGTGACCGAGGTCCGGGGCGTAGACCATATAGACCGTGGCTATGAGCGTTTCGACGAGAAGCTGCGTACTTTGGGGGCTGCCGTAGCCCGGCAGGGGAGCGAACCGGAGCCCGGAGCGCTGGCCGGCAGGTTGGCTTAACGTCAGAGGTCCCCGGATTCCTCCGGGGACCTCTGTGCAAGTCCGTCGCAGCGGTGCCGCGAGGTGGTATTCGAAACCTCAGATGACGGTTACGCCGGTTGCCTGCGGCCCCTTGGCGCCCTGCCCGATCTCGAAGGTCACACGCTGGTTCTCGTCCAGGGTCTTGAAACCACCCGTCTGGATTTCAGAGTAGTGAACAAAAACATCGCCGTCGGAATCATCCGGGGTGATGAAGCCGAAGCCCTTTTCAGCGTTGAACCACTTGACGGTCCCCTGTGCCATTTATTTCTCCTCATAGTGGAACTTTTTAGCCCGGCACACCTCGTACCGGACCGGGGGTCACTCCGTGGAAGACCTCATGTCCGGCTGGTTGCCGAAGCGGTGAGGAGCTTCACACTCGCAACATGTCCTGCGAGCATGAAAAACACACATACACAAAGACTGCGTTAAGCATCACATACGTAAAAGGGCAGGTCAACGGCCTGTGGGGGCATTCAATCGTTTGTTAAGCAAATGTTTTCCCGCGGTTGCGGGTAGGCGGTGCACTCATTCAAAGGCGGCCGGGCGGAGGTCAGAACAAGCGTGCTTCGCTGTCGTCAACCCCGCGCATGGCGTCGTAATCCAAGGTGAGGCAGTCTATGCCGCGGTCCGATGCCAGCACCCGGGCCTGCGGCTTGATCTGCTGGGCCGCGAAGACCCCCTTCACCGGGGCCAGCAGGGGATCGCGGTTCAGCAGTTCAAGATAGCGGGTCAGTTGCTCCACGCCGTCGATATCGCCGCGGCGTTTGAGTTCAATGGCCACGGTCGCGCCGGTGGCATCGCGGGCCAGAATGTCGACCGGACCGATGGCGGTCATGTACTCCCGGCGGATCAGGCTGTAGCCCTCGCCGAGGGTGTGGATCTGCTCGGCCAGCAGGCGCTGCAGGTCGGCTTCGACACCGTCCTTGACCAGTCCCGGGTCCACGCCAAGTTCGTGGCTGAACTCGTGGAGCTGCTCGTGGATCTGGATGACCAGCCGGTCGTCACTCTTGGCATGTTGGACGTGCCAGACTTCGGCTACGCCGTCGGCAGCGTCCGTTTCGTCCGGCGTCTCGACACGGAGTCTGGCGGGCGGGCTCATCCAGTTAAGCGGCTTGTAGGAGCCGCCGTCGGAATGGATGAGAACGGAGCCGTCCGCCTTGACCATCAGCAGGCGTGTGGCCAGCGGCAGATGGGCGCGGAGACGGCCGATGTAATCAACTGAGCAGCGGGCAATAACTAAACGCACAGTAGGCCACTTTACGTTAGTTTGTGCAGGCACCTGTGTGGTGGGGCAGAATTGATCCATGCCCCGTTCAAACCGACCCCGCCGCCACACTGGGACGGCGTCACGTAAATGGGCGCAGGGCGCCGAGCTTGACCTGGACCGCGCCCGGGCGGGCATCCCGGAACGGCAGAGCGCGCCGGACGGGGAGTGGAACGTGCGGCGGATCACGCCGGGCAGCGCTGCCAAGGATTACACCTGCCCGGGGTGCGGGCAGATGATCCGTCCCGGAGTGGAACACTTGGTGGCATGGCGGCAGGACTCGCTCTTCGGGGCGGAAACAGCCTTGGCAGAACGGCGGCACTGGCACCCGCACTGCTGGAAGACCCGGAGTTTCCGTTACCGCTAGCCGGGGAGTTCCCGCGGCAGGCTAGCGCTGGTCTTGCCGGCTGATAATGACCTCTTTGATCAGCAGCATCACCGCGGCCGCTGCCGGGATCGCCATGAGGGCACCGAGGACGCCCATCAGCAGGCCGCCGGCAATGACGGCGATGACCGCCACGGCACCCGGCACGGCGACCGCCCGTTGCATGATCCGGGGCGAGACGAAATACGCCTCGAACTGCAGGTAGGCGAAGTAGATGATGGCAAAGAGCACCGCGGTCTGCCAGTCCACGGTGAGCGCCACGAGCGAGACCATGATGCCGGCGATCATGCCGCCGACCAGCGGTATGAAGGCCAGCAGCGCTACCAGGAACGCCAGCAAGACACTGAAGGGGACGTCGGCGATGGACATGGCGATGAAGGCCACCACGGCGTTGACGAGGGCAACGCAGGCCTGCCCGATCACATAACTGCCCACGCTTCCCGTGATTTCCTCGGCCAGGAACTGCACACGTTGCCGCCGCGATCTCGGCGCGAGCCGGTAGGCCCAGACCTTCATCGCCGGCAGCGAGGCGAGGAAATACAAGGTCAGTACCAGCACGATCAGTGCACCGAAGGCTCCTTGGAAGACCCTGCTACCGACACCGAGCACGCCGCCGAAGATGCCGGTAACGGCGTCGGAGTTGGCAAAGAACTTGGCCACTTCCTCATCCACGCGGTTGCGGACCTGGAAGCGTTCGTCAATGGACTGGAAAACCGGCGACTCCAGGAATTCGTCGACGTATCTGGGCGCGTTGGCCACGATCTGCGTTGTCTGGTTGACGATCGTCGGAATGAGCGTGGAGAAGAACGCCGCCAGGAGCCCGGCCAAGGCAAGGACGACGGCGACAACTCCGGCCGGCCGCGGCAAGCCCTTGCGCTCCAGCCACCGGACAACCGGATCCAGGCCGAGCGCGATGAAGAGTGCGGCCGCGATCCAACCAAGCAGTTCGCCGATGTTGGTGAGGATGAAATACAACAGCAGCGCCATTCCGACACCGACGGTCGCCATGAAACCGAAGTGGATGGGGTGGCGTGCAGCGGTATAACCGGAGACGGCGGCGGGAGGCGGCGGTTCGACGTCGTCAGCCTCATCAGGTGTCCGGGCTTCCGGCGGCATTTCGAACCGCAGACGCGGTTGGGCGCGGGGAATGGAGGCGCCGATCCGGCCGAGGGCGGTCAGGACGGATTTCCGGCGGGCAGGCGTGACCGGAACCGGGCGGGCGGCCTCCTGCTCGCTGGAGTTATCGTTGCCTTCGGCACCGGCCGGATTTCCTGTATGCTCCCTCACGCGTATGAACCTGTTTCCCTCAGCCCGCGAACGTAGACGGGATGGACTTTGTCGAAGAGTATCAGCGGTTGTCAGCAGCAACCACGGGTGGCAGGGCCGAACGCCGGTGCCCGGGTGGCGGCTGTCACCAAGAAGGCACTCTAACAGCCTTTTTCGTTACCATAGGGTTATAAAAGATCGGCCGATGACGAGCGATGACATTTCCACCCGCGGACTGACCCCGTTCCGCCGCGGTTTGACGCGGGCGTCATGCCCCGCAGCGACGATTGATAGGTATTTTTGTGCGTTTAAAAATTGCAGTGGCCCTGATTGCAGCCGGCCTCCTCGCCGTGGTGCTCGGAATCGCCCTGCGAACCGTCTGGGCACCTCCGGAGACAGTTTCCGCGAGCTATTCAGCAGCTGAATCCACGGCGCCGGTGACGGTGATCGAGCCCGGCGTGCTTGGCGTGGATGATGAACGCGTGGATATCACGGTTGAAGGCGAGGGAGAGTTCTTCCTGGCAGTGGGCCGTGCCGGCGACGTTGATGCCTGGATCGGCGAAGCCGCGCATACGTCAATTTCCGCCGTAGCGGACGGGCAACTGCAGGGCAGCGCGGTAGAGGGAGACGCGAAGGTTCCCAACCCCGCAGGATCGGATCTGTGGGTCAGCGAAGAGACCGCCGCGCAAAGCACCGAGCACCGGTGGATCGCACCTGCCGAGGGCGAGTGGTCCATTCTGCTGGCTGCAGACGGTACCAAGCCCGCCCCCACGAACGTTACGGTCAGCTGGCCGAACGACACCACATCTCCCGGGAGCATCGCCCTGATCATTATTGGCGCGTTGCTGGCAGTGCTCGGACTGGCCATCGCCATCATTTCCCGCCGCGGTGGCGGAGCTGCCCCGGCCGGTGGGCCTGGTGACCGGCCTGCCGGCAGCCTGGACGAGACCGCAGTTGTCAGCGGCCGCCGCGTGGCAGCAGGGGGCGGCTCCGGTGCCTCCGCCGGAAGGGCTGAATCCCGTACCGATGGACGACGTTCCGGCGCTGGAGCCTTGGCCGTCGTGCTCGCTGCGGGTACGGCGCTGACCGCGCAGGTCCTGCCGGCGCACGCCGGCGAGCCTGCCGCTTCGCCCGAGGCGGCAGCGGCTGCCTACCCCGTCGTGCTGGACGGGCAGTTGAACTGCATCATGGATGCAGTGGCTGGAGCTGTCACCGCGGGTGACGCTGCTCGCGACGCCGGCGAACTTAACGCCCGGGTCGGCGGTGCAGCACTCGCACTGCGTGAGGCCAACTACAAGGTCCGGGCAGAGAATGGCGATGTGGCAGCACTCGTGCCCGTTGCCGCGGATCCGGTTCTGACCTCCATGGTCGACAGCGGCCCGGAGTGGCCCCGGACCGTTGTGGCGGTGACGCGGGGCGACGACAACCCGGTTCCGCAGGTAGTGGTGCTCTCCCAGGCAACGCCGCGGGAGAACTACAAGATGGTCCACGCGGTGCAGATGCTGCCCGGAACAACTTTCCCCCAGGTCTCCACCGAAAAGGGCGGCTCCCCCTCGGTGCCGGCTGATAGCAAGGACGGCCTGCTGCACGCGCCGCAAGAGGCCCTGAAGCTGCTGGCCGGCCATCTGACGGACGGCAAGAACAAGGAAGCCGTCGCGGAGAATACCTTCGCTGAACAGATCACGTCCTTCCAGAAGGACCAGGTCGCGTCCAACGACAATGCGGACATCTCCTTCAGCCGCAGCGTCGACGGGAAATCCGTACGGGCACTGAAGACGGCCGACGGCGGGGCCATGGTCTACGGATACATGCGCAACGTTATGAGCAGCGTTCCGTCGGAGCCGGGTGCCACCGTTGGACTCTCCGATGAGTTCGCGGCGCTGGCAGGGGAGCAGACCACCACGAAAGGCGTGGACGTCACTTACGGTGAGTCCGTAGCCATCTATGTTCCGCCGGCAGGATCCAAGGAGCCGATCACCGTTATCGGCGTGGCCCAGGACCTGGTGGACGTCCGCCTGAAGTAAGTCCGAACACCTGCCCGCCGAATTCGGAAGGCCCCGAGGATCCGTATTAGTGTGATGTCATGAGCATTCCAGCTTCAGGGCAGGGCCCTGCGCCGTCATCCCTTAATCTCCGCGGAGCCGTGGATCTGTCCGCGCTTAAGCGGCCGCAGCCACCGGCGGGCAACGCGCCCGGTACGGCGGCGCCCGCCGGTGAGGACGGCAACGGCGCACGCGTACCCTACATCGTGGACGTCAATCAGGAAAGCTTCTCGTCCCTGGTCCAGCTTTCCGCGCAGGTTCCGGTGATCGTGGAACTCACGGCCGGATACAGCGACATCGCCCAGCAGCTGTCCGCCGTGTTCAAGAAGGTGGCGGACGAATACGCCGGCCGGTTCATCCTGGCGCGGGTTGACGTGGAGGCCAGCCCCGGCATCGGGCAGGCGTTCCAGCTGCAGAGCGTGCCTGCGGCCGTGGCCTTGCTGAAGGGCCAGCCCATTCCGCTGTTCCAGGGCCTCGCCAGCGAAGAGGAACTGCGCTCCTTCGTGGAGGAACTGCTCAAGGTAGCTGAAGCCAACGGAGTGACCGGGCGTGCCGGTTCTGCCGACGGACAGGAGGAAGCCCCGGCCGAACCGCCGCTGCCGCCTCTGCATCAGGAGGCGTTCGACGCGATCGAAGCCGGTGACTTTGCTGCCGCTGCCGCCGCCTACCGCAAGGCGCTGGCCGAGCAGCCCGCCGATCATGAAGCCAAGACCGGGCTGGCGCAGGTTGAACTGATGCAGCGCCTGGAGGGTGCCGATGGCGCAGCTATCCGCACCGCCGCGGCGGAGAACCCGGATGATCTGGCAGCACAGCTGGCAGTGGCGGACCTGGATGTATCCGGCGGCCATATCGAAGATGCGTTCGCGCGGCTGGTGAAGTTTGTCGCCCGGAACGCCGGCGATAACCGCGAAGCGGCACGCGCGCGCCTGGTGGACCTGTTCGAGGTTGTCGGGGCGACGGACCCGCGGGTTTCCAAAGCCCGCCAGGCCTTGGCCCGGGCACTTTTTTAAAGGCGGGCCCGGTGGCTGCCGACGGAACAACGGGACTGTTCAGCCCCATCATCCTGCGGGGTCTGGAGCTGGCGCACCGCGGATGGGTGGCACCGATGTGCCAGTACTCCGTGGACGGCGCGGATGCGCCGGGTGTGCCCAACGACTGGCATCTGATGCACCTGGGCCAGTTCGCGGTGGGGGGAGCGGCACTGATCCTGACCGAAGCCACGGCGGTAAGCGCCGCAGGACGTATCAGCGGCCGTGACACCGGCATCTGGACCGACGCGCAGGCAGATGCTTGGAGCCGGATCACGGATTTTGTCCACCGGCACGGGGCAGCCGGTGCGAAGGTCGGCATTCAGCTTGCCCACGCCGGCCGCAAGGCCTCCACCTACTGGCCTTTCGCCGTCGAGCGTGGAAGTGTCCCGCGCTCGGAAGGCGGCTGGCAGACTCTCGCCCCGACCAGCGAACCGTTCGGCGGACTGGACGCACCGGAGGCACTGGACGAAAACGGAATCCAACAGGTCATTACGGACTTCAGGGATGCCGCGGCCCGTGCCGTCTGGGCCGGTTTCGACACCATCGAAATCCACGGCGCCCATGGCTACCTGCTGCACCAGTTCCTCAGCCCCCTGGTCAATAACCGGGACGATGCCTGGGGAGGGTCCGAGCTGAAGCGGTCAAAGCTGCTGCTTGCGGTCATCGACGCAGTCCGCGGCGTGATCCCCGATGCTATGCCGCTGCTGCTGCGTGTTTCGGCCTCGGACTGGGCCCCGGGCGGGCTGGACCCGGAGTCGGTTTCCCGGATGGCTGCGGCCGCACGCGAACACGGGGTGGATTTCGTCGATGTTTCCAGCGGCGGCGCCGTGCCCGGTGTCCGCATTCCGCTGGCTCCCGGCTACCAGGTGCCCTTCGCCGCAGAGCTCCGGCAGCGGACCGGGCTGCCCGTCGGCGCGGTGGGGCTGATTTCCTCGGCCAGCCACGCCGACCACATTATTTCCGACGGCGACGCGGACGCCGTCCTGATCGCGCGCGCCGCCTTGCGTGACCCGCATTGGTGGCAGCGCGCCGCCGTGGAACTCGGTCATGATCTGCCCTGGGCCCCGCAGTACCAGCGTGCAGCCGTGCGGGAGAATTTTTAGTCCTTGCGGATGATGTGAACAGGGAACCGGCGTTGTTACCGTGGGTTCATGACATCCCCCGACGCCTGGCCGCCTGCCGATTCCGGCACGGCTTCTCCCGCACCATCTGACTATCCCGAGCCGGTCCAGCCGGCCGAAACAGCCTCGGTTCCACCACGCGCACCGGCTCTTGCCGTCCGCGGTCTGGCGAAGCGCTTCGGCGAGAAGATCGCCGTCAACGGCGTGAACCTGGATGTGCCGACGGGATCGTTCTACGGCCTGGTGGGGCCCAACGGTGCGGGTAAGACCACCTCTTTGTCCATGGCAACGGGGCTGCTGCGTCCGGACTACGGCCAGGTGTGGGTGCATGGTGTCGACGTGTGGGCCCAGCCGCTGGAAGCCAAGCGGCTGATGGGGGTGCTGCCCGACGGTGTGCGGCTTTTTGACCGCCTAACCGGCGAGCAACTGGTCACCTATGCGGGCCTGCTGCGCGGGATGGACCGGGAAACCGTGGCCGGCCGGGTCGCGGACCTGCTGCGGGCGATGGACCTGACTAATGATGCAGGCACGCTGGTAGTCGACTACTCGGCGGGCATGACCAAGAAAATCGCGCTGGCTTCGGCGTTGATCCATGCCCCGAAGCTGCTGGTGCTGGATGAGCCGTTCGAGGCGGTGGACCCGGTCTCGGCGGCCAACATTCGGGACATTCTGCACGATTACGTGGATTCGGGCGGCACGGTGATTGTCTCGAGTCACGTGATGGACCTGGTCCAGCGCATGTGCGACCACGTTGCCGTCATCGCCAACGGCAACGTGCTGGCAGCCGGCACCGTGGACGAGGTCCGGGCCGGGGCCAGCTTGGAGGACCGGTTTGTGCAGTTGGTCGGCGGCCGGAACCAGGCGGAGGGACTCGAGTGGTTGCGCACCTCGTAAGGCTCAAGCTGACCCTGCTGCGCAACGGCTTCAAGCGCAGCCCCTGGCAGCTGGTCGGCGTCATCCTCGGCGGCCTCTATGCGCTGGGCGTCCTGGTGCTGCTCATCGCCGGGCTGGTCCTGCTGGCCACGCACGAACCAGGGATAGGACGGATGGCCGTCATCCTCGGCGGTGCGGCCGCGTTCCTGGGCTGGGCGCTGATCCCCATGGTGGCCACCGGCGTCGACATGACACTGGACCCGGCCCGCTTTGTCACGTTCGCCGTGCCCATGCGGCAGCTGCTGCTGGGACTGGCCATCGGCGGTGTTATCGGTATTCCGGGCCTGGTCACCTTGCTGGCGGCGTTGGGCCAGGCTGCCATGTGGTGGCGCCAGCCCGTGGCGATGATCGCGGCCATACCCTGCGCCGCCGTCGCAGTTCTGACCTGCATTGTGCTCTCCCGGCTAACAACGTCAGCGTCAACCACGCTGGCCAGTTCACGCCGGTTCAAAGACCTCAGCGGCATTATCGGCATCATTCCGCTGATGCTCCTGGGCCCCATCATCATCGGCGTCACCGAGGGACTGCAGAGCTCCCGCGATTTCCTCCCCTCACTGGCCGAAACGCTCGCGTGGACGCCGCTGGGCAGCATCTGGGCAGTGCCCGGCGACCTGGCGCTGGGAAACTGGGGCGTGGCGGCGGCCCGTTTCGCCATCGGCGCGGCGTTCCTGGCCCTGATCGCCTGGTTGTGGAAAATCAGCCTGGCCCGTGCGCTGGTGACGCCGCCGTACAACGCGGTCACCCGCCGGGCCGGCGGCCGTCTGGGCTTCTTCTCCCGTTTTCCCGGCACGCCCACCGGTGCCATCGCGGCACGGGCCCTCACCTACTGGTTCAAGGATCCGCGCTACGGCGCTTCGCTGATCTCCGTTCCGCTGATCCCCGTGGTGATGTTCTTCGCCTTCTCGCAGGGCGGTGATTTCAGCTTCATGATGTGGCTCGGCCCGATCATGGCGTTCCTGCTCGCTTTCGGCATCTCGGCCGACATCTCCTATGACAACACCGCCTTCGCCCTGCACCTGACCACCGGCGTCAGCGGCCTCGCGGACCGGGCCGGGCGCGTGGTGGCCTGCGCGGTCTTTGCGCTGCCGGTGACGCTGGTTTTCGCCGTCATGCCTTTCTTCTGGCTGGGCAGCTGGGAGCTGCTGCCCGGGGTGCTGGGCCTGTCGCTGGGCACCTTGCTGACCGGCTTCGGGCTCTCCAGCGTGGTGTCGGCCCGCTACACCTACAACGTCCCGCTGCCGGGGGAGAGCCCCTTCAAGACTCCGCCCGGCTCGACGGCCCGGATGATGATCGTGCAGATGGGCGGCATGGCGGTCCAGCTGCTGCTGGTGCTCCCGGAGGCCGGCCTGCTGCTGGCCGCCATGCTCACCGGCGACGCAATCTGGAGCTGGGCGGCGCTGGCTGTCGGCCTGTTGCTGGGTGCCGTGCTGCTCTTTGTCGGGCTGCGGGCCGGCGGGAAGTGGTATGACCGCCGGGCCCCCGAACTGCTGCAGGCCGTGGCCGTCAACAAGTAGCCTCCGCTGGACGGAAAAGTCCAAATAACGACGGCGGGGCCTTGGGTTTCGCCGTCGTTAGCACCTCGGGTGCGGGGAAGCGGCGGGTAAGATGGACACATGACTTTGCCTCCTGATCCCTTCGAAAACGACCCGTACCGCGATCCTTCGGGGCCGGGCGGTTCCACCGCAACCATTGAACGCGAAGAGCAGCGCGAGGAACTCGAGCCCGGAGACCGGGAGCGCTTTGCCCACTATGTGCGCAAAGAGAAGATCATGGAGTCCGCGCTCTCAGGTGAGCCGGTGATTGCCCTGTGCGGCAAGGTCTGGACGCCGGGCCGCGACCCCAAGAAGTTCCCGGTCTGCCCCGAGTGCAAGGAAATCTACGAAGGACTGCGTTCCGGAAAAGACGATTCCGGCAAGAAGTAAGCCTGTCCTCGATTCACCTGCGGCCGTCGGAGGTTCCTTCCGGCGGCCGTTGCCCGCTGCCTGAAAGCATGTACTGATTACCAGATGACCGAACCACCCGCCGCCGCACAGGGAGCGATGTCCGCCGCCTACCGGCCGCTGACTATTGGGCTGCTGGCCATCATCACGCTGACCGCGTTCGAAGCGATGGCGGTCGCCACGGCGATGCCGGTGGTCGCGCAGGAACTGCACGGGCAGTCCAGCTACGGGCTGGCGTTCTCCATGTTCCTGACCGCTTCGCTGCTGGCCACAGTAATCGCGGGCATTTGGTGTGACGTCAGAGGCCCGACGCCCTCGCTGGGGATTGGCCTGGCGCTGATGGTGGCGGGCCTGGTGCTCTCCGGCGTGGCGGATACGTTCTGGCTCTTCACCGCCGGGCGGGCCGTTGCCGGGCTCGGCGGCGGCTTCCTGATCGTGGCGGTCTACGTGATCATCGGGCAGGCGTACCCCCAGCAGGTGCAGCCGGTCATTTTCGGCTGGCTCGCGGCGGCCTGGGTGGTGCCGTCCCTGATCGGTCCCTACGTGGCCGGACTGCTGGCGCAGTACTTGTCCTGGCGGCTGGTCTTCTACGGCGTGGCACCCATCGTGCTGCTGGCGGTGCTGGTGATCTGGCCCTCGGTGCGCCATCTCGGAGCGCCGGAAGAGCCGACCATGGACCGGCGCCTGGGCAAGCAGCAGGCTGTCCGCGGACTGGTCCTGGCCGGCGGCGTGTTCCTGGCCCAATGGGCGCTGTACCGCGCAGTCCAGACGCCGGAGGCAGGAACGGCCGCGGCACTTTATGCCGTGGCGGCCGTCGGTACCGTGCTGGCGTTGCTGGCCCTGCCGGGTCTCATGCCGGCCGGCACACTGCGCCTGAAGCGCGGGCTGCCCAGTGTCGTCGCCACCCGCGGGTTCATCAACCTCGCGTTCTTCGGCGCCGAGGCTTTCATCCCGCTGATGCTGGTTGCTTCCCACGGCATCTCGCCGGCGACGGCAGGCCTGGCGCTGACTTCGGGCGCGGTGGGCTGGAGCATCGGCTCGTTCGTGCAGGCGCGGGTGCGGACAGAGAGGCATTGGCTGCTGGTCATCGGTTCCGGCGTGCTCGCGGCCGCCATGGGACTGATGTCGCTGCTGACCAACCCGGAGGCACCGTTCTGGCTGCTCATTCTCGTGTGGGGAATCGCCGGTTTCTCCATGGGCGTGGCGCTGTCCACCACGTCGGTCATGATTCTGAAGATGTCCGCTCCGGCCGAGCGGGGCCGGAACTCGGCGTCGCTGCAGTTGGCGGACCAGCTGGGCGGCGTGGTCGGCACCGCGGGAGCCGGGAGTTTGTTCGCGCTGCTGCGGAACCCGGACAACCCTGCGGACACCGGCGTGTACGTGGTGATCTGGCTCGCACTGGCCGTCTTCGCCGCGGCCGCCATGTACACTGGCTGGCGCAGTGCTGAACAGGATCCATTAGCTGCAAACCGCAAGGAGTTTCGCAAAGTATGAGCCAAGACACTCTCTTCGGTTCCGGACCGGCGCTACCCCCCGCCTACCCCGAACGGGCTGCCTGGGGTACCGCACCCAAGTTGCGCCAGTGGCAGGCCGAAGCGCTGGAGAAGTACTTCTCCATGGCGCCGCAGGACTTCCTGGCGGTTGCTACTCCCGGCGCCGGTAAGACCACGTTTGCGCTCCGGGTTGCGACCGAGCTTGTGGAGCGCGGGACGATCAACCGCATCGTCGTCGTGGCCCCGACGGACCATCTGAAGCGCCAGTGGGCCGATGCCGCGGCGCGGGTGGGATTGTCCATCGATCCGAACTTCAAGAATTCCGACGGCGCCCATGGCCGCGACTTCATCGGAGTCGCTGTGACCTATGCGCAGGTGGCGATGAAGCCGATGCTGCACCGGGCCAAGACTGAGGCCGCCAAGACGTTGGTCATCCTGGACGAAATCCACCACGGCGGCGACGCGCTCAGCTGGGGCGACGGCATCCGCGAGGCATACGAACCGGCCACGCGCCGCTTGGCCCTGACCGGTACCCCCTTCCGCTCGGACACGGCGGCCATCCCGTTCGTCGAATACGCCGAGGACAAGGACGGCATCCGCCGCTCGAAGTCCGACTACACCTACGGCTACGGCAATGCGCTGCGCGACCATGTGGTCCGCCCGGTGATGTTCATGGCGTATTCCGGTCAGATGCGCTGGCGTACCAGCGCGGGCGAAGAATACGCGGCCTCTCTCGGCGAGGCGGCTGTCACCAAAGACATCACTGCGCAGGCCTGGCGGACCGCGCTGAACCCGCAGGGGCAGTGGATTCCCTCGGTGCTGGCGGCGGCCGACAAGCGCCTGACCGAGGTCCGCCGCGCCGTCCCGGATGCCGGCGGACTGGTGATCGCCACGGATCACGAGGACGCCCGTGCCTACGCTGGACAGCTCAGCCGTATCACAGGCGAATCGCCCACCGTGATCCTGTCCGATGATGCGGGGGCCTCTGAGAAGATCGAAGAGTTCTCTGCCTCGGACAGCCGCTGGATGGTAGCCGTGCGCATGGTGTCCGAAGGCGTTGATGTGCCGCGCCTCTCCGTGGGCGTGTATGCCACCTCCACCGCGACGCCGCTGTTTTTCGCCCAGGCTGTCGGACGCTTTGTGCGTGCCCGGACGCGCGGCGAGACCGCATCGGTGTTCCTGCCCTCCGTGCCCAACCTGATGGCCCTGGCCAACCAGTTGGAACTGGAGCGCGACCACGCGCTGGACCGTCCGGACAAAGACAATGACGAGGGCTTCGTTCCCGAAGAAGGCCTGATGGAGGCCGCGAACCGGGAGGACAAGGCTTCGGACTCGCTGACCAAGGGCAAGTACGAGGCGCTGGAGTCCCAGGCTTCGTTCGACCGGGTGCTTTTCGACGGCGGCGAATTCGGCACTGGCGGCGAAATCGGGTCCGAGGACGAGCTGGACTTCCTCGGCATTCCCGGACTGCTGGACGCGGAGCAGGTGGGCACGCTGCTGCGCCAGCGCCAGCAGGAGCAGCAGTCCCGCAAACGCCTGCGCAGCGGTGGCGCCGCGGAACCCGAGCCGCAGGTGGTGGACCACCGGCAGCTGACGGAACTGCGCGGCCAGCTGGCCAAGAACGTTTCGGCGTGGTCCGCACGCTCCGGCATGCCGCACGGCATGGTGCATTCCGAACTGCGCCGGATCTGCGGCGGCCCCGCAGTGGCCCAGGCCAATGAGGAACAGCTCAACAAGCGGCTGAAGAAGCTCCAGGACTGGTTTATCGGCCGCAAGTAGCAAGCAGGCGTCAGGTAGGCCCTGCTGGCAGGGTCAGTTCTGAACCTGTTCCTGGACTACCTCGATACCGTTGTCTTCGAGCTCCGCGATGGTTTCGGCCACCCGCTCCTCGTTGATACCCGCCGTCAGATCCAGCAGGACTGACGTCGAGTAGCCGGCCTGCACAGCGTCCAGGGCGGTGGCGCGGACGCAATAGTCCGTGGCGATGCCTGCGACCACCACTTCGTCCACCTCGTTCTGGCGCAGCCAGTCATCCAGGCTGAGTACCTCCGCATCGTCCTCGTCGCCGTCGTCCTCCAGGTCGCCGGTGGCCACCTCGTCTTCCGGGGCAAGCAGGCCCTCGAAGCCGGAGTAGGCCGCCGCATAGGCGCCCTTGCGGAAGTAGGCGTCGATCTCGTCGGTGTCCAGGTCCGGGTGCAGTTGCGCGCCCTTGGTGCCGGCCACGCAATGCGGCGGCCAGCTGTCGACAAAGTCCGGCGTTTCGGAGAAATGCGTCCCCGGATCGATATGCCAGTCCTGGGTCGCCACCACGAAGTCGTAGTTGATGCCGTGGGCCTCAAGATGCTCGCTCAGGTCCGCAGCAACCCGGGCGCCGCCGTCGACACCCATCGAGCCACCTTCGCAGAAATCGTTCTGCACATCCACAATTACCAGTGCACGGGTCATGATTCCTCCTCAAACTCCTCGAACTCAGTGGGAATTACCGCATCGCCGCGCTGCAGGCGGCGGATGGTGCCGGGCAGCTCGGCCATTGACTTGTGGTGCCGCTCGGCCGCACGTTCGACGCCTTCGGCACCGGTCCAGCCCGGCAGCAGCTCGCCGTTCTTCATGAACTGTTCGATCAGCGCGCGGTCATTGCCGTCGTCCTTCGGCCGGTGGCCGATGCCGACGATTTCCGCGGTGGCGGTGCCGCGTTCATTGAGCCGGCGCAGGGCGTATTTGCGTCCGCCGACGGAGACCTTGTTTTTGGCCGCCTTTGCCACCGGCACCGGGTTTCCGTTGTCGTCGTCGCGGCTAACCAGCTTGTACACCATGCTCGCCGTCGGGGCTCCGGAACCGGTGACCAGTTCCGTGCCTACACCGTAGGAGTCCACCGGGGCGGAGGCCAGGGCCGCGATCGCGAACTCATCCAGGTCAGACGTGACGGTGATATGCGTGTTGTGGTTGCCCAGATCGTCCAGCAGCTTGCGGACCCACTGGGCCTGGGTGACCAGATCGCCGGAGTCCAGCCGCACGCCGCCGAGCTCCGGGCCGGCGAGTTCAACGGCCGTCCGGACGGCATTTTCGACGTCGTATGTATCCACCAGCAGCGTGGTGCCCTTGCCAAGGGAAGCGAGTTGGGCCTCAAAGGCCGCCCGCTCGCTGTCATGGAGCAGGGTGAAGGAATGGGCAGCGGTTCCCACGGTCTTGATGCCGTAGCGGAAGCCCGCCTCCAGGTTGGAGGTGCTGGCGAACCCCGCGATCACCGCTGCGCGAGCCGCGGCCACGGCGGATTCTTCCTGCGTGCGCCGCGAACCCATCTCGATGCAGGGCCGGGCGCCGGCCGCGCTGGTCATCCGGGACGCTGCCGAGGCGATGGCGCTGTCATGGTTCAGTGCGGAGAGGATGAAGGTTTCGAGCACACAGGCTTCGGCGAAGGAAGCTTCGACGATGAGGATGGGCGAGTACGGAAAGTAGGCTTCCCCTTCGGCATAGCCGTAAATGTCCCCGCTGAACTTGAAATCCGCCAGCCAGTCGAGAGTGGGGGAGTCGACCACGTTGGTACGGGCCAGGAAATCGAGCTGGGCTTCGGGGAAAGTGAAGTTCTGGATGCCCTCAAGAATCCGGCCGGTGCCGGCAACCACGCCGTAGCGGCGGCCGTCCGGCAGCCTGCGGGCGAACGCTTCGAAGACGGAGCGCCGGTGGGCAGCTCCGGAGCGCAGGGCGGCCTGCAACATGGTCAGCTCGTAATGGTCGGTATACAAGGACGTGCTGGGAGGAACCCAGCCGGATTCGGTACTCACATCACAAACTCTAATCCGGTGTTCGCCGTCTGAGTACCCGGCACGGCCAAAGCGGCGCGGGGAGTCGTGAAGCCTACAATGGAAGTCATGACGTCGAGCATTTACCCTGATTTCGCCCTGCCCGCGGTGGTGGTCAACACTATCGTCGACGCCGAAGCAGAAACTGCCCGGGACGCCGAAGTCGAGGAGCTCTCCGCAACGGACGTGCCCTGGGTGGTCATTGTCTGGAATGATCCGGTCAACCTCATGAGCTATGTCAGCTACGTCTTCCAAAGCTACTTCGGCTACTCGGAAGCCAAGGCCAACAAGCTGATGCTCGAGGTGCACCAGCAGGGCAAGTCGGCGGTGGCCAGCGGCAGCCGGGAAAAGGCGGAGCGGGACACCGTGGCAATGCATTCATTCGGCCTATGGGCCACGTACCAGAAGGCGGACCAGGCGTAAGTATGGCCAAGGCATTCAGGAACACGCGCAAGGGCATTACCGGCGAGCTGGAAGCAGCGGAGCGGGATCTGATCCGCCGCCTGTTCGAGGACATCATCAGCATGCTTGAGCGCGAGGGGATCGCCGACGAGGACCCGCTGGCAGCAATGGTCGGGCTGGACAGCAAGGCCGTCAAGCCCGAGGACAGCGCCCTGCTGCGCCTGCTGCCGGATGCGGTGAAGAACGACGACGGCGAGGCGCTCGAGTTCCGCCGGCTCACCGAACGTTCCCTGCGGGAAGACAAAGTGGCGGCGCTGCGCGCCAGCTCGCTGCTGCTGGAGCAGAGCCACGTCCAGCTGACTGCCGAGCAGGCCCGGCTCTTCGCCCGCGCGGTCAATGATGTGCGGCTGGTGCTGGCGGACCGGCTCAAGATCGAAACGGATGAAGACGCCCAGGCCCTGCACGGCATTGACGACTGGTCCCAGGCCGAGGATCTGGACACCTACCTGGCCCTGGTCTACAACTTCATGACCTGGCTGCAGGAGACCTTGATGCAGGCGTTGCTGGACGGGCTGGGCAGGCCCGAATCGGGCAGTTGAGGTCCGCCGGCGGGCTTCGTGCAGCGTCATCGGACTGTGAGATGGCTTACAGCTGTTGCACGGAAGTTCTGCAATAGCACGGCCAGGACTTATCCTCGTTAGATCATGAGCCCGGACGTGAGTGCGACTTTGAAGAACAGCCAACCCTCTGCCCCCATCGGTATTTTCGATTCGGGAGTCGGTGGGCTGACGGTTGCGCGTGCTGTTATTGACCAGTTGCCGCAGGAGTCTGTGCTGTACGTCGGGGATACCGCGAACGGCCCCTACGGACCGCTGCCGATCGCCGAAGTGCGGGCCAACGCCCTGGGCGTGATGGATGAACTGGTGGACTCCGGCGTCAAACTGCTGGTCATCGCCTGCAACTCGGCCTCCGCGGCCGTGCTGCGCGATGCGCGGGAACGCTATACCACCCGCTACGGAATTCCGGTGATCGAAGTCATCCAGCCGGCGGTCCGCCGCGCCGTGGCGTCGACCCGCAGCGGCCGGATCGGCGTCATCGGTACTTCCGCAACCGTCGGCTCCCGCGCCTACGAAGACACCTTTGCCGCCGCGCCGCATCTGGATGTCACGTCGGTCGCCTGCCCGCGGTTCGTCGAATACGTGGAAGCCGGCGTCACGGCCGGGGACCAGCTCCTGTCCACGGCCGAGGCGTATCTTGCGCCGCTGAAAACGGCGGACATCGACACCCTGGTGCTCGGCTGCACCCACTATCCGCTGCTGACCGGCGTCATCTCCTATGTGATGGGGGACAGCGTCACGCTGGTCTCCAGCGCCGAGGAAACCGCCAAGGACGTGTACCGTGCGCTGGTGCGCCACGACCTCCTTCGCCAGGATGGCCTGCCCCCGCAGCACCACTTCATTGCCACCGGCGACGCGGCCGCGTTCGAGGTTCTGGCCAGACGCTTCCTGGGGCCCGAGGTCCGCACCGTGGAACACGTGGACCGCGTGGCGGCGCAATACCCCACTGGAGCCATGGCGCGGATCACCGACGAGATGATCGCTGCGGCGAAGTCCAGGAACGGCAGGAACGGGAGCTCCCCACTGTCGCATTTCGTCGGGGCCGGACGTGAGGACTCGGGGATATGAACCTGACCATTATCGGATGCACCGGTTCCTTCCCGGGCCCGCTGTCACCTGCTTCCTGCTATCTGGTGTCGGCTCACGACGGCGAAAGGACCTGGCGGATCCTGCTGGACCTGGGCAACGGTGCGCTGGGAACGGCACAGCGTTACATGGACTTGGAAGACATCGACGCGATCTTCCTGAGCCACCTGCATCCGGACCATTGCATGGATCTGTGCGGACTGCATGTTGCCGTGCGCTGGAACCCGGACGGCTGGTCAAAGGGCCGCATCCCGGTGTGGGGGCCGGCCGCCACCGCGGACCGTATGGCCACAGCCTACGGACTCGAGCTGGACCCGGGCATGCACGAAGAGTTCGACTTTCACAACTGGACGGACCGGGAAAGCGTTAAGCTGGGCCCCTTCACCATCACCCCGTACGCCGTGCGCCACCCGGTGGACGAGGCGTACGCCATGCGCGTCGAGGCCACCGAGCCGGGCCCCAACGGTCCGGTCACAAAGATCCTGACCTATTCCGGCGACACGGACAGCTGCGACGCACTGGTCGAAGCGGCTCAGGATTCGGATATGTTTCTCTGCGAGGCGGCCTACCATGAGGGCCGAGATGACGCCATTGAAGGAATCCACCTGACGGGAAAGCGGGCCGGTGCCGCGGCGACCAAGGCCAATGTCAGCCGGCTGCTGCTGACCCATCTGCCGGTGTGGAACGATTCCGTGCGCACGGTCGAAGAAGCCCGTGAGACCTACTCGGGCGGTTTGGCCGTGGCCGTGGCCGGAGTCAGCTACGTCGTCTGAGCGTTGGCCGTGCGGATAAGCTGGATTCATGACTTCAGTTGATTCGAGCTCAGCCCTGCCCACCGCCATCGTCCGTGCCGATGGACGCACACCGGACCAGCTGCGGCCCATCAGCATTACCCGGGGCTGGTCCAACCAGGCCGAAGGCTCGGCGCTGATCGAATTCGGCAACACGCGGGTGCTGTGCACCGCGTCCCTGACCCAAGGCGTGCCGCGCTGGCTCAAGGGCGAAGGCCGTGGCTGGGTCACCGCTGAATACGCCATGCTGCCCCGTGCCACGAACACCCGCTCCGACCGCGAATCCGTCAAGGGCAAGATCGGCGGCCGCACCCACGAGATTTCGCGGCTGATCGGCCGTTCCCTGCGCTCCATCATTGACCTCAAGGCCCTGGGCGAAAACACCATCGTGCTGGACTGCGACGTCCTGCAGGCCGACGGCGGAACCCGTACCGCTGCGATCACCGGGGCCTATGTGGCGCTGGCCGACGCGTTGCGCTGGGCCAAGGAAAACAAGCTCGTGGCCCGCAATGCCCAGCCGCTGATCGATACGGTGGCAGCAGTCAGCGTGGGCATCATCGACGGCGTGCCCATGCTCGATCTGCCCTACGTGGAAGATGTGCGCGCCGAGACGGACATGAACGTCGTCGTTACCGGGTCCGGAAAGTTCGTCGAAGTCCAGGGCACCGCGGAGGGCGCGCCGTTTGACCGGGACGAATTGAACGCCCTGTTGGATCTCGCTCTCGCGGGCACCGTCGAACTGGCTCAGATCCAGCGCGAGACGCTAGGGGAGAGTGCATGAGCGGCTCGGCTCAGCACGAAGGTGCAGCCCGCCTGGTCCTGGCCACCAGGAACCCCGGCAAGCTGCGTGAACTGCGTGAGTTGCTGCGAGGACAAGTCCCCGGTCTCGACGTCGACACCCAGGTTATCGACGCAGCCACCGCCGGCGTGCCCGATGTGAAGGAAACCGGGGTCAGCTTCGAAGAGAACTCCCTGCTCAAGGCACGGGCCGTGGCGGAAGCGACCGGGTTGGTCGCCGTCGCCGATGATTCCGGCCTTGAAGTCGATGTCCTCGGCGGGGCTCCGGGCATCTTTTCGGCCCGCTGGGCCGGTTTGCACGGCGATGACGCCGCCAACCTGAAGCTCCTGCTGGCCCAGCTCGAAGACATCGGACCGGAACACCGCGCGGCGTCCTTCGTCTGCGCGGCGAGCGTTGTCTCGGCCGATATGAACGCCGTGGTGGAGGGCAGGCTTCGCGGAACGCTCCTGACCGAACCGCGCGGCGCCAGCGGCTTCGGCTATGACCCGATCCTCCAGCCCGAGGGCATGGACCGCAGCTGTGCCGAACTGTCGCCGGAGGAAAAGAACGCCATCAGCCACCGCGGGCAGGCCTTCCGGGCACTGCTGCCGCACCTGGTCAAAGCCCTGAGCTGAGTCCGTGGTCTTCGTCACGGTACAGATGTGGCGTTCGGCGAAGCGGAGAAGCGTAGGGCACACTTGAAGGCATCATGAGCATCCATTTCCCCGCCGCTGTTTCCGCCCAGTCCACCGACTCCGCCGCGAACCTCACGGGCGTGGCCCAGTGGGCCGTGAACATGATGGAGACCATCGGGGCTCCCGGTGCGGGTCTGGCCATCGCGTTGGAAAACCTCTTCCCGCCGCTTCCCAGCGAGGTCATCCTGCCGCTGGCCGGTTTCACCGCCAGCCGGGGTAACTTCACGCTGATCGAGGCGCTGCTGTGGACCACACTGGGCTCTGTGCTCGGGGCCTGGCTGCTCTACGGGCTTGGCGCCTGGCTGGGCCGCCGGCGGATGTATGCCATTGCGGACAAACTGCCGCTGGTCGACGTCGAGGATGTCGAAAAGGTAGAAGCCTGGTTCAACCGGCACGGTTACAAGGCAGTCTTCTTCGGTCGGATGATCCCGATCTTCCGGTCCCTGATTTCCATTCCGGCCGGTATTGAACGAATGCCGGTGTGGAAGTTCCTGCTCCTGACCACGGCCGGCAGCCTGATCTGGAACACTATCTTTGTGCTTGCCGGGTTCTACCTCGGCGAAAACTGGCACTTTGTGGAGCAGTACGCGGACATCTTCCAGAAGATCGTCATTGCCGCAGTGGTCATTTTGGGTGCCTATTGGCTCATTTCCAAGATTGTGAAGATCCGCAACAGCCGGAATTCCGCTTCCTGACTCCTAGCTAAAGTCCCAGCTCGCGCAGCAGGTCGGTATCCGGGATGTGGTGCACGGTGATCATTCCAAGCGAGGCGGCGGCCGCAATGTTTTCGGCCTTGTCGTCGATGAAGACGATCGCGGACGGATCCGCGTTCAAGGTTGAGAGCACGTGCTGGAAGGCGCCGGGATTGGGCTTGACCTTGCCGATCCGGGAGCTGTAAAAGCACTGCGAAAAGTACCGGGTCCATGCTGCGGAAGAGAATTCGTCTGCCATGGCCAGCGGCATATTGGACAGCACTGCCAGCTGCGCGGTGCGGGAACTGAGCAGATCCAGGACATCGAGCGTGTCCAGATTCAGGTGTGACCACTGGATCGCGTCCAGTGAATCCAGTTCCATTGCCCTGCCCTCGGAGACTGCCGAGCCGACAACCCGTGCCCAGTACTCTCTCGAGGAGAGCCGACCCTCGTCATACTCCAGCCGGTGAAGCCAGTAAGCGCTGTCCGTATGCCGCAGATTCAGGCCTGCCGCCTCTTCCAGCGCCAGCCAATCCGCTTCTTCCGGGGCGGTGGAAATCACCATGCCGTAGTCGAACAGATACCACTGCGGCACGGGGGTGAGAGTAGCCATGTCTCAAGGGTAGCGCTGCGCCTGCCGGCTTCTAAGGGCTCCAGTGTAAACACTTCATTAAGCTTCTCCTCCGCATTTCCCCAGCCACATCTCTTGACCGCCGGTGCAGGAGGTGTTGTATGGTTAGCTACATGAGTAATGAACCCCGTAACCTCGCCGACGCAGATGGAGGTTGGAAGGGCAGGTGGCCAGGTGATCGATGAATCGCGCCCGATCTTCATGCAGATTGCCGAGCTCATCGAGAACGACATCGTCGATGGGGCACTGGCAGAAGAGGCGCAGGTTCCTTCCACCAACGAATTTGCCGCCTTCTACCGAATCAACCCCGCGACGGCGGCCAAAGGCGTCAACCGGCTGGTGGACGAGGGCATCCTTTACAAGAAGCGGGGTATCGGCATGTTCGTGGCCACCGGCGCGCGCGCTCTGCTGTTGGACAGGCGAAGGGAAGAATTCTTCCGCCAGTATGTCCAGCCGCTGGCCCGGGAGGCCCGCAAGCTTGGCATCGGCAAGGAGCAGCTGGCGCAAATGCTCAGCCGCAGCGAGACAGGCACAGAAACCAGTGAAAGGAGTGTGGCACAGTGACGGCCCCAGGCGAGTCGACCATCATCGAAATCCGCAATGTCACCAAGCGTTACAAGGACACCACAGCCCTCGACGACGTCAGCTTGAACATCTATGGCGGCAAGATCTACGGTCTGCTCGGCCGGAATGGAGCCGGTAAGACCACCCTGATGTCGGTGCTGACCGCACAGGGCTTCCAGACCTCCGGCGAGATCCGGGTCTTTGGCGAGCATCCCTATGAAAACGACAGGGTCCTGAGCCGGATCTGTTTCATCAGGGAGTCGCAGAAGTACCCGGACGATTTCAGCGCCGAACAGGCGTTCGCCTCGGCCGCACTGTTCTTCAGCAACTGGGACAAGGCCTTTGCCCGACGGCTGGCGGATGACTTCCAGCTGCCGCTCAAGCGCCGGATCAAGAAGCTCTCGCGCGGCCAGCTCTCCGCCGTCGGAGTCATTATCGGCCTGGCCTCGCGGGCGGAAGTCACCTTCTTCGACGAGCCATACCTGGGACTCGACGCCGTGGCCCGGCAGATTTTCTACGACCGGCTTGTCGAGGATTATTCGGAGCATCAGCGCACCATCATTCTTTCCTCCCACCTGATCGATGAGGTAGCGAACCTGCTCGAGCACGTGATCGTGATCGACAAGGGCAAGATCATGATCGACGACGACGCCGAGGCCATCCGCGGCTCGGCGTTCACCGTAGTCGGCACGGGCACCAGGGTCGCCGCCTTTACCGCCGGCCGCGAGATCCTCCACCGGGAATCCTTGGCCTCGCTGGCTTCGGTGAGTGTCCAGGGCCGGCTGAGTGAAGGCGAGCGGGCCGAAGCCGCTGAGCTCGGCCTGGAGGTGGCGCCGGTGTCCCTGCAGCAACTCATCGTCCGCCGGACCATGGATCCTGGCCCCGAACTGTCCATGAACGGGGCGGCTACCGAACTGGAGGTCTCACCGTGAACCGCATTGTCAACGTCGCCCGGATGCAGCTCATCAATAAGTGGACCTTCCTGGGCATCCCGGCGGTCATCTTGGCGGGCGCCTTCCTGGTCACCTATCTCATTTGGGTACTGATCCCGGACGGCGGCCCCACTGTGTACTCCGGAGCTGCACAGGCCGTCATGTGGTACTTCCTGGCCCTGGGGATCCAGTCGCTGACCCTCACCTTCCCGTTCTCGCAGGCCATGAGTGTCAGCCGCCGGACCTTCTACATCGGCACCGTAGGCTTATTCGCCGTCGTCGCCCTGGCCATCAGTGTTCTTTACTACATTCTCGGCCTGATCGAAGTGGCGACCAACGGCTGGGGCCAGAACGGGCAACTCTACGCCCTGGGCTGGGTCGCGGGCAGCCACGCCGTGGTCCAGATCCTGTTCTACTTCATCGCCATGCTGGCGTTGTTTATGGTCGGCTTCTGGTTCGCCACCATCTACAAACGCTGGCGGGCTACGGGCATGCTGATCGTCTGGATCGCGATTGCCTTGGTGCTGCTGGGCCTGGTGGCCTTGACCACATGGCAGGGCTGGTGGCCCGCGGTCGGCGCCTGGTTCGTTGCGCAGACGCCGCTGAGTGTCTCCGGCTGGGTTGCGCTATTCTGCGCCGTCCTCGCCGCGGGTTCCTACCTCACACTGCGGCGGGCCGAGCCGTAGGGAACTGAGCTACGCTCCAGCGAACACCCAAAATAACGACGACGGTTGCCGGCCTTGGTGCCGGCAGCCGGGTCGTGTTTATGGCAGGAACTGTCCTGGCGGGCCGGTACTCTTGAGGGCGTGGGAATCGAGTTCACGGCCATAGACTTTGAGACAGCAAACGGGTTCAGGGGCTCTCCATGCTCTGTGGGTCTGACCAAGGTCCGTGACGGGCAGGTGGTGGAAGAAGCCTCCTGGCTGATGCGTCCGCCGGAGGGCTTCGACCACTTCGATCCGCGCAACGTCCAGATCCATGGCATCACCGCTGATATGGTCGCCGGCAGCCCGCGTTTCGGGGAGATTTTTCCCGAGATGGCCGGCTTTATCGGTGCGGATGTCCTGGTGGCACACAATGCCGCGTTCGATATGGGCGTGATCCGTTCGGCGCTGGAAGTCTCGGAGCTCTCCGGGCCTGCCTATGACTACGCGTGCACCGTCATCCTTTCGCGGCGCAGCTACTCGCTGGTGTCCTATTCTTTGCCGTTCGTCGCCGAAGCCGCAGGCGTTCCGCTACTGAACCACCACGATGCGGTTGCCGATGCCCGGGCGTGCGCCGGCATTATGGTCGACATTGCCGCCCGGAACTCGGCGGCCAGCATTGCCGAACTTCTGGTCTCCATGCAGCTGCCGGCGTCGCGGCTGCAGGAATACGTCCCGGGCCGCGACGGCCTCTCCAAACCTACAGTCAACGCCCGCACCCGCCAGGAGCTGGCCGGCGCAGCCGGGGGAGCGGCGCCGAGCACCGCCTGGACTTACTGGCCGCAGGAAGGCTCCAATCCGCCGGCCAATCCGGAAGCGGACGAGACACATCCGCTGTTCGGGCAAACCATCGTGTTCACCGGCAACCTGGGGATTGAACGCCAGCAGGCCAAGATCCGGGCAGCTGCGCTCGGCGCCCAGCCGGCCAGCACCGTGACGCGCAAGACCAGCGTCCTCGTGGTGGGCGACGGCTTCGTCGCGGCGGACCTCAAGCGGGGCCGGATCACTACCAAGGCACAGAAGGTCCTGGCGCTGCACGGCCGCGGCCAACAGGTGGAGGTCCTCTCCGAGGGAGAGTTCCTGCAGATGCTCGGCGGCGAATGGCCGTCCACCAGCGCCTGAAGCTGGGTAGCCGAAACCGCGTAGCCTGAATCCCGTATTAAAGGTCCAGCCGGAACCCGGTCAGTTCCTGGGACAGGTCGATCAGCCTTGACGCGGCGTTCCGTTCGAGGGCATGGGACTGCGGCCGCACCAGTGCGGGCCGTCCCCGGAGCTGGAACGGCCCGTCGGGCCCCCAGTAGTCCCCGTTGCGGACCTCATCGTCCACGGCGGCACGCACCAGCGGCCAGGCGCCGGCGTCCTTGCCCTGGGCGAAGGGGCGGCTGAACCGTTGCTGCACGGCCGAGGCTGGCCGATAGGTGGCCACACCGGGCCGCCGCGGGGTGAACATGCTGCGGGAATAGCCGGGATGGGCCACAATCGAGGTGGCCGGAGAGCCCATCAATTCGAGCCGGTGCGCCAGTTCGAAACCGAAACTCATCACCGCCAGCTTGGACAGGGCATAGGAGTGGTAGCTCGAGTACTTGCGAGGGTGCGCCGCCGTGGTGAAGTCCGGCCTCACCCAGCGGTGGCTGACGCTGCCCACGTGAACAATGCGGCTGCCATGGGCGGCCAGCGCGGGCATCAGTTCGGCGACCAGCGCGAAATGGCCCAGATGGTTCGTGCCGAACTGGAGCTCGAAGCCATCAACAGTGTTCTGCCGCAGCGAAGAGCCGATAACGCCGGCATTGGCCACAAGAGTGTCGATGTGCTCCAAGTCCGAGAGTTGCGCGGCCGCGTGCCGCACCGAGGCCAGGCTCGCCAGGTCTAGATGCTGGTAGGTCACGTCTGCTTCCGGAATGCGGGCCTTGATCGCGGTGATGGCAGCTTTGGCTTTCTGCGGATTCCGCGCGGCGATGATGACCTCGGCGCCCGCTTCGGCCAGTTGTTCGGAGGCGAAATAACCCAGGCCGGCGTTTCCGCCGGTGACGACCACCGTTTTTCCGTGCAAGGGCGGCAATGCGTTGGGGATCCAGTCCTGAGTCATGAAACCAGCGTATCGGCCGCTCCGGCTGCTTAAGCCGGGGCCTGGGTCTGGGTCAGGAAGCGGGCCGCCATGCCGAGGACCGCCCCCGGCGCTTCTGCCGCGTCAACCCAGGATGGGGGCAGCGCCGCCTCCCCATAGAACGCCCCGAGGATATTCCCCGCGATGCTCCCGGTGGAGTCGCTGTCGCCGTCGTGATTAATGGCTATGGTGAGGGCGCTGCGGAAGTGCTCTTCCGGCGTCGTACTCCCGGCGGTAACCAGGACCGCATAAAGAGCGACGGCGAGTGCCTCCTCGGCGACCCAGCCCTCACCCAGCGCTGCGGGCAGTTCCGCCGGTGCGATGACGCCTTGCTCCGCCAGACCGATGGCCGCGCGGAGCCTGGCGGCGAGCTCGGGGACGGATGTTTCCTGCTCGGCGCGGGTGAGTACGGCAGCTGCGGCGTCGGAGAATGAGGCGTTCTCGTGGACCAGCAGCCTGATGAGGGAGGCGAAGGCCGCGGCGCTGTGGTGGGCTGCCGGGTGGCCATGGGTTAGGGCCGAGCCGTTGACCGCGAAGGTGTACACGGTCTCCGGGGTGACGAACGGCAGCAGCCCGAACGGAGCGGAGCGCACCACGGATCCGCAGCCCTTGGACTGCGGATTCACCGGCCGGGCCAGTGTCCCCATCTCGCCGGTGGCCAGCCCCGACAAACGTGCCTTGCCCGGGTCGCGACGCTGCTTAAGAACCGGCTGGGCGTCGATCCAGCGCGGCGCCGGCTGCGGGGCGGAATCGGGAAAGCCGCCTTCCTGGCCTG
This sequence comes from Crystallibacter permensis, assembly GCF_025960875.1. Lineage (GTDB taxonomy): Bacteria > Actinomycetota > Actinomycetes > Actinomycetales > Micrococcaceae > Crystallibacter > Crystallibacter permensis. The sequence continues at coordinate 11,142 of NZ_JAODLR010000006.1, read as the reverse complement.
CATACCAGCGCAGGTAGGCCAGCCACAGGAGGGCTGTCTCGTCAGCAGCCGTGCCGTCGTTGGCCCACTCCAACGCCTCGACCACGGCATCCACAGTGTAAAGGGTCAGCTGCGTGTCGTCGGAGATGTGGCCGGGGAAGTCCAGCTGCGAGAAATCCCGCAGTCCGTCGGGTCCGAAGCGTTCCTGGATCTGGTTCCAGCTGGAAAACTCAACGGCATAGCCCAATTGGTCGCCGAGGGAACCGCCCAGCAGGCAGCCGCGGACGCGGGAAGCGAAGTCAATAGTCACCCCTCCAGCTTATCCGCGCCCCCACTCCCGTTCGGCGTGCCGGAGCGGGTCCCCGGCAATGGCCGCCCAGGCGATTCAGCAAACGTTCAGCTTATTCCCAGCATCAGGTGAAACGCTGTAGTCGTTTTGTGATCGGACGCCGGTCCAGCACCGGCCCAAGGAGGTAATAACCAGATGTCGACAGAGCAGGCTGAGAACCCCCAGCCACGTCCCGCACCGCTGGCGGCGAGGGAACTGCCTCCACGGCTAGGGGAGGGCTACGGGATGTCGGCGCGGATCGCCGCCGAGATTGCGGGTGCCTTTCTGTTGTTCTTCGGTGCCTTGGGCATCGGCATGTTCAACCCGCAGGGCGGATTCGCCGTGCCGTTCGGTTTCGGCCTGGCCGTGATCGCCGGCATGCTGGCATTCGGCCACATCTCCGGCGGACAATTCAACCCGGCGATCACGCTGGGCAGTGCGCTCGCGGGCAGGACCGGCTGGAAGAACGTCCTGCCGTACATCATCGCCCAGCTGGTCGGTACATCGCTGGCCGCCGTCGTGCTGTGGGTCATCATGCGCAGCCACCCGGTGGGATCCCAGGCCGCCCAGGTGTTCTCCTCCGTTGCCAATGGGTATGCTTCCGGCGAAGACCTCGGCTTCACGATGGCCGGCGTCTTCCTCGCGGAAACCATCGGCACCGCGATGCTCGTGGCTATCTACCTCGGTGCCACCTCTTCGCGCGACCGGCTGCGCAGCGCACCCTACGCCGTGGGTCTGGCCTTCGCCGTGCTGACGGCCGCCCTGCTGCCGATCTCCAACGCGGGCATGAATCCGGCCCGCTCCACAGCCGCGGTCTACTTCGCCGAACCGGCCGCCCTGGGCGAGCTGTGGCTGTTCTGGGTCGCTCCGGTGCTGGGCGCGGTCATTGCCGGGCTGCTGTACCGCAGTGCTGAAACCGCGCCTGCCGGCAAGACTAAAAATGCGGACGACGCCGGACGGCCGGCTTCGGCGGCTGCCGATACCTCCGCTGCCGGTTCCGTTACCGGTACACCCACGGGCGCCACGCCCGGCGAAGGCGTCGCCGGGGGCAATGCGGTGGTCGATACTGTCGACGATAACCAGAACACTACCGACGGTAAACCTGCCCGGGACGACCTCGGTGCCGCAGAGGCCCGCGACTTCTTCGACCAGAAGCCGGCTCCCAAGGACGCCGGCCGCAAGGACTCCGCCGAGTAAGGCCTTACCACCGCCCGCTTTGAGAAGGCGTGTCCCGTCCCTGCCGCAGGGGCGGGACACAGCTGTGTAAAAGGACACCTGTGGATAACGGCAGGTCTGCGAAAAACTGTCAGAGCCGGCAGGTAGCTTTGAAGCCATGAAGCTTTTGCACACATCGGACTGGCACCTGGGCCGGTCTTTCCACGGCGTCGGCATGCTCGGAGCGCAACAGCACTTTATCGACCAGCTGGTGGACACGGTCCGGGAACGCAGCGTGGATGTCGTGCTCATTGCCGGTGACGTCTACGACCGTGCCCTGCCGGGGGTGGACGTCGTCACGATGTTTTCGGACGCACTGTCCAGGATCCGGTCGGCCGGCGCCCGGATCATCCTGACCAGCGGCAACCATGACTCAGCCTCGCGCCTGGGCTTCGGCAGCGCCATTCTGGCCCACGGCGGCGTCCACCTCAGGACCCGGATTGCCGAGCTGGCCACCCCAGTGGAACTTGAGCTGGCCGGCGCCACCCTGGCCGTTTATGGTATCCCGTACTTGGAGCCGCGGCTGACGGCGGGGGAACTGGAGGCAGCCGCGCCCACGCACACTGCCGTGATGCGTGCCGCCTTGGAACGTGTCCACCATGATCTGGAGAGCCGCAGGGCACACGGGCCGGTCCGCTCGCTGGTCATGGCACACACTTTCGCCAGCGGCGGATTGACCTCGGACAGTGAGCGGGACCTGAGCATCGGCGGAGTGGGGGCAATCCCGCTGGACCTCTTCGACGGCCTCGACTATGTGGCGCTGGGGCATCTACATGGGCGCCAGGAGCTGAGCCGTTCAGTGCGCTATTCCGGTTCGCCCCTGCCGTATTCGTTTTCCGAAGCAGGCCACCACAAGGGCGGGATCCTGCTTGAATTTGACCAGGAGGGCCTGGCTGGAGCGGAGAACATCAGCTGGGACACCGGGCGCCGGCTCGCAGTGCTCCGCGGCACCATGGCGGACCTGCTGGAATCGGACCAGCACGCCGCCGCAGAAGACTCCTACTGCCAGATCACCGTCACTGATGCAGAGCGGCCGCTGAAAGCGATGGAACGGCTCCGCACCCGTTTCGCCCATACGCTTGTCCTCGCTTTCGAGCCGGAAGGAGGCCCGCGGTCGGACCGCCTGACCTACAGCGAACGTATCGCCAAAGCACAGGATGACCTGGAGGTCTGCTGCGGTTTTCTTGACCATGTGCGGTCCCGGTCAGCAGGGGATGCGGAATGTGGCTTGCTGATGGAAACCCTGGCCAAGGTCCAGACCGCGGAGGTGTCCGCATGAGACTGCACCGGCTGGAGATCCAGGCCTTCGGCCCGTTCGCGCAACGCCAGAGCGTGGATTTTGACGAGCTCAGTGCCCACGGCCTGTTTCTGCTCAACGGCAAAACCGGCGCGGGAAAGACCAGCATTTTGGACGCGGTATGTTTCGCACTGTACGGATCCGTACCCGGTGCCCGGCAGTCCGGCAAACGGTTGCGCAGCGACCACGCGGACCCGGCGTTGGCCCCGGAAGTAGTGTGCGAATTCAGCGCCCGAGGCCGCCGTTTTGAAGTCACGCGCTCGCCGCAATGGGACCGGCCGTCCACCAGGTCCAGCAAGGGCAGTGTTACCGAGCAGGCGCGTACCCATCTTCGGGAACTCGTGGACGGCAGCTGGATCGAGAAATCGGCCAGGAATGACGAGGCCGCCGTCGAACTTGGCGACGTGCTGGGCATGAGCCTCGACCAGTTCACCAAGGTGGTGATGCTGCCGCAGGGCGAATTCGCGGCCTTCCTGAGAGCGGACGCCAAAGAACGACGTCCGCTGCTGCAGCGTCTGTTCGACACGGACCGCTATGAGCTGATCGAAGAATCCCTGGCTGCCGACGCCGCAGCGGCACGAACCGCTTTTTCAGCCGCCGAATCGGAGCTGGGACATCTGCTGCGTCGAGCGGAGGAAGAAGCGAACCGCCATCTGGCGCCGGAGCAACTGCCGGAGGACAGCGTGCCGGCCACCGAGAAGCTGCAGCATCTGCACTCGTCCGTCGAGCGGCTGGCGCAGGAGGCAGGGGACGTCGTCGGAAGCGGCCGCACGGCACTCGATGAACTCAGGAGCAGAATTGCGCGTCAGGAAATGCGCCTGGCGGACCACACGGACTTGCTGCTTCTGCAGAGGCTGGACGCGGAGCAGGCGGCAGGGGCGGACGGATCCAGCCGACGCGCCCGGGTACTCAAGGACCACCGCGCCGCTGAACTGCTGCAATCCAGCATCCGGCACCGGGACCAGGCCTCGTCGAGGACCGAGGTAAGCCTTCAATCGGCACAGACAGCCTTCGAACGTGCAATGCGCCATCGGCTATGCGGCGTTTATGCACCGGATTTTGCATCCGGACAGCTGGAACTGCCGGCTACAGGCATTGACCGGGCCCAGGAGCTGATCGAACTTGCTGGCGGCGCCATCGGCCGGGAACTGGGCAGGATCCGTGCCCTCGTGCCCGAGGAAGCCCGTCTGAAGGAGGCAAGGGTCCAGGCGGACAGGCTGCTGCAAACTGCGGATCAGCTAGACCGCCGCTACGAAAAGATCAGTGCCGAGGCAGACGCTACCCGCGCCGCCGGCGAACAGCTCGCTGTCGATCTGGCTGCTGCCGACGGTACGGGCTCGGACGTCGAACGGCTCGGGCAGCGGTTGAAAGACGCAGAAGCGGTCGCAGAAACGGTGGCCGCCTACAGGGTATGCCGCTCCCGGGTCGACTCAGCCAAGAGGGCGCGGGATGACGCCCGTGCACTGCAACTGCAGCTGAAACAGGACTGGCTGGACCTTCTGGAGCGGCGGCTGGAGCAATCAGCGGCTGAGCTTGCCCGCACACTCGAACAAGGTGAGTCGTGTCCGGTTTGCGGATCTGACGAACATCCCCGGCTGGCAACGGCGGACAGCAACACCATGGTCAGCCGGGAGGAGGAAACCGCAGCCCGTCGGGAGCATGCCCGGGCCGAGACCGCTTACGCGAAGAAGCAGGAAAGCTGCGCTGCCCTTGAGAATAAGCTGGCGGCCCTGGCGGCCCAAGGCGGGGAAACCGACCCGGACGTCGCTGCTGCCGCTGTACAGGAGCTGCAGGAGCTCCTTGGCCAGGCACAGGAGGCCGAGCGAAACCGTGAGCGTCTGAGCGGCCTGATCGAAAAGACCCGGAACGAGCTCGCGGAACTGCTGAGCCAGGGATCGGAACTGGCGGTCGCTGCTGCCGGTGCCCGGTCAGATGCCGAGGCAGCGGCCCGGCAGGCCGACGAACTGGCGCACAAGATCGCATCGGTTCTGCCGTCGGGCGGCACGCTGCAGGAGCTGGCGGAGGGGTTGAGTGCATTGGACGGACTGCTCAAGCAGTGCCGTCAGTCGCTGGGCGAGTACAGCTACGCGCTGGCCGCTCTGGAACGGTGCAGTAGTGAGCTTGATGACGCCATAGCCGGTTCGGATTTCGGCTCGGAAGCCGACGTCCTGGCCGCTCTCCTCTCGGCACGCGAGCTGGAACAGGCCCAGCTGCAGGACCGTACATATGCCTCCCTCGGCCAGCGGGTCGAACTGCTGCAGGCCTCGGACCGGGTAGCGCGTGCACGCCAAGCCCAAAAGGATGGGGAACCGCTGCCGGACGAAGCGGAGTTGGAGGACCTTCGCCACAAGGCGCTGGCTTTGGAAAAGGAACTGCAGACCGTGGCAGTGCGGCACGGGGTGCTGCAGGATTCCGCGGAACAGCTGCTCGGCTACTGCCGGCGGCTGGAGGCGGCAGCAGTGTCGTTGGAGCCGGTCCGGGCACGCTTCGAACTGGTGCAGTCCGTTGCCGACACGGTCCGTGGCCTAGGCGAAAATGAACGGAAAATGACGCTCACCACCTATGTCCTTGCTGCCCGGCTCGAGCAGATCGCCGCGGCGGCCTCGGAACGTCTGAATGCCATGACGGACGGGCGCTACCGGCTCGTCCATGACGACTCGAAGTCGGGCAACAAGAAGTCGGGTCTTGGGCTCCATGTCAGTGACGAATGGACCGGACAACGCCGCGACACCTCGACGCTCTCCGGCGGTGAATCCTTCATGGCATCGCTTGCCCTTGCCCTGGGGCTGGCGGATGTGGTTCAGGCTGAGGCAGGCGGAGTCGATATCGAAACCCTCTTCGTGGACGAAGGATTTGGCAGCCTGGACGAACAGGCCCTTGAACAGGTGATGGACGCCCTCGAAGGCCTCCGCCACGGCGGTAGGGTCGTAGGACTGGTCAGCCATGTGGCCGAAATGAAGCAGCGCATCGGAGCGCAGCTGCAGATTAGCAAAGGCCGCGATGGCTCCACCGTGCGGATGATGACGGCGGAATCGCCCATCCTGCAACCGGTGTAGGATTAGGCCGTTATCCGGGTTGGGCGCATCGGGAGGCGGGACGATGCGCGGTTCTTGCTATCGGAAAATGACATGACACGAAGTGCGGACTCCACTCCAACTCCCAACGCCCCAGCGGCTGAGGCCACGGGCGACGTGCCGGAAGCATCATCGTCAGGCAGCATTTTCGGCCGCTACGCCCGCCTGCCAGCCTTGGCGGGACCAAGCTTCCTGCCTATTGCCTTCCTCGCACGGCTTCCCGTGGCCATGCTCACGGTGGGAGCGCTGACTCTGCTCACCGCAGTTAGCGGTTCCTACGCAATCGGTGGCTTCGCCGCCGGCGCAGTCGGTATCGGATCCGCCATCGGCGCTCCGGCGATCGGCTATTTCGCCGACCGAGCAGGCCAACGCCCGGTCCTGCTGATTTCGGCTGTTGCCCACACACTGAGCATTGGCCTCGTCCTTGTCGCCGCCTACCTCACCGCCAATTTCGACGGGCCGGAAATCTTTTTCGCCCTCGGCGCTTCGCTGCTCATGGGAGCCACTTGCCCGCAAGTGGGTCCGCTGGCGCGCGTGCGGTGGATGGCGATGACGAGGAACAACAAGCAGGAACTCGATACGGCCCTGTCCTACGAAAGTACTGCCGACGAGCTGACCTTCGTCCTGGGTCCGGCACTGGTCGGACTGCTGGCTGCCTTGGTAGCACCCTGGCTGCCGTTTGCGCTGGCGGCGACACTGACCATCGTCATGGTTTCGGCTTTCGCCGTCCACCCCACATACCGCACTGTGCAGCCGGTGACTCGGCAACTGGTAGAACAGCACCCGCAGGCGGCGGCCGCGGCGGCGAAGACTCCAGTGAACTGGGGCGTTGTCATTATTCCAGTGGCCGGGATGATCGCCATGGGGACATTCTTCGGGGCCTCCCAGAATGCATTGAACGCTTTCGGCGGCAGCTTTGGAGCGGCGGACACGGCAGGATTGCTCTACGCCGTGCTCGGCCTGAGCTCGGCGGTGACGGCGTTGTCTGTGGCCTATTGGCCGGAGACGTTTTCCCATGCCTCGCGCTGGATCGCCAGTGCGGCAGCGATGGCCGTCCTGAGCCTGCTGTTACTCCTGCCCACTGAAGTGGTGCCGATGCTGGTTGTCCTGCTGCTCGTGGGTCTGCCCGTCGGACCCACCATGGTCACCATCTTCACCATCGGAGGCAAGGTCGCTCCGGACGAGCGGCTGGGGACAGTCATGACCCTGCTGGCAAGCGGAGTAGTGCTTGGCTCGGCTCTGGGCTCCGGAGTAGCCGGGGCAATTGCCGAAACCTACGGCTACCAAGGGGCGTTCCTGGTCGCCGTCGGAGCATCCGTGGCCATGCTGGCCGTAAGCAGTCTCGGTGCCATGCTGGTCCGCAAACGGAGCTAATCAGCGGAGTTCGTCCTCTATTGCGGCAGCAGCCCGGATCAATTCTGCCCCTAACTCAGCTTCCGGCTTGTCAGTTCGGACATAAACGACGGCGACCGCAGCCGGCAACTGTCCCGGAATGCGGATGGGCGCCGCCACCGATGAGGTTCCCGGTATGACCTCCTCGTGGCTGACGCTGTAACCGACTTCGCGGGCTTTCCTGGCCTCGAGACGGTACGGCTGTCCCGAGGCCAGCTGCTCCCATTGCTCTTCGGTTAGGGCGGACTGGATGGCGATACCTGGACCGCCTGCGCTGAAGGAGTGTCGCGTGCCCGGCCGCTGAGCCAAGGTAGCTGAAGCATGGCGCGGTTCCACCGTGATAAGCGTGACGCAGTCTCGCTGGTCCCATACGGCGAGGAACGCCGTCATGGCTAGCCCATTAGCCAGGGCAGTCAGCTCCGGAAGCGCTGCCGATTGAAGATCACGGGAGACCCCGCGTGCCAGTGCGGCCAGACCCGGTCCGGCCTGGACCCGCCCGGCCGAATCACGCAGCACCAGCGCATGGTCCTCCAGCGTACGCAGAATCCGGTAGGCGATCGAACGGTGGACGCCGAGAGCCTCCGAGAGTTCAGCGATCGTCATCGGGGACCGCGCCTCGGCCAGTATCTCAAGAGCTCGAATCCCGCGGGATAAAGTCTGCGAGTGGGCGGGGGTTTTTGCGGATCTTTCCGCCCGCGCCGAGGGAACAGCGGAATCCGCAGGTGCTGCAATACGAGGCTCATTCATCAGAACATCTTCTTTTCTGTCGGGCAGAACCAGAACACAGTGGACGTGTCTGTACTCACGTTCTTATTGTTCTATATCAGGACGCGATGTTTAAATATAGAACTCCAAGCAGCCATTCGATGAATGCCATAGGTGGCACGCAACTGGTGCCCGAAGGTTCCCCACCCCTTCCCGCAAGGGAGCCGCAAGTTCCGACGGTCGCCTCGCGGGTGTTGCCTGCCATCGTTCATCCGCAGGCAGGGCTTGGGGAAAACGCCGTTGCCGAATCGTTAGGCGCCGGCCTGTGCTCTAGGTCACCGTCGTGTAATATTGCCAGAGTCACATTACCGACCGTTCTGTAAGTAATGTTCTCGCTCGGACAATCGGAGATTCTCATGTCAACGTCAGAAGAACTGGCTGGCAACCTTCCTCCCGCCACGCGGCACGAGGAGCGGAAGGTTCTTGCCGGAACGCTGGTCGGCACCACCATCGAGTGGTACGACTTCTTTATCTACGCCCAAGCGGCTGGCATGGTGCTGGCAGGCCTGTACTTCGCCCCGCTGTCGCAGGAGAGTGAGGGCCTCGCCCAGATTGTGGCTTGGGCCTCACTGGGCATCAGCTTCCTCTTCCGGCCGCTGGGTGCCATCGTTGCCGGCCATTTGGGTGACCGGCTGGGGCGCAAGCTGATGCTCGTCTTCACCTTGCTGCTGATGGGTCTGGCTACCACCCTCATTGGTGTCTTGCCGACGTACGCTGAGATCGGTATCTGGGCCCCGATCCTCCTGGTCTTCCTCCGGATCCTGCAGGGCTTCTCTGCGGGTGGCGAATGGGGCGGTGCCGCCCTTATGTCTGTGGAGCATGCTCCACGCAACAAGCGTGGTTTTTTCGGCGCCTTCCCCCAGATCGGTGTTCCTTGCGGCATGATCCTGGCCACCGGTGTCATGTGGCTCTTGACCACGTTCATGACGGAGGAAGCCTTCTTGACCTGGGGCTGGCGTATTCCGTTCCTGTTCTCCGTGGTGCTGATTGTTGTCGGCTATCTGATCCGCCGGACAGTTGACGAGAGCCCGGTCTTCAAGGAGATGCAGGAGCGCAAGAAGGAATCTGCTGCCCCTCTGGGCCAGTTGTTCAAGCACAACTGGAAAGAGGTCATCCTGACGGCATTGATCTTCATTGCCAACAACGCTGCCGGCTACCTGCTGATCGCTTTCTTCGCCTCCTACGCAACCAAAGAAATCGCCGATGGCGGGCTGGGCATGGACCGCTCCGCCGTGCTGCTGGCGAGCACCCTGGCCGCGTTCGGCTGGCTGGCCTTCACCATGTACGGCGGCATCCTTTCCGATAAGATCGGACGGATCCGCACCTTCCAGATTGGCTACGTTTGGGTGCTGCTGTGGGCCGTTCCGATGTTCCTGCTGATCGACACCGCCAGCATCATCTGGTTCACTGTGGCCGCCTTTGTGCTGACCATCGGGCTCGGCCTCTCCTACGGCCCCCAATCGGCACTGTACGCGGAGATGTTCCCTGCCAACGTTCGCTACTCCGGTGTCTCGATCGGTTACGCCATCGGCGCGATTCTGGGTGGCGCTTTCGCTCCGTTGATCGCCGAGCTGCTGCTGGGGTGGACCGGCACCACCATTTCCATCGGAATCTACATCGCGGTGCTGTGTGTGATCTCGCTGGTGGCGGTGTCTGTGGTCAAGGAAACCAAGGGTACCAATCTGCGCGTGGAAGAAGCGCACCGGGAATACCTGCAGAAGCATCCTGAGGCTCGCCAGAATTAGAAGTCCTCGGATCACGAAGGCGGGCGGGCTGTTGCGGATCTCCACGCAGCAGCCCGCCCGTCTTTGGTCTGGCACCGCGGATGGTTGCATCCCTGACGGTGTCAGTGCGAGACCTGCGTCCTGCTGCTATACCGGGGGAGTGCCAACGGGCCGCACGGGAAGTTGGCAGTCCGTGGACAGGGCGTAGTGGTCACTTGGCTGCCTTGCGGCGTCTGGCTCCGCTATCCGCCTGCAATGGGGTACGGCCAGGGACCGACCATGGAGGCCGAACCGGTTGATGATGTAACGATCCGTCGGCCGGATCCAACGGCATATCTCCTTGGCGGACCGGAATATTGTGCGGGCTGAATGTGTGGCCGGCTTGGTGCGGATGTCTTACGGTCCAGGAGTCCTGGTAGGCGACGCTGACCCCTTCCAAGGACTGCATACCGGTCCAAAACCTGATGCTGGCAGAGTCCGCTGCGGCGTCGAAGTCTCCGGCGAGTATTACATGGCGATGTGTGCTCTCCAGCAGCCTTTCCACCTCGCGTGCGGTCACCACTGCCTGTAGTTCACGTTCATGTTCGTCGCCGACCTGCCAAACGGGCTCGTGATGGACCATGAGGAAATTGCCCGGGCGCTGGAGCGTGGACTTCGGCAATCACAGCCGAGTACCAGCTGTCAGCAGAGGTGCGTGGCGAAACATCCGAGTCCAGCTCATGAAACACGACCATGGGCCATCGGGAAGCAACCACAGCAGCTGTGCCGTCAGGGCCCTCCTGTTGTGCCGCACGATGTAGTACCCGGGGCCAATGAGTTTGCCGGCTGCGTTTGGGGTTCCGGTGGCATCGATTTCCTGCAGGGCATATACGTCGGCTTCCAGCCGTGATAAACATTCCTTGAGCAGCGGACGCCGGACCGGCCAATGTGCGTGGGAGGGGGAAAGCGCGTTCATCGTAGCGATGACGCAGCACAGTCGTCTGGCGCCGTGGCTGCCCGTATGGTTCGTGGGCCGGCATGGAGGCTCCTTGCTTGCGTGCTGGATCTGGCGCTGTCTCCGTCCTGCCAGCATTCATGCCAGAGGTCAAGCGGACGCGATGGGTAGTTCTCCCCATCGCGGTTTTATCTGCCATTGCATAGGCTAGGGGAGGAAGCCGGGCTTGGGAAGAAGCCCGCTTCGTCTGATCCCGGGTCTTTGAACGAGAGGCCTGAGACGGAAAAACCGGCGCTGCACAGCCCCCCAACCTCTGCAGCCCCGGTTCTTCTGTTTAACCCGAAGTTACGTGGGCTGATCGCCCTGGTTCCTTGTGGTTCCGGGTGATCAGCCCTCTTTTGTACCACCGTTTGTAGCCACTAAATTGTGGTGTG
>NZ_JAODLR010000005.1 GCF_025960875.1 Crystallibacter permensis | reverse complement strand
CAGCGAACTCCCCGCCAGGCCGAGCGCCCGCAGGCCACGCTCCCTGTCCGGCTCCGGCGCGGGTATGAAATCAAACTGGAAATCTTCCATACACCCACCCTACGAACCGCCTCTGACAGTTTGTGACCGCCCACACATCACGGGGCGGAGCATGGCAGAAAAACACCGAAAAACTTTCCGGCACGTGTTGCTTGCCATGGGGGGCATGTGGATTGAGGAACAAGCCGAGGGGAACAGTGCGGGCCAAGCAGCGGTCGTCGCCGTCGTAATTAGAGAACGGGTTCAGCGAAGGGAAGCCAGATGTCCAGGCAGGGTCAGCGGCGGTTACTGACGGAAGTTAAAGAGATGGCGCCGGCTGGTTGGAGGTTGGGGGAAAACTCCGACCGGCCGGCGCCGCATCACTCGCACCTTTATGAGGTGACTTCACACTAAGCCTTGAACTTGATTGTTGGCCGGGAGCAACCTGTGAATTGCCTGAGTGTTGGTTTCTAGACCGCGCGTTCCAGCACGAAGTCGCGCAAAACCAGCCGGCCGGTGGGAAAGTTCATACCGCCGACGATCCGGAAGCCGTTCTTTGCGTAGAACTTCTGGGCACGCTCGTTTTCCTCGCTGACAGAGAGCCACACCGCGCGCGAACCGTTTTCGGCGGCGTCAGACAGGGTGGCGCTCATGAGCCGGTGAGACAGGCCGCTGCCGTGGGCGTCGGCCCGAATGTAGAACTTGCTCAGCATCGAAGTGGGCCGCAAAGCTAGAGCTGCCTGGACTTCGACATCCAGGGGAGGGGTGTGGATGAGCATGCTGTAGCCCACCATCCTCCGGCCCGTGGGAGCAGCGTGAGCGTCGCCTTCATTAACGTTCGACTCTTCGAGCAGCAGCACGGTTCGTTCCGCGTCGGCAATATAGCTGCTGAAACGGGCCTCGGTGAGGTGCTCGGCGATGTAGCCGTTGATGTCGTCCTCGGTCATGACCGGAGGGCACGCAAGGGGGAAAGTTGCCGCGGCCAATTCGGCGAGGGCAGCGGCGTCGTCGGCTGTGGCCTTGCGGACCAAAGTGCCGGCGGACGGTAACGGATTGCCTGCCGCAGACTTGGGCATGGTTGCACATTCCGCTGGCGCTAATCCTGCGTCTGGATGGATCGGATCGTTCACGGGAACAATCCTAAGCTGTGGACAGCGCTCCGTTATGGTTACGCGCTGTACTCTGCCTTCACGGCGAGCACAGGGGCGTTGGCCTGCAGCAGGATCTGCTGGGCGCTGCTGCCCAGCAGGAACTTGCCCACGGAGCTGCGGTGCCGGATCCCGATGATGATCAGTGACGGATCCAGGGCCTCAGCCGTGTCCAGAAGATCACCCACGGCATCACGGCTGCGCTCGTTCGGTAGGCGGTAGCTGACGGCCACACCCTCAACCTCGGTGGGGAAGTCCAGTTGGCTGCCGCTGACAACCTCCTCATCATGGACAGTCCGGTCCATATCGAAAACCACAAGATCCTGTCCGCGGAGCCTAGCTTCCGCGACGGCAGCTGTGAAGGCAGCCGTTCCTTCCCTGGAGCGGGACCGACCAACGAGAATAGTCATTAAGTGTTACCTTTCGCCGTTCGCCAGTTGCGACGGGTTTAGGTCACTCTCGCCGCGTGAAATAGCCTGCATTCGATCGGTTCTCTTACGAACCAAAGTTCCCATGGTAAATGCGTCACTCACAGCAATTCTAAGGAAGGTCGGGAATCATGGCATCCCCGAAGCCCCAACACGGCGACCCCCTGACCGCGAGCGGCCGTTCTAGGAAACGGACCGTCGGTCTGACGATTTACGGCGTGATCGCGGCGCTTGTCATCGGAGGAGCGATCTTCACCTCCTCCCGCAGCGCAGCCGATGCAGAGTTGCGCAGCAAGCTGACACTAATTGCCCCCGCCGGCGCAGGTGGCGGATGGGACACTTTCGCCCGCGAGCAGCAGCAAGCCATGCGCTCCAACGGCATTGTTAACAGCGTTCAGGTTGTCAATGTGCCTGGCGCCGCCGGCACCATCGGTCTGGGCCAGTTTTCCACCATGCACGGACAGTCCTCAACCCTGATGGCCACTGGCACTGTGATGCTGGGCGGCATCCAGCTCAACGACTCCCCGGTAGGAATGGATGATGTCCGTCCGTTGGCAAGGCTGGCGGACGATTACGATGCGATCGTGGTGCCTGCCGATTCGCCCTTTAACTCCATGGATGACCTGATCGCCGAATGGAAGAAGGATCCGCGGGAGTTCCCGTTCACCGGCGGCTCAATCGGCTCCGTAGACCATCTGATCATGGCGCAACTGGCCATGGAAGCCGGCATCGATGCCTCGCAGACCACCTATATCCCCAATACCAGCGGTGGCGAAGCCCTGCAGACAGTCTTCTCCGATACCGCCAAAGCAGCCATCAGCGGTTACAACGAGTTCGCGGACCAGATCGAGGCGGGAAGGGTAAAGGCTCTGGCCATCTCGGCGCCGCAGCGGCTGGAAGGCATCGACGTTCCCACCTTGCTGGAGGAAGGCTACGACGTGCAGATGAGCAACTGGCGCGGGATGGTCGCCGCCCCGGGGACCAGCGACGAGGACTTCGAGGAGTTGCTGAGCATCATCACCGAAATGTCGCAGACGGCGGAGTGGGAAGACGCTCTGGCCCGCAACCAATGGGATAACACCTTCATGGTCGGCGAAGAATTCGAGGAGTTCATCGCCGCGGAGGAAGAAGAAGTCGCCGAGATCCTGGAAGGGCTGGACCTGTGACCCATCCGGACAATCAAACGGACCCGGGCGCGCTGAGGCCAGCCGCGGATGCCTCGCCGACTGCCCGGGGCTTCTGGCACGGTCGAAGCGGAATCGTCATCGCCGTCGTGCTGGCGGCGTTCAGCACTTATCTGCTGGTCGGCATTTTCGACATGGATGTACCGTCGGGCGCGGCCTTCCCCGGACCGACATTCTTCCCCGCTCTGATCGTGGCGGCCGGCTACATTCTTTCGGTGCTCCTGGCCGTATTCACGATCAAGAACCCGGACCCGCCAAAGCCCCCGCACTACGAATTCGAAGAGGATCTTGATCCGGAGGTCCGGGCAGCGGCCGAAAAGGCAGCGGCCAGGAAATACGCATCGTATTCGGACTGGTCCTCGGTTGTGGTGGCTATCGGCAGCTTCCTGCTTTTCGCTTTGCTGATGGAACCGCTGGGTTGGATCATCGCCGCAGCTGTCCTGTTCTGGGGCATGGCCCGGGCCATGGGGAGCAGGCGGCCGCTGTTCGACATCAGCCTCGCCTTGGTGGTCTCCTCGCTTATCCAGCTGGCCTTCGGTGCTGCGCTGGGTCTTAATCTGCCCGCCGGGATCCTGGGAGGTGTGTTCTAAATGGATGCTCTAGCAAACCTGATGGAAGGCTTCAGCCTGGCGCTGACGCCGATGAACCTCCTGTGGGTAGTGGTGGGCGCGTTCCTGGGCACCGCAGTGGGGGTGCTGCCAGGGCTGGGGTCCTCCATGGCGGTGGCGTTGCTGCTGCCGATGACCTTCGCACTGGATCCGATCGGGGCGTTCATCATGTTCGCCGGCGTGTACTTCGGCGGGCTCTTCGGCGATTCCACCATGGCCATCCTGATGAACACCCCGGGACAGGCCTCGTCGATCGCCAGTACGTTCGAGGGCCACAAGATGGCCAAGGCCGGCAGGGCGCCCCAAGCGCTGGCGACCGCTGCCATCGGCGCCTTCATCGGCGGCATCATCGCGAGCATCCTGGTGGTGTTCTTCGCCCCCGTGCTAGCCGACCTGTCCGCCAACTTCGGCCCGCAGGAGTTCTTCGCACTGGCCGTCTTCGCGTTCCTGGCCACGTCCTCGGTCGTCTCGGACTCGGTGATCAAGGGACTGGTTTCCCTGGTCTTCGGCCTGGGTATTGCCGTGCTCGGCATCGACAGCATCTCCGGTGCCGAGCGCTTCAGCTTCGGCGTGCCGGAACTTTTCGACGGCGTTAACATCGTCACGGTCACCGTGGGCATCCTGGCCCTGGGTGAGGTGTTCCACGTGGCCTCGCGGATCCGGCGCGATCCGGCGGCGGTGGCCACGCCCTCCTCGGGGCGGCCGTACCTGTCCAAGGCCGAATTCCGTGAGGCGCTGCCGGCCTGGCTGCGCGGAACGGCGATCGGTGTACCCTTCGGCATCATTCCCGTGGGCGGCGCCGAGGTACCCACTTTCCTGGCTTACGGAGCCGAACGTTCGCTGGACCGTCGCCGCCGGAAGCCGATGTTCGGCAAGGGCGCCATCCGTGGGCTGGCCGCCCCGGAAGCTGCCGGCAACGCGACCACGGGTACCGCCATGGGAGCGCTGCTGGCGCTCGGCCTGCCGGTCTCGGCCACCGCGGCCATTATGCTGGCGGCCTTCCAGCAGTACGGGCTGCAGCCGGGGCCGTTGCTCTTTGACCGCGCGCCGGATCTGGTCTGGGCGCTGCTGGCCAGCTTCTTCCTCGGCCTGATCGTGCTGCTGATCCTGAACCTGCCCTTCGCACGGTTCTGGGCCAAGCTGCTGCTGATCCCCAAGCAGTACCTGTATGCCGGCATCTCGGTCTTCTGCGGCCTGGGTGTATATGCGACGTCGGCGTCGGTGTTCGACCTGCTGATGGTGCTGGGCATCGGGGTGCTGGGCTTCCTGATGCGCCGCTACGGCGTGCCGCTGGCGCCGATCATGATCGGCATTGTGCTGGGTCCGCTGGCCGAAACCTCCATGCGCTCGGCCCTGTTGTCCTCGAACGGGGACTACGGCGTTTTCGTCGACAGCCCGATCACCATCACGCTGTACATCCTGCTGGCGGTCGCCTTGCTCATCACGGCGATCAGCCGGATCCGTGCGCGCGCCAAGGCTGACGTGTAGCACGCCGCCCACCCAGCGGACGACGGCGGCGCCCCACCTTCAAAAGGTGAGGCGCCGCCGTCGTCGTTGGGTTTAAAGACGGGTGCAGGCTAGACCTTCAGCGCCTTCTGCTTGCCCTTGGAGTCCAGGATCAGGGCCAGGGCGATGCCGAACATCCAGATGTCCTTGGCCAGGCCGGTTCCCTCGGCCGTGGGGCGGACGTTGTCTTCCTGCGTCATGCCCGGGGTTTTGAGGTACATGCCGATCAGCGTGCCGGAGAACGCGGCGAGCCCCAGGCCGACAAGCCGGCTGGGGATGAACGGGGCCAGCAGCGCGCTGCCGAGGGCGAGCTCGCCGTAGCTGACGTACTTGCCGAACTGCTCGGGCTCCATGTCCTTCACCTGGGGCAGGATGTTGGCGGCCATGCCCTGCAGGCCGGCAGCGCTTTCCTTGTCCAGATTCATCTTGCCTATGCCGGAATTGAGGATAAATCCGCCGGTGGTCAGGCGCAGGGGAATGTGGCTGAGCTTCATGTCAGGTCCTTCCGGTAGTCAGGCTCGGTCACTTCGAGCGTACTTCCGGCGGACTGCTCCTGCCAGTGTCCGGGAGGCCGCTTCTGCCGGTAGCGGACGCCTGCACGTGCCGGTGCCCCCGGTTGTGAATTGTTTGGGCGGCAGTTTCGACTGTTCTGCATTGCTAACGCATGGGCCGCTGAGACTGAGTTAAGCGAAACAAACCGAAATGCCGCCCTGTGTTAACTTGCGGTTTGAGTCTCGTCTGCTTGTATGGAATGTAATAGGAATCGGGTATCCCGGTTCCGAAACAGCAGAAGGTTAGTGATGGATTACATCCAGGCCGAGCATCCACGGCCTCACCATTTCATACTGCACATGAGCGACACCCATCTGGTGGGCGGTCCGAATCCCCTGTACGGACAGGTGGACAGCGAGGCCCGGCTCCAGCAGGTCTTTACCGAACTCGAGGCTTCCGGCGCGCGTCCGCAGGCCATCGTGTTCACGGGGGATTTGGCGGACAAGGGTGAGCCGGAGGCGTACGTCAAGCTCCGGGCCATCGTCGAGCCGGCCGCGGAACGCCTCGGCACCCAGATCATCTGGGCCATGGGGAACCATGACGACCGCGCCAATCTGCGCGCGGGACTGCTGGATCAGCCGGCGGACATGTCCCCGCTGGATAAGGCGTACGACGTCGATGGCCTGCGCGTGATCACGCTGGATTCCACGGTGCCCGGGTTCCACCACGGCGAGCTCAGCGACAGCCAGCTGGACTGGCTCAAGGGGGAGCTGGCGGTGTCTGCGCCGCACGGCACCATCCTGGCGCTGCACCACCCGCCGGTGCCTTGCGTGCAGGATCTGTCCGTGCTGGTGGAACTGCGGGACCAGAGCCGGCTGGCCGCGGCGCTGGAGGATACGGACGTCCGCACCATTCTGGCCGGGCACCTGCACTATTCGACCACCGCCATGTTCGCCGGCATTCCGGTGTCGGTGGCGTCGGCGACGTGCTACACGCAGGACCTGAACGTTCCCGTGGGCGGGTCCCGCGGCCGCGACGGCGCGCAGGCCTACAACCTGGTCCACGTGTACGACGAGACGATCGTCCACTCGGTGGTGCCGATCGGCGACTACGCCACCGTGGGCGAATACGTGTCCCCGGAGGAAGCCCAGCGCCGGCTGGACGCGGCCGGCATCCGGATTCCCGAAAGCCGCCGCCAGCTCGCCGGAGTCTGACAACGACGCCGGCACTCGCCTTTGCCTTGGAATTGTTCAACGAACGACGGCGGCACCCACCTTTGCGTCTACGGCTTCCACCGCGAGCGGCCGGCTGTAGCCAGCGCCGCCGGGGCTGAATAGGCTTGGGCCATGTTGCCTCATTCTTCCGAAACCTCCGCCAGCAGTCCATCCGCCAGCCCAACCTCGGCCGGCCCAACTCCAGCGGCTGAATCTGCCAAGCGGACCAATGTCATCGTTGCGATCGCCGACAAGGTCACTTCTTTCGGTGTGCGCAGGGCCTACGGCGAACCGGTCCAGGTGGGGTCTGAGCAGGTGGTTCCGGTGGCGCTCGTCCAATTCGGCTTCGGCGGCGGCGAATCGGAGACCGGCGAAGGCGGCGGTGGCGGCGGCGGAATGGTGCTGCCGGTGGGCGTACTGGCGCCGGACAGCCAAGGCAAAGCCTCTTTCCGGCCCAATCCGCTGGCTCTGCTGGTCTGCACAGTGCCCCTGGTGTGGTCGGTCGGCCATGCGGTGGCGCGGGTGGTCGAGGCCTGCCGCAGGTAACCAACGACGGCGGGTGGGCACCCGCCGTCGTTATCTTCCCTAGGGCCTCTTAGTTCCCCTTAGCCCCTCGGTTTCCCGGAGCCGTCATTTTTCCCAGGGCGCGGGGATGGGGAAGTACTTCTCGAGGAAGTCTGTGACAACTTCCTGCCGCTCCAGCGCCGGAACTTCCGGGAAGCTGCCGTCATTGAGGCAGAAGAAGTCATGGTTGCGCTTCTTCAACAGCTTCGCCAGGGATTTCAGCCCCGAGTACATGGTGGTGTCGATGTACTTGACCTTGGCCTCTGTCTGCGTGACGGCGCGTCCGGTCAGCAGCGCGTAGTAGTGGTACAGCGAATTGGTGACCGAGATGTTGTCCTTGGCCCGGAAACGGCTTGCCGCGGTGGCCTCGAACTCCGCCTCGAATTCCTTCTCCATTTCCAGCAGCACGCTCTTGCGCAGGGGCGCGGCGCAGTGTTCCAGATGCCGGGTGGTGATGCGGCCGAAGCGCTCATAGAGAAGCTTGCGGTTCACGCGCGCGGCGTTCTCGAAGCCGGAGCGGTCCAGGTGGTTATCGCCCAGCCCGATGCGGGTGGAGGCCTCGATGAACTTCGTGATGCCGCCGGGGGAGAAGAACACGTGCGGGCCCACCGGGCGGCCGAAGAACATGTCGTCGTTGGAGTACAGGAAGTGCTCGCTCAGGCCCTCGATGTGCTGCAGCTGGGCCTCGACGGCCTGCGAGTTGTGCGTGGGCAGGACCGAGGGGTCCATGAAATGCTCTTCGCTGCGCACAATGTTGATGGCCGGATGCTCGGCATCCAGCCACTCCGGCACGGGGGAGTCCGTGGCGATGTAGATGTTACGGATCCACGGCGCGAACATGTACACCGAGCGCAGCGCGTACTTGAGTTCGTTGATCTGGCGGAAACGCGCGTCGGCTTCGTCGCCTTCGCCGAGGATGACCCCTTCCATCCGCTTGCGGCGGGCGGCCTGGTAGGCCGGGTCATTCCCGTCCACCCAGGAGAAGACGATGTCGATCTCGAAGTCAATGTCCGTGGCGTGGTCCGCAAACATGTTCTCGATGGTGGGCCAGTCCAGTCCGTACCGGCGCACGGTGCCGCGGACGGCTTCGGCGGCAGGGAGGGAGCGCCGGGTCAGCGAGTTTTCAATAGGCAGGATCAGCTTCTCGTCCTGCCACATCCACAGTTCCAGCTGCACGCCGGCTGACTGGCCGTAGACCAGCCCGCCGTTCGGCTCGATGCGGGGACGGTAGAGCCGGAAGATACGGGCCTGGTTGCCCTCGGCGAGCCGGCCGTCGCCGACCAGCAGCGCGCGCTTTTTCTTGGCGTCCACCGTCATGGAATAGAACGGTTCGTTCAGGCAGGCCTCGGCCAGCGCGTCCTGAAGTTCCCGGCGGTCATCCCAGTTGATGGCGATGACCGGGCGAGCGTCATTGCCCCGGACCAGCAGGTAACCGATGCCTGCATCATCGAGCACGCGGCGGATGAACAGCAGGTCCTCCACCATCGCCTCATGCTGGGTGCGGTCCTTGTTGACCAACGCATAGCGGCGCTTGACCTTGACCACATCCTCGCGGTCGCTCAAGCGGGCGACGGCGGCTGGAGAGGTTACCTCAACGACGTCGCGCTGGCTTTCCTCCGGTTCAGGAGAACCAAAGTAGGCATCCGAAATGTCACTGGGGGCAAGCGATTCGGTAATGGAAGTCTCCTTCTAGTTGAGGGCAGGGCGTGCCACCTCCATAGTAAGCCCGCCTTCCAGCCCGGGAACGCGGCTGCCGGCTCAGCGGGCTTCGAGGGCCGGAGAGGACGCGAGGAGCTGCTGTGTGTAGGGATGCTGCGGCGCCGAGAAGAGCTGCTCCGCCGGGCCTTGTTCGACGATCCGGCCGCGCCGCAGGACGGCAACGCGGTCGCTCATGTGCCGCACCACCCCCAGGTCGTGCGAGATGAACAGGTAGCTCAGCCCCAGTTCCCGCTGCAGGTCATCGAGCAGGTCCAGGATCTGGGCCTGGATCGAGACGTCCAGCGCCGAGGCCGGTTCGTCGCAGATCAGGATCCGGGGCCGCGGCGCCAGGGCACGGGCGATGGCGACGCGCTGGCGCTGCCCGCCCGAAAGGGTGCGCGGGCCGCGGCGGGCGAAGTCCGCAGGCAGCCCGACCATCTCCAGCAGGTCCTTGACCTGCTTCGCGGAGCCCCGGGGATTCAGCGTCCGGCCGCCGGTGGCCGCATCCGCCAGGGTCTGGCCGATGGTCAGCCGCGGGTCGAAGGAGCTGAGCGGGTCCTGGTACACGGTGCCGATCAGCGGCCGCCGGCTCCGGCGGTCCTTCTCGGTGAGCGTGCTCCAGGGTTCGCCGAAGAGCCGGACCTCGCCTGCGTCAGGCACGGTGAGGCCGAGGGCGATGCGGGCGATGGTGGTTTTGCCGGAACCGGATTCGCCCACCAGCCCGAGCGTCTCCCCGGCACCCAGTTCGAAGGACACATGATCGACGGCGGTAAAGCTGGTTTTGTCCGGGGTACGGAACCGCTTGGCCAGGGCTGTGGCCGCCAGGACGGGTACGCCGGCGCCGGACTGCGGGACACCGCTGTCCGCCGCTTTCGGTTTCGCAGCAGCCGGGCCGTACGAGACTGACAAGCTGGACGGGCCGGGCAGGCCTGACAGCCGGGCACCGCGGGGATGGCCGGAGGGCACCGCGCGCAGGAGCTTCTTCGTGTAGTCGTGCTGCGGCGAGCCAAGGACCTGCGCCACCGGACCCTGCTCAACGATCCTGCCCTCGGTCATCACCGCCACCTGGTCCGCCACCGAGCCGACCACGGCCAGATCATGGCTGATCAGCAGCATCGCCGTTCCCCGCTCGCGCAGCGATGCCAGCAGGTCAAGAATCTGCGCCTGCACCGTGGCGTCGAGTGCCGTGGTGGGCTCGTCGGCGATGAGCAGCGCCGGATCCAGTGCGATGGCGGAAGCGATCAGGGCCCGCTGGCGCAGGCCGCCGGAGAGTTCGCCGGAGCGCTGGCCTGCCCGCAACTGAGGGTCATCCATGCCCACGTCCGCCAGCAGCGACAACACGCGGCGGCTGCGTTCGGCGCCGGTCAGCCGGGTGCGCAGCCGGAGCGAATCCTCGATCTCGCGGCCGACGGTCCGCAGCGGATCCAGCGAGACCAGCGCATCCTGCAGCACAAAGCCCACCTTGCTGCCGCGCAGCTGCCGCCAGCCGCGCCGGCCCAGCCCGGTCAAGGACTCACCGCCCAGTTCCATCCGCTCCGCCGAAACATCCGCGGTATCTCCGGCGAGGCCGATCAGGGACCGCGCGGTCACCGACTTGCCGGAACCGGATTCGCCAACCAGCGCCAGGCACTGCCCGCGGTCAATGGACAGGGACACCCCGCGCACTGCCGGGACGGCACCAAAGCCAACGTTGAGGTTCTCAACCCGCAGCACGGCGTCGTTCTTAGCATTCACCGTCCGGCCACCCTTCGCTGCAGGGCACGCCCCAGCACCGTCGAGGACGCCGCCGTCAGGACAATAGCGACGCCGGGGAAGAACGTCATCCACCAGGCCGTGCCCAGATAAGTCCGGCCGGCCGCCAGCATCGCGCCCCACTCGGCTGCCGGCGGCGGTGCCCCGAGGCCGAGGAAGCTCAGCGAGGACGCCCACACCACGGCCTGGCCCAGCCCGAGGGTGCCGAGCACAAAGACGGGGGAGAGGGCGTTGGGCAGGATGTGGCGGAAGAGCACCTGCGCCGGCCGGCGGCCAAGTACGACGGCGGCCTCCACCATCGCGGACGACCTCACCTGGCTGATTTGGCCGCGGATGATGCGCGCGTAGCCCGGTGCCGTGGAGAGTCCGACGGCGACAACAGAGGTGGTGATCCCCGGTCCGGCCAGTGCGATGAAGACCAGCGCCAGCAGCAGGCCCGGTAGGGCGAACAGGACCTCGAGGATCCGGCCCACACCGAAGTCCAGCCAGCGGCCGCCGAGCCCGGCGAGCGTGCCGAGCACCAGAGCCAGGCCCACGCCGATGGCGGTGGCCGCGGCGCCGATCAGCAGGGAGGGGCGGGCACCGTGGATCACGCGGGAGTAGATGTCGCGGCCGGACTCGTCGGTGCCGAACCAGTGCTTGGAGGACGGGCCCTGGAACGAATCGGCCGGGTTGATGGCCAGCGGGTCGAACGGCGCCAGCAGCGTGGGGAAGCAGGCGGCCAGCACCAGGAACAGCGCGACGGCGGCGGCCCCGAGTTCGACGGCGCGCAGGCCGGACACCCGGCGCAGGCTGCGGGTGGGGCCCAAGGTTCCCATGGTGCCCGGGGCGCCGGGCGTGCCGGGAGTCGCTGCGACATCAGGGGTTCCAGCCGCGCCTGAGGTGCCGGCGAGCACCGGGTCCTGGTGGTTGCGCTTGTTCGAAAAGATGCTCATGCGGCCCGCAACCGTGGATCGGCGGCGCGCTCGGCCACGTCGCTGGCGGCCATGACCACCACGTAGGCCAGTGCCGAGACCAGGGCGACGCCGGTGACCAGCGGGATGTCGCGCAGGGTGACGGCGTTGAGCAGGGTCCGGCCCAGCCCCGGGCGCGCAAAGATGGACTCGACCACGACGGCGCCGCTAAGCAGGCTGCCGAAGGCCCAGCCGGAAAGCGCGATACCGGGTAGGGCGGCATGGCGCAGGGCATGGCGGAACAGCACGCCGGTTTCGCCTTCCCCACGGGCGCGGGCCGAAAGGGCGAACGGCGACGTCATGGCGTTGAGCATCGATTCGCGCATCACCTGGCCCAGGAACCCGGCCAGCGGCAGCGCCAGCGCGAGCACGGGCAGCACCAGCCCGTCAGCGGAGTTGGTGCTGACCGGCGGCAGCCAGCCGAGGGTGTTACTGAACAGCAGGATCAGGATGCTGGCCAGCCAAAAGTGCGGCACCGCGGCTGCGGCGATCTCCAGCCCCGAAGCAACGACGGCGGCCGCCTTGCCGTTCAGTGTGGACCAGCCGGCCAGCCCGAGCGCGAGCAGCCAGGCGACCAGCAGGGCCAGGGCGGACAGCAGCAGCGTGCCGGGCAGCTGGTTGCCGAGCAGTTCGGCCACAGGCATCCGCAGCGAATAGGAGTCGCCCAGGTCGCCCTGCACCAGGCGGCCCAGCTGGGTGAAGTACTGGACCAGCAGCGGCTGGTCCAGCCCGTAGTCCCGGCGGACCTGCTCCAGCGCCTCGGGGGATGCCTGCGATCCTGGCCCGCCCAGAATGGCTTCGGCCGGATCGCCGGGGATCAGCCGGATGCCGAAAAAGATCAGCGTGGCCACGGCCCAGAGCACAAAGACCGCGCCCACCACTTTGGCCAGCAGCCAGCGGACGGTTGTTGGAAGGCGGACACCGTCAGCCAGTGTCCGCGCCGGCCCCCGGCCGTCGTCGCTCAGCGCCGGCCGGCCGGGAGCCGGTTGCTCAGGAGTTGAGCCAGACATCGTAGAACGCCGGCGTGGACACGGTGGGCAACGCCCGCAGCCCGGAGACTTCCGAGCGGTACAGGAAATGGTTCTGCTGGTCGTACAGCGGCAGGATGTAGTAGCCCTCCAGCACGATCTTCTGCGCCTCTTCATACAGCGCCGCGCGATCGGCCGGGTCGGAGGTTTCGCTGCCCTTGGTCAGCAGTTCATCGAGTTCGTCGAGCTTCACCTGGGACAGGTTGGCGAAGTAGCCGCTGGGTGCCGGGACGGTGCTGTCCGAGTGGAACAGGATCCGCAGCACGTCCGGGCCCACCTTGGTGTACGGGGCGCTGACCAGGTTGTAGTCGTTCTCGGCCAGGGCGCCGTACCAGCTGGACAGGTCCAGCAGGTTCAGCTTGATCTCGAAGCCGGCTTCCTTGGCCGTGGCCTGCAGTTGCTCGAACAGGGACTGCTCGGCCGGGATGGACTGGTTGGTGCTGACCGGGAATTCCAGGCTCAGCCGCTCGCCGTCCTTCACCCGGTAGCCCTCGGCATCCCGCTCGGTCCAGCCGGCCTCGTCCAGCAAACGGTTGGCCTCGGCCGGGTCGTAGCCGAACAGGGATTCGTCGGAGTAGCCCAGCGGCTCGACGCTGGAGAGCGGCGAGTACGAGCGTTCGGCGGTCCCGAAGAACAAGGAGGAAACGCCGTCGTTCACGTTCACCGCCCGCACGAATGCCTCGCGCACCAGCGGGTCGTTGAAGGGCGCCTTGCTGGTGTTCAGCTCCAGCCGGTTGGAGGCGCCGGGCCGCGGGGCGTCCAGGTGCTTGATCACGTCGTTGTTCTCGGCTGCGGCGATGGTGTCCGGCTGGGCGTTGTCGATTACGTGCACCTCGCCGGCCTGCAGCGCGGCGTAGCGGGTGGCGGATTCCGGAATGAACTTCCAGGTGATGGACTCCAGGTAGGCCGGGCCTTCATGGGCGGCATCGGCCGGCGGGGAGTTGTAGTTCTCGTTGCGGACCATGGTGATCGAGTCCTGCTTCACCCAGTCCTCCACGATGAACGGACCGGTGCCGACCGGCGCGGCGCAGTTCTCTTCCTGGCTGCGCTCGAGGGCTTTGGGGGACTGGATGGCGACCCACGGCATGCTGAAGGATTCCAGCAGCGCGCTGTCCGGAGCCTTGAGGTTCAGCTTGAGGGTGAGGTCGTCGACGGCCTCGGCGCTCTCGATCTTCTGCAGCGCCAGGTAGCCGGTGGAGGACGCGGTTTCGGGGTCCTGGACGTGCGCGATGTTGGCCTTCACCGCCTCGGCATTGAGCGGGGTGCCGTCGGTGAACTGCACACCCTCGCGCAGCGTGAAGGTCCAGGTCAGGCCGTCTTCGCTTTCCTGCCATTCGCCGGCCAGCCACGGGATGATCTCGCCGTCGTCGTTCTTGGAAACCAGCGGTTCCAGGTACTGGCTCGCCGCCAGCGCCTGCGGGTAGTTGCCGCCCACATGCGGATCCAGGCAGGTGGGTTCGGCGTCGCCCGTGGCGTAGACGAGGTTTCCGCCGCTGACCGGCTCGCCCGCGTTCTCCTCGGAACCGGTGCCGCCGGCGCTGCAACCGGCCAAAAGTACGACGGCGGCCACGGCACCTGCCGCGGACACGACGGCACGGCGCGGGGTACGGAAGGGAAACGACATAGGATACTTCCTCAACTGGATCCGCCCGGCGGTGGCCTGCGGCGGTGTTGCGCGGCCGGAAAGGCGCCGGCCGCAGTTTGCTCCCATTAAGGGTAGGTCAGCAGCGCAAACCGGCGCATGACGGGCCGCACAGTGTGAGCAACTTCTCGGGTGGGCCGGCGGGGCCAGCGGGTGGGCCGGGCCGGCGGGGCCAGCCGGTGGGCGGCGGGCATCCCCTCCGGCGTACGGGCGGGCTGTAATGGAAGTCTCATGGCAGCGCGGGGAAACGTACGATGGTGCTGTGGCCGCCCGGCACCGACGCCGAAGGGCAGGACCACCAGACCGGACGGGGGTTCCGTCCGGCTGCCGCAGCTGATGACTTTTGGACTGGAGCCTGTCGCGTGCTTGATCAGACGACTATTGAGAAGATTGCCGATGAGCTGGTGGAGGCCGGGCGCACCCGTACCCCGGTGCCTCGGCTGACGGCCCGCTACCCGGAGATGACCGTAGAGGACTCCTACGCCGTGCAGAACCTCTGGCGGGAGCGCAGCGAAGCCAACGGCCGCAAGCTCGCCGGGCGCAAGATCGGTCTGACCTCCAAGGCGATGCAGGCCGCCACCGGCATTACCGAACCGGACTACGGCATCATCTTCGACGACATGATCCTCGAAAACGGCTGCACGGTGAAGTGGGACCAGTACACCCACCCCCGCGTCGAGGTGGAGCTCGCCTTTGTGCTGAACCGCGATGTCAAGGGCCCCAACGCCAGCATCTTCGATGTCCTGAACGCCACCGAATACGTGGTCCCCGCACTGGAGATCCTGGACTCGCGGATCGAGATGGAAGGCCGCACCATCGTGGACACCATCTCCGACAACGCGGCCATGGGCGCCATGGTGATCGGCGGCAACCCGGTCCGCCCGCAGGACGTGGACCTGCGCTGGATCGCCGCGATCCTGTACAAAAACCAGACCGTTGAGGAGACCGGCGTCGCCGCCGGCGTCCTGAACCACCCCGCCGCCGGCGTGTACTGGCTGGCCAACAAGATCGCCCCGCACGGCGACCACCTCAAGGCCGGCGAAACCATCCTCGCCGGATCCTTCACCCGCCCGATGTGGGTCTACGAGGGTGACACCGTCCACGCCGACTACGGACAGCTGGGATCCATCACATGCCGATTCGAGTAGAGGCAGCGCCGTCCTTCAAGGACCTCGTCAACAACGCCGACCGCACCATCGCCGGCATGTTCGTGTGCTCCGGCGACGCGGGCATCGCCGAGATCTGCGCCGGCTCCGGGATCGACTACCTGCTGATCGACGCCGAACACGGACCCAACGGGTTGGAAACGGTCCTGGCCCAGCTGCGCGCGATCTCCGGCTACCCGGCGGTCCCCGTGGTCCGCGTCCCCTTCAACGATCCGGTGCTGATCAAGCAGTTCCTGGACATAGGGGCGCAGTCGCTGATAGTGCCGATGGTCAACAACGCCGAGCAGGCCCGGGCGGCGGTGGCGGCCATGCACTATCCGCCGCGCGGCATCCGCGGGGTCGGCTCCGCGCTGGCCCGTTCGGCACGCTGGAACCGCATCCCCGATTACCTGAACCGTGCCGAGGACCTGGTCACCCTGGTGGTGCAGGTCGAGGCGGCCGAGGCAGTCCAGAACGCTGCCGAGATCGCGGCGGTGGACGGGATCGACGGCATCTTCATCGGCCCGTCTGACCTGGCCGCCTCCATGGGCGTGCTCGGCCAGCAGGAGCACCCGGAGGTGGTGGCCGCGGTGGCCAAGACCATCCAGGACGTGAAGGCCGCAGGCAAGTTCGTCGGCGTCAACGCGTTCGTCGAAGCCTCTGCCCGCCGCTACGTCGACGCCGGGGCGGACTTCGTCAACGTCGGCGCCGACGTGGCGCTGCTGGCCCGCGGAACCGAGGCGCTCGCCGCCAAATACATTCCGGAAGAAGCAGGGGTCGGAGCAGAAGCACAGGCGCCCCGCGCCAGCTACTGATTTCCGCTCACTGTGCAGCTGGTGCCCTTTTGAACGCTGGAAAGGGCACCAGCTGCACAATGGATCCGCCTGGCCCCCAGCTGGTCCGCCCCGGGAGCCTTGCTCAGCGCAGGTATTCCCGCGCCTGGACGTTCAGCGCGCGCCGCTTCACCGAGATCGCCTTCGCGTAATACCCGACCAGCTGTTCGCACAGTACCGGCCAGGTCCGGCCCTGGACCGATTCAAAGGCCGCTTGGCCGAAGGCGCGGCGCTTGATGTCGTCGCCGATCAGGTCCTGCACGCGGGAGCGCAGTTCCTCCAGCCGTCCCGGGGCATAGATCCAGCCCGTCCGCGACTGGTCCACCAGATCCAGCGGACCGCCCCGTCCTACCGCCACCACCGCCACCCCGGAGGCTTGTGCTTCCTGGATGGTCTGGCAGAACGTCTCGGATTCGCCCGGGTGGACAAACAAGTCGAAGCTGGCCACCATCCGCGCCAGCTCCTCGCCGCCCTGGAAACCGGCGAAATACGCGCCGGGCAATTTGCCACGCAGCGAGTCCTTCAGCGGCCCGGACCCCACAATGACCAGCCGGGTGCCGGGCAGGTCGGCGAGCACGGCAAGATCCTCCACCTGCTTCTCCGCGGCCAGTCGGCCCACAAAACCGATGATCCGCTCGCCCTTGGGCGCCACGGAAGCCCGCCACCCGGCGTCGTACTTTTGCGGGTTGAAACGCGAGGTGTCCACGCCGCGCCGCCACAGGTGCACCCGGCGGACGCCGTGGCTGTGCAGCTGGTTCATGGCGAAACTGGACGGCGCCAGAGTGAGTGTGGAGAGTTCGTGGATGTTCTCCACGTGCTGCCACAACAGCTGCTCCAGCCACGGGGCACCGTAGCGCGCGGCGTACGCGGGAACCTCGGTCTGGTAGATGGACACGGTGGGGATGCCCAGTTGGTGCGCGGCCTGCACGGCCCGCCACCCGAGGACGAACGGCGAGGCCACATGCACCACCTCGGGCATGAAGTCCGCGAAGATCCGGCGAAGCCGCGCCGGCGTCACGGCGGCGACGCGGACATTGGCGTAGCCGCGCAGCGGGACGGACGGCAGCCGGTGCACCGGGTAGCCCTCCACCTCGGCCGGCGCCTCGTCATCCGGCCAGGACGACATCGGCGCGATGACCAGCACGTCGTCGCCCCGCCGGCGCAGGTGTGCAATGACCTGCAGCAGCGAGTGGGTGACGCCGTTCATATGCGGCAGGAACGATTCAGCAACAATGGCGATCCTCACGCTTCTACCGTGGCGGCCGCGCGCAGACTCCCGGCGATGACAGGGTTTCGCCCCGGTGAACAGTTGCAAAAGACTCACGACGGCGCCGGTCCGGGCCGGCGGCGGGAGAGCCGGTCCGGGCACGCGGCGTGAGAGGGCTAGGGTGGTCGGGTGACTCTTGGACTTCTGAGCGTGATTCTGGTGGCGATTTTCCTCGGCTCGGTAGCCCAGCGGATTGCCGGGGTGGGCTTCGCGCTGCTGCTCTCGCCCATCCTGGTGATGCTGCTCGGCGCGCACACGGGGATCATGATGATCAATATCTGCTCGGTGGTCTCCTGCGGCCTGATCGTGCCGCGGGTCTGGGCGGACATCAACTGGAACATGTTCTGGTGGCTGACCATCCCCGCCACACTCGGGACCATCGGCGGCTCCTTCATTGCCGTCAACGTCCCGTCCGCGCCGCTGGTGGTGACGGTCGGCGCCGTCGTTATCTTTGCCCTCGTTCTGTCCGTGATGCTCCACCGCGCTTCCGTGACGGTCAGCGGCAATCCGCCCAAGGCGCTGGCCGGGCTGGGGTCGGGACTGACCAACTCCCTGGCCGGCGTGGGCGGTCCTACCGTCAGCGCCTACGCCGTGCTGGCCCGCTGGCCGCAGCGCGAGTTCGCCGGCACCCTGCAGCCCTATTTCTTCGTGATCTGCCTGATCACCGTCGGCGTGCGGACCTGGCTCAATCCGTCCCATCTGCCGCAGCTGGATTGGTGGATGTGGGCTGCGTTGGGGGTCATGATCGTGGTCGGGATCTTCACGGGCGAGAAGCTGCTGCGGCACATCAAGGACGACCACGCACGGGTGGCGGTCATCATCATGGCGTTCGTGGGCGCCGTCGCGGCTTTGATCAAGGGGCTGCTGGACCTCAACGGTTAAGGCTGGGCTTCAACGGTTAAAACGGTGCCTTTGTTCCCGTAGCGCTCCTTTTACACTGGTTCCGTCCCGCACTGGCTTTTTATTTTAAAGCAGGTATGGTCTCTCATACCGTTGTATTTCGCCTTGAAAAAGGAGCTGGAATGGCAGGAAAGTCCCCGCAGGGGTCCAACACCAAGAAGCAGGGTAAATCTATCAAGGAAAAGCGCGCCGAGAAGCGCTCGAAGTCCTCAGCTGAGGAGGAGATCATTCCCAAGCGCCGCAAGGGCGCCTAAACTGGGGCTGGATGGGAAAACCTAGGCTGGCGGAAATCCGGAGGCAGTCCGCGGCATTCTTGCCGTGTTGATTTCCCGGAATATTCCGCCTTTCCGGGCGGCTGGTTCTTTTTGAACCAGCCGCCCGCTTCCCTTTAAAGTCCATTGATTCAGAAACGCCACCGAAATTGTTTGCCTAAAACACCTTTTTCCGTCAAAGCGGGTTTTCCTTTCCGCGCCGGCGAAAGTGCTGGATCGTCCCGCGCCCACCGCTCAATTTTGGTGCTGGCTGCCCGTCGCTGCCCGGCGTAACATCTGTCTCGGGTGGCCCATGGTGCGAAGGAGCAGACCATGGAATGGATCCGGCCGGAGGACGCCGGCTACGACGAAGCACGCACACTTTTCAACGCGATGATCGACCGGCGGCCGGCCGTGATCGCCCAATGCTCGAGCACGGCCGACATCCGCGAAGCGCTGTTGTACGGGCGGCAGCACGGCCTCGAGGTCGCCGTCCGGTCAGGTGGACACTCCGTTGCCGGCATGTCCATGAACGATGGCGGACTTGTCATCGACGTGCGCGGTCTGAAGGACATCGCCGTGGACCCTCAGGCCCGCACCGCAACCGTTGGCGGCGGCGTGACCTGGGGCGAGTTCGACCGGGCGGGGCAGCCCTACGGCCTGGCGGTCACCGGCGGCCGGGTCTCCACGACCGGCGTTTCCGGTTTTACGCTGGGCGGCGGCTCCGGCTGGATGGACCGCGGTTGGGGACTGGCCTGCGACAACCTGGTCTCCGTTGATCTGATGACGGCGGCAGGGGAGGAAGTGACGGCCAGCGCGACTGAGAACCCGGAGCTGTTCTGGGCGCTGCACGGCGGCGGCGGGAATTTCGGTGTCGCTACCTCCCTCACCTTCAAAATGTACGACGTCGGCGAGCAGGTCCAGTGCGGCCTGCTGCTGTGGCCGCTCGGACAGGCCCGGGACGTGGCGCGCGCCTACCGGGACTTCGTACCGGCCTCGCCCGAAGCCCTGGGCTCTTGCCTGCTCACGGTGATCGCTCCGCCCGAGGAGTTCGTGCCGGCCGAACTGCAGGGCAAGCCGGCACTGGCCATCGTGGTGGTCTATGCGGGCGACCCGGAGGAGGGCAGGGAAGCAGTCCAACCGCTGAGGGCGCTGCAGCCCGCGGCCGACATTGTTGAACCCCGCCCGTATGCGGATTTCCAGTGCATGCTCGACGATGCCCCGGGGCAGCTGAACTACTGGACTGCGGACTACCACGACGAGTTTCCGGACGCGGCGCTGGATGTCTTCCTCCGGTTCGGGGAAGCGCTGCCGCATGAATCCTCGCAGATGCTGCTGGCACCCTGGGGCGGCCAGGCCGGCAGGGTTGACCCGGGCTCCACACCGATGGCCCGGCGCACTGCTCAATGGGTCACCCACCCCTTTGCCTTGTGGCAGGATCCGGCACAGACCGCTGAAGCTATCGGCTGGGCCAAGGGCTTCCGGCGCGATATTGCTCCGTATGCCAGCGGCGGCGTATATCTGAACTTCATCGGCCACGAGGGGCAGGAGCGGATCAAGGCGGCCTTCGGGCCCGAGAACTACGCCAGGCTCGTCCGGATCAAACGGGACTTTGATCCGGACAATATCTTCCGCGGGAACCAGAACATCCTGCCCGCTGCCGGCGAGCCGGCCGAAAGGGAAGGTGCCGTTGCGCCCTGAGGTACGTGCCGCCGTCGTTCGTTGACGCGTTTTCCCGCCGGGGCCTGTCAACCTCTAGCCCGAACCAGAACCGGCGCGTAGCGTTGAAAAGGTTCCCGCCGCCGAGACATCAGGCGGCCCGGCACGCGAATCATTGACAGGAGTTCCAGACATGAAAGCTCTGACCTGGCAAGGCAAACGTCAAGTGTCCGTCGAGGAGGTGCCGGACCCGGCCATCCAGGACCCCACGGATGCCATCATCCGCGTCACCTCCACCGCCATCTGCGGCTCGGACCTGCACCTGTACGAGGTGTTGGGCCCGTTCATGAACAAGGGCGACATCCTCGGCCACGAGCCCATGGGCATTGTGGAGGAAGTCGGCAGCGCCGTCACCAACATCAAGCCCGGCGACAAGGTGGTCATTCCGTTCAACATCGCCTGCGGGAACTGCTTCATGTGCGGGCTCGGCCTGCAGTCGCAGTGCGAGACTACGCAGGTCAGGGAGAAGGGGTCCGGCGCGGCGATGTTCGGCTACACGGAACTCTACGGCTCGGTGCCGGGCGGGCAAGCGGAGTATCTGCGGGTGCCGCACGCGGACTACGGCCCCATCAAGGTGGCCAACACCAGCATTCCGGACGAGCGCTACCTGTTCCTTTCCGACATCCTGCCCACCGCCTGGCAGGCCGTGGATTACGCCAATGTCCCGGGCGGCGGCACGCTGGCCGTCTTCGGGCTTGGCCCCATCGGGCAGCTGGCCAGCCGGATCGGCAAGCATCTGGGCTACCGTGTCATCGCCGTCGAACGCATTCCCGAGCGGCGGCAGATGGCAGAGCGGCACGGCATCGCCACGCTGGACTGGACCCGGAACTGTGCCGATGACCTGCGCGACATGACCGGCGGGCGCGGGCCGGACTCGGTGGTTGACGCGGTCGGGATGGAATCGCACGGTTCGCCAGTGGCAGCCGCCGCCCAGGCCGCTGTCGGGATCCTGCCGCACCCCGTGGCCAAGCTGGCGATGACGACGGCGGGGGTGGACCGGCTTGCCGCCCTGCACGCCGCCATTGATTCGGTCCGGCGCGGCGGGACCGTCTCGCTCTCCGGGGTCTACGGCGGGGAAGCGGATCCGATGCCGATGCTGAAGATGTTCGACAAGCAGCTCCAACTGCGGATGGGCCAGTGCAACGTCAAGCACTGGATTACCGACCTGCTGCCCTTGGTGGACGACGACACCGACCCGCTGGCCTTGTCCGATCTGGTCACCCACCGCGTCTCCCTGGACGAGGCGCCGGCCATGTACGAGATGTTCCAGAAGAAGGAGGACGGCTGCATTAAGGTTGTGCTTCAGCCTTAGTGTTGCGCGGCTGCCGGGCGGATCTCCTCGTTGCAGGGGCGGCGGGCTGTTAGTACCGCTGCTTTTGGCTGCTCCGCCGCGTCGCTGGCCGGACGATGGCCCGTCAACTGGCACCATGGAGACAATGAAACTCAAATGGCGCCCGGGCGGGCAAAGCGGACTGCCCATGCCCCTCTGGCTGCAAGGTGGTTTCGAACTTTTCCAGAGCGCGCTGCTCTCGGCGATCGTCGTGTTGCTGCCGCTCGTCGGTGTGTGGTTCGCGGACGGGTTCGAAGACCGCAGCTTCGACTCGCTGGCCAGGCTTGGCGGACAGGCCTGGCTGCTGATCCATGGCGTGCCGCTGCAGCTGGAGATCCTCATGGGTCCCACGTCCGCCGACATGGAGCGGGGAACACTGTCCCTCGTCCCGCTGGGGCTGACCCTGCTGCCCTTCTTCCTGTCCTGGCGGGCGGGACGCCGCCTGGCGCGTGCCGCGTACACCGACCAGCTCTGGCAGGCTCTGCTCGGAGCCCTCGGGGTGTATGCGTTTGTCGGCGGTGCAACGGCTTATCTGGTGCAGAGCAACGAAGTGGAAATCTCCATGGTGGCCGGCGCCCTGATACCGCTGATCCCGGCCGGG
This sequence comes from Crystallibacter permensis, assembly GCF_025960875.1. Taxonomy (GTDB): domain Bacteria; phylum Actinomycetota; class Actinomycetes; order Actinomycetales; family Micrococcaceae; genus Crystallibacter; species Crystallibacter permensis. The sequence continues at coordinate 272,189 of NZ_JAODLR010000005.1, read as the reverse complement.
GCCGGCCTGATCATCGGGGCCTACCGTGCGGCCGGATCGTGGGGCCGGCTGATCGGCGTCGACGCGGCGGCCTGGGTGGCCAAGGCCAGCCAGCATTCACGCTGGGCCGGTTCCTATGTCTGGTCCGTCATCCGGGCGGGCCTGCTGGCCGTCACCGCCGCGGTCTGCTTGTCCGCCCTGCTGCTGGCCGTGGACATTGCCCTGCATTGGGCGGACATCATCGAGATCTACCAGGAGCTCAACACGGGCGTGGTCGGTGGGATCGTGCTTACTGTCGCGCAGCTGGGCCTGCTGCCGAACTTCGTTGGCTGGACCTTGGCGTGGTCCTCCGGCGCCGGCTTCGCCGTCGGCACCGGCAGCTCCATCAGCCCGCTCGCCACCACGGTGGGCCCGCTCCCGGCGTTCCCGCTGCTCGGCGCCCTGCCCACTGGCGAACTGACCTACGGCATGGCGGCCCTGCTGCTGCCGGTAGTTGCCGGAGTACTGGCCGGCTGGTGGTTCCTGCGCGAAGGTGAAAACCACTTTGACGAATGGTTGTCCATCAAGGTCCAGGCCCGCTGGTTTACGGCCGCAGCTTCCACCCTGGCACTTGGCCTGTTGATCGGCGCCGTCGCCGGCGCCGGCGCTGCCTTCATTGCCTGGCTGTCCCGCGGTTCCCTGGGCATCGGCCGCTTTGTGGACCTGGGTCCGGACCCGATGTGGACGGCACTGTGGGTAGCGCTGGAAGTGGCTGCCGGCGTCGTTATTGGTTACGCCGTGGGGCCCTGGCTGGAGCGCGAACCGCGCCGCGCTGCAACAACGACGGTGGAGAGCCGCGGCAAGAAAGACTAGTTGCCGCACGAGGGCTGCAGATGGCTGCCGTCATAACGACGGCGGATAGCTGCCGCCGCGCTAACGGCGACGGCGGATCCGTCAGCCCTCCGGGTTGAACAGGCTGTTGTAGTCGAGCAGCTTCTCCGAGTACTCGCTGGTGCACTGCTCCTGCGCGCTCTGGGTGACCGCCAGCCGCGTGCACTCCTCGTACTGTGCCGTGAGCGGCCAGAAGACCATTTGAGCCAGGGCGGTCAGCGCGAAGAAACCGCCGACGATGATGCCGAAAATGAACGTGATCCGCAGCGTCCCCGGCAGGCCGTGCCGGACTGACTTCACCAGGCCCACGATCGAAACCACCACGGTGGCCACGGCCAGGACGAGCGCCGCAATTTTCCACGGTAGCGGCAAGGCCGCCGCCAGGAACGTGGCCAGCACCAGTAACAGCAGAACCCGCAGATAGAGACTGGCGTTTTTTGTTTGTTCCTCGCTGGGCCGCGGCCGAGTGTCATGTTCCATGGGTTTAAGCCTAGGCGAGCCGGGAGCATAAAGTTGACGCATGCGCATCGTGGTACTCGTCTCCGGCTCCGGCACCAACCTTCAGGCAGTCATCGAAGCGGTGAAAACAGGGGAGCTCGACGCCGATGTCGTCGCCGTGGGCTCCGACGTTCCGGGTTGCCTGGGGCTCAAGCGCGCTGAGAGTGCAGGCATCGAGACGTTCGTGGTGGCGCCTACCGACTACGGCAGCCGGCCGGAATGGAACCGCGCGCTGCAGGCCGCCGTCGCATCCTACTCACCTGATGTTGTGCTGCTCGCCGGTTTCATGCGCATCCTGGATGCTGAATTCGTCGAGGCCTTCGATGGCCGCATGGTCAATACCCACCCCGCACTGCTGCCTTCGTTCCCCGGTGCGCACGGCGTCCGGGACGCGCTGGCCCACGGCGTGAAGATCACCGGCGTCACCGTGCACATCGTCGATTCCGGTGTGGACACCGGCCCCATCCTGGCGCAGGCCGCCGTGCCCGTCCGTGAAGAGGATACCGAGGAAGTCCTGCACGAGCGCATCAAAGTGGAGGAGCGCAAGCTCCTGGTGCAGACGTTGGCGGACCTAAGCACACGCACTGGCTAACTGTTCTGGCAGCCATGGCGGCTGCATGGACTGCTATAGCCCTCACGACTTATTACGCTCCCGGAGCCCGGTTTCCTGTGGATAACCTTCCTGCGTAGTTAAACGTGTGATTACACTGGCTCGAACACATCAGTCAGCAACCCGACCAGTGCATAGGGGTCTCGGTGAACCGCAGGACAAAATTCGATACTTTCACGCGTGCCCGATCGTCGGTGTTTGCCGTGCTGGCTGTGGCCGCTCTCGGTCTCACGGCTTGCGGCGGTGACGCGGAGGGCGAGCCAGGCAGCTCTGCCTCACCCGCAACGTCAGCCGTTGCTGCTGAAACTGCTACGCCAACGCCTACACCAAGTGCCACGCCTGAATACAAGCCAGCTTCGGCTGATGGACCCGCGGAGAATGTGCCCGTGCCGAAGTTTGATGCAGAGTCGAACGCGGAAACGAAGGAAGGCCTCGATGCTTTCGCACGCCATTGGTACGCAATGTTGAACTACGCGTACGAGTCAGGAGACTTGGAACCGCTCCAAAACATAACCGAGGACGGATGCGAGCGATGTGACATCGTCTACAAGGGAATCGAAGATTGGACCAAGAAAAACCGCTGGTCAGTCGGCGGTGATGTGCAAATCCTGCAGATCAGCGAAAACTTTGCTGCTGACGATGCCGGAATTTATTAGTTGCCCGTTCAGATAAAACGCAATAGCGCCGCAGTATATGAGAACGGAAATAAAGATTCATCAGAGCCTGCGTCTTCGCCAACCGTCGACTTGTTCATGGCCAAATTCGAAAAGTCTGGATGGGTCGCACATGACGTCGGCGTGATCGACACGCCATAAGTCATGCGCCCACAAATCAGAACCCTCAGACCATACATATTCGCGATGGTCCTGCTAGCGACTATTGGTTTTGGCCCGTCAGCGGCAACTGCCGCCGCTGATCCGTTCTTTTGGGACCAGGCCGGTCTCGAGGTCGGCGGCTACAAGAAACTTCCTGGCGATAAAGAGTTGTGGGCAAAGCTTCCTGGCGCCAGTACGTCGACAGACGACACAGAATACAAGTTCGAACTCGCCTGTCACGAGGGAGACAACATTGTTCAGGCATGCCTTCCTCGGGTGCCTGATTGCGATGCTGGTGACGACGGCATGGCGGTTCAATGGTTTTGGCGGAGTGAATCGTTGGGGTTTGCAGATTGGACTGCGAACTCCCGGTTTGGATGTGTTTATGCAAGCAATCCGAACGAGGTTTTGGAACAGATTGCCGACAGAATCCTCTCGGAATTCCGATCACTTCCTATCGACGCTGGTCGCCTGACACTTCAGCCCAGCCCGCATACTCTAATCCGTGCGAATACGAACGTCTATGCGGAATCAGAAGAACAGATTCATGAGATTGACTTGCTGGGTCAGAATGTCGTTATTGAAGCGATCCCGCAGGACTACAGCTGGAATTACGGCGACGGTACCAGCTTGGGACCCACGTCCACTCCCGGTGGCCCCTTGCCTCAGGGGCGTTGGGGCGAGCAAACGGCGACGAGTCATGTCTACACCAGTACTGGAGACTTCAATGTTTCCCTCACAACCACTTTCAGCGGAACCTACAGCGTAAATGGGGGACCGGCGATACCCATCCCTGGAACAGGAACATTTTCAGCTGAGCCGGTGACGATAAGTGTGTGGCGGTCCGTAGTGAACAACTTCGCCGATAACTGTCTTGAGAATCCGAACGGGGCGGGCTGCTGATCGGCGGAACCGCGATGCGCTTATGCGTCGACTGACAAGTAGGACTGGGCCAGAGCATTCAGTGCAGTTCTGCGCCTTTGGTTTCTGGGGAGAACCGGGCCATCCAGAGAACGGCGATCAGCACCAGACCGCCTGCGATGGCGAAGGACCAGGCGAGGCCGAGGTAGGGCCACATGATGGAGACGAAAATCAACGGGCCGAAGCCAGCGCCGATGCGGGAGAACGTGGAGGCCCAGCCGAAACCGGAGCCGCGCAGTTCGGTGGGATAGAGCTCGGAGACGTACGCGTAGAGCACCGGGATGGCGATCTGGACGACGAAGCCGTAGATAAGCAACCAGGTGATCACGGCCGCGGGAACCTCGATCACGAGTGCAACAACGACCAGGATCAGAGCAGAGAGCGGTCCGGTGACAGCGAGGATCCACTTTCGCCCTGTCTTTTCCACGAAATACGCGGCGACGATGACGCCCAGCAGCCCAACGCCTGCCATGCCAGCGGTGGTGATGAAGGCGCGGACTTCGGCGAAGCCGGACTCGATCAGAATGCGTGGCATCCAGGTCAGAGCCAGGTAATAGACCAACAGAATGCTGAAGAATAAGGCCCACACCGCCGTCGTTATTTTCCAGTTGTGTTTCCAGATGGCCGGGAACTGTTCAAAGATGTTGCCGACGGTAAGCTTCGTAATGGCCTCGGGCTCGGGCAGTCGCCATTCGGTGGGTGTGCCGCCGGTCCGTCTGACCAGATCGTTGATGACGCGCGCCGCCTCTTCGCCGCGGCCTTTGCTGATCAGGAACAGGGGAGACTCAGGGACGGATCGGCGGATCCAGAAGACCAGAAGCGCCGGAAGCACCATGATCAGCATGGTGTAGCGCCAGTCCGCGAAGGTGGCCATGATGCCGGCGGAGACGAAACCGCAGAGGGCTGCGCCCACCGGCCACCAGCCGTCCATCGCGGTGAGGACGCGGCCGCGCTGTTTGCGTGGCGTGAACTCACCGACAAGCGCGTAGTCCACGGGCACACAGCCGCCGAGGCCGAAGCCTGCGATGAAGCGGAAGATGCAGAACCAGACTATGTCCGGGGCGAAGGCGCCGAAGACCGTGAAGATGGAAAAGACCAGCAGCGTGGCTGTGAAGGCTTTCTTCCGCCCGATGAGGTCGGCGATGGTGCCCCAGACGAACGCTCCGACTGCCATGCCGATGAGGTTGGCGGTGCCGATCCACGCTGCTTGTGACGGTTCGAGGCTCCAGTGATCGGACAGCAGGGGGATCAGGACGCCGTTGAGGGTGACGTCCCATGCATCGAACATGAATCCCAGGCCGCCGATGACGAAGATCTTCCCCTGTACCCTCCAGCGCCAGGGGAGTTCCTGCACTATGTGGTCGCCCGTGGGGATCCTCTGGGTTTCGGTCATGACGCCTTCCCTTTGCTACGCCTACAAAAACTCTACTGCGCTCGGTCTTGAGGTGCGCCGCGCGCGCGGAAACATCAAGATGAGAACTCTCTCATCGTCTTCTCCTGTTTATCTCACGTTCCAGGCGCACTGTTGTTACTAGCAAAGCACTCGGCTCGCATCGGAAGGTCACCTCATGAAGAAGCGGAACATCTGGATTGCAACGGGCTCCCTCGGAGTCATGGCACTTGGCCTGGGGGCCGCGGTTGCCGATAGCGTGCCCAGTCAGCAACATCTGGGCAGCAGCATCACGGCACAGGCAGGAGTTTCGGCAAGCACGCCTGTGCTGGAGCGGGCAGTTTCGCCTGCGGAGGTGAATGTCGGGGACCAACCGCTTACGACGGCGGATTCACCCACCAGCGCGCAGACGGCAGACTCGCCCGCGTCCCCGGTGTCCGCGCAGTCCGCGCCATCGCCCGTTTCCGCGCAGTCTGCAGCGTCGCCGGTGTCGGCCCAGTCTCCTGCTACACCGGAGTCGGCGCCCAGCCCCGTGTCTTCGCCCAGCCCGGTCTCTTCAGCAAGCCCGGCGTCCGCCCCGAGCGCAGATACCGCCGCTGACTAAACCCGCCAGAACCGCTTCAACAGACTCGCCGAGTCCCGGATGTTCCCCCATCCGCCGGGGCTCGGCGGATTTATGTCTGATCTCCGGAAGGATGGTCGCGGGGGAGCGGCCTGCCCGGCGCCACTTCACACTCTCCGCTCAAGTCACCCGTGAACTAAACTGATGCCATCCCCCATACTTTTGCATCCTTGGAGATTTGCGTGAGCTTGAAGCAGCTTGACCGTGTTCCCATCCGCCGGGCCTTGATCTCGGTGTACGACAAGACCGGACTGGAGGAGCTGGCGCAGGGCCTCCACCAGGCTGGCGTACGCATCGTCTCCACCGGTTCCACGGCCAAGAAGATCTCCGCGGCGGGCATCCCCGTAACAGAGGTGTCCGAGGTCACCGGCTTCCAGGAGTGCCTGGACGGCCGCGTCAAGACCCTGCATCCGCTGGTCCACGCCGGCATCCTGGCCGACCGCCGCCGCGAGGACCACGTCCAGCAGCTCAAGGAGCTCGGAGTGGAGGCGTTCGACCTCGTCGTCGTCAATCTTTACCCGTTTGTCGACACGGTGAAATCCGGCGCAGGCCAGGACGAGGTAGTCGAGCAGATCGACATCGGCGGACCGTCCATGGTGCGCGCGGCCGCGAAGAACCACCCCAGCGTCGCCGTCGTCGTCGACCCCACCAAGTACGCCGACGTGGTAACGGCCGCTGCCGAAGGCGGCTTTGATCTGACCGCACGACGTCGGCTCGCGGCTGCCGCTTTTGCGCACACCGCTGCATACGACAACGCCGTGGCGTCCTGGACTGCGGCGCAGTTCGGCGACGATACGGATGAGTCCAACCAGTGGCCGCCGTACGCCGGCCTGGCCCTGGAGCGCTCGGAAGTGCTGCGCTACGGCGAAAACCCGCACCAGGGCGCTGCCCTCTATGTCGAGAAGGGCGCGACGCCGGGCATTGCCCAGGCCGACCAGCTGCACGGTAAGCCGATGAGCTACAACAACTTTGTCGATGCCGACGCTGCCCTGCGTGCGGCGTTCGACCATGCGGAACCCGCCGTGGCGATCATCAAGCACGCCAACCCGTGCGGCGTTGCCGTGGCCACGCCCGGTGCTGCCGATCCTATTGCGGACGCCCATGCCAAGGCCCACGCCTGCGATCCGGTTTCCGCGTTCGGCGGCGTCATTGCGGCCAACCGCACCGTGACCGCGGGCATGGCCAACACTGTGAAGGACATCTTCACCGAGGTGGTCATCGCACCGGACTTCGAGCCCGAGGCCGTGGAGATCCTCTCGCGCAAGAAGAACATCCGCCTGCTCACCCTCCCGGACGGCTACCGCCGCGATCCGGCCGAAATCCGCCAGGTATCAGGCGGCGTCCTGGTCCAGGTGTCCGATACTTTGGAGGCCGACGGCGACAGCCCCGCGAACTGGACGCTTGCCGCCGGCGAGGCCGCGGATGAGCAGACGCTGGCCGATCTGGCCTTCGCGTGGAAGTCCGTCCGCGCCGCTAAGTCCAATGCGATCCTGCTGGCCAACGACGGCGCCGCGTTGGGCATCGGCATGGGCCAGGTCAACCGGCTGGACTCCTGCAAGCTCGCCGTAGAGCGCGCCAATACTCTGGGCGTGGCCGTCGACGGCGGTGCCGACGCCGCCGGCGGAGCCGCCAACGTCGAAGGCGCCGGTGCGCCGGAGCGGGCCCGCGGTGCGGTGGCTGCATCGGATGCGTTCTTCCCGTTCGCGGACGGGCTGCAGATCCTGATCGACGCCGGCGTCCGCGCCGTCGTTCAGCCCGGGGGCTCGGTTCGTGACGAGGAAGTTGTTGCGGCAGCCAACGCCGCCGGCATCACCATGTACTTCACCGGAGCGCGCCACTTCTTCCACTAAAGGTTCCGCCGCTGGCCACCTCAGCCGGATAACCCCTTGCCTGCACTGTGCCGGGCACTTAGGTTCGAAGCAACCGTTGTGCCCGGCAACGGCGTTTAAGAGGTGGCCATGCTTCCACTGCAGACCGTCGAATCAGCCGACTCGTCCGACGTATGGATCGGTCTCGCCGTCGTACTCATTGTTGTGGCGGCGGCGCTGGCCTTTTGGCTGGTGCCCCGGTTCAGGGAGCCGCGTTCGAGCTCCACGCATGAGCAGGCAGCTGTCCGCGAGGCCGAAGCACCCGGCGGCGCCATGCGGGACACGCACCTGGAGCAAAACAACGATGCGCACCGCGGCCAGATCTTCGGACCAGCCAGCGGGTTCTAGCCGCGGCGAATCACAGCGGCAGGCCTGCGTGGCGCGGCAGGAGCGCGGTCATGAAATGGCGTATATCGGGCCACGATAGGGATCGAAGCGGCCTCCTCGGGTAAGTTAGATGGTGAATTCAACAGGATTTACAGAGTTCCGTAGACCTTAGGGAGACGCCTCACCAATGGCCAAGATTATCTATACCCACACCGACGAAGCGCCGATGCTGGCCACGTATTCGTTCTTGCCGATTGTCGAAGCCTTCGCTTCGACAGCAGGTGTGGAGGTGGAGACCCGCGACATCTCGCTGGCTGGCCGCATCATCGCCGTCTTCGGTGACTACCTCACTGAAGACCAGCGGACCGGCAACGCGCTGGCCGAGCTCGGAGAGCTGGCGAAGAAGCCCGAAGCCAACATCATCAAGCTGCCGAACATCAGCGCGTCCATCCCGCAGCTGAAGGCCGCCATTGCCGAGCTCCAGGGCAAGGGCTACGCCCTGCCGGACTACCCGGACAACCCCTCCTCGGATGAGGAGACGGATATCCGCTCCCGCTATGACAAGATCAAGGGTTCCGCGGTGAACCCGGTCCTGCGCGAAGGTAACTCGGACCGCCGCGCACCGCTTTCGGTGAAGAACTACGCCCGGCAGAACCCGCACTCCATGGGTGCCTGGTCGGCGGATTCGAAGACCAACGTCGCCACCATGGACGCCGATGACTTCCGCTCCAACGAGAAGTCCGTGGTCATTCCGGCCGATGACACGATCAAGATCCAGCTCGTTGCCGCAGACGGCACCGTCTCCGTCCTGAAGAAGGACTTCCCGGTCCTGGCCGGCGAGGTCATCGACGGCACCGTGATGCGCGCCGCCGCGCTGGACGAGTTCCTCGCCGCACAGGTTGTCCGTGCCAAGGAAGAGGGCGTGCTCCTCTCAGCGCACCTCAAGGCCACCATGATGAAGGTCTCGGACCCGATCATCTTCGGCCACGTGGTCAAGGCCTACTTCCCTGAACTGTTCGAGACCTACGGCGAGCAGCTCGCTGCCGCAGGCCTGAGCCCCAACAACGGCCTGGCCTCCATCCTCAACGGTCTTGAGGAACTGCCGGCCGACGTCCGCGAAGGCGTCCAGGCTGCCATCAAGAAGGGTCTGGAAGAGGGCCCGGCACTGGCCATGGTGGACTCCGACAAGGGCATCACCAACTTGCATGTTCCCAGCGACGTGATCGTGGACGCTTCCATGCCGGCCATGATCCGCACCTCCGGCCACATGTGGGGCCCGGACGGCCAGGAGGCGGACACGCTCGCCGTGCTCCCCGACAGCTCCTACGCCGGTATCTACCAAGTTGTCCTCGACGACTGCCGTGCCAACGGCGCGTACGATCCCACCACCATGGGCACCGTCCCGAACGTCGGCCTAATGGCCCAGGCCGCCGAGGAATACGGCAGCCACGACAAGACGTTCGAGATCCAGACCGCCGGCACCGTCCAGCTTGTGGACGGCTCCGGCACCGTGCTGATCGAGCACCAGGTTGCCCCGGGCGACATCTGGCGTGCCTGCCAGACCAAGGACGTGCCCGTTCGCGATTGGGTCAAGCTGGCCGTCAACCGTGCCCGCGCATCCAACACCCCGGCCGTGTTCTGGCTGGATGAAACCCGCGCCCACGACGCCAACCTGATCGCCAAGGTCAAGGAATACCTGCAGGACCACGACACCGAGGGCCTGCAGATCGAGATCATGTCCCCGGTAGAGGCCACCGCCTTCACCCTGGAGCGCATCCGCAAGGGCGAGGACACCATCTCCGTTTCCGGCAACGTGCTCCGCGACTACCTGACGGACCTGTTCCCGATCCTCGAACTCGGCACCAGCGCGAAGATGCTGTCCATCGTTCCGCTGATCAACGGCGGCGGCCTGTTCGAGACCGGCGCCGGTGGATCTGCTCCGAAGCACGTGCAGCAACTGCTGAAGGAAAACCACCTGCGCTGGGACAGCCTCGGCGAGTTCCTGGCCCTGGCCGTGAGCTTCGAACACCTGGCCAACTCCACGGGCAACAAGCGTGCGCAGATCCTGGCCGACACGCTGGACCGCGCCACCGGAACCTTCCTGCTGGAGGACAAGTCGCCCAAGCGCAAGGTCGGCGAGCTCGACAACCGCGGCAGCCACTACTACCTTGCCCGTTACTGGGCCGAGGAACTGGCCAAGCAGACCGAGGATGCCGAGCTGGCGAAGTCCTTCGCCGCCGTTGCCGACGCCCTGACCTCCAACGAGGATGCAATTATCGGCGAGCTGCTCGCCGTGCAGGGTTCCCCCGTTGACATCGGCGGCTACTACGAGCCGGACGATGCCAAGGCGGCTCAGATCATGCGCCCGTCGGCCAAGCTCAACGAAGTTCTGGCCACGCTGAGCTAAACGCCGACCAGGCACAGCCAAAAGCCTGAAACGTACGACGACGGCCCGCACCTTTGCACTAAAAGGTGCGGGCCGTCGTCGTACTTTGCTATGGAGTAAGGCCAAGCTGCTGGAACCGGGCCAGGGAGTCTTCCAGTCCCCAAGCCCGTGCGATCAGGCCGTCTTCAAAGGTGAAGAAATACACTTCATCAACATTGTTGAAGTGGCGTCCGGTGGGAGCGTGGCCCCGCCAGGTTCCGAGGTGTGTGCCTGAGCAGCGGAACCGGGCGGCCACCGAGGAGCCGTCCGAGATCAGCTGCACTACAGACATCCGGACGTCCGGGAAGGAAACCCGGAACGGCTCGATCCAGCGGCGTGCAACCGGCACCATCCGGGGGACGTAGAACCGTTCCAGGGCGGCCAGATCCCCGCCCACCAGCACTTCGTCGACCAGTTTAATGATGGCTGCTTCGTGGGACATGTTCATGGCCTACACCATAAGCCTGCGGGGAGAAACCACGACCAGGTCTTCGTAGGGGTGTCGGCCGGATCCGTTGCCCAAGTGCGGCAGGATAGGAAGCATGCGATTTATTCCGAAGCGCCAAGCATCGACCGCCCGGTCGGTGACGAGCACCCTGAAAGCCGATCCGGACGCCGTGGAGTCAGCCACCGGCCCCGGGGTGAAGCCGCAGGAACCACGGGGGATTTTCGCCGCCGGCGTTGATCGCACGGCTCGATGGACCGGCCGGGCCGTTGTCATCTCCATCGGCTTGGTGCTGGCCTGGTGGCTGGTGCGTTCGCTGTGGTCGGTGGTTTTCCCGACGATCCTGGCCCTGCTGCTGGCCAGTATCCTGTGGCCGGTGAACCGTCTGGTCCGGCGCATCATGCCCAAAGCACTGGCGGCCTTTGTCACTGTGCTCGCGGCGCTGGCTGCCGTTGTCGGTGTGCTGATGCTGGTGATTCCGTCGCTCGCCTCGGGAACCGCGGGGCTGGCCGGAAGGGCGCGTGAAAATCTCGGGCAGATCACGCAGTTCCTGGCCGGACCGCCGTTCAATCTTGAAGACGCTGACCTGAATTCGCTGGTGGATAGCGCGGTAGCCCAAATCCGCGAGCACGCCGGCGGCATTGTCTCCGGAATCACCACCGGACTGGGGGCCATCACTTCGGGCACGGTCATCTTTATCCTGGTCCTGGTCTTTACGTTCTTCTGCCTCAAAGACGGCGACCGCTTCCTCGCCTGGACCAGCCGGTGGACGGACGCAAAGGTTTACGTCCACACCGCCGCCGTGACCTCCCGCGCTTGGCAGACCCTGTCCGGCTACATCTCGGCCCAGGCAGCCGTTGCCCTGGTCGACGCGGTCTTCATCGGCGCCGCCCTGTTCATCCTGGGCATTCCGCTGGCCTTCCCTTTGACCGTCCTGATCTTTATTGCGGCCTTCATCCCGGTGGTCGGTGCTGTGGCAACGGGCTTGTTGGCCGCCTTGATCGCCCTGATCTCCCATGGCTGGGTCACGGCCCTGATCGTGCTCGGTGTGGTGATTGTGGTTCAGCAGTTGGAGAGCAACCTCCTGCAGCCGTTCCTGGTGGGAACCAGACTGAAGATCCACCCGGCCGTGGTGCTGGCCTCGGTAACGGTCGGCGGCACCCTGTTCGGCATCGTCGGGGCTTTCCTGTCGGTACCGACAACAGCGGTGGGAATTGTCGTACTACGTTATCTGCGGGACGTGGTCTTCCCGGTCCAACCGGAGGGAGACGCAGAGGCGGACGGTTCAGACAGCAGCCCACGGGAAGCCGAGGCAACCGTGGCTGGTGCACAGGCCGAGCGGGACTAGCTGCCCAATGTCAGGCTGATCCTGTCTGGCCCAAAACGTCCAGGTAATGCTGGTTGTACATAACGCCGAGAATGTTGCCGAACGGGTCGACCACTGAAGCGGTCACGAATCCCTCACCTCGCTCGGTGATGGGTTCGTGCTCGGAAGCGCCCATGGCGAGCAGCTTCTCTACCGTGCCCGGCAGGTCATCGACATGCCAGAAGACGACGGCACCGGCTGGTGATGCAGCGGAACCGTCAGGTGCGTAGCCGCTGTCGATAATCCCCAATTCGTGTTGGTAATCGCCGATGCGAAATTCCACGTAGGCGGGCGGGCCTTGTTCCGGCCGCACAAAGTACGCCTCCATTCCCAGCAACTGGCTGTACCAGTCCTTGGCCGCCGTCACATCTTCCGCATAGAAGCTGACAGTAGTGAGTCCTCGCAACATCGGCTCTCCCTCGTCGGTGACGGCACGCCGTCGTTAATGGTTTCCGCCAGCCAAATCCTGTGTCTTGGCCGGAGCTGTTAACCCGCCTCACCCTCCACCGGCCAGGTGTGCACCGGCTCGTTAGTGTGCATGTTGTGCGAATACTGCCGCGTCATCTCGGCCAGCGCTGCCGGACGGTCCAGCCCGCCTGCCTCGAGCAGCCGCAGGGTCTTTATCTGCCAGCTGGCACCGGTCTGTTCCGTCTGGGCGCGGGCGCGCAGGATCTCCATGTAGCGGTCGATCAGATCCGGGGCCACCCGAAGATCTGCCAGTCCTTCGGCGGCCAGCGGCAGCAGGTGGCGGACAATCAACTCCACCACCGGAATATCTCCGATACCCGGCCAATAGACGGTCGCTTCCAGCCCCTGCCTGGCGCAGCTGATGAAGTTATCGGCCGCGCTCTTGAACGCGAGCCGGGACCACAGCGGCCGGTCCGCCGTCCTGAGCATCCGGACCAGCCCGAAGAAGAAGGCCGCATTGGCAACGGTATCCACCACCGTAGGCCCGGCAGGAAGCAAACGGTTTTCGAGCCGCAGATTGGGTATGGCTTCACCGGGATCGTAGATGGGGCGGTTCCAGCGGTAGACCGTGCCGTTGTGCAGGCGGAGTTCCGGCAGCAGCGGCGCGCCGGCCTTGGTCTGTTTTCCGGTGGTCCGCGAGAGCTCCGGCAACAGGGCCGGGAAGTAGCGGACGTTCTCTTCGAACAGGTCGAAAATCGAGGTGATCCACCGTTCGCCGAACCACACGCGGGGCCGGACGCCTTGGTTGCGCATTTCAGGCGGCCGCGTGTCGATCGACTGCTTGAACACTTCGATCCGCGACTCGTGCCAGAGCAGCTTCTCCATGAACACCGGTGAATTCGCCGCCAGCGCCACCTGCGGTCCGGCAACGATCTGGGCCGCGTTCCATACCGGCGCGAATTCGGCCGGCTGGACCTGCAGGTGCAATTGCACGCTGGTGCAGGCGGCTTCCGGGGCAATGTTCTTGGCATAAAAGGACAGCGATTCGATTCCCCGCACGTCCATCAGCACGTCTTCGCCGCGGGCCTGCAGCACCGAAGTATTAAGGGCGGCATAACGCTTGCCGGCACTGAGCCAGGACATGTCTTCCACCAGTGCGCGTTTAAGCGTGGGCAGGATACCGATCATGAGGATGCGGGCCTCCGCCGATGCAGCACGTTCGTCCGCCTGGTTCAACTGGTCGCGCAAGCTGTTCTCGAGCTCCTCCAGCCCACGGCCTGCCACGGCGAGGGCAGGATGGTTGAGCTCAATGTTGAAGGCGCCGATCTCGGTCTGGAAAGCGGGATCGGCGATGGCTTCGAGCACCGCGGAGTTGCGCAGCGCGGGGGAGCAGTCCGCATTGGTCAGGTTCAGCTCCAGCTCCATGCCAATGGAACCTGTTCCGGCGAAGTCGGCAGTGGCTAGATAATGCCCAAAGCTTTCCAGGTTTTCCAGCAGACGTTCACGGTAGCGGGTGCGCTGCTCACGGCTGAACGTCTTGGTTTTGACTTCTGAGCCCATGCTTGAAGGTAACCATCACACAGGCACCTTGTATAGGGTGGCGGGCCATCAGCGATAGCCAACCACACAAGGGTGCGGCCCTTACCCGGAAGGGCAAGGGGCCGCACGCTCCACACCGGCCGGGAATTACGCCTCGACTGACTTCTGGCCGTCCGTAGCTTCGGCGCTATCCACCGCCACGGTTTCAGCCGCTCCGGTGACAACCTCGATCTTGCGCGGCTTGGCCTTCTCGCTGACAGGGATGGACACCGAGAGCACGCCATTTTCGTACCGGGCGGTGATGGCATCGATGTCGATGCCCTGGCCCAGGTTGAGCTGGCGCAGGAATGAGCCGCCTTCGCGCTCGCGGGTGAGCCACTTGACACCTTCCGCGCCGCGCACGGTGCGCTCGGCCCGGATGGTCAGCAGCTGCCCGTCGACGTCGATGTCAACGGATCCCGGATCGATGCCAGGCAGGTCAGCGTTCAGAATGTAATGGTCCCCGTCGCGGTACAGATCCATCGGCATCAGCCGCAGGCCCGGGCGGTTTTCCAGCAGGGCTCCGGCGACGCGGTCCAGTTCACGGAATGGGTCAAACTTCATGGCCATTGTCATCAACTCCTTCGCACCAACGCCCCGTACGGAGCGGCTGTCTTGGCTCTCCATAGTTGAGTCTCCTTCGCTCAACTACGTTCATAGATTAGCACTCAGGTAGGAGGAGTGCTAACTCTTTTTGATAGCTGTCAGCGAACAAATGACTAACCGATTCACCCATTCCTCTGGACGGGTGCTGGCAACGGACGTAGCCTGAAATTCGGAAGCAAAACTGGTCGTCACGGGGGTGGTCACGGTGCGCGTTGAGCCGCTGTCCCGTGTGCCCGTTCTGGTGCGCAGGGTCGTGTTCACAGCTGCAGCCACCGCCGGATTCGCCCTTTTCGGGATCGCCGGCGCGAGTGCCGCAAACGCTGACGACGGCCTTCTAACCGAAGTGCTCAGTTCAGAAACACAAAGTACGACGGCGGCGCTCACCGAGGAGCTCATAGCCGTTACCGACGACGTCGGGGCAGTGGCAGGGAAGCTGGTGCCCGTTACCGGCGAACTTGCGGCCGTGACGGACGAGGTCGCCCCGGTTGTCGAAAAGGCCGCCGCACCTGTCCTTGAATCAGCCGCGCCCCTGATCGATCCGGTGCTCGAAACCGCTGCGGACGTCGTGAAGCCTGTTGTTGAAGCCGGTGCAGCCGCTGTGCAACCGGTAATCACTCCGGTTCTCGAAGCCGCGGCACCTGTCGTCGAAGCAGCAGCACCTGCTACCGCCCCGGTGATCGAAGCTGCTGCTCCCGTCGTCGATCCGGTCAAAGAGGCAGCTGAACCTATCGTTGACGCAGTAGAAGCCGGTGGGTTGGCAAGCGAAACTGCCGGCTCGAACGAAACGATTACCGCGGTCGAAGACGGTCCGACCGAGGATGCATCATCGGTCCCCGTTGCAGTAGTTGAGGTTCCCGCCAACCAACCGGCGAATGTCCCGGTTGAAGTTGTTCCCGCCGATACCGCCGCTGGCGCACCGGACAACGGCCAGGAAAACGAGCGCGAAGCAGCGCCCGCCCCGGCCGAGCTGCGACCAACTGCGGCGCAGTTCTTGGCCCAAATGGCCCCAACATCTTCGGCGGTCACGGATCAGGATGCCCATAGCGCGGCCGGGGAATCGTATCCTGGCCAGCCCGTCGCGGCTCCTCCGAATGCCGTCCCAGCGGGCGTTGGCGGAAGCGGCACTGCTGCCGCTGGCGGAAGTGCCTCCGGCGGCCAGGGCGCTGCTGACGTTCCTTTTTCTGATCTGCTCCCGCCGTTAGCCAATTCGGGCACTGCCGATGGCTCGGCTTGGAGCCTGCCCGCTTCACGTTCTTCGGATCCCGGTTCCTCTCCTGATTGATACCGGTCCACGCTGCCCGCTTGCCGGCAGCACACGGACCCTGCCGTCCGCAACGGGCGGCAACAGATTCAATCAGGAGAAGAACCATGCGTAGAACAATGCGGACGGCGCTGTGCAGCGTCGTCTTTAGCGGAGGACTTATCGTCCTCGGTACCGCGGCTGCTTCAGCCGCGGAATCTGAACCAGCGGAGACTGCGGTTGCTCCGGACAGCACAGTGGCAGTTGAAGCGGACCTGGATGTGATCACCGACGACGTCGGGCTCGATGCCGTAGCGGATGTGGACGCCGAGGTCCTCGGTCTCAAGGCAGACGCCGATCTCGACGCCGAACTGCTTGGAGCTGAGTCGGTGGCTGACGTTATGGCCGACGTGGAACTAGGCGGCGACGCAGTGGACTATGCCGCTTCCATCGAGGCAGAGCCCGAGCCAGATGCCGTCGAAGCTGAGGCAGCCGTGGTTGTTGATGCTGACGTTGCCGTCGGGATAGCCGAACCTACCGGCACCGAAGCGGTGCAACCTGAGGCCGTCGAACCTGAGGCAGTCGTAGTTGCGGATGCTGACGTTGCCGTCGGCATCGCAGAACAAGATTACGCGGTTGCCGAGGAACCTCAGGTTTCGGAAGCGGACGTGGATACGGTTGCGGATGTAGAAGCCGAAGCCGATGTCGTACTCGGCGATTCTGACGCGGTGGTCGATGACAATACCGTCGAAGCGGACGTGATGGCAGCAGCCACGGTAGGCACCGAGGAAGGCGCTCTGGCCGAAGCAACGGATGATGCCGAGGCCCCAGCAGTAGAGACCGATGCGGACGCCTCTGCCGATGTGGTGGTCGAGGACGTTGCTGCTGCTGACGTTGACGCCGCCGCAGATGTAAATGTGGCACTCGACGAAGACAACCTCGTCGACGTTAATGCGCACATTTGCCTTGATGCTGATGTTGCCTTGCTGGGTGAGGGACTCTCGGCGGACGGGTTGCCATGCCGCACTGCACAGAGCAGCACCGGTAACGATGACGGTCTGCTTGCCACCGATGCGGACGTACTTGCGGATGCAACGGTGGTGATCGGCGAAGTGATCGCTACCGATGATTTCAATAACGTCGAGACTGATGCTGCCGGAGACCTTGTTGCCGAGGTGGAGACGGTTGTAAACGCTGGCGACGGCGTTGGCGTACTGGCCGACATTTGTCTGGACGCCGCGCTGGTCCTTGGAGGCTTTGCGACAGGTGACAATGACTGCCTGGCTGGAACAGCGGGCAATGGAGCAGGATCAGACGGCACAGTCGGCGATGCAACTGACGAAGATGCAACCGGAGGAGACAACAACGACGGAGACGGTGTAGCTGGAACGCAGGGTTCCGGCAATACCGGGATTCCGGGTGGCGACGCCACCACCGGGACTGATGCCGGAACCGATGCAACCGAGTCGAACACGGATTCGCCTGCAGGGATCGCCGGAGACCGAGGGGTCCTCGCCGGCGGTGAAGGAACTCCCGGAATGGAAGGAACTCTGGATTCTGCCTTCGTTGCTGCTGCTGACGGCAGCGAGGCAACCATAGGGGCACAGGGGGAGTCAGCGTCGAACGGCGTTGAAGCGTCGGCAGCCGCTACCCGCATCGCAGGCAGCGACGCGACCGGAACCAACAGCGGAACGCTGGCGGCCGGCGTCGTTGTTGGTAGTTCGGGTGCCAACGCGCCTGGTGCCGGCGCTGAAACCCTCGCGGAGACAGGAGTGGCTACGACGCACCTGCTGTTCGGCGGGATGGCGATGATTCTGCTCGGCGGCCTGCTGGCCACCAGGCGGAAGGAAGTTGCTCCGATGAGGAGCTAACGGAAGGGCAGGCAGCGGTGCGGCCTCTTCACTAGGACCTTGGCGGAAGACAAACGCCGGAAGAGGCCGCACACCTGTCCGTATATTGATACAACCTCCACATAGTGGACGCTCGGGGCGGAGCATTTATAAGCTTGCGCAATGACTTCGCCAGTTGAACCACCGCGGACAGCAACCGCCACCATCGATACCATCCGGGAGGACCGGGCTGCGACAATAGCGGTCACGCTGTTCCCGATCCTGATTCTGGCCGGCGGCGTTGTCGCTTTCCTGTTCCCCTCGGCCTTCACCGGCTGGGGAGCACTGGTCACGCCGGCACTGGGCATCATCATGTTCGGCATGGGGCTTACCCTGACGCCGCCGGACTTCGCGCTGATCGCCAAGCGGCCGATTCCTGTGGTGCTCGGGGTGATTGCGCAGTTCGTCATCATGCCGCTGCTGGGCCTGCTGATCAGCATGGCGCTTGGATTGCCGCCGGCTCTGGCTGCCGGTGTGATCCTGGTGGGCTGCTGCCCCGGCGGGACCGCCTCCAACGTGGTGTCCTACCTGGCCAAGGGCGATGTCGCCTTGTCGGTGGCGATGACTTCGGTGTCGACGTTGCTGGCGCCGCTGCTGACGCCGGTCCTGACCTTGTGGCTGGCCAACCAGTACATGCCGGTTGACGCCGCGTCCATGGCCGGATCGATCGTGCAGATTGTGCTGATCCCGGTGGTGCTGGGCCTGGTGGCACGCTTCTTCCTGCCCGGGATCGTGGCCAAGGCGCTGCCGCTGCTGCCCTGGGTCTCGGTCCTGGCCATTACCTACGTGGTGATCGCTGTCGTCTCCGGCAGCGCGGCGGCCATCGCCGCGGCAGGGTTGCTGGTGTTCATCGCGGTAGTGCTGCACAACGGCCTCGGCTACGCGCTCGGTTACGGCGCCGCATGCCTGTTCAAGCTGCCGATTTCCTCGCGCCGCACCACGGCCATTGAGGTGGGCATGCAGAATTCGGGCCTTGCTGCCGGCCTGGCCGCCCAGCACCTCACGCCCGAATCCGCGCTGCCCGCCGCCATCTTCTCCGTGTGGCACAACGTCTCCGGCGCGCTCATTGCAGCGTTCTGGCGCCGTCGGGATGCGGCCAAGTCCTAACCAAGGAAACAGCCGGGCGGCGGGTCAGTCCGCTACCGGCACGGCCCGGTCGTTGACATAGCTGACGCCGAGCTGGGCGCGGATGCCGTCGAACAGGCGCATGGTGTTCAGCGTGTCGTCCAGCGGCATGGTCGGATTCTCCAGCATGCCCTGTTGGATGCAGCGGGTGACATCGCGCAATTCGTAGACGTAGTTCTGGCCCACCGGCTCGAAGGTCTCGATCCGCGGGGTTCCGTTGTGCTCCCGGATGATCAGCTCGGTTGGATTGTGCAGCGGGCTGTTGGTGCGAAGCCAGCCGTTGCTGCCGCAGACGGTGGCGGTCCGCGGCGAGGACGCCAGGAGTGAGGAAGTCAGCTGCGCCTGGGCACCCGAACTATAGGTCAGGGTCAGCGCGTTCTGGGCGTCCACGCCGTCGTCGTTAATATGGCCGACGGCGGAAATGGTCTGGGGGAATCCCAGCGTGCCGAGCGCCCAGGTGAGCGGATAGACGGTCAGATCCAGCAAGGCACCTCCGCCGGCAGCGGGATTCCACAGCCGGGCGGCCGCCTCATAGGGGGCGGGAAAGCCGATGTCCGCCTGCAGCCACTGGATTACGCCGAGCTCCCCGGAATGGAGGATCTCCCAGGCCCGGTGGACGATCGGCAGGAACCGCGTCCATACCGCCTCCATCAGGAACAGCGAGTTGTTCCGGGCAAGTTCGGCCAGTTCCAGGGCCTCGCGCGCATTGATGGTCAGGGACTTTTCACACAGCACGTTCTTGCCGGCTTCCAGGGCGCTCCGGGCAATTTCGTAATGCTGGCCGTGCGGAGTGGCTACGTAGACAATATCGACGTCGGGGTCTGCGAAGAGCTGCTCGTAGCCTTTGCCGCCGTCGTTATCGAAATAGGCGGTGGAAAAGCCGAACTGGTCCCGGAAGGCCAGCGCGTTTTCCGCCACCCGTGAGCTCACCGCCTGCAGGACGGAGTCCTCGAGCAGGGCGAGGTCACCGCTGACCTTGGCAGCGACTTTGCCCGTCGAAACCACGCCCCAGCGCAACGGCCGGCCGGTTGCGGCTAGCGGGCTGGGTGCCCCGGGGGCGGCACAGGGCGGCGTGATGATTCGCGGGGGCGTTGTCATGAATCCATCATTGCCGCTGCAAATGATAACGTCCATCAAGCGGGGCAAGTCTCAACGTTTCACCTTATGGTGGTGCCGCGCTGTTCGGGTGCCCGGTGAGTGGCACCTTCGTCGAAATGGGGGATAGGCATGAGCGCCGTGCGCCGCTACGTTTTTCCGATTGTTTGGATGGCCATTTTTGCCGTCATCGCCGTGGCACTTTTCAAGCTGGCCTTCGTGGATGGTATGCGCGCGGAGGCCGCCGGCCAGCAGCCCGCCGCGCAGCTGGTCACGCCGAGCATCCCGGCCGCCCGCGGCACCGTGACCAACGTCGTCCAGGTGCAGGGGGCCGTTGCCAGCGATCCGCCCGTTGTGGTCCGCAGTACCGCCGAAGGCACCGTGAACTTTGTCCATGTGGCAGTGGGTGTGGTCGTCGCTAAGGGCGAACCGCTCTTCCAGGTGCAGAAGCTCGTGGAGCCGGATCCAGCGCAGGCAACGGAACTCTTTGCTGGCCGGACCGCCGACGACGGCGGGACCTCCGACATCGGCGGGTCCAACGGGACCGCCGGGAACGCCGAGCTTGAGCCCGTACGGCAGGCTGCTCCGCCCGCTCCTGTCTATACCTACACCGATGTGGTGGCCACGGCAGCGGGCAAAGTCACCGATCTGGCGGTGCTCGTGGACCAGCAGGTCAGCGTCGGCACCGACGCCGTGACGCTTTCGCCCGGCACCTTTTCCGTCTCCGGCTCCCTGACCTCGGACCAGCAGTTCCGGCTGCTGGACCGCCCGAGTACCGCGATGGTTACCGTCGCCGGAGGTCCCGCGCCGTTCGAATGCCAGGCCGTTACGGTGGGCGAAGCGTCCTCCTCGGATCCGGCACCACAGGCGCCGCAGGCGCCGCAGGGCCCGGCACCCATGGGGCCGTTCGGGCCTGCAGCCCCTGAGACGTCCACCGGCACGGTCAGCTGTGCCGTACCCAAGGATGTCACCGTTTTCGCCGGCCTGGGCGCCAGCATCGATATCAGCGCCGGCACCGCCGAAGACGTGATCACGGTGCCCACCACCGCGGTCAAGGGCGCGGTGGACTCCGGCGTCGTTTGGATTGTGGAGAACGACGGCGGTGCGGAGCCCGTTGAGCGCGAAGTGAGCCTTGGTCTCAACGACGGCCAGCAAGTGGAAATCACCGAAGGACTGGACGAGGGCGAGCTGGTGCTGCAGTTCGTCCCGGGTGCTCCCGCCGATGAACTGATGGGGCCGGGCATGGAGGACTTCGGCATGGTGATGGGCGGATGACGGCCCCAGCCACTTCGCGAACGCCGGCGGCGCAGCATCCGGAACCACCGCTGGTTGCGCTGGAGCGCGTGGAGCGCACGGTGCTCATTCCCGACCACGAACCGCTGCGCATCCTGCAGGGCGTGGATCTGGAAATCCGGATCGGCGACCACTTGTCCATTGTGGGCCGGTCCGGCTCGGGCAAGTCCACGCTGCTCAACATCCTGGGGCTGCTGGATGTTCCTACCGGGGGCGCGATGTCTTTCGGCGGCGTGCCGGTCCGGTCCATGAGTGAAAAGCGCCGCGCCGTGACGCGCGGCGCACGGGTGGGATTCATCTTCCAGCAGTTCAACCTGCTGCCCGGCCGCACCGCGCTGGAGAACGTCATGACTCCGCTGCTCTACGCCCGGGGCAAGCAGTTCTGGCAGCGCGAGCGTCTGGCCACCGAAATGCTCGGGTTGGTGGGGCTGGGGGACCGGCTGCGGGAGAAACCCCACAAGCTCTCCGGCGGCGAGCAGCAGCGCATCGCCATCGCGCGGGCGTTGGTGCGCTCGCCCCAGCTGATCCTGGCCGACGAGCCGACCGGCGCACTGGACATCGAAACGGGACAGTCCGTCATGAAGCTGCTGGACGACGTGGCGCGGGAGTCCGGGGCCGCGTTGGTGACCATCACGCACGACCCGAACGTCGCCGCGCTGGCACATCGGCATTACAGCCTGCAAAATGGTGTGCTCGTTGACGGAGAGTTGACAGCATGACCGGCTTGATAGCGGCCCTTGTCGAAGCCTGGTCCGAGTTGCGGATCCATAAGACGAGGGTCCTGCTGGCGCTGATCGGGGTGGCATTGTCAGTTGCGGCCCTGACCACCGTCGTCGGACTGGGCAACATGTCCCGGGAAGCCATGGTGCAGACGCAGGAGCAGCAGGGCGGCCGCGCGGCCACCGTGACTGCCGAAGTTTTCCCGGCCAGCGGCGAAGTGGACGTACCGCAGGTGCGGAAAGCTCTCGAGGGGCTGGTGGAGCGCTACGGCGTCGAGCATTCGAGCCTGCGCTACCAGACGTCGGTTCCGTTCCAGTTCCCCGACGGCGCTTCGACGGCGGAAACCATGGTGGTGGACCGCGGCTACGGCACGATGCGTAGGGTGGATCTGTCCCTCGGGCACTGGTTCACACGCTCCGATGAACAGCGGCTGGCACCTGCCGTCATCGTTAACGAGGCCTTCCACCAGCGGCTGGGGCTGCCCGATCTGCAGCAGAACCCGGCGGTGCAGATCGTCCGGGAGCGGCCGATCACCGCCACCGTCGTCGGCGTGGTCCCCAACCAGTGGCCCGAGGCGCCGCCGCAGGCAATGATGCTCGCCGGGCACTACGACGCCTGGGCGCTGGGCGGCGAGGCCATGATGCCCCCGGCGATGGAGATGTGGGTTCCGAAGGAGATTGCGGAACCGCTCGCCACCGCCATGAGCAGTGACCTCGCGGCCCAGTTCGGGCCCGGCTCGGCGCAGGTATTCAGATCCGACTACGCAGCCTTCGGCGACCCGTTCGAGAGCATCCAACTCGCAGTCGGCGGAATTGCGGGTTTGGTGCTGCTGCTCGGCGCCGTCGGGCTGCTCAATATCTCCATGGTGACGGTCCGCTACCGGGTGCGCGAAGTCGGTATCCGGCGCAGTTTCGGTGCGACGGGTGGCCGGATTTTCTTCGGCGTGATGCTCGAATCCGTAGTCGCGACGTTCGTGGCCGGGGTCGTCGGCGTGATGCTGGCGGTGGCCGTCGTCAAGAGCCCGTGGGTGCAGGACCTGATTGCCGCCGGCGTGAGCGAGCTGCCGCCCTTTCCGCTGGAGGCTGCCTTGATCGGCCTGGGGGCGGCAACCGTGGTGGGTGCTCTGGCCGGTCTGATCCCGGCCGTGGTGGCGGTCCGGGTCAAGGTCATCGACGCCATCCGGTACTGAGCGTAGCTGCCGGCGCGTTCCTGTCCTGGCAGCTGCCGGGGCCGCCGCCGGCTGGCACGCATTGCCGCTGACCTGCGGTTTCGGTGTTGCGCCCCTGTTACTGCTCCTCCATGAGTGGTACAAAGTAAGTAGGCTGATATTCCCGTTCAGCAGGAAAGAGGCGCTATACCCATGGATACATCCCAGATTGTATGGATCGTTGTTGCAGTTGTAGTTCTTCTGATCATCATCGGTTTGATTGTCTTCTTCGCGAAGAAGCGCAACAAGGCCAAGATGCAAGAACGGCAGGAAGCGGACCGGGCGAAAGCCGCCGAAGTCCGCCAATCGGCCCAGGCTACTGCACTGGGCGCCCGTGAACGCGAAGCGGAGGCACACCGCGTCCAGGTCGATGCCGAGCAGGCGGACATCGAGGCCGAGCGTGCGCGGATCGAAGCGGACCGGATGCGGCGTCAGGCTGATGAGCGCAAGGCCGATGCGCAGGGCATCCGCGATGAATCGCAGGAGCAGCTGCGCAAGGCTGACGAGATGGACCCGGACGTCAATACCGACGACAAACGCAAGGGAGGGCGCGGAAACGACCGGGGCGCCGGTGACCGCGACGAAAACCGTGGCCCCGACCAGAACCGCGACGACCAGAACCGCGACGACGAGGGCCGCCACGTTGCCCGCGACGCGGACGGAGACCAGCGCCGCCCGTGACACCTCCGTCCTGAGCTCGCTTCGTAAGGAACTGCTCAGCGGCCGGCATCTCGCAGTAACACATGTTCCGCGAAGGTGCCGGCCGCTGCTTTGTGTCCGGTGGTGGGTTGGCTACCCCTTGACGGAGCCGCTCATCAGACCGCCCACAAAGTACTTGCCGAGGATGATGTAGACGATCAGGGTGGGCAACGATGCGATGAGCGCGCCGGCCATGGACGCGGCGTAATCGGTCAGCTGGCCGCCGGCGAGGAAGCTCAGGGCAATGGTGACCGGTCCGTTACTGCCTGAGGAGAAGAAGGCGGCGAACAGATAGTCGTTCCAGGCTGAGGTGAACTGCCAGATCAAGACAACAACGAAGCCCGGCGCGGAGACCGGCAGGATGACCGAGGCGTAGGTCCGCAGCAGGCCCGCACCGTCCATTCTGGCCGCTTCGATCAGTTCGCTGGGAACCGACTCGTAGTAGTTGCGGAAGATCAGGGTGCAGATGGGCAGGCCGTAAACGATGTGCAGGACCAGCAGGGAGGGGATCCCGTTGGGGATGTTGAGCCCCTGCATCAGCTGGGTCAGCGGGATCATGACCGCCTGGTACGGGATGAACATGCCGAACAGGATGAGCGTGAAGACCACGTTGGCGTAGGGGAACCGCCAGCGCGAGAGGACAAAGCCGTTCATCGAGCCCAGCATCGCGGAGATGATGGACGCCGGAATGACCAAAGCGAAGGTGCGCCCCAGCGCAGGCGCCAGCGTTTCCCAGGCCTTGGCCCAGCCGGCGGTTTCCCACGTCGTCGGCAGTAGCCAGGCCGTTGAAGGATCCGCGTCGGCGGGTCCCTTAAAGCTGGTAATGAACAGCACGTAGGCCGGAATCAGCACGATGACGACGAAGACCAACAGCAACGCGTACTTGAGCGTGCGGTTGATTTTCTGCCGGCCGCTGCTGCGGGCGGGCGCGCGCGGGGTCGAGACTTCGACCGGGGGCGGGACTGTGGAGGTCGCCATCAGCGCTTCTCCTGCCGGGAGGTGTAGACGAGATAGGGGACAACCACCAGGGCCACCAGGATAAGCATGATGGTGCCGATGGCGGCGGAGTCGGCGTAGTCGCTGCCGATGTACTTAACCCACATCATGGTGGCGGGCACCTGGATGTCGTAGGTGTTGGCGTCCGGGACGATAGCACGGATCAGGTCGAAGAGCTTGAGCGACATGTGGCCGATGATGATGACGGCGGAGAGCATGACCGGGCTCAGCTGCGGGAAAATGACGTGGCGGTACAGCTTCCATTCGCTGCAGCCGTCGATCCGGGCGGCCTCGCGCAACTCGTCCGGAATGCCGCGGAAACCGGCCAGGAACAGCGCCATGACATAACCCGAGAGTTGCCAGATCGCGGGTACGGCGATCGCCGCCACACCCCAGTTGGGGTCCGACCACCAGCTGTTCTGCAGGAAACCCAGCCCAATGCTCTCCAGCAGGCGGTTTAGGCCGGTGGTGCGCTCGCCGCCTGGCTGGTCCGTCTGCAGGCTTGAGAGCAGCCAGCGCCAGACCACGCCGGAGGCGATGAAGGATACGGCCATCGGAAAGAGGTAGACGGAGCGGAAGAAGCCTTCGCCGAAGTCGGGGCGCTCGAGAATCCAAGCCCAGAGAAAACCGAGGATGAGCGTGCCGGCCAGGAAGACAACCGTGAGCAGCAGCAGGTTGCGCAGCGAGTGCTGGAAGTCCGCGTCTCCGAACAGGCGGAAGTAATTGTCCAGACCGACGAAGTCCGCGCGGGGCAGGGACGTGTGCTGGTTGGTCATGGAAATTTGGACGTTCTGGGCGATCAGTCCGTAGACGAAGATGCCCAGCAGAAGGATGGTGGGGGATATCAAGGCCAGCGCCGGACCCCAGGTCCTGATTTTCGTGAACACGAACCCTATCTCTCCTCGTGCAGCAGCGGAACCAACGCGGTGGGCGGGTGCTTTAGGCCTGAGCCGCACCCGCCCACCGGTTTGTCCGGGACTACTGCGCGAACTTTTCCGCTATCGAAGCAGCAGATTCCTGCAGTGCGGCAACGTCCTGGGGCCCGCCGAACTTGCTCACGGCGGTGCTCAGTTCGTTCAGCCACGCCACCGGCACCGCAGCGCCGTGGGCGAGCGAGGAGACGATGGTGTCCGAGGAGAAGTCCTCGATGGCGCTCTTTTGGTACTCGCCGAATTCATCGCTCGGCACGTCCGTGCGGGCGGGGATGGATCCCTTCGCCGCATTGAACGCCTGCTGGCCTTCGACGCTGGAAATGGTGGTCAGCCATGCTTTGGAGCCGGCCGGATTCGGTGCGCCCTTCGGCAGTGTGAACGAATCGGCCAGGAAGTCGAAGACGCCGTCGGTCCCGGGGGTCGGGAAGTAGACGTAGTCCGTGCCCGGCTTCAGCCCGTCCTGCGCGAACTTGGCTTCGGCCCAGTCACCCATGACGTTGTAGGCGGCGGCACCGTCTTCGACCAGTTGCGTGGCCGGGCCCCAGTCACTGAGGGTGTCGCGGTCCGAGTTGGTATAGCTGAGCGCCTTCTTGTAGTTCTCGATTGCCTCAGTCACCTCGGGGCTCTTCCAATCCGTGGTGCCGTCCCAGAGGCCGCTGTAGCCTTCGGGACCGAGGGTTGCCAGCAGGATGTTCTCGAACAGCTGCACCTGGGTCCAGGTGCCGGCGACGGCCAGCGGAGTGGTGCCGCTTTCCTTGATCTTGTCCATGTCCGCGAACCAGGCGTCGAGATCGGCGGGCGGATTGTTCGGATCCAGGCCGGCTTTCTCAAGGACTTCTACATTGGCCCACACCACGTTGGCCCGGTGGATGTTGGACGGAACCGAGTAGATCTTGCCGTCCACGGTCAGGCGGTCCAGCAGATCCTGCGGGAAAGCTTCGTTGAGCTGGGCTTCCTCGTAGAAGGAGCTCAGATCCTCAAGCTGGTCCGCATTGATGTAGTCCTGCAGTTCCGCTCCGGCATGGGCCTGGAACGAGTCCGGCGGATTGCCGGACTTGAGGTTGGCCGCCAGAACGCTCTTGGCCTGGCTGCCCGCGCCGCCGGCTACGGCCAGGTTGTCGAAGGTCAGATCCGGGTACTGCTCGTCGAAGATGTCCACGAGCGCATCCAGGCCTACTTTCTCCGAGCCGTCCGCCCACCAGGTAAAGACCCCGACCGAGCCGGTAGCTTCTGTCGGGTTCGCTTCTTCGACCGAGCTTCCTCCGCCGCATGCGGACAGGAGCAAGCCTGCTGCCGCAACGCTGGCGAGCAAAGATACGCGTCGCATAACGCCTCCATTACTGAGCAGTCATTGACTACTTTGTCGTCTGCTTGAAGATTGCACACGGGTTCGTGGCTTGCCTTGAAGTTAACTCCGTCACACACGTTGCCGTCAAGAGTTGAACGCAAAACTTCTGTGTAGCGTGCTGGGTAGTTCTTACAGTGAGGGCAGCTCGGCCTGCTGCAGGACCAGCGTGGCAGCGCCGAGGGCTTCTGCCCGGTTGCTCAGCCCGGACATGGCCAGCTCGGTGGATTCGCCCACGGCGGGTACGGCGTGGCGAAGCAGGCCCCGGCGCACGGGGTCGAGCAGGATGGCGTCCAGCCCCGTCAGGGAGCCGCCGAGGACAATGACTTCCGGGTTGACCAGATTGCACACGTTGGCTAGCGCCCGGCCAACAGCCAGTCCTGCGTCGTCGATAACCCGCAGTGCAGCGGGATCGCCGTCGAGGGCGATCCGGACGATGTCTTCGGTGCTGACCGGCTCGGACCTGCCGCGGCTCAGCAGATCGATCATGGTGGAGGTCGACGCTACCGTTTCGAGGCAGCCGCGGTTTCCGCAGCGG
Organism: Crystallibacter permensis; assembly: GCF_025960875.1. Classification (GTDB taxonomy): domain Bacteria; phylum Actinomycetota; class Actinomycetes; order Actinomycetales; family Micrococcaceae; genus Crystallibacter; species Crystallibacter permensis. Next base: position 244,382 of record NZ_JAODLR010000005.1, on the reverse strand, counting down.
CAGATGAGCCCGTGGTCGGCGACGGTGGCGTGGCCGATTTCGCCGGTCACGCCGATGTTGCCGTAGAACGGTGCGCCGTTAAGGATCAGTCCCGCACCGATGCCGGATCCCAGTTTCAGGAAAACGAGGTTCTGCACATTCTGGTAGGGGCCCCAGCTGACCTGTGCCAACGCACCCAGGTTGGCGTCGTTGTCGATGAAGACCGGAATGCCGAACGCCTGGCGGAGCCGGCCCAGCAGGTCGATGCCCACCCATTCGGGCAGGATCGCTCCGTGGATGACCCTGCCGGTGCGGTGGTCGATCGGGCCGGGAATGCCGGCGCCGAGGCCCAGGAGCGACCCGGCGTCCACGCCGGTATCCGCCAGCAGTCGCCGGACCAGCTGGGCGGCGGCCTCGATGCCTTCCTCCGCCTGGTGGCCTAGGGGCAGTTCGACGCCGTCCTCGGCCAGTACCCGGTGGTCCAGGCTGACCAGCACCACGTTGACATGCCGTCGGCCGAAATCCACTCCGACCGCTACCGCACCGCGGCCGTTCAGCGTGACGGAGAGCGCCCGGCGGCCGGAGCTGGTGGTCGGTGACGTCAGGATCAGGCCGTTGTCGACCATTGCCTTGACGATGTTGGACACGGTGGCAGTGGAAAGACCGGTCTGCCGGGCCAGCTCGGCCTGGGTCAGCCGGCCGCTGGTCATAAGCGCGCGGATGATCCGCTGGCTGTTGCGCCTGCGCAGTGCACTCTGGGAGCCGGGCCGCTGGTGGGTGCCCGTCGCTGTGGCTGGTTCGGCTGGCATACCTAAAAGAGTGCGCCCGCCACCTCTTGTAGTCAAGAAGTTAACCCAAGGCGACTCCTAACAAGCTACGCGTTGGCGTCCCGGTGCAGCTTGGCGAGTTCGACGTAGTGTGATGCGTTGTCGAGGACAGACTGGTATTCCTCGTCGCTGAGTTCGCGGCGGACCTTTGCGGGAACTCCGGCCACCAAGGACCGGGGCGGGATCTGCGTTCCCTCCAGGACCAAGGCCCCGGCGGCAACCAGCGAGCCTGCACCGACCACGGCACCGTTCATGATGGTCGCGCTCATGCCGATCAGGCAGTTGTCCTCCACCGTGCAGCCATGGACCACGGCGGTGTGTCCGATGCTGACGCCGGCGCCCACGGTGCACGGGAAGCCCTCGTCAGCGTGAAGCACCACGTTGTCCTGCAGGTTGCTGCCTGCCCCCACCCGGATCGGGGCGGTATCGCCGCGGACCGAGACGCCGTAGAAGGCGCTGGAATCGGCAGCCAGTTCCACATCGCCGCTCAGGGTGGCGGTGGGAGCGACAAAGGCGGATGGGTCGGTGGCCGGGGTTTTGCCGGCGAGCGTGATGATGTGGGCCATGGCAACCAGCCTACCCAAGCCGCGGTGGCAGCGCGGGGTGCGCACCGCCGTCGTAAATCAGGGTTTATAGATGATGAAGTACTGGTAGTGCCCGGGATCCTGCCCGTGTTCCCACGTCGCGAAGTCCCGGATGGTGCCGTGCGGTTCGAACAGGCTCAGGGTTGTTTCGTCCGAGCGGCGGCTGAAGAAGCGCTGCGGTTCATGATCGTCCGCGTCGTTGATGCCCTCGCTGTCGGAGCCGGACCAGAGGCCTACTGCCAGGGGAGATCCGGGTTTGAGGACCCGCATGATTTCGGTCAGGACCCCGTAGAGATCGGTGTTGGCCACATGCAGCAGCGTGCTCATGGTCCAGCCGGCGTCGAAGGTTTCGTCGGCGAAAGGCAGTTCGCGGGCAGAGGCGACCGAGGCTTCGAGCTGTTTGTGCCGGGCCAGCCGGACGCTCGTTTCGGAGAGGTCCACTCCGTTGTAACGGATGCCGGCGGCCTTGAACGCCAGGCCGTCCACGCCGGTGCCGCAGCCGATCTCCAGCAGGTCATGCCGGCGGCTCTCCTTGAGGTGCTCGATGAACTCGCTGCGCTTGGCCACCCGCTGCGGATCCGGCTCGCGGGCATCGCGGACCTCGGCCTGCCGGTCATAGTAAGTTGTCAGGTCCCTCTCGTAGTTACCCATGCTCCGACCCTACGTGGGGACGGCAGCCAGGAGAAGGGCAGGTGAAGGGCCAGGGCAGGCGGAGGCTCGGGAGGTGGGCAGGCCGGAGCCTCGAGGTCAGTTGAAGACGACGGTCCGGTGCCCGTCCAGCAGGACGCGGTGCTCGGCATGCCACTGGACGGCGGTGGCCAGCGTGCGGGCTTCCACGTCGCGGCCCATGGCCACGAACTGCTCGGCCGACTTCGCGTGGTCCACGCGGATGACTTCCTGCTCGATGATGGGGCCCTCGTCCAGGTCCGGCGTGACGTAGTGCGCCGTGGCACCGATCAGTTTGACGCCGCGGTCATGCGCCTGGTGGTAGGGCCTGGCGCCCTTGAAGGACGGCAGGAAGGAGTGGTGGATGTTGATCGCCTTGCCCTGCAGGTCCCTGCAGAGTTCATTGCTCAGGATCTGCATGTAGCGGGCGAGCACCACGAGTTCGATGTCGTACTCGGCGACCAGGTCGCGCAGCGCTTGTTCGGCTTCGGCTTTGGTGTCCGGCGTGACCGGAATATGGCGGAACTCGATGCCGTAGAACTTAGCCATGTCAGCCAGGTCCGTGTGGTTGGAGACGATGACCGGGACGTCGATGGGCAGCGTGCCCGAGCGCTGCTGGAACAACAGTGAGTTGAGGCAGTGCGCGGACTTGGAAGCCATCAGCAGGGTGCGCAGCTTGGCGCCCTGAGGGTTCAGGCTCCACTTCATGGTGAAGGTTTCGGCCACGGGCTGCAGCGCCCGGTGCAGGTCTGTGTAGGACGTGCCGGTGGTGATGGCAACGCGCATGAAGAACCGGCCGGAACTCGGGTTCCCGTACTGCTGGGAATCAACGATGTTGCAGCCGGCTTCCACCAGCGCTCCGGTTACGGCATATACAATGCCCGGGCGGTCCTGGCAGGAAAGCGTCAGATTGTAGGTGGAATCGGTGCTGGGCAGGGAAGCTTCACTCACAGCTCCAAGGCTACCGGTGCGGGCGAAGCTGCCGATGCAAGCAACGAACGACCACGGCGCCAGCCGCTACCCGCCTCGGCCCGCTACGGCGTCAGCCCGCTACCGCCGCCAGTGCGCGCGATCCCCGGTCCGGCACCCCGGCAGTCTTCAGTTGCCGCACCGCGGCCATCGCCGCCGCCCGGCCGGCCCTGGTGGCGCCGACTGTCGAGGCGGAGGAGCCATACCCCACGAGGAACAGCCGCGGTTCCTTGACTACGGAGACGGCGTCCGGACCCATGCGGATGCCGCCGCCAGGTTCGCGCAGTTGCAGCGGGGTCAGATGGTCCAGCGAGGGACGGAAGCCGGTTGCCCACAGGATGGCATCCACTTGCTCGGCCGATCCGCCCGCAAACACCACGCCGTCCTCGGTGATCCGGGCAAGCCGCCCGCGCGAGACCAGGACGCCGGCGTCGATACCGGCCTTATAGGTCTCGTTCAGCGGCAGGCCCGTCACGCCGACCACGCTCACCGGCGGCAGCCCGGCGCGCGTGCGTTCGTTGACCTTCCGCTCCACTTCGATGCCCCAGCTGGCGTCGAAGGGCTCGGTAATGAAGTCCGGCTCCCGCCGCGTGGACCAGACGGTCTGGGCGCCGGCGGCATCGAGCTGGAGCAGGAACTGCAGGGCCGAGGTCCCGCCGCCGACCACCAGCACGCGCTTGCCGCGGAACTCGTCGGCGGACCGGAAATCATGGGTGTGTAGCTGCCGGCCGCGGAACGTCTCCCGCCCGGCGTAGTAGGGCCAGTACGGCCGGTCCCACGTGCCGGTACCGCTGATCACCGTGCGCGCCAGCCACTCGCGGCCCGAGGCGCTGGTGACCCGCAGCAGCTGCCCGGAGCCGCCGTCGTTGTTGGTAATGGATTCAACGCGTTCGGGACGGTGGACGGGAAGGTTGAACTTCTGCTCGTAGGCACCGTAGTAACGGCTAACGACGGCGGAGGCCGGCTCTGCGGGGTCCGGAACCCCGAGCGGGAAGCCGGGGAGATCGTGCAGCCCGTGCGCTGCGTCGAAGGTCAGGGAGGGCCAGCGGTGCCGCCACGCGCCGCCGGGTCCTTCGTTTGCGTCCAGGACAATGTAGTCCTGCTCCGGCACCAGGCCGCGCCGCTGCAGGTGGTAGGCGGCGCTGAGGCCGGCCTGGCCGGCGCCGATAATCACTGCATCCAGAACCTTGTCCATGCCACTCCTGTCCAAATTGGTTGATACGTCAACTTCTATTGGTTCCAACGGCCCCGGGCGCGCAGGTATTCCTCGGTCGCAGTGGGCGGACTCTTGCGGGCGGGGGGAACCGGAAGCACCATGGAGAAATGCAACTGATTGCGGCCGCTGCCGAATCGAGGGCGGCATGAAACCTCAACTACGCCGCCACCTGGCGAGCGCGGGTGTCGTAATCTCCCTGGCGTCGGTGGTCGCCTGTACAGACAATGATCCGGATCCTTCCGGCAGCAGCGTCCCTGTATCGAGCAGCGCTTCGGCCAGTCCTTCCATGGCCGGAACAGCGCAGGTGTTGTCCGACGCCGAGCTCATGGCCGTTCTCGTTGGCTTGGAAAACGTGCATGGTGTTCCGGCCCGGGTCGTGGATACTGCCAAAATACGTGGGGACAGGGAGTTACCCGGCGATGGTGACTTCGCGCCAGGTTATCAGCCCGGCGAATGCGAGTTGTTCGATCCTGAATCGAGCGCGTTGAATCCGGAAATCCTGAATGTCGAATTTGCCGAGGCGATCGTGCCGGAAAGCGGGCAGGAAAGTCCCGGCAGGCCCCGGCGAAGCGGCAGTGCCAGTCCGAGCGGCAATGCCGGACCAGCTCCTCCAGCGGGCGAAATTCTGATTCTGATCAAGAGCGCTCCGCGAACGGTGCTGGAAGAGTCCGCCTTCTCCTACACGCATCAGCAGTTCACCGACTGCATGAACTTTCGGATGTCCGTTCCGGAAGGATCCATCTACGACGGGCAGTTCGAAGTTCGCCGGTGGTAGGAGACCGGTCCTACATCGTTGTTGTCGGCGGCGGGCGGTCCCCGGAGCGGGTTGGAGTGTCCATGCAGGTGCTTGCGGGAAACCTCTCGATAGGACTCTCCCGCAGCGTTCCCGTAGAGGCCGAAGAGACCGCCATTGAGTCAATGTCGTACTTGGCCCAGAAGATTATTGACCGTGCAGCCTCGCTCGGCGAGTGACAGAGACTCCCGTGACGCAAGCTGCCAAGGAGGCCGCCGCCGTCGTACTTTTTCGCTCCCTGCCGGAGGCACAGTACACTTGCTTTTCGTCGCGACTGGCGTCAGGTGGACCACCATCAGGAAGCGGCGGCAGGGCCAATCGACTACCGGGTTGACTGGAGCTGCACAGTGCAGACCACGGATCGCACGCCTGGGCCGAGGGTCAAGTTTCAACCGGATGCGCCTCATCGGCGTAATTTCCGCAGGCCGGACACACAATGCGTGAGTCTGCCCGCAACCGGTAGCCTGACCTGTAGCAAATCCCTTATCTCCAGGAGAACCCCGTGACGTCTTCCACCCCGTCAGTCACCGACCAGCCTCTGGCCGAAGTCGATCCCGAAATCGCCGCCGTTCTCGATGCCGAGCTCGGGCGCCAGCGCGACACGCTGGAAATGATTGCCTCTGAAAACTTTGCCCCGCGCTCCGTGCTGGAGGTCCAGGGGTCGGTCCTGACCAACAAGTACGCCGAGGGCTACCCGGGCCGCCGCTACTACGGCGGTTGCGAGCACGTGGATGTGGCCGAGAACCTGGCCATCGAACGCGTCAAGAAGCTGTTCGGTGCCGAGTTCGCCAACGTCCAGCCGCACGCCGGCGCGCAGGCCAACGCCGCCGCGCTCGCCGCCCTGATCAACCCGGGCGACAAGATCATGGGTCTGTCCCTGGCCCATGGCGGTCACCTCACCCACGGCATGAAGCTGAACTTCTCCGGCAAGCTCTACAAGGTCGCCGCGTACGAGGTGGACCCGCAGACCTTCCGCGTGGACATGGACAAGGTCCGCGAGCAGGCCCTGGCCGAGCGCCCGAACGTCATCATTGCCGGCTGGTCCGCCTACCCGCGCCAGCTGGACTTCGAGGCGTTCCGCTCTATCGCTGACGAGGTCGGCGCCTACTTCTGGACCGACATGGCGCACTTCGCCGGCCTGGTGGCCGCCGGGCTGCACCCGAACCCGGTGCCGCATTCCGACGTCGTGACCTCCACCGTGCACAAGACTCTGGCCGGACCGCGCTCGGGCGTCATCCTGGGCAAGCAGGATTTCGCCAAGAAGATCAACTCCAATGTCTTCCCGGGCCAGCAGGGCGGGCCGCTTATGCACGTCATCGCCGCCAAGGCCGTGGCGTTCAAGATTGCCGGCAGCCAGGAGTTCAAGGAGCGCCAGGCCCGCGTGCTTGAGGGCGCCCGGATCCTGGCCGAACGCCTGACCGCCGCCGATGTCACCGAGGCCGGCGTCTCGGTGCTGACCGGGGGCACGGACGTCCACCTGGTCCTGGTGGACCTGCGCAACTCCGAACTGGATGGCCAGCAGGCCGAAGACCTGCTCCATTCAGTCGGCATCACCGTGAACCGCAACGCCGTGCCGTTCGACCCGCGCCCGCCGATGGTCACCTCCGGCCTGCGCATCGGCACGCCGGCCCTGGCCACCCGCGGTTTCGGCTCTACCGAATTCACCGAGGTTGCGGATATCATCGCCACAGCGCTGAAGGGCGGCGCCGACGTCGAGGCGCTGCGCACGCGCGTGACCAAGCTGGCCCAGCAGTTCCCGCTGTACCCCGGCCACGAGCAGTGGTAACGCCGGCTCCGGCCGGTTCCCGCAGTCCACACGTATTTCCGAACAGGAGCCCGATGAATTCTGAAGCCACCCAGACCGCGCAGAAGCTGGACGGAACGGCCACGGCCAAACGCATCAAGGAAGAGCTGGCCGAGCGGGTCGCCGCACTGAAGACCCGCGGGATCGTTCCCGGCCTCGGCACCGTGCTGGTGGGGGAGGACCCCGGCAGCAAGTGGTATGTCGGTGGCAAGCACAAGGACTGCGCCGAGGTGGGCATCAATTCCATCCGCCGCGACCTGCCGGACACCATCTCGCAGGAGGAACTGGAAGCCGTCCTCGATGAGCTGAACAACGATCCGGCCTGCACCGGCTACATCGTCCAGCTGCCGCTGCCCAAGCACATCGACACCAACGCCATCCTGGAGAAGATCGACCCGGCCAAGGACGCGGACGGCCTGCACCCGATGAACCTGGGCCGGCTGGTGCTCAACGTCAACGCGCCGCTGGATTCGCCGCTGCCGTGCACCCCGCACGGCTGCGTGGAACTGCTGCTGCGCCACGACATTAAGCTGGCCGGCAAGCGCGTGCTGGTGGTGGGCCGCGGTGTGACCGTGGGCCGGCCGCTGGGACTGCTGCTGACCCGCAAGACCATCAACGCCACCGTGGTGCTCGCCCATACCGGCACCGTTGACTTGGCTGACGAGCTGCGCCGCGCGGACGTTGTGATCGCCGCCGCCGGCATGCCGCACATGGTCAAGGCCGAAGACCTCAAGCCCGGCGCCATTGTGCTCGACGTCGGTGTCAGCCGCGTTGAGGATGAGGAGACCGGCAAAGCCAAGGTCACCGGCGACGTGGAGCCCGCGGCCCAGTCCGTGGCCAGCTGGCTCTCGCCGAACCCGGGCGGAGTGGGTCCGATGACCCGCGCCATGCTCCTGGCCAACGTGGTGGAAGCCGCCGAGCGCCAGGCACGCTGACCGCAGGTCCACTGCGTTTCGGGATTCTGCTCTGCTTTCACGGCGGCAGCAGAATCCCGTTTCGCAGTTAAACCACGCTTCCAGATGTGTGTACTCCCAGCGGAGTAGGCCCGCTACACCGCTGGGCGGAAGCGCAGCGCCCCGTCGCGCAGGTACGCTCGGATCATGAACCCGGGCTTCCGCGGGCCGCCCACTGCCGTCCTGATTGCGGTGACGGCCATCATCCAGCTGGTCGGCACCAGTTTCGCCGCAGCCCACCAGTTTTCCCAGCGTCCGCTGGATCCCCTGGCCTACGTGCTGCTGCTGGCCGGCCCCGCGCTGCTGTCGCTGCGCCGCAAGGCTCCCGGCCCGATGGCGGCCGGGGCAGCCCTGGCAACGGGAACCTACTTCGCGGCCGGCTATCCGGGCGGACCCATCTGGCTCTCCCTGGTGGTGGCGCTGTTCATCGCGGTGCGCTCCAAGGCACGTTGGTGGGCCTGGGGAGCCGTGGGCGGACTGGCCCTGCTGTTCTTCTTCGCCGCACTGTTCACGGGCGGGCTTGCAGGTACGGCTCGGGCCGGGGCAGGCGTGGCCTGGCTGGTCATTGTGGTCATGATGGGGGAGCTGCTGGCCTCCCGCGCCGGACGACGCGCCGAACGCCGGCGCTCCGAGCTGGAGGCGGAGCAGCGCCGCCGGAATGAAGAGCGGCTGGTTCTGGCCCGGGACATTCACGACGTCGTTGCGCACTCCCTCTCGATGATCAATGTGCAGGCATCGGTCGCCCTGCACTTGGCGCGGAAGGACCCGGATCCTGAGCAGATGCGGCAGGCACTGGAGGCCATAAAATCCGGTTCCAAGGACGCCCTTGCCGAGGTCCGCGACGTCCTCGCCGTGCTGCGCCAGGACGCGCCGAGGGCTCCGGCCCAGCGGCTGGACCAGCTGCCGGAACTGCTGGCGCGGGCCGAGCAGGGCGGGCTGCAAGTCACCCTGGATAACCGTGCGGTCCGGCTGCCCGAAAGCGCAGCCTCTGCGGAAAGCGCGGCGTACCGGGTCATCCAGGAAGCTGTCACGAACATCGTCCGTCACGCGCATGCCAGCCAGGCGAGGATAGGCATCAGCATCGCCGATGCCGTGCTCGAAGTGACAGTGGAGGACGACGGCGTGGGGCTGGGTAATGCGCCGGAAGGCAACGGATTGCGCGGGATGCGGGAGCGGATTGATTCGCTCGATGGCGAACTGGCGGTAGGAACCCGCGAGCCTGCAGGCACCCGCGTGCACGCACGCATTCCCCTGCCTGCCGACAGGCTTGCACCGGGCGGCGCGCCCGCCTCGGGAGGGGCAGAGCGATGATTAGAGTGCTGCTGGCGGATGACCAGACCCTGATCCGGGCAGGCTTCAGGGCGCTGCTTAATGCTGAAGACGACATGGAGGTCGTCGCGGAGGCCGGTACAGGTGCCGAAGCCGTCCGCCTGGCCTCGGCAACTAAACCGGACGTGGTCCTGATGGACATCCGCATGCCTGGAGGAGACGGAATCGGCGCCACCGCAGCGATTCTGGCCGCGGGCGAGCTCTCCGGCACGCGCGTGATCATGCTGACCACGTTCGAGCTGGATGACTACATCATCGATTCCATCCGGGCCGGCGCCAGCGGCTTCCTGGTCAAGGACACCGAGCCCGAAGAGCTGCTCCGCGCCGTGCGTGCAGTGGCCGACGGCGACGCCCTCCTCTCCCCGTCGGTCACCCGCCGACTCCTGACGAAGGTGGCGGCCGAGTCCCGCCCCGCGCCGGCGGCGCCGTCGTCGTTGGAGCAGTTGACCGCGCGGGAACGCGAAGTCCTTGCGCTGGTAGGTGCCGGGCTGAACAACGCCCTGATTGCGGAGAAGCTGTACATCACGCCGCTGACGGCAAAGACCCATGTCTCGCGCATCATGACCAAGCTGATGGTCCGCGACCGCGCGCAGCTGGTGGTGCTGGCCTACGAGTCAGGCCTGGTGCGGCCGGGCTGGACGGGCGCGGCGCCGGACCGGTAAGCAGGCAAAGCGGCCAGCCGCAGACGTGCAGCCCGACCGGCCAACCAAGCCGCCTTCAGCGTACTGCCAGGCACTCCCAAGGGAGTAGGCGGCGGTGCATAAGTGTCTCCACCGGGGCGACGACCGGCGGCGCCGCGTTCGGAAGACTTGAACCGTGATCGACGGACGGTCACGGACGAAAGTTTGGAGTAATCATGTTGACCGCAGCAACCGGTGCCCTCGCCGCCACGAGCCTTGTTGCCCAGGGACCCTGGAATGATGGCCGCGGACCAGGCTGGTGGATCCTGCTGGTTCCGCTCTTCTGGATTCTGGTTATCGGCCTCGCTGTCTTCCTGATCCGCCGCACCATGTGGCGCAACCGCAGGCAGGAAAGTGTCCTCGGGGCCGAAGGCGTCCTGCGCGAGCGGTATGCCCGCGGGGAGATCGATGAGACGGAGTTCCGCCAGCGACTGGAGGTCCTCCGCGCCCAGCCGCAACGCTGACCGGGTCCGCAGTGGTCCGGTCCCGGCGCAAACGAAGAGGCCCCGGACATCAATCCGGGGCCTCTTCGGCCAGTTCTGCGCAGGAGCGCTTTAGACCGTGGCCTTCGCGACGTCGACGTCGACGTCGTCGGTGGAGGCGCCGCGGCGCTTATCGAAGATGGTGGCTCCGACTTCCTGCTCGGCCTGGTTCTTGATGCTCAGGTCGATGCCTGGGCGGTCCCGCAGGACTAGCACGGCGCCCATGGCCACGAAGGTCATCAGCAGCAGGTAGACAGAAATGGCCGTGGAGGAACCGGTGGCCTGCACCAGTGCCTGCGCAATGGTAGGCGCGAACGCTCCGCCGAGGATGGCGCCAAGGGCGTAGGAGATCGAGACGCCGGAGAAGCGCACGGAGGCGGGGAAGATCTCGCTGTACCAGGCCGCCTGCGGCCCGTAGCTCAGTCCCAGACCTACCGAGAACAGTCCCAGCGCCAGGTAGAGGCCCCAAAGCTCGCCGGTGTTGATCAGCCAGAACAGCGGGAAGACGGTGATCGCCTGCGCGGTGAAGCCGATCAGGTAGGTCTTCTTGCGTCCGATCTTGTCGGCGAGAATGCCGGCCAGCAGGGTAAAGACAAACCACATGGCGGCACCGAAAGTGATGGCCAGCAGGACCGGGGTGCGGTCCAGCCCGACCGGGCCGTTCGGATCCGTGGCGTAGCTGGGAATGAACCCGCCGGTGGCCATGTAGCCCGCGGCGTTGTTGCCGGCGAAGACCAGCGCGGCCAGGATGACCAGCAGCCAGTGCTTCTTGAAGAGCTCGACGGCGGGAACAGAGCGCTGCTCTTTCTTCTCCGCGATTTCCTGGAAGACCGGGCTTTCCTCCACGGTCCGGCGGACAATGTAGCCGACCACAATGAGCACGAAGCTCAGCAGGAACGGTACGCGCCAGCCCCATTCGACGAATGCTGCGCCGGGGGAGATGACACCGGTCATCAGGGCGGTGACGCCCGAGGCCAGCAGCATGCCCAGGGGGACGCCCAGCTGCGGGAAGGAGCCCGCGCGGCCGCGTCGGTCCCGCGGAGCATGCTCGACGGCCATCAGGACGGCTCCGCCCCATTCCCCACCGGCGGAGATGCCCTGGACGATGCGCAGCAGGAGCAGCATGATGGGTGCCAGGACACCGGCGGTGGCGTAGCTGGGCAGGAAGCCGATCAGCGTGGTGGAGGCGCCCATCAGGACCAGTGTGAGCACCAGCATGGCGCGGCGGCCGATCTTGTCGCCGTAGTGGCCGGCCAGGAACGCACCCAGCGGCCGGAAGAGGAAGCTGATGCCGACGGAGGCGAAGGCAAGCAGCAGGCCGATCGAATCGCCGGCCGGCTTGAAGAAGAGGTCGGCGAACACCAGACCCGCGGCCGTGGCGTAGATGAAGAAGTCGTACCACTCGATGGTGGTGCCGATGATAGTGGCAAAGGCCACCCGGCGCTGGGTCGAAGCCTCGGAGCGGGGCTGCGCATGAGTGCTCATACATGTTCCTTGATTGGGCGCTAGTGCAATACGGCCGACGGGCAGGTCGGTTGAAATCCTGAACGGTTGAAAAGTAGAACTAGTCCACGGTTGTTACTAGTATCACAACAAAACTTCCTCCGGTAAACTTCAGAGATCCGCACAACTTCTTTGATTGGACTGAAGAATCGTGGCTAACTTCACGCTCCGCCAGCTGGAGCTTTTCGCTGCTCTGCCGGATTTCCCTACCTTGAGTGCGGCCGCCGCCAGCCTGCACATCTCGGAGTCCGCCCTCTCCCAGGCCATTACCGCACTGGAGAAAGTGGCGGGGGAGCAGCTGTGCGTGCGGCGCAAAGCGCGCGGACTCCAATTGACTCCTGCCGGACAGTTCTTTGCCCAGCGCGCGCGGCGGCTGGTCCACGACGCGGATGAGTTGGTCCACGATCTGGCCGGGGAGGCCGGCATCCTCAAAGGACCGGTGAAGCTGGGCTGCTTCAGCAGTCTGGCCCACAATTTGCTGCCCGGCATCCTTGAAGGCCTGCCGTCGGCGTATCCGGAGCTGAAGGTGGATGTCACCGTGGGCACGCACACCGAACTGCTGCCCGCGTTGGATGCCGGGCTGCTGGACATGGCCATCGTCTACGACATGCAGCTGCCCGCCGGCTACAACCAGCGGACCATTTACCGGACGGAACTTGAGGCCGTCCTGCCGCCGGACCACACGCTGGCCGCCCAGGAGACGGTGGATCTGGCGCAGCTGGCCGAGGAGCCTCTGATCATGTACGACTCCAGCCCCAGTACTGCCAACACCCTCCATGTCTTCGCCGAACGCGGCCTGCGTCCCAACGTTGTCTCCTCCATGCCCCAGATGGTCCTCGTGCAGGCCATGGTCGGCCGCGGACTTGGATACGCCCTGCTGATGTCCAGGCCGAACTCGCCGGGGCTGACCGTTGAAGGCCGTCCGGTGGCCATCCGGCCGTTGTCTCCGCCGGCCACCCGGACCACGGTCTGCGCCATCTGGCCCGAAGAGATGTCGCTGAGTCCGCGGGCGGAAGCCGTGGTGAACCTGGCCGCGCGGATTCTGGATAGCGAGGACTGAGAACTAAACCCGCTACACGCCTGCCGCGGCAGCCTTGGAGTAGGCCTTGAAGTCGAACTCCAGGTCCGCCGCCTGTTCCGGGGTGAGGTTTCGTTCCTGGGCGAGGATCCGGCGGGCGGCCATGTGGTCGGCGGGCTGGTTCACCGATTCCACGGCGGCGAGGCGGCCATTGCGGAAGCAGAAGACGGAGAACTTCCCGTTGTCCGGGTTGCCGCGCAGGACGGTTTCGTCGTCCGGGTGGGCAATGCCGGCGATCTGCAGCCGCAGGTCGCCCTGGGTGGACCAGAACCAGGGCAGCTCCGTGTAGTCGCGGCCGGCGTCGTGGGTGTCAAGGATGGATTTGGCGGTGTGCCGGGCCTGGTCGGTGGCGTTCTGCACTGACTCGAGCCGGGTGCGCGCCTCGGCGTGGTGGCTGGGGTAGTTCGCGCAGTCGCCCAGGGCGTAGATGTCCTCGTCGTCGGTGCGCATGGCGCTGTCCACCGTGATGCCGTTGGAGACCGCGAGCCCGGCCTGCTCGGCGAGTTCGGTGCGGGGGATGACCCCGATGCCCACCAGGACCATGTCCGCGGGGTAGGTCTCGCCGGTGGTGCTGACCGCGGCCGCCACGTGCCCGCCCTCGCTGTCGACGCTTCCGCCACCGGTGAAGGAGGCGATCCCTTCGCCCAGGCGCAGGTCCACGCCCATGTTCAGGTGGGCCTGGGCGAACCAGTTGCCCATCACGGGGCTCAGTGCGCGGGCCATCGGCCGGTCCGCGTATTCGAGCACCGTGACGTCCAGTCCGCGTTTGCGCGCGGCGGCGGCGAACTCGAGGCCGATGAAACCGGCCCCGATGACGACGACGGACCGCACCGTGTCGAGGCGGGCGTGGACGGCTTCGGCGTCGGCCAGGGTCCGCAGGCCGTAGATCCCCTGCAGGTCACTGCCCGGAACGTTGAGTTCGCGGTTGGCGGCGCCGGTCGCCAGGACCAGCGTGGTGTAGCTGATGCTGGATTCGTCGGACAATTCAACGGTATGTCCGGCGCGGTCGATGGAGGTGACCTGCACGCCCAGGCGGGAGTCGACGTCGTTATCGGTGAAGAACTTTTCCGCGCGCAGCGGCAGCGGCTTCGGTTCCTTGTCCGCGGCCATGAAGTCTTTGGACAGCGGCGGGCGCTGGTACGGGAAGTGCGTTTCCTCGCCGATGACCGTGATGGTTCCGGCGTAGCCTTCCTTGCGCAGCGAGTCGACCAGCTGGATGCCGGCCTGCCCGTTGCCGACGATGACAATATTCTGCGGGTTCGGCTGGTCCTGCGCGTTGCTCGGGGTGCTGGGTGCGGCGGTCATGGTGGCCCTTCTCTGCGGTGGCGGAATTCCTAGATCTGGCTGGCGGGGACGTCGACCTCGATCTCGTCGAACCCCTCGCCTGCCTTGATCTGGCAGCCCAGCCGGCTGCGGTCCTCATCGCGCGGGTCCGCGGTGCATTCGAGCATTTCCTCTTCGTCCTCGCTGATTTCCGGGAGGCCGTCGAGGTACTCCGGGCGGACGTAGACGTGGCAGGTGGCGCACATCGCCTGGCCGCCGCATTCGCCGACGATCCCGGCAACGCCGTTGGTCACGGCCGCGCGCATCAGCGAGGTGCCCGGATCAACCTCGAGCACGTCTACATTGCCGTCATTGTGGTGGAAGCTGACTTTAGCCATTGGAAGTTCCTTCTCGAAAAGTACGGTTTGGTCTGATGATATGCCGGTTACTTCGCGTCCCAGCGGACCGGCAGCGCGGTCATGCCGCGGAACACCCAGCCGGCATCGACGGCGGGCCGTTCCGGATCCAGACGCAGATTGGGCAGTTCAGCGAAGAGCTGCGGCAGCGCGATCCCCGACACGGAGGCCTTGGCCACCCACGCGCCGGCGCAATAGTGGTTGCCGCCGCCGAAGGCCAGATGCGGCTTCTTCGGCCGGTTGATGTTGAAGCTCTCCGGATCCTCGAAGACCTCCGGGTCGCGGTTCGCAGCGCCAACAACGACGCCGAGGCGGGCGCCCTTGGGCAGCTGCACGCCTTCCAGGACGGTGTCGCGCGTCGTTTCGCGCGGGTACATGCCGATGGGCGCGACCCAGCGGACGGACTCCTCGAACACGGTGGGATAGAGTGCGGGGTCTGCGAGCACCTGGGCCAGCTGGTCCGGATGGGAGAGCAGGGCCCAGACTGCCACGCCGAGCACGTCGCGCGGTTCGTTCAGGCCGCCGCCGATGGTCATCTTCATGTTGGCCCGGATGGCCTCCAGCGGGATCGGCATGCTGGTCATGCCGGAGAGCAGACTGGAATCCGGGTTCTTGCGCAGGTACGGCAGGATTTCGTCGATCGCGTCGTCGACCTCGTTGTAGGACTTTTCCGAGGCGGCCCAGACGTCGGGGTCATCGGCGTAGTTGCCGGTGCCGTTGATCATTGTCTGCGACCAGCGCTGCATGTCTTCCTGCGTGGCGTTGTGGAAGCCCATGACCAGGCGCAGGTTTTCCGCGGCGTACGGAGCGGCGTACTCCCAGATCAGGTCCGCGCCCGGGCCGGCGGCCTTGAGGCCGGCAAGGTACTTCTCGTGGTTGGCCTGGAAGATCGCGTTCCAGTGCTCCTTGATCGCCTTCGGCCGCAGCACTGAGCCATAGGACTTGCGGTCGACGTCGTGCTCCGGATCATCCTTGCGGAGCATCGAGTGGCCCATGGCGCGCTTCATCAGCGAGTTGGTCTCGTCCGCTGAGAAGATTTCCTGGTCATTCTCAACCGTGTGGCAGGCCTCGTAGCTGGTGACCATGTAGCGGTTCACGGCCGGCACCCAATGGACCGGCGCCTCGGACCGCATCTTCCGGTAGATCGGGAAGGGGTTGCGGTAGAGATCCTCGATGGTCACCCAGTCCGCGGTGGGCACCGGGCGGGCTGCAATGGCTTCGGCAGTCATCGTCCACTCCTTGTTGCTGCCGGTCGGACCGGCACGATAGGTGAGCTGTCTTTCATTCGAGTGTGGCAGGAGTCATATCCCCGGGTAAAGTTCATAAATGGTTGCTTTATCCGCAGAAAAGCGGGGGATAGGAGGAATGGTGGCGCGCTACACGCTCAGGCAACTCTCCTACTTTGCTGCCGTGGCGGAAGCAGGAACCATTTCCGCGGCCGCGGCGAAGCTGCACGTGTCCCAGACCGCTGTCGCGGCAGCGGTGACCGAGCTGGAAAGAATCTTCAAGACGCAGCTGACGGTCCGGCGCAAGGCCCACGGGGTTTCGCTGACGCCGGCCGGAACGTACCTCTACATGCAGGCCGCGGAACTTCTGCGCTCGGCCGAGGAGTTGGAGCTCAACGCCAGCAGCGGCGGACGGGAGCTGGCCGGCCCGCTGGTGATCGGCTGTTATGCCACCGTGGCGCCGACCATCCTGCCGGTGCTGATCGAGGGCTTCACCGTGAACCATCCGAAGGTGCAACTGGACTTCGTCGAAGGCCCGCAGGACCGGATCCAGGAGCGGCTCTTCGCCGGTGAGCTGGACCTGGCCATCGTGTACGACATGGACCTGCGTCCCGGGCTGGGTTCGGTCCGGCTTTACGATGTGCGGGGCTACGTGCTGCTGCCGCAATCCCATCGGCTGGCGGAACGGCCGGAGGTTTCGCTGCAGGAGTTGGCCGAGGACCCGATGATCCTGCTGGATGCCCCGCCGAGCAGCCACCACACCATGACGCTGTTCGAGCAGGCGGGCGTCAGCCCCGTCATCCGCTACCGCACCACGGACTTCGAGCTCACGCGTTCGCTGGTGGGCCGCGGCGTCGGGTATTCGGTGCTGGTGCAGCGGCCGGCGATCGATTCGTCCTACGAGGGGCTGCCGGTGGTGCCCAAGCCGATCGCGCCGGCGGTGAAGCCGGTGGGGGTGAAGATGGTCTGGCCCGAAGCCATCCGGCTGACGGACCGTGCGGAGGCAATGGTCACCTTCGCCGCGAGCGCCGCCCGGAATGCCCGCAATCTGCCGCCGGCCTGACCCGGCTCGGGGTGATTGACTTTGCTCAATCACTGAACTCGATTAGGCTTGTGATGTGCCTAACATCGCCGTGCCGAAACAGCTGACCAGAACGGTTATTTCCGCCCGCGGGCTCACCAAGAAGTACGGGGACTTCGCCGCGGTCAACGGCATCTCCTTCGACGTGCCCGCCGGTGAATCTTTCGGGTTGCTCGGCCCCAACGGCGCCGGCAAATCGACCACTATGCGGATGATCGGCGGCGTCTCCCAGCGCACCTCCGGCGAACTGGCCATCATGGGCCTGGACCCGGAGCAGCATGGACCCGAGGTCCGCGCCCATCTGGGCGTGGTCCCGCAGCAGGACAATCTGGACGAGGACCTCAGGGTCCGCGACAACCTGATCGTTTACGGGCGCTACTTCGGCCTGCCGTACAGCTACCTGCGCCCCAAGGCGGACGAACTGCTCGAGTTCGCCCAGCTCTCGGACAAGGCCAAGGCCAAGGTCGACTCGCTCTCCGGCGGCATGAAGCGCCGGCTGACCATCGCACGCTCGCTGATCAACGAGCCGAAGATCCTGCTGCTGGACGAACCCACCACCGGCCTGGACCCGCAGGCGCGGCACATCCTGTGGGACCGGCTGTTCCGGCTCAAGGAACAGGGGGTGACCCTGGTGCTGACCACCCACTACATGGACGAGGCCGAGCAGCTCTGCGACCGCCTGATTGTGGTGGACAAGGGGCAAATCATGGCCGAGGGATCACCGGCCGCCCTGATCCGCGAATACTCCACGCGGGAGGTGCTCGAGTTGCGCTTCGGCTCCGAGCGCAACGCCACCGTGGCCGCCCAGCTGGAGGGGATCGGCGAGCGCCTGGAAACCCTGCCGGACCGCGTGCTGATTTACACGCACGACGGCGAAACATCGCTGGAACAGGTCAGCGCCCGCGGCCTTCACCCGGTTACCTCGCTGGTGCGCCGCTCCAGTCTGGAAGACGTGTTCCTGCGCCTGACCGGCAGGAGCCTCGTTGACTGAGAACCACCTCCAGCACGGGTCCGCGGAGCACGGGTCCGCCCATCCCGGGCCCACCCCGTCCCCGGGATCCGCCAGCGCGCGGGAGGCAGACGCGGCCACACCGCTGCTGTCCCTCCGCGTTCCCCTGACTCCCGAGCAGTCCGCGGCGAAGGCCCGGAAATACGGTTCTCTCTACTTCGCCGAACACTGGATCCGCACCATGCGCGGCTACGGCTGGACGGTGGCCATGACGGCCGTGGGCATGCCGTTGGTCTACCTGTATGCCATGGGCATCGGACTGGCCTCCCTGGTCGATGCCAACACCAATGCAACGCTCGACGCCGGCAACGGCGCCGCGGTTTCCTACCTCACCTTTGTGGCCCCGGCACTGCTGGCCACGGCCGGCATCATGGTGGCGAGTGAGGAGAACACCTATCCCGTGATGTCGGGCTTCAAATGGCGGCGGACCTACTACGGGCCCAACGCCTCCCCGTTGGGCAGCCATCAGTTGGTCAACGGCCACGCGCTGGGGGTTTCCTTCCGGCTGCTGCTGACCACCGGAATCTACTTCGCGTTCCTGCTGCTGTTCGGGGCCGTGCCCGAATCGACCGGCTGGATCATGATCTTCACGGCTGCCCTAGGCGGAATGGCCTTCGGGCTGCCGCTGATGGCCTACGCCGCCAGCATCACGGAGGACCGCGGGCAGTTTGCCATGGTCCAGCGGTTCATCGTCATGCCGCTGTTCCTGTTCTCCGGCACCTTCTTCCCGCTGGCCTCCATGCCGTGGGCTGTGCAGTGGATCGGCTGGGTTTCCCCACTGTGGCATTCCGCCGAACTTGGCCGGGTGCTCAGTTACGGATACGAGGAACCGGTCTGGCTGACCATCACCCACGTGCTGTACCTGGCGGTGCTGGCACTGGCGGGCTGGGTCTTCGCCCAACGGATCTACGAACGGAGGCTGGGCAAATGAGCCGGATCGCCGGCAGCGGCCAAACTTCCTCCGGCGACCAGTTCCGGCTCCTGCCGTCCGGCCGCCCCTTCGGTTCCCTGTACTCGGGAAACGTACGTGCCGTCGTCGCACGTGGTCTGAAGGCGACGTGGGGCAGCAACTGGGCCATCATGGCCAGCGGTTTTGTGGAGCCGGTGCTCTTTCTCATTGCCATGGGCATCGGGCTCGGCTCGTTGATCGGAACCGTGGAAGGCCCGGGCGGCCAGGAGATCGGCTACATCGCCTATATCGCCCCGGCGCTGCTGGCCGTCTCTGCGATGAACGGCGCGGTATACGACTCCACCTGGAACGTGTTCTTCAAGCTGAACTTCGCCAAGCTGTACCAGGGCATGCTCTACACCTCGCTGGGCCCGCTGGACGTGGCGCTCGGCGAGATCACGCTGGCCCTGCTCCGCGGCGCCCTCTACGCCACCGGTTTCACCGCCATCATGGGGGTGATGGGCTTGATTACCACGCCCTGGGCGCTGCTGATGATTCCGGCGTCGGTGGTTATTGCTTTTGGTTTCGCGTCCTTCGGGATGGGCATCACCAGCTTCATGAAGACCTTCCAGCAGATGGACTGGATCAACTTCATCATGCTGCCGATGTTCCTGTTCAGCGCGACGTTCTACCCGCTGTCCGTCTACCCGCAGGCCATCCAGTGGGTGATCCAGGCGCTGCCGCTGTGGCACGGAGTGGAACTGCTGCGCCAGCTCAGCGTCGGCACTTTTACCGCCGCCACCGGCATCCACGTGCTTTACTACCTGGTCATGATCGTGCTCGGCTTGATCCTGACCACCGCGAGGCTGCGGAAGCTGTTCCTGAAGTAAACGAGGGCTTCTTATCCGTTCGGCAGGCCAGCTGCGGTAGCCAGCTCCTCCCGGTGCAGGTCATGATGGAAAGTGCCCCGTGAAACGCGTGAACCAAGTTCAGGAGTTGGCGATGATAGGCACATGGCAGTCGCTGGTCATAGATTGTCCGGATCCGGATTCCCTGGCCACGTTCTACGAACAGTTGTTGGGCATGATCCGCATCCAGCACGACGAGGACGGCTGGATCAGCATCGGCGACGGGACGGGCCGCCCCGGTATCGATTTCCAAAAGGTGGAGGACTACGTGCCGCCGCAGTGGCCCGGCAGCGAGCACCCGCAGCAGATGCACGTCGACGTGCGGGTCAAGGACCTGGACATTGCTGAAGAACTTGCCCTCAAGCTCGGCGCCACCAGCATGGAGGCGGGCACGAAAACCTTCCGGGTCTATCTGGATCCGGCTGGCCATCCCTTCTGCCTGGTGCTCTGGTAACGCTGTCTGGTGAACGGATGAGAGACGGTCTGACGTCGGGCTAAGAGGGGACCTCGTACACGGGCCGGGGCGGATCGTTCGCCTGCGGTGGAAGCAGCCCGCGCGCTGGGGAAGGATTTGAGACAATAAGTCCATGCAATCCCTTGGGAACCCCTCAGCCAACACCTCTGCCAACCGCGTCCTACCGTTCAAGGCGGGCAACCTCGGCATCGCCGTCATGGTGCTGGTCTTTCTTTTCGCCGTCGTTTTCGCCGCCAACCAGAACGATGTGATCGGCTGGATTGTGGCCATCATCGCGCTCGGCTGGCTGCTGTTGGCTGCCTTCGTGGTGTTCAGCGTCCGGGGTGCCACCAAGAAGGCCAAGGAGAAGTTCGCCACGGCCCAGGCAGACTTCGCGGCCCAGCAGATGCCGCAGGGCACCGCCGGCGGCACCGCCGTGGTGGAGGAGCAGGTGGCCAGGGCCAACGCCGTCCGGGACGAGAAGCTGGACCACAGCTTCAAGATCGTCCAGGTCCAGGCCAAGGTCGTCCGGGACTACCTGGGCAAGGACGAGGGCATGGTGGAGCGCGCGCTCGATACCATCGAGGTGACCGCCCACAACGGCCGCGGCATGATCCGCAAGAACGACGGCGAGGGTCCGGTTACGGGCACGGTTGTCAACTGAGCTGCGGGCTTGGGTAAGGTAGTCGAGTGAGTTTGGCACCCGAGGGCATCGTTCAGGAATCCGGTACTGCAGCAGGCGGAGCAGGCACCGCACTACGGCAAAAACTACGGATCGCCACCGTCAACGTCAATGGCATCAGGGCCGCCTACAAGCGCGGCATGGAAGCCTGGCTGGCGGAGCGCGATGTGGACATTCTGTGCCTGCAGGAAGTCCGGGCACCTGACGCGATTGTGCGCGAACTGCTCGGGGACGGCTGGCACATCCTGCACGCCGAAGCCGAAGCGAAGGGCCGTGCCGGCGTCGCCATCGCCTCCCGCACCGCTCCGGTGGCCACCCGGGACCACATCGGCGACGACTATTTCGTTGCCTCCGGCCGCTGGGTCGAAGCGGACTTCGAGATCCCGTCCGACGGCGGCACGAAGACCCTGACCGTGGTCAGCGCTTACGTCCATTCCGGCCAGGTGGACACCCCGAAGCAGGTGGACAAGTTCCGCTTCCTGGACGTCATGGGCAACCGCCTCACGGAGCTGAAGACCACCAAGGACTACGCGCTGGTGGTCGGCGACCTCAACGTCGGCCACACCACCCTGGACATCAAGAACTGGAAGGGCAACGTCAAGAAGTCCGGCTTCCTCCCCGAGGAACGGGCCTACTTCGACCGCTTCTTCGGCGACGACGTCGGCTGGCAGGACGTGCACCGTTCCCTCGCGGGCGAGGTCCCCGGTCCGTACACCTGGTGGTCGTGGCGGGGGCAGGCATTCGACAACGACGCCGGTTGGCGCATCGATTACCACATGGCCACCCCGGAGCTCGCGGCCCTCGCGTCCGACGCCGTTGTCGACCGCGCCGAGACCTACGACGCGCGCTTCTCAGACCACGCACCCTTGGTAGTGGACTACCGCTTCTAGAAAGATCCTGCTCATATGACCAGCACAACCCAGACCACCGATAGCGCCGCAACCACCCAGGCCGCCGGAAGCACTTCGCGAAAGCGGCTGCTCTCCGGCATGCAGCCCTCGGCGGATTCGCTCCACCTCGGCAACTACCTCGGCGCCCTGGTGAACTGGGTCAGCATGCAGGACGAATACGATTCGATCTTCTTCGTCCCGGACATGCATGCCATCACGGTGGACCATGACCCGGCCGGGCTGGCCACGCGCACGCGGGTGACCGTGGCGCAGTACATTGCCGGCGGGATCGACATCGAGAAGTCCACCCTTTTCGTCCAGTCCCATGTGCCCGAGCATGCTGAGCTGGCCTGGGTGTTGAACTGCATTACCGGTTTCGGCGAGGCCTCCCGGATGACCCAGTTCAAGGACAAGTCGCAGAAGTCGGGAGCCGAGCACTCCAGCGTGGGCCTGTTTGCCTACCCGGTCCTCATGGCCGCGGACATTCTGCTGTACCGCCCGTACGGCGTGCCGGTCGGCGAAGACCAGCGCCAGCATCTGGAACTGGCGCGCAACCTGGCCCAGCGCTTCAACCACCGCTTCGGCGAGACCTTCGTGGTTCCTGAAGCGGTGATCCCGAGGGAGGGGGCGAAGATCTACGATCTGCAGCACCCGAACGCCAAGATGTCCAAGTCGGCCGATTCCCCGGCGGGCCTGATCAATATCCTGGACAACCCAAAAACCGCGGCCAAGAAGATCAAGTCCGCGGTGACCGACGACGGCACCGAGATCCGCTTCGACCGTGAAGCGAAGCCCGGCGTGTCCAACCTGCTGACCATTTACTCCACGCTCAGCGGCAAGAGCATCGACTCGATCGTTGCGGATTACCAGGGCAAGATGTACGGCCACCTGAAAGTGGATCTCGCTGAACTCGTGGTCGAGCGGCTCGCGCCCATCCAGACCCGTGCCCAGGAACTGCTGGACGACCCGGCCGAGCTGGACCGGCTGCTTGCCCGCGGAGCTGAAAAGGCCCGCGGAATCGCCTCAGCTACACTGGCCGATGTGTATGACAAGGTCGGTTTCCTGCCCGCAGGAGCACGGCGCTAGCAATGTGCCAGCACCGGCTGCAGGTGGACCCCGGCGTCACTCCCGACGGCGGCGTCCTTCAGGCTGCCCTGCCTGAGGTGGGCTGCGCCGGCGTCGTTATTGGTATTCCGGAGCCGCTGGCCGGCGACCTTGAAGGCTGGCGTGCCTCCTTCGGCGACCCGATGGCCGCCGTCATCCCGCCGCACGTCACACTGGTGACGACGACGCCGGTAGCGGACTGGGCCGAGACTACCGAGCACGTCCGCCGGATTGCCCGCAGCCAGCAGCCCTTCACCGTGGCCCTGCGCGGCACCGGCAGCTTCCGCCCGGTATCGCCGGTGGTCTACCTCAACATTGCCGAGGGCTTCGATGAGATCGTTGCACTGCACCGGAAGCTGCAGGCGGGCCCGTTGGCCCGGGAACTGGAATTCGACTTCCACCCGCACATCACCGTGGCCCACGATGTCAGCGACGCCGGCATGGATGCGGCCGAAAACAAGCTTGCAGACTATGACGCTTCCTTCACCGTTAGTAGCATGGGCCTGTACGAGCACGATTCGTCAGGTGTCTGGATACTGCGGGAAGAGCTGAGCTTTGGGACAGAAATCGGCGCAGAGGGCAGCGCGCAAGGCGACGGGCAGCAGCGGGAGTAAATCCGAAACACCGCACCCGCTCGAACGGCAGAAGCTGAAGGTCGCCGAGCTGGAAAAGCGGCGCGCCTACGTCCGGGCCCGCCGCCAAGGCTTCTCGGGCAAGACCCTGCTGGCCGCCGTGCAGTACCTGCTTGCCAAAGCCCAGGCCCGGCGGGTGATGCGCGTCTGGATGCTCTACAGCATGCGCCACGGGCCGCTGATGGCCGCTGGCAGCGCCTACAACATGTTCTTCTCCGTGGCAGCGATGCTGGTGGCCGGATTCTCCATCTTCGGCCTCATCGCCTCCGGAAACCGCGACCTGCAGCAGGCCGTGGTGGAAGTGGTTATCGATTCCACTCCCGGCCTGATCGGTGAGGGCGGCTTAGCCACGCCGGAACAGCTCTTCTCCCAGGGCGGGGCGTTCGGCGTCTCTCTGATCATTTCTACAGCCGCCATGGTCCTGACTTCCCTGGGCTGGATTGCGGGGCTGCGCGAAGGGATGCGCGGGGTCTTCGGGCTCACTCGGCTGCCGGGGAACCCGGTTCTGATCAAGCTCAAGGACATTGGCACGCTGCTGTTACTGGGAGTGGCGCTGATGCTGACCTCAGCTGTGGCCGGCATCGCCAACACCGCGCTGGACCTGATCATCGACCTGCTCCATTTCGACGGCGGGGCAGTGGTTCCGCTGACCAAGATCACCGCGGTGCTGGTCATGCTGCTGCTGGACATGGCGGCCGCCGTGGTGCTGTTCCGGATCGCTTCCGGCATCCGCATGCCGCGCAGCATCATGTTCCAGGCGGCGCTGATCGCCGGGCTCGGCAGCACCGTGCTGCGGTACTTCGCCTCCGACCTGCTGGGCACGGTGGGGAACAACCCGTTGCTGGCGCCGTTCGCCGTGATCCTTGGCCTGTTTGTCTGGTTCTACTTCCTTAGCCAGATATATCTGATTGCGACGGCGTGGGGTGCCATCGGCAAGGCGGACCTGCACGCGCGCGAACAGGCCGGCGGCCGGACGCGCGGCTTCCTGTCGCTGCGCCGGCGCGCCCGGCTGAAGCAGGACGGAAGTCTCGACCCCGCGCTCGGCGGCGCAAGCCTTCCCTGAGCCGGCAACCGAGCCGGGTCAGCTCAGCGGGTCTTCGGTATCCAGGTACTGGTTGGCCCAGGCGGCGATCAGGAGGCCGGCGCGGTCCGTTTGATCCCGGTCGGTGAGCATGTGGTTGCTGCCTTCGAGCGAGATGAATGACTTGGGGTGCTTGGCTGCCGCGAAGATCTCTCCGGCGTTCTCCACACCCACGGTGTTGTCAGTGGGGGAGTGCATGACCAGCAGCGGCCGGTCCAGGTTGCTGATGCAGCCGGTGAGATCGGTTCGGCGCAGATCTTCCACGAGTTGCCGGCGGATTTCGAGCCGTTTGCCGCCTAAGGTAATTTCGGCCGAGCCGGTGCGTTCGACGTCGTCAATCTCTTCGTCGAAAAGGTGCATCACATGGTCCGGCCGGAACGGGGCGGCCACGGTGGCCACGGCCTTGACCTCGTCGAGGCTGCCGACGGCACCCAGCACCGCCGCCCCACCGAGGGAGTGGCCGATGAGCAGCGAGATCCGGCGCCCGCTGCCGCGCATGAATGCCGCCGCACTGCCGATATCCGCCATCTTCGTGGAGAACGTTGCCGCCGACCAGTCGCCGGTGGAACCGCCCAGGCCCGCGGCATCGTAGCGCAGCACGCCGATGCCGTGCCGGGCCAGCGCTTTGGAGATCCGGGCCGCGGCCGCGCTGTTCTTGCCGAGTGTGAAGCCGTGGCAGAACAGCGCCCAGGCCCGCACTTCGCCGTCGGGAATATCCAGGACCCCGGCCAGCGTGGTGCCGTCAACCCCGGGGAAGCTCACTTTCTCGAACGTGGTCATGCTGCTCCTGTCTGGCCGTAAAGCCGGAATGCGGGCGGATGGTTAAAAGCGTAAGGTGCCGATTCCTGACGAATCGGCACCTTACGTATGCTGGCAGGTCGTAAGGACCTGGCAGACCCGGCAAGCCGGGACGGATCAGATCTTGCGGTTCAGCACAGCGTTCTTGACCTCGGAGATCGCCTTCGTCACCTGGATGCCGCGGGGGCAGGCCTCGGTGCAGTTGAAGACGGTGCGGCAGCGCCACACGCCTTCCTTGTCGTTGAGGATCTCCAGACGCATGTCGCCGGCATCATCGCGCGAGTCGAAGATGAAGCGGTGTGCGTTGACAATGGCGGCCGGGCCGAAGTACTGGCCGTCGGTCCAGAAGACCGGGCAGGACGAGGTGCACGCAGCGCACAGGATGCACTTGGTGGTGTCGTCGAAACGCTCGCGGTCCTCGGCGGACTGCAGGCGCTCCCGCGTCGGCTCGTGCCCGGAGTTGATCAGGAAGGGCATGATCTCGCGGTAGGACTGGAAGAACGGCTCCATGTCCACGATCAGGTCCTTCTCCACCGGCAGGCCCTTGATGGGCTCGACGAGGATGGGTTTGGACGTGTCCAGGTCCTTCAGCAGCGTCTTGCAGGCCAGACGGTTGCGGCCGTTGATGCGCATGGCATCCGAGCCGCAGACGCCGTGGGCGCAGGAACGGCGGAACGAAACCGAGCCGTCGTGCTCCCACTTCGCCTTGTGCAGCGCGTCCAGCACACGGTCCGTGCCGTACATGGTCAGCTTGAAGTCGTCCCAGTGGGCTTCTTCCGAAACCTCCGGGTTGTACCGGCGGACCTTCAGGGTGATGTCGAAGCTCGGGATTTCCCCGCCGCCGCCGACCCCCGGGGCCAGTTCAACCTTGGATGCAGGTTCCACAGTTTCAGCGGTCATTAGTACTTCCTCACCATCGGTTCGTAGCGCGTGAAAATAACCGGCTTCGTTTCCAGACGGATACCGGCGACGGACTCGGACGTAGCCAAGTCATCCTTGTATGCCATGGAGTGCTTCATGAACTTTTCGTCATCGCGGTCCGGGAAGTCTTCCCGGAAGTGGCCGCCGCGCGACTCCTCGCGGTGTAGGGCGGCAACGGTCATGACCTGGGCCATGTCCAGCAGGAAGCCCAGTTCCACGGCTTCGAGCAGGTCCAGGTTGAAGCGGCGGCCGCGGTCCTGGATGCCGATGTTCTTGTAACGCTCGCGCAGGGAAGCGATCACATTCAGCGTCTCGTTCAGGGTCTGCTCGCTGCGGAAGACCTGGACGTTGGCGTCCATGGTGTCCTGCAGTTCCTTGCGCAGCTGGGCCACGCGTTCGGTGCCGTTGGCGGAGCGGACCTGTTCGATCAGATCGATGGTGAACTGGTCGGCGTCTTCCGGAACCTCGACGTACTCGGCGGTCTTGGCGTACTCGGCGGCGGCAATACCGGCGCGCTTGCCGAAGACGTTGATGTCCAGCAGCGAGTTGGTGCCCAGACGGTTGGAGCCGTGGACCGAAACGCAGGCAACCTCACCGGCGGCGTAGAGGCCCGGAACAACGGTGTCGTTGTCCTGCAGCACCTCGGCCTTGATGTTGGTGGGGATGCCGCCCATGGCGTAGTGCGCGGTCGGGAAGACCGGCACCGGATCCGTGTACGGTTCCACACCCAGGTAGGTGCGGGCGAACTCGGTGATGTCCGGGAGCTTGGCGTCGATGTGCGCCGGCTCCAGGTGCGTCAGGTCCAGGAGGACGTAGTCCTTGTTCGGGCCGCAGCCGCGTCCTTCGCGGACTTCGTTGGCCATGGAACGGGCCACGATGTCACGCGGAGCGAGGTCCTTAATGGTCGGCGCATAGCGCTCCATGAAGCGTTCGCCGTCGGAGTTACGCAGGATCGCACCTTCACCACGGGCAGCTTCAGAAAGCAGGATGCCCAGGCCGGCGAGGCCGGTCGGGTGGAACTGGAAGAACTCCATGTCTTCCAGGGGGATGCCGCGGCGGAACGCGATGCCCATGCCGTCGCCGGTCAGGGTGTGCGCGTTCGAGGTGGTCTTGAAGACCTTGCCCACGCCGCCGGAGGCGAACACAACGGACTTGCCCTGGAAAACGTGGATCTCGCCGCTGGCAAGGTCGTAGCTAACGACGCCGGCAACCCGCTTCTGCTTGTAAGCGCTGCCGTCCTCGCGCGTTGCATCTTCCTCAACGATGAGCAGATCGAGCACGTAGTACTCGTTGTAGAACTCAACGTTGTGCTTGACGCAGTTTTGGTACAGGGTCTGCAGGATCATGTGACCGGTACGGTCGGCGGCGTAGCAGGCGCGGCGGACGGGGGACTTGCCGTGGTCGCGGGTGTGCCCGCCGAAGCGGCGCTGGTCGATCTTGCCTTCGGGCGTGCGGTTGAAGGGCAGGCCCATCTTTTCCAGGTCCAGCACAGCGTCGATGGCTTCCTTCGCCATGACCTCGGCGGCGTCCTGGTCTACCAGGTAGTCGCCGCCCTTGACCGTGTCAAAGGTGTGCCATTCCCAGTTGTCTTCTTCCACGTTCGCCAGGGCGGCGCACATGCCGCCCTGTGCCGCACCGGTGTGGGAACGGGTGGGGTAAAGCTTGGTCAGTACTGCTGTTCGTGCGCGCTGGCCTGATTCAATGGCGGCGCGCATACCGGCGCCACCGGCACCGACAATAACGACGTCGTACTTATGGACCTGCATACCAGATGCTCTTTCTGTTGAAACCAAATGTTCTTCACGGGCTGATGCTGCCTCAGGTGCTGCCCCGACGGCAGGGCCCGCGGCGTTCTGCTTGATGATCTGCCGGCCGCGTTTCCTGCGCGGCCGGGCACCGGACTACGGTGCGGGGCAGAAGGAAGGCAGCAGTTCAGCAGCGGCGTTTGGCGGGCACGGATTGAAGGTGAAGATCACCAGGGTGCCGAGCACAATGATGACAGCCGTGGCCGCGTACAGCACGGTCTTGAGCCAGAAGCGCGTGCCGTCCTTGTCCGCGTAGTCGTTGATGATGGTGCGCACACCGTTGGTGCCGTGCAGCATGGCCAGCCACAGCATCGCCAGATCCCAGATCTGCCAGAACGGGTCGGCCCACTTGCCGGCCACGAAGCCGAAGTCGATGGCGTGCACGCCCTCGCCGACCATGAGGTTCACAAACAGGTGGCCGAAGATCAGGACAACCAGGACGAGGCCCGAAACGCGCATGAAGAGCCATGCGAGCATTTCGAAGTTGCCGCGGGAGCTGCCATGGCGGGTGTACTTCGGTGCAACGCGACCGGAGCGCGGAGCCTGGATTTCAGATGAAACTGCCATGATTAGTGACCCCCGGTGAATGCAAGCGTTAGGTGACGGATCAGGAACGGAACCATGACGAGAACCCACAGTCCGACAACGCCCCACAGCAGCTGTGCCTGGTACTTCGGGCCCTTCTTCCAGAAGTCCACGAGGATGACACGCAGACCGTTAAAGGCGTGGAAGACGATGGCTGCTACGAGCCCTGCTTCCAGAAGTGCCATGAACGGGTTCTTATACGTGGCTATAACGACGTTGTATGCCTCCGGCGATACGCGTACCAGCGCGGTGTCCAGTACGTGTACTAAGAGGAAGAAAAAAATTGCGACGCCGGTGACGCGGTGTCCTACCCATGACCACATGCCTTCTCGGCCGCGGTAGAGGGTCCCTGCTGGTGTCTTCGACACTGAATTAACCTCCCTGCATCGCAAGGGCGCTAGCGTGGTTTCCACGCAGAGTTACGCCATGCGAGAGCGCTCTTCGTTCAAGACTAATCTAGGCTTCGCTCAGGGCTTATTCAATTTGAAGACACTCACATGTGAGCTTTTTAACAGCGGTGCTGTCACGAACGCCGGATCCGCGTGAAATAGGGGCAAATTCAGCCATTTAGGCCATTAAAACGTGCCCTATTCCGGGCCTCACAAAGTGACTGCAACGACCGGACCTCGCGTTCACGGAGCGGACGGCCCTTGACAGGGGAGTCTGCCGGATCCATCCACAGGATGAGTACACCCGGCGCCGGACTGGTCTACCTTTGAACTGATGACTACTGATAAGCCGCTGGGCAATGACCCGGCCAACGAAGACGATGTGCTGGGCCGTTTTTACGGTGTTATTCCGGCTGGCGGGGTGGGGACCCGGTTGTGGCCGCTCTCGCGGGCGGCGGCGCCGAAGTTCCTGCATGATTTGACCGGGTCCGGGAGCACGCTGATCCGGGCGACGTATTCTCGCCTGGAGCCGTTGTGCGGGGACCGGACCATGGTGGTCACCGGCACCGCGCACCGCAAGGCGGTGCTGGCGCAGCTGCCGGAGCTGACGAAGAACAACCTGGTGCTCGAGCCCGAGCCGAAGGACTCCGCGGCGGCGATCGGTCTGGCCGCGGCGATCCTGTACCACCGGGATCCGCGGATCATCATGGGTTCCTTCGCTGCGGACCAGGTGATCAACCCGGTGGAGAAGTTCCAGGACGCGGTGCGCGAGGCGATCCATACCGCGGCCGAAGGCTACATCGTCACGATCGGGATCACGCCCACGCACCCCTCGACCGGGTTCGGGTATATCCGCACCAACGGGAACCTGGGCATCGGGGCGGCGCCGAACGCGCTCGGGGTGACGGAGTTCGTGGAGAAGCCCGACGCCGAGACCGCGCAGGCGTACCTGGCCGAGGGCGGGTATTCGTGGAACGCGGGCATGTTCGTGGCCCCGGTGGAGCTGTTGCTCAAGCACCTGGAGACGAACGAGCCGCTGCTCTACGCCGGGCTGATGGAGATCGCCGCCGCGTGGGACACGTCCAAGCGCCGCGAAGTGGTGCGCCGGGTGTGGCCCGGGCTGGCGAAGACCGCGATCGATTACGCGGTGGCCGAGCCGGCGGCCGCGGCCGGGGATGTGGCGATGATTCCGGGCGACTTCTCCTGGGACGATGTGGGGGATTTCGCCGCGATCGGCCGGCTGAATGCCGCGTCGGAGACGAACAACCTGACCGTGCTCGGCGAGGGCGCGCGCGTGTATGCGGAGAACGCGACCGGGATGGTGGTCTCCGATACCAAGCGTGTGATCGCGCTGATCGGTATTGACGACGTCGTTGTGGTGGACACCCCGGACGCGCTGCTGATCACCACCAAGGAACACGCCCAGCAGGTCAAGAAGGCCGTCGAATCCCTCCGCGCCAGCGGCGACATCGACGTCCTCTGAGCTCGGCCGTGGGGTCCGCTTAACGCGGGTACGTTGAACACGCCCCTTCCGGCGGCAACTGGGTAGAGTTTGTCTGTGCAGACTATTTCAGAGACTTCGGACAGCATTCCCCGCATAGGTGTGTGGACGGCCCCGTTCGTGGACGGGTTGCGGCAGTTCCGTCGGGATCTGCACCAGCATCCGGAGTTGTCCCACAAGGAGTTCCGTACGACGGCCAACCTCATTGCCCGGCTGCGGGAGGCGGGGCTCGAGCCCGTGCCGCTCGAAGGTACCGGGCTGTACGTGGACATCGGCGAGGGGCCGCTGGCCATCGGCCTGCGTGCCGACATCGATGCGCTGCCGATCATGGAGGAGACCGGGCTGGAATACGCCTCGGTTAATAAGGGCATCAGCCACGCGTGCGGCCACGACATCCACACCACGGTCATGCTCGGCGTGGCACTGGTGCTGTGCAAGCTTGAAATGGAGGGTGAGCTCGGCGGCCGGGTGCGCGTCATCTTCCAACCGGCCGAGGAGACCATGCCCGGCGGTGCGTTGGCCGTGATTGAACAGGGCGTCCTGGCGGATGTGCCCCGGATCCTCGCGCTGCATTGCGACCCCCGGGTTGACGTAGGCCAGGTGGGCACCCGGATCGGCGCCATCACCTCGGCCTCGGACACCATCCGGATCGAGCTATCCGGCCGCGGCGGGCACACCTCGCGGCCGCATCTGACCGAGGACCTGGTCTTTGCCCTGGCCGAGATTGCCGTCAACGTTCCGGCGGTGCTGAGCCGCCGGATCGACGTGCGCAGCGCCGTGTCCGTTGTCTGGGGCCAGATCCGCGCCGGCGCCGCGCCGAACGCCATTCCCTCGCACGGGTTCATGGCCGGCACCATGCGCTGCCTCGACGGCGAGGCCTGGCACGCCGCGGGGGAGTTGCTCGATGAGGTGGTCAGGCAGGTGGCCGCGCCGTTCGGCGTGGAAGTGAAGCTTGAGCACATTCGCGGGGTGCCTCCAGTGATCAACACCGAGCGGGAAACCGGCTTGATCGAGGCCGCCGCGCGGTCGGAGCTCGGACCGGGTTCCGTCATGCTGACCCCGCAGTCCATGGGCGGCGAGGATTTCGCCTGGATGACGCAGGAGATTCCCGGCGCCATGATGCGGCTGGGAACGCGGACGAAGGGCGGAGAGACGTTCGACCTGCACCGCGGCGACTACACGCCGGATGAGCATGCCATTGGCGTAGGAGTACGGGTCATGGCCGCCGCCGCCGTCATGGCCTGCCGAGGCAAGGACCTGGGCTAAGCAGTCCGCCTCCGCCGTCGTCGTTGTTCTGTGGCGATACCGGTAAGTAACAAATTTTCAACAATGTTCGTCCAAGCACCGGAAATTGATACTCTGCCCTGCCCGCGGCCGCTATTGTAGGCTCGTAACGCACCTGCAGGACGGGTGCGCCCGCCGCGCGGATGCCAGTGGTGACAGGACACGATCCTGACTGCACTCAGTGGCCTACGGCAGTGGGGCAATCTTTCTTTTTTGGAGGAACCTTGAAGAAATCACTGCGCACCATTAAGCGCGGCACCGGTCTGTCCGCGGCCATGCTCGGCGCATCCGCCCTCGTCCTCGCCGGCTGCGGCGCGCCTCCGGCCGAAACCGAAGGCAGCGCGGGAGCGGAAGGAGCCGACTACCTCGGCTGCATCGTTTCCGACTCCGGTGGCTTCGACGACCGTTCCTTCAACCAGTCCAGTTACGAAGGCCTGAAGATGGCCGAAGAGGACCTGGGCATCAAGATCCAGCAGGCAGAATCCCAGGCGGAAACCGACTTTGTGCCGAACGTGGACGAAATGGTGCAGTCGGGCTGCGACATGGTCCTGACCGTCGGCTTCCTGCTCGGCGATGTCACCAAGGAAGCCGCCGCCGCCAACCCCGAGACCAACTTCGCGATTGTCGACTACTCGGATCCCGAGTTCACCGACAACGTCAAGCCGATTGTCTACGACACGGCCCAGGCCGCCTTCATGGCCGGCTATCTGGCCGCCGGCGTCACGGAGACCGGCAAGGTTGCCACGTACGGCGGCATCCAGATTCCCACCGTCACGATTTTCATGGACGGCTTTGCCGACGGCGTGAAGTACTACAACGAGCAAAAGGGCGAGGACGTCCAGCTGCTCGGCTGGAACAAGGAACGGCAGAACGGTACCTTCGTCGGCAACTTCGAAGACCAGGGCAAGGGCAAGACCAACACGCAGAACTTCATCAACGAGGGCGCGGACATCATCATGCCCGTCGCCGGTCCGGTGGGCCTGGGCACCCTGGACGCTGTGATCGAAGCCAACGAAGGCGGCAAGGAAGCCAAGGTCGTCTGGGTTGACTCGGACGGTTACGAAAGCGCCGGCAAGGGTGAAGAGTTCATCCTCACCTCGGTCATGAAGGGCATGGCTGCCTCCGTCGAGGACGTCATCCGAACCGATCTCGAAGGCAACTTTGACAGCACCCCGTACGTCGGCACACTGGAAAACGAAGGTGTCTCGCTGGCACCGTTCCACGATCAGGAGGCCAACGTTCCGGATGAGCTGAAGCAGGAGCTGGAGACCATCAAGGAATCCATCATCTCCGGCGAAATCACCGTTGAATCCGAGGCAAGCCCCAAGTAGCAGCTGAACCGGCTGGACCGCCGCCTCCGTGCGCTCATCCGCATGGGGCGGCGGTTCGTTCTGTTATTGGTGTGATCGGTTTAGGCTGTAGACAGTTCGCCCGTTGCACGAAATCGTTCCGCTGACTCCTACAAAGAACAGGTTGGTTGGGGTTTTGAAGCTCGAGCTAAAGGGAATTACCAAGAAATTCGGTTCCTTTGTTGCCAACGACCACATAGACCTCGTGGTCGAACCGGGACAGGTACACAGCCTGCTTGGCGAGAACGGCGCAGGAAAATCCACCTTGATGAACGTCCTCTACGGTCTGTACGAACCCACCGAAGGACAGATCCTGATCGACGGCAAACCGGTTGAATTCAACGGCCCCGGCGATGCCATGGCAGCCGGCATCGGCATGGTGCACCAGCACTTCATGCTGGTACCGGTGTTCACCGTGGCGGAGAATATCGCGCTGGGCAACGAGGCGACCAAAGCGGGCGGAATCCTCAATCTGGACGAGACCCGGACGAAAATCCGGCAGATTTCCGAGCAGTACGGCTTCCAGGTCGACCCGGATGCCGTGGTGGAGGACCTGCCGGTGGGTGTCCAGCAGCGTGCCGAGATCATCAAGGCGCTGGTCCGCGACGCCGAGGTGCTGATCCTCGACGAGCCCACGGCCGTCCTGACGCCGAAGGAAACCGACGAGCTGCTCGCGATCATCGCCCAGCTGAAGTCGGATGGTAAATCGATTGTCTTCATTTCCCACAAGCTCCGCGAGGTCAAAGCCGTCTCCGACCTGATCACGGTCATCCGTCGCGGCAAGGTGGTCGGCGATGCGGATCCCAATGCTTCCACCACCGACCTGGCCTCCATGATGGTGGGCCGCTCGGTGAGCCTGTCCCTTAATAAGGCGCCTGCCCAGCCGGGCGAAGCAACCTTTGTCATTGACGGCCTGACCGTGACGGCCCCGACCGGCCAGCGGGTGGTGGACAACCTCTCCCTGCAGATCGCCCAGGGCGAGATTCTGGCCATAGCCGGTGTCCAAGGCAACGGCCAGACCGAACTCACCGAGGCCATCCTGGGCCTGCAGGAGCATGTGTCCGGTTCCATCCGGCTAGAGGGCAAGGAGCTGGTGGGCCGCGGAACCAAGGAGATCATCAACTCCGGCGTCGGCTTTGTCCCGGAGGACCGCAGCGTGGAGGGACTGGTCGGCGCCTTCTCGGTAGCCGAGAACATGATCCTAAACCGCTACGACCAGGCGCCGTTCGCCAAGGGGCTGGCCATGAAGCCGGCGCGGGTGGCGGAGAACGCCGCCGAGCGGATCGCCGAGTTCGACGTCCGCACGCAATCGGCCACTGCTGCCGCGGGAACGCTCTCCGGCGGTAACCAGCAGAAGGTGGTCATGGCCCGGGAGCTGTCCCGGCCGCTCAAACTCTTCATCGCCTCGCAGCCGACCCGCGGCGTCGACGTCGGTTCGATCGAATTCCTGCACAAGCGGATCGTCTCCGAACGCGACCGGGGCACACCGGTGATGATCGTATCCACCGAATTGGACGAAGTCCTGGAGCTGGCGGACCGCATTGCCGTGCTGTACCAGGGACGGCTGATGGGGATAGTTCCCGGCAACACCTCGCGCGACAGGCTCGGCCTGATGATGGCGGGAATGGGCGCGGACGAAGCGCAAGGCACTGATCCGGCACGCACAGATCCTGAAAGCGGGGACAAATGAGCGAGGACGAGCATAAGCACGCCCGGAAGAAAACCGACGAGCACGCCTCCGAGGTACGCCTTGAGGCCATGGTCGACACGGAGGACGGCCGGATTGCCCCGCCGCCGGTACCGGCCACCGCGCAAAGCGGGGACCTGCACCCGGAAGCCAGCTCGCAGACAGTAGTCCAGCGGATCATGAGCGGCGACGCCCTGGTGGCCGTGCTCGCCGTCGTACTTTCGCTGATTGCCGGCGGAATCCTGATCGCGCTGACCGACGAGGACGTCGCGCAGACAGCTACCTACTTCTTCGCGCGTCCGCAGGACATGCTGCTGGCCGCGTGGTCGGCCGCGTCCGAGGCCTACCTTGCGCTCTTCCAAGGGTCGGTCTTCGACTACGAGGGCGAGACCTTCACGCGGATGATCTCCCCGCTGATGCAGACCCTGACGGTGGCGACGCCGCTGATCTGCGCCGGCCTGGGCGTTGCGCTGGCCTTCCGCGCCGGCCTGTTCAATATCGGCGCCCAAGGCCAGATCATCATCGGTGCCACGCTCGCGGCCTGGGTCGGTTTCAGCCTGCACCTTCCGGTCGGCATCCACCTGCTGCTGGTGATCGTGGCCGGCATTATCGGCGGCGCGATCTGGGGCGGCCTGGTGGGCCTGCTCAAGGCAAAAACCGGCGCGCACGAAGTCATCCTGACCATCATGCTCAACTACGTGGCGATCTACCTGGTCACTTATCTACTAACGACGCCCGCCTTCCAGCGGCCCGGGTCCTCCAATCCGATCAGCCCCCAACTGGATGAAACGGCCATGTATCCGCCGCTGTTCGGCGACGCCTTCCGGCTGCACTGGGGCTTCATCGTGGCGCTGCTGGCGACGGTGTTCGTCTGGTGGCTGCTCAAGCGCTCGATCATCGGTTTTGAACTGCGTGCGGTGGGGGCGAACCCGGTGGCGGCGCGCACCGCAGGCATCAGCGTGACCAAGGGCTACGTTGTCGTCATGCTGATTGCCGGGGCACTGGCCGGACTGGCCGGCGTGGCCCAGGTGGCCGGTACCGAACAGGTCCTGTCCTCCGGCGTGGCAGCCAGCTTCGGCTTCGATGCCATTACCGTGGCACTGCTGGGGCGCTCGACGCCGTGGGGAACGTTCTTCGCCGGACTGCTCTTCGGCGCGTTCCGGGCCGGTGGCGTGACCATGCAGATCAGTACCGGAACCAGCATCGACATTGTGCTGGTGGTCCAGTCCCTGATCGTGCTCTTCATCGCGGCCCCGCCGCTGGTCAGGGCGCTGTTCCATCTGCCCGAGCCAGGCAAGACCAAGGGGCCCAGGAGGCCCAAGGGAACCAGATCCCGCAAGCCCGCCACGACCGGAGGTTCAGCATGAGCACGGCAGTGTCAACCGCGCCCGAGCAGAGCACCACCCGCGCCGGTGCGGTGCGGAGCTGGAAGACCCCCATCACGCTGGCCGTGCTGGCCGTCTTCGCGCTGTTGGTCTTCGCCATCGGGGCGCCCGGCAACGAGGTGACCTTCCGCCTGTCCGATCCGGGGGATGCCATTGTGCTGCCGCCGATTGTCGTCTTTGCCCCGGTCATGGGCTGGATCGGCGCGGTGATCATGCTTGCCGCGGCCGCGCTGGCCTTCGTGCAGGTCCGGGCCGGCCGGCCGGTCCCGGGCTGGCTGATCGCCGTGTTCGCCGTCGTATTTGTGGCCGCCTTCCTGAGCTGGATTGTCGGTAGCGCGCGCACTCCCAACGTGGCGCTCTACGGTCTGCTGGCCGGATCCGTGACGCTGGCCGTGCCGCTGATCTTCGGTTCGCTTTCGGGCGTGCTGTGCGAACGCTCCGGCGTGATCAACATCGCCATTGAGGGGCAACTGCTCTTCGGCGCGTTCTCCGCGGCGGTTGCCGGATCGCTGTCGGGCAGCGCCTTTGTCGGACTGCTGGCCGCCGCCGTCGGTGGTGTCCTGGTCTCGCTGGTGCTGGCGGTGTTCAGCATCAAGTACCTGGTCAACCAGGTCATTGTCGGCGTGGTGCTCAATGTGCTCGTGTCCGGCCTGACCGGTTTCCTGTTCTCCACCGTCCTCAGTGCCGACGCCGAAACCTGGAACTCCCCGCCGCGACTGCCGGTGATTTCCATCCCGTTCCTCTCCGACATTCCCATCATCGGACCCATCCTGTTCGAGCAGGCCATTGTGGGCTACCTGATGTACGTCGCCGTCGCGGTGATCTACATAGGCCTGTTCCACACCAAGTGGGGCCTGCGGACCCGGGCCGTCGGCGAGCACCCCAAAGCGGCGGACACGCTCGGCGTGAAGGTCAACCGCATGCGCTTCATGAACGTGTCCCTGGCCGGGGTGGTCGCCGGACTCGGCGGCGCGTTCTTCACCCTGGTGTCCGTCTCCAGCTTCGGCCGCGATATGACGGCGGGGCAGGGCTACATCGCCCTCGCCGCCCTGATCTTCGGCCGCTGGAATCCGATCGGCGCCTTCTTCGCGGCCCTGCTGTTCGGCTTCGCCACCAACTTGCAGTACGTGCTCAGCTTCCTGGGCACCCCGGTACCTAACCAGTTCCTCGCCATGCTGCCGTACATCGTGACCATCTTCGCCGTCGCCGGTCTGGTCGGCCGGTCCCGGGCGCCGGCGGCCAACGGCGTGCCGTACATCAAGGGGTGACATGACTGAGCTGCCAGCGAATCCAAATAACGACGGCGGGGCGTCACCTCACGATGGCGGGTCACCTCAGGCAGACCGAACCGACGTGGACCGGACTGAGGTGGACTGGGCCGCCCTGCAGGACGCGGCACGCACAGCCTCCGCGCATGCCTACGTGCCCTACTCGAAGTATCCGGTGGGCGCAGCCGCCCTGACCGAGGACGGCCGGCTCGTCACCGGGGCGAACGTGGAGAACGCCTCCTACGGCCTGACGCTGTGCGCGGAGTGTTCGCTGGTCAGCGCGCTGCACATGTCCGGTGGCGGGCGGCTGATGGCATTCAGCTGCGTCGACGGCGCCGGCAACATCCTCATGCCGTGCGGGCGCTGCCGCCAACTGCTCCACGAATTCAGGGCGCCGGGCATGCAGTTGATGACCATCTCCGGCATCAAGACCATGGACGAGGTCCTGCCGGATGCCTTCGGGCCCGAAAACCTGGGTTGAGTCCAGCACGCTGAAGAAGGAGAGCCACGTGGGAGAGAAGTTCGACGCCGTCGACATCATCCGGATCAAACGCGACAAGGGCACGTTAAGCCAGGAGCAGATCAGCTGGACCATCGACGCCTACACCCGCGGTGCCATCGCCGACGAGCAGATGTCCGCCCTGAATATGGCCATCCTCCTGAACGGCATGAGCCGCGAGGAAATCTCCCAATGGACGACGGCGATGATCGCCTCGGGCGAGAAGATGGACTTCTCCTCGCTCGGCAAGGCGACCACCGACAAGCATTCCACCGGCGGGGTGGGGGACAAGATCACCCTGCCGCTGGCCCCGCTGGTAGCCGTCTTCGGGGTAGCAGTCCCGCAGCTGTCCGGCCGCGGGCTCGGGCACACGGGCGGAACGCTGGACAAACTGGAGTCGATTCCCGGCTGGCGCGCGGACCTGTCCAACGACGAAATGATGGCCCAACTGGCCGACGTGGGTGCAGTGATCTGCGCCGCGGGCGCCGGCCTGGCCCCGGCGGACAAGAAGCTCTACGCCCTGCGCGATGTCACCGGCACCGTCGAGGCCATCCCGCTGATCGCCTCCTCCATCATGAGCAAGAAGATCGCCGAGGGCACAGGTTCGCTGGTACTGGATGTCAAGGTCGGCTCCGGTGCGTTCATGAAGGATAAGGACATGGCCCGCGAGCTGGCCGAAACCATGGTGGGCCTGGGCAAGGACGCCGGCGTGAACACGGTGGCCTTGCTGACCAACATGCGTACGCCGCTGGGACTGACCGCAGGCAACGCCATCGAGGTGGAAGAGTCCGTCGAAGTGCTGGCCGGCGGCGGTCCCCAAGACGTGGTGGAACTGACAATCCGGCTGGCCGAAGAAATGCTGCAGGCTGCCGGCGTGGCGGACGCTGATCCGGCCGCCGCGCTCAAGGACGGGCGGGCGATGGACGTCTGGAACCGCATGATCGAGGCGCAGGGCGGCGATCCGCGGGCATCGTTGCCGGTCGCAAAGGAATCCGAAGTGGTCTATGCCGCGGCGGACGGCGTGCTGCTGGAACTGGATGCCCTCGCCGTCGGTGTCGCCGCCTGGCGCCTGGGTGCCGGCCGCGCCCGCAAGGAGGATCCCGTCCAGGCCGGTGCCGGGGTGCGGATGCATGCCAAGCCGGGCGCGATGGTCCGGGCGGGGGAGCCGCTGATGACCCTGCTGACGGACACTCCGGACAAATTCGACCGGGCGAAGGAAGCGCTGGCAAACGCCGTCGTTATTGGTCCCGAAGGGGACAGGCCCGACCAGCAACTGGTCATCGACCGCATCGCCTGAGCCCCCACGACAGCGACCTACCCCAGCACCCGGAAACTGGGGTAGGAGTATCTACATGATGGACAAACCTCTTCCGCAGAGGGCATGGGACTCGGGGATGATGCGTGCAGGGTTGCGGGCACGTACCGTTATCTCAGGGTGTTGATCAGGGCAACGCCCCATAGCGGCACTTATTGCAACGTGACATCGTTGGAATAACCAACCGGCGAACAGGATCATTCACGTGCAGGCTTTTATGGACGCTCTCAACGTCTTCATCATCGATGCGGCCGCCCAATGGTGGGTGTATCCGCTGCTTTTCGCGCTCTGCCTCATTGACGGAATTTTCCCGCCGGTGCCGAGCGAGTCCGTGGTCGTTGCCCTGGCCGCGCTGGCCGTTTCGGCGGGCGTTCCGAATATCTGGCTGGTCATCTCGATCGCTGCCGCGGGTGCCATGGCGGGGGATAACATCGCGTATCTGATCGGCAGGCGCATCGGCTCGAACCGCTTCAAATGGATGCAGCGGCCGCGCGTCGCCTCGGCCTTCGCCTGGGCACGGAAAGAACTCGACCGCCGCGGGGCCCTGCTGATCCTCAGCGCCCGCTACATTCCCATCGGCCGTGTGGCGGTCAATATGACCGCCGGCGCCACCGGCTTCCATCATCGCAGGTTCGTGTTCTTCAGCATCATTGCCGGCATCTCCTGGTCGCTCTATTCCGTGGGCATCGGCGCCCTCGCCGGGCAGTGGTTCCACGACCACAGCCTGCTGGCTGCCGGCCTGGCCATCGTCATCGCCCTGGCCCTGGGTCTGATCATCGACCATGGCCTGAAACTGCTCTACAAGCGCAAGGCGCGTAGGAGCCATGCGGCGGAGGACGCAGCTTCGGCCGCGGAAGATTCAGCAGCCACCTCCAAGCGCGCGCAGGCGCGGTCCGGCACTCCGGTCTCGCACTGAACCTCCGTTTCCACCACCTCTACACAACCGGCACCGAGGCGTGCATCGGTTCGACTGTCGACGTAAGGTGGTGCCTGTGACTGAGCCTAATTACTCTGCTGACCCTGCCGCCGACGTCGACATTGATATCCGCAGCCTCCCCAAGGTTTCGCTGCACGACCACCTCGACGGCGGACTCCGCCCCGGGACCATCATCGAACTGGCCGCGGAAGCGGGCCACCAGCTGCCGTCCACCGACCCTGTCGCCTTGGGCGAGTGGTTCCGTGAATCGGCGGACTCCGGCTCGCTGGTCCGCTATCTGGAAACGTTCGACCACACCGTAGCCGTAATGCAGACCAAGGAAGGCCTGCACCGGGTCGCCAAGGAGTTCGTCGGGGATCTGGCGGACGACGGCGTGGTGTACGGCGAGGTGCGCTGGGCGCCGGAGCAGCACCTCACCAAGGGGCTGACGCTGGATGAGGCAGTCGAAGCGGTCCAGTCCGGGCTTGAAGCAGGCGTGGACGCGGTCGAGGCCAGCGGCCGTCCCATTCAGGTCGGCCAGCTGATTACCGCCATGCGCCATGCGGACCGCGGCCAGGAAATCGCCGAGCTCGCCCTCCGGCACCGGGACAAGGGCGCCGTCGGCTTCGACATCGCCGGCGCGGAGGACGGGTTCCCGCCCTACCGGTTCAAAGACGCGTTCACCTACCTGGCCGAAAACCAGTTCCCGGTCACCATCCACGCCGGCGAGGCCGCCGGGCTGGACAGCATCGTCGACGCACTGGTCAGCGGCCGCGCCCTGCGCCTGGGCCACGGCGTGCGCATCGCCGAAGACATCCAGGTGGACTTCAGCCCGAATGAAGAGAACGACGCCGACCTCGGCCTCGTCACGCTGGGCCGGGTTGCCGCCTGGGTCCGGGACCGCGGCATCGCGCTGGAATGCAGCCCGTCCTCGAACCTCCAGACCGGTGCCACCGCGCCCTTTGGCGAGGGCATCGAAAACCACCCGTTCGACCTGCTGTACCAGACCGGTTTCAAGGTCACTATCAACGCGGACAACCGTTTGATGAGCGGCGTTACCCTCTCCGACGAGTACGAACTGCTGGTCGAAACCTTCGACTACGACCTCGATGACCTGCTCGAAATCACGCTCAATGCGGCGGAAGCAGCCTTCCTGCCGCTGGAAGAGCGGGAAGCGCTAGTCGAGTTCATCGCCGAAGGATTCAGGGCCTACCAGGGCTAAACCTGCCGTGACTGAAAGCACGACGGCGGTCGGCCGGCTTGTGCAGGTGGTGGCGCTGCTGCGCGAGCACTGCTTGTGGACAGCCGCGCTCACCCACGAGTCCTTGGTCGAGTACCTGATCGAGGAATCCCACGAGCTGGCCGAGGTCATCGAGGCCGGGCCGGGCACCGCAACCGCCGAGCTCAAGGGCGAGCTGGCCGACGTCCTCTTCCAGGTGCTGCTGCATGCCCGGATCCAGGAGGAGCTCGGCAACTTCAACTTCGAGGATGTGGCCGAGTACCTGAGTGCAAAGCTGGTCCGCCGGAACCGGCATGTGTTCAAGCCCGATGGTTCGCTGCAGGAGTCCTTCCCCGAAAGCATTGAGGAGATTGTCGCCAGCTACGATGCAGTCAAGCAAGGTGAGCGCCCCGAACGGGACAGTCCGTTCGACGGCATCCCGCCCACCTTGCCCGCGCTGACCCTGGCGGCGAAGTCGATCGACCGGGCCAGGCGTGCCGGCTTCCCGGTGGATCAGCAGCTGGGAAGCTCCGAGGCAGGTAGCCCGTCACCGACGTCGCACGGCGAGCCGCAGGCCCCGCAAAGCCGGCCCCCGGCGTCGGAAACCGAACTCGGAAACCTGCTGCTCGCCGTCGTTAGCCAGGCTTCGGCCGCAGGCCTGGACGCGGAGCAGGCGCTGCGCGGCGCGGTTCGCCGGTTTCAACGCGGCGTAACGGGCGCATAAGCACGCCCCGTTCTCGATTACGCTTAGACCGACAGTGCTGTCCGGCGGCCTGTTGTAAAGAGTTTC
The DNA here is from genome assembly GCF_025960875.1 of Crystallibacter permensis. Classification (GTDB taxonomy): domain Bacteria; phylum Actinomycetota; class Actinomycetes; order Actinomycetales; family Micrococcaceae; genus Crystallibacter; species Crystallibacter permensis. The sequence goes on along the minus strand of NZ_JAODLR010000005.1, from coordinate 202,173 downwards.
ATCTTTCGTTCCAATGAACAGGAGCAATCAATGGCGCTTATTGATGCCATCCACGCGCGTGAAATCCTTGATTCCCGCGGCAATCCCACGGTTGAGGTTGAGGTCTTGCTCTCGGACGGCTCCATGGGCCGCGCTGCTGTGCCGTCCGGGGCATCCACCGGTGCTTTCGAAGCGGCCGAGCGCCGCGACGGCGAGAAGAACCGTTACCTGGGCAAGGGCGTCAGCCAGGCCGTCAACGCGGTGCTCGACACGATCCAGCCCGCCCTGGTGGGCCGCGACGCGACCGACCAGCGCCTGATCGACCAGACCATGATCGATCTGGACGGCACCTCCAACAAGTCCAATCTTGGCGCCAACGCCATCCTGGGCGTTTCGCTGGCCGTGGCCAACGCTGCCGCCGAGTCGGCCAACCTGCCCCTGTACAAGTACCTGGGCGGACCGAACGCGCACGTGCTGCCCGTTCCGTTGATGAACATCCTCAACGGCGGCTCCCACGCGGACTCCGACGTCGACATCCAGGAATTCATGGTGGTGCCCCTGGGCGCTGCCACCTTCTCCGAGGGCCTGCGCTGGGGCGTCGAGGTCTACCACAGCCTCAAGGCCGTGCTTAAGGAAAAGGGCCTGTCCACCGGACTGGGCGACGAGGGCGGTTTCGCCCCCAACCTGCCGAGCAACCGCGCCGCGCTGGACCTGATCACCGAGGCGATCAACAAGGCCGGCTACACCCCGGGCAAGGAAATCGCGCTGGCCCTGGACGTCGCCTCCTCCGAGTTCTACTCCGACGGCGCCTACCAGTTCGAGGGCAAGTCCCTGACCGCGGCCGAGATGAGCGAGTACTACAAGCAGCTCGTGGCCGACTACCCGCTGGTCTCCATCGAGGACCCGCTGGACGAGGACGACTGGGAAGGCTGGGCTACCCTGACCGCCGAACTCGGCGACAAGGTGCAGCTGGTGGGCGATGACCTCTTCGTCACCAACCCCGAGCGCCTGCAGCGGGGCATCGACGCCAACACGGCGAACTCGCTGCTGGTCAAGGTCAACCAGATTGGTTCCCTCACGGAGACCCTGGAAGCCGTCTCGCTGGCACAGCGCAATGGCTACACCACGATCACCTCGCACCGTTCCGGCGAGACCGAGGACACCGCCATCGCGGATATCTCGGTGGCCACCAACGCGGGCCAGATCAAGACCGGCGCCCCGGCCCGGTCCGAGCGTGTGGCCAAGTACAACCAGCTGCTGCGCATCGAAGAAGAGCTCGACGACGCCGCGCGCTACGCAGGCGCCGGCGCTTTCCCGCGTTTCAAAGCCTGAACCCTGCCCCTGAATCTGTATCGTCTTAAGCGGGAACTGATAACCTCAATGCCTGCCGACGACTAATGATCTAGGAGCTCCATGGCCACCCGACGTCCCAGAGTGCCACGTGCCGGCCGCCTGGCCGGCGGCAGCGGGCCTGTGCAAACAGGTGCCGGTTCAGGGGCGCCGGGTGGTTCCATGTCCGGGAACACCGACCGCGACCATGGCGGTGCAGCGGGGCACGAGGCGCAAGAGGGTGCCTCGTCCGAGGCAAAGGTTATCCGCGCGGACTTCGGCGGCTCCGAGGCCAAGTCCCACGGACCGAAAGCCGGAGGACCCAAAAAGAAGCCCTCGCCATCGGAGGCCCGGGCGGCCGAACGCCGCGAGCTCTCCGGCGCCATCCGGCAACCCATTATCAGCAGGACGACGCCGAAGGACCGGCCGGAGGGCGGCGGCGACGGCACCGGAAGCACGCCGGTACCGGCCAGGGGTTTTTCCGGACGCATGCTCGCCCTCGCCGTCGTACTCGTGACGATCACCATTCTGCTGGCCCCGTCCGTGCGGATCTTCATCGAGCAACGCTCCGCGATCGCCGCCCTGGAACGCGAGATTGCTGCCGAGCAGAAGACCCAGAGCCAGCTGGAGAAGGAGCTGGCGCGCTGGGAGGACCCGGAGTACATCAAACAACAGGCCCGGGATCGCATATTCTATGTAATGCCGGGTGAGACACGTTATCTGGTGACCGGGACCGAAGGGCTGAGGGAATCCGAGGAACATGCGTCTGTAGCGGCGCCGTCCAACCTGCCGTGGGTGGACGCGCTGTGGGACTCGGTCAAGCGGGCAGCGACCGACGTTCCGGCAGAAGAGAACGCCGACAAACCGGACAACTCGGAAGAGCCGGACAGCTCGGAAGAGTCGGACAGCTCCGAAAATCAGGACGAGCCGGCCGGGAAACCAGCGGAATAGCCGGTCTGCCCGACTGCATCGGACGCCGGCGGAACCGAGGCAGCGCCGAAGCATTGTCCGCATCGGACCAGGACGTTATCGGGAAGCCGGGGCGAGCATTAAAGCCGGACCCGATCTGCCTGCCGGCCCGCCACACAAAACAGCCCGAACTAGTCAGCCAACCTGCCCGGCCCGCCCCCACCAGTCACCCAGCCCGCCCGCACCAGCATGTCCGCACAGTCAGGAAGGACCGCGCCATGGAAGACCCGCGCACACCCACGCCCCAGGACCTGGAGACCCTCAGCCGGCAGCTCGGCCGGCCGGTGCGGGACGTGGTGGAAATCGGAGCGCGCTGCGTCTGCGGCAACCCCCTGGTGGCGACGACGGCGCCGCGGCTGGGCAACGGCATCCCGTTCCCCACGACTTTCTACCTGACCCATCCGATCATCACCTCGGCCGTGTCCCGGCTCGAGGCCGCCGGCGTCATGACCGAAATGACCGAACGGCTCGAACAGGATCCGGAACTGGCTGCCGCCTACCGCGAAGCGCACGAGGACTATCTGCGCGTCCGCGATGAAATCGGCGCCCGAACCGGCGTCGGGTCTGTCCCCGAGATCGCTGGCGTCTCCGCCGGCGGCATGCCAACCCGGGTCAAGTGCCTGCATGTGCTGGTGGGGCATTCGCTGGCTGTCGGCCCGGGCATCAACCCGCTGGGCGACGAGGCGCTGGACGGGATCGCCGAATGGTGGACGAAGGACCGTTGTTATTGCGACGGCGCCTGGGACGTTGCGGGGCCGGCCCCCGCGAAGGACCTGAGCCGCCACACCAAGACCCAGGGCCTCAGCCCGGAAGAGCTCGAAGCCAAGAAGGCCGAACGCCGTCGTGCTGCCGAAGACGAGCCTGCCGGCGAACACAGCGCACCTGAACACAATGCACCGGAACAGGAAGAGGGAGCCCGATGAGCCGCGTAGGGGCCATTGACTGCGGAACGAACTCCATCCGCCTGCTGATTGCCGATATCGACGACGACGGCGTGCTGACCGACGTGGTGCGGTTGATGAAAGTGGTCCGGCTTGGCCAAGGCGTCGATGCCACCGGCATGCTCGCCGAGGAAGCCCTGGCACGTACTTTTGCGGCGGCGGAGGAATATGCGGGCCTGCTGCAGCAGCACGGCGCCGAACGCCTGCGTTTCGTCGCGACCTCCGCCACCCGCGACGCTGGCAACCGGCAGGTCTTTGTCGACGGGATCCGGGAGCGCCTCGGGGTGGAACCGGAAGTGGTCACCGGCGCCGAGGAGGCCGAACTGTCCTTCACCGGCGCCGCAAGCGTGCTGGCCACGGCACCGGGGGAGAAGGTACTGGTGGTCGACCTGGGCGGCGGCAGCACCGAGTTTGTCCTCGGCACGTCCGGGGGAGTCCAGGCGGCTTTGAGCACGGACATGGGCTGCGTGCGCTTCACCGAACGGCACCTGAAGTCAGACCCGCCGACCGCCGTCGAAATCGCCGCGGCGGAAGCGGACATCAACGCCTACATCGACGCTGTGCTGGCGGACGTACCGCTTGCGGACACGGACCGGCTGGTCGGTGTGGCCGGGTCCATCACCACCGTGACGGCCCACGCCCTGGGGCTGACCGAATACCAGCCCAACACCATCCACGGCGCCGAACTGGATACGGCCAAAACCGCCGCCGCCTGCACGTCGCTGCTGTCCATGTCCCGCGCTGAACGCGCCGCGCTGCCCTACATGCATCCGGGCCGGGTGGACGTGATTGGCGCCGGAGCCCTGATCTGGCGCACCATTAACAACCGTGTCAACGCACTGACCGCCGGCAGGGTCAACGGGGCCACCGCCAGCGAGCACGACATCCTCGACGGCATCGCCATGAGCGCCGCCCGCAGGTAAGCAGGAAGTAACCGAGAAGGGCCGCCGGTCCGATCAACGGTAGGATTGTCCGCCATGCCCCGTACAAGGGGACTGGCAGGACACCGGGGAATCCAGGAAAGAGGACACGTATGCACAGCAGAGCCGGAAGACCGGGCCGTCGGGCCACGGTCCGAGCCGCCGCACTCTCTGTGGTCTCCGTGCTGGCCCTGGTGGGCGGCACAGTCTTCGCCCCGGCAGCCATGGCCGATGCAACCCGCGACAAGCAGTACTGGCTGGACTCCTACGGCATCCGCGAGGCCTGGAAGACCTCGCAGGGCGAAGGCGTCAAGGTCGCCGTCATCGACAGCGGCGTGGACGCCACCCACCCGGATCTCAAGGGCGCCGTCGTCGGTGGTACGGATGTTTCCGGAGCCGGTTCGGCCAACGGGCAGCGCGGCATCGGCCAGACGCCTGAACACGGCACCCTCGTGGCCACCTTGCTGGCCGGCCGCGGCCACGCTCCGGAAAAGAAGGATGCGGACAAGGACGGCAAGGACAAAGACCAGAAGGACGACGACGAGAAGGCGCCGGAGCCCAAGGACAAGGGCATCGGAGCCGGTACCGACGGGGTTATCGGGGTGGCGCCCAAGGCCGACCTGCTGACCGTCTCCACCTGGCTCGGCTCGCCGAATCCGGCCGGTGTGAGCATCGAAGAACAGATCCCCGCCGCGGTGAAGTGGGCCGTGGACAACGGGGCCAAGGTCATCAATATGTCGCTGACCAGCTCCAGCACGTCCTGGCCTGAAAACTGGGACGAAGCGTTCCTCTATGCCGAGCAGAACGACGTCGTTATTGTGGCTGCCGCGGGCAACCGCGCCGGCGGAACGGAGCAGTCCGGCGCACCCGCCACCATTCCCGGCGTGCTGACGGTTGCCGGGCTGAACCGTGAAGGCGAAGCCAGCGAAGGCGCTTCAGCCCAGAGCATCGTGATCGGGGTGGCGGCCCCGGCCGAAGACCTGGTGGGCGGGCTGCCCGGAGGCCTCTATGCGGACTGGTCCGGCACGTCCGGCGCCACCCCGCTGGTTTCCGGCGTCGCGGCGCTCATCCGTGCCGAGTATCCGGAGATGAGCGCGGCCCAGGTGGTCAACCGCATCATTTCCACGGCCAAGGATGCCGGCGTGCCAGGTCACGACCCGATCTACGGTTTCGGCATTCTCGACGCCGAAGCGGCCCTGACCGCGGACGTGGCCGTTGTCGGCGCGAACCCGGTGGGCTCGATCGCCCAGTGGATCACCGTGCACCGCAGGGGACAAGTGGCCCCGCCGGAAACAAAGGCCCCCGCCAACCGTGTGGAGGAAGAGCCGGCTGTACCCGAACCCACCACTCCCGTGGCGGAGGCGCCGCGGCTCGAAGGGGACGTGCTCCCCGCCGTGATCGTGGTCGGATTCGGCCTCGTGTTTATCCTGGTCATCGGCCTTGGCGTCCAGCAGACGCTGCGGGCCCGACGTCTGGCGGCCGCCGAAGAGGGTGGGGCCGAACAGACTGCGACCGACGACGGCGAAGACACCGGTTTCCTGCCGCCGATCCGCGAGCCGCTGCTCAAGGAAACGGGCAAGAGTGTGGGCCACGGAACGGGCAAAGGAAGCGGTCCGCGGAACCGCTGACCACGAGGGGACCTGACGGTGCTGCAGCCCTGCTCGGTGCGGCGGCTGTGTGCAGCAGGAGCGGCGCGGCTACTTAGTGAAAACTTTCACAAAAGGGTTTACACTATTGCGTATGGCATACACTCCTGCTCTCTCAGACCGTCCTCGCGTCCTCGTAGTCGGCGGCGGCTACGTCGGACTTTATGTGGCGCTTAAGCTCCAGAAGAAGGTTAAAGCCCACGGCGGCATCGTAACCCTGGTGGATCCGCTGCCCTACATGACTTACCAGCCGTTCCTGCCGGAGGTTGCTGCCGGCTCCATCGAGTCGCGCCATGCCGTGGTTTCCCACCGCATGCACCTGAAGCAGACCGAAGTCATTACCGGCCGGGTCACCTCGATCGACCACGCCAACAAGACCGCCGTGGTTGAATCCGAAGACGGCGAAGTCAGCTTCAACGTCCCGTACCGCGACGTCGTGATTGCCGCCGGCGCGGTGACCCGTACGTTCCCGATCCCGGGCCTTGCCGAAGAGGGTATCGGGCTGAAGACCATTGAAGAAGCGCTGGAACTGCGCAACACGGTGCTGGAGCGGATCGAAGCCGGCTCCATCATGCCGGACGGCCCGGAGAAGCAGCGCGCCCTGACCTTCGTCGGTGTCGGCGGCGGTTTCGCGGGCATCGAAGCCATGACCGAGATCGAGGACATGGCCCGCCACGCGGCCGAGAACAACCCCCGCCTGAAGCGCTCGGACCTGCGCTTCGTGCTGGTGGAGGCCATGGGCCGTATCATGCCCGAGGTCACCGAGCACCAGGCCGAGTGGGTTGTCTCGCACATGCGCTCGCGCGGCATCGAGGTACTGCTGAACACCTCCCTGGCGTCGGCCGTGGGCGGCAAGCTGGAGCTGATCAACATGCCGGACAAGACCCCGGCGCAGTCCTTCGAAACCGACACCCTGCTGTGGACCGCGGGCGTGCAGGCCAATCCGATCGTCCGCCAGTTCGGCTTCCCGCTGGACGACCGCGGCCGGGTCAAGGCCAACGCCGAACTGCACATCATCGATGACAACGGCCAGCCGATCGACGGTGCTTGGACCGCAGGCGACGTCGCAGCGGTCCCGGACCTGACTGGCGGCGGCGTGGGCGGCTTCTGCGTCCCGAATGCCCAGCACGCTGTGCGCCAGGCCAAGCTCATGGCGAAGAACATCCTCGCCGAGCGCTGGGGCGTGGGTGAGGTCAAGGAGTACAAGCACGAGAACCTCGGCGCGGTGGCCGGCCTGGGGCTGAACAAGGGCGTTGCCAAGGTCATGGGAATCAAGCTCAAGGGCCGGCTGGCCTGGCTGGCACACCGCGGCTACCACGGCTTCGCCATGCCGACTATGGAGCGCAAGATCCGCGTCGTCGCCGACTGGCTGCTCAACGCGGTCCTCGGCCGCGACACCACGGAGATCGCCGACCTGGAAACGCCGTACCGCGCCTTCCGCACGGCTGCCACGCCGCGCAAGTCCGCCGAACCGAAGCCTGCTGAAAAGAAGGCAGAGGATAAGGCCGACGAGCAGGCACCCGCAGACTCGCGCTAACAACGCGCCACGCCTCGGATCGCTAGCAACCCGGAATTCGGACCTAGCGACGGCGGCAGCAGAACCTAACGACGGCGGGAGCCGGGGTTTCGTACGGAACCCCGGCTCCCGCCGTCGTCCGCTTGGTTGGCGGTTGGCGGTTGGCGGTTTGGACGGCGAAGGTTGCTGTCGAAGTGTGGCTGGCGATCTACACTGCAGTGGTGGAATTGCGCAGCGAACACGCCAGCGACCGGCCGGCGATACTGGAAATGACCCGCCGCGCTTTCGCGAGCGAGGATGGGCCCAACCCGCCGATCGAGGTTGGTCTGCTGGCCGAGTTGTTCGAATGCGACGGCTACCTGCCCCGGCTCTCGATCGTTGCTGCCGATGCGGGCACGGTTGTTGGGCATTCGATCACCACCCGTGGTTTTATCGGCGATCAGCCGGCGCTGGGACTGGGCCCGATTTCCGTTCTGCCCGAACGCCAGCGGCAGGGGATCGGGGCGGCGCTGTTGGAGGAAACCAGAATCCGGGCCGCGGGAATGGGCGAGTCGGTGATCGTGCTGCTCGGACACACTACCTACTACCCACGATTCGGTTATCGCCGGGCCTCCGAGCTCGGTATCCAAGCGCCGGATCCGCAATGGGGTGACTACTTTATGGCGCTGCGGCTTGGGGGACAAGAAGTTCCTGTGGGAACGTTCCGCTACGCGGAGCCCTTCGCACGGCTCTAGTCCTGCGTGCCCGTCTCGTTCTGGCCGGGGCGGATCGAGTAGGCTTAGGGCGTGCATTTTCACGGCACGCCCCCGTAGTCCAATGGCAGAGACAGTCGACTTAAAATCGATCCAGTGTGGGTTCGAGTCCCACCGGGGGTACAACTGGGCACGACGGCGCCCGTTCGGGCGAATCTCAGCGCGGGGACAATGTCTCCGTTGGAGGGCGCGACGACGCCCCTTGAGGAAATGTGCCTGTCCAACTGGCCCGATAGGGCTCGGAGGGGTCCATTTTGGGGCATAATTCGACAGCTGTGACGAGCGTTACAAGGATGTAACCGAATAGTCTTATTTTTTGGCGATTTGTGCACTAGCTTTTCTTCTAATCAGGAAACCCTGATATTCGCATCGAAGGTTCGCGGACCTTTGGATCGAGGAGAAAAATTCATGACTGCAACACGTAACGCAGTGCTGTTTGGCGCCGGCGGTAACACCGCGCGCGCGGCCAGATTCGCGGCACTCGGTCTCGGCGTCGCACTGTTCGCGTCAGCCTGTGGGGGCGGCACTTCGACCGAAACCGAAGGAAACAGCGGCTCTGCACCCGCAGCCGCCGGGCTTGTCTGCCCAGAGGGCGGCGAAGGCGCGGGTCCGACCACCGGAACCAAGGGGGATCCGGCAGCCGTACCGGAGACAAAGGGGTCCACGGATACACCGCTGAAGATCGGCTCACTGCTGCCCACTACCGGCGCGCTGGCCTACCTTGGCCCGCCCGAAATTGCCGGCGTTGATCTGGCCATCAAGCAGATTAATGAAGCAGGCGGCGTTCTTGGCAAAGACGTCGACGTCGTGCACCGGGACTCGGGCGACACCACCACTGATATCGCCACCCAGTCCGTGTCCGCACTGCTCGGCCAGGACGTCAACGCCATTGTCGGCGCAGCGTCCTCTGGCGTTTCGAAGACCGTAATCAACCAGATCACCGGTGCTGGCGTCCTGCAGATCTCGCCGGCGAATACCTCGCCGGACTTCACTGACTGGGACGACAACAACCTGTACTGGCGTACAGCCCCCTCGGACGTGCTCCAGGGCCGCACCCTTGGCAGCTACATGGTCGCCTGTGGAGCGCAGACGCTTGGCATGATCGTCCTGAACGATGCCTACGGCACCGGCCTGCGGGATAACGTGAAGACCGCGTTTGAGGGCGCCGGCGGCCAGATCGTCGCTACGGAAATGTTCAACGAGGGCGATTCGCAGTTCAGCTCGCAGGTTGACGCCGTCGCTGCCGCCAACCCGGATGCCGTCGCGCTGATCACGTTCGACCAGGTGAAGTCCATTGCCCCGCTCCTGCTGGCCAAGGGAATCACTCCGGACCAGCTGTTCCTGGTTGATGGCAATACGGCTGACCTGAGCAAGGACCTGGACCCGGGCGCCATGGAAGGCGCGCAGGGCACCATCCCAGGCACCTTCGCAAAGGACGAGTTCAAGGCCTCGCTCGCGGAAATCGACGACGGGCTGACTTCCTACGCCTACGCCGGTGAAGCCTATGATGCAGTGAACCTCGTGGCTCTGGCCTCCGAAGCTGCCGGGAGCACCAAGGGCGAAGACATCGCTGGGGAAATGCAGTCGGTGTCCAGGGACGGGGAGAAGTGCTACGACTTCGCTGGCTGTGTGACCCTGCTCCGCGAGGGTACCGATATCGACTACGACGGCATCTCCGGTCCGATCTCCTTCGATGAGAATGGTGATCCGACCGAAGCTTACGTCGGTATCTACGAATACGATGCCGAAAACCGTCCGCAGCCGATGCGTGAGGAGTTTGGCCAGCTATAAAATAAGACAACGCCACTCACAGTCACTCGCACTGACGCAGGAAGCCTCCGCTCTTGGCGGGGGCTTCCTCGCGTGTGTGAGGTACAAACGGACCTCCAACTGTGGCATCCCACGCGCGGCGGGTTTGAATGGCCGTTCCCCTGGTCGTCTCGATCCAGGGAAGGTGGGAATTTGCCAGTAGGTCGACAAGCGTTCGTGGGGTTGTACACAGCCCCGCAAGTGGCCGTTGTACTCCTCGTCACACCACAGTAGAATCGAATGTATGTTCGAGTCAATCGTTCCAGCAGAGATGGAGCCGGTGAAGCCGGTTCCCGGTGATGCGGGTGCTGTGCTGGTCCGCGCCGCGATCCTGGAACTGGCGGACATGGACCAGGACGTCTCCGAGGGGGTGCGGATTGACCGGATCACGGCGCTGGAGGAACTTAAAGCCGCCGCGGCTGCCGCGCAGGCCCGCGAGACGGAGGCGTTTGTTGCCTCCCGCCGGGAAACCCGGGCTGCCGCGGGGGTCGCGGCGGAGAAGCGGGGCCGGGGGCTGGCTAAGGAGGTCGGCCTGGCACGCAAGGACTCGCCCAACCGGGGCGGTAAGCACCTGGGAATGGCGACCACGTTGATCAGGGAAATGCCGAACACGTATACGGCGCTGGCCGAGGGCCGGTTGAACGAGTGGCGGGCGACCATCCTGGTCCGCGAAACCGCGTGCCTGAGCGTGGAAGACCGTGCCAAGGTCGACCGGGAGCTGTGTGGGGATCCGAAGACGCTGCGCGGCTGCGGGGATAAACAGATCGGGGCGATGGCGAAGCAGGCCGCGCTGCGGCTGGACCCCCTGTCGGTGGTCCGCCGGGCTGCGAAAGCCGAAACCGAACGCCATGTGTCCTGCCGTCCGGCGCCGGACACCATGGCCCAGGTGAGCTGCCTGGTGCCGGTGGTGCAGGGCGTGGCCGTCCTCGCCGCCCTGACCAAGGAAGCCGACCGGCTGAAGGCGCAGGGCGATGAACGCTCCCGGGGCCAGCTCATGGCAGACATCTTCGTGGAACGCGTCACCGGCCAGCCCGCGGAGAACCCCGCGAAAATCGAGGTCCAGCTGGTCATGACCGACCGCACCCTGTTCCAGGGCGACGCCGAACCGGCCCACCTTACCGGGTACGGCATCGTCCCCGCCCAATGGGCCCGCGACCTCCTCCGCACCGGCGACAGCGACCACGAGAACGGGAACGGGAACGGGAGCGACAGTGTCGGCACGGACAACATCGGCGCCGGGAACGGCAACCCAAATCACCCAGCGGTCGGCAACCCGGTAAAGGGCGCCGAGGAAGACAAGATCGTTACCGGCGCAACGGATGCCGGCAACGGGGACGGCGCTACGGGTTCCAGCCCTGCAGGCACGGCCGAACCGGTACCGGCCAACGATGCTGCTACCGGGAACGTAGACACCGGAACCACCGGAGCCACCGGTTCGGCGGCCTGGCCGCCGGGTTCGGAGCGAAGAGCCTCCGGCGATAAAGAAGATGTGGAAGTGTGGGTGCGCCGGCTGTACACCGCGCCGGGTACCGGGCAGCTGCTCGGCATGGATTCGCGGGCAAGATTGATGCCGGCCGGACTGCAGCGCATGATCCAGGCGCGGGACCAGCTCTGCCGCACCCCTTGGTGTGATGCACCCATCCGCCACCACGACCACGTCGTGCCCTGGCGTAACGCCGGGGCGACCAGCGAGCTCAATGGGCAAGGGCTTTGTGAAGCGTGTAACCTGGCGAAGGAATCTGAAGGCTGGCACGCCCAAAGGATCCCCGGACCGCGGCACACCGTCGAAACGACCACCCCGACCGGACACACCTACCAATCCACCGCACCAGCCCTGCCCGGCACCCCACCGGCGAGGGAGCAGGCGGACGAGACAGTGGAGCCGTTCTCAGTCTTCGAGCAGGCCCTCGGCCGCATCGACTTCATCTACCGCCGCGCAGCCTGAGCTGTACTGCGCTATCGGCAGCGCGGAAAGCGTGGTTCAGGGGTAGGACCTGAACCACGGCAACTAAGCGGAATCGGCCAACGTTCCCAGATACAGCTGGATGACCTTGGGATCCTTCATCAATTCACGTCCGGTCCCCGTGTACGCGTCCTTGCCCTGATCCAGCACATACGCGCGGTCGCAGATCTGCAGGCACCGGCGCGCATTCTGCTCGACCATGATTACGGAAACCCCGGCACGGTTGATCTCATGTACCCGGAGGAAGGTTTCGTCCTGCTTAACAGGGGAGAGCCCCGCGGATGGCTCATCGAGGAGCAGAACCGCCGGTTCCATCATCAGAGCGCGGCCCATGGCCACCATCTGCCGCTCGCCGCCGGAGAGCGAACCCGCGCGCTGGGTGCGGCGCTTCCCGAGTTCCGGAAACAAACTCGTGACAAAGTCGAAGCGTTCCTTGAAATTCTTGGGCTGCTGGAACATGCCCATTTGCATGTTCTCTTCGATAGTCAAAGAAGAGAATACATTGTTTGTCTGAGGCACGAAGCCGACGCCCTGCGTGACAAGCTTGTTCGCCTTGAGCCCGGTCAGGTCCTTACCGCGGACGACCACGGTCCCTGAATGTACGCGCACCAGGCCGAACATGGCTTTGAGCAGTGTCGACTTGCCGGCACCATTCGGGCCGATGATGCCGATCAGTTCACCGGGGCGGGCCTCAATACTGCACCCATTGAGAATATTGACGCCGGGAAGGTATCCGGCGACGAGGTCTGTGACCTTGACGACCGCTTCCTCGGATACGGCCTCGCGGTTCTGCTCACTCATCGCTGTTCCTTACTGTCTCCGGAGCCCGGTTCGTCCGGGCGGTCAGTTCCGCCGTCGACTTCGGTGATGTGGCGCCCGATGACGCCTTCGTCCTCTGTTCCGACAACCGATTCCTGGTCGTGTGAAAGCTGTTCTTCCAGAGCCTCGATGCCTTCCGCGTCGCCCAGGTCCACGTCGTGGTGAGCGCCAAGGTAGGCATCAATTACGGCTTGGTCCTTCATGACGTCCTGTGGCGGACCTTCGGCAACGATTTTCCCTTCCGCCATAACGACTACCCAGTCGGCAATATGGCGAACCATCTGCATGTCGTGTTCCACGAACAGAACCGTCATGCCCTCGGCTTTGAGGTTCTTGACGTGGTCCAGCAGTGACTGTGTGAGAGCCGGGTTTACGCCCGCCATCGGCTCGTCAAGCATGACCAGCTTCGGACGCACCATCAGGGCCCGGGCCATCTCCAGCAGCTTGCGCTGCCCGCCGGACAGGGACGCTGCGTAATCATCCTTCTTCGTATCCAGTTTGAACTTCTCCAGCAGGCTGGCGGCCTGCCTGGTGATCTCCTTTTCCCGGCTGCTCCACATGCCTTTGAAGAGTGCTTTGCTCAGCCTTTCACCGGGCTGGCTATCCCCGCCGAGGCGCATGTTCTCCATCACCGTAAGCTTGCCCATCACTTTGGTGAGCTGGAAGGTGCGGACCATACCCATGCGGGCAACTTTGTGGGACGGGACGCCCGCCAGCGATTGGTCGTCGAACTTCCACTCGCCGCTATGCGGCACGTCGAATCCGGTCAAGAGGTTGAACAGCGTGGTTTTGCCTGCGCCGTTGGGGCCGATCAACGCGGTGATCTTGTGTCGCGGAACTTCCAAGTATTCGACGTCGACCGCCTTGAGTCCGCCGAAGGTCCGGGTCACGTTCTTGGCAATGAGGATCGGATCCCGCTTCTTGCAGCCCGGTGCGGTTTCACCGGCCGCGATGGGCCTGGTGTCGGTCATGAATTCAGAAGCCGCAGGCTCCCGCCCACTGCCAACGGGCGCCGGGACTGCGGTGTTGTTGTCGGTCATGCGAACGCCAGCTCCTTCTTATTGCCCATGACGCCTTGGGGCCTGAAGATCATCAACAGCATCAGCGCCACACCTACCAGAATGTAGCGAAGCTGGCCGGCTTGGGTAGCTGTGAGGAAGGTGATGTAACCGGAGCCGATGGCGCCATAGAGGATGCCCTGGGTCAGTGAGAGGACGACCCAGAAAATCATGGCGCCGATGACCGGACCGAGTACGGTAGCCATGCCGCCGAGCAGCAGGCAGGTCCACAGAAAGAACGTCAGTTCCGTTGCGTAGTTGGCCGGCTGCACGGCGCCGCGCGGCAGCGTGAAGATCATGCCTGCCAGCGAACCGAAGATGCCGCCGATGATAAGGGCCTGCATTTTGTAGGAATAGACGTTCTTGCCCAGGGAGCGGACCGCGTTTTCGTCCTCGCGGATGCCCTTGAGCACGCGTCCCCAAGGACTGCGCATGAGCAGCCAGACGATCACACAGCAGACGGCCACCACACCCCAGCCCACGATCCGGATCCACAGGTCCCGTTCGTTGAAGTCCACCAAGCCGAGGTCGTACTGGCCCGGAGGGATGGGGTTCATAGCAAAGAATCCGCCTTCGAAGGCCGCTAGGCCATTGGCGGAACCGGTGATAGGGGTGAGCGAGTTGGTGGTGACGATGTAACGGAGGATTTCCGCCGCCGCGATAGTCACAATGGCCAGGTAGTCAGCGCGCAGCCGCAGGGTGGGAATGCCGAGCAGGAGGGCGAAGAGGACAGAAGCGATGAGGGCGATCAACAGTCCGACGACGAATGGCACGTCCCATAGGATCGTGGGGATGGCGAAGCCGTAGGCGCCGACCGCCATGAAACCGGCCTGGCCGAAGTTGAGTAGCCCCGAGTAGCCGAAGTGTACGGCGAGGCCGAGAGCCGCAAGGGCGTACGCCGCCGTCGTCGGGCTGATGATTTCGCCGAAGGCGTTGGCGAGAATGTTGAGAAAGTCCATATCGAAGCTCCTATCCCACTCGCTCTTTACGGCCCAGAATGCCCTGGGGCCTAAACAGGAGTACGACGATCATGATCAAGAGGGCGCCAACGTACTTCAGGTCGGCTTCCAGCCAGAGGGTGGACAGCTCAACGAACAGGCCCACGAGCACGGAACCCAGCAGGGCGCCGAAAATGGTACCGAGACCGCCGAGAACGACGCCGGCGAAGATCAGCAGGAGGATCTGCTGCCCCATATTGAACGTCACGCCCGGACGGTAGTAGGCCCAGAGGATGCCGCCGAGGGCTGCGAGCACGCCGCCAGCGGTCCAGACAATCCGAATGACGCGGTCCACATCGATTCCCGATGCCGCTGCGAGAGCCGGGTTGTCGGAAACGGCCCGCGTGGCCTTGCCCAACCGGGTCTTGAGCAGCAGCAGGCCGATGGCAACGATGACGATGGCGCTGACCACCAGCGACGTCAGGGTGTTGCGGCTGATGGAAATGGAGCCGAATTCGAGAATGGGGCTGTTGGAACCGGGCAGCTGCTGGGTGGCGCCGCCGAAGAAGAACTGGATGACGTAGCGGCTGGCGAGGGCGAGACCGATGCTGACGATCATCATCGGGATCAGGCCCGAACCACGGCGCCGGAGCGGGTTCCATAGCCACGCATCCTGGATGTAGCCGAAGATGCCGCCGCCGAGGATCGCCAGGGCTATTGCGAGCCAGACCGGGAGCCCGGCGGCGTTGAAGCCGAACACCAGGACGGCTCCGAGGGTCACCATCTCTCCGTGCGCGAAGTTCGTCAGGCCGGTGGTTCCGAAGATCAGGTTCAGGCCGACGGCGGCGAGGGCCAAGAGCAGCCCGAAGCTCAAGCCCGCGATCAGACGTTCAACAAGCTGTTCCCCGAAGCTGGCGCCCTGGATGACAATGCCTTCGCCGAGCGGGAAGATCGCTGCCGCGTTGGAGGTGTTGGTGAAGGTTACTTCGCGTGGATTGGGCGTTCCTTCCGCAAGCTCCACGCCCTCGGGAAAGGTGGATACATCCACTTCCACCTGATAGGTGCCCCGCTGCGGAACCCCGATGGACCAGGAACCGTTTTCCCCGGTGACGGTTTCCCCCGTGAATCCTTCACCAGTGGCGGTTATTCTCACGCCAGGCACGGGGCCCTCGGCATTGCGCAGGACACCGCTGATCGTGTCCCGGAACGGTTCGGCCCGGGCACTCGTTGTTGAGTCCGGCGCCGGCGCGGGCGCAGTAGTAGCAGCCAGCGAGGGCGAAGCGATGAACAGCATTGCCGCCGTCATCGCCAGAATTGCGAGTAACTTCCCCCAGGGCCGAGCGAGCTTCGGCGTAGTTCTCAAAATACAAACCTCCACAGTGTGGGGTGACCCGACGTTTTGGCGGCAGGCAGCTGACGTCGCCTGTGATCTGTATCACGGACGTGTCGTTTATGTTACTCGGGGAATGCGTTCAGCATGTTGCGAAATGCTTGCTTTTCATCGCAATCGGATAACACTTGCACAGGTTCGGTGAAACGAAGCTGAGTTTAGCGCGCAGGGGAGGCCGGCAAGTACCTCAGGTCAGAGGTAAAGCCCGGTGCTCTTGTCCTGTTCCTCCGGCTCGGCCACTGCGTGGATGTCACGCTCGCGCAGCAGCACGTAGTCTGTGGCGTTTACTTCCACCTCGGCGCGGTCTTCCGGATCGAAGAGCACCTTGTCGCCTACGCTGACCTGGCGCACGTGGGGGCCCGCAGCGACGACGGCGGCCCAGGCCAGCCGCTTACCCATAGCGGCGGTGGCCGGGATAACGATGCCGGAGGAAGAACGGCGCTCGCTGCTGTCCTTGTCCAGCGCCACGAGAATGCGGTCATGAAGCATCCGCAGGGGCAGCTTGGGTGCGGCGGTGCGGCTGGAGGAGGAATCGGGGCGCGGGTTCACCCCCATATTCTAGCCATGCTGCCTGCCTGCGCGGGCCGCAACTGATGGTAAGCCACCGCAGGTCTGCGGCCATTTGAACGCCGATTCGGCATGCGGAAGCAGACGATCCGGACATTATTCACGGAACGGGATAAATTTCGAGCCTTCAAACGTTGTCATTGGTAGGGTTTATTCAGCTCGTACCCCTTAGATGGAGGACAACAACAATGGCCATGGGTGGAAATCCGGTCTTCAATAATCCAAATGCGTTCCGCAGCCAGCCGCAACGCTCGGCGAACGCCGGCGCAGGCATGCTCGCGGGCCAGTCCCAAATGTCCAGCCAGCAGCTCAATGAGCTGTACAACCAGCCCTCGGCCGGTCCCGCACAGACCGGGCGGATGACCTACGACGACGTCATCATGAAGACCATGGCCTGCCTGGCCTTGGTCCTCGCCGGTGCCGCCGTCGGTTGGATGATCCCGGCCCTGATGATTCCGGGCATGCTCGTCGGCCTGGTGCTCGGCCTGGTCAACGCCTTCAAGAAGGAGCCGTCCAAGGGCCTCATCCTGGCGTACGCCGGAGCCGAAGGCCTCTTTGTCGGCGGCCTGTCCATGGTGCTCGACAGAATGTACCCCGGCGTCGCACCCCAGGCCGTGCTGGGCACCGTCTGCGTCTTCGCCGTGACCCTGCTCCTCTTCAAGAGCGGCAAGGTGCGCGCGACGCCGAAGGCGATGAAGTTCTTCATGATCGCCATCATCGGCTACGCAGTGTTCTCCCTGGTCAACCTGGGGCTGCAGATGTTCGGCGTGATGGACACCCCGTGGGGCGTCCGCGGTATTGAAATCAACATCATGGGCATCGGCATTCCCCTCGGCGTGATCATCGGCCTGTTCGCCATCGGCCTGGCCGCGTTCTCGCTGATCATGGACTTCACCTCCATTGAGCAAGGCGTCCGCGCCGGTGTGGACCGCAAGTACTCCTGGACGGCCGCGTTCGGCCTGACGGTGACGCTGATCTGGCTGTACGTGGAGATCCTGCGCCTGCTCGCGATCCTTCGCGGCACTGAGTAGCAGCACCTTCCATAGTTCGACCTCAGCGGGTCCCGGCAGCAATGCCGGGGCCCGCTGTGTTTGGCGGGCTGTATTTATCGGGCACGCCAACAGGTGGCGTTCAGGCCAACCGCCGGGCGCCGTCGGCCGGGGCAACCGGAAAGACATCGGGCTGCTTGAATCCTGCCATCCGGAAAGAATTGACGACGGCGGTGCCCACCTTTTCTGCCGCTTCTTCCGGCACCAGCGCGATGGCCGAACCGCCGAATCCGCCTCCCGTCATCCGGGCGCCCAACGCGCCGTGCTGCAGTGCGGTGTCCACCGCGAGGTCTAATTCCGCACAAGACACTTCGTAGTCATCACGCAAGGAGACATGGCTGGCCGTTAAGAGGTCGCCGATGGCTGCGGGCCCGGATGCTGGGCCGGCTGTAGGCGCTGATGCAAGCCCCGCCGCGTGGCCTGCGGACGTCAGCAGGTGGGCTGTCTGCTGCACTCGCTGGTTCTCCGTGAGGACGTGCCGCACTCGGCGGAAGGTTGTTTCGTCCAACCGGCCTCGCGCGTCCGAAAGCATTCCTTCCTCCACATCCCGCAGGGAGTCCACGCCCAGGGCGTCGACCGCCCGGGCACAGTCGGCACGGCGTGCCGAGTATCCGCCGCTGGCGTGCGAGTGCGAGACCCTTGTGTCGATCACCAGCAGTTGCAGCCCCGCCTCGTGCAGCGGCAGGGGGACCGGCTGCGTAGCCAGGCTGCGGCAATCAAGGAGCAGGGCATGGTCGCCGCGGCCCAGGAGGGAAGCGGTCTGGTCGAGAATGCCGGTTGGTGCGCCTGCCATCTCGTTCTCCGCCTGACGGCAGATCTGGACCAGCTCCGGCAGATCGAAGCCAGCTCCCAGCAGATCGTTGAGGGCAACGGCCACGGAGCATTCCAGCGCCGCCGACGACGAGAGCCCGGCCCCGATGGGAACGTCCGATCCCAACTGCAGCTCCAGGCCGGGAATTTCCACCCCACGCTGGACGAAGGCCCACACGACGCCGAGAGGGTAGGTCGCCCAGCCGGTCACGGCGCCAGGTGAGATGTCAGCGGCAGCGAGCGTCACGTCGTCGTACGCAGGATCCAGGGCGGTGGCGTGGACGGTCGAATCCGTACGCAGGGAAACCGCGGCGATGGTGGAGCGGTCGATGGCCAGCGGAAGGGCGAAGCCAAGGTTGTAGTCGGTGTGCTCGCCGATGAGATTGACACGGCCCGGGGCGGCCCAGATGCCGTCGGGAGCGTGGCCGAAGCGTTGGGTGAAGGCGTCGGCAGCGGCGGTGGTGCGGCGGGTCATGCCGTGTCCGCCGCCCGGAGCCGCGCGGCGGTGTCCTCGGGCGCGGTGTCGTTGATGAAGGCGCCCATGGCGGCTTCGGAGCCGGCCAGGTACTTGAGCTTGTCCTCGGCCCGGCGCGGGGAGGTCAGTTGCAGATGGAGGTGGCCGGAGGGGCGGAAGTCTTCGGCGACGGGTGCCTGGTGCCACGCGGCGATATAGGGAGTGGGGGAGTCATAGAGATTGTCGAGCCGGCGCAGCAGTTGCGGGTAAAGCTCGGCGAGTTCGTCCCGTTCCGCTCCGGTCAGGGCGGCGAGGTCGGGGACCTGGCGGTGCGGAACCAGGTGTATTTCCAAGGGCCAGCGCGCGGCGAACGGAACGTAGGCACTGAAGTGGCTGCCCTCGACGATCATGCGCTCGCCGTCCGCCCGTTCGGCTGCCAGGACCGAACTGGTCAGGGTTTCCAAGCCGCCGGAGCGCAGGTAATGCCGCCGGGCCAGCTTCGCCATGCCGACGGTCCGCGGCGTAATGAACGGATAGGCGTAGATCTGGCCGTGCGGGTGATGCAGTGTCACACCGATCTCGGCGCCGCGGTTTTCGAAGCAGAAAACCTGCTGCACCCCGGCCATCGCGGACAGGGCCTCGGTGCGCTGGGCCCAGGCGTCCACCACCGTGCGGACCCGCTCGAACGGGAGCGAGCCGAAGGAACCGACGTGGTCCTCGGTAAAAGAGATGACTTCGCAGCGTCCGTACGCCGGGGCGCTGGCGGCAGGGGCGCCGTCGGGGGCGGGCAAGGCGCCGAGTTGCGGGCCAAAGGACGGGAAACGGTTCTCGAAGACCGCGACTTCGTAGCCAGAGGGAATTTCCGTTTGCCGTGCGTCGTCGGAGGGGCACAGCGGGCATTCGTCCGCCGGCGGCAGGTGGGTGCGGTTCTGCCGGTGCGCGGCCACGGCCACCCATTCTCCGGTCAGGACGTCATAACGCACCTGGCCGGTCTCTTCGCCGCGTGGATCCAGCTGCCGGCGGTCTACAGAGGAGGTGTCGCGGCGCAGCTTTGCTGCATCGGGGGCGCTGTCAAAGTAGATCAGTTCCCGCCCGTCCGCGAGCCGCGTGGAAGTCATGGTCGTCATGGCGGCTCCTGAGGATGCATTCTCCGGTACGTTTTAGCTATGAGCCACCCTACCTTTGCCACCGGTGAACAGTTTGAGATTGTCCGCGGAGACTCACGCGCCGTCATTACGGAACTCGCTGCCTGCCTGCGGTTGTTCGAGAAGAACTCCGTGCAGCTGACGGAGACCTTCGGCGACGACCAGATTCCGCCGGGGGCAGTGGGGATTCTGCTGGCACCGTGGCCCAACCGGGTGGACAAAGCGGTCTGGACCCTCAACGGCAAGGAACAAAGGCTGGACATCACGGAGCTCAAGCGCGGCCACGCCACCCACGGGCTGCTGCGGAACACCGGCTACCGCAAGGTGGAACACACCGAATCCGCCGTTTCGCTCCAGGCCGGGATCTTCCCGCAGCACGGCTATCCGTTCCACCTCACCCACCGCGTGCGCTACGAGCTGGATAACGACGGCGACCTGAAGGTCACGCAGTCGCTGGTCAACCATTCGGCGGAGGCCGCGCCCGTGGCCCTCGGCGCGCATCCCTACCTGCGGCTGGGACAGGAAGACACGTCGGGCCTGACGCTGACCGTCCCCGGCGAGACGTACCTGATCACGGATGAGACGCTGATTCCCCGGGACAAGGCGCCCGCCGCAGAAGGAGTGGACCTGCGCGCCGGGCGAGAGGTGGGCCCGTTGGACATGGACCGTGCCTACACCGACCTGATTCCGGCCGCCAGCGGCCGGGTGGAAAGCACCTTGAGCGTCTCGGACGGCAGATCCGTGACTTTATGGCAGGACGAAACATTCCCCTACACGCATGTGTTCGTGACAGACAAGTACCCGGGGCGGGCACAGGCGGTGGCCATTGAACCGATGACGGCGCCTGCGAATGCGTTCAACTCCGGCGATGGGCTCATCTGGCTGGAGCCCGGCGCTGAATTCGGCGGCAGCTGGGGCATCAGCGCCAAGGTCAGTCCGACGAATGTCCGGGCGTGAATATGAAACTATTGACACTATGACCCGGCCCTTCCCCGAGAACCGTCCACCGGCCGCCGGCCCGCGCGCCGGAACCGGTGCTCACCATGTCCGCGAGGACGTTCCGTACGCCCTGCGGATCAGTGCGGCCTGGGCCTGGCGGCTCGGCTTGATCATTGTGGTGGTCGGGGTGCTGATCTGGCTGCTCAGCTATATCTCGCTGATCATCATTCCGCTCATGGTCGCCGCCCTGCTGGCGGGCTTGCTCCAGCCCGTGGTCCGCTTCCTCCACAAGGCCAAAGTGCCCGGCGGCCTGGCCGTCGCCATCACGATCCTGGGCTTCCTGGGCCTGATGGGCGGGGCGCTGTCCCTGGTGGGGCGCCAGCTGTTCTTCGGCTTCCGCGAACTGTGGGACCAGGCGCTGGAGGGTGTGCGGCAGATCCAGGGCTGGCTGACCGATGGTCCCTTGGCACTGACCTCGGCCCAGCTGAACGACTACATCAACGAGCTGCTGGACCAGCTGCAGAACAATAGCAGCGCCATCCTCTCGAGCGCCCTCTCTGTCGGCTCCACTGCCGGCCACCTCGTGACCGGACTGCTGCTGGCAATTTTCGCGCTGATTTTCTTCCTGCTCGACGGCGAGCGGATCTGGACGTTCGTCGTCGGGCTGCTGCCTAAACGGGCCCGCGCGGCAAGCAACGGTGCCGGCCGCAAGGGCTGGCATTCGCTCGTCCAATACATCCGCGTCCAGGTGTTCGTGGCGTTTGTGGACGCCGTCGGCATTGGTGCCGGCGCGGCGATCATCGGCGTCCCGCTTGCACTGCCGTTGAGCGTGCTGGTGTTCATCGGCTCCTTCATCCCGATTGTCGGTGCCTTGGTCACCGGCTTCGTGGCGGTGCTGTTGGCCCTGGTAGCCAACGGCTGGGTCAACGCCCTGATCATGCTGGCCATTGTGCTGGGCGTCCAGCAGCTGGAAAGCCACGTCCTCCAGCCGGTGATCATGGGCAAGGCGGTATCCCTGCATCCGCTGGCCGTGGTGATTGCCGTGGCCGGCGGCACCATGGTGGCCGGAATTCCCGGTGCGCTCTTCGCCGTTCCGCTGCTGGCCATCGTCAACACGGTAGTGAAGTACATCGCGGCCCGGGACTGGGAACATGACAGCGCGCTCGTCGGGCAAGGGCCCAGTGAACCGTTGGCCGAGGCGCCGGGTACGAAAGGTGCACGCGGGGCCGGAGGTTCTTCGCCGGACAACGATGACGGGTCCGGGGATGAGGCAAAGAACGACGCCGGGGTCGCCCTAAAACAGGGCGGCGCGGTGAAACCCGATGCCAGGGACGGGACTGCGGAGGGCGCCGCCGTCGAGAATATGAAGCCCGAAAAGACTGAAGTTGGGGAACCGGGCGGTAATGCCCCCGAGGATAGGAACGAACTGCGAAAATGATGGATCTGAAAGCACTTCCCGTTACCGTTGACGACATCATGGATGCCGCCGAATTGCTCGACGGCGTGATCGAGCTGACCCCGGTCGAGCAGTCCCGAGCGCTGGGCCGGATGACCGGGTCCGATGTCTACTTCAAGTGTGAGAATCTGCAGCGCGCGGGCTCGTTCAAGGTCCGCGGCGCCTATGTGCGCATGGCCCGCCTGAACGAAGAGGAGCGGGCGCGCGGCGTGGTTGCGGCGTCCGCGGGAAACCACGCCCAGGGCGTGGCCGTCGCCGCGGCCAGGCTGGGCATCAAGGCCCGGATCTTCATGCCCATGGGCGTCGCCCTGCCCAAGCTGGCGGCAACCCGCGGCCACGGCGCGGAAGTTGTCCTGCACGGCCACAACGTTGACGAAGCCCTGGCCGAGGCCCAGCGTTACGCGGATGAAACCGGCTCCGTCTTCGTCCACCCCTTCGACAACACGGACATCATCGCCGGGCAGGGGACCGTCGGCCTGGAGGTGCTGGATCAGATCCCCAACGTGGACACCGTGGTCATGGGTGTCGGCGGCGGCGGACTGCTGGCCGGGGTGGCGACGGCGATCAAGGCCCGCGCCAAGGAGCTGGGCCGCGAGATCAGGGTCATCGGTGTGCAGGCTGAAAACGCCGCCGCCTACCCGCCGTCGTTGGCCGCTGACGCACTGGTGCCGCTGCAGAAAGTCTCCACCATGGCGGACGGCATTGCCGTTGGCCGGCCGGGACAGGTGCCGTTTTCCATCATCCGCGAGCTGGTCGACGACGTGGTCACGGTCAGCGAGGATGCCCTCGCCAGGGCGCTGATCTTCCTGATCGAGCGGTCCAAGCTGGTGGTGGAGCCGGCCGGCGCCGTGGGCGTGGCCGCGCTGATGGAAGGGGTCATCGAGAATCCCGGCACCACGGCTGTCATCCTCTCCGGCGGCAACATTGATCCGATGCTGATGCTGAAGGTAATCCAGCGCGGTCTGTACGCCTCGGGGCGGTTTATGTCCGTGCGCATCATGCTGGACGACCGGCCCGGTTCGCTGGCCCAGATCTCGCGCATCATCGCCGAGTCGGACGCGAACGTCACCCGCGTGGACCACACCCGCATCGGCGGGTCCATCAGCATGGGGGACGTGGCCATCACCATCGACATCGAGACCAAGGGCCACGAGCACTGCAAGCAGGTGCTGGGAAATCTGCGCGCGGAGGGCTTCCAGCCCGTCGTTGTGCATTAGCCATGGCCGACTCGTCAGGCCAGGCACCCCGGATCCAAGCGTCACGGGCGCGGCGGGGACTGGTGGTGCTCGGGGTCCTCACTGCCGTGCTGTGGGGCGTCCAGATAGTCAACGTGTCGACCGGGCGCGAGCTCAATTTCCTGCTGGGAAACATCCCGCGGACGCTCTACGGGCTGGACGGCATCATCTTTTCGCCCCTGTTGCACGCGGACTTCAGCCACCTGCTCAGCAACAATCTGCCCTTGGTGGTGCTGGGGTTCCTGGTGTTCCTGGAGGGCGTGCGCCGGTTTGTCGCGGTCCTCGCCTCCAGCTGGCTGGTATCCGGCGTCGGCGTCTGGCTCACCGGCGCGGGCCTGACGGTCGGCTCCTCGGGACTGGTCTTCGGCTTCCTGACCTACCTGCTGGTGCGCGGGTTCTACAACCGCAGCTGGAAGCAGATTCTGCTGGCCGTGGTGATCTTCATGTTCTACGGCTCGGTCCTGTGGGGCGTATTGCCGACGCCGGGCTCCGGCATTTCGTGGCAGGCCCACCTTTTCGGGGCGGTCGGGGGAGTGCTGGCGGCCGTCCTGCTGCGCAAGGGTTCGCGGCGCGGGAACCGGCGCGTGGGCAGCTAAAGCCAACTGCCGCCGTCGTTATTTTGGCGCCGTTGGCAAAGGGCTGCTGAGAAAAATGGCGGGCTCCCGGTGGGGAACCCGCCATTCGAATCCGGTCTGGCCGGATGCTGCTTTAGCCCTTGTACGGCTTGGCGGAGATGATTTCCACCGTGATTTCTTTGCCGTTCGGGGCCGTGTAAGTGGTCTTGTCGCCTGCTTTGAGGCCTTGGATTGCGGCGCCGAGGGCTGACCGCTCGCTGTAGACGTCGATGGCGGCGTCGCCGGCAACTTCGCGGCTGCCGAGCAGGAAGGTTTCCTTGTCGCCGGCGACTTTGGCTTCAACAACCATGCCCGGTTCGACAACGCCGTCATCGGCAGGTGCTTCCCCCACGTGCGCGTTGCGAAGCAGCTCGCTCAGCTGCCGGATGCGTGCCTCTGCTTTGCCCTGTTCCTCTTTGGCTGCATGGTAACCGCCGTTTTCCTTGAGGTCTCCCTCGGAACGGGCCTGCTCAATACGGGCAACAATCTCCGTACGGCCGGGGCCGGAGAGATGATCCAGTTCAGCCTTCAGGCGGTCGTAGGACTCCTGGGTGAGCCAGGCGACGGATGCGCTGGATGTAGACACGTACTTCTCCTTAGTTACTGCCGGTTTTCAAAGCTGAGACTCCGGCACGGTTACTTATTGCAGAAACGGCCGCCTGGTGGCAGCCGCTTCCATGCAAAGACCCCGCCATACTGGTGACTCGTCTAGCGAATTTCCTTAGTCACCTGATGGGCGGGGTGGAATGTATTTGAATAAGTCTAGTCAATCACAGAAGCAAATCCCAATAACCGAGACCGAGCTGCAACATTTGCTTCGGATTTTGACGCCCGTTTCGGCACGGGCACCGGAGAGCCACCGGCCGGGTCAGTCCACAATCCAGCAGCTGTCGACGCCGCCGGTAGTCGCGGGGGATTCCGTCCTGAGTTCTACGCGGTGTGCCGTGGTGCGGCCGTTGGCTGCTCCCTCGTCCTCCCCGTTGGGACCGATGGTGACAACCTTCCAACCGACGATCGCGTAGTTCTCGCTCAGGGCCTGGACCGCGCACTGCGCCGTGGCGTCCGCATCCTTCATGACCTGGAAGTCCACCACTACTGTTCCGTCGTCGCTAAGATTGAATCCGACGTCGGTGCTTGAGACGTCCTCGGAGCCCTGGATGGAGAAGGACATCCAGCCGGCGATGACGACGGCGACAGCCAGCGCGGCGATGGCCATCCACTTTTTGGCTTTCCCGCTGAGCCCGCGCTTTGGGGCGCCGTAGCGATTGGCTACGCTTAAGCCGGACGAGGTGTCCGTGGGAGTGGGTCCGGTGGTGCTCACACCACCACTTTATCGCGTCCCGGGAGCGCCCCGGTCCCTTCAGAATTCAGTCATAGTCCGTTCGTAGATCACCAGGAGTCTTTCGTGAGCATCCCCGCACAGCCCGGCGTGGCCACCAAGGGAAGCAGTTCCGGGGGCCGGCTTCGCCTGCTCGCGGTCCATGCGCACCCCGACGACGAGTCGAGCAAGGGTGCGGCGACGATGGCCAGCTACGCAGCGGCCGGCGTCGACGTTATGGTCGTCACCTGCACCGGCGGTGAGCGGGGCGACATCCTGAACGCGGAGGTGGCCGCGGTTCCGCACGCCCTGCGCGACCTGCCCGGCCTGCGCCGGCTGGAAATGGCCGACGCCGCCAAGGAGCTCGGCGTTGCGCACCGCTGGCTTGGTTTCGTCGACTCGGGCCTGCCGCAGGGCGACCCGCTGCCGCCGCTGCCCTTCGGCAGCTTTGCCACGCTGCCGCTGGAGCGCGCCGCGGCACCGCTGGTCCGCCTGGTCCGCGAGTTCCAGCCCCACGTGATCATCAGCTACGACGAGAACGGCGGCTACCCGCACCCGGACCACATCATGGCGCACAAGGTTGCCGTGGAGGCCTACAACGCCGCCGGCGACGCCGAGAGCTACCCCCATGCCGGCGAACCCTGGACGCCGCTGAAGCTTTACTTCGACCGCGCCTTCAATCCCGAGAGGTTCCGCGCCCTGCACTTCGCCCTCGAAGAGGCCGGCCTGCAGTCGCCGTATGCCGCCCGCATTGCCGCGTGGCAGGAGGCGGATGCCGAGGGGCACCAGCCGCCGATGCCGGTCCACCGGACCACCACGCAGATCGACTGCGGGGACTTCTTCGAGCATCGCGACCGCGCCCTGCTGGCCCACCGCACGCAGATCGAGCCCGACGGTTTCTTCTTCGCCGTATCGCCGGATATGCAGCGCAAGGTCTGGCCGTGGGAGGACTACACGCTGGTTGACGCCCGGGTGAAAACCTCGGTGCCGGAAACGGACTTCTTTGCTGGCATACGATAGAGACAGCACCACCTGATTTTCCGGGCACCTTGTGCCTCTTCCGGGCGATTTGTCCCGGGTTCTGCCAGAAAGAGACTGACTTTTGCACCTGTTGCACGTATTTGCCGCCGCAGCCCCGAACGACGAGCCCTCGCTGCGTCCGGGCCTTGACCCCGACCAGGTCACGCCCGGTGCCTGGGGCTTCTTCGCCACCTTCTTCCTGGCTGCAGCCATCATCCTCCTGATCTGGGACATGGCCCGACGGATCCGGCGCGTGCGCTACCGCCAGCAGGTTGAGGAAGCCGCCGTGCTCGAGGCAGCAGAGCGGAAGGCAGCAGACCAGAACGACGACGGCGAAGGCCGGCCGGGCGGCTCCGCTGCGGACACGGGGCGCGAGTTCCGGCTTCAGGACGGGTTCGATGAAAAGATCACCGGCGGCAAGCGCACCGATGAAGCCCGCGGGGACAAGTCCGGCCCGGATCGCGTGGGGTAGCTGATCATGGCCGGCAGACTGCGCAGCGAGGCCTCGGCCTACCTGCGCCAGCATGCCGGCAACCCGGTGGACTGGTGGCCGTTCGGCGACCAGGCTTTTGAACAGGCACGTCTGCGCGACGTGCCTGTTTTCATTTCCATCGGCTACGCCGCCTGCCACTGGTGCCACGTCATGGCACATGAATCCTTCGAGGACCAGGCCACTGCGGACGAGCTGAACGAACACTTCGTCAGCATCAAGGTGGACCGGGAAGAGCGCCCCGACGTTGACTCCGTCTACATGGCGGCGACGCAGGCCATGACCGGCCAGGGCGGCTGGCCGATGAGCGTTTTCGCGCTGCCGGATGGCCGCGCGTTCTACGCGGGCACCTATTACCCGCCGCGGCCGGTGTCCGGCATGCCCTCCTTCAGGCAGGTCCTCGCCGCGGTCACGGAGGCGTGGAGCCAGCGGCGCAGCGGCGTCGAGGAAAGCGCCAGCGCACTGGCGGAGGCGCTGGGCCAGGCCGAAGACGGCAACCGGCAGCTGCTGGGAGACCTGGTCCAGATGCCCGACGGCGGGTGGAACGGACAACTGCCGGCCTACCTTGAGCAGGGGGTCCGGCTGCTGGCGCAGCAGGAAGACCGGCAATTCGGCGGCTTTGGCGATACGCCAAAATTCCCGCCGTCGTCGGTTGTGCAGTTCCTGCTCCGGCACGCGGCCGGCGGCAGTTCCACGGCTGAGCTGGCGGACGGGCTCGCCGGGCGGACGCTGGGAACCATGGCCGGCTCGGCGCTCTACGACCAGCTGGACGGCGGCTTCGCCCGCTACGCCGTGGACCGGCAGTGGTCGGTGCCGCACTTCGAGAAAATGCTGTACGACAACGTCCAGCTGCTGCGGGCCTACGCGCAGTGGGCCATGCAGTCCCCACCGGGAGCGGACCGGGAGCTGGGCGCCGCGGTGGCATCGGAAACGGCGGAGTGGATGGTGGCGCGGCTCGGCATGCCCGGCGGCGGCTTCGCGTCCTCGTTGGACGCGGACACGGTGGTGGGCGGGGTGCACCACGAGGGCGCCACCTACCTCTGGTCCGTTGCCGAACTCGAGGACGTCCTCGGCGCGGACGGGGCCTGGGCGGCGGAAACCATGAACGTCGGGGCGCGGGGCACTGTCAGCGAAACGGGCTCGCCGCTGCATCCCGGGCGCCGGCTCGATTCCGCGGAGCAGCAGCGGTGGAACGCGCTGAAGCCCGCGCTGCTGGAGGTACGCAACCGCCGTCCGCAGCCGGCGCGGGACGACAAGATCGTTGCGGGCTGGAACGGACTGGCAATCGCCGCCCTGGCCGAAACAGCCGAGCTGCTGGACCGGCCGGACCTGCTCGCGGCAGCCGAGGCCGCGGCGGACTATCTGCTCCGGGTACACCTTGACGACGGCGGACGGCTGGCCCGGGTATCGCACGACGGCGCGGCGCAGGGCATCGAGGGGCTGCTGGAAGATTATGCCGGCTGCGCCGAGGGCTTCTTCGCGTTGTACGCCGTATCGGGAGCGCAACGCTGGTACCGCGCGGCCGAACAGTTGGTGTTACGGACCCGCGAGCTTTTCCTGCGCGACGGCGTGCTCAGCGACTCCGCAGTCCGTCCCGCACAGCTCTCGGCCGCCGCAGGGGAGCGGGGTGCGGCGGATCCGCTGGAAAGCGCCACCCCGAGCGGGGCCAATCTTTTCGCCGGGGTACTGCTGACCTACGCCGCCTACAGCGGATCGACCGAGCACCGCGGGCTGGCGGAGAACCTGCTCCAGTACCTGGAACGTGCCGCTCCCAAAGTGCCGCGGGCGGCAGGCTGGGGCATGGCCGCGGCCCAGGCCCTGCTCGCCGGACCGGTGGAACTGGCGGTCGTCGGGGAACCGGATGCGGTGGTGGAACTGGTGCGGGCGGCGCGGAAGACCGGGCTGCCCGGCATGGTGGTCGCCCGGGGTGCTGGGGGAACTGGGGGAACTGGCCGGAGTGGGGGAGTTGCCGGGACTGGGGGACCTGCTGGCGCCCGCGAGACTACGGGGAACCGGCGTGCCGCTGCTGGCGGATCGTCCGGCGCCCGCCGCGGGCGCTCTGGCCTACGTGTGCCGGGGGATGGTGTGCAGCCGGCCTGTCGGCAGCGTGGAGGAGCTCGTCGCCGAACTTGCCGGCTAGGCGGCGGCGCCGGCGCTCAGAACGGCCATCATGATGGCGGCGAAGTGGCAGCTGAAACCGACCACGGTGAACGCGTGGAACAGCTCATGGAAGCCGAACCACGTCACCGAAAGGTTCGGTTTCTTCAAGCCGTAGAACACCGCGCCGGCAATATAGAAGGCACCGCCCACACAGATGAGGATGGTGGCGGCGGGGTCCGCGGAGTAGAAGTCCGGGAGATAGAAAAGCGCGGCCAGACCAAGGCCGATGTAGACGGGCACATAGAGCCACCGGGGGGCGTTGGGCCACAGCACCCGGAAAGCGACTCCGGCGAGGGCTGCGCACCAGATCAGCCATAGCAGCAGCGTCGCTTTGGGCCGCTCCAGCAGTGCCCAGGCCAGCGGGGTGTAGGAGCCGGCGATGACCAGCATGATGTTGGTGTGGTCCAGCCGCTTGAGGATCAGCTTGGTCCTGGGTTCCCAGTCGCCCCGGTGGTAGACAGCGCTCACGCCGAACAGCAGTAGGCCTGTCAGCGCGTAGATCCCGGAGGTCAGCTTGCCGGCCGGCGTGGGTGCCATGCTGACCAGGATGATGCCCGCGATCAGCGCGAGGGGTGTGGCGCCGGCGTGCAGCCAGCCGCGGAGCTTGGGCTTGATGTTCAGCGCATCGGCGACTTCTTCCACGGCGGACTCGAGGGGGCCGTCGTTTTGTTCCGGGTCCCGGTCATAGGAGTCGTGTGGCAAGGTGCCGCGAGGAGTCATATGCGCATTCTATTCCAGTGGAATGCGTCACCTCACCGCCACGTGGTGCGGCGTTGCCGCTGAATGAAAGCCCCGCTACTGGCAACCTGGAACGTGGACCGGTAGCGGAAGCGATAGTATTTTCTCCGTTGGTTGCTGACAAGGAAAGGGCGGGTGCACAGTTGAGACTTCCGGCTGTGGTGTACCGCCTCTATGAGCGCAAGCTGCAGCGGACCCTGGCGCAGGAGCGGATCCCCGGCCATATCGGCGTCGTCGTCGACGGGAACCGCCGCTGGGCTAAGCTCGCCGGCACTCCCACGCGCGAAGGCCATCAGGCCGGCGCGGAGAAGATCCTGGAGTTCCTGGGCTGGTGCGACGAGCTCGGGGTCAAAGTGGTGACGCTCTACATGCTCTCCACCGACAACATGAACCGTTCCGGTGAGGAATTGGAACAGCTCATGGGGATCATCGCCAACACCCTGGACCGGCTCGGCGAGGGGAAGAACGTCCGGGTGAGCCCGGTCGGCGCGCTAGAAACGCTGCCGGAATACCTCAGCGACAAGGTCTGCCAGCTGGCGGAACAGACCAAGGGCGTCGACGGCGTGCACGTCAACGTTGCGATCGGCTATGGCGGCCGCCAGGAGATCGTGGACGCGGTCAAGGGCCTGCTCTACACCGCGGCCCGGGACGGCCGGGACCTGAACTCCGTTGCGGACGCACTCGATGTGGACGACATCTCCCGCTACCTCTACACACGCGGCCTGCCGGACCCGGATCTGGTCATCCGCACCTCCGGCGAACAGCGGCTCTCGGGCTTCCTGATGTGGCAGAGCGCCTACAGCGAGTTCTACTTCTGCGAGGCCCTCTGGCCCGATTTCCGCCGGCTGGATTTCCTGCGCGCACTGCGCGATTACGCGAGCCGGCAGCGCCGTTTCGGCGCGTAGATAAGCCGGCCGCGCGCCGTCGTCGTTCGTTCACCTTGAATTACTCCACAGGTTCCCCAAAAGCAGTTGTGCGGCAAATGACAGGGGCGTAGTTTGGAGCTATCAGTCAGCAAGACCGCAGATTGATCGGGAGGCCACCATATGCCGCTTTTCACGAAGCAGCGGGGGAGGCCGGTAACGGCCAGGTGGCCGGACCGTCTCACCCTGACCCAGATCATTCGGAGCGCGAGCGCTCCGGACGGGAGCTAAAGTGGCCACCACTGAGAACATGAGTCAAGTCGCCGAGACCGGACGCCAGGCAAACGAAACAGATGTTTCTGCTGCGGCGGACGGTCTTTCTGTTGCTGGCCAGGCGGCGGCAGAACCGGCCGGCAGAGCACCGGAGCCCGCACAGTCCTTTGTGCTGGACACCTCCGTTCTGCTGTCCGATCCGCGGGCGCTGATGCGCTTTGCCGAACATGAAGTCATCCTGCCGGTAGTGGTCATTACCGAGCTGGAGGGCAAGCGGCACGATCCCGAGCTGGGCTACTTCGCCCGCAAGGCGCTGCGGCTGCTGGATGACCTGCGGATTGAACACGGCGGGCTCAATACAGCGATCCCACTTGGGGAAGAGGGCGGATCGCTGCGCGTGGAGCTGAACCACATTTCCCCCGACGTGCTGCCGGCAGGTTTCCGGGGCGGGGATAATGACAGCCGGATCCTGGCGGTGGCCAAGAACCTGGCGGACGAGGGCAAGAACGTCACGGTGGTCTCCAAGGACCTGCCGATGCGCGTCAAGGCATCCGCCATGGGGCTGCAGGCGGACGAGTACCGCAACGAGCTGGTCAAGGACTCCGGCTGGACCGGCGTGGCCGAACTGGACGTGCTCGAGGACGACGTCAACAACCTCTACAACCACGAGCCGGTGTTCATTCCGGCGGCCGCGGAAATGCCAGCCAATACCGGCCTGGTCATGCTTTCCAACCGCGGCTCGGCACTCGGCCGGGTGGGGGCGGACAAGCAGGTGCGGCTGGTCAAGGGGGACCGTGACGTCTTCGGGCTGCACGGCCGGTCCGCGGAGCAGCGGCTGGCGATCGACCTGCTGATGGACCCGGAGGTCGGCATCGTCTCGCTCGGCGGCCGGGCCGGAACCGGCAAGTCCGCGCTGGCGCTCTGCGCCGGTTTGGAGGCCGTGCTGGAGCGCCGCGAGCACCGCAAGGTCGTCGTGTTCCGGCCGCTGTACGCGGTGGGCGGCCAGGAGCTGGGCTACCTGCCCGGTTCCGAGTCGGAAAAGATGAACCCGTGGGCGCAGGCGGTCTTCGACACGCTCGGTGCCCTGGTCTCCACCGAGGTGGTGGAGGAAGTGATGGACCGCGGCATGCTGGAGGTATTGCCGCTGACGCACATCCGGGGGCGCTCGCTGCATGACTCGTACGTGATCGTGGACGAGGCCCAGTCGCTGGAGAAGAACGTCCTGCTCACGGTGATGAGCCGGATCGGGCAGAACTCAAAGATTGTCCTCACGCACGATGTCGCCCAGCGCGACAACCTGCGGGTGGGCCGCCACGACGGCATCGCCGCGGTGGTGGAGACGCTCAAGGGCCACCCGCTCTTCGGCCACATCACGCTGACCAGATCCGAGCGCTCGCCGATTGCAGCGCTGGTGACGGAATTGCTGGAAGGGGCGGAGATCTAGGGGAGAGTACCGCTAAGGCCGCCGCTTCAGGCGTCTTCTAGCCCGAGGAAGCGGGCCGCCGCGAGGTGGCCCGCTGTCTCCAGGCTCCAATCCGGGCGACGGAATAACTCCGGTGTCAGGCGCATGCGCTGCATACTGCGCACGTGGTCGCGGCCTGAGGAATGCCGCCAGACGCCGTTGGGCTCGTACCCCAGCGACCGGGAGACGCCCAGGGACGCGGAGTTGAAGTCGAACGCCTCCGATTCGGCAACCTCGGCACCGAGGAAATCAAAGGCGTAAAGAACGACGGCGGTGCGCATCTCGGTGCCGAGCCCTTGTCCCTGCGCGGACCGTTTGAGCCATGAACCCGTGCTCACGGTCCGGGTTTCGGCGAAGGTGGTGGCCAGCAGTTCCTGGCAGCCGGCAAAATCGTCCCCCTGCCAGACTCCGAAGAGCAGCGACCAGCTGCCGGCCGTGGTTTTGGCCCGTTGGTGCCAGACGTGTGCGGCCGTATTGCGCGGGAGCTCCTCGCGTGGCGCGTCGGTCCAGGGGAAGGAGAAGGGCGAGGCATCCGGATCATGGATCCCGCTCAGCACCGCATCGACCATTGCCGGGATGTGGGCATCGGCAACCGGACGCAGCTGCAGCCGGGGCGTGGTCAGGGTCAGGCCGAGCACGGGCCAGATGTCGGTCAGCTGCGTCATTGGTCTTGTCTACCACACCGGTTCCGCCAAGGCGGTCGCCCGGTTCTGTCAGGCGGGCAGGCTGACCAGGACCTCGGTGCCTTGCCGCGGAGCGGTGTGCAGATCCAGGCGGCCCCCGGCGGCGGACACGGTGTCCTGCAGGATCTGCAGCCCCAGGTGGCCTTCCGGGGCTCCGGACGAACGCTCGAAGCCTTCGCCGTCGTCGTACACCGCCAGCTGGATCCGGTCGCCGCTCCGGCTGAGCTCGACGCTGACCACGCTGGCGCGGGCATGTTTGATGGCGTTGGTGATGGCTTCGCGTGCCGCACGGTACAGCAGGGCCGCCTGTTGCGCATCCGGCGCGGGGTCGCCGACTACCCGCAGATGCCACTCGAGCCCGCGGGCGCGGACCGGATCGCCGAGGCGCTCGAGGGCGCCGGCCAGACCGAGGTCGGCAAGATCCGGCGGATACAGCTCGGTGGTGATCCCGCGCAGGGCGCTGATGTTGTCCTGGACCAGCGCCCGCGTCCGGGCGAGGAACTCCTTGGACGGCGGTTGATCCTGCAGTTCGAAGGACTCCAGCGCGTAGGCCACACCGGACAGATCCTGGATGACATCGTCGTGCAGGTCCCGGGCCAGCCGCTGGCGCTCAAGTTCAGAGGATTCGATGGCGCGCTGGAGCAGTTGACGCCGGGTAGCGCTGTCCCGTTGCAGGCGGCGGGCCATCCGCAGGGCCGGGACCAGCTGGACGAGCTGGAGCACCGCGAGCGCACCGAGCACCGGCGGCAGGATGCCCAGCATCATCTCCCTCTCGTCCGCGCGCACCTCGTCGGGCTGGTAATACGTCTCGTACAGCACGGGTTCACTGCCGGTGGTCCCGGTGGCGACATAGACTTCCAGCATCTCGCCCTGACCGCTTTCGAAGGTGTTCTCGAAACCGGTCTGGGGCTCAAAGTGGGCGATGCCGGGGTGGTCCCCGGCGAGCAGCTCCTGCTGCCAGGGCTGCAGGTCGAACTGCTGGCCGACCAGCGAGCGTTGATCCGAGTAGATGATGACACCATCGGAACTCCACACCTTGATCCGCAGGATGCGGTGGCGTTCAAACCGCGGCTGAAGCAGCCGGTCCATCCGGTCCAGCGCATTCGGCTCGCCGGCCAGCAACCGTTCGTCGATGAACGGGGCCACGGCGAAGTCTGCTGTGCTTTGGGTTCTTTCGATCGCGTGGTCGATGGCCTGCTGGCGCGAGATGGCACTGGCACCGATGACCACGGGAACCACCACAATCAGCAGCGTCGCCAGGCTGCCGATGAGGAACTTCCAGATCGCCCGCCGCATTTCGGAGTTTTCCGGAACCAGTTGCGGCGTACCCTGGTTGCCGGTCCCGGCAGCGTCCGGCGGTGCCGGCGCCAGTGCCCATCGCCTCCGCTTCGTCCGGGTGCCCGAAGCCGGCCCAGCGGCGGGGTCTTCGGGCGAAGACGGTTTCGCCGAATCGGACGCTGGCGAAGCGGGCTCCGCCGAGGACCGGGCTTCGGCGCTGACCTCTTCCGCGGAGGCGTCGTCGCGTACCCCGCGGGCCCAGCTAGCCATCCCTGTCCGCCGTCAGGAGCCCCAGACGCCCGGCAACGGCGACGGCTTCAAGCTGCGTGTGCGCGTCCAGCTTCGCGAGGATGGATTTCACGTAGCCGCGGCAAGTGTTTTCCGTGATGCCTAGGTGCTTCGCGTTGGCACGCACGTCGTGGCCGGCGGCCATCAGCCCCAGCACCTGCCGTTCACGCTCGGTCAGCGACGGCGTGTCCGCTGGCTGGGGGGCTGAGGCCCGGCTGGCGATGGCCAGCAGGGACGGATGGATCACCAGGGAACCCGTGCGGGCGTGCCGCAGGGTATCCAGCAGGGTGGCCAGCGAGCCGTCCTTGGGCAGGAAGCCGCAGATTCCGGTGATGGCCGCGCGTCCAAGTATCTCCGGCGACGGATCCCCCGTGAGCACGATAACGCGCGTCAGCGGATTGTGCGCCAGTACTTGTTCCGCAGCATCCAGCCCGTTGCCATCCGGCAGGTGGTAATCCATCACCACGACGTCCGGTTGCAGCGAGCGGCACAGTTCGACGCCGTCCTTGGCGCTGCCCGCGATACCCGCGTTCTCCAGATCCTCCTGCCGGTCCAACGCATCCGACAACAATTCCGCAAATGTTGTGTGGTCATCAACGACTACAACACGGGCTACATCCCGTGCATTTTCTTCGGTCATAGCAGTGTCCCCAACCCAAGCCCCCCGACACGGTCATAGAGTGAGTATGCTCTATCAGCGTGTGCTTGTACATAGCTTCCTTGCGGCAGCACGGTGGTTCTGCGCCGCCGCCAGGAGTCTGTTACAGACTTTGACGACGGCGCAGCCTGCCTGTTGCTGCGCCCGCACCGTAAGCGGTGCGTACCTGATGCTCAGCTAACGGCGAGTGCTTTGTTGAGGAACGAACTGATGATCCTGCTGGCCGATTCGTGGCTGCTGCCGGTCCTGAAGCCGCGCGACCGCGAGTTCGCCGCCGCCATGGCGCTCTCGCGCAGGGACTGGGCACGCATCCGCTCGTTCAGGTACAGCAGGGCCTCCAGGACCTCGGACAGTTCGCCGTCGGTCTCTGCGGTTTTCTGCAGCAGCCGCACGTGCGCTTCCCGCAGGGCGGGGCCCGGGGCGCAGCCGAGGTCACGGTCCAGCAACCGCCGGCACTTGTCGTAGGCCTGCAGGCCTTCCGCGTAACGGCCGGCGCTTTCCAAGCTGGTGACCAATGCGGACCAGGCCCGTTCGTTCAGCGGCTCCGATGCCACTGCGTGCTCGGACCACTGGACCGCTTCGTGTGCCTGTCCCAGGCCGGCGGCGATTTCGGCCGCCCTGATCTGGGCGGCCGTCACGGTGGCCATGTGGTGGTTGCGCGCTCCTTCAGCCCATTCCGGTGTGAGCTCGTCGCTCAGCAACGTTCCGGAACCGACGTTCAGCGCCTGCGTCAGCGCGG
The DNA here is from genome assembly GCF_025960875.1 of Crystallibacter permensis. Taxonomy (GTDB): domain Bacteria; phylum Actinomycetota; class Actinomycetes; order Actinomycetales; family Micrococcaceae; genus Crystallibacter; species Crystallibacter permensis. The sequence continues at coordinate 165,905 of NZ_JAODLR010000005.1, read as the reverse complement.
CATAGGCCTGCTGCGGGTTGCTGTGCTCGGCGAGGTCCACCAGGTCGTTGAAACGCGCCAGGTCAAGTTCCACCAGGGACGGTTCCAGCAGGTAGCCGCCGTTGGCCGTACGCAGCGGGCCGGTCTTGGCACAGCCTGGCTGGAGATTGCGCCGCAGGACGCTGACGTAACTTTCCAGTGTGGCCAGAGCCTCGCCCGGAGGCCGGCCTCCCCACAGCAACTCGACAAGCCGGTCCTTGGAGACCGGAGTACCCAGCTTCAACAGTAGAATTTCGAAGATCTGCCTCGGCTTCGGGCCGCCCAAAGTGGCAGCCGTCAAAACGGTGTCGCCACGGCGGACCTGAAGATTACCGATGATCCGAACAGAAATGGGCATGCAATGCCCGGCTAACATTTGCTCCACGATGTCCCCCTCGTAGGTAGCACCCCCAACGAATGCTGGTTCCATCCTCCAGTGCGTTACTGTTCTGCAACAGCCCCCATTGGGGTTGGTCCGTTACCCCAATTTTGGGGGGTGGTGTACGTCACAGCGCGGGTTCGAGGTTTTTCCCAAGCCTGTCCAGCGAGAGTGTTCCTACACCTTGAACCTGCAAACGGCCCACGGATGGCCCGGCGCCGGCTAAAGGTGCGGCGCCTGACAGCGCCATCCTGGTAAGAACCCGGACCCCGGTTGTCCGCCCCCAACAGCCGAGGTCCGGGCCTGCCTGCGGACCAGGCGGCCGCCAACGCCTGCCGGCGCCCGCCGGGCCGGGCCGTGCCGTCACGCGGTGTGCGGCTGCAGCGGCCAGGGGATGTGCTCGCGAACATCGGTAAGGTTCATGCTGACTTCGACGAAGAGGTCATCGAGCATGTATTCGTCGACGCCCAGGATGCGAAGCGTGTGGCCGCTGCCGGCATCCGGCCCATCCAGCGCCGCCGCGGACACGCAGACGCCGGTCTGCCAGTCGATCCGGACCAGTGACCGGCCGGGCCCGATCAGCGGGTGCGCCGGGTCAAAGGGCTTGTAGGTCCGGTTCGGCGAGACGACGGCTTCCAGCGCCTTGCGGCCGTTGTAGTCCACTTCCGCGAGCGAGAGTATTTCCACCACATTGGCGTAAGGGACTCCGAACGACACGGGTGCATTGCCCGCCAGCTCTACCGGATCCAGCATGGCGGACCAGCGCCCGTTGCCGAAGACCGGTTCGCCATAGGCCGCCTCCGGTCGCCGCCGGACGAGGTTGATGTCGTTGTACACCGGTGTCACCAGATTCGGCGGCAGCAGCCAGGACTTGCGGGTGGCGCTGACATAGAATCCGCCTTTGGAATCGTTGATGCCCGTGGTGCTGAAGAGCAGCCGGCCATCCGTCGTCTCAACCCGGAGGGCCGCCGGACGGCGGGTCCAGGCACGCAGCCCGGTGCCCGTGCCGTCGTCGGCAGTCGAGGCAGTGGAGGCGCTGGAGGCAGCGGAGGTGTCGGAGGTGTCGGAGGTGTCGGACGCGGCAGCCGCTCCGCCGTCGTTTGCGGTTGCAGTATCCGAAGGCCCGCCGTCGTCGTCGGCGTGGACCGCGGGATCATGCGCGAAGACTTCGAAGCGCAGGGTTTCCCATTTCCACGGCGAAGACCGGCACAGGCAGCGGAAAAGCTCCGCGCTCTTGGCAGAGACATCGTCAACGTGGTTCAGAATCTCCCCGGCATCCATATCCACAGTGTAAGACTTCACACTGCACCGCGGGCCGGACCGTGAAGTACGTTGGGAGCTATGATCCAGGAACTGGCCCGGCTGTGGAGCGTCCACCCGTTGGCCTTCGCCGCGCTGCTGGTTGCCGCGGTTTACCTGGTGGCTACCGGCGCCGTGCTGAGCTGGATCGATCTGCGCACCCACCGGCTGCCCAACCGCATCGTCTTCCCGGCCTATGCAGTGGCGGGAGTACTGCTAACGACGGCGGCGCTCGCCGCAGGTGAGCCCGGCCGACTGGTGCGGCTGCTCGCCGGGGGAGCGGTGCTGTGGATCTTCTACTTCGCGGTTCGTTTCGTGTACCCCGCCGGGATGGGATTCGGCGACGTCAAGCTGGCCGGAGTGCTGGGACTGTACCTGGGCTACTTCGGCTGGGGGCACCTGCTGGGCGGGACCTTCGCCGCCTTCCTGCTGGGCAGTTTGTACGGCGTGGCCCTGCTGCTGGTCCGGCGTGGCACGCTGAAGTCCAACATTCCCTTCGGCCCGTTCATGATCGTCGGCGCCGTCGCGGCGATGGCGGTCCCGCTCGGCTTATAGGCTTGGAACCATGCCTACACCGGACTTCATTCTTCAACTGCGCGAAAAAATCGGCCAGGACCTGTTGTGGCTGCCCGGCGCCACCGCCGTGGTACTCGACGACCGGGACCGGGTGCTGCTCGGCCGGCGTGCGGATAACGGCATCTGGACGCTGATCACCGGGATCCTGGAACCGGGGGAGCAGCCCGCCGTCGGGATCGTCCGGGAGGTGTTCGAGGAAACGGGCGTGGTGGCGGAAGTGGAGCATCTGGCCGAGGTGTTCGCCGGCGGCCCGATGGAGTTCGTCAACGGCGACCAGGCGCAGTTCCTGACGCTGAATTTCCGCTGCCGGTACCTTTCCGGCGAGGCCCGGGTGAACGACGACGAGTCCGCCGAGGTGGGCTGGTTCGCCTTGGATGACCTGCCGGAGCTGCCCGACTACCACCGTGCCCGGCTCAGGGCGGCTCTTCGGGCTACCGGCGTGCCGGAGTTCGTGCGCTGAGGCTGCGGCCGTCGTCGTCGTTTTCATCCTTGCGTCCGGCGGCCTGGGCTGCTTCCCGCTCGGCTTCCAGACGCACGGCTTCCTCGCCGCCGATTGCCTCGCCGCGGGCGACCATCCCGGCCACGTCCGACAGCGGGATCTGCTTCATGGTCATGGCCAGCACGAGGGCGATGACCAGGAACGGCACGAGATACCAGAAGACCGGCGCGAGGGACTCGGCGTAGGCCGTGACAATGCCGTCCTGGACCTGCTCGGGCAGTTGGCTCATCGCCGCCGGTTCAAGGGTGGCGGTGGCGTTCGCCGCGGCTTCGGGCGAGGCCCCGGAGCCGGTGAACACGTTGGTCAACGACTCCGAAAGGCGGGAGGTGAACATCGCGCCGAAGATCGCCACGCCCAGGGCCGCTCCGACCTCGCGGAAGTAGTTGTTGGAGCTGGTGGCGGTGCCGATCTGATCCGCCGGGACCGAGTTCTGGACCACGAGGACCACTACCTGCATGATCAGGCCGAGGCCGGCGCCGAAGAGGAACAGCTGGGCGCAGATGACCCAGATCGGGGTGGCGGCTTCGAGCGTGGTCATCCACAGCATCGCCGCGATCACCACCGCGCTGCCGGCGATCGGGTACGCCTTGTACTTGCCGGACTTCGTGATCGCCAGGCCGGACCAGATGGAGGTACCCATCATGCCGACCATCATCGGCAGCATCAGCAGGCCGGAAACGGCGGCGGAGGTGCCGGAGGACATCTGCAGGAACGTGGGGACGAAAGCCAGCGCGGCGAACATGGCCACGCCGAGGGTGAAACCGATGGCCGTGCTGTTGATGAAGATCGGGTTCTTGAACAGGCTCAGCGGGATGATCGGGTCTTCTGCCTTGCGCTCCACGAGGACAAACGCGACGGCGGCCAGCAGCATCCCGGCGCCGAAGAGCCAGGTCAGCGGGGCGCCCCAGCCGTAGTCGTTGCGGCCACCGAAGTCGGTGAAGAAGATCATGCAGGCGGTGGCGGCGGACAAGAGTACGACGCCGGCAAGATCGATCCGCTTGTCGGACTTCTTGGTCGGCAAGGTCAGCGCGAAGTAGGCGATCAGGAAGGCAATGATGCCGATGGGAATGTTGATGTAGAAGGCCCACTGCCAGGTCAGGTGGTCCACGAAGTAGCCGCCGAGCAATGGACCGGCAACGGCGGAGAGGCCGAAGATGCCGCCGAGCGGCCCCATGTACTTGCCGCGCTCATTGGCCGGGACGATGTCGGCGATGATGGCCTGCGAGAGGATCATCAGGCCGCCGCCGCCCAGGCCCTGCATGGCGCGGAAGACCACGAAGGTCCAGAAGTCCGGGGCGAACGCGCAGCCCACCGAGGCCAGCGCAAACAACGCGATGGCAAAGAGGAACAGGTTGCGCCGGCCCATGACGTCGCCGAACTTGCCGTAGATCGGCATCACGATCGTGGTGGCGAGCAGATACGCGGTGGTGATCCAGGTCTGGTGTTCCACGCCGCCGAGCTGGCCGACGATGGTGGGCATCGCCGTCGAGACGATGGTCTGGTCCAGGCTGGCCAGCATCATGCCGGCGATCAGCGCGGAGAAGATGATCCAGATGCGCTTCTGGGTCAGCAGCAGCGGGCCCTCGGTCCGTGCGGCGGTTGCGGTCATGAAGGTTCCTTGGTGAGGATAGCGGCTGCAGGCTCAGGGTTGTCTGCGGCGGCTGGGCGGTCAGGTGGTGGTCGTGTGTGCTGCCGGGTGGACGATGGTGCGGACGGCGTCCACCGCTTCGGTCAGAACCTCGCGGTAGCTGCGGGTGTTCCACGGGGCGAAGAATTCCTCGCCGGCCTGCTTGGAGATGGTGGTCATGATGCCGACCGCCAGCCGGATCCGCAGGTCTTGGGGCAGCAAGCGTTCCCGCGCCGCCAGCAGTTGGGCGAAGGCCTCCTCGGCCTTCGTGGATCCGTGCACGGCCTTGTCCAGGAGTTTGGGTTCGGCCGTGATGGCGTCCCGGAGCCGGACCACGTCCTCCCGGCTCATGGCCAGGCGGTCCATCATGGCGCAGGCGAGCTCGATGAAATCGGGCAGCAGGGTCGGCGAGATTTCGTCGGCGGGAAAACCGGCGCCGCCTTCGACGAACACCTGGGCCAGCGCTTCCGGGATGTGGTCCATGGGATCGCCGAGGATGGCGTCCTCTTTGCCGGGGAAGTAGTTGAAGAATGTGCGGCGCGAAATGCCGACCTCTTCGCAGAGCTGCTCGACGGTGAACCCGTTGACGCCGTGCGCGGCGGTGAGGGCGCGGGCGGCATCGGTGATGGCCACGCGCGTTGCGGCGCGTTTGCGCTCGCGTCTCCCGCCGCCGTCGTCCTTTGTACTCTCAGCCACCGAAGAATTTTTGCACTTCTGTGGCGATAGTGCAATTTAGTGGGCTGCGCCACAGCAGCCAGTGGAAGGCAAAGGCCAGGCGGCAGCGCAAAGCGTCCGGCAGCACAGCAAAGCGATGGCAGCACAGCAAAGCGCCCCCGGTCCGGTGTGGACCAGGGGCGCTTTGCGTGGTGCAGCAGGCCTGCGCTGGTGGCGCTACCTGTGGTGCTTACTTCTGCGGCGGGGTGGTCATGGACAGTACGTCCAGGGCCTTGTCCAGCTGCTCTTCGGTCAGTTCGCCGCGCTCGAGGAAGCCCAGGGCCACGACGGACTCGCGGACGGTCAGGCCTTCCTTGACGGCGTGCTTGGCGATCTTGGCCGCGTTCTCGTAGCCGATGTACTTGTTCAGCGGGGTCACGATGGACGGGGAAGCCTCGGCCAGGAAGCGGGCGCGCTCCACGTTGGCGGTCAGGCCGTCGATCATCTTGTCGGCCATGACGCGGCTGGTGTTGGTCAGCAGGCGGATGGACTCGAGCAGGTTGGCCGCCATGACCGGGATGCCGACGTTGAGCTCGAAGGCGCCGTTGGTGGAGGACAGGGCGATGGTGGTGTCATTGCCGATGACCTGGGCGGAGACCATGATGGCGGCTTCGCAGATGACCGGGTTGACCTTGCCGGGCATGATCGAGGAGCCGGGCTGCAGGTCCGGAATGGCGATCTCGCCCAGGCCGGTGTTGGGGCCGGAGCCCATCCAGCGCAGGTCGTTGTTGATCTTCATGAACGAGTAGGCGATGTTGCGCAGCTGGCCGGAGGCTTCGACCAGGCCGTCGCGGTTGGCCTGGGCCTCGAAGTGGTCGCGGGCCTCGATCAGCGGCAGGCCGGTGTCGGCTGCGAGCAACTCGATCACGCGGGCGGCGAAGCCGGCCGGGGTGTTGATGCCGGTGCCGACAGCGGTGCCGCCCAACGGGACCTCGGCCACGCGGGGCAGCGAGGCGTTGATGCGCTCGATGCCGTAGCGGACCTGTGCGGCGTAGCCGCCGAACTCCTGGCCCAGGGTGACCGGGGTGGCGTCCATCAGGTGGGTGCGGCCGGACTTGACGACGTCCTTGAACTCCACGGCCTTGCGCTCCAGCGAGGCGGCCAGGTAGTCCAGCGCCGGGATCAGGTCATTGATCAGCGCGGAAGTGGCGGCAACGTGGACCGAGGTGGGGAACACGTCGTTGGAGGACTGCGAGGCGTTGACGTGGTCGTTGGGGTGGACCACCTTGTCGCTGCCGGACTCCTTGAGCGACCGCGACGCCAGCTCTGCGAGGACCTCGTTGGTGTTCATGTTCGACGACGTGCCGGAACCGGTCTGGAACACATCGATGGGGAAGTCGCCGTCGTACTTGCCGGAGGCGACCTCGTCGGCAGCGGCTTCGATCGCCTTGGCCAGCTCGCCGTCGAGCACGCCCAGTTCGGCGTTGGCGGTGGCGGCGGCCTTCTTGATCCGGGCCAGCGCCTCGATGTGCGCGCGTTCCAACGTCTTGCCGGAGATCGGGAAGTTCTCGACGGCGCGCTGGGTCTGCGCCCGGTAGAGGGCGTTTACCGGGACGCGGACCTCGCCCATGGTGTCGTGTTCAATGCGGTACTCAACGGAGTCGGCAGTAGTGGAAGTCATGCCCCCAGTTTCTCCCACGGCGTTAGAGCGCACCAAATCCTGAGACACACTCTGCCTTGCCATCTGCAAGCCGGTAGGTGACGCCGACCACGGCTACCTTTCCTTCGTCGACAGCCTCGGAGACTGCCCGCGAGCTGTCCAGCAGCCGTTCCGTGGACTGGCGTACATTTTCGATCACCATGTCGTTGACATCCGTGAAGCCGGCGCGTTGCGCGGCCAGCACCGAAGGGGTGATCCGCTCGACGAGGTCACGCAGGCCTCCGCGGGGCATCTCGCCGGTTTCCACGGTGTTCTTCGCCGCAGTGACTGCGCCGCAACTGTCATGGCCGAGGACCACGATCAGCGGAACGTTGAGCACGTCGACGCCGTATTCGAGCGAACCGATGACGGCATCGCCCAGAACGTGGCCGGCGGTCCGCACCACAAAGGCGTCGCCCAAACCGAGGTCGAAAATGATCTCGGCGGCGAGTCTGGAGTCCGAGCAACCGAAGATGATGGCGAACGGGTGCTGTTCATCGACCAGTTCGCTGCGGCGGGCGGCGTCCTGGTTCGGGTGGACGGACTCGCCGCCCACGAAACGCGCGTTGCCGTCGATCAGTTTTTGCCAGGCCTGTGCAGGGGAAAGGTTAGTGGTCACCCTGCTTACTTTACTGACGTGAGCCGGATGCGCCGTTTCCGTTGCAGTGCGTTACGCCGGTTACTTTTCGGCTGGCTCGTTCCGGGCCAGTTCCTCCACTACGGCAGTGCCGAGGGTGTCGAACTCGTCAAGGTCCGCGCCGCCGCTGAGGATCACGGTGAAGCCGTCCTGCTCCAGCACCAGGTGCTTGCGGTCTTCGCCGCGGTCGCGCAGTTCCCAGCTTTCCCCGCCGGCCTGGCGGTCGCTGGTGATGGGTGCGTTGTCGGTGGTCTGCGCGATCCAGGTGGGATTGGCTTTGTCTGTCTGGGTCAGGGCGATGTGCTGGCCCTTGGGCGTGAGGTATCCGACTTCCCATGCTGGGACTGCTCCGGTGCCTCCGGTGTTCCAACGGGCATAGTTGGCCCGCCACGGCTCGGGCAGCTCGACGGTCAGCGGCTCGTAGCCGGCGGTCGCCGCGGCCTGCGATGCCGTGCCGGGAACGTCAATGTTACGTTCGTAAACTTCGGATTTGCTGGCCGGGTTCAGGAAGAAGATCGGCAGGAAGATCGCGATGGTCAGGCCCAGGGCGATCAGCATGCCGGTCACGGTGGCATTGGCGCGTTTGGCCTGTTTTGCCGTCAGAACCGGGGTAGCTGCAGGTTGGGCTGAATCTTCTGGGCGTACTTCACTCACCTCTCTATCGTCTCTTAAACTACGGCACCCTCGCACCGCCGTCGTGCCTTGAATGGGTTTGGGCTGTGCCTGATAAGTGGGACGTGCCTGTCATCACAGAGTTAGCAGGCGCCCCGGCGACTATGATCGGAAGTACAGGAAAACCGATGCAGTCCCGATCGGAACTGCGCCCAAGCCACTCGAAGATGAGGTTCTCGTGTCCAAAGCCGCACCGGCCGCCCAGTATTCAACGCTTTCCCCGTCCTTGGCTGTCGCCGACGATGGGCCCGACCGCAACCTGGCCCTGGAGCTCGTCCGCGTGACCGAAGCTGCCGCCATCGCCGGCGGCCACTGGGTTGGCTACGGGGATAAAAACACCGCAGACGGCGCCGCCGTGGACGCCATGCGTTCCTTCCTCTCCACCGTGCACTTCAACGGCGTTGTGGTGATCGGCGAGGGCGAAAAAGACGAAGCCCCCATGCTTTACAACGGCGAGAAGGTCGGCGACGGCTCCGGTCCCGAGGTGGACGTGGCCGTGGACCCGATCGACGGCACCCGCCTGACCGCGCTGGGCATCAACAACGCGCTGTCCGTGCTGGCTGTGTCCGAACGCGGCAGCATGTTTGATCCGTCGGCCGTGTTCTACATGGAGAAGCTGATCACCGGTCCCGAGGCCGCCGACCTGGTGGACCTGCGCCTGCCGATCAAGCAGAACCTGCATCTGATCGCCAAGGCCAAGAACAAGAAGGTCAACCAGATCAACGTGATGATCCTCGACCGTGACCGCCACAAGCCGATGGTCGAAGAGATCCGCGCAGCCGGCGCCCGCACCCGGTTCATCATGGACGGCGACGTGGCCGGCGGTATTGCTGCCGCCCGCGAAGGCACAGGCATCGATGTCCTGATGGGCATCGGCGGCACCCCGGAGGGCATCGTCACGGCCTGCGCCATCAAGTCCCTTGGCGGCGTCATCCAGGGCCGGCTGTGGCCCACCAACGATGACGAAAAGCAGAAGGCGATCGACGCCGGCCACGACCTGGACCGTGTGCTGACCACCAATGACCTGGTCACCAGCGACAACTGCTACTTCGCCGCCACCGGCATCACCGACGGCGACCTGCTGCGAGGCGTCCGCTACGCGCCCAACACGGTGCGCACCCAGTCAATCGTGATGCGTTCCAAGTCCGGCACCATCCGCTTTGTCGACGGCGAGCACCGCGCCGACAAGTGGGAAGGCTACGAGCGCAAGCACTAGGCTCCCGCGGCGCTCCTGCGCAAGAAAAACCCGCTCCGGCTCAGGCCGGGGGCGGGTTTTTCTTATGGACGGCTGGGGGCGCCTGCCGCGTTGCAACCCATGTTCAGGCCTAACTGTCCATGTTCAGGCTTCAAGCAACGCCCTGTCTTGGGACGATGTTTTGGGCGCGTTTTAAACATGGGTCGCTAGCGAGGACGACGGACCAGCGGAGGCGCTGAGGGGCCGGGGAGCCCCCTGAAGGAACCGCGGTCAGCGGCCGAGCTTGGCGCGCACCTTGTCCAGCGCCGGGCCGGCGGCGGTACGAGCCTTGTGCAGGGCCGGCACCGCCGTGTCGCGCAGCTTGCGGGCCAGGCCGTAGGCGGAGTGCATCAGCTTGTTGACCGGCAGGTCCCAGGAGCCCGGGTAGGCCACTTCGAAGCCGCCGAAGGAGCGCTTGAAGCGGGAGAACCCGGCCCAGGCGTGGTCCGGTTCGTCCTCGGGGGAGACGCCCCACATGTCGAAACGCGTCATGCCCGAGGCCTTGGCGTCCATCATCATGGTGACCACCAGCGGGATGCCGGCGTTGAGCTTGCGGTAGGTGTCGTCGGCGGCCGCGTGGGCGTAGACGCGGGTGGTCTCCGTGTCGTAGGACAGGGCTGCCGCGATCGGAGCGCCTTCCAGTTTGGCGATGAAGATCTTGGCATTGCCGGCCGGCACCAGGGCCTGGGCGGCGCGGGTGAGGTAGTCATCGGACTGCGCCTTGAACTCGGCCCGCTCTGAAACGTCATGCAGGAAGCCCAGCAGGATGGAGATGTCCTTCGGATCGGTGGAGATCTCGAAGGTCACGCCCTTCTTGTGGATGTTCCGGTAAAGGTTCCGGCTGGTGCTGCGCATGTCGGCCAGGATCTTGTCTTCGTCCTGGGTCAGATCCACCATCCAGGTCAGGTGCGGCTGGATGTCGGTGGGCGCCTTGACGAGTCCCAGTCCTGCCAGTTCGGCCTCCGCATCGGTGCCCGGGCCGGAGCCCAGGCCGGCGTCGACCGGCTCCACCCGCACGTAGTGCGCGCCCTCGGCCTTCGCCAGCGCGGCCAGGGCCTCGAGTGCGCGGGTCAAGGCATGCTTGTCCTCGGCGGCGGGACCGTACGGCACGTAGAGGTAACTGCCCAGCGGCGTCTTCTCATGAATGGCCAGGAAGGAGTAGCCGTCGCCGGTGGACTCGAAGACTTTCTTCCCGAGACTGCGCTGGAACTCAGCCCAGGCGGCGGACTGCAGGATGGAGGAACTCATGCGTCGATATCCGTTCGTTGATTCACTGAACTTCATAGACTTTCATAAAACTCGGCGAACTCGCTGGCATTGCCCGCGCAGGTGACCGCAAAAAGCACGGCGGGGGAGTCCGCATTGAGCACCGGATGGACCAGCACGGGCTGCTCCGAGGCCGGGATGAACGCCGAGTCTCCGCGGTGCAGCGTCAGATCCGTCACGGGCGAGTCCAGCAATGCGCTGCCGCTGACGGCCAGCACCACAACCGGACCGTGCTGTGCCAGCGCTACGGGCGTGTCGCCGTCGTTAATCGCGATGCGCTGGAGCTGGAACTCGGCGAACGGCGGGCAGTAAAGCTCCTGGCCGGCGTCCGTCAGCTTCCGTTCCACCCGGGGCGGCTCGATGGGGCGGAAATCCGTGATCTTGAGCAGTTCGGGAATGTTGATGTGCTTCGGGGTCAGCCCACCGCGTAGCACGTTGTCGCTGGTGGCCATGACCTCGATGCCGAGGCCGCGCAGATAGGCGTGCACGTTGCCGGCCGGCAGGCTCAGCGCCTGGCCCGGCTGCAACGTGGTCAGGTTCAGCAGCAGCGAAATCAGCGTGCCCGGGTCCTGCGGATAGAGCTCGGCCAGCCAGCGGACCGCGGCGAATTCCGGCCCGGTTTCCTCTTCGGGGACGGCGGCGAGCACCGCGGCCGTGTTGTCGACCAAAGCAGCGGACTCGGCGCCGCCTTCGAGCAGCGTCACAAAGGCGCCACGGAGGGCCGCAGATTCGTCCGGGCCCTCCAGCGACTTGATCACCCGTTCCAGCAAGGCCGTGTCCGCGTCGGCCGCGCTGAGCTTGCCGTGCAGCCCGCGGAAAAACCGGACGGAATCCTGCGGTTGCCGGAAGCCGCACAGGGCCTGGAACTCCGTCAGGGCGAAGAGCATTTCCGGCTTGTGGTTGTCGTCCCGGTAGCTGCGTTCGGGGGAGGACAGCGGGATCTTGGCGGCGTTCTCGGCCGCAAAGCCCTCGCGTGCCTGCTCCAGCGTGGGGTGGACCTGCAGCGAGAGCGCCTCGTCGGCGGCCAGGACCTTGGTCAAGAACGGCAGCTTGGCGCCGAACAGGGCGAGCGCGTTCTCGCCGAGCGCCAGCCCTGGCCCGTCGTCAATGAAGTCCGTGAGGGGCTGCTCGTCGCCGTCGGGCAAATGGACCGACGACGGCGAATCCGGGTGGGCTCCGATCCACAACTCGGCCTCGGGACTGCCCGAGGGCTCGCGGCCGAACAACTCGGCAATCGCCGTCGGCGATCCCCAGGCATAGGGTCGCAGAACATTGGTCAGCCGGTACATTGTGGAGCCTCTTCTCTATGCAGGTATCTGAACGTGCTGGTGCGACGACTTCGATGCTAGGGCACCGAGCATTCCCCGTTGCCTCGCACGATCGACGAAAGCGTTGCCGTGTCGCCGATGACGGCCAGCTGCTGCAGGTACTCCTCGGTGATCTCCGGAGCCTGTTCAGCCGGTGTCTCCGCCGGGGCTTCGGCGCCGCCGTCGTTAGCCGAAGTGTCCTCCGCGGTGCCGCCCGAATCCGCGCCGCCGTCGTTGTTGTCACCGGAGGAATCCGAACCGCTGTCCGGCTTGGAGCCCGCGTCGCCGCCAGCTTCCTTAGTCTCCTCTTCCTGGATGAACATCTCCTGAACACGAGGGTGGATCTGGCTGAAGTCCGGGAAGGTGACGAAGTTGTCCGAGGGGGTGCCGAAGTCCGGCGGGCCGATGGTCAGCCGCTCGATCTCCTGCCCCTTGGCCTTCATCGCCAGCGAGACGAAGCTGCCGAGCTGCTCGCTGGGAATGTCAGTCTCCACAACCTCCTCGCCGGCCGACGCCAGCTGCTGGAAGCGGGTCAGCACGGTGGCAGGGTCCAGCTGCTTGACCATCGCGGTCATCACGCACTGCTGCCGCTGCACGCGGTCATAATCGGTGGCGAATTCGCGCGAACGGGCGTACCAAAGCGCGTGGTAGCCGTCCAGCTCCTGCACGCCCGGGGCGATCCAGCCCTTCGGCGGGTAATGCTGGTTGGTGCCGGGGATGGTGCTGCTGGAAATGGGGACCCAGCCGCCGGCGTCCACGGTGATGCCGCCCATGGCGTCCACCAGCGCCTCGAAACCGCCCATGTCCACCAGCGCGTAGGCCTGGATTTCGATGCCGAGGATGCCGCTGACCGCATCCTTCATGGCCTCGGCACCCGGGTTTTTGGCGTCCGGGTAGAGGTGCGCGTAGTTCTGCTCCACGTCCACGTAGAGCGCGTTGATGATGCACTCGTCGCCGCAGTTGAAGCCATCCGGGTAGACCGCGTGCATGGGCGAGTCTTCCGGGAACGGGGCATTCTGGAAGTTGCGCGGAATGCCGAACATGACGGTCTGGCCGGTCTTGGCGTCCACGCTGACCACCTGGATGCTGTCCGGGCGCAGGCCCACACGGCCGGCCCCGGCGTCGCCGCCCATCAGCAGGAAGTTGTAGCGCCCGTCCACCGGATCGAATGCCGGCCGGGTTTCGAAGATGGTGCCGAGCGTGCCGCGCCCCACGTTCATCAGGTAAGCGCCGTAGCCCAGCGAGCCCGCGGTCAGCGCCATCAGCGCCACCAGGCAGACCGCCACAATCGGGCGCATGCCCGGCGCGAGCAGGCCGGGCCGGATGATCCGCAGCGTGTCCAGGAACAGGAACGCCCAGAACAGCGCCAGCGCCGCCAGCACAATGACCAGCACCAGCGAACCCCAGCGGTGGGTGGCGATGTTGACCAGCGTCGGCCAGTTCACCAGGGCCACGATGCCCGCGGCAATCAGCAGCGCCCACACGGTGAAGGTCACCCGCAGCGCCTTGCGGCCGAGGTCGCGGTTGCCCGCCACCAGCTGTGCACTGCCAGGGATGAACAGGGTCAGCAGCAGCAGGATGAACGCGCGCTTGGTCCGTACCGGTGCCGGCGCGCTTTGCGGGTAGCGGACCGGGTCGGTGACGCCGTAGCCGTCGTCGCCGTTGCGTTTGCCGCGGCGTGGACTGTCCTGGGGGGCGATGCGCGGCGTCATGACAATTTTGCCCGCAGGGCTTCACCCTTGTCGTACGCGCTCTGGCGCAGCTCAGCGGCGAAGTCGGCCAGCTGCGGCTGCAGCCGGGCGGCAAGGTCATCGGTTCCGGCGGCCAGCATCCGGACCGCCAGCAGCCCGGCGTTGCGGGCACCGCCGATCGAGACGGTGGCCACGGGAACGCCGGCGGGCATCTGCACGATGGACAGCAGCGAATCCATGCCGTCCAGCGTCTTCAGCGGCACCGGAACCCCGATGACCGGCAGCATAGTGACCGACGCCAGCATGCCCGGCAGGTGCGCGGCGCCGCCGGCCCCGGCGATGATGGCGCGCAGCCCGCGGCCCTGGGCCTCTTTGCCGTAGCGGATCATGTCCTCGGGCATGCGGTGCGCGGAGACCACGTCGGCCTCGTAGGGGATACCGAATTCTTCCAGCGCCGCGGCCGCAGCCTGCATGACGGGCCAGTCCGAATCGGAGCCCATGACGACGCCGACAATCGGGTTTTCGCTCATAAGTTGCCTTCCTGCGGGTCTGCACCGGCGCGCTGCGGGTCTGCCCCGTCGCGGATGATCGCGGCCACCCTCGCGGCCTTGGTGCGCAGCACGTCCACGTCCGAAGCGTGCCGGCCCACCACATTAACATGTCCGATTTTCCGGCCGGGACGGACCGACTTGCCGTAGCCGTGGACCTTGACGTCCGGCTCCGCGGCCAGCGCCCGCGGGTAGGCGCCGAACAGGTCCGTGTTGGCCCCGCCCAGGTAATTCTTCATCACGACGACGGCGCCCAGTGCCGCCGTATCGCCCAGCGGCAGGTCCAGGACCGCGCGCAGGTGCTGCTCGAACTGGCTGGTCACGCAGCCGTCCATGGTCCAGTGGCCGGTGTTGTGCGGGCGCATGGCCAGCTCGTTGATGACGAAACCCTGGCCCTGGCCGGGCGTCTCGAACAGCTCCGCGGCCATCACACCGGTAACGCCAAGCTCCTGGGCCAGGCGAAGGGCTGCCTGCTGGGCGGCCTCGGCCACCTCGGCGGAAAGTTCCTGGGCCGGGGCGATGACCTCGTCGCAGACGCCGTCCACCTGGATGGTGTGGGCCACCGGCCAGGCCTTGGCCTCGCCGGAAGGCGTGCGTGCCACCAGCGCGGAGAGCTCGCGGCTGAAGTCCACCTTGTCCTCGGCCAGCAGCGGTGTGCCGGTGAACCAGTCAGCGGCAGCCGCGGCAGCGCCGGCGTCGTCAATCATGCGCACGCCCTTGCCGTCATAACCGCCGCGCGGAGTCTTGAGCACCACCGGCCAGCCGGTCTCCTCGCCGAACGCGACCAGCTCCTCAACAGTGGAAACAGCGGCCCAGGCCGGGTTGGGCAGGCCGAGCTTTTCGACGACGCCGCGCATGATGAGTTTGTCCTGCGCGTGGATCAGCGCATCCGGCTGCGGCTGGACATTAACGCCCTCGCCGATCAGGGTCTGCAGGTGCTCGGTGGGCACGTGCTCGTGGTCGAAAGTCATCACATCCAGGCCCTGGGCGAACTGGCGCAGCGTGTCCAGATCCTTGTAGTCGCCTACCGGAGCCTTCGCCACGGCGGCCACCGCCGAGACGTCTTCGGCCTCGGCCAGGACACGGAGTTCAAAGCCAAGGGCTACTGCACAGGGAGCCATCATGCGGGCTAGCTGGCCGCCGCCAACAACGCCAATTACTGGAAAAGTCACGTAGTTAGCGTACCGAACCACATCCCCGATAGCCCTATTCCCGGCCGTGCGGCACTGCTAACCTTCGCTGACCCGGGCCGATGTCCTAGGAAACATTCAGCCGCCCGACTTAGAATGGGCCCTCGGTGCCCATCCGGCGCTACCCGTTGAGGAAAAGGATCCCGCTGAAGCTCATGCACAAAACGATGGCCGACCGCATCCGGGGTCTCATCTCGCTGTTCTGGCGGGAGGTGGCGAAGTTCGGGACCGTCGGCGGCGTGGCTTTCGTCATCGACAACGGCCTTTACTGGTGGCTGATCAACGGCCCCATGTCGGACAGCGAGGTCAAGGCCCGTCTGGTTTCGGCGTCGGTGGCCACGCTGTTTTCGTGGGTAGCCAACCGCTACTGGACCTTCCGCGACCGGCGGCAGCCAAATCCCGTCCGCGAACTGATCATGTTCGTAGTGATTAACGTCATCGGCATGCTCATTTCGGCCGGGTGTGTCTGGATTGCCAAGTACCCGCTGGACATCGAAGGCCGCACCGAGCTGCTGATCGCCGGCATCTTCGGCACCGTGGTGGCCACGGTCATGCGCTTCTTTGCCTACCGCTTCCTGGTCTTCAATGCCGAGCTGGATGCCGAGCCGGAGTTCGCGCACGACCACGAAATCTTCGAGCACGAGCACGTCGGTGTCGGGCATGACCGCGTTGAAGAAAACGGTGCAGGCCGAGCCAGTGCAAACGGTCAGAGCGGCGATGATCAGCCGCGCGATAGCCAGGCCCGCGATGGACACGTGGCCGGTCCCGGCCGCCGCCGTCCGGACTCCGGAAGCTCGTCCTAGCTACCTGAACCCGGCTCCCGCCGCCAACCTAGAGCTGTTCGGTGATCCGTTCGTTGGCCACCAGCTTCGCCGTGTCGTGAATCGACGGGTGGCGCAGCACCACGGTTCCGCCGCCGAGCCAGGTGGCCACGGCCTCGGTCAAGGTGGTGAACCAGTCCGACGTCGTGGGAATCAGGATGTTCCGGTTGACAGGCTCGCGGTGCAGCAGCGCATCAAAGGTGAGCGAGCCGCCGTCGTGCTCCAAGGCAGTTGCCGAGTTCTCGGCCGAACCCATGCCCATAAACACGTCGCCGTAGGAACGCACTTCGGCCGCGTAATCCAGCACGCCCTCGGGCAGCGCACCCGGCCAGCCCAGCGCCAGCGCTCCCTCGGCAACAGCAACCTGGTACGCCGGGCCGTCGCCCAGCTGGTCCAGCTCATTGCTAACGACGACGTCAGGCTCCGTGCCGCCGCCGTTCGAGGCAGCGTCCACAGTCAGCGTGGCGCCGGTCTGCCAGCCGGCCAGCGCCCACACCATGGACCGCCAATGCGGCGGCATCGCCAGCCGGATGACCGTGCCGGGCTCCGCGTCCAGTTCCTCCGAGAGCAGGTTTGCTGTTTTCGCCACCCAGTTGTCCAGCACCCTTCCGGAGAGCTCGACTCTTTCGCCATCCGGGCCGTACCAGATGAGCGCGGGGGAGGAGTCCGGGCGCAGGACTGCCAGCAGCTGGTCGATGGTGCTCACTGAATGCACGGGTGCTCCTTGAGGGTAGGACGGTTCGGATGCGCTTGCTTCCCAGCGTAGATCCGGCAGGCGCTTGCGTCGGCATCGGAGCGGGATTGCTTCAGTACGGGGATTCAGCGTGAGTGCGCAGCGAACGCCGGCCACGTACTTCTGCTATCCACAGATCACATCCGCCCCGCTGACACCACCGGCCACGAGTAGTAAATTAGGCTGCAGCTTGCGTATTCCTTGAGATAACGGGCTTTCCGGCGCGCCCGGCAACCCCGCCCACGCTTTCGGGCGTGGCGTGCACGCTTTTTAGCCGTCGGAGTAGATAGGATTCCCGCTTTGGCTTGACTTGGGCGACTTACACCCATGTAATTAGGTATCGGATTTGTAACAGCAATGAAGACGCAGCGGCTGTTATCGGGCCATTGCAAATCTGGCACCACGCTGGGACAACGACACCGGGAGGGCTCATGGGGCAGGCAGAGCGTATAACGGACCGTTCGGAATTAGAGGCACAGGCTTCAGTCCGGTACGGTTCCCGCGGCGTACCAGCGGACTGGTACGTGGATCCGGCTGATCCCACCGCGGCAGAGCGCTACCACGAAACAAGCCAGCAGTCTCTGGAAAACCAGGCCACCGCATTTCTCGCCGCGCATCAAGCACTTGCTGCCGACGTCGAGGATCTGCAGGCCGACGAAACACATGAATTGGCCGCTCCGCGCATCCTGCATGAGGTCGCGCCGCCGCAGGAACAGCCTGCCTGGATCGGTCTGCCCGGATTCGGTTCGGGCTTTGACGATGAGGGCGAGCTGGGCTGGCAGGCGGATGCCCTGTGCGCCCAGACGGACCCGGAGGCGTTCTTCCCCGAAAAGGGCGGCTCAACCCGGGACGCCAAAAAGGTCTGCGGTGCGTGCACCGTGCGCTCCCAGTGCCTGGAGTATGCCTTGGCCAATGACGAACGCTTTGGAATCTGGGGCGGTCTTTCGGAGCGCGAGCGCCGACGCCTAAGGAAGCGGGCAGTCTAATTCACCAGCAAGTTCGCGTTACCGCCGTTGTTGTCGCGCACAACGGCGGCGATTTCCTGCCCGAGACGCTCGCTGCCCTCAACGCGCAAACCCGGCCGGCTGACTTCCACATCGGCGTGGACACCGGCTCCACCGACGACTCGGTTGCGCTCCTGGAACAGACGCTGCCGGCGGGGAGCCCCGTGGTCAAAGCCTCTGCCCGGGCCGGATTCGGCACCGCGGTGCGCGTTGCCCTGGACGAGCTTAAGAACCACAAGAACGACGACGGCGTCCCGGCCGCTGTTGCGCCCGCCGCCTCCGTATCGTCCCCGGCTTCAGGCCAGGCGGACGCACTGGCCGAGGCTTCCCGCCCGGCAGTGGCGGGCCAGGAGGTTTCCCAGGTTGCGGCGGGGACCGCGGGCGGCGCATCTTCGGCTCCCGGCGGCATGGCTATGGACGCTTCCGCCGGCGCAGCTACGCCGCCTGTAGCTGCGTCCGGCCGCCGGGTGCAGGAATGGGTGTGGCTGCTGCATGATGACTCCGCCCCGGAACCGAACGCGCTGGAAGAACTGCTGCTCGCCGTGGAAACCGCGCCGTCGGTCACCATTGCCGGCTGCAAGCAGGTGGACTGGAAGAATCCGCGCAAGCTGATCGACGTCGGGCTGACGGTGACGCGCGGCGCCGAACGGCTGACCATGATCGACCTGGACGAGATGGACCAGGGCCAGTACAACGGCCGCAGTGACTTCTTCGCCGTGAACTCCGCCGGCATGCTGATCCGCCGCGATGCGTTCGAGGAACTGGGTGGCTTCGACCCCGCGCTGCCCGGCATCGGCGACGACGTGGACCTCTGCTGGCGCAACCGGCTGGCCGGCAACCGCGTAGTCGTGGTGCCGACGGCGACAGTGCGGCATGCAACCTCACGCGGCAACCCGCATGCCGCCGCCATGGCAGCCCGGCGGTCCCAGATCCACCTGCGGCTGAAGCACGCGGCGTGGTGGCAGCTGCCGTTCCTGTGGATCGGCACGCTGCTCGGCGGTTTCTTCAGCTTCATTATCAGCACCGTTGCCAAGGACCCGGGACACGGCCTGCGGCAGCTCCTGGCCACCTTGTCCGCCCTGTTTCGGCCGCGGGAATTCCTGCTGGCACGCAAGCAGGCCGGCGCCACCCGCAGGTCATCCAGAAGCATCATCAAGCCGCTGATGGTCAAACGGCAGGATGTTTTTGCCTACCGCCGCTCGCTGATGGAATCCGTCAGCGCCGAGCATGTGCTGGGGGACGGCACGGGCACCGACATCTCCGGCAGCTTCGAACCCACGGGCGGTTCCGACGAATTCGCATCCATGGCCTCGCCGCTACGGACCTGGGTCGGCACCGGCGCCGTGGCCGCCACCCTGATCCTGGCGCTGGTATCCATCATCGGCATGTTCGGCTTCCTCTGCGTTCCGGCGCTGGCCGGCGGCGCCCTCCTTCCGGTCTCCGCGGATCTGGGCGAGATCTGGCACAATGCCTCCGCCTGGTGGATCAGTCTCGGTTCGGGCATGCCCGGCCACGGTGATCCGTTCGGCTATGTGCTGGCCGTGCTGGCAATCCTCGCGCTGGGCAACGGCTCCGCCGCGGTCCTCACGCTGATCCTGCTGGCGATGCCGCTGGCCGGGCTCGCGGCGTGGGTGGCCGCCGGTGCCTTCACCCAGCGCCGCTCGCTGCGCCTCTGGGCAGCTTTCTTCTGGGCCACCCTGCCGGTTCTCCAGGTAGCCCTCGGCTCCGGCCGGCTCGGCGCACTGATCGCACACCTGATGATTCCGTGGGCCGTGCTGGGCCTGGTCCGCGCAAGCGGCTCCGCGGTGCAGCGGCTGAACCCGGATCCGCTCAAGCCCCGTCCCGAGGTCATCCGCAAGCCCGGCATCAACGGCATTCCGTCCTGGACCGCCGCCGCTGCCGCCGGTCTCTGCCTGGCCGTCATCACCGCTTCCGCCCCGGCGCTGCTGCCGGTCTTCATCATTTTCGTCGGCATCATCTGCCTCAAGCGCGGCCGGCGCGCCAAAACCGTCTGGTGGTCGCTGGTGCCGCCCCTGGCGCTCGCCCTGCCGATGTTCCTGACCGCGATCGACACCCCTCGGGCGCTGCTCGGCGACCCGGGCCTGCCGCTGTTCTTCGACGGCGCCCCGCTCTGGCAGCAGGTCATGGGCTTCCCCGTGGCGTTTGATCCCTTCGCCGGACTGGGCGCCTTCGGCTTCCTCGAGTCCCTGGGCCAAGGCCCGTGGGCGTTGGCCTTCGCGCTGATCACCGGCGTACCGATGCTGGTGCTGGCCGCTGTCGGCCTGCTGCTTCCCGGCCGCAGCGCCGGCGTTGCCCGCCTGTCCTGGCTGGGCGCGATCGTGACCCTGGCGGCCAGCTGGGTCTCCGCGATGATCGCCACCGCCATCGCCCCGGGAGCCATGGTGCCCCCGTTCACCGGCCCGTTCGTTTCGCTGGCGCTGTTCCTGCTCATGGCCGCCGCCCTGATCGGCGGGGACAGCGGCGTGCGGCGCCTGCACACCTTGAACGAGCCGCGGAAGGAACGCAAGGGTGCCTTCCGCGCCGTAGCCATTGCCGCCGTCGTTGTTCTGGCTGCCGGCCCCGTGCTTAATCTGGCGCACTGGCTCGTGCCGCAGCTGATCGCCGAGGAAACCGTCGCCGCCGAAGGGCGCACCCTGACCGACTTCGGCACCGACATGCAGCTCGAGCCCAGCCAGGCGCGGATCCTGCCCGCCACGGCCACGGACCGGGGGACCGGGCCCGAGCGCACCCGCTCGCTGGTGCTGAGCAGCGAGAGCGGTTCGATCAGCGCCGCCGTGATGCACAGCGGCGGCACCACCATGGACCAGCTGTCCCCGATCTACGCGGCCCGCTCCATTACCGGTGGTCTCTTGGACGCTGAACGCCGGGAGGACGACGACGCCACCGCGGCCGCCCGGAACGCGGTGGCCGTGATCGCCGCCGGCACCGGCGTGGACCCGCGGGAGGAACTGGCCCGGCTCGGTGTCGGCTTTGTGGTGGTCCAGCAGTCGGACAGTTCCGCGGAACTGCTGGCCAACCGGATCGATGCCGTACCCGGCCTCAGCGCCGTGGGCCGGACGGATTCCGGCTGGCTGTGGCGTGTGGTTCCGGACCAGAGCGGCGACGGCGAGGCCAGCAGCACCCTGACCAGCCGCGTGCGCGTGATTGACAGCACCGGGGCCCTGCTGCAGACGGTGCCGTCCTCCTGGACCAGCGCCGGAACCACCATTCCCGAAGGCAACGCCGGGCGCATGGTGGTCCTGGCCGAACGGATGGATCCAGGCTGGACGGCGACCCTCGACGGACAGCCGCTCGAACAGGCAGAGAACGGCTGGGCGCAGGCATTCAAGGTGCCCGAAGCCGGCGGTGAACTGCGGATCAGCTACACCAACCCGTGGGGCATCTGGGTAGCCATCGTGCAGATCATATTCCTCGGCATCACCGTGCTGCTGGCCGTCCCGATCCCGTCCCGGCAGCGCTTTGTGCCGCGGCGGATCGACCACATCAGAACCACCGGCACGGACAGCAGCCCAGAAGAACTGCGGATCGCCGCCCACGAGATCGACCGCGCCGACAGGCACAACGCCGACGCGGCACCTGCCACGGCAGGGAAGGAATCGTAGCCATGGCAGACAAGCCTGACAACCAGCCCGACGAGCAGCCCGGCCCTGCCGATCCGCAGGGTGCTGCCTCCGGGAAGGCCGATCGCGGGACCCGCAAGGGGCGCCGTGCCGCGAGGGCTGCCAAGGCTCAAGAGGCAGCGGCAGCAAAGTCGTCGGACGCAGGTTCGGCCCCGGCCGCCAAGACGAAGGCGTCTGCCCGGGCCGCAAAAACGACGGCCGTCGCTCCCGCAGCCAAGACGGAGGCGTCTGCTCCCGCGGCTGAGGCGGCTGCTGACGATGCCGATCCGACGGCGAGTGTAACGCCGCGCGCGGATGGTCGGGAAGGTGAGTCCGTGGCCGGCAAGAAGAACGGCCGCCTGGTTGGTCTTGCCGCCGGGCTGGGCATCCTCGTTCTCGGTACCGGCGGCATTGTCGCCGGCAGCGTCATGCAACCGCCCCGGGCCGCCGCCGAGCTGCCGCCCGTTTCGGCCGCCGTCCCGGCGGGCGAGTACACCGGCGTCTGCCCCGAGCCGCTGAAACTCCTGGACAGCTCGGCTGAAGAGGTGGATCCCGAGTTCAGCCCCGTCTCCAATACGGCGGAAACCCGGGCACGCGCCGTCGTTCTGAGTGACTTGGGCGGAACGGTGCCCGGCAGCGCACTGTTCGAACTCGGCTCGGACTCTGCGCTGCGCGAGATCGCGGAGTTCACCGGTGAGGCCGGGAGCACCGGCCGCAGCGAAGCAGGGGAGACGAAGGTCCTGGCGGAAGTGGTTCCCAGCCAGGACATTTCGGCTGCCACCGTACTGACTGTCGAGCCAATGGGGCAGCAGCATCCGCAGGCGGGCGCGACGATGACCTACACCGCAGAAGACGGCGACCTGCGCGGTCTGGCCGCGGCCAACTGCATGACGCCGTCGAACGATTTCTGGCTGCTCGGCGCCTCCACCACGGTGGGCAGCAGCGCCGTGCTCAACCTCTACAACGCCACCGAAACCGCGTCCACCGTGGACCTGGAACTCGTCGGTGCCGAGGGGCCGATCCAGGCCGCCGGCAGCCGCGGGCTGCTCATCGCCCCGGGTGAATCGAAGTCCATTGTGCTGGCGGGTCTGGCCGCCAACCAGGAATCGCTGGCCGTGCATGTCAGTTCCTCCGGCGGCCCGATTGTAGGCACCATCCAGCAGAGCATTCTGCGCGAGCTCACGCCCGGCGGCGTGGAGTTGCTGCAGCCGTCGGCTGGCGCGAGCCTGAGCCAGGTGGTCACCGGGATCGCGGTGCAGGACGAAAAAACCGCGCAGGAGATCCGCGGGCAGTCCGGGTACGGGAGTGCCTCGCCGGCCCTGAACGTGGTGGTTCCGGGCGCCAGCGACGCCACGGTGGAAGTACGCGTTTTCGGTCCGAAGGGCCAGGTGGCCCTGCCCGGCGGGGGCGTGTTCAACGTCGCCGCGGGTACGGTGTCCGCCATCCCGCTCGACTCGCTTCCGGAGGGAACGTACTCGGCGGAGGTGACCTCGGATGTGTCCGTAGTGGCTTCGGGACGGGTGAGCCGAGGCACGGGCGAAGGCGACCCGGTGGATTTCGGCTGGGCTCCGTCCACCGACCGGTTGGGCAGCGAACACCTTGCCATCGTGCCCGGCGGCGTCAGCTCCCGGTTCACGTTCATCGCACCGGAGGGCAACGCAAAGGTCAGCGTGACGCCAATCAGTGCGAACGGCCAGCTCGGCACCGAGCGGGTAGTCGACGTGCCGGGCGGAAGCACCGTCTCGCTGAACCCGAAGGCTAACGGTGCGGATCCGGCAGCCCTCCTGATCGGTGCCACCGGGGATCCGGTCTACGCCTCGCAGGTGGCCTTCACCGGCAGTTCGCCGAACATCTCGGTGTTGGCTGTTCCGCCTGGAACGCAGGGCAGGCAGAGCGTCCCGGTTTTCCTGGGCTACTGAGGCAGTTGGGCTACTGAGTCAGCAGGGCTGACTGGGTTAGGAGCGGGTGCGCCCGTAGCTGGGATCGACGGCCTCTGGGGCCATGCCGAGCAATTCGGCGGCTTGCTCAACCACGACGTCGTGCACCAGTTCCGGCAGCTCTTCCTTGCTCTCGGCCTCCCGCTCCACCGGACGCCGGAAGACAGTAACGACGGCGGGCCGTCCCGGAGCCGCGGGAGTGAAGCTGCCAAGGGGTGCGGGGCCGCCGGCGGCAACCAGTTCCTCCAGGTTCGGCGGGATTTCGGCGACCACGAATTGGGTGGCCTCGATGGGGTCCCCCCACAAATAGTGAAGCCGTTCCGCGGAGTCCGAGACCCAGCCTTCGAACCGTTCCTCCCGGGTGCGGTTGCCCGGCAGGTGGGCGGGCAGAAGCTCACCGCGCAGTCCACGCCCGTGGCGGTTCCGCCGTCGTCTTTCGAACGGCCTTGAACTGCCCCCGGACTGCGCTGCATCACTCAGCCTGACATTGAGCGACGAACCGTTTTTCATATATCGACTCTAATCCTGTGTGCGGACAAAAGCACTTCCGGAGCGTGCCGCTGCACGTTCTGCGGGAGGGAGACGGGTAGGATGCATAGTCGTGGGATCCATACGCCAATGTTCACGCTCGGCCTGTCAACGGTCGGCCATCGCTACTTTGACGTACGTGTATGCCGATTCCACGGCCGTCCTCGGGCCGCTGGCTACCTACGCCGAACCGCACTGCTACGACCTGTGCGCCATACACGCGGAGCGCCTGACGGTACCGCGCGGCTGGGAAGTCATGCGGCTGGCCCTGCCGGAACAGCCTCCCGTCCCGAACACCGATGACCTGATGGCCCTGGCCAAGGCGGTCCGCCAGGCAGGAACGGTCCCCGACAATCCGGACGAAGCACCGGCCCAGCGCGGCCTGCGCGAACCGATCGAACCGCCGTCCGAGTCCGGCGGAGCCCGCCGCGGGCACCTGCGCATTCTGCGCGGACAGCAGTAGGGCGATAACCTGAAGTGAAGAAATCCGCGCCGCCGGCCAGCCCTGGCCGTCTGCGTGCCGGTACGTCCTGACGCCAGGATCACAGGATCAAAGGAAACTATCACCATGGCACATCTTTCCCCTGAACTGCTTGCCGTCCTGCGCTGCCCGGTGACCGGATCGTCGCTGGTCCAGGAAGGCGAGGAACTGGTTTCCAGCGCGAAGGACGCCAGCGGCCAGCAGTTGCGCTACCGCATCGACGAGGGCATCCCCGTCCTGCTCCCGCCTGCGCTGCACGAAGCTGCGCAGGCAGCCGAAGCCCGGCCCACAGACGCTCAGGCCGCCAGCGCGCAGCCCGCCACCGACAATTCCCCGAACACCCCGGCAACCGACGCCTAACCAACGCCCAGGAGAACACATGTCATTCGATTACAAGGTCAAGGACCTTTCCCTGGCCGAGGCCGGCCGCCACCAGATCCGCCTCGCCGAGCACGAAATGCCGGGCCTGATGTCCCTGCGCGAAGAATTCGGCGCCAGCCAGCCGCTCAAGGGCGCCCGTATCGCCGGGTCGCTGCACATGACCGTGCAGACTGCGGTGCTGATCGAGACGCTGACCGCGCTCGGTGCCGAGGTCCGCTGGGCCTCCTGCAACATCTTCTCCACCCAGGACGAGGCTGCCGCGGCCATCGTCGTCGGCAAGGGAACCGTTGAAGACCCGCAGGGTGTGCCGGTTTTCGCCTGGAAGGGTGAGACACTCGAAGAGTACTGGTGGACCGCCACACAGATCCTCAACTGGCCCGGCGCGGCCGAGAACCCCGAGCTCGGCCCCAACATGATTCTCGACGACGGCGGCGACGCCACCCTGCTGCTGCACAAGGGCGTCGAGTTCGAGGCCGCCGGCGCCGTTCCGGACGCCACTTCCGATGACGCCCACGAGTACACGATCATCCTCGACGTGCTGCGCAAGTCGCTGGCCGAGGACCCGCAGCGGTGGACCCGCATCGCCGGCGGCATCCTGGGCGTGACCGAGGAAACCACCACGGGCGTGCACCGCCTGTACCAACTGGCCGAACAGGGCAAGCTGCTCTTCCCTGCCATCAACGTCAACGACTCGGTCACCAAGTCCAAGTTCGACAACAAGTACGGCATCCGCCACTCCCTGCCGGACGGCATCAACCGCGCCACCGACGTCCTCATGGGCGGCAAGGTCGCCGTCGTCTGCGGTTACGGCGATGTGGGCAAGGGCGCCGCGGAGGCACTGCGCGGCCAGGGCTCGCGCGTGATCGTCACCGAGATCGACCCGATCTGCGCACTGCAGGCCGCCATGGACGGCTACCAGGTCACCACGCTGGAGAAGGTTGTGGATCAGGGTGACATCTTCATCACCACCACCGGCAACAAGGACGTCATCATGGCCTCCGACATGCTGAAGATGAAGAACAAGGCCATCGTCGGCAACATCGGCCACTTCGACAACGAGATCGACATCGCCGGGCTTGAGAAGATCGACGGCGTGCAGAAGGTCGAGATCAAGCCGCAGGTCCACGAGTGGGTCTTCGACGCTGACCCCGCCGCAGGCAAGGAGGGGCGCTCCATCATCGTGCTCTCCGAGGGCCGACTGCTGAACCTGGGCAACGCCACCGGCCACCCGTCCTTCGTCATGAGCAACTCCTTCGCCAACCAGACCATCGCGCAGATCGAGCTGTTCACCAAGGCCGGAAAGCCCGCGGCGGACTCAACCACCGGCGAGCCGGAATACGCCAAGCAGGTCTACGTGCTGCCGAAGATCCTGGACGAGAAGGTCGCCCGCCTGCACCTCGGCGCCCTCGGCGTGGAGTTGACGGAACTGAACAAGGAACAGGCCGAGTACCTGGACGTGGATGTGGCCGGGCCGTACAAGCCGGAGCACTACCGCTACTAAGCAGCACCGCTACTAAACGCGCCACCGCTTCCAGCGAACGACGGCGGGCCGGTCACCTTCGGGTGCCCGGCCCGCCGTTTTCCTGCCACCCCCAGAATGGGGAGTCGTTGGGGATTGATATTTGGGACTGAGGTTTTTCAAAGAACGGCAGGCCACCATTGGTTCCAGTCTTGATCACAAGGACCAGCCGACGCTGGTACCGGCGTGAGCAAGACTCCGGAGTCCGGCAGAGCGCCCCCCAACCCGCCGGGCTCCGGTCCCCCTCCCACTTGCCGGGCTCAGGTACCCATCCACCCTGCCGGGGCGCCCTGCAATCCGCTGATCCATGGTTCATATAGTCCTGTCCTGACCGCCAAAGCGCGAAAAGCGGGGCCGGCTGGCATGATGAAGAGAGGTGTGCAGTTTGTCTGCACCCGGAACCGCTCACAACGTTAGGATGCAGACGTCATGACCATGAGTCCGGATCGGATCATTCCCACCCGTCATCTGTTTGGCCCGGGGCCGTGCAACCCGTACCCGGAGGCGACCGCGGCGCTGGGCCTGCCGCTGATCGGGCACCTGGACCCGGAGTTCATCGCGCGGATGGACCGGACCAACGAGGGCCTGCGGGTGCTCTGGGGGACTAAGAACGCGCGGACCTTGCCGCTGAGCGCTACCGGCTCGGCCGGCATGGAAGCCGCCTTCGTCAATACCGTGCAGTCCGGGGACGTCGCCGTCGTCGCTGTGAACGGGCTCTTCGGCGAGCGGATGTGCGAGGTCGCTTCGCGGGCCGGCGCCGAAGTGGTGCGAGTGGACCACGAATGGGGCACGCCGGTGGACGCCGAACGGGTGGCTGCCGCACATCCGAACCCCACGGTCATCGCCGCCGTCCACGCCGAGACAAGCACCGGCGTCCGGAGCGATATCGCTGCCCTCGGCGCCATCAAGGGTGACGCCCTGCTGATTACCGACGCCGTGACGTCCATCGGCGGCATGCCCATCCTCGCGGACGAGTGGGGCATCGACGTCGGCTATGCCGGCACGCAGAAGTGCCTCGGCGTGGCCCCGGGCCTCGCGCCGTTCACCATTTCGGACCGCGCCTTCGAGCGCCGCGTGCCCAAGCCGCAGTCCTGGTACCTGGACCTGGGCCTGCTCGGCGGCTACGTCAACGGTGCCCCCGGCGGACAGCGCGCGTACCACCACACCGCTCCGGTGGGCATGGTTGCCAGTCTCGAAGCGGGCATCAACCGCATCCTGGCGGAGGGGCTGGACGCGGTGACGGAACGCCACCGCTCGGCCGGCAAGGCGATGCAGGACGGGCTGCAGGAAATGGGCCTGGAGCTGTTTGCGGCCGAGGGCCACCGGCTGCCGCAGCTGACCACGGTAATGGTGCCCGAGGGAGTCGACTCCGCGGCGGTCCGCGGCTACCTGCTGGAAAACTTCAACATCGAGATCGGTGCCGGCGCTGGCCAGTTCACGTCTACCGTGTGGCGGATCGGGCTCATGGGGCCGAACGCCAACCCGGCCTCCGTGGCGCTGCTGCTGGGCGCACTCAAGGAAGCGATCGCCAAGGCCTGACCTTATTGAGCCTTCGGTTCCGGGCCGGTCAGCTAATCAGCCTGGAACCGAAGCCGCTCAGTCCTGGAACGGGAGCGAGTGCAGCCGCTTGCTTTGCGCCTGGGAGCGATCGTACTGGCGGCTCAGCCGGGCGAAGTCGCGTTCGCGGCGTTCGGCCATCACCGCGATCAGGAACATTTCGGGCGCGGTACCGGTCGGCGGCGGGGGAGAAACATAGCCCGAGGTCTCGTTCGCCAGATCGATCGCCAGCCGTTCCCGCGAGGCGGGAATCATCTTGGGCGACTGCACGATGAACTGGGAGATCCGGCGCGCCAGCGGCTCCGGCAGCCGGCCCATGTCCGTCAGTTTCACCCACGGCACCAGCTGCGGCGGAATGTGCGGCAGTTCCTGCGGGATGACCCCCACCCGTTCGCGCATGCTGTAGGTCCCGGCGAGCAGATCGCCCAGCCGCTTGGACCGGTCATTGAAGAGTGCGACGACGAACGCCACGGAACCGAGCAGCAGGTACAGCTCGAACACGCCCACCAGCCCACGGATCAGGGCGTGCCGGAAGCGGATGGAGCCGCCGTCGTCGCGCACTATCCGCAGTCCCATGATCAGCCGGCCGATCGACTTGCCCCGGGTCAGCGTCTCGAGCGTCACGGGCACGATCACCAGGAAAAACACCACCATGGTCAGCACCAGGGCCTGCGCCGCCGCCGGGTCGAACCCGATCTGCACGGTCTCCGCCAGGAACGCGGTGGTCAGGATCAGCAGCAGGAAGTTGATGATGCAGTCGATCATCGAGCTCAGCGCGCGTACCCCGAACGACGCCGGACGCAGTTCCAGGACCACGGCCTCGCCCGTGACGATGTTGCTCATGCCACCACTCTACCGAGCGCCCGGTGACCCACCGAGCGATAGGCTGGAGGCGTGGATATCGATGCCTTCACCGCGGTGCACCAGCATGACTGGAAACGCCTGGACGAGCTCAGTGCCAAGCGCCGCCTGACCGGCGAGGAAGCCGACGAGCTGCTGGTGCTCTACCAGCGCACCTCCACGCACCTGTCGATGATCCGCTCGATCGCACCCGAAAGCCAGCTCTCCGGCGCGCTTTCCACCCGGCTGTCCCGTGCACGCACCAAGTTCACCGGCGCGCGTTCCAACTTCGCGGAAGACGTTGCCGGCTTCTTCGTGCTTTCGCTGCCCACCGCGTTCTACCGGATCCGCTGGCTCACGGTCATTATCGGCGTCGTTTTTATCCTGGTGTCCTGGCTCTTCGGCGCCTGGGTCACCGGCAACCCCGAGGTCATCAAGGCCATCGGCTCGGACGAAGAGCTGCGCCAGTACGTCGAAGAGGACTTCGTCAACTACTACAAGGAAAACCCCAACGCGTCCTTCGCCGGCATGGTCTGGACCAACAACGCGTGGATCGCCGCCCAGTGCGTGGCCTTCGGCGTGTCTGGTCTCTGGGTGCCGTACGTGCTCTACATGAACGCCCAGGGCGTGGGCATGGCCGGCGGGATGATGGCCGCCTACGACCAGCTGGACACCTTCTTCCTCTACATCCTGCCGCATGGCCTGATGGAGATGACCGCCATTTTCATTGCCGGTGCCGCGGGCCTGCGGATCTTCTGGGCCTGGGTTTCGCCCGGCCGGATGACCCGCGCCGCGTCGCTCGCGAAAGAAGGCCGCTCGCTGATCACCGTGGCCCTGGGGCTGGTGCTGGTCCTGTTCATCTCCGGCCTCGTCGAGGGCTTTGTGACGCCGAGCGATCTGCCGCACTGGGCCCGCATCGGCATCGGAGCGCTGGTGCTCGCCGCGTACTGGACCTACACCTTGGTGCTCGGGCGACGCGCCTACAACGCCGGGGAACGCGGCGACCTGGGCCGCTTCGACGCCGGCGAGGTCGCCCGGACCAGCTGAGCTGTCCCTGAACTGGATCCGGCCGGCACCGGGACGACTCCCGCCGGAGCCGCCGGTAACTCGGCGACTCATCGGGCGCGGTCGGGGTGGCATCCGCTGCCGGAACGCTCCCGGCGGTACTGTCTTTAACAGACGTGCCAAGCGCGAGGAAAGAGGGAGAACGTGGCAGGCGAGGACCGGATCTCCGGCAACATTGATAACCCCCGTACGGATCGTGCGCCGGATACCGACAGCGACCCGGTGGAGGTGCCCGCGCCTCCGGTCCCTGCCAGCGGCCGGTTCCTTGACGAGGCCAACCGGCTGCCGATGCGCAAGGCCAGCCGCTTGCCGGATCTGAGCGCCTTCAACAAGGAACCTCGCGGGACCGAAAAGAATAACGACGGCGGTGCCTCCTCAGCGAAGAACGACGACGGTGCCCCCGCGGCCAAGAGCGACGGCGGCGCTACCAACGGGAAGAGCAGCGGTGCTCCTGCCGCGTCGCGCTTCAAGCCGGATGCCGTCCCCGGCTGGGGGAGCCCGGCACCGAAGCCCACTACTTCTGCGCAGGCCGATGTTTCCACTGCGCAGGCCGATGTTTCCGCGAAGCCGGATCAGCCCCGAGAAGATCGCCCGGCGCCAGCCGAGGCGCGAACAGACTCCGCCGGCACTGAAGCCCCAACGGCGAAGGCTGCTCCCACGGCGGCAATGTCCACCGGCAGCGAGGGACCGACAAGCGAAGCAGCGTCCACGGCGTCACCCGACTCCTCCGAGCTGCCCAGTACTGGCCGTCGGGCTGCCGCGGGCGGACCGGAGGATGAGGCTAAGTCTTCGGCCGAACCGCAGGACGCGCAGGTTCCAAGCGGATCGACGCCCGGACCAAACCCCGGATCAAATGCCGGACCAAACCCCGGACCAAACCCCGAACCAAACCCCGGACCGAACGCCGGAGCGAACCCTGGGCCCGATCGGGCACCGGAATGGCAGCCAGGACCAGACGAGACGGTGCGGGCGGAGAAGACCCGCGCCCGGCCCGGAGATAAAGGTGCCGGCAAAACACCGGGGGCGGCAGCAACGGCGTCGTCCTCGGCTGTGGGCGGATCCAACGTTGGAGCTGGGAATGGACCCGGCGCCAAACCGGGCGCCCAAAAACCAAACCGGCCAGTGCTTTCGGACGTGGAGCGAAGGGCGGCAGAGCGCGAGGAAGCCGTCAACGCGAAGCCGCCGGCGGGCCGGTTCCTGCAGGTCATGCTGGCCGTCTTTTTCCCGTTCCTGCTGATCATCGGGGCGATCCGCGCGGTCTGCACCCCGCTGTTCCTGTGGATCGAGTATCACCGGC
The DNA here is from genome assembly GCF_025960875.1 of Crystallibacter permensis. Lineage (GTDB taxonomy): Bacteria > Actinomycetota > Actinomycetes > Actinomycetales > Micrococcaceae > Crystallibacter > Crystallibacter permensis. The sequence continues at coordinate 134,826 of NZ_JAODLR010000005.1, read as the reverse complement.
CGGGTTTCCCCGCGGACAGTTTCGGGTTCAGCACCGAGGACCGGATGACCTACGGTTCGTACACCGTGGACTACCTGCTGAACTGGGCCGGGCCGCGCTACCTCGGCGGGCTGGTGGGGCCGGACGGGGACCAGCTGTTCCTCGACAGCGAGGTCGGCCACATGGCGGACGTGAAGACCGTGATCATGGGCGCGTGGATTGCCGGAGCAGTGATGCTGGTCCTGGCCGTGCTCGCGGTGATTTACCTGGCGCGCACGTATCCCGGCGGCATCCGCCGCGGCCTGTTCGCCGGGTCCGCCGCCACCCTGATCCTGATCATCGTGCTCGGCGTGCTGGGCGCGCTGAACTGGCAGGGGTTCTTCACCGCGTTCCACGGGGTCTTCTTCGCGGACGGTACGTGGACGTTCTTTGTGGACGACACGCTGATCCGGCTGTTCCCCGCCCAGTTCTGGATGGACGCCGGGATTGTGATCGCGGTGCTGGTGCTGATGGTGTCCTCGCTGGTGCTGGCCTTCACCTGGCCGACCAAGTCCCGGCGGGAGCGCAGCTCCGAGAAGCTCGCCGCCGCCCGCGCCCGCTACCTGCAGGACCTGCGCGAAGGCTTCTAACAATTCTGGCGCCCCGCACGACGGGGCGCCGGGTCAGCTGTAGAGGCGGTCGATGTCCGCCGTGAAGTCCTCGATGACCTGCGTCCGTTTGAGCTTCAGCGACGGCGTCATGTGCCCCGAGGCCTCGGTCAGTTCCTGCCGGAGCACCGCGAATTTCCGGATCTGCTCGGCGCGGGAGACCAGCTTGTTGGCGTGGTCCACCGCGCCCTGCAGCTCCGCCCGCACGGCCGGGTCTGAACCGGCGGAGGCAACGCTGATACCCTCCCGGGACTGCGACTTGCTCCAGGCGGCCAAGCCGTCGGGATCGATGCTCAGCAGCGCTGCCACAAAGGGCTTGCCTTCGCCGACCACCACGGCCTGCGACACCAGCTGGTGCTCCCGCAGCGCATCCTCGAGCGGTCCCGGGGCGACGTTCTTGCCGCCGGCCGTGACCAGCAGGTCCTTCTTCCGCCCCGAAATGGTGAGGAAGCCGTCGTCGTCAATTGTCCCCAAGTCACCGGTCCGGAAGAAGCCGTCCGTGAAGTTCTCCCGGTTGGCGTCCTCGTTGTTGTGGTAGCCGGGGGTAATGCCGATGCCCTTGATCAGCACCTCGCCGTCGTCGGCGATGCGGATGGTGGTGCCCGGCAGCGGCAGGCCGACGGTGCCGATCCGGTTGCGGCCCGGCAGATTCACGGCGGCGGGCGCGGTGGATTCGGTCAGCCCGTAGCCCTCGAGCACGGGCACACCGATGCCGGTGAAGAAGTGCGCCAGGTGCGGATTCAGGGCACTCGCGCCGGAAACTGTGAAGCCGACCTGCCCGCCGAAGACGGCGCGCAGCTTCGCGTACACCAGCCTGTCGAACACGGCGTGCTTGAGCTTCAGGACCGGGCCAGGGCCTGAGCCGGTGCCGCGGTCCCGCACATCGACCGCCTGCGAATAGGCGACGGCGGTGTCGGCCGCGGCGTCGAAGATCCGGCCCTTGCCGTCGTCGTGCGCCTTCTGCTTGGCGGATGCGTAGACCTTCTCGAACACGCGCGGCACCACCAGCAGGAAGGTGGGGTTGTACGTGCGGAGGTCATCGATCAGGTCCGCCATGCTCGCCGTGTGGCCCATCTTCACGTCGGCGGCGAGGCAAATGACCTGGACGGCGCGGGCGAGGACGTGGGCCAGCGGCAGGAACATCAGCGACTTGGCGCCCGGTTCCTTGAGGATGGCAGGCAGGAATTCCGTGGTGTTCAGGGCGAGTTCGGCGAAGTTGCCGTGGGTGATGATGCAGCCGCGTGGGCGCCCCGTGGTGCCCGAGGTGTAAACCAACGACGCCGCATCCTCCAACGTGCGCGAGGTGCGGGCCTGCTCCAGCTCCTCATCCGATACGGCAGCGCCCTGCGCCCGGAGTTCGACCAGTCCCGGCTCGTTGCCGGCCATGGTCCAGACCGGGAGCGGGGCGGGCAGCTCCAGCATGGCCGTATTCACGACGGCGGCCTTGGACTCGTCCTCCACAAAGACGAGCTTGGCGCCGGAATCGGAGAGGATCCACTGCACCTGGTGCGCCGAGGACGTCTCGTAAATGGGGACCACCACGGCGCCGGCAAACCAGCCCGCAAGGTCCACCACCGTCCACTCGAACCGGGTCTTGGACATCACGGCAATCTTGTCCCCGGGCCGGATGCCGGCGTTGATCAGCCCCTTGGCCAGCGAAGAAACTTGGCCGAGGAGTTCGGCGGCGGACACATCGGTCCACACGCCGGCCCGCTTCACGGCATAGAGGGCATGCTGCGGGTTGCGTTTGTGCCGCGCCAGGAGAATGTCTGTGACGTTGGAGCCGTCCGGCATGCGCTCCAGCAGTTCGGTTGACGCTTCGCGCACCGCGTTCTCACTTTCATCGTTAGGTGTTGTTCTAGTTTCGTGTGGCCCGGCCCATCTGCTCACACCCAGCTGGGCATCCACATCCGCCACCGCCACTGATCGTAGGGGATCTGTTCGGCCGTCCAGACCGGCATGAAATACGCCGAGACCAGCAGCACGGCAATGATGAACCCGCCGACCACCACCAGTCCCTGACGGCGCCGCCACACAGGGTCGGTCCGTTTGCCGAGGAACAGGCCTAGCACATAGGTCAGGGCCAGGATCAGGAACGGCTGGAAGGAGATGGCATAGAAGAAGAACGTGGTGCGGTCCGGGAATAGGAACCACGGCAGGTAGCCGGCGGCCAGACCTGCCAGGATCGCGCCGGCGCGCCAGTCGCGGCGGCCCAGCCAGGCGAAGGCAACGGCGATCAACGCCAACGCCGCGGCCCACCAGATGAGCGGGTTGCCCACCACCGTCACGGCGATGGAGCAGGTGTCGACGGCGCATCCGTTCACGCCGTTTTCATCCGAGTGATAGTAGAACGAGGTAGGCCGACCCATGAAGAGCCAAGTCCAGGCGTTGGACTGGTACGGGTGCTCGGAATCCAGCCCGTTGTGGAAGGTGTAGGCGCTGCGGTGGTACTCGGCGAGGGAGCGCAGCGGATCCGGGACCCAGCCCCAGATGCCGCCGGCATTGTCCCGGGCCCATTGACGGTGGTAGGCGTCCTCGGACAGGAACCAGCCCGTCCAGGTGGCCAGATAAGTAGCGGCGGCCAGCGGCATCATGGTGAAGAAGGCGGGTACGCCGTCGCGGAAAACCCCGCCGGAGATCCAGCCACGGATTCCGGCAATGCGGCGCGCATTGACATCCCACAGCACGGCCATCACACAGAACACCGCCACGAAGGACAGCGCCGACCACTTCGTTCCGACGGCGAGACCCATGCAGACCGCGGCCACCAGCCGCCATGGCCGCCACAGCACGAACGGACCGTAGAGCAGCTGCAGTTTATTAGGTACCCCGGACGGTCCGGCGAGGGCCGCCACTTTGCCGGCCAGCCGCCGTCGTCCGTCGTCGCGGTCCAGCAGCAGCGCACCGTACGCCGCGACCACCCAGAAAGTGAGGAAGATATCCAGCAGCGAGGTGCGTGAATGCACCAGATGGTGGCCGTCGACGGCGGTCAGCAGACCGGCGACGCCGCCCAGGACGGGGGACTTGAACAGTTTCTGGGCGATCAGCGCGATCATCAAAATGGACAGTGTGCCGGCCAGGGCCGCGCCGAAACGCCAGCCGAAGCCGTTGTCGGAGCCGAACAGCCACATGCCGAACGCGATCATCCACTTGCCGACCGGCGGATGGACCACATACTCGGGGGAGTCCAGCAGGATGTCCGGGTTGCCCGCGTTGAAGGAATCGTTGGCTTCTTCCGGCCACTCCCGCTCGTAGCCGGACTGCAGGTAGGAGTAGGCGTCCTTGACGTAGTAGGTCTCGTCGAAAACGAGGGAGCCGGGTTCGCCCAGCCGGTAGAAGCGCAGGATTCCGCCGATCGCCGCGGCCAACACGGGGACCAGCCAGCCCCAGATCCCGAAGACTACGGGCGAGCCCAGCAGACGCCGCTTCAGCACGTCTGCCTTGAAGGCATGCGCCGGCGTCTGAAGCCAATGCGCCGGGCGCTCCGGCACCTGCTGCTGGTGGCTGATGGGCTGGGACACGGTGAACATGTTACCTGCGAGTAACTTGCTGGGTGCAAGCCAGGGTGGCACGGCCCCGTGGGCGCTGTGGGCAGGGCTGACTGTTCAATGAGGCCACATACAGACCTTATCTACCGGGGCTGCGAAACGTCGCTATTGGACATTGTTGGAGTGCACTTCTGTCGCCGGAGTTTCACTTGTCCGTCCGAGGGAGCGGACTGAAGTTCAGTCGTTCGTTGTTCTAGTCCGAAAATGTGGTGACGTGCGAGTTCTGAATGCGCCCAAGCAGGCCGGTGGAGAAAACAGGGGTGCTGACATGTGCTGGCGCCCGTGTTTTCTCCACTCGACTTCCACTCCGACACAGGTGAGTGAATCGGTATCCCGGGCGGCATGCCCGCCCGCTGAAGAAACGCATGCTCAGCAGGCAATATCGTCATACTTCCAGCCCTGCTCGATAAGTGCGCTAACGATCTTGTCTATTGCAAGCTTCGCTCCGTGGGCCATGTGGCGTTTGGATATACGAACTTCGATCCAGCCTGCGGCAAGCGTCCGCTCTGTTCGTCCGATATCCCGGTCGATTTGGTCCGGCAAGCTGTGCCCCTGGCCCTCGTACTCGATCGCGATGCGGAATTCGGTGATGGATAGATCCGGTGGGTGCAGCATATTTCCCATGTCGTCGACGATGCGCTCGTTGACACGCGGTTCTGGAAGGCCTGCGCGAACCATGGCGAGGCGGAGTTGCGTCTCCGGCGGTGAATCCGCGCCAATCCTGACGAGTTGCAACGCGTCGCGCAATATCCGCACACCTTTCTTCCGGGGATGGCGGGCGATCATGTTGCCGAGCTCAAAGGGTGTTGCATACGGTTCGTAACGGTTTTCAAAATTAGGGCGCGGCACCCGCACGAGGTGGTCCGCGATGACCACCAGATCGTCGAGAGGAAGGGACTGCGCGAGATCCAGCCAGGTTCGCACCCTCGTCGTTAGAAAGAGCCCATTGACGCACGTGACCTCGTCTGGAAAGAGTACGGTCCGGTGTCCGATTCGGGGCTCGGCATTTCCCATAAACGGGCAGCGGTGTCATGGGAAGCTGCGCTTCCGCTGTTGATGCGCGTGTAGGGTCGGACTTTCCCTGCGAAGTCCAGATCAGCATCCTTGGGTGCTCGAATTCCCCGTCCGACTGTTACCACGCTGGAGTTGCGCATATGGTCCCTCGTCAGGCCCGCACTTTCTCCGTCTCCGAGTGTAAATGCAGACTTGTCCAGCGGACTCGGCAAGGGGGTGGGCTTTGGCATGGAGACATTATGCGTAGAAGTGCCAAAACCGCGCAGATGTTATCCACAGCGGCCTCAACCGGCGAGAACAGGGGTGCCAGTGAAACCCAGCGCCCTTGTCTTCTCCAGTCAAGGAAGTGGCCAGCCGACGCGGCGTACTCAGCGGAGCGGTAGGGTTGACCTGTGAATGAGCAGGAAAAGCCGGACAGCGCGGGCCGCGGACAAATTGTGCTGGCGGGCACGCCCATCGGCAATATCGGGGATGCGTCCACTCGCCTGGTGGAGCTGCTGCAGACCGCCGACATCGTGGCCGCGGAAGATACGCGTCGGCTCCACAAACTCCTGAACGCGCTGGGCATCAGTGTCACCGGGAAAATCATCAGCTACCACGAGCACAATGAAGCCACCCGGACCGCCGAACTGCTGGAGCTCATCCGCGGCGGCAAGACCCTGATCATGGTGACCGACGCCGGCATGCCTGCCGTGTCGGACCCGGGCTTCCGCCTGGTCGAGGCCGCCGTCGAGGACGGCGTGGTGGTCACCGCCATTCCGGGGCCTTCCGCAGTGCTCACTGCGCTTGCCCTGTCGGGCCTGCCAACGGACCGCTTCACCTTTGAAGGCTTCCTGCCGCGCAAGGCAGGGGAGCGCAGCGCGCGGCTCTCCGACCTGGCGGACGAAAAGCGGACCATGGTGTTCTTCGAAGCGCCGCACCGCCTCGAGCCGATGCTCAGGGCGCTGCACACGTCGTTCGGTCCGGACCGGCGCGTAGCAGTCTGCCGCGAACTGACCAAGCTGCATGAGGAAGTGCTCCGCGGCCCGGTGCGCGAGTTGCTGGAGTGGGCGGAGACATCCGAAGTGCGCGGTGAAATCGCCGTCGTTGTTGCCGGAGCCCCGGATGCAGAGCCGGAGCAGGCCGAAGACCATGTTGCAGCGGTGAATGAGCTGATCGGCCAGGGTTCCCGCCTGAAGGACGCCGTCGCGGCAGTCGCAGCTGATGCGCGGATCAGCAAGCGCGAGCTCTACTCGGCCGTGCTGGCCGCGCGCTCCTGACGTGATCCGGCCGGCGCCATCGAACTTATCGCCCTTGTACACCTGCACAGGCGTAATAAAGCGACCTAGTGCAGTCCTGCATTTACAGCCGTGAGCGCCACCACCTACCGTAAAAGCAGTTGGGCAGCTCGCCCGTCGATTCAATGCTGAAAAATTGGAGGCACCGCTATGGGTGAAACCGCAACCCGCGAGGCAGAACTGCTCGCCAAGGTTCCCACAGGTCTGTTGATCAACGGCGAGTGGCGCGACGCCGCCGGCGGACAGACGCTCGACGTCGAAGACCCCGCCACCGGCAAGGTCCTGCTCACCATCGCCAATGCCCAGCCCGAGGACGGCGCCGCCGCACTGGATGCCGCCGCTGCCGCCCAGGCCGACTGGGCCAAGACCTCCCCGCGCGAACGTGGCGAGATCCTGCGCCGCGCCTTCGAGCTCGTCACCGAGCGCACCGAAGACTTCGCCCTCCTGATGACCATGGAAATGGGCAAGCCCCTGGCCGAGGCTCGCGGCGAGGTTACCTACGGCGCCGAGTTCCTCCGCTGGTTCTCCGAAGAGGCCGTGCGCGTCAACGGCCGCTACGCCACCGCCCCGGACGGCAAGAACCGCCTGCTCGTCCAGAAGAAGCCGGTGGGCCCCTGCCTGCTGATCACCCCGTGGAACTTCCCGCTGGCCATGGCCACGCGAAAGATTGCCCCCGCGATCGCGGCAGGCTGCACGGCCATCCTCAAGCCCGCCACCCTGACCCCGCTGACCAGCCTGCTCTTCGCCCAGGTCATGATCGAGGCAGGCGTGCCGGCAGGCGTGCTGAACGTCATCCAGACCTCCACCGCAGGCAAGGTCACCGGACCGCTGATCAAGGATGACCGGCTGCGCAAGCTCTCCTTCACCGGTTCCACCCCGGTGGGCCAGGCCCTGATCCGCGACTCGGCGGACAAGGTCCTGCGCACCTCCATGGAGCTCGGCGGCAACGCCCCGTTCGTGGTCTTCGACGACGCCGATCTGGACAAGGCCGTCGAAGGCGCGCTCGCCGCCAAGATGCGCAACATGGGCGAGGCCTGCACCGCAGCCAACCGCTTCATCGTGCAGGACACCATCTCCGAGGCCTTCGCCGAGAAGTTCGCCGCCCGGATCGCCGAGCTGACCCCGGCCCGCGGCACCGAGGCGCACTCCAACGTTGGCCCGCTGATCGACGGCAAGGCGCGCGACGGAGTGCACGAACTCGTCACGGACGCGATCTCCCACGGCGCAACCGCCGTGACCGGCGGCGCTTTCGTGGACGGCCCCGGCTACTTCTACCAGCCCACCGTGCTCACCAACGTCTCGCCGAAGTCGCGCATCCTCGCCGAGGAAATCTTCGGCCCGGTGGCTCCGATCGTCACGTTCCGCGACGAGGACGAAGCCGTGGCCCTGGCCAACGGCAGCGAGTACGGCCTGGTTGCCTACGTCTACACCAAGGACCTCAACCGCGGCCTGCGCGTGAGCGAGAAGATGGAGACCGGCATGCTCGGCCTGAACGCCGGCGTCATCTCCAACGCCGCCGCGCCGTTCGGTGGCGTCAAGCAGTCCGGCCTGGGCCGTGAAGGCGGCTCCGAGGGCATCGAGGAATACCTTTACACCCAGTACGTCGGCATCGCCGATCCGTACGCGGACCAGCTCTAACCTGCTCTACAGCGGGGCGGCAAGCCGGATGGCCTGCCGCCCCGCTGCTGTTAACGACCCATACCTTCAATACCAACAACGACGGCGGGGGCCAAGCGTCAACGGCGGCGGAAGAGCGACTGGGGCAGGAAGCGTCCCAGCAGGCGTTGCTGCCAGGAGCTTCTCGCCTTCAGCTGCCCGGCCACGGACGTAACGTCCTCCCAACGGCGGCTGTTCGCCGGCGGCTGGGCAGGGGTTTGCGGATTGGCGTAGGCGGCGTATTCGTACCCGGCGCGCAGCCGTTCCAGCGCAGCGGCGGGCTCGCCTTCGAGGGTGCCGCTTGCCGCCAGCCGCTGGTTGAAGGCCCGGGCCGATTCCTCCGGCGCGGACGGCGCTCCATAGTCCGCAGCGACGTCGAGCGTTTCCTCCCAGGCCAGCAGGGCCGACTGGCGTTCCGGCACGGCCGGCGCGAGCAGCTGGGTGCGGCGTTTCCGCGTTCGCGAGGTGCGCAGCAGCATGGGGGACAGGAGGGCCAGCAGCAGGGCGGCCGCGCCGGCTGCACTCCACAGCCGCGGCGCCAGGCTTTCCGCCGCGGTGCCGGTTCCGGCTTCCGGGTCGGCGCCGGCGGAGGGTAGCGGCAGGGTTGGCCCGGCACGGGGATTGAGGTTTTCTTCCTCCGCTCGATCCGGAACGGGCGCTGCTTCCGCCTGCGCATAATCCGGCACTGCACCGCGACCCGGCGTCGGCTCGAACGCCACCCAGCCGAGGTTTTCGAAGTACAGCTCTGGCCAGGCATGGGCGTCGCGGGAATCGATCTCGTATTCGGTCAGCTCCCGGCCGTCCATCTCGAAAACTTCACCGGTCTCATCACCGGGCGCGTAGCCGACAGCGATGCGGCTGGGGATGCCGGCGGTACGCGCCATGATCGCCATGGTCGAGGCATAGTGCGTGCAGTAGCCGGACTTTTCCTCCAGGAACGCGCCCACCACGTCAAAGCCGCTCTGGTCGTAGCCGCCGTCCACCGGGGCCTCTTCCGAGTAGACGAAATCCGGACCCCGCAGGTAGCTCTGGACCGCCATCGCTTGCTCATAGGGCTCGGTCAGGCCGTCGAGCACATTGGCGGTGGTTTCCTCGATGATGTCCGGCATGCTGTCGGGCAGTTCGGTGAAAATGTCATCCACCACCGGAGCGTCGATCGAATCGGCTGACTCCAGCCCTGCCCTGGTCAATACTGGTTCGACGCTGCGCACCGTGTACTCCTGGTCGGCGCTCGTGGTGTTGCCCGTGCCGCGGATAGCGAGCGTGCGGGGATCCCAGGTCCAGTTGCCGCTCAGCCCGTCCACTTCGGCAGGCGCATAGGGGGCCGGGAGCCAGGGACTGGTGAAGGAACCCGTGCTGATGATGGTGGTGGTCACCTCGCCGCGCTCCATGAGCTCGCGCGTGCTCCGCGTGCCGATCCGTTCGACCCCCGAGCGCTGGACGCCGTCGGAATCGGTGGGCCGCCAGCGCGCGCCGGCCAGGTTCTCCAGTGTCACGGACCGGATATAGAGCGGGTCAGCGGAATCGGTGGCATAGGTCATCCGGCCGAAGGCCCCGGGCCGGCGCAGGTTGTCGCCCAGGCTGACGACGGGATTGAGACCGGTGGGCGCGCCCAGCCAGTTCAACCTGGATCCCTGCGGAAATGCTCCGCTTGTGAAGCCCGGAATCGCCAGCGGCAGCAGCAGTGTCACGGCGACGGCCGCGGCGCCGATGGAGGCGGCCCGGGTGAACTGCCCGGCCCGGACGCTGCCCGCGGGGGCCTGGTCGTCCCCGGCCAGCCATTGTGCGCAGCCCAGGATCAGCAGGAAGCCGATGGCTGCGGCCAGGAAACCCACCGCTCCGAGGCTGTTTGGCTTGATGATCGCCGGCACCATCAGGACGGCGAGCAGGCCGCCCCCGGCGGTGGCAGGCATCTGCAGCGGGACTGCCACCGTATCCACGAGCAGCGCCACCAGCCCGATGCCGACACACGCCACCATGACGATGCCGGGTGTTGCGAGCACGGGTGCCACCTGCGAGATGACGGTCTCCTGCGCCTGGTCCACCATCGGTCCCAAGGCCCGGAACGTCCCCGGGCCAGGGACCACACCCAGGAAGCTGGTGGACGCGAAGAACATCAGCGTGACGGAGCCAATCAAACCCGCCAGCCCCAGCAGCGTGGCGGCGACCGCGGGCCAGTTCAGCGCCCGTCCCAGCGCCGTGCCGGCTTCGACACAGAGGACGGTGAAAAAGATGTTGCCCAGCCAAGCCCAGCCTTCGATGACGCCGTTCAGGTTGGCCGCGGTGAGCACCACCGCCGCGGCGATTGCGACGGACATGAGCCACGGCCCGGAGCCAGTCGGGAGGCGCCGTCGTGAGCCGTTGTCCGGCGCGAGGTACTCCGGCGCCCCGGAACGGGCACCGTGCCCCTGTCCGCGGTCCAGCGTGGCGGTCATCGTCGGCCTCCCGGGGAGACGGGGCCGGAGCGGGCGGATCCCGCGGCGGCAGGTCCGGCGGCAGCGGTGCCGGCCGCGCGGGACCGGGCGGTGGACGCGGTGACCGCGGCCTGGGCGTCGAAGTAGCTCCACGCCGCCGGCAGCGAAGCCTTGGCGTTGACCCCGACCGCGCGCCAGCCACCGTTGCGCAGGGCCTCGAGCGCCGGCGAGGAGTCGTGCGGATGGTCCATGACCAGGATGGCGAAGGCATGCGAGCCGAACTCGGCGGCCGGGGCCAGCAGGCGCGCTTCGGCGGCGGAAATGTTGCCCAGCAGGGCCAGCAGCGGGCCCTTGAGTTTGTGTGCGGCGAGCTTGTCCATCAGCCGGTCCCCGAACGTCTCCGCCCCCGGCTGCGGCCGGTCCGACCTGCGGTGCGGATCCTCGGCCAGCCCCAGCGCGGCCAGTCCCTCCGCCAGGTTCTGGTAGCCGGCAGGGCCCACGAAGCTTTCGTCTTCGGGCCACGGCGCCGAGGGGGAGCGCAGCAGGCCGGGTTCGGCGTGGACGTCGAGCAGCCGCACATTGTAGTTGCGCTGGATGAAGTCATGTGCGGCCGAGGCCACCGCGGTGACCGCCCATTCGAACGCGGGCGAACTGTGCAGCAGCTCCCCGCCGTCGTGCTCCGCGGACAGCGACGGCAGCAGGCCGCTGCCGAACGTGTGCACGCGCTGGTCCAGAATGATGGTGGCCTGCGGGGTGGTGACGGATTCCTCCTGCCGGACCATCAGCTCGCCCTGCCGCGCGGTGGCTGCCCAATGCACCCGCCGCATCGGGTCGCCGTGCCGGTATTCGCGCGTCATGACGTCGTCGTCGCTCGGATTTGCCTGCCGCCGGGTGCTGGCGGTGCCGTCTGTGCCGCGGGCGCCGGTTAACGACGTCGGCGGCAGCTCCACCGGGGCCGGCGTGACAATGAGCGCCGAAACCTCGCCCAGGTTGTGCCGGTGCCGGGCCAGCCCAAAGGGGTCCTCGAAGTCCGCGGTGACGGGGCCGATCCCGAACATCCCGCGCTTGCCGGAACGCAGCCGGTACTCGTAGATGCTCTCGCCGGTCCGCGTGGGGTAGCGCGCGGGGAAGCGGAACGTGGGGGAGCGGCCGAACCGGTGCGGCAGCTGCTCCTCCATATAGGCGATGCCGCCGAAGCTGCCGGTGCGCCTCACGGACAGCTGGACATGCGTAATCAGCCCGGTCTCCACAGAGGCGGGCCGGAATTTACGTTCGACGGCGAAGCGCGGCTTGAGCACCACCATCACCGCCGCGGCGAGCAGGGGCAGGGCGATGAGGAAAACCGCCAGGCTCAGCAGGTCGCGGCGGCCGAAGATCTGCGCCAGCAGCAGGGCGCCGACGCCGGCGGCGAGCAGTCCCCAGCCGCGCATCGTCACGTAGCGGGTGGGCAGCCAGCCGAACCGGTCCATGGCGCTTGACCTACACAGCGGGACGGCGGGATTCGCCGTTGACCGGAACCTTGGCCAGGATGGACGCCACGATACCGGGCGCATCCTCGCCGGCGGTTACGGCTTTGCGGTCCAGCATCAGCCGGTGGGAGAGCACCGCCTCGGAGACTGAGGCGATGTCGTCCGGGAGCACAAAGTCCCGGCCGTCCAGTGCCGCGGCGGCCTTGGCGGCCCGGAGCAGTTGCAGGAGCGCGCGCGGGCTGGCGCCGAGGCGCAGGTACGGGTGCTCGCGGGTGGCCCGGCCGATGTTGACGGTGTACTCCTTGACCGCGGGGGAGACGTAGACGTCCTGCACGGTGGCCACCATGGCGCGGACGTCCTCGACGCCCACCACCGGGCGGACATCGGCCAGCGGCGAGGTGGACTGATGGTTTTCCAGCATGTCCATCTCCGCTCGCGGGTCCGGGTAGCCCATGGAAATCCGCGCCATAAAGCGGTCGCGCTGGGCCTCCGGCAGCGGATAGGTGCCTTCCATCTCGATCGGGTTCTGTGTGGCCACCACCATGAACGGCGGTTCCAGCCGGTAGGAGCGCCCGTCCACAGTGACCTGGTGCTCCTCCATACACTCCAGCAGCGCGGACTGCGTCTTCGCCGACGCGCGGTTGATCTCGTCCCCGATGACAATGTTGGCGAAAACCGGGCCGGGCCGGAACTCGAAGCTGTGCTTGTCCTGGTTATAGATGGAGACGCCGGTGACGTCCGAGGGGAGCAGGTCGGGCGTGAACTGGATGCGGCGGACGCTGCAGTCGATGGTGCGCGCGAGCGTTTTGGCCAGCATGGTTTTGCCGACGCCGGGAACGTCCTCCACCAGCAGGTGGCCCTGGGCCAGCAGCACGGTCAGCGCCAGCCACGCGGCCTCCTCCTTGCCGTCGATCACGGTGTTGATCGCCGATAGGATGCGACCGCACGCCTCGTGGAAGTCCACCAGCGGCAAGCGGCCGACGTCGTCAATCCCCTGTCCGTTGGCGGCCCTACCTGCAGCAGCGGTCGCCCCGCCGGCACCTGCCTGCCGCGCGGGATCCGATACTGCCGCCTGCTGCTGGATGTCCATGGAAACCTTCCGCTAGCCTTCCCCCCAGGGCCGGATGTACCAACACTACTGGCAGAACTTTCCGGACGGTAGGGCCTGAAACGTTTCTTCGGGCGCCGGCGATAACCTAGAAGCATGCCGAACAACCTCGCAGTCCTGCCCGGAGAAACGCCCGCCCCCTATGTTGCCGAAGCACCGCAGCCGGCGGATGGGCGCGCCCGCAGCGCCGAAGAGGAAAACAGCGGACGACGGCGGCAGCTGCGGTATCCGCCGGCGCCCGAACCCCTGCCGGTGCCGGTAATGGACAACCACACGCACCTGGATTTCCGCGACGGCGACGTGCAGGTCAGCGTCAAGGAAGCACTCGACGCAGCCGAGGCCCTGGGCGTCCACGGTGCCGTCCAGGTCGGCTGCGACCTGGAGTCCTCCCGGTTCACCATCGAAGCGGTGGAAGCAGACGCAAGGCTGCTGGGCGCCGTCGCACTCCATCCCAACGACGCACCGGCACTGGGGGAGGCGGGCACGCTCGAGGATGCGCTCGCCGAGATCGAAGCGCTCGCCGCCCATCCGCGCGTGCGGGCCATCGGCGAGACCGGCCTGGACTACTTCCGTACCGAGGGGCCGGGCCTGAAAACACAGGAGTATTCCTTCCGCCGGCACATCGACATGGCGAAGCGGCTGGGGCTGGCGCTGCAGATCCATGACCGCGACGCACACGAGGATGTGGTCCGGGTGCTGCGCGAGGAAGGGGCGCCCGAGAAAGTGGTCTTCCACTGCTTCTCCGGCGATGCTGCACTGGCCCGGATCTGCAACGAGAACGGCTGGAACATGTCCTTCGCCGGCACCGTAACCTTCAAGAACGCAGGCGACCTGCGCGAGGCCCTGGCTCTCGCCGATCCCGCCCTGGTTCTGGTGGAAACCGACGCCCCGTTCCTCACCCCGCACCCCTACCGCGGCAGGCCCAACGCGAGCTACATGATTCCCTACACAGTGCGTGCCATGGCCGAGGTTTTGGACAAGAATCTGGCGCAGCTATGCACAGAGGTGTCACAAAACACAGAAGAAATTTATGGGACTTTGTGAGCTAAGTTACTGAAGAGTATTTTTCCTAGTCAGCCCCGGTTTTCCGACGTTTCACCAAGGCTGACTTGGGACGTTCCGGCGTGACCAAAACGAGATTTTGGCCGTACTCGAGTTGGAGATGCATCACGGTTCGGTTACGGTGGGGAGCTAATGGCCGGGGTCGGGGAAGGCAACCGGACATGAAATCACTCGCTTGAGGCAAGTTGGACGTTCCGTTCGTACGCCCAAACCCTCTCGTCTAGTGCTGCCTGCACAAAGCATCGTGCCGTGCGATTCGGCGCGCGACTGCTCGTGTCCAAGTCCTCGTGCCCGGGAAACGTTAAAAAAGTTGGGTACCGTGGCAAACGCACTGAAAAACCGCTGGGTAAAGATTGCCGGGCAAATGATCGTGATGACTGCACTCGTGCTGGGGCTCGTGGCCTTCGTTGGCAACAACAAGTCGGTAACGCTGACCGTTGACGGCCAGGCCAGCAGCGTTTCGACCTTCGGCAGCACCGTTCAGGACGTCCTGAACGACGCCGATGTCCAGGTGGGCGAGCTGGACGAAATCACCCCGTCCGCCACCGCTGAGATCACCGACGGCAGCAGCATCCAGGTCATCACCGCCAAGCCGGTCAAGCTGACCCTGGACGGCACCAGCAAGACAGTGCACTCCACCTCCGCCACCGTTGAGGACCTCCTCCACGAGCTCGGCGTCGAAGAGGATTCCGAACTTTCCGCCCCGCTGGATGCCGAACTGGCCAGCGTGAGCACGGTGACCATCACCACCCCGAAGACCGTTTCCATCACGGTGGACGGCGAAACCAAGAAGAAGATTACGACGGCGGCCACCATCGGTGATCTGCTGAAGGAACAGAAGATCAAGCTGGGCAAGGACGACGAGCTCTCCGACCCGAAGTCCACCGAGATCAAGGACAAGCTGAAGCTCAAGATCACCCGCATCGACCGGGACCAGAAGATCGAGGTCATCGAGCCGATCGAGTTCGAGACCGAGACCAAGAAGGACTCCTCGATGTACGAGGGCGAGCAGGAGATCACCCGCTCCGGTGTCACCGGTGAGCGCACCAAGACCTACGCCCTGGTGCTGGTGGACGGCGAAGAAACTGAGCGCGAGCTGGTCAGCAACGAGATCACCCGCAAGCCGGTCACCCAGCAGGTCAGCGTCGGCACCAAGGAGCGCCCGGCCCCCAAGCCCAAGGCTCCTTCCGGCAGCGACAACACCAACGTCGGCGGCACCTGGCAGGCCCTCGCCCAGTGCGAGTCCGGCGGCAACTGGGCCATCAACACCGGCAACGGTTACTACGGCGGCCTGCAGTTCAGCCAGAGCTCCTGGATCGGCGCCGGCGGCGGCAAGTACGCCCCGCTGCCGCACATGGCGAGCCCGTCCGAGCAGATTGCCACCGCAGAGGTCCTGCGCGGCAGCGGCGGCTGGGGCCACTGGCCGGCCTGCTCAGCCAAGCTGGGCCTGCTCTAACCGCAGCAGCATCACCCCATCGGCAGGACCCGGGCACGATCCGGGTCCTGCCGGCGTTTAAGGCCCGGCAGAGATCAGCGGCTACGATGGCACAGTGACAGAAGCGAATTCTTCCTCAGGGCTGGCCGACGACGGCTCGGCGTCGCCAACCCGCGAGGGCGCGGCAATGCCTGCGAACGACGGCGGCCGCCCGGCTACCGCGGGCACGGCACCTTTGCTGGGGGCAGCGGACATCAGGCGGCTCGCGGACGAGCTGGATGTCCGCCCCACCAAGACCCTTGGACAGAACTTCGTCATCGACGGCAACACCATCCGCCGCATCGTCGCCGCGGCACACATTGATCCGCAGGAGACCGTGCTGGAGGTCGGCCCCGGTTTGGGCTCGCTGACCCTCGGACTGCTGGACGCCGCCAAACATGTGGTGGCCGTCGAGATTGATCCCAAACTTGCCGCCAAGCTGCCGGAGACCGCCGCCCGGCTCCGTCCGGATGCGGGCTCCCGGCTCGACGTCGTACTGGCGGATGCCATGAGGGTGACCGAGCTGCCGCAGCAGCCCACTGCGCTGGTGGCCAACCTCCCGTACAACGTGGCCGTGCCCGTGGTGCTGCACCTGCTGGAGCATTTCCCCTCGCTCGAGCACGGCTTGGTGATGGTGCAGGACGAGGTGGCGGACCGGCTCGCGGCGAAACCGGGCTCGAAGATTTACGGCGTGCCCAGCGTCAAGGCTGCCTGGTACTCGCAGATGCGCAAGGCCGGCGTGATCGGCATGAACGTGTTCTGGCCCGCGCCGAAGATCGCCTCCGGACTGGTGGAGTTCACCCGGCACGAACCGCCCCAGACCAGGGCAACTCGCAAGGAAGTCTTCGCCGTGATCGACGCGGCCTTCGCCCAGCGCCGCAAGACCCTGCGCGCCGCCCTCGCCGGCTGGGCGGGAAGCCCGGCCGCTGCCGAGGATGCCCTGCGCGCGGCGAACGTGGACCCGAGCGCGCGCGGCGAAGTGCTGGACGTACACGCCTTCGCACGGATTGCCGAATTCAAACAGCCCTTGATGGCCTGAGCTAAGACCCGGTGGAGGAGGCAATGAGCATGTCCAGAAAGCGTTCGGTCCGGGTGATGGCCCCGGGCAAGATCAACGTGTCCTTCCGGATGGGCCCGCAGCGCCTGGACGGCTACCATTCCGTGGCCAGTGTCTACCTGGCCGTCTCGCTCTACGAGGAAGTCACGGCCACGGTGCGCGACGACGACCGGATCACCGTGAGCGTGCGCAACGGCTCCACGCTGCCGCTGGAACTCGACGACATCCCGCTGGACGAGTCCAACCTGGCCGTCCAGGCCGCACAGCTGATGCGCTCCATGGCCGAGCGTCCCACCGGCGTGCATCTGGACATCACCAAACGAGTGCCCATCGCCGGCGGCATGGGCGGGGGATCGGCCGACGCCGCGGCAGCGCTGGTTGCGTGCAGCGCGCTCTGGGATACCGGCTTTTCCCGCGAAGAGCTCGTCCGCATTGCCTCGGACCTCGGTGCCGACGTGCCCTTCGCCATCCTCGGCGGGGTCGCCGTGGGGCTTGGCATCGGCGACCAGCTGACGCCGGCGCTGGCCCGCAAGGACATGAACTGGGTGCTGGTTCCCGCCAGCTTCGGGCTCTCCACCCCCAAGGTCTACGCCATGGCGGACCAGCTGCGCGAAGAGGCCGGATTCGATGCCACGGAGCCGGAGGGCGTGGACCCGGCCGTGCTGAAGGCCATGCATGCCGGGGACGTGGACTCGCTGGCGAACGCGGTGGGCAATGACCTGCAGGCCGCCGCGATGGCGCTCGCGCCGGAGCTGGCCGATATCCTTGAACTGGGCGTCGCCGAGGGCGCGCTGGCCGGACTGGTCTCCGGTTCGGGGCCGACACTGGGCTTCCTCGTGGCGGACCGGCTCGAAGCCGAGGACCTTGCCCAGCGGCTCTCCGACGTCGCGGGCGTGGCGGCGCTGCCCGTCCACGGCCCGGTCCACGGCGCGCGCATCATGGCCTGACCCGGCCTGCGATAACTTCACCTACACAGCAACAGAAAGTATCTTCACCTTGGCCCACCTGCTTGGCGCGGAAAACATCAGCGTCTCCTTTGCCACCCGCACCGTCCTGGACTCGGTTTCCATCGGCTTGAACCAGGGCGACCGGATCGGCATGGTCGGCCGCAACGGCGACGGCAAGTCCACGCTGATGCGAATGCTCGCGCAGCGCACGACGCCGGACGAAGGCCGCGTGACCAAGCGCGGCGACGTTAATATCGGCTACCTCGACCAGCAGGACGTGCTCAACGGCGACCTGCCCGTGGGCGAGGCCATCGTCGGCGACCAGGCGGACCACGAGTGGGCCTCGAACCCGCGCATCCGCGAAATTATGGGTGGTCTCGTGGGGGACGTGGACTGGCACGCGAAGGTTTCCCTGCTCTCCGGCGGGCAGCGTCGGCGCGTGGCTCTGGCCAAGCTGCTGATCGAAGACCACGACGTCATCATGCTGGACGAGCCCACCAACCACCTGGACGTGGAGGGTGTGGCATGGCTGGCCCGGCACCTGAAGGAGCGCTGGCGTCCCACCGAAGGCGCGTTCCTGGTGGTCACCCACGACCGCTGGTTCCTGGATGAAGTGTGCACCCGGACGTGGGAGATCCATGACGGCATCGTCGACCCGTTCGACGGCGGGTACGCGGCGTACGTCCTGGCCCGCGCCGAACGGGACCGCATGAACGCCGTCGTCGAAAGCAAACGCCAGCAACTGGTCAAGAAGGAACTCGCCTGGCTCCGCCGCGGCGCGCCCGCCCGTACCGCCAAGCCCAAGTTCCGCATCGAGGCGGCCAACGAGCTGATCTCCGATGTCCCGGAACCGCGCGATACCGTGGCGCTGAACAAGGTGGCCACGGCCCGGCTGGGCAAGGACGTGCTGGATCTGGAAAACGTCTCCTACACACCCCCGCCCCGCGAAGGCATCGAGGCAAAGAACGACGGCGGCCGGCCGCTTTTCGACAACATCACCCTTCGGCTGGCGCCGGGCGAGCGGCTGGGCCTCGTGGGGGTCAACGGCGCGGGCAAGACCACGCTGCTGCGGCTGCTCAAAGGCGAGATCGAACCGGATTCGGGCAAGGTCAAGCGCGGCAAGACTGTGAAAACCGCCATCCTCACGCAGGAAGTGCGCGAGCTGGACGACGTCTCGGACCTGCGGGTCATCGAAGTCATCCAGCGTGAACGTCAGGTCTTCAACGTGGGCGGCAAGGAAGTCTCCGCCGGTCAGCTCGTGGAGCAGTTGGGCTTCAACAAGGAGAAGCAGTGGACCCCCGTGCGGGATCTTTCCGGTGGTGAGCGCCGCCGGCTGCAGCTGCTGCGCCTGCTGGTGGGGGAGCCGAACGTGCTGATGCTCGATGAGCCCACCAATGACCTGGACACGGACACGCTTGCCGCGGTGGAAGACGTGCTGGACGGCTGGCCGGGGACCCTGGTGGTTGTCTCGCACGACCGCTACCTGCTCGAACGCGTCACCGACCACCAGATGGCCCTGCTGGGCGACGGCCGGATCCGCGGCTTGCCCGGCGGCGTGGACCAGTATCTTGAGCTGCGCGAAGCGGCACTGGCTGCCGGCGACGGAAAGGTGGGGCCGTCGTCGTCCGCTGGCTCCGCACCGACAGCGGGTTCCACTGGCGAAAACGGTGCGGCCCAGCACCGTTCCGGCGGTCCGGCACCGTCCTCGACGCACAGCGAGGCGGAAAAACGGCAGGCCAAGAAGGACCTCAACCGGATTGAGCGCCAGCTGACCAAACTGACCCAGCAGGCGGACAAGGTCAAGGAACAGATGACGGCCGCGGGCTCGAAGGCCGACGCGGACTTTGAGCAGCTGGCCGAGCTGAACAAGAAGCTGCAGGAGATCAGCGCGGAGCAGGAAGAGCTAGAGATGGAATGGCTCGAGGCGTCCGAAGTCCTCGAGTAGGGTCCGCCGGAAGTCAGCAGCGCGAGCTTAGCCTGGCCGGCTGCCCTCAGCTCTTGGGCGCGCCGCGGTTCTCCCAGAGCCCGGCCGCACGGATCGACGCCTGGATCTTCGTGGCCGCCGAGTGCAGGGCATCGCGCTCGTCATCGGTCAGCGGGTCGAAAACGTTCTCGCGGACAAAGCTCACATGTCCCGGCGCCGCGCGCACAATGGCCTTGTGCCCGGCGGCCGTCATCGAAATGTTGAATCCGCGTGCGTCGGACTCGCACTCCGTCCGCGCCACCAGCCCCTTGGCCTCCATCCGCTTGAGCAGGTGGGAGAGCCGGCTGCGCTCCCAGTCCAGTGCCTGGGCGATGTCCCGCGCCCGCATGACGCCGTCCTCGGCTTCGGAGAGCGCGGCGAGTACGGAGTACTCCACGCCCGAGAGTTCCGAGTCGCGGATCAGTTGGCGGTCCATGGCGGATTCGAAACCCCAGATCAGTTCGCGCAGCGCGCGCCAAACTTCCTGCTCGCCCTTATCGAGCCACCGCGTGTCCGAGCTCACTAAACTTCCCCCTCCAACTATGGTTGACATTTCAAGTGTCCCCTGTGCATGATTGACATGTCAACAAATCAATGACGTGTCAACAACCTGAAGGGGTTATCCACATGACCAAGATTGCAATCGTCACCGGCAGTACCCGTCCGGGCCGCAACAACAAGGGCGTAGCTGACTGGGTTCTGTCCCAGACCGCGGGCCGCACTGACGCCGAATTCGAGCTTGTCGACATTGCAGACTTCAACCTCCCGTTGCTGGACGAGGCTTACCCGGCCGCGTACCAGAACTACCAGAATGACCACACCAAGACCTGGTCCGCCAAGATCAACGAATTCGATGGCTTCATCTTCGTTACCGGCGAGTACAACCATACTCTGACCCCGGCCCTGGCCAATGCACTGTCCTACCTGAACGTTGAGTTCAACAACAAGGCAGCCGGCATTGTGTCCTACGGTTCCATGGGTGGCGCCCGCGCCGCCGAGCACCTGCGCAACGTGCTCTCCGAGCTGCAGATTGCCCACGTCCGTCACCAGGTCATGTTCTCCCTGTTCACCGACTTCGAGAACTTCTCCGAGTTCAAGCCGACCGAGCAGAACGCCGGCACCCTGGCCCCGATGCTCGACCAGCTCGTGCCGTGGACCCGCGCCATGGAGTCCGTCCGCGCCGAAGCAGCTGTCGCCGCCAACTAAGGCCGACGGCCCTCCGCGCGCCGGCACACAGCCAGCATCGCGGATCTCCAAGCTGCAAGTGCTCCGTTCCCCCACTTGCCCATGAGGGGGACGGAGCGCTTGTTCTTTTAAGTCCGCCCCTTGTATTAATCCACCACGCGGGTGCTGCCCATGTCCTCGCGCCGGCCGATTGGATACGATCGTTGCGTCAGACCGGGTAACGTCATGGTCGGGGAGGGCCGTGCCGATTGCCGGCAGGGCTGAGGAAGAATTCGACGGGGAGGAGCCACGCATGCGGCAAGGACCAGGATGGGGCGGTCCCGGACCCGCACCGGCGGCCGGAGCAACCGAGGCGGATGACGCCATCAGGCCGGCGGCTCACACGGCAGGGAAGGTGCCCCTGTGAGCGAGCGGCAGGAAGCACGACGGCGGCTGGTGCTGGCCGTGGGTGTGGTCCTGATCGTCTTCGGTATTGCGGCGTTGGCCTGGGCCTTCGTGCTGCTCGGGCGCTGAGCCACCATGGAGCTACCCCGTGGAATCGGCCAGCCGGCTACCCGTGCATTGAACGGCGAGGGCATTGAGAGTCTTGAGCAGGCGGCCGCCTATACGGAGGCCCAATTGCTGGCCCTGCACGGCGTGGGGCCCAAAGCCATTAGAGTGCTCCGCGAGGCGTTCGCGGAGCACAATCTGGACTTTGCCTAGTCCAGCGGCTCGGGATCGCCCACGCCCAGCAGGTAGGACGCGATGGCCTCGTGGAAAACGTCCACCCGCCGGCTGCCCGGAACCAGGGAGGAATTCCCATCGAGCAGGCTGCGGAACGCGAGGCCCTCGATCAGCGCCGTGAAGCCGCTGGCAAGTTTGGCCGGTTCCGTTGATCCCAGCGCTTCGAAAAGCTCCAGCGCCCGCGACTGCGAGAACAGCGCGTCCGAAATCCTGCCCCGGAACTCTTCTCGCTCGGAGAGCTCCAGGGCCAGGGCCACGCGCGCCTTGATGTGGTGCGGGCGGGTGCTCAGCTGGATGTCGAGGTACTGGGCAATCCGGGTGGCCACGTGCTCAATGTCCATGCCCTCTTCGACGGTCCGCGGCGCCTCCAGATGCGCGTTCTCGAAGTCCGCCACCGAACGCTCGCGCAGGTACTCCAAAGCGCCTGCCATCAGTTCGTCCTTGGTCCGGAAGTAGTAGCTGGTGGAGCCCGTCGGCAGGTTCAGGTGCGCATCCACGGCCCGGTGTGTCAGGGCCCGTAGGCCCTCGTGGGCGATGATTTCCGTGGTTGCTTCTGTCATCAGGGTCCGGCGCTGCGCCTTGTCGTCGTGCGCGGAGGTTGCCGGGCTGTGATGGACCTGCGGTAATGCTGCTTCCACGGGGGAGGCTCCTGATCGTTCGATGTGCTCTACAAATGTAGAGTACCTTGTCTGAAGGGAAAGGAATGACGTAGTGAGAGGCAAGTCGCAGACCAAGCAGGTAATTTTGGCGCACTTTGAGCGCCGTGCGGCAGCGGCCGGCTTCGATCTCGACGAGTACCAGCTCCAAGCCATCCGGCAACTGGCGGACGTTGCCGCCAGGACGGTTAATGCTTCCTGCACCACGCACGCTCCCAACGTAGTCTCCGCACTGTCATCCGGCAACCAGAAGCGGCGGTATCTCAACCTTTGGGGCCCAGTTGGCCGAGGCAAGAGCTGTCATTCCAGCGAATCCTGGTTCACGTCCTCATGGCGTCTGATCCCGGGATCCGGGATCCTCACTGCGCCGGCGCGAGAGCGCAACACCGAACAGGCACACCGCCCCGCCGACCACCGCGATCAGCGTCGGCACTTCGCCCAGGAACAGGAGCCCGAGCACAATGGCGGCAGGCGGCACCAGGTACGAGGAAACGATGAGCTGCCCGGCGGGCATCTTGGTCAGCGCGTACCCCCAGGTGCTGAACGCGACGGCCGTCGGCACCACGCCGAGGTAGACGACGCCAAGAATGGAGGCGGCCGAAGCATCCTGCAGGTCAACGATGAGCTCGCCGGTGAACGGCAGTGCGGTCACGGCGCCAATGGCGCAGGCCAGCCAGGTCACCTGCGCCGCTGGCACTCTGCGCAGGGCTGGTTTCTGGAGCAGCACGCCTACCGAATAGGTCAACGCCGCCACCAGGGCCCAGATGACGCCGGTTCCGCTGCCCGCTGCGCTGTCTGCACTCGTGCCGAAGCCGATCAGCAGTACGCCGATGAAAGCCACACCGGCGCCGATAGCGAGCCATTTCGGGATGCCTTCGCGCAGGAAAACGCCCGCACCCAGGGCGATCAGGATCGGTGCGAAGTTCACGATCATGGCCGTGGTTCCGCCGTCGAGCGTCTGCTCCGCAGTATTGAGGGCAACGTTGTAGACGCCGAACCACATAACGCCGCAGCCGATGATCAGCAGCCATTCCCGCGGGCTCGGTTTCACCCAAGGCCGGCCGATCAGGCCAATGGCCAGGACAGCCGCGCCGACGAGCAGCCGCAGCAGAGTGAGGGCGCCGGGCGTGAAGTCGCTTCCCACACCGCGGATCACAATGAACGCGCTTCCCCAGGCGACCACGGTCACCGCTACGGCAACCAGGACGAGCGGGGTCAGCGTTTTCGCCAGCGGTTCAACCGGCAAGGAAGGCGTAGGGGAACTCACGCCGTCAGGCTATCCGAGTCCTCGGGGCGGCACACCGGCCGGCAGCGAGGATGGCAGTTCCTTGCCGATAGTTGTCAGCTTCGTGCCGGGATTTCTTCCACCACGCTGGTGCCTCGTTCCGGGCGCGATTCCCACTGCCAGGTTTCGTGCAGCCGGATGTGCCCGTCGTCGAGCACCTCCAGCTTGCTGGCGCACACTCCGTTGGCGGTCTGCAGATTGATGTTCAGGTGCGAGTAGCGGAAGTCCAGCCGGTCGCCGTCGCGCGTGCCCACCAGATATCCGCGGACGACGGCGCCGCCCGAGTACTCTGCCCAGATCATTCGGCCGTCCTGGCGGTAGTGGAAGCGCGTGGTGCGCCCTACTTCGCCCGATGCAGTGTTGGCCACGGCGGCGAAGACTTTCCCGTCAATGACCGCCTTCACGGCCGCGGGATCGGGAGCCTCGGCCTCGTTGTCCTCCGTGGTGCCTTCCTCGGCGGCGATGGCTTCTTCGGGCGCGGCCTCGGCGGTGGCTCTGGTGTCCGCGACGACTTCGGCCTCCGCACTGGCTCCGGCGTCCGCTGCAGCGATGGCCGGCTGGTCCTCGGCCGGAGGGAATCCTGCGTCCGTTTCCACCTGGCCGTCGGGCAAATCGGAAAAACTGGTCGCTGAGACTGATTGAGACATGGATACAGAGTAGAGGTCATCACGAAAAGGTCACAATGACGGGGCGTGTTGAATCCACCTCGTGATGGAAAGTTTCACCGTTGGAAACGTTCAGAGAGAACTGTGCTTGATCACCCTCACTCCCACGGCCAGACCAACGACGGCGGTTATCACCGCCGCGACGACGCCCCACAAAGTGTCCCAGCCGAGGCCGCCGGCGAACAGCTCCCGCTCGGCGTTGACCATGTAGGTCAGCGGATTGAACAGGCTGAGCACCTGCATCCAGCGCGGGCCCGCTTCGATGGGCAGCATGATGCCGGAAAGGATCATCAGCGGGAACAGCAGTGTCTGCTGGACGCCCCAGAACACCCACTCCTTCCCCTGGGTGACCAGCGCCAGTGCGTAGGAGAGCGCGCCGAGGCCGATGCCGAAGACCCCGATCACCACCAGTCCGAAAAGCACGTGCAGCGGATAGAAGACGAAACCGAATGGGATGGAGGCCAGCGCAATCACCAGACCCTGTAGAACCAGCGGTGCCCATTCCTTCAGCGCCCGTCCGATCAGGAGCGAGGAACGGGACAACGGCGTGGCCAGGATCCGCTCGTAGGAGCCCGTCATCAGCTCGTACTGCAGGTTCGAGCCGGTCATGGAGGTCCCGAAGAGCGCGATCATGACGACGACGCCGGGCAAAAACCACTGCAGCGAGGACTCGCCCCCGAAGGCCTCCACACCTACGGCCGCCCCGAGCAACGGTCCGAAGAGGGCCAAAAACACCAGCGGCTGCACCAGCGAAAAGATCAGCGAGAACGGATCCCGGATGACCAGCAGCATTTCGCGCCAGAACACGTATTTGGTGTCCTGCAGGATCCGCCCGATCCCGGGTTTCCTCACGGCGGTGCCGGCGGCCGTGGCTTGCTGGAGCTGCATCAGACTTTGCCTCCTTCGCGCAGGCTGCGGCCGGTCAGTTCGAGGAAAACATCGTCCAGCGTGGGTGGTTTCAGCTCCAGCCGCAGGGCCGGTGCACCGGCGTCGTTCATGTCCCTGAGCAGTCCCGGTGCCAGCCGCGCGCCGTCGGGGAGCCGAAGACGGAAGCGGATGACGCCGTCGTACGCTGTTTCTTCCAGCTCGCCTGCGGCCGCCGCCCGGCCGAGCAGCCCCCGCACCTCCGGCGCCGCGGCAGCCGACACCTCCACTGCCAGCAGGTCCCCGGCCAGGTCCGCCTTGAGCCTGGCGGCCGTGTTGTCCGCAATAATCTCGCCGTGGTCGATCACGATGACCCGCTCGGACATCGTGTCCGCTTCCTCCAGGTAATGCGTGGTCAACACGATGGTGGTCCCGTGCTCGTGGCGCATGCGCATAATGTGCTCCCACAAATTCGCCCGGTTCTGCGGATCCATGCCGGTGGAGGGCTCGTCGAGGAACAGCAGGGTGGGGGAGTGCATCAGCCCCAGCGCCACATCCATGCGCCGCCGCTGGCCGCCGGAGAGTTTGATGATGGTGCGCTTTTTCAGGTCCTGCAGTTCCAGCGACTTGAGCAGCTGATCCGCCCGTTCGCGCGCGTCGGTGGTGTTCATTCCATAGAAGCGGCCTTGCATGATGAGCTCGTCGATGACGCGGTAGCTATGCCCGCCGCCGTTGCCCTGGCCGATGTAGCCAATGCGCGAGCGCACACCCGCGGGATCCGCGACGACATCAACCCCTGCCACCCGCGCGGCTCCCGACGTCGGCGCCAGCAGCGTGGTGAGCATGCGCAGAGTGGTCGACTTACCCGCGCCGTTAGGCCCGAGGAACGCGACCAGCTCGCCGCGTGCGACGTCGATGTCCACGCCCTTGACGGCCTGGATCTTCTCCTTCTTGACGGTAAAGGTCTTGGTGAGCTTGCTCGTGTGGATCATAATGACCCCTGATCGGTGGCATTCGCGAATGTGAAAACGCTACGCCTGCGGCACGGGCGAGTCCATGGGATCGCGGAGCTATGTGGACATCTTCTGTCCCTGCCTCTGGCTCTGACCGTGTATGCAGGGCGATTAGAGTTGTACACCGTGATGCCTTTTCCGCACACATCCATCCCTCTCCACGCCCGCATCACCACCTATAAGGAACAGCCATGCCCGCCCCGGCCCCTGCCACGAAGCCAGCCCTGACTCCCGACGAGCGGCAGTCCGTGCTGCGCACGCTGAAGTCCCCGCGGCTGCTCAAGACCGAGGTGCTCGCCGGCCTGGTGGTCGCGCTGGCGTTGATTCCCGAGGCCATCGCGTTCTCCGTGATCGTGGGCGTGGATCCGCGCATGGGCCTGTTCGCGTCCTTCATCATGGCGGTGACCATCTCGTTCGTCGGCGGCCGGCCGGCGATGATCTCGGCGGCGACGGGCGCGGTGGCCCTGGTCATCGCCCCGGTGATGGCCAGCCACGGAGTGGAATACCTGATCGCCACGGTTATCCTCGGCGGCATCTTCCAGGTCCTGCTCGGCGTGCTGGGCGTGGCCAGACTGATGCGCTTTATCCCGCGTTCGGTCATGATCGGCTTTGTGAACGCGCTCGCGATCCTCGTGTTCGGCTCCCAGGTGCCGGAGCTGCTGGGCGTGCCGTGGCTCGTCTACCCGATCACCGCCGTCGGCCTTCTGATCGTGTTCGGCCTTCCCAGGCTAACGACGGCGGTGCCCGCGCCTTTGGTCGCGATCGTCGCCTTAACGCTGGTGACCGTGCTGGCCGCCATCCAGGTGCCCACGGTGGGGGACAAGGGGCAGTTGCCGGACAGCCTGCCGGGCCTGTTCATCCCGGACGTCCCGCTCACGCTGGAAACCTTCCGGACCATCGCCCCGTATGCGCTGGCGATGGCCTTCGTCGGGCTGCTCGAATCCCTGCTGACCGCCAAGCTGGTGGACGACATCACCGACACCCGCTCCAGCAAGACGCGCGAGTCCTGGGGCCAGGGCGTGGCGAACATCGTCACCGGCTTCTTCGGCGGGATGGGCGGCTGCGCGGTGGTTGGCCAGACCATGATGAATGTAAAGGCGTCAGGCGCCCGCACCAGAATCTCCACCTTCCTGGCCGGCGTGCTGCTGTTGCTGCTGGTGGTCGTGCTCGGCGATGTGGTGGCGCTGATCCCGATGGCCGCGCTCGTTGCGGTGATGATCTACGTGTCCATCGCGACCTTCGACTGGCACTCCATCAAGCCGTCAACCCTCAGGCACATGCCCAAGTCGGAGACCGGGGTAATGGTGAGCACCGTCGTCGTGACCGTGTGGACGCACAATCTGGCCATCGGCGTCGGAGCCGGCGTGCTGGTCGCCATGGTCCTTTTCGCCCGCCGGGTGGCGCACTTCGTGACCGTGGAGCGCACCGTGCTGGAGGTCAACGGGGAGGAGACGGCGACCTATCGTGTGGACGGCGAGCTGTTCTTCGCTTCGTCCAACGACCTTTACACGCAGTTCAACTACGCCACCGACCCGCAGCACATCGTCATCGACATGCACGCCTCGCACCTGTGGGACGCCTCCACCATCGCCGCGCTGGATTCCATTGCAGAGAAATACCGCAGCCTTGGGAAGAGCCTTGAGATTATCGGGCTGAATGAAGCGTCCGTGCTGATGCGCGAGCGCCTGGCGGGCAAACTCAACGGCTGACCTGCTGGCCTTGTGAAGTGTCCGGGGACCTCACGAAGCCGTCGGAGACGGTGACCTGACCGTTGCATTTCGGAACGGTCCGTTTATCCAATAGTTATTGGCCCTTGGCGTCGGGCAGGAGTACTCTTTTCTTATCGGAAAGTTGCCTACGTACAACGTTCCGTCGGTACTTTTTTGGGGTTTCACTGATGTGCGCAAGCGATTAATGGGCGTACATTCCAAACGTGGCCGGGTCCGATGACTACCCGTCCCGATAAGAGGAATCCGCTTGCTTCAGCGGAATCAGTTCCTCGCACCGTCCGGTGCCGCATCCTCGGTGCGGCACCGGGCCTAGTTAATCGAGAAACTTCCAGAGAATGCGCAGGAACGGCTGAAGCGCATTAGTCTCCGGCGTCGAAGTATGGGCTTTTATTACGGAAATTGATAGCTTTATCCGGCAGGGCAGAACTTGTTTTAGTAACCCGTAAACTTCATATCCGGGCGCAGGAAAAGGACCCCTGAATTGAGTGTTGTTCACTGCTATTAGGCCGCCCTGCGTCTGGCACCAGCCGCGCAGCCAGAGCAGGATTTGTCCGCTGCTAAGCAGCCGGGCGTTATTACCGCGTTACAGGTTTTTCCAAACCACTGGTTACTTCTGCCTGCCGTCAGTATGCTGATTCTCAATGCAGGAACGCCGACGTTGGGGAATGTGTGGCAGGTGTGAGGCGTGAACCAGTTAAAAGATCTGTGCGCGGC
This sequence comes from Crystallibacter permensis, assembly GCF_025960875.1. GTDB lineage: Bacteria > Actinomycetota > Actinomycetes > Actinomycetales > Micrococcaceae > Crystallibacter > Crystallibacter permensis. The sequence continues at coordinate 106,376 of NZ_JAODLR010000005.1, read as the reverse complement.
CGTGTCTTGGGGGCGGCTGCAGTGCATCCGGGTGCCAGGATTGAGCGGGCGTCGGACCAGACCGGCCATCTTCCGGAGCCAGCAGGGCACGCCGTAGGAACGGTGTCGCCCATTAGCCTGATGCGCGGCGCCGGCAACCCGGTTTCACCTGTCGGACTCCCGGCGCCGGCCAATGTTTTTGTGGGCCGGGAGCGGGAGATCGAGGACGTCCGTTCCGCGCTGCAGGACAACCTGCAGGTGGGCGCGATGCTCGTGGGGGAGCCCGGCGTGGGCAAGACCGCGCTGGCGCTGGAAGCGCTCAAGACGTTCGACGGCAACCACCATATTGTCCCGGTACGCGGCAGCGGCATCTCCGCCAACGTGCCCTACGCAGCCTTGGGCTATCTTCTCAGTGAACTGCCCGAACATGTGCTGGACCACCCGGTGCTGGCCATGCAGGGCTTGTCCCGGCTCCTGACCGAACAGGCCGATGGGCGGACGATGGTCCTGCTGGTCGAGAACGCCCATGATCTGGACCCGATGTCGGTCATGGCCGTGACCCAACTGGCGGTCTCCGGCCAAGCGAAGGTGCTGATCCTCGCGCGCGAACTGACCGGTGCGGCCGAGGAGTTCATCCGGCTCTGGGCCGACGGCCGCGTCCGGCGGATCGATCTTGCGCCCTTCACGCTGGAGGAGAGCGGCGGGTACCTCTCGGCATTGCTCGGCGGGCGGGTAGCCCGCACCGCCGTCGCAAACCTGCACAGCCACACCTCCGGCAGCCCGGGATTCCTGCGCATGCTCGCGTCGGAGCAGCGCCACGCCGGCACTCTCGTTGAGCAGGACGGCAGCTGGGACCTGGTGGCGCCGCTGGTCCGCTCCGGCGAGATTGCGGAGGTTATCCGCGCCCGGCTGAACCGCTACGGCCCCGAGCAGCGGCGCATCATCGAGCTGCTGGCCTTCGCGGTGGAACTTCCGCTCGCGGCGCTGCAGCGGCTGGCCGCACCGGAGGACCTGGACGTCTTGGAAGAGCACGGCGTGATGCGCGTGCTTGCCACTTCGCCGCCTATCGTCCGCCTGCAAAACCAGCTCAGCGCCGAGACCGTGCGCGAATCCGTGCCGCCGGCACGCAGCCGGGAACTGCGGGAGGCCGTGGCTGCCACCATAGATTTCAACGCGATTCCGGGCGGCACCCTGATGGGCTTTGCCTCGTGGAGCATCGACTGCGGTGTCGAACTCCCGCCCGATGCGGCGCTGCGGGCGGCCCAGCTGGCCAACCGGCTCTACGACCATGCCGGTGCCCTCCGTTTTGTCCGGAGCGTGCGGGACCACCGGAAGCGGCCCGAAATGGTGCTTCAGGAAGCCAGTGCTCTGCGCAGCCTGGGCGAACTCAACGCGGCGGCCGAGGCATTGGAGTCGGTTCTCGAGGCGGCACGCGGAAACCTGCGGCTTTGGACGCTGCTGTGCGTCGAGCGGCACCGCGTGCTCCGCCGCCTTCCGGGCCGCGCCGCCGAAGCCCGCACCGTGATCGAGCAGCTGAAAACCGCCATCGGCAGCAGCGGAGAGGACACCGCAGGCGGAACCACCAACAACGACGGCGGCCCGCCGTTGCGCTGGGAAGCCGTGCTGATCGACGCCGAGTACGCCACCTTCGAGGGCCGGCACGCCCAGCTGCCCCGCGAGCTCGAAGACATTTACGGCGACGAAACCCTGCCGCTGGGCATGCGCCTCTACGCCGGCTGCCTGCTGGCCGAAGGCTGGTCCCTCACCGGGCGGTGCGAGGACGCGATTGCCGTCGTTGCCTGGCTGCACGCCGGTACCGCGAACTCTGACCTCTCGCCGACCCTGCGGGACACCGTGCTGGTACGGGTTTTCGAAATCTACTTCAACTGCGGACTCTGGCAGCGCGCCGCGGACCTGCTGTCGCCCCGGCGCGGCACCGGTTTCGCCAGCCTGGCCCGTGGCTCCAGCGCGGGCACCGGCACCGGCGGCGATCTGGCTGCGGGACTGCTGCACGCGTCCTGCGGCCGGCCCGACGAGGCGCTGGACCATCTGTTGCCGGCCTTGGGCAAACTCAGGCGGCGCGATCCGGCCGGCGCGAAGCCTGCAGCGCTGGCCGCCGCCGCCTACTGCAGCGCCTTGCAGGGCGACACCGCACGCGCCCGGCACTACCTCGATAAGCTGGGTGCAATCGGTGAACAACCGCCCTGGAACATCGGCGTGGTTGCCGCCTATTTCCGCCTCACCGCACAGGCCCTGCTCGGCGGCCGGGAGGCTGCACTCGCCGAGCTGAAACAGCTTGCTCACCACGCCGCAGGCCGGGGCTTGGTCGCCCACAACGCGCTCTTCCTGACCGCGGCCGCGAGGCTGGGGGACCGCGAAGCCGCCGTCGTCATCCTGGATCGGGTTCCGGAGACGGCGGGACAGCTGGCGAGGACCGGCAGGCTTTTCGCCGCGGGAATGGTCAACAACGACGGCGCCGCTTGGCTTCACGCGGCGGAACTCGCCAGCGGGGATGGCAACGAATTGTTCGCTTACGAGGCCGCCTCCGCCGCCCAGTCCGCGGCATCGGACCCGCTGACCGCCCGCCAGGCGCGGGAACTGGCCAACTCCAGCTACCGCAGGCTGCGCCGGCACCACGATCTTCACCGCAGCTTCGAAACGCTGAGCAGATTCGAACAGGAACTGACCGTGGCCGCCGCACGGGGCCGCAGCAGCGTGGAGCTCGGCGAGCAAATGAACCTCTCGCCGCGCACGGTGGACTGGCACTTGGGCAAGATCTACAGCAAGCTGCATGTCTCCAGCCGTACCGAGCTTGCCGAACTTCTCGCCTGACCATGGAGGGTTTCGGGAGCGTCGGTTTGGTCGGGCGGGAAGCGGACCTCAGCATTGTCCTGCACGCCATCCGGACCACCGGGGGCGCCCTGCTGGTGGCCGACCAGGGCCTGGGCAAAAGCGCGCTCGCCCGCGCCATCATCGCGGAGCTGGGCAGCGAGATGACCCCGCTGCGGGTCTACGCCAGCCCCAGCCTCGCGCGCATACCGTTCGGCGCGCTGGCCCCGTACCTGTCCGCCCTGCAGGTGGAGCGGAAGGACTCCGTGCTGCCGGCCATGCGGTCCGTGCTCGCCTACATCCACCGGCTGTCGCCGGGCAAGGCGCCCGTGCTGATGGTCATCGACGACGTCCACGAACTCGACGAGTCCAGCTCCCTGCTGGCGGCGCAGCTGGTGGCTTCGGGAGCGGTCAGGCTGCTGGCGATGAGCCGGACCATCCAGGCCCCGCCGCCGGAAATCCAGTCGCTCGCCACGGATGGGCTGATCCTGCGTCATACCCTGCAGCCGCTGGACCGGGCGCAGGCCCACGAGCTTTGCCGCCAGGTGCTGCAGGGCGAAATCCTGCCCAGCATCAGCGAAGCACTGGTCCAGTCCTCCGGCGGCAACCCGATGTTCCTGCTGGCGCTGCTGGCCCAGGTCCGCCGGGAGGGCACGCTGGTGGAACGCAACGGTGTGTGGTTGCTGGGCGGGGAGCCGCTGCCTCCGGATCTGCGCCTAACCGATCTGATCAAGGGCCACTTCAGCCGCTGCACCGATGCCGAACGCGAGCTGCTGGAGACGGTCGCCCTGGCGGACCCGGTGCCGCTGCAGGTCCTGCTGCAGACCGGCGCGGGGGACCAGATCGACGCGCTGGTCGAAGCCCGATTGATCACCATTGGCGACGACGCCGAACAGCTGGTCCGCGTGGCGCACCCGATCTACGCGCAGGTGCTGCGGGCCATGGTGCCCGCGGGGCGCAGCCTGAGGATCCGGCGCAGCCTCGCCGCCTATCTGGGCCAACTGGGCTCCCGGCCGTTCCGGGTGGAGACGCTGCTGCGCTCGGTGGACTGGTCGCTCGAGTGCGGCGTGCCGGTGCCGGACCAGCAACTGCTGCAGGCCGCGCAGGTGGCCAACGGACTGTTCCACTCGCGCTTTGCCCTGCGCGCAGCCGGAGCGGTCAGGGATCCGGCGTACCGGCCGGCGGCGCAGGTGGCCCTTGCGCGCGCCCATTTCCATTCCGGCGACTATGAGCGCGCCGGGGAAATGCTGGCCGGCGTGCTGGCCCGGACCGATGATCTGGGCACGGTCAAACAGGCGGCGGTGCTGGCTGCCCAGCTGCATCTGCACCTGCATGGCGAACCGGCCGGACTGTATGACCTGGCCGATCAGTGGGCCCGGGCGGTGGAGCGGATCCAAGGCACGAATCCGAAGCTGCAGGCGAGCCGCGCCGTCGTTATTGCCGAGCAGGGCCACCGGCTGATGCGCGTGCACGCCAAGCTCTCCGAGGGCCGCCTGGCCGAAGCCGAAGCCGAACTGCGTACGTTGCAGGAAGAGTCCGACGGCTTCCCCGAGACCGGGCTGGTCATCAAGACCCTGCTGGGCGACGTGTATGCCGCCACCGGCCGGCTGGTCAGCGGAGCGGCGCTGACCCGCGAGGCGCTGGCGCTGCTGCGGCGGAACGAAGACGAGCTGCTGGGGTACTACGAATACGTCCTGACCACGCACATCATGGCCTGCGTGCGGCTCGCCGAATGGGATGAGGTGCGCGTTGAACTGGAGCGGTACGCCGGCACCGGGCACCGCGGCCTGTTCTACTTCGGCGGCGCCGTCAGCTACGCCTACGCCATGCGGGAGATCCTGCGGGGACGGACGGCCAGCGGGCTGCAGATGCTCAACGCCGCCATCGAGGGACTGCGCCAGTCCGATCTCGAACACCTGCTGCCCATCGCCCTCGCCTCCGGTGCCTACGCCTCCGCCATGGCCGGGCTGACCGCGCTCGCCGGCGAATACCTGGCCGCATACGCCGACGTGCCGTACAAGTCCGTGCCGCAGCTGCAGCTGCTGAGCCAGGGGTACGTGGCCGCCGCCGGCTACCTCATTCAAAACGACGCCGGCGGACTCGGGAAGCTGCGTACGCTCAGCGGCGACGCGAAGAAGCGCGGCCTGGCCAGCACCGAGCTGGACCTGCGGCAGCTGAGCCTGCGCCTGGGCGACCTGACGGAGCTGGACGAACTGGTAAAGGTCGCCGGCCTGACCGAGGGAACGCCCGCCGCGCAACTGACCTCGTTCGCCCGGGCCCTGCGCGACGAAGACATGGACGCGGTGCTCAGGCTCAGCCGGGATCCTTCGGTCGGGCACGCCCTGCGGCTGACCCTGCAGAGCCTCCAGCAGCGGGATCTGCTGCCCGAGCATACCGGTGGAGCCGCTGGGCGGCAGGACTTCCTGCAGCAGGTCAAACGGCAGCTGCAGAAACTCTCCCTGGTGCCGGATGCCACCGGCGGGCTGCAGCCGGGCGGACTCGCGGTCCGCGGGTCGTCCGGGGCCGGACTGATCGGAGCGGGACTGCCCGCGTTCGGTCTGCCTGCTGCTGGGGCAGTTACGGTGCACGCCAGGCTGACCAGGCGCGAGCGGGAAATCGGACGACTGGTGGTGGGCGGACTGGCCAACTCGGACATCGCCCGGCGGCTGAGCCTGTCGGTGCGCACCGTGGAGGGCCACATCTACCGGATGTTCGCCAAGCTGCAGATCAGCAACCGCGAGGACCTGACCGCGGAGCACCTGGACTGACAAACCGAGTAACCAGTCCGGCCTTTCCGGCTGCCAGCAGCGCCCGGCGGCAGCGAGCCGGTACCTGCACGTACCTACCTGAGTAGTCCGCACGCCGTCGGCAAGCTTTCTCCAAGGTTCCTGAGTACAGTCCGGCCGCCTCGGCACGAAGAACCCGTAACCGCTACGCAAGACAGCACATCGGCGCGACTTTAGGCTCGATAGCACGTAGCTTCAGCCGATTGGTCTCATCATGTTCAGCCCTACATCGGCGTGGTCTGACCTACCGCTCGCACCGGATGAGAAGACTTCGCACCGACACGCTCACCTGCCCCCTTCCATGCCGCCGGTTCCCAACCCGGTGGGCAGCCGCAGCAAGCTGGCCGAATCCCTCGCCACATACCTGGCCGCCACCCTCGCCGCGTCCCGGTCCGGCTGCGGCACACTGCTGATCGGCGGCCCCGGCACCGGCAAGTCGTCCCTTGCCCTCGACGTACTCCACCGGCTGCACGGCGAGGTCCACATCGAGTACCTCCGCGGCAGCCCCGCCGTCGAACGTCTTCCCTACGGCGCGCTGAACGTGCTGCTCGCCGAGATCCCCGAAGCGGAATTGGGACACCCGCTGGCCGTGGTGCGCAGTGTGGCCAGTTTCCTGCACCGGCGATCGGGCGGCAAGCCCGTGCTGCTGTTTGTGGACAACGCACACGCGATCGATCCGCTCGCTGCCACGGTCATTACCGCAATGGCCGACGACGGCGACGCCCGCCTTCTGGCGTGTGCGGACGATGCGCGCCGAACACCTGCCGGGCTGCTGCGTTTGTGGAAGGATGGCCGGCTCGTGCGGACGGACCTGACGGACTTCGGCGTGGAAGAAACCGGTGAATGGCTCGGTGCAGCACTTGGTCCGCGACTGACCCTCTTGGCCGTGGAGGCGCTCCATGAAGCCAGCGGCGGCAACCCGCTGCTGCTGCGTGTGCTCACCCGCGAATGGGTTGAATCCGGTCGGCTGGTACATTGCGACGCCGGGTGGATCCTCACCGAGGCGCGGCCTGTGGCAGACGAAGCGCAGGCAGACCCAGCGCCAGCCGCCCCCACTAGCACCAGCCCGGCGCTGGAGTTGCTCACCACTGCCGAGCGTGCGGTGTTCGACGGTCGCTACCTTGACGTCCCCGCAGCGGTGGAGGATCTCCTGCCGTCGAGGGATCCTGCCCTGCGGTTGCGGGCAGGAGCAGTCCTCTGTGAAGCGATGGCCGCCACCGGTCGCGAAACCGATGCCCTGGAATTCGCCGCCGAACTGCTCGGCACGGACCAAGAGGGCAGGCCCCGCCAACCGGGCGGGCTTGCCCTTGGACTTGCCGATCCCACGGATGAACTTGCTCGCTGCGCAAGTGGGATAGCCCGCGGGTTCCGGTTCCTGGCACACCATCGGATGTGGGATGGCTTCGGCCGGTTGTTCGCCGCCGCCACCCCGTCCCGGGCGAACCTCAGCTCCGGCCCGGCTGTGGGACCCGCCCAAACCTGGTTGTGGATCGAAATCGCAGAGGCGGTAGCCAGCGCGGATGAAGGCCTGGCGGACGAAGCGCTCACTCAGCTCCGCCTGGTGCCCGTGCAACTGCAGGCCGCCAACGTAGAGGACGGCCTGGACGCGCTTGCCGCAGCGGCGACCGCTTACGCCCACGCACTCGGCGGCGATACGCAAGGTGCACGCACGCAGCTTGGCCGGCTTCCCGCCGTCGTACTTCATACCGGCCATACCGGTGTGAGCTGGCAGCAGCACCTCTGGATCCGCTACCTGCGCGCCATGGCCTCGGCCACCGTAGGCCATCGTGACCAGGCCATCGCCCGGCTGCTTCAGGGCGCCGCCCAGGCCACCACCCATGGCGCGCTCGCGGACGAGCTGCTGTTCGTCAGCGGCGCGGTCCGGCTCGGCGCCACCGAATCGGCTGACCGGCTCGCCACGATCGCCGGCCAGGTGCAGGGGAACTTTGCCCGGCTGTGCGGGCTCTTCGGCGAAGGCATCGCGCACGGGGACGCGGGCCGGCTTTTCGCCGCGGCGGAACATGCTGTTGCCCAGGGAAACCGGATCTTCGCCCAGGAGGCCGCCCGGGCCGGATTGACCATCGCGGCGCGGCAGCGCGACACCCCGCTGATGCGTTCCGCGCACACTTTCTTTCTTGCCGAACGCCGGCTGCCGGACTTCGCGCCCGGCAGCGGCGGCACTCACGATGCCCTCAGTGGGCGTGAGCGCGAGATCGCTTCGCTGGCAGCAACAGGCGCCAGCAACGCGGTCATCGCGCGACGGCTGCACGTGTCCATCCGCACCGTGGAAGGCCACCTGCAGCAAATTTACCGGAAATTGCAGGTTGGCCCGCCGGCTGTCCCGGCCGCCGCGTTTGCCTAAGTCAGCTGGGCGGTAACACAGCAGAAACACGGTTCATCATGAGTCACTCGATCATCCCCGCACGCGCGGGGGCCTTGGAAGAGGCAGGACACAACGGGGAAGCAGCACCAGGGGAGGCGCTGAACGGGGAAACAGTCTCTGGGGAATCACCACCAATAAGTACGACGGCGGTGCCTCGCCTTCCAGCGTTGGCAGGACTTCCAGCCTTGCCAGGACGCGGGCGCGCCACGGCCGCCGTCACGGCAATCCTGCACAATGCGGCCGTCCGCGGCGCACTCATTGTCGGGGCACCGGGGATCGGCAAGACCGCTCTCCTCGGACACATCGCCCAGGTGTTGAGGCCGGATTTCCGTTTCATCCGGCTTGCCGGCAGCGCGGCGTCGCTGCTCGACGTACCGTTCGCGGCGCTGGGTCCGCTGCTCGGCGACGAGGTTCCACCGGCACCGGACACGCTACCGGTGGAGGTCCTGCGGGCGACGCTGCGGTTCCTCTCCGGCCACGCCGAACCGCCCGTGCTGCTGGTGGACGATGCCCACGAACTCGATCCCGGCAGCGCGGGCATACTGGCCCAGCTGATCGGAAGCGGAGCCGTTCAAGCGCTGCTGGCGGCCCGGCCGGGGAATTCCCTTGATCCGGAGCTGGTGGCCTTGCAGCAGGACGGTCAGCTGGAACGCTGCGAACTGGCCCCGCTGACGGTGCCGGAAGTCCACGACGTCGTCCGGCACGTCCTCGGAGGTCCGGTGCTCCCGGCCGCAATCCGGCTGCTCGACCGGAACTCCGGCGGTCATCCACGGAACCTGCTGGCCTTGCTGGCGGAAAGCCGCCGGCTGAACCGGCTGGTCGAACACAACGGCAATTGGCTGCCCAACGGCCGCTTCCCGGAAACCAGCGAGCTCCTGCAGGACATGCTCCGGGAGGACCTGCAGCGGTTGGCACCCGCGGAGCAGGAAACGGTCTACGCCGTGGCCCTCGCCGGTCCGCTGCGCTTGCGCCTGCTGTCGCGGCTTGCCGGGGGAGGACACTTCGAGCGGCTCCAAGCCGGGCGCTTGCTCGAGTTCGACTTCGAAGAGACGGACCAGGGTAGGGACCCGGACTCGGACTCGGACTCGGACCAGGATAAGGACCACACCCAGAATCACCACCAGGCCCACCGCCAGGACCGGGCAGCCGCGGCGGAAGCGTTGGCCCACTTCGGTCCGTTGGTCCGGCTCGGGCCGGCCTACCCCGCAGCGGCGGTGCGCAGTATCGCGCCCGCCGGCACCCGTCGAGAACTGTACGGCCGGTTCACCCAGATCCTCGTCGACGAACCGGAGCTAACTCCCGACAGCGTGGGGCCGTCCAGATGGGCCCTAGACGCGCAGCTTCCGCTGAGCGAGAAGACACTGCTGGCCACCGCGCAGCAGGCCAACCGGGGTCACGACCTCGCGCTGGCGCTGCGGGCTGCGACGGTGATCGAGTCGCCGCGGTTGGCACCCGCGGCGGAAGTAGAGATCGTCCGGATCTACCTGCGCCAGGGTTATGCCGGCCGCGCGCTGGCCCGGTTGTCCGAGGTCCTGGCCAATTCCACCTACCCTGCAGTGCTCCGCGACGCGGTCCTGCTGGGCCAGGAAGTAGTGGTGCGGACCGGTGCCGGGGCGGAGCAGTTGAGCCAGCTGCTCCGGAACTGGGACATCGCGCTGACGCGCCGGATCCTGAAGCCGGAGGACCGCCGGTTCGACAGGCTGCTGCACCACCATGCGATGCAGCTGGAAGGCCGGTTTGCCGAAAGCATCCCGGGGCTGTGGCGGCTGGCTGCCGAGGCAGACGCTGCTCAGCAGTACGAGGATCGCCAGGACCCGGCAACCGAAGACGTAGTCCTGGTGGCCAAGACGCTCCTGGCCGAGGCGGCTCTGGCCACCGGCGACCGGCAGACCAGCACGGACATCGCCAGCGCGGTGCTCCGCCAGATGGAACACGAACCGGACACTGGGAACGTTTTGCAGGAAGGCCTGGCCCTGCGCCTCATCCGCTGCCTGGTCCAGGCCGGACATCTCACCGGCGCAGCCGGCCACCTGGAACGTTACGAAACCGACAGGCCGGAATCACTGGTGGTCTTCGGTGGAACCACCGAGTTCCTGCACGGCTGGGTGGAACTCAAACAAGGGCGCGTCCGGGCCAGCCTGGACCGGTTGCTGCTGGCGGTGGACTCGCTGCGGATGCATGATCCGCACCAGCTGCTCGGTTACTCGCTGGGTCTGGCCGCGGATGCAGCCGCCATGCTCAACGAGCGCGAGATTGTGTTATCGTGCACCAACGCTTTCAACGAGCACCTGCCCCACCGAATGGGCAGCATCCACGACAGAGGCGACGTCCACGAGGCCATGCCCCTCACGGCCCAGGCCCGGATTGCCGCCGCTGGCGCTGCCACGCACGGCATGACCGCTGCGGTTCAGGAGCTGACCGGGCTGGCGGCACGTCTGGCCGAACTCGGCCGGGTGACCGAGGAAACCGAAGTCCACATTCTGTTGCTGCGGCTCGGAGAACTGGACGGGCTGGCGCGGCTGCGGGACATCACCGCAGCACCGGCCGGCAGGGAAAACGGGTTGCTCCATGCCTTCGCCCAGGCACTGCTGGATAAGAATGCGGACCGCATCCTCGTCCTCGCCCGGGACGCGGCCGATGCCGGCTACCCGCTGCTCGCCGCAGAAGCCGCCGCCTACGGCGCCCGATACCTGGCACGCGAGGGCCAACGCGACGGCCAACGCGAGGGCCGCCGGGACGGGCAGCGGGCCAGGCAGCGGAAGGCCGTGCGGCTGGTCCAGCAGCTGCGGCTGCAGCTGCCCGACGTTGTGACCTCCCAGCTGAACGATTCGTTCGCCACCCGGGAGCTCACCTACCGCGAGCGGGACGTCGCCACGCTCGTGGCGCAGGGTATGCGCAGCCGGGACATCGCGGCACGGCTGGGCGTCTCCGTGCGGACGGTGGAAGGCCATATCTACCGGATCTACGACAAACTGCACGTGCGCACCCGAGGTGAGCTTGCCGCCGTCGTACTTAGTGGCACGCAACCGGTGGAGCCCGCCGCGCTCGCCCCACGTGATGCCCTGCCCGCGATGCAAGTAGGAGGCGGGTAAAACGCGTAGGAAGCACTCGTGCCGTGGCCGCCGCAGCTTCCTAGGCTGAAGAAATGGGGCAGGCAACGCCACGGCCAACCCGCTCCTGATCCGGACCGCGGCGGGAAAGCCCCCGCAGCCGCCGCGGTCCGGGCCATGGCGGGACCGGCGGTGAACGAAGTCTTCTGAGACCGAGACTTTTGCCCCTCACTGCCGGCCCCGTCTTCATAAGAAAGCGTCAGGTCGCCGGGGAACAAAGGGGAACAACGTAGGGGAAACGCGGGGAGCATCACCGGGAAAAGCTGTTTGGGGCAGCATCCGCTCAATCATTCGTGTCAGTCCATTCACAGATCAGACAGGGGATCAGATCATGACTCTGCAAGACCCGAGGCTTCGTCCGCCGGATTCGCTGAGCGCGGCACCGCGCGTTGCCGGCAGGACCTTCAACGCCCTGCCGGACATGTACATCACGCCCGTCAGGAAGACCGATTTCGAGTTCGACGTCGCCATTGTCGGCCTGGGTTATGTGGGCCTGCCTACCTCGCTGGCGTTCCATGAAGCCGGTTACCGCGTGCTCGGCCTGGACGTCAGCGAGCGCCGGTTGCAAACCATCCGGCACCAACGGGCCGATCTGCTCGCCGGGGACCGTGAACGGCTCTCTCGGGCCTTGGACGATTCCGGCTACGAACTGACCTCCGACCCCGTCCAGCTGAAGCGGGCTGCCGCCGTCGTTATTGCGGTGCCGACCCCCGTGGACAGCTACTTGGTGCCGGACCTGGGCATCCTGCGCCAGGCCTGCGCCACGGTGGTGACCAGCGCCGTTCCGGGCCAGCTGCTGATCCTGACCTCCACCACCTACGTGGGCAGCACCAAGGACATGCTCGCCGATCCGCTGGCCGCCCGCGGGCTGCTGCCGGGCACCGATGTCCATGTGGCGTTCAGCCCGGAGCGCATCAATCCCGGTGTCGACACGTTCAGCCAGGAGGAAGTGCCACGGGTGGTCGGCGGCGTAACGGCGGCCTGCGGGGAACGCGCCGCCGAGCTGTTGGGCAAATACGTGCCGAATGTGCATGTGGTGCCGACGGCGGAGGCCGCGGAAATGACCAAGCTGGTGGAGAACACCTTCCGGGCGGTCAACATCGCACTGGCCAACGAGTTCGCCGACATCTGCACGGCGCTAGGCATCCAGGTCATGGATGTCATCGACGCCGCGGACACCAAGCCGTTCGGATTCATGCGCTTCACCCCGGGGCCGGGCGTGGGCGGGCACTGCATCCCGTGCGATCCGCACTACCTGCTGTGGCAGCTGCGCCGTAACCGGTTGACCGCCCCGGTGATCGAACAGGCCATGCACGGCATCGCCGCCCGTCCGCACCAGGTGGTGGATCGGACCAGGAAGATCCTTTCCGACAGGGACCATGGCCTGGCCGGGGCACGCATCCTGGTGGCCGGCGTGGCCTACAAGCCGGATGTGGAGGACCTGCGTGAATCGCCCGCGCTGGAGATCCTGGCCGGCCTCGCGGCGGAGGGAGCCATTGTGGGCTACGTGGATCCGCTGATCGGCGAGCTCAACCACGAGGGGCTGGAACTGCGTTCAGTCGCCGACCCGAAGAAGTTCGGCGCGCACGTGGTCATCATGCATACAGCACACAGCAACTTCGAACTCGGCTGGCTGGCCGATGTGCCGACCGTCCTGGATACCACTTACCGGCTGCCGCTGACGGCGAACACCGTCCGGCTGTAGCACTAGCTCTAGCACCGCTGAAACAAGTTCACTGCACATTTCACTGCACATTGGGGATCGGAAATGAAAACAGCCATTACCGGAGGCGCCGGGTTTATCGGCAGCCACCTGACCGAATATCTGCTCGCCTCGGGGGACGAGGTGGCCGTGCTGGATGATCTGTCCACCGGTTCGCTGGAGAACCTGGCCAACGTAAGGCGTCACCCGCGCTTCCGGTTCGTCGAAGGCAGCATCCTCGACCGGGCTGCGGTTGACAGCGTGGTCGCCGGCGCAGACCGGGTGTTCCACCTGGCCGCGGCGGTGGGCGTCAAGCTCATAGTCGAAGAACCGCTGCGGAGCCTGCGCACCAACATCCATGGCACCGAGATAGTGCTGGATGCAACGCTCGACGCCGGTGCCATCCTGCTGCTGGCGTCCACCAGCGAGGTGTACGGCAAGAACGCGTCGGACTCGCTGCCGGAGGACTCCGACCGCATCCTCGGCTCACCGCTGAAGTCCCGCTGGACCTACGCGGCAGCGAAGGGCATCGACGAAGCCTTCGCACACGCCTACTGGAAGGAGTTCGGCCTGCGCGTGGCCATCGTGCGGTTGTTCAACACGGTGGGACCGCGGCAGACCGGCCGTTACGGCATGGTGGTGCCGAACCTCGTGGGGCAGGCCCAGCGGGACGAGCCGTTGACCGTCTTCGGCGACGGAACCCAGTCCCGTTGCTTCTCCTACGTGGCGGACGTCGTGCCAGCCCTGGTCAGGATCGCCGAGCATCCCGCGGCTTATGGCCAGGCGTTCAACCTTGGTGGCACGTACGAAGTCTCCATCCTCGCCCTGGCCGAACGGATCATCGACCAGTTGGAGAGCGCCAGCGACATCAGGCTGGTCCCGTATGACAAGGCCTACGCGCCGGGCTACGAGGACATGCGCCGGCGGGTACCGGACAATTCGAAGGCGCGCGAGCTGGTGGGCTTCAACCCGAAAACCACCATCGCGGAGATCATTTCCAACGTGGCCATGTCCTGGCAGACCGTCATGAGGGCCCCGGCCCGGGCCGCGGCAACAACGCACGACGCCGTAACTACCGCAGGCATCACCACCACCGAACCCGCCGCACTCGCTGCCCGTTAGCCCCTGGCCGGGCCGCCACTGCAACACCGCGGCGGCTCCGGCGACGGTCCCACAGCCCGAAGGGCAGAGCCGTGGGACCACTGGAGGAAAGGACTTACATCATGGGTCTCAAACGCCGCTCTGTGCCTGCGGTGCCGGCCGCAGACACCCGCGGTTCAAGACGCTCGCTGCAGTGGCTGGCGGCACTGGTGCTGCTGGCGCTTCCGGCTGCCTTCCTGGTCTTCGGCGACCAGTGGCTGGACACGTCCGGCCCCGCCGCCGACGCAGAACCTGCCGAGGTACAGGTTTCCCCGCCCCAGCAGGATCCCGCCGCCGCCATCGACGTGCCGGACTACATGCCGGCCGATCCGATGGTGGCCGCACCAGGACAAACGGTGGTTTCCCTGACGTTCGACGACGGCTTCCGCGGCCAAGCGCGCGCGGCGGAGATCCTGGCGGACGCCGGCCTGCAGGGGACCTTCTACCTCAATTCCGGCAACCTCGGTTCACCCCGCTACCTGACACTGCAGCAGGCGAAGGAAATTGCCCTGGCCGACCACGAAATCGGTGGCCACACCCTGTCCCATCAGGACATCCAGGACCTTGGATTCCAGGAAGCGGCACGGGAGATCTGCCAGGACCGGGCCAACCTGAATGGCTGGGGCTTCGATGTCACCAACTTCGCCTTTCCCTTCGCCTCCAGTACTCCTGAACTCGAATCCCTGGTGAGCGAGTGCGGCTACAACAGCGCCCGCGGGCTCGGGGACACTGCCGGCGAAGGCTGCGAGGACTGTCCGGAAACCGAGTCGCTTCGTCCGGCCGACCCCTACCTGCTGAAGGCCCCGGAACAGGTCGAAGCCGACTGGACCCTGCAGGACCTGCAGGACACGGTCACCCGAGCCGAGGACAGCGGCGGCTGGGTCATCCTGACATTCCACGGCATGTGTCCCTTCGAGTGCACCGACATCGACGTGGAAGAAGATCTCTTCACCGAGTTCGTCGACTGGCTGGCCCAGCGAAGCACCCCTGATGACCAAGCAACAGCCAACGACGTCGGGAACGTCCCCGACGCACCGGCTCCGGATTCCGTCAGCGTCGCCTCCACAGGAAGCAGCACCGTGGTCCGGACCGTCCAGCAAGTCATCGGCGGACCCAACCGGGAACCGGCGGAAGTGCCCGCACCCGAGCCGCCTGCGGCAGGGGAGAACGCCCTGGTCAACGGCAACCTGAACCAGTCACAGCGGGATGCAGCACCGTTCTGCTGGGTGGAAGGCGGTTACGGCAACAACCGCGCCGAATTCAGCCGGAGCCGCGGACCGGACGGCTCGAACGCCGCCGAACTCGTGGTGACGGACTACGTCGACGGGGACGCCAAGCTGATCACCCGGCAGGACCTCGGCGAGTGCGCCCCGGCTGTCGCTCCCGGCCACAGATACTCCCTGCGCGCCGACTACAAAACGGAAACCAACGCACAATTCAGCGTCTACTACCGGGACGGGCAAGGCGCCTGGCATTACTGGACGGCCAGCCCGTACCTTGACCCGGTCGAAGAGTTCGTCCACGCCGAATGGACTACGCCACCGGTTCCGGCTCACGCCACTGCCCTGACGTTCGGTATCGGACTCATCGGCAACGGCACTCTGGTCACCGACAACTACGCACTTTACGACGCGAATGGAGCGCCACCGGCGCAACCATCACCGGCCCAACCATCGGCGGTCCAGCCGTCGCCGGAGCAGGCACCGTGAAGAAGTGGGCCACAACCACGGTGGCGATCATGACGGCACTCATTGCAGCCGGAGCACTTCTGGCATCGTGCGTGCCTCCCGGCCCTACCGGTACCGATTCCGACCTTGAGCCGAACAACCAAAAATACCCCTGGCACACGGACATCATTGCCACCACTTTCTGGGTCGGCGAGGTCTTCGACCCGGACGCCCCCGATGGCAGCCAGCTCCAGTCCGCTTACGACAGTTTCTGGCTGGAGAACTACGGAGGCTGCGACGGCGTCGTCGTCGATAATGTCTGCACTACCGAACGGCGTACCCAGACCAACGGGTACTACCCCACACAGATGGTGCCCAAGCAGAACCCGTTCTACCTCGATCTGCCTTTCGACGACATCAATAATTCGCTCGCCTTCGCCATGCGCGGGAGCGTCATCCCGTGGGCACAGGAACCGGCTTACGCCGGCAAGGAAACGGACAAGTCTTTCAGCTACATGAAGAACCGCTGGGTCCGGATCAAGAAAGGGGACCGGGTTTGTTACGGCCAGATCCAGGATGCCGGACCCGGGAAGTACGACGACGCCACTTACGTTTTCGGCAAAGGAGACCATCGGCCCGCAAACACCGAATTCAACGGCGCAGGCATGGACGTCTCACCCGCGCTGAACGGCTGCCTGGGATTCAGCTCGCTCAACGGCGCGCACGACAAGGTGGACTGGCAGTTCGTCGACGACGAGGACGTTCCCAACGGCCCTTGGCTCAAGCGGATCACTACGCTCCAGGTCCAGCAGGGACAAAGGAGCAGCTAGCACCTGTCTATTGCAGCACAACCCGCACCGGCAGGGCTGGAAACGAGATGAGGGGGAGAGATGGAACCGTGGACAATACTGCTGATCTGCCTGCTGGTACTGGGCATCAGCACACCATTCTGGAGCAGTATCGGACTGCTGCGGCTGGTGGGGGAGTGGCAGAACAGGACCAAACCACGGCAGTTGGCCGTCAAGGTTGATCCTGCGGTCCGGCCGGCAGAAGTTGCGGTGCTGATCGCCGCCCACAACGAAGAACTCGTCATCAAGGACACCATCGCTACCGCCGCCGCCCTGGTGCCGGCACGGAACATCCACGTGATCTCCGATGGGTCAAGCGACGCGACGGCGCAGATCGCCGGACACGCGGGGGTGAACGTTCTGGAGCTGAACCCGAACCGGGGCAAGGCGGGAGCTTTGGCTGCGGGCATGGAGTACTACGATCTAGCCAACAACTACAAAGCCGTGCTTCTGCTCGACGCCGACACGCGCCTGGCCCCGGACTACCTGGCAACGGGCCTGCCACTCTTCAACGATCCGGAGGTAGTGGCCGTTGCCGGTCGGGCACGGTCCCTGCCCGACCGAGGGAAGCAAGATCCGGTCGGCAGGATCCTCCTGGCCTACCGGGAACGGCTCTACACCATCGTCCAACTGCTGCTGAAGTACGGCCAAGCGGCCAGGCCCGCGAACGTGGTCGCCATTGTGCCCGGCTTCGCCAGCATGTACCGGACCAGCGTCCTGGCCGATATCGACGTCGATGCCCCCGGACTGCTGATCGAGGACTTCAACATGACGTTCGAGATCCACGCGAAGAAGCTCGGCCGCATCGATTTCCACCCCTCCGCGGCAATCGCCTACACCCAGGACCCGGACAACTTCCATGACTACGTCCGCCAAATCCGGCGCTGGAGCCTCGGCTTCTGGCAGACCGTACGCCGCCACGGCCTGCACCTCGGCCGTTTTTGGGCCGCCCTGCTGCTGCACATCGTGGAACTGATCACCGCCAGCGTCGTTCTGGTCCTGGTCATTCCGGCGCTGCTGGCAGGTGCCCTGCTGGACGTGGTGATCCTGCGGCCACAGGATGTCCTGCTGGGCATTCTCCTGCCGGACTACCTGCTGACCGTGATCACCGCCTGCGTGCTGCGGCGGCCCGGCCTGCTTCTGCTTGGACTGGTCTTCCCGCTGGTGCGCCTGGTCGATGCCACGGTTTGCCTGGTTACCGCCGTCCAGGCCTGGACCCGGAAAACCAGCGGCGTGTGGGTCAGTCCTGCGCGCCGCCTGCAGCCGAGTTAGAACCGCCATGTGCGGACCAGACCGCCGCCTCGGCCAGGAGCGGGAGGATATGGTCGGTCAACAGCGGAGCCAGGTCGTTGCGTGCCTTCGCTTCATCGGGGTGCAGCCAAAGAACTTCTTCGATCTCGGCTGCCGCCAGCGGGGGCTGGGTTGTCTCGCAGCTGAAGATGCCGGCGTCGATAAAGGTGTCCGGTTCATTGGCCGCAGCCCCATACCAGCGGCCCATGTCGGTCAGTTCCCTTTCGGCCACCCGGATGCCCAGCTCCTCGTGGAGTTCCCGGACGGCCGCCGCCGCGAAGCTCTCGCCCGGCTCCAGCTTGCCGCCCGGCTGCATGAATTTGGCAGTGCCGCGCTTGCGGACCAGCAACAGCCGGCCGGCGGCGTCACGGATAACCAGGGCAGAAAGCGTCAGTACGGTAGGCACCTGCAAATCGTATCGCCGCTGCCTGCCCCTAGGCCGCGGAGCAGGCCATGACAGCCGAACCCCGGGCACCCGCTCCGGGCACACCGGAACCCGTCCCGACAGCGTTGGACGCGTCAATACCGCACACTCCTGCTCTGGAACGTCCGAGTCCCAGCGCTGCTTCCAGCGGCCGCGACCGCTACCTTGACCTGCTTCGCGCGATCGCCCTGGTCCGTATCGTGGCTTTTCACACCTTTTTCCAAGCGGTCTGGCTGAGCGTGGTCTTCCCATCCATGGGCGTGATGTTCGCGCTCGCAGGCTCGCTGATGGCCCGTTCCCTTCAGCGCCCGGCTACTGCCGTCCTGAAGAGCCGCACCCGACGGCTGCTGCTGCCCTTATGGGCCTACAGCCTGACCGTGGTAGCGGTCCTGCTTGTTCAGGGCTGGCGGCCGGAGCAAGGAGACGCCGGTGGCTGGTGGCTCAGGATCCTGCTCTGGTTTGTCCCGATTGGCGACCCGCCGTTCCCCGAAAGTATCGGTTCCGATGCGGGCCTGACCGAGACCTCATGGGGGATGGAGTCGGCCGATATCCTCTGGTACATCCGGGCCTATTTCTGGTTTGTCCTGCTGTCGCCGCTCCTGCTCAAGGCGTTCAGGAAGCTGCCGTGGGTCACCCTGATGGCACCGCTTGGACTCGTCACGGTACTGGGTCTGGAGATCGTCGTGATTCCCGGTGCCGCGGACAGCCCCGCCACTGACTTCGCCACCTACGGAGCCTGCTGGCTCCTTGGCTTTGCCTATCATGACGGGCTCCTTCGCCGCGTGCCGTTCCATATTGTCCTGGTCGCGGCGCTGGCGTTCATGAGCCTAGGGCTGTTCTGGGTTTGGTCGCACCTTGAAGAGTTTGGCTGGGACCTGGGGGCCAACCCGCTGGGGCAGGCCTTATGGTCCTTCGGCGTCTGCGCGTTGCTGCTGCGCATCTCGCCCTCCTGGTCCGTGCTGCCGCGATCTTTGCGGTTCCTGGACAAACTCATCGCGCTGATCAACAACCGCGCCATCACGGTGTACCTATGGCACAACCTCGTACTGATCGCATCGGTCCCACTAATCGACCTGCTCTGGAACTTTCCGGTACTCGAAGAGAACCTGCCGTGGCTCTTGGAGAGCGAACTGCTGCAGTTCATCGTCGTCTGGCCGTTGCTGGGACTGGTTTTCCTCGCCATCGGCTGGATCGAAGATGTGGCAGCCAAGCGCCGGCCGCGGCTATGGCCCACCGCAGCGCAGGGGAAGGGTTCGTCAGGGAAAGCGACAAAGACGCCGTGAACGCGACCAACCCCGCGCAATAGTGGATGAGGATTGGCGACGGGGAACGCGGAAGGTAGTCCAGGCCATGCACATGTCCAGACATAGTCAGGGGAAGCGTCAGGTGCTTGCGGCGGCCTGGCCGGCGGATAGCGCCTCGGGGATTCCCGCATGCCAGTACAGGTTTCGGCGCGCTCTTCGTTCCGGGTCGAGATATGCCGGCGGGATGAACCAGGGGATGCCCTGCCGGACCTCGATTTCCCAGTTCCCGTTGTCCATAAGGGCGTGGTGAAACGAACAAAGCAAGGTCCCGTTAACGACCTCCGTAAGGCCGCCGTCCCACCAGGGCTTGATGTGGTGGGCTTCGGCCCAGACAGCGGGTATGCAGCAGTCCGGAAAGGCACAGCCTTTGTCCCTTGCGACAAGTGCACGGCGCATCGCGCGGTTGAAGAACCGATGCTTCCGGCCGACGTCGAGAATTTCGCCCTGCGAGCCGAGCACCACCGGGATAATGTCTGCGTCGCAGGCGATCCGCCGGGCAGTCTTGGGAGTGACCAGCCCGCCGAACACGGCATGGCCGCTTCCCGCGATTTCGCCGCACAGTTCCTGGTATCCGATAGTGACCATGACTTGGGGACGATGCCCGCCGGTGTCCGGCAGCTCGTCCGTTGCCAGTGCCAGTTTGCAGCCCGCGACGAGCCCGTCAAGCAGCTGCTGCTCTCTGGTGCGCGGATCCTCCCACGCCTGGCCGCTGTCCTGTCCGTTCTCCGGCTCGGCACCGATAGTCGCAGGGTTTTCGGAGGAGGCACCCGATTCCGAAGCTGCGCGGTTTGCGGCAATGCGCGGGTTGGTGGCCACGTTCATGACCGTGGCGATGTACTCATGCTGTTCGTCGGTGGCCGCGATTTCGAGTTTGTGGAGACCGTTTCGCTTGCCCTTGTAGAAGACGCCTTGTCGAGCCTTGAGCAGTTCGGGGGACGGCTCGGCCCCGTCCTGATCAAGTGCTGCTTCCCACGTGGCCACGAGGGTAAACAGCACGTCTACATTGGTTTCCTGGGCCTGGCGGGTGAGGTTCTCCTCCATGGCGATCAGGGCTTCGGGGGCCGCTACCGGGCCGACGCGGTCTACCGCATCCCGGATCATGGTGGCGGCTTTGCCGCTGATGGCTCCCTCAGCCAGCGCTTCGCCGAGATGTTCCAGTTTCGCTGCTCCCAGCTCGCCATTGAGCTGGCGCCGCGGCAGAATGTCCGCCGCAACCCGGAGCCGGCGGCGCGCCTCCGTCCGGCTGATGCCCAGCCGGCCCCGAAGATAGTCGGCTGCGTCTTTGAACTCGGGGCGCGGCTTCGTCCGACCGGTCCCAGTTTCTGTGGCGGACGTTGTGTCCAATGTAGCGGCAACGGGAGCGGACGTGTCCGCAGGTGCGGGAGGTTCCGACCAGCCAAGGCTGCTGCGGGACTCACCAAGTGCAGCAACGTTCTGGTCTTCCACTGCTCGGGCAGCGACCAGTTGCAGAAATTCGATGGCCTTGGCAAGTTCTTCGGTGCAGGCAACATTGTCAGCGAGATCCCGACGGGACATCAACAGGGAATCGTGGACGAACTCATCGGCTATCCGGAGGACTTCGGAGCGCAGGGCGGCGAGGGAGCTGCCCGCTCCGTCCGTTTCCTCCAGCATTCCAATGGCCATACCCCAAGGCTATTAGAACGCCTGTTCGAGGAGGATGGTTCTTCGGGCGTATGTGGACAAGTTCGGACTGTGGAGGGGGAGTGCCGTCTACCCGAGGGACATGCAACACCCGGTAGGGCGAAGAAGCGTCCTTCCCCGCCACCAAACCATGCAGCCGGAGGTCGTTTCCTTCCTCCTCCTGCGCGTCAGCTTGTCCATGAGTGTTCTTGTGACCGGGCTTCATTCTCGGTCGGATCGATGCCGATGACTGCGGCTGCCGGTGACGCTCAATGGAGCCCTACGTTTGAATGCAGCCCAAGGTCGTCGAGGTCGGCAGGTCCTTCAGCTGGTTCCTCCGCATGCATCCGTTCGTCGCTTGGATCGAATGCTGCGTCTCCTTCCGCGGGAGCCTCGCTGTGGATCCTGAGCTCCTGGCTCGAATACTTGTCTTTTTCCATTTCCGTCACCTTCCAGATACTCATGAACCGATGGGAACTTTCTGTTTCTGTTCCCTGCAGGCGCGGGGAACAGAAACCAGTTTCTGCCGGATCGGCAGGGCAAGACGGGTTTCACTGAGCTTAGAAGGCGAGCAGTCAAGCCGATACTGGCACGGCTGCTCAGGGCTTCGCCCGGCCTCGCCTGCCCTTGCCTGTGTCGTACGTACGCGCCAGCTGTGCCAGCGCCAGTGCGGCGACGAGCAGGCCAAAGTCACGCAGGGCGACGTCGTAGAAACCGGAGTACGTCAGCAGATTAATGATGATGCCCGCGAGCCACAGGGCCACGACATAGGCCGCATAGCGTGGTTTGATTGCAATCATTATGCCGGCAACAATCTCGACGATGCCGATGATAATCATTGCGGTATGGCTGCTGAAAGGCAGCACATCTACTAACCAAGGGGCCAAATAAGCCTCCCAGTTGGTCAGGACGTTGGCGAATTTATCCACACCGAAAACAATCGGAAGGACAATGAAGCCAACCCAGAGTGTCAAAAACGCCCCATAGGCCGGTTCTGCCTTGGCCCGCTGAAAGGTCTGGCTGATCCCGCTACCGGCGGGGATGGGAATAGAGGTGGCAGCCACGATAATCTCCTTCGATCTGACGATGGTTGGTGCAACCCGGATGCGCTTGAGTTCTTGGAGTCCCGATGTTTTATTCGAGCCATCGGGACGGCACCCGGGGGATGCCGCGGCCAGCCGGGGCGGGGTGGCCGCGGCGGGTACGTGGGCGTATGTCCTCGGTTGGCCGCTACCTTAAGCGGCCGCCGGGGTCCCGCAAGTTAATGGACCAGTACGCGCCGGCGCCCATCAGGACAAAACCGATGACTCCGATGAGCGCAGGTTGATGGGAGATACCGAAGATCAGTAGCAGGAATCCGGCAATCATGATGAGGATTCCGGCCGGTAGGGGGAACATGCGCGAAGGGCTTGACCAACCTGAGAGCAGCTTTCGGGCCAGCTTGGGATCCTCGGCGCTTAACTCTCGTTCCAGTTCTTCGAACTGCTTCCGTTCCTCATTCGACAGGGGCATCAGAATCTCCCTTTCTGCGGCGGGAGCAGTAGCTCCGGGCAGTCTCCCGGCAGGAGTTCTGGCGGGCGGCTCGGCTAAAGCGTCTTTAGGTGTTCGGGTTTCCCGCCGTAGCAAAGGGGGATTGCCGACGAAGGCTGCGGGTTCCGCCTCTGCCTTCGGGGATTTCAGCGTCAAGAGAAGTGTGTTGGAGCAGACTTTACTACAGTAAATTCCGTAAAAATAGACCGCGGCTTTCTGCCCGTAGGAGGGCACGAGACTTTCTGGGCAAGGCGCTGCTCGTCCGACTAGCTTGCACGACTGAGAAATAAGCGCTGGGGCGGTCGAAATGGTGGCACTGAGCGCCCATATTTATTACAATGAAGTCCGTGGAAAATGACCAGAACCACACCCCGCTCGGCCCGCTTCCGGCCAGCTCAGGAACGAATGCACCCATGTCTTCGGCGCGCGCGGCTCTGCTGCAGCGGCTGCGCGACCAGCCCGAGGCCTGCACCGTGGAGAAACTGTCGACCGACACCGGCCAGCACCAGAATACGATCCGCGAACATCTAGAGGCGTTGGTCGAAGCCGGGCTGGCCCGGCGGATGACGGCAGCCCGGGGCAGCCGGGGAAGACCAGCACGGCTGTACCAGGCGGTCCCGGAGGAATCACAGGCCACAGCCTACGCCGCGCTTGCGACGATTCTCGCCTCGCATATTGCAAATAGCAGTACTCAACCACGGGCGGAGGGGATCAGTGTCGGTGAATTGTGGGCCAGGCAGTTGGAACGCGATAGGCCTTCTTCCGGGACCGATCACCCGATGGACGGGACGGATGGTCTGTCAGCGCGCCGGCGGACGGTGGCGCTACTGGAATCTGTCGGATTCGGAGTTGACGTCGATGCTTCATGGAGCGCGGTTAGGCTGACCCGTTGTCCACTACTGCAGGCTGCCCGCCAGACCCCGCACGTTGTCTGCTCGGTGCACCTGGGCATGGTGCGCGGCTTGCTCGCCCAGCTGGGGGAGGAACCTGACCAAGCCCAACTGATTCCTTTCGCCGAACCCGGTGCCTGCATCCTGCGGTTGGGCCTCCCGCGGGAAAGTCCTGAGGATATGGAGCAACAGGCGGATCCCACAGAGCCTTCGTGCAAGCCCAAGCCGTCGTCCAAGCCCAAGCCGTCGTCCAAGCCCGGCCGCCGATCCGGCCACGCCGGGGCATAGGCGTTCCCGGGCATCGTTATAGGGGGACCTCGTACCCTTCTGCCTTCGGGCCGGGACTGGGATCATGGGGCCATGGATACCACCGACCCGGTTTTGCAGGCCCAAGCCAACCTTAAAGAGGCCGAAAAGCAGTTCAAGCACGCGCAGGAGCAGTTCAAACGACACGAGATTCCCCAAGAGCGGCTGGACGAATTAGGCAGGCTGCGGGACCTCGCCGCGGACGATCTGCGCCGCACCACGAAAGTATTCGGTTCCCCGATTCCCGATGACGAGAGGTGGAGCGGAAACTTCAGACCCGCCTGACACAGGGCAGGTTGGACCCGACCAAGCAGTACCGGCCGCTCAAGGAAGGCCCCATGAAGTACTCGGCGAAGGTTGTTTCATCAGTGCTGTTCGTGTCCCAACTCGAGCGGTCAGTGAACTTCTACTGTGACGTGTTCGGCTGCGAGCAGGCCATTAGGGAGGAAGGGGCCGCCCTTCTGCTGGACCCCGGGGGATTCCAGGTCTATCTGATTGCGCAAGGCTCGGGAGCCGCACACTATCCCACCGGCGTCGGGCCCCATCTGCTGATGTGGGCGACCGACACCATGGAGGGGCTCGAGCATTTCGAGCAGGTGCTGAAAGACAGGACCGATCACACCTACAAACATTCAACAGGCGGCGTGACATTTGTTGAGGCCCGGGACCCGGATGGCATCCGGGTCGTCATCGCTTACCCCGATCCCGAGCAAATGCCTCGTTCCGTCCTGGACCTGCGCCTCTACCTGTGAAGTTACGGCTCTGCTGCCGTTCTAGGTGCCCCCGGACCGCACCGTTCCGTTTTCCAGATACTTCGCCACCGCGTCTTCGCTGACCCGGTAGCTTTGGCCGATCCGGACGGCCGGCAGCTTGCCGGTGTGGACCAGCCGGTAGATGGTCATTTTCGAGACGCTCAGGTGCCCGGCGACCTGGGCGACGGACAGATATGTCGTGTTGCTGTCGATCTGGTTATCCATCTGGATCCCCTCCTAGTGTCAGCCGACGGTCAACGCCTTGTTGAGGAAGGCGCTGATGACGCGGCCTGCAGTATTTGTGTACGACGACGACGACCCCTGCGCGCGTTTGGTGACGGCCCGCGTGTTTTGGTGCGTCGGCTGGGAGCGCATGCGGTCGTTCAGGTAGAGCAGGGCTTCGAGGACTTCGGTGAGTTCGCCGTCGTCCTCTACGGTTTTCTGCAGCAGCCGCGCGTGGGCGGCGCGCAGGGTTGGCCCCGGCGTGCAGCCCAGCTCCCGGTCCAGCAGGCGCCGGCACCTGTCGTAGGCCTGGAGGCCCTCGGCATAGCGGCCGGCAGACTCCAGCGTGGCGACCAGCGTGGACCACGCACGTTCGTTCAGCGGCTCCGACGCCACAGCCCGCTCGGCCCAGTGCAGCGCATCCTGCGTGCGTCCCAGATACTCAGCGGTTTCGGCCGCCCGGATCTGCACCGACGTCACCAGGGACGCGTGGTGGACACGAGCCTCGTCGGCCCATTCGGTTGCCAGCTCGTCCCCGAGCAGCGGCGCCGACGCCAGCTTCAGTGCCTGTGCCAGCAGGGGATAGGCCTCCGCTGGCGAGCTTTCGTCGGCCTTGGCTACCAACTGGTTGAACCGGACCAGATCCACCTCCACCAGGTCCGGGTCGAGGACATAGCTGCCGGTTGCGGTCCGCAGCGGGCCGGTCTTGGCATCGCCGGGCTGCAGACTGCGCCGCAGCAGGCTGACGTAGCTTTCCAGCGTGGCCTGTGCTTTGCCCGGAGGTTTGCTGCCCCAGAGTAATTCGATGAGCTCGCCTTTGGAAACGGGCGAGCCGAGTCTCAGCAGCAGAATTTCAAAGATCTGCCTGGCCTTCGGGCTGCCGAGAGTGGCCGACGTCAGGACGGTTTTGCCCCGTCGGACTTCAAGGTTGCCGATCATCTGTACAGAAATGGGCGTGGCGTGCCCTGCGGTTAATTGCTCCACACATCCCCCTTGCATCTCGCATTCCCCAATGCGTCGCATTCCCCACGAATGCTCTCTACATCATGACTGGTAACGATTGAGTTTCAATGGTGCAGTTGGGGCATGTCGGCCGCCCAAAATTGGGGGTTGCCCGAATATGGATTCTGAGGCAGAGGCGACGAAAGGCAGTTGGATATGACAGTGCTGATAGCGGGATGCGGCGACCTGGGGACGGAAGCAGGACTGCGGTTTGCCGCGGCCGGCCACCGCGTGATCGGCTGGCGGCGCTCGCCGGAAAAGCTGCCCGCGCAGCTGGAGGGTGCCGCCGTGGACCTCACCGGTCCGCTGCCCGCTATCCCGGCCGACACGGAAATTGTGGTCATCGCGACGGCGGCTGCCGAGCGGACGGAGGCGGCATACCGCAGCGCGTACGTTGACGCGCTCGCCAACCTGCTGGATGCGATGGAGCACGACGGCGTCCGGCCGCGCCGGGTGTTGTTCGTGTCTTCCACCGCGGTGTACGGGGAGAACGACGGCGGCGAGGTCGACGAAGTCACGCCGGCCCGGCCATCGACGCCCACCGGCAGGATCCTGCGCGAGGCGGAGGAGTTGTTGCATGCCCGGCTGCCGTCCGCCGTGGTGCTGCGACTGGGCGGCATCTACGGTCCGGGACGCACGCGGCTGATCGACCGGGTTCGGCAGGGGACCGCGGTCATTCCGGACCCGCCCCGGCTGACCAACCGCATCCACCGGGACGACGCCGCCGCGGCGGTCGTGCACCTGACCACGGCCGTCGAAACGCCAGAGCAGATATACCTGGGGGTCGATTCCGAACCGGCGGAACTGGGTGAGGTGCTGCGGTTCCTGGCGAGCGAAATGGGCGTAGCGGAGCCGCCGGTCGGTGCGGCGGCGGCGGCGTTGCCCGGCACAAACAACCCGAGCGGCGGGAACAGCGCGCCGGGCGGAACCAACGCGCGCGGCGGGGACAAGCGCTGCAGCAACAGGCGGCTCATCTCCACCGGTTTCCGGTTCAGATTTCCGTCATTCCGCGAGGGCTATCCTGCGGTGCTCGCCGGCGAGGGCGTGCGCCACCCCTGACGGTTCGTTGTCTGCCTGGCGCGCTGCGACCCAATGTCGGCGCCTTCGGCATGTCTGGATCGTGGCCGGGGCGGGTACATGAACATTGAGGGTGCAGATTGGGCCGCGGGCAAGCGGACTAAAAACCGGAAAGCCGCGGGTCGAAAAACGCTAGCAGCAAGGGGATGACCATGACGCAGCATGGATCGACACAGCAGGAATCAGACGCGAGCAGGGGAAGTCCGCGCACCATCCAGGAGGTGCTCAATTCGCACCTCCACTGCCGCACGGTGGGGGATCTGGAAGGTGACCTGCGCGAGAACTATGCGGACGACGTCGTACTTCTGTCGGCTGAGGGAGTGAACCGCGGCCACGACGGCGTGCGTTATCTTGCGGACGTCCTGCAGAGCTACATCAAGGACGGGTCGTTTCAGTTCCACAAACTGCTGACGGACGGGGAGATCGGCTTACTGGTGTGGACCGGTTCCACGGATGAGTTGAAAATTCACGACGGCGTGGACAGTTTTGTGGTCCGCGACGGCCGGATCGCGGCGCAGACCATCCATTACTCCACCCGGCGCTGACCTGCGCGCGCGATGCTCCTGTGACTCATCCCACAGGAAGGTGCGGAAGGGCCTAGGATGGTGGGAATCCGCGGTCCACGGGGATCCGAAGCGGACAGCATGATTCACGCAGTCTGGGAGGCAGAAGTGAAGAAGTTTTCTTTGACCGCAATAGGACGCCGTCATCTCGACACCGCGCGGCGGGTAACCAGCGGCAGAAGCGCCAACACGGTGTACGGCGGGCACGAACATGTTCTGCGCCAGACCGTGATCGCGCTCGCCGCCGGCCAGGAGCTGAACGAACACCTGAACCCGGGCGAGGCAACTGTCCTGGTCCTGAACGGCCGTATCCGTTTGGCGACGCAGACCGACCGCTGGGATGGCCGGGATGGCGATCTCCTGGTGGTTCCGCCGGGGCTGTACTCGGTCAGGGCCACGGAGGACTCCGTTGTCCTGCTGACCGTGGCCAAAACGGACCGGCTGCACCAGCGCCCGGACACTGGCTCTGCAGCCCGGGAGGTGCTGGAGCCCAAAGCGGAGGATGAAGTGCCGGTCTCGGGGTATGAGCTGGACGAAGCAGCGGCCCCGGCCCTGTCGGAGAAAGGCTAACCGGAGCAAGTTCGCCGGCAAAGCTAGCCGGAGAGTAGCCGGCGTAGAGGACGTCACCGCGCTTCCTCGCGCAGGCCGTTACCGCTCCAGGGTGGTGGCCAGTTCGTCGAGGCTGGTGATCGTGTAGTCCGGTGTTTCGAAGTAGCCCGGGTAGTCGGCGCCGGTGCGGTTGAGCCAAGCGGTCTGCAGGCCGGCCCGTTTGGCGCCGTGGATGTCCCAAGGATGGATGGCCACCAGGATCATCTGGCCCGGGTCCGTCTCGCAGACCCACGCGGCGTAGTCGTAGGCAGCCCGGGCCGGCTTCCATGCGGGCGCGTCCTCCACGGAGAGCAGGTGTTCGAACTGCTCCAGCAGGCCGGCCGACCCCAGCAGGTTCCTCGCCACGTCGGCAGAACCGTTGCTCAGCGTAACCAGGCGCAGGCCGGCGCCGCGGAGAGCGCTGACGCCCTCGGCCACATCGGGATGAAGGGACAGGGCAGAGAAACCGTCCATGATGTGCTGCACGGACTCGTCAAGTCCGCGGTTCAGCGGAGCGTCCTGGAGCAAGCCGCGCAGGGATTCCGCGGCGATCCGGGCGAACTTCTCGTTGTTGCCCGCGGCAGCCAGGGCAAAGCCGTCGCGCAGCAGCCCCGCAAACCACACCTTCGCCAGAAAAGCCGGAGCTCCCGCCTGCGTGAACTTGGCGGATAGGGCAGAAAGGTCGGAGAGTGTTTCGTTGACGTCGAAAACCACAACGGACGGTTTCATGGCAACCCCTTTCTGCTGACGACCTGCTAAGAACTGCTAACGACCCTACGGGAGGGCCTCCAAGCCAATTTAGAGACCTGCTGGAATCGGCTAAATGCTTGCGGCCCCGCAGGATAACTGTTAGGCCTAAGGTACTCGTAATACTCCTGCTATGAGCACATCAATCGGACCTGCGTTTGTGGTGAAGAAAGGACGTGCGGCAATGACGCGCAATAATCCTGAGGTTGAGGAAGCCGACGAGAACGATCTCGAGGTGGAGAAGCCCAAATCCTGGGCGGCCGGAATCCCCGGCGTCGTGCATTCCATGCAGCCGGCGCTGAAGCACATGGGGGTGGACCGCAGCCGGAAGACCCTGCTCGCGATGAACCAGAAGGACGGGTTCGACTGCATGAGCTGCGCGTGGCCGGATCCGGACCACCGCAAGCCCTTCGAGTACTGCGAGAACGGGGCCAAGGCCGTCACCTGGGAGGCCACACCGGTCACCATAGCCACGGAGTTCTGGGCCGAGCACACGGTTGAAGAACTGCGCGGCCGCAGCGAATACTGGCTGGGCATGCAGGGCCGCCTGACCGAGCCGGTGTACAAGCCGGCCGGGGCGGACCATTACATCCCGGTCAGCTGGGATGACGCGTTCAAGATCATTGCCGCCAAGCTTAACGGACTGGCTTCACCGGATGAGGCCGCCTTCTACACCAGCGGCCGTACGTCCAACGAGGCTGCCTTCGCCTACCAGCTGTTTGTGCGCGCGTACGGCACCAACAACCTCCCGGACTGTTCCAACATGTGCCATGAGTCTTCCGGCTGGGCGATGGGCCAGACCATCGGCATCGGCAAGGCCACGGTGAAGTATGACGACTTCGGTAAAGCCGACCTGATCATCATCATGGGCCAGAACCCCGGCACCAACCACCCGCGGATGCTCACGGCCCTGGAGGAGTGCAAGGAGAACGGCGGCGAGATCGTCGCGGTCAACCCGCTGCCCGAGGCCGGCCTGCGCCGCTACAAGAACCCGCAGACGGTCAAGGGCATCATCGGCCACGGCACCGAGATCGCGGACCAGTTCCTGCAGATCCGGCTCGGCGGGGACATGGCTTTGCTCCAGGCCCTCTCCAAGCGCGTGCTCGACGCCGAGGCCGCCAATCCCGGCACGGTGCTGGACCACGAGTTCATCCAGGCCCACTGCGAGGGGCTCGATGAGCTCAAGGCGCACCTGGACAAGCTGGACGAACAGGCCGTGCTGGAGGCCACCGGCCTGCGCGCCGAGGAGATCGACGAGCTCGCGGCCCGCTACCTCAAGGCGGACAAGGTCATCATCACCTGGGCCATGGGGCTGACACAGCAGAAGAAGGCGGTCTCCACCATCAAGGAGATCATCAACCTGCTGCTCCTGCGCGGCAACATCGGCAAGCCCGGCGCCGGCGCGTCCCCCATCCGCGGCCACAGCAACGTGCAGGGGGACAGGACCATGGGTATCTGGGAACAGATGCCGCCGTCGTTCCTTGACTCACTTCAGGACGAATTCGGCTTCAACCCGCCACGGGAACACGGCGTGGACGCGGTCCAGGCCATTGCCAAAATGCGCGACGGCGGGATCAAGGTTTTCATCGCGCTCGGCGGCAACATGGTGGCCGCCATTTCGGACACGGCCGCGGCCGAGGAGGCCATGGAGAACACGGAGATGATCGTCCAGATCTCCACCAAGCTCAACCGCTCGCACACGGTCATCGGCCAGGAAGCCCTGATCCTGCCCACCATGGGCCGCACCGAGATCGACCGTCAGGCCACCGGCGAGCAGTTCGTCTCCGTGGAGGACACGGTCAGCGCGGTGCACCCGTCCTGGGGCAAGGTGGAACCCGTGGCGCCGGGCCTGCTCTCCGAGGTCGCCATCGTCAGCAGGCTGGCGCGCGCGGTGCTGGGCGACAAAGTCAACGTGGACTGGGCCGGCTTCGAGCAAGACTATGACAAGATCCGCGAGCACATTTCCCACGTAGTGGTCGGCTGCGAGAACTACAATCAGCGCATCCGGCAGGAGGGCGGCTTCATGCTGGCCAACGGCCCGCGGGATTCGCGCACCTTCAACACGCCCACCGGCAAGGCCATGTTCAGCACCAATGACCTGGAGGCGCTGGACTGCCCGCCCGGCCGGCTGATCCTGCAGACCCTGCGCTCGCACGACCAGTTCAACACCACTATCTACGGCTACAACGACAGGTACCGCGGCATCAAGAAGGGCCGCCATGTGGTCTTCGTGAACCCCCAGGACCTGGTGCTGCTGGGCATCCACGACGGCCAGCTGGTTGACGTCCACGGGGAGTACGACGACGGCCGGGAGCGTGTGCTGCGCAAGTTCAGGGTAGTTGCGTACCCCACTGCCCAAGGGTGTGCGGCGGCCTACTATCCGGAGGCGAACGTGTTGGTGCCCCTGGACAGCGTGGCGGAAGTAAGCAACACGCCAGTCTCCAAGCAGGTCATCGTCCGGCTGGAACCAGTGCCGGAGGAAGCCGGGCCGGATGGCGGAAAGCAGGAAGACGCCCGAGCCAAGGAACCGTCGGCCGAGCTTGGCTGGGTCGGGACCGCGCAATAGGTCCTACAACTCTCTAAAGACAGCAGCCTAGTCGGGAAGGCGATTCTCCCGCGCCAAAAAGTCCGACAGTCAATCGGAAAAACGCGTAGCGCCTGCGCGTTTTCGGGCCCGGGCGCGCTCAAGTCGCGCGGAACTCGGCAAACGTGGCAAAATGATTTCTTGTGCCCCCGGCACGGTCCGCCCTGGTGTAATGGCAGCACCCCAGCCTTTGGAGCTGTGGAGTATAGGTTCGAATCCTATGGGCGGAACGAGGACCCTCTGGTAAACGGAGCAAGTCCCGGCAAGTAGCATGGCGTTAACCCTTGCTTAGCTTTGACACGGATTCAGTCCGGGTAGGAGTGCCACTTCGTGAGCCCCCAAGACAACAGTCCAGACAACGCAGTACCGGTGATCCAGCCGGCCGCAGTCATCGTTCTCGCCGCAGGCGCGGGCACCCGGATGAAGTCGCAGAAACCCAAGATCCTCCACGAAATCGGCGGGATTTCCATGGTCGGCCACGCGCTGGCCGCAGCCCGGGGCCTCGAGCCCAAGGTGCTGGCCGCCGTCGTACGCCATGAGCGCGACCGCGTTGCAGCCCACATCCAGGAGCTGGATCCGGATGCGCTGATCGTGGACCAGGACGAGATTCCCGGCACCGGCCGCGCAGTGGAAGCCGCGCTCGAAGCCCTCCCCGCGGACCTCGAGGGCACGGTTGTGGTGACTTACGGCGATGTTCCGTTGCTCACAACCGCCCTGCTGCAGGAGCTAGTCCGGACCCACACCCAGGACAGCAACGCGGTGACCGTGCTGACCGCGGTGCTCGACGACGCCGCCGGCTACGGACGGATTGTCCGCACCGGGGACGGCACCGTGCAGGGCATCGTGGAGCACAAGGATGCCAGCGACGCGCAGCGCGAAATCCGCGAGATCAACTCCGGTATCTACGCGTTCGACGCGAAGGTCCTGCGCGATGCGCTCAAGGAGATCACTACGGACAACGCGCAGGGCGAGAAGTACCTCACGGACGTGCTCGGCCTGGCTAACGACGGCGGGGGCCGGGTGGCCGCGGTGGTCACCACCGACCGCTGGCAGGTTGAGGGCGCGAACGACCGCGTCCAGCTGGCGCAGCTCGGCGCGGAGCACAACAAGCGCGTGCTCGAGGCCGCCATGCGTTCGGGCGTGAGCATTGTCGACCCGGCCACCACCTGGATCGACTCCACCGTCACGTTCGGCACGGACGTCACGCTGCTGCCCGGCACCCAACTGCACGGCAGCACGCATGTGGCAACGGACGCCGTCGTTGGTCCCGATTGCACCCTGACAAACGTCACGGTGGGCGAGGGCGCCAAGGTCATCCGCACGCACGGTTCGGACAGCCGGATCGGCCCGAAGGCGACGGTGGGTCCGTTCACCTACCTGCGCCCGGGCACGCAGCTGGGGGAGAAGGGCAAGATCGGCGCCTTCTACGAGACCAAGAACGTCATCATCGGCAAGGGCTCGAAACTGAGCCACCTCGGTTACGCCGGGGATGCCGAGATCGGCGAGAACTCGAACATTGGCTGCGGCAACATCACCGCCAATTACGACGGCGTGGCCAAGCACCGTACGATCATCGGCTCCGAGGTCCGCACCGGATCGAACACCGTCTTCGTTGCACCCGTTCAGGTGGGCGACGGCGCGTATTCGGGCGCGGGCGCGGTGCTCCGCAAGGACGTTCCGGCCGGCGCGCTGGCACTGAACGTCTTAGCCCAGCGCAACATCGAAGGCTGGGTCCAGCAGAACCGTGCAGGCACTGCAGCTGCAAAGGCGGCTGATGCCGCTGCTTCTTCCCAAACCCCCACCAATGCAGAAAGTGATCATTCATGACCGGAATTAAGGCCCAGGGCGAAAAGAGGCTGGTCCTCGCCTCAGGCAGGGCACACCCGGAACTCGCCAAAGAGATCGCCAAAGAGCTCGAGATCGATCTGCTTCCCACCAGTGCGTACGACTTCGCGAACGGCGAGATCTACGTCCGTTTCGAGGAAAGCGTCCGCGGCACCGACGTCTTTGTGCTCCAGGCACACCCGGCCCCGATCAATGAATGGCTCATGGAGCACCTGATCATGGTGGACACGCTCAAGCGGGCCTCCGCCAAGCGCATCACCGTGATCGCCCCGTTCTACCCGTACGCCCGGCAGGACAAGAAGCACCGCGGCCGCGAGCCGATCTCGGCCCGCCTGGTTGCGGACATGTACAAGACCGCCGGCGCGGACCGCCTCATCTCGGTGGACCTGCACACCGCCCAGATCCAGGGCTTCTTCGACGGCCCGGTGGACCACCTGATGGCCATCCCGCTGCTGGCCGAGTACGTCCGCACCCGAGTGGACCTGGACAACGTCACCGTGGTCTCCCCGGACACGGGCCGCGTCCGCGTGGCCGAGCAGTGGGCCGAGCGCCTCGGCGGCGCCCCGCTGGCCTTCGTGCACAAGTCGCGCGACGTCAACGTGCCCAACCAGGCCGTGGCCAAGACCGTTGTTGGCCAGGTTGAAGGCCGCGAATGCGTGCTGATCGACGACATGATCGACACCGGCGGCACCATCGCCGGCGCCGTCCAGGTACTCATGAACGCCGGAGCCAAGGACGTCATCATCGCCTCCACCCACGCCGTGTTCTCGGATCCGGCGGCCCGCCGTCTGGCCGAGTCCGGCGCCCGCGAAGTGGTGGTCACCAACACGCTGCCCATCACCGCGGACAAGCATTTCTCCCAGCTGACCGTGCTGTCCATCGCTCCGCTGATCGCCCGTGCCATCAGCGAAGTGTTTGAGGACGGCTCCGTCACCAGCCTCTTCGACGGCAAGGCCTAAGCCTCAGTCCTAACACGGCTAACTGCGCGGCGTCGGCCGGTCTCCCTGAGATCCGGCCGGCGCCGCGTCGTCGTGCTTGGCGGTTCTCTCGCCCAAGGATGTCTTGCGTACCGGATCGGTCCGCCGCTGCACCGCGGAGGCCCACACCCAGGTTGTCCGCCTGGCGCCGGCGTCCTCCCAGGTCACCTGCACCGCCCGCGACGTCCAGCCGAACGCCTCGCCCTGCACCAGTTCAGCCGCCCCGGGGAAACGGATCCACGCCCACACCGGCACGCCCGGAACTACCCGGGTCACCTTGTGGTGCTCAAGATCCAGTTCTTCGGCCGTCAGCGATACCGGCTCGGCACGCTTGACGTAGCGGGCTGCCATCGCCGCCGCAGCATCCCGGTCCATACATCAATAGTAGAACAGATATTCGAAAAAATAGAGAAGGATGGCGGAACACTGGTTCCACCATCCTTCTCTATTTTGCATTTCCAGCCCGGAGAGAGCCGGGTCAGGTTCTACCGGCTTTCGTCCTCACCCAGGAGGATCCAGAGCCACTCTGCATCGTCGACGGTCCTGTCGGAGTCCTGGCGATGCTTCTTCTTCTCTGCATCCCTGGTGGGCTTATCAGCAGCAGGCGAAGTCTCGGGCGCGGGCCGTTCCTCCGGCTCGGCGGCTTCGGTGGTCGGGGCCGGTTCGACGGGCGCCGCCGAATTGCTGCGTACGCCTGATCTGGTGGGTTCGGCGTCTTCTGGCACGGCTCGTGCACTCTGCTTGGCCGGAGGGCTCGTGGCCGGACTTGTCGGTACCGCTGCGTCGGCGGTAGGCGAGGCCGTCGGCTTGGCCGCGTCGGCGGTAGGTGAGGCCGTCGGCTTGGCTGCGTCCGTGGCTGTCGCAGTGGTCTTTTCGGCAGCCTCCGTGGCAGCCGCAGTATCCTTTCCAGCTGCCTGCGTAGCGGCCGAAGTGGCGCCGGCAACCTTCTCTTTAGCGGCGCCCGTTGCCTTTTCGACGGCACCGGTCAGCGGGGCGGCAGCCTCTCCGGTGGGGTCGGTGGCGAACTTGGTGGTCAGTGGAGCGGGCAGCTCGGTAGCGTCCCCTCCCGGAGTCGGCTGGGTGGCAGCACTCGGAGTGACCTTCGTGTCCTGCTGGGCGGCCGCCGTGCTGTCTGTTGTCGGTCGGCTGAACGTCGGCTCAGCTTCATTGGACGGCGCGAAAATAGGCCAGGTCTTACCGGATGTCTGCAGTTGGGGACGGCCCGCGTGAGCTTCCTGGGATCCGGACTGATCCAAGGGCAGGGCAGCCGCAGCAGCCACCGTGGCAACTACGGCCAGGCCGGTGAGCGCCCCGACGCTGCGGAAGGACACAGCGGATGGGGCTTGGTCCTTGGCACGGCGACGGCCGCGGACGAGACTGGTGACGCCATGCGACGAGACCGTGGGGCCGGCGCGCCGGCGTCCACGGGCAGAATAGTTCTTCACGGGATTCCTCTCTACACGCCTGCGAAGTTAGCTGTCGGATTCGAGACGGAGCATCTCGGCGCGGTCGGATCGCAGCAGAACGCCGCGGACAAAGCCGCACTTCACCCCAAGGCGCCGCTGGCGCCACTTCTGGTTCCTCCACCTCTGCCAGTGAAATTGAACGGACAGGTACGCTGGCAGAGCTCGGCGTGCGGACCCGGCCCTAACCCTTCCCTAGGGCTATGGCGCGATTAAACGTATCGGCCACACTGAACCGTTACAAACCCGTGACATGTGTTTGTTGTCACCTACCACCAGATGAATCTTTTCACCAAACTCTGCCCGGACGAATTGCGGGATTTTAGGCTGAGGAGCTATCCCAGCGCATGCCACCTCCCCAAGGCATGGGATGAACGGACTTGGCCAAGGCAGAGCCTCTGGTCAGGTCCATCACTTCAGGTCGTCGTGAAGTCGCGCCGGATTTCCTCGGTTCTGCGCGCAGTGCTGTAATCAGGAGAGCATCTCAATAGCGGGGGAGAATAAGTGAATCAGGGCAACGTCAACAGGCCTCGCCACGCCGTTCGTACACTGTTGGCCGCTGCAGCGGTTTCGCTGCTGACAGGCTGTGCCGCTTCGGCCTCTACCCCAGCTCCGTCGACAGGCACAGGGAACAGCACCGGCGAAGCAAGCGGGAACACTCCGACTTCGAGCCCTCAACCAACAGGTCCCTCCGCGACCCTGACAGCAGTGACGCCGACACCCGACGTGACCTCGGTACCGGCTGCTCCCAGCCTCACCGCGGAGGAGGCCGAAGCCGACCGGCTGGCGACAGAGCAATTTCTCGCCAATGCCTGGGACAGCATGGACGCCAAGCGCCTGAGCGACCTGTCGATCGGGGACTGTCTATACTTCGACTACGACTACATGGCCAAAACCACGGCCATCTTCACGGTGGACTGCTCCACGCCGCACGAGGGCGAAGTGATGGCGACCTACCGGAACCCTGATTCTGAATATCCTGGACAGTACAACCTCGGCGGAAGCGCCGGTCCCGTCTTCGGCGAAGTAGCAGATGCAATGCGGGAGGCCGGCCAGCTGCCTACCACGACAAGTAAACACCTGAACCCGACGGAAGCTGACTGGGAAGCCGGAGAGCGGACCAGCGTCGACTTGCTCCGCCACAATGCCAGTTCCGGCCTGTTGGAACGCGGTTACCTCGACACCGACCACGTGACGGTGACGGAAGTGCCGGACAAGGGAACTGCACGTACCGGACAGTAGAATCCGGTCGGGCTCTCAAGGAAGGTCACCGACCGCAGGCACTGGCTGCGCCGGTGCGGCCAGCCATAAGATGGTTGTCCTACTCGGCGACCGCGCCTAGACTTTGGCGGCGAGGACGCCAATCGGCATGAAGGATGGTTCAGCCATGCACGCCGCCGATATCCGCCAGCTCTTCCCCGGGCTCAAGGACACGATCTACCTCAACACTGCCTCCATGAACGTCGGCTGCGCCCCTGCGAGGGCCGCATATGAGCAGGCGGTCGAACGCTGGTCCACCGGCCGGTTCGATTGGCGGGAAGCTGAGCAGGCAGGGGAGGATGCCCGCGCCACGTTCGCGGAGATCGTCGGCGCTACCGTCGAGGAGATTGCCCTCGTGCCGGCCGTGAGTACGGCCGCGGGGATCGTGGCCGCTAATCTGCCTCCCGCGAAGCGCGGCGAGAACGTCGTTGTCGCCGAGAACGAATTCACTTCGAACTACTTTCCCTGGCTCCTGCTGCGGGAGCGCGGATACGAGATCCGCACCCTGGCGCCGGACGCCGGGGTCGTGGCGGCCGAAGCTTACGCTCACGCTGCCGACGGCGGTACCCGCCTGATTGCGGTGAGTGCGGTGAATTCGGCCAACGGCTACCGGGCGGACTTGGCCGCGCTCAGCGGGATAGCCGCCCGCTCCGGCGCCTGGTTCTTCGTCGACGCCTGCCAGGCCGCCGGTGCGGTACTGCTCGACGTCGTGCGTGATGGCGTTGACTTCCTCGCCTCGGCCAGCCATAAGTTCCTGCTCGGTTCGAGGGGCATGGGTTATCTTTATGTCCGCTCCGGACTGCTTGAGCAACTCCGGCCTGTCGTGCCGGGCTGGAAGGCTACCCGGATGCCGCTCGAGAGCTTCTACGGTCCAGCCATGGATCTGTCGCAGACGGCGTCGAAGCTCGACGTTTCCCTGGCGTGGTTTCCTGCCCTGGCCGACCAGGCGGCGCTTCGCCTTTTCGGCCGGTTCGGTATCAACGCCCTGATTGAGCGCAACGCCCAGCTCGCCCGGCACCTGCAGGACGCGCTGGCCACACATTGCCCTGCCTTCCACCCCTTCCCTGAGCAGCACCGCTCTACCATCGTCGCTGTCCCGCTGACCGACGCCGAAGCGGTCATGGCACGCTGCCGCCAAGCCAACGTGGTGGCGTCTGTCCGTGCAGGCAGAATCCGTCTGGCGCTGCATTTCTACAACCTTGAGGAAGAACTCGACCTCGTGGCCGAATTGATCGGCCGCGCCTGAGCGGCGACGTGCCGACGACTACGCACTTCTGCCACCGAAACTCGCCCAGCGACCTTGCAAATACCTTGGAAAACGGCGCCAATCCGGCCGCAAGCAACGTTTATCCCTAGCGCCCGAACTAACCCCTCGCCTAGGCTAGCCGTACTTGGCAGCCACCACCGCCCTCCGTTGCCGGCGGCTGTCAAGGCACGAAGGCAACGGAGCGGGTTCTCAATGGTGAGGACCTTGGGGGAAGCAGTTTTCTTTATGAGGGACTGCACGTGTGGCAGCCCGTTGGGGAGCGGGCTGCCGCAGCGTCCGCATGGGCGCTCACGGCAATAAGGGACCAGGGGAGACGGTCCGACACTCGCACCTGCAACGGCACCCGACGTGTGCCGGTCTTTTTGGGGGAACAAGATGACAGACAAGCCAGCGCAGTCAGCGGCGTCCAATCCGAAACCGCCCAAGGAAGCGCGCCCGAAGAGGCGCGACGTCCTGAAGCGGCTGCGCGGAGGACTTGCTGCTGTGGCCGCGGGCTCGCTCATGTCGGCCGGCCTGGCCCTGCCTGTTCTAGCGGACGACGGCGGAGCAGAGTCAACGGGAACAGCCACCGAGATCGTGGGGCTGGCTGCGGCGGCCCCTGCCGAAGCCACGCTTGCCGGAACGGAAGACCCCTCGGCAGGAACAGGCGAACCCGCCGAAGCTGAAGTCATGGAGGCGCCTGAACCTGCTGGACCGGCAGCCGAACAGCCCGTTGAACCGGCGCCCGCCCCGGGCCAAGAACCGGCCCCGGCCGCCGAAGATGCCGCGCCGGCCAACCAGCCCGCCGCACCCCTGGCCGCGATCGCCGGCAGCGACGATGACGCCGGGCACGAAGACGAAGAAACCGAGACCGAGGACGAAGCCGAGCACGAAGAGGGTGACCACGAAGACGAGGCCAGCCCGATCGTCGCCACTAAGAAGGCCAACTCGGTGGAGGCCCTCGGCGACGAGTCCGAAGGCCGCTGGTACATCAGCTACACCATCCAGGTAACCAACCAGCCCAACGGCGACGGCGACTACAAGGATGACGAGGAATACACGCTCTCGGACGAGCTCTCCTTCGGCCACGGCATCGAGGTCGAGAGGGCTACCTGGAGCAAGGGCGACAAGGAAAACCAATTCCAGGGCAACACGGCCGAACTCGCCAGCAAGGACGACGACGTCGAACTGGGCGAAGGCAAGAGCCACTTCTACCATGTGTACGCCACGGTCAAGGTTGCAGACGACACCCCCGAATACGAGCTGACCTGCAAGGACGGCTATTCCGGCGGCCTGCTGAACAAGATCTACGTGGACGGCAACTACGCCGATTCCGCCTGTGCCGACATCCCGCACGCGCCCAAGTACCGCGCCAGCTTCGAAGTCGATAAGAAGTGGGTCATCGACGGCGAAGAATTTGACCACGGCAGCCAGCCGGATGGCTTCGACGCCTGGCTCAAGTTCGGTCCGGACAGCGAGGAAGTCGCAGACGCAGCTTGGGATACGCAGTACACGGACTTCTACAAGGGCGACTACGTCTACCTCAAAGAGGAAGCCAAGGTCCCTGAAGGCTGCTTGGTGGACTACCGTGAGGGCCTCGGCGAGCGGGAACTCATGGACAAGGACAGCGCCTTCACCGTCGTAAACCATGTTGAGTGCGAACAGAACCTGACCCTGGCCAAGGACATCGACCCCGAGGACTACTGGGACTACGCGGAGAAGTGGACGCTGACCGCCACAGCGGAGGGCGAGGATGAGCCCACGCTTGAGGGCACCTCGTGGGTGAGCGGCAACGTGGATCCGGACGTGACCTACACGCTCGCCGAGGAAGCAGACTTCGACGGCCAGGACGAGTTCTCCGCCGGCGACTGGGTCTGCGAACTGGTCTACGGCGAAGGCAACATCTATCAGGACGGTGACAAGATCACGCCGTCGTACGGCCAGGACATCCGCTGCGTCATCGAGAACTCGCTCGACCCCGAGGGGCTGCACGTCGACAAGACCGCCGGAGAGGCGATCGACGTCGGCGCCGGCATCTGGGAAATCGAATACGAAGTCAGCGTGACCAACAATTCCAAGATCGCCTGGCGCGACTATGACCTGACCGACACACTGAAGTTCGGCGACGGCATCAGGGTCACCAATGCCGAATGGATTCGGGATAACGACGGCGAGGAAGGGGTTTGGGAGGATCCCGAAGAGGACGCTACAACCACCTTGGCGGACGGCCGCGGCATTGAACCCGACTCCACTCATCTCTACATCGTCTGGGCGCGCGTCGTCGTTGACTCCGACGCCTCGGAAGACCAGCTGGACTGCCGGCTGGAAGAAGACGAAGGAACCGGCCTGCTGAACGAGGTCCTGCTCAACGGCAAGTACTCCGCCGAGGCCTGCGCCGAGGTCGAGGCCCCGGACGAGGAGACCCCGGCCAAGCCGACTCCGGAACCGGAAGAACCGCCGGTCAGCCCCGAGGAGCCGCCGGTTACACCGGAAGAGCCTGCGGAAGAAGCGCCGGCACCGGGTGCAGCGGCTCCTAACCCTGAACCGTCACCGGTCGTCTACCCCCAGTCAGGAGGCCTGGCCATGACGGGCACGGAATCCATCGGACTGATTTCGGCGGCACTGCTGCTGATGACAGCAGGAACCGCAGCTACCGTGTTCTCACGCCGTCGTAAGAAGAGCTGAGTCGCCACGCCCAAGATCATAGGGCCCATATAACTTGAGGCCGTTGCCAGCAGCTAATGCTGGCAACGGCCTCAAGCGTTCTGGACGGACCAGCCACTTAATGGCGCGGCATTTGTCTCGCTTCTTCACCTGATTCGAGGTTGTCAATTGAACGGAGGAGCCGCCGAGCATTCTCGGGGGTGCGGAGGAGATAAGCGGTTTCCTTGAGCGACTCGTAGTCATCCAGAGCCAAGATGACAACGGGATCCTTGTCCCGCCGGCGAATGACGACCTCCTCGCGGTTGTCCACAACGGAGTCAAGAATGGCCTCGTGGTCCGCCTTCAGTTCGGCGTACGTCATGCTCTTCATGAATGGTCCTTTCGCCCTGCAGCCAATTGTGCCGCAAGCTCTAGGATGAGCCTATGACGGTACCGGATGCAGTGATTGTCCAGCAGTCGGAATGGTGGAACATCCTTGAGGCTTTGGGCCCGCTGGCCACGCTGCTGGCAGCCGCCGTCGCGGGTTTCATTGCGTGGCAGGCCGTGACGGAGCGGGCGCTGGCAGACCGCCGCTCCGAGTGGTGGTCGCGCGCGCAATGGGCGTTGGACGCTTCCTTGTCAGCTGACATGGAGCGCAAGGCGACCGGGCTTGGTGTCCTGGCACTGCTGGCCAAAAGCCACTTGGCCACGGATGAAGAGATCGAAATCCTGGCCACGGCTGCCATCAGGCCGCTGCACGAAGCAGCGCTGCCCAAAGCGCTGCCGGAGCGGGATGGCGAAGATCATTGCGTCAAGACCAACGCCGCCCGGCTGTGCGTGACCACTGATAAGCGTCTGGGCAGGGCCACGCCGGAATGGGTTTCAGATCTGGCGGCTTCCGGCCTTCCGCATCCGGGTGTGGGATCGGGACAATAGGAGCCAGGCCACGACCGTTCCAACGGCGGTACCGGCTAGTGGCCGCCTCCCAGTTTGCCTGCCATACGTTCGCGCATCAGGACGCTGGCGGAGTTCAAGCCGATGATCTGAACGTCCTTGCCGTGCCTGCGGTACTTCTCCGTGATCGCGTCCAGGGCGGCGATAGTCGATGCATCCCAAAGGTGGGAGGCATGCATGTCGATGACCACCTTCTCCGGATCGTGCGCGTATTCGAACTGGGTATAGAGGTCGTTCGAGGAGGCGAAGAACAGTTCGCCGTCCACCACGTAGGTGGCGACCTTCTCGCCGTTGAGTTCCAAGACCGTGCGGTCCACGGAAACGAAGTGTGCCACGCGGCGGGCGAAGAGCAC
The DNA here is from genome assembly GCF_025960875.1 of Crystallibacter permensis. Classification (GTDB taxonomy): domain Bacteria; phylum Actinomycetota; class Actinomycetes; order Actinomycetales; family Micrococcaceae; genus Crystallibacter; species Crystallibacter permensis. The sequence goes on along the minus strand of NZ_JAODLR010000005.1, from coordinate 64,271 downwards.
CATGGCCGTGAGTACGCCGACGCCCACGCCGATGGCGAGGTTGTGCGTCCAGACGGTGACGATCACGGTGACGAGCATGACGGCGGTTTCACTTTTGGGCATCATGCGCAGCGTGGAGGGCTGGATGCTGTGCCAGTCGAAGGTCGCGATGGAAACGAAAATCATCACGGCCACCAGGGCGGCCATCGGAATGATAGCCACGATATCGCCGAGGGAGACTACAAGGACGAGCAGGAACATGCCGGCCAGGAAGGTTGAGATCCGGGTGCGGGCGCCGGAGGCTTTGACGTTGATCATGGTCTGGCCGATCATGGCGCAGCCGCCCATGCCGCCGAAGAATCCGGTGATGATGTTCGCCGCGCCCTGGCCCCAGGATTCGCGGGTTTTGCTGGAGCGGGTGTCGGTGATGTCGTCGACGAGCTTGGCCGTCATCAGTGACTCGAGCAGACCGACGAAGGCCATGGCCAGTGCATAGGGGAAGAGGATCTGGAACGCCTCAAACGTTAACGGGACGTTCGGGAAGAACAAGGTGGGCAAGCTGTCGGGCAGATCACCCTTGTCGCCGACCGTGGGGATAGCCACAGAGGCTAGGACCGTAATGAGGGTCAGGACGACGATGGCGACCAGCGGTGCCGGGACCACATTGGTCAGTTTCGGCAGCCCGAACACAATCACCAGGCCCAAGGCAGTCAGCAGATAGACCAGCCACGGCACACCAAGCAACTCCGGAACCTGGGACATGAAGATCAGGATGGCCAGTGCGTTGACGAAGCCCACCATGACCTGGCGGGGGATGAACCGCATCAGCTTGGCCACGCCCAGCAGAGCAAGCAGGACCTGGAAGATGCCGGCCAGAATGACGGCCGCGATGAAGTGGTCAACGCCATGGCTGTCCACCAGCGGTGCGATAACCAGGGCCACAGCACCGGTGGCCGCCGAAATCATCGCCGGACGCCCGCCGAGGAAAGCGATGGAAACGGCCATGGTGAACGCGGCAAACAGTCCCAGCCGGGGATCTACCCCGGCGATAATGGAAAACGCGATGGCCTCGGGGATCAGGGCCAGGGCGACGACAAGGCCGGCGAGGACCTCGGTTTTGAGCAAGCGGGGTGATTTGAGAGTGCGCAGTACCGACTGCCGCTCTTCCGGGGTCAGTTCCGGCTTGGCTTCGGTTGAAGTCGTTGCCATTAAGGCTCCGTTCATACGTTCAGAAGGCAAACCGGCCTTCAGTTACAAAAGAAAGCGGGGGCTGCGCAGGGGTGAGTAGAAGAAGAAAATGGGGCGGCCGGTAACAGGCAAGGACCGGCAGTCAGCTACAACCCTAACCTAACGTGAGGGTAGGGTTGCAAGTCGGAGGCAGGAAGAGAGAATGACCTATGAGTGAAACAGGCGGCGGAACCAGCGGGGCGCGGACAATGCATATCGGCGAACTGGCTGAAGCGACAGGGCTTTCGCTGCGCACGATCCGTCATTACGACGACGTGGGGCTCCTTCCGGTGACGACCCGGACGGAGGGTGGATTCCGCGTCTACGCCCAGTCCGACTTGGAACGGCTGCTGGTAATCCGTTCCATGAAGCCGCTTGGCTTCACCCTTGAAGAAATGGCGGAACTGCTGGAAGTGGTCGACACCCTCGCGGACGGCTTGGACCATCCGCGGGAACGGGAACTGCTCGAAGAATATATTCGCAGGGCGCATGAAAAACGCGACAAGCTCGCACTCAACCTGGAGCGCGCCGACGACTTCATTAGGAACCTTCGTTCTAACCAGAGCAAACCCGCCCCGTAGGGCGGGTTATGCATTGGCGGCCTAGCTGACGGCGGCTTAGGCCGCGGCAGTCGCGAGCTGCTTCGTTTTCTTGGGCGCGGGAACTGCGGTCAGGTGAAGGCGCCTGACCTCGTTGGCCGGAACCAGCTTCAGATATACGGGGTGCGCGGAGATGATCTTGCGGACCTCGTGGCAGAACGGGCGCACGGCCAGCCTCCTCTTGTGCGCATCGGCGAGGGCGTCGCGGATCAGGCGCTCGGCAAGGCCCTTGACCTCGCAGCTGTCGCTCACGGTGGTCCAGAGAAGCCACATCTCGCCGTTCTGGATCTGGTAGTGCAGTGACGCGGCCACCGCTCCGTCCACATAGGCGTCGTATTGGGAAGCACCGAAGTTATTGGCGATTACCTGCATGCCATCTCTCCTCTGTTCAAGAATTGATCCTGCTACAAGATGAAGCCAAGCATGCTTATTATCCCTCGTGCAACACGAAGAGCTGGATTCGGGTCTTTCGAGGTCAAAATGCCATTTGGGGCAGCACCAGGACAGCGATCGTGATAAAGACGAGACCTTCAGTAAATGTGAGAGTAGCCGGGGCTATTCGCTGAAAACAGGCAGCTGGTCGGGAACACTGGTGTCTTCGAGGAATGGCTCCCCGGTTGCGCTGTCGAACACTACAAAACGCTCCTCGGCATAGTCAGCCGTGAACCAGATGGACACGATATGTCCGTCGCCGCTCGGCTCAACGTACTGTGTTCCGTTGAGCCCCAGCTGGTCCATGTACTTCTCGAGGAGGTTAAATCCCATTGCGTGTTGGTTTTCCTTGTCGGCACCCTTTACTGAGAGGCCGTGCCCGAGAAGCAGTGGGATGGCGGCGAAAAAGATGCTCCACGCCGCGACGGTCGTGATTCTCTCCTTGAGCTTGCGGACCGACGCATAGAGGATGACGAAGAGGCCAAGCCCGCCGACCGTGAGGGCGGCCGTGAGAAAGAACGGATTCGGCTCGGCATCTACGGGCATGTACATGATGCGCTCAGTCTGCCCTATCCTCCTCCACGCCGCACCATTCCGCGATGAACAGGGCGATGGCCTTGGTGATCCGGCGGACTGACTCGATGTCCACACGTTCGTCGAACCCGTGGATCGCCTCGGAGACGGGACCGTAGACCAGGGTAGGAGTGTCGCCGTACAGCGTGAAGACCCTGCCGTCCAGATAACCCGGCGTGGTGAAGCTCTGCAACTCCTCGCCGAACGCCTCCCGGTGTGCGCCGGCCAGCACGGCTTCGGCATCGGAGCCTTCCTCCAGCACATAGCCCTCGGAGTAGAAGCCGGTCTTGGTGGCGGTCAGCGGCAGACCGGTGGAGTCGAGACAATCCTGCAGTTCCTGCCAGGCCTGGTCCGCCGTCGTACCTGGATAAATGGCCACGCGGACGTCGATCTCGCACCAGGCCGGGACGCTGGAGGGCCAGTCGCCGCCGACGATCTTGCCGAAGTTGAAGTTGATTGGGTGCTCGAGGTCCTCGAAGTGGCGGTGCGAGCTGCGCTGTTCGTTCCACTTCTCCTCCAGCTTCCGGAGGCTGGCCATTACTGTGTAGGCCGAGTCGATCGCGTTGAAGCCGGTGGACATTTCGCGCGGATGGGTAGGCGCGCCGGCCACCCGTACCTTGAACCACAGCACACCGACATTGGCCCGGACCAACATGTTCTCTTCGGGTTCGGGGATGATCACGGCGTCAGCAGTGTGGCCGCGGAGCAGGGCGGCCAGCGAACCGTTGCCGGTGCACTCTTCCTCCACAACCGACTGGACGATGATCTCGGCGGTGGGTGCCAGCCCGGCGGCGCGGACGGCGTCGAGCGCGAAGAGGTTGGCAACAAGCCCGGCCTTCATGTCGCCGCTGCCGCGCCCATACAGCCAGCCGTCGACAATCTCGGCGTGCCAGGGGGAGCGGGACCAGGTGTCCTCGGGCCCGGTGGGCACCACGTCCACGTGGCCGTTCAGGATCAGCGAACGCCCCGCCGTCGTCCGCGGTTTATAAGTGCCGACCACGTTAACGCTGTTCTCGTAGGAGACGGTGGACGGGCCGTAGCCGACGTGATTGCGCAGTTCCTCCGAGTCGATTGCCCAGCGGTCCATCTCCAGGCCGCGGGACTCCATCGCCCGGTAGAGCAGGTCCTGCGCGTCGGACTCGTCGGCGCGCAGCGACGGTTCGGAGATCAGCTCGGCGGTGAACGCGAGCTGCTCATCGAACGCGGTGTCGACGGCGGCCAGGATGCGCTGTCTAATGTCCGGATCCGGCATGGTTGCTCCTTCGGTCGAGGCTGGCGCGGGCGCGTTACTGGCCAAGGTACAGGATCCTTTCGAGCGGCTCACCGGCAGCAATCCGGCTGAGGATATTCGGTTCGGCGGCGTCGGATTCAACCGCCTGAAGTACGACGGCGGCGGCCACCTCGGGTGCCAGCACCACCACTCCGTTGTCGTCACCGAGGACAACGTCGCCCGGCCGGACGGTGACACCGCCGACGCTCACGGGGACGCCGAACTCGGCACGGCCCGACGCGTGGCGTTTGGTGGTGAGGCAGGTGGTGCCGCGGGCAAACACGGGCAGCGCCCCGCCATCGTTCGTTTCATTCAGTTCCACCACGTCGGTCACCGGGCCGTCCACCAGGATGCCGGCCGCGCCGCCCGCCCGGGCCGCCGCGCTGGTCACCGCGCCGACGGGAGCGTGCTGCCGGTCGCCGTCCATGTCCAGCACCAGCACCTCGCCCGGCTGCAGGCGCAGGAGCGCGTGGTTGACCGCCACCGCATCGGCGTCGGGAATCCGGGCCGTGGAAGCAACGCCCACCATCCGGGCACCGGGCACTATCGCGCGGATCTCAGAGGAGCAGAATCCCTTTTCGAGGAAGTGGCCCAGGGTGGGGAAGCTGACGCTGCATAGCTGTTCCAGCAGCTCGGGCAGCTGCTGGACCGGACGCTCAGCGTGAGGCTCAGTCTCGACCTCAACCTGAAGCTCAACCTCTGCGGCGGGATTGCCTAAGGTGACGGCGGCAAGGGTCCCGGTGGCGGACATTTCCATTGGCTATTTCTCCTCCTGTGCGGGCACTACCGCCGCGCATTCGATCTCCAGGCTCACGCCCCACAAGCTGACGCACACCGAGGTGCGGGCCGGCTTGTGGGGGCCGAAGAATTCCTCGTAGACCGCGTTGTATTCGGCCAGCTGGTCAGGTTCGGTCAGGTACGTGTTGACCTTGACGACGTGTTCCAGACCGGAGCCGGCTTCGATCAGCGCGGCCTCCAGGTTCCGGATGGTCTGGCGGACCTGTTCGGCGAACGTGTCCGGCTGGTCCTCCAGACTGGACTTGGCGGGCACCTGGCCCGCGGTGAAGACAAAGCCGTTGGCGACGACCGCCTGTGAGTACGGGCCCACCGGCTCTATTGAGCCGGGGGCCGCGTGGATGCGCCGGATGGTCACCGGGCAACCTCTGCACTCTCAACCAAGCCGGCCGGAGCGTCAACGCTCTCGCTGGACGGGGCTGCCTCAACGGCGTCGATGTTGCCGTGCCGGGTCTCGGTCAGCAGGTACAGCGCGATCAGGGACAGCGCGGCGGCGCCCATCACGTACCAGGCGATCGAGGAGCTCTGGCCGGTGGCGGCGAGCAGGGCCACCGTGATGGCCGGGGTAGCGGCCGAGCCCAGCAGGCCGGAGAGCATGTAGGACACGGACAGGCCGGAGTAGCGCACCTTGGAGCCGAACAGTTCCGCCAGGAAGGTGGCGATCGGGCCGTAGTTGGCGGAGAAGGCCAGCATCATGAGGCCGTAGCCGATGAACATCAGCGGCACGGAGCCGGTGTCCATCAGCCAGAACATCGGGAAGGCAAGCAGCGCTTCGGCGGCCACACCGGCGAAGATGATGGGCTTGCGGCCCACGCGGTCGGAGAGCCGGCCGAAGAACGGGATGGCAACAAAGGCCAGGACGCAGGCGAACATGACGGCCCAGAGCATCGTGTCGCTGGAATGGCCCAGTTCGGTGGTGCCGTAGTTGACGCCGGAGGCGACCAGCAGGGTGAAGGTGCTGCCGGTGGACAGGGTGGCGACGCCGCCGAGGATGACCTGCTTCCAGTACTTGCGCATCAGATCGGCAAACGGGATCTTCGCCTTGGCGCCGGTCTCGCGGACCTTCTGGAAGGACGGGGTCTCTTCGATGTTCAACCGGATGTAGATGCCCACGCCCACCAGGACGGCCGAGAGCAGGAACGGTACGCGCCAGCCCCAGCTAAGCAGGTCGGCCTCGGACAGGTTGGCGGCTACCAGCAGGAAGGCCACGTTGGCGATCAGGGTACCCACGGGCACGCCGATCTGGACCATGGAGCCGTAGAAACCGCGCTTGTTTTCCGGCGCGTGCTCCACGGTCATCAGGACCGCGCCGCCCCATTCGCCGCCGAGGGCCAGGCCCTGGATCAGGCGCAGGGTCAGCAGCAGCAGGGGAGCGGCGATGCCGATGGTATTGAAGTCAGGCACCAGACCGATGGCGAAAGTCGCCGCGCCCATCGCGATCAGCGAGATCAGCAGCATGGACTTGCGGCCAACGCGGTCGCCGAAGTGGCCGAAGAGGATGGCGCCGACCATGCGGGCCAGGTAGGCGGACGCGAAGGTGAGGAAGGAGAGGAGGGTGCCGATGGCGCCGTCGAGCTCGGGGAAGAAGATTCGGTTGAAGACCAGCGCGGACGCCGTTCCGAAGAGGAAGAGGTCGTACCATTCGACGGTGGTACCGATGACGCTGGCGGTGGAAATCTTGCGCATCTTTGCGCGGTCGAGTCGTGCACTTGTCGAAGCGCTTCGCGTGGCTGCAGAAGACATTCGTAAGCTCCAATGGGGAAGGGATGAAGGGCACCTGGCTCTGATTCGCCTGCGGTGCAGAACAAGCTGTTGTGCAAACCACTATCCCCGCGGCGTGGCGTACGTCACAAGAAAGATCCACACACAATTAGCGGGTGCGCATTGGGCACATGCACACCGGCCCCAACAGTGCCCAATCCCTTTCAACCAACGACGACGGCGCGTCGCCCGCTATGGGCGGCGCGCTCATCTTTGCATCCGGTTACGTTCGCCGACGCCCGGTCACTTCTTGACGGCCGTGAACAGCAGGTACTCCCATTCCATCCTGCCGTTGCCGAGGTTCGTACGTGCCAGCCCGGCGAGCTCGTCATCCAGCGCCTGCACCCGCTCCGGGCTATCGGCGATGTTGCGGTACGCGGTGATGGTGGGTCCGTAGCAGGTCTTGAAGAATTCGCGGAACTCTTCCGGGGTGCCGAACCGGTCAACCATCAGCTTTTCCCGTTTCGCAACGACGTCTGTCACCCGGTCGCCCAGCAGTTCCCGCACGTGCTCCTCGTTGCCCCACAGCGGCGGCGGCTGTGCGCCCGGAGGCGGCGGTGGAGCGTACGGCTTCATGGTTTTGAACATTTGGCCGATAAAGCCCTCGGGTGTCCAGTTGATCAGGCCGATTCTGCCTCCGGGCCGGAGGACGCGGACGAGTTCGTCGGCGCTGGCCTGATGGTTGGGAGTGAACATGATCCCTACGCAGGAGATCGCGGCGTCGAAGGAGCCGTCGTCGAACGGCAGGTTCTCGGCGTCGGCCTCCCGCCATTCGAGGGTTAGGCCGTCGCCTTCGGCTTGCCTGCGGCCGGCGTCGAGCAGCGCAGGCGTCAAGTCGGACGCCGTGACCCGCGCGCCGATCCGGGCTGCCGGAAGGGCTGCGTTGCCCGAGCCTGCGGCGATGTCCAGCACATGCTCGCCAGGGCGAATTCCACTTGCCACGACGAGTTCCGGGCCCAGTGCCGGTATGACTTCCGTGGCGACCGAGGGATAGTCGCCCAGGGCCCACATGGCACGGTGCTTGGCTTTGATTCCGTTGAGAACATCTTGATCGCTCATTGGTCTTGCCCTTAGAAATTAGTAGCTCTGGATGGCCCCTATTGGTGCTTCTTCAAGGATCGATCCACACGCAGTCTGCGTCCAGTGCCAAATCTGAACCGGCTTTGCTTCGAAAATTTGTGCTGGCGCCAATAGCGGAGCGGGCGTTTACATCAGGCCCAGGCGACGACGGCGCGGGCGGCCTGCACCGGGACCATCAGGTCGATCCCGGTCAGCTCCTTGAAGCGGCGCATCCGGTTCAGGATGGTGTTGCGGTGGCAGTAGAGCTTGTCCGCCGTGGCGCTGACGCTGCCGTTGGCCAGGAAAGTGGAGACGGTCTCGCGCAGCCGCTCCATTTCATCTGGCCGGGCTGCGGCCAGCTGGGCGTCCAACCCGGCGCCGAGCTGCACGCCGAGCGCGTCCATCCGCGCACGGGCCAACCGGATCCAGTGCCGCTCGACAGTGACGGGCGCCTGGTCGTCCGGAGTGGCTAGATCCGACAGAGCGGCGGCGATGCGGCCGGCCGCGGCCAGATCCACGAGTCCGGCAGCGGCGGTAGCCAGGCCGCAGGGAATCGAAGAGAGCCCGGCACCGCGAGCACCGGAGAACCCGCCGCCACGGGGTTCAGGCCAGAACAGGTAGGTGTATTCTTCCGCCTGGTGCAGGAACATGGACAGGCTTCGGTTGGGTGCCGAGGCCACTTTCCGGAGCTCGGCCGCCGGCTGCCCCTTCGCTGCCGCGATGGCATATGGAACGTCCGGCTTCAAGCTGAATGCCTTGGCAAACCGATCGCGGGTTTCGGGCAGGCGGCCCTGGGCACCGAAGAGAGCTGAGATGAATTCCTGCCGGACGCCGGCTTCCTCCTGTGCCATGCTCACGCGCGCGGCCAGGTAGCTCGAGTGAGTGGCAGTGGCGTAGTCATCCACCACCCGCCAAACTTCCTCGGCCCGGTGGACCAGCAGGGCGGCGTCGTCGTTATTTGAAATTTCCAGCAGGGTGGCCCAGATGATCGGGAAGTCCAGGCGGACGGCGGAGATGAGGGCCTCGGCCGGGAGGCCCTGGCGGGCGCGGCGGTTGCCCAGATCGGTGGCGAACTCCAGCAGCCGCGGATAGTGCTCCTTGCCGGCCATCGCGTCCAGCGTCAGCTCGATCGCCTTGGCGGCTGCGGACTGCAGGTCCTGGCCGGAAACGGCATGCCCGGAGTACTCGGGAATGGCCCGCACCCGCTCGACGAATAGCTCCTGCATCCTGGGCAGTTTGTCCTTCAGCCCGCCCACCAGCTGCACCCAGCGGGCATCATCGGCACCGGTCTGAGATGAGGCCGAACCGTTGCCGGTCGAGGGGGCGGGGCTGCCAGTGGGTGTGTGCATGAGCACAGTGTAGGGGAAATAAAGCGTTGGCTATTGCTAGTTCCAGCGGCCCGGCCGACTGCCATCATGGGAACAGACCGACAGCCAGAGTGCCCGCGGCTCCCGCACATCGCTGTGTAGGACAACTGCGGCGAGGACCTGGACAACCAAGACCTGTGGAGGACGATTAGTAGTGAGCGTAATGACCGAGACCCGGATGGCCACCGAGACGGACACGATCTCCGCCGGGCACCTGATCGTTGCCCAGCTGGAGGCCGCCGGCATCCGCCGGGTCTACGGCGTGCCGGGGGAGAGCTTCCTGGACGTCCTCGACGGGCTGCACGATTCGTCCATCAACACCGTGGTCACCCGGCACGAGGGCGGCGCCGGATTCATGGCCGTGGCGGAAGGCCGCTTGACGGACCTGCCGGGCGTGGCCATGGTGACCCGCGGACCGGGCGCGGCCAACGCGCTGATCGCTGTGCACACCGCGTACCAGGACGCCACCCCGATGATCCTCTTCGTCGGGTTGATCCCGGTGGCGGACCGCGGCCGCGAAGCGTTCCAGGAGTTCGACATCACCGCTTGGTTCGGCAGCACGGCCAAGAAGGTTGTGGTGCTCGACGACGCGGCCTCGGCCGCCGCCGTCGTCGACGACGCCATCCACACCTCGCTGAGCGGACGTCCGGGCCCAGTGGTGATCGGCCTGCCCGAGGACGTGCTGACCCACGCCGTGCAGAACGGCGCTCAGGTTGCTCCGCGCGCCCTGGCCAGGACCGCTCCCGCTGCCGCGGATCTCGAAGCACTGGGCGAGCGTTTCGCCCAGGCGAAGCGGCCGCTGATCGTGGTCGGGGGCGAGGGCTGGACGCAGGAGTCCGGCGAAGCCCTCGCCCGCTGGGCGGCGACGCACGGCGTGCCGGTCGCCGCCGACTGGCGCGCCTATGACGCCTTGCCGCACGTGCTCGACGGCGGCAACTCCTACATCGGCTACCTCGGCTATGCCCGCAGCGATGCCAACGCGCGGATGCTCAACGAGGCGGACCTGCTGGTGCTGATCGGCTGCCCGCGCGGCGACGTGCTCAGCGACGGCTACACCCGCGGACTTTCGGCCGAGACCGTGCTGGTCATGCCCGGCGATATCCTGGGCCACCACGGCCGGTTGGACCAGCACATCGTCGCGGACGTGACCGCCTTCAGCCTGGCACTCGCCGGCCAGGACTACCGCACGTCGCCCCAGCCGAACTGGCTCGCAAACGCACGCGCCGACTTTGAAAGCTACTCCACGCCGCGGCCTGACGGCGGGATCGGCGTCGACATGGGCGTGTGCATGGAGATCCTCCGCGGTGAGCTGGAGCAGGACGTCGTCATCACGTACGGCGCCGGTAACCACGCACTGTGGCCGGGACGCTACCTGCAGCACACGGCCGCCAACTCGCTGGCCGCACCGCGCAACGGCGCCATGGGCATGGGCATTCCCGCCGCCGTAGCAGCCAGCCTGATCTTCCCCGAACGCCAGGTGGTCTCGGTGGCCGGCGACGGCTGCTTCATGATGAACGGCCAGGAAATTGCGACGGCGGTGGGTTACGGCGGCAGGTTCATCGCCATCGTGGTGGACAACCAGTGCTTCGCCACCATCCGGGAGCACCAGGAACGTGAATACCCCGGCCGGCCCTCGGGCACCCACCTGACCAACCCGGACTTCGCCGCCTGGGCCGAAACCTATGGCGGCCACGGCGAGCGGGTGGAACGCACCGAAGATTTCGAAGAAGCCTTCCGTCGCGCGGTGGCCAGCGGCAAACCCGCGGTGCTGCACGTGCTGCAGGATCCCGAAACCCGCGCTCCGCGGACGGATTCCTGAGCCCGCGCAACTTTCGCCCGAACAGCTTTCCAGAGGAGAAACCATGAGTGCCACGATCGTTGAACCCAACCCGGCAGCCTTCACCGGCGGCGACGCGAAGTTCATTGAAGACTTCGCCACCCTGTGCACGTTCGGCGCCACCGCGAACGGCGGCGTGCACCGGCTGGCCGGCGGCGCGGCCGACGGCGAACAGCGCGCCTGGCTGACCCGGCTGCTCGAACAGCATGGGTTCCGCGTGGAGTTCGACCGGATCGGCAACCAGTTCGGCCTGCTCGAGCTGGTCCCCGGCGCACCCTACGTCCTGGTCGGTTCGCATCTGGATTCGCAGCCGACGGCGGGTCGTTACGACGGCGCGTACGGCGTCCTCGCCGCGGCGCACGCCGCCATCCGGGTTGCCGCCCACAGCGAAAACGGGACTTCGAAGCCCAAGTACAACCTCGCCGTCGTCAATTGGTTCAACGAGGAAGGCGCGCGCTTCAAGCCCTCGATGATGGGCAGCTCGGTCTACACCGGCAAGCTCGCCCTTGAGGATGCCTTGGCGACGGCGGACTCTGCCGCCGTCACCGTGGGGGAGGCGCTGGCATCGATCGGCTGCCTTGGCACCGGCGACGGGCCGGAAGCCGCCTACTGCGCCGAAATCCACATCGAGCAGGGCCGCAGCATGGAGCGCGAGGGCATCACCATCGGCGTGGTCGACTCCAACTGGGCCGCCAACAAATACCAGCTGGTGGTGCACGGCGAGCAGGCGCACACCGGTTCTACTGTGATCGCTGACCGCCGGGACGCGCTGCTCGGCGCCTCGCTGCTGGTGGTTGCCGCACGCGAAATCGCGGACCGGTTCCCCGGCGTCCTGCACACCTCGGTGGGCCAGCTGGACGTCTACCCCAACTCTCCCGTCGTCGTGCCGTCGAAGGTGACGCTCCTGCTGGATCTGCGCTCGGCGGACGAGGATGTGCTGGCGCAGGCGGACCAGCTGCTGCATGACCGGATGGCCGAGATCGAGCGGCTGGCCAACGTGTCCGTGGAGAAGCACTCCTCGCACTGCTGGCCGGTCACCCCGTACCAGCCCGAAGGTGTGGAGCTGTCGGAGAAGATCGCCGTGGACCTGGGGCTGGCATACGGCCGCGTCAAGACCCTGGCCGGGCACGACTCCACCAACATGAAGGACATCGTCCCCACGGTCATGCTGTTCGTCCCGTCCGTGGAAGGGATCTCGCACAACGAGCACGAGTACACCCGGGACGAGGACATCGTCGCCGGTCTGCACATGCTCACCGCCGTGGTGCAGCGCCTGGCCGAAGGTGAGCTGGACCGCGGGTAGGTTCAGCGGCGCACCCGATAGCGCAGGTGAAGCACCCGGGTGCCCTGAATCACCACGTCGGGATCCTCCAGCAGGTGCTGTGCGTGGACCGACCCGAAGTAGCGCTTGCCGGACCCGAACACGACGGGTACTACGTCCATGCGCACCTCGTCGACCAGGCCCGCGGCAAGCACCTGGCCACCGAGGTCGCCAGCGGCGACCTCGACGATACGGTCACGCGCGAGCTCCTGCGCCTTGGCCACGGCTGCCTCGACGCCGTCGACGAAGTGAAACGGCGCCTCGGGGTCCCAGCCCTCGGGCTTGGGCCGGTGCGTCACAACGACCACGTGGTCGATCCCGCTCGGAGGCTTCCCGTCCCAGCCGTCCGTCAGGTCGAAGACGTGGCGGCCGGCGATTGTCACCCCGATCTGGTCCCAGTACGGCCGGGTGTAGTCGTACGATGTCTGTGACACCTTCAGCTCGCCGCTGTCGTCCAACGGGACGTCACCGCTGGATAACCAGTCGAACAGCGGTCCGGGCTGGTCGTTCTCGTCCGCGATGAAGCCGTCCACCGACACCGAGCCGTACATGACCACCTTGCCCACGGGGCACTCCTTCGCTTCGGGGTGCCCCATATTACTCCTCAGCCTTACTCCTCAGCAGGTACCGAAGTATCAATATTGGTGGCCTCGATATACGGTTCCTTGTCATGATCGGCGAAGCCGTCGTCTTCGAGGTCCAGGTCCATATTTTCTTCGACAGTCGGCAGGTCAAAGGCCTCCTGATAGGTGCCGGTGACTTCCACGGCCGTACCCTCCGAGAGATCCGTCATCTTTCCGTCATGGACGATCAGCAGCGGGTCCACAGTTGTCTCGTCCGTCCCTGCAATCGTGAAGGACATGGGTGTGACAATCTCGTTGACATTGGCCGATACCGTCACCACTTCACCGACATAGATATCGGCCTCATCGTTGAAGGCTTGGTCGTACGGCCCGACAAACAGCGGAGTCCTGACATCCTCGCCGGCAGCATCAGTAGCCTGCCCGGTAATGTCCGGATTATCGCCTTCCTCCTGGACGTCCTCAACATCCGTGCCGGCTTCATTTCCGGCGGTATCGCATCCAACCATTCCGAATGCACCCAGCGAGATAATTCCTGCGGCTGCCATCCGGGTTATCCAGCGTTTCTGTTCCTGAATTGTCATGACCCTCTCCAATCGGAATTGTTGACGCTTCGGCCATGGACAGTAGGCCCAGGCCATATGTTCACCGTAGGTTTTGCTCGAAGGCGCGAACAATGGCATTAACCGAGATGCAATCCAGCGTTCCGGAATGGTGAAGACAGGCCCTGAGATTGCGATTCCGCAACATCCGGCACTTTTAAGTACGACGACGGCGCGCACCTTGAGCAGTGCACGCCGCCGGTGCTTTTACTCGCATCGGTGCCCTAGCGGTCGCTGCTGCCAAAGCAGCTGGAGCCGAACGCGTGGTCGCTGCCGACCTCTCCGATGCTGCGCTCGATGTTGCCCGGCGGATGGGCGCGGACCAGACGGTAAACCCAGGCCGGGGCGACAACTTGCCGCAGGACATCGACGTCGCAATAGAGGCATCCGGTGCACCCGTGCGCTCGGAGGTGTTATCGCCGCGGTCCGCCGAGGAGGGGTCATCGTCCAGGTCGGCAATCTGCCGCCGGGCGAGGTGTCCGTCGCGCTGGGGGGACATCGTTACCCGCGAGATCGATTACCGAGGTTCTTATCGGTTCGTCGACGAGATCTCCCGGGCGCTTGAGCTGATGGCGGGTGGCGTTGACGTGAGCCCGCTGATGACGCACGAGGTGTCGATCGACGACGCCGTTCGCGAGCTCGCGGCCGACAGATCTACCGGCTAGTCCAAGGTCATGATCCACCTCGGTCATCGCTTTGACAGCGGCCCAGCCCAGCTGATCCTGTCACCGCGCGCACATCTAAGCGTTGCAGACTGAGTTCAGCGGCAGGAAGCGCCGTAGAGTCCGAGCACGTATCCGAGGTCGTTGTCATGTTGTTGGATCTCGTCTTCGGTGATGATTTTGAAGGGTTCAGGGCCGAGCCCATCGTCGGTCCGCCGCATCCAATAGGCCCAGCAGACGCCGCCGCCGAACTTTGAATGGAATTTCACTCCGGCGGGGTAGCTACCGTCGTCAAGGACCTGCTCTCGGATCCACTGGGCAATAAGTGTGGTGGCGTCCCGGTTCTCCCCACTGAGGGTTGCCAGGGTGATTCCGTTGATTTCGAGCTGTTCCTCGAACGTCTGCCCGAGGAATCTGTTGAGCGCTGCCACAGTTTCTGCCGTCGTGAGGTCGACCCAGGAGGCCGTAGAGTTCATGCGCAATCGGTACATCAGGCGGCCGTCGCGCCAGCTGGCCGGCAGCCAGCCGGGCACCATGTTTCCGTTCCGGGTCCAGTCTTCCTCGATGAGCCTTCTTGCCTCATCGCCGCTGATACCGAACTGTTGGGCGGCGAAGGCAACGGCGGAGCGGAATTGACTGCCTACCCGAGTGGGGGAGAGGGTCTCCGCGTATGCAGTGCGCTTGTCGCCGGCGAGGTAGACAGTTGTTCCGGGTGTGTCAAAGCGTGACCAGCCGGACCTGCCGGAGCCACGGGTATTTGGGCGCGGTCTCGGGTTCAGCGGGCCGTAGGAGCTCTTAGCGATTCTGAAACCGCTCAGGCGGGTGTCGACGAGGGTCAGACCCGTGCTGGCGCAGATTCGCATCAACCGGAGAAGCTGTCTTCGATCATGGCGGCGGCGGCATCCATGACCTCCTTAGCGCGAAGCTCGCTAATCGCCTCGATCGGGGACACCTCGCTGAGCCATGGGTTCGCTCCGATGAACCAGAGCCGGGCGACATGATCTCCCTCGACACCGGAAACAGCCGTCCAAGCCCGGTGGGCCAGCTGTAGACGGGCTTGGGCTTCCGGCTTCGGCTCGGGTCCGTCGGTGCGTGCCCACTTGTAGCTGATCTTCGGATCCTTGCTGCCAGCCAGGGCCGAAACCAAGGTGGCGCCGAGTGCGCTGTTAAGTTGCCGGACAATTTCGCGGATGCCCAGCCGTGCGGTTCCCGCATGGGCCGCGCCAATGCCGGTGGAAATGCTCACGAATATTCACTCCTCTGCTGCCCGATAACTCCACTCTAGACGCAAGGGAACAAAGAATCCACTAAAAATCTACCGCCTGACTGCTCGCGAGGTCTGTCTGTTCATGCAGAGCACACCGGCTAATAAGGGTGTCCGATTGGGTTCGGTGGAAGTGCCCGCTCGAGCGGGCTGATTCTGCCCCTCTTATGCGACTGCGGCGCAAGGTCTACTCGCTGAACGCACAAGGCGCTGAGTGCCTCGAAGAGCGGATCGAGCGACTCAACCACCACACCGGGCACCTGCAAGAAGAAGTCCTCTTTGTTTAGTTTGTGAGGTCGCGTCTGTTGAGCAGGCCGGTGGCTACGGCAGCCAGGACTGCCGCGGCTCCGGTAAGCAGGAGCGCTGCGGTGATGGCGGTGATGTCCAGGTCTTCGACAGGCAGCGCCGGGGAGTGACGGAAGGGACTGAGATTCTGCAGCCACGCGGGCAGCCGGAGCAGTTCCCCGAACTGGCCGAGGACCAGGCCGACCGCGAGTAGTCCCCAGCCCAGCGGAACCGTTCGCCGTGGCACAACGGCGAAAGTCAGGGCGGCTACCGCGGTGAATACGAGTGCCGCGGGCACATGGGCCAGGGCAGCCAGAACCACGGTTCCCCCGTTGCCGGTGGTGGTGCCCGTGGCTTCCAGCGAGACTGACGCTGCGATGCCCGCCGCGGCGGATACGGCCGTGACCGAAAAGGCGGCGACGGCCAGATTCGCGGCCAGCCAACGGGCGCGTGTCTTCGGTGCCGCAAGCAGCAGTTCTGCCCGTGCCTCGGATTCCTCGGCACGCATCCGTAGCATGGCCTGCACACCGGCTGCAGCGCCAAGGACACCTGCCATACCCAGCAGCGCGGCAGCGAAGACATCGACCACGTCAGCCTGGCTTCCCGGCACCAGCCGGGCGATGAGCTCAGCCAGTGAAGGGTTACCGGCCACGGTGTCGGAAACCACGGGTCCGAGCACCCCGGCGACGGTCCCCAACGCTGCCCCGCCCAAGGCCCACCCGGCCAGAGTCGCACGCTGCAACTGCCAGGCCAGGCCAACCATTGACCGGCCCGCTTTGCTGCTGCGTGCCCGCCCTGCCCGGTCGGGCAGGAGGCTGGCCCCGAGATCCCGCCGTTGTCGAATCCGGAGAGCCAGTACCGCCAGGACGGCAGCCGCCACGGCCGGGACCAGCAGCGGTAGCGGGTCGGCAGCAGTGAACGGGCGCGAACGCTGTCCCCAACCGATGGGTGAGAGCAGGGACGGCCAGGCGCTGGTGACCCTCATGAGACCGGCCTCTGCCGTTCCGAGCGCATCGCCGATCCCCCTGAGGAGGTACGCCAGCCCGACAAGGGCGGCCGCGGTCCCATTGGCCCCCCGGCCGGATGGCAGGAACTGTGCGAGCACCGCCGCGGCGGCAACGAAGAAGAAGCCTGCGGCGCCGACCGCAAGCCCGGCGATGGCTGAACCCGCGACGGGAAGACCGCCAGCGGCGAAACCCGCGGCGGTGAACACCGATAACAGGACATTGGCAGCGGCACCGACCAGCAAGGTCGCGGCCAGCGGAGCGCTTCTGGCGATGGGGGAGGAGCCCAGCAGTTCCGCCCGCCCGAGTTCCTCCTCGCTTCGGGTATGCCGGATGACCAAGAAGGTGCTCATCAATCCGGCAAGCACTGCCATGAAAGCATAGCCCTGGAAAAATACGACAGCGCCGATGCCGGTTCCGTCGGGCAGCCCGCGCAGGAACAGGAAGGCCGGATTGGCAGCCGCCACGGCGATGATGCCCGCGCGCTCGGCTTCGCCGCCGAATTCGCTGCCCACCGCGGCCGCCGCAGCGAGTCCCAGCACGGAGATGCCCAAGACCCAGATACACAGCTGCCAGCGGTCCCGCCTGGCCTGGGCCACGGCCAGGCGCAGTGTCGCACCCATCAGCGGGCCTGTCCGTTCAGGCGGCTGTAATGGCGCAGGAACAGTGATTCCAGCGACGGCGGCGCCACTTCGAGACCGTCGACATCGGCTTCGGCAAGACTGGCCAGGACAATGTCAAGATCTGTTGCTTCGGCATCGAATTCAACCGTTGTACCCTCGACGCGCAGATCGTGCAGTTCCGGACGCGAGGTGACGGCTCCCGGTTCCCTGACACCGGTAGCACGCACATGTGTGCGTCGGAGGTGGCGCAGGTCCGCCAGCGACCCTGATTCCACGACCGTTCCGTTGCGGATGATCGTGACCCTGTCGCACAACTGCTCGACCTCGCCCAAAATATGGCTTGAAAGGAGGACAGTTGCTCCTTCAGCGCGGACACGCCGGATCTGCCGGCGGAAGACCGTGTCCATGACCGGGTCCAGGCCCCCGCTCGGCTCGTCCAGCACATAGAGGCGGGCCGGTCTTGCGAAAGCGGCAATGAGCGCGGCCTTCTGCCTGTTGCCTCTCGAATAGGTCCGGGCCTTGCGGCGGGGGTCGAACTCAAACTCGTCAATGAGCTGCTGGCGCAGATGCTCGTCGGCGCCTCCGCGCAGCCCGGCCAGCAGATCGATCACTTCACCGCCGCTGAGATTCGGCCACAGATTCACATCCCCCGGAACGTAGGCGATATCCCGATGGGTCTGCACGGCATGTGCCCAGGGGTCCAGGCCAAAGACCCGAACTGTTCCCGAGGTGGCACGGATATGTCCTAGCAGCACCCGCAGCGTAGTGGATTTCCCTGCCCCGTTGGGACCCAGAAACCCATGAACCTCGCCTTCTGCAACCGAAAGTCGAAGGCCGTCCAAGGCCCGGACACGACCGAAATCCTTCACGAGAGCTACAGTTTCAACAATTGACGCGGTACGCATGACCAGTCCCCCTTCCGCGCAGTGCAAACGCGGCCACGAGCGAGCCAGCGTTCCGCAGGCAAATACCCGTGTGCCGACCAGGCTTCCCGGCTCTCCGCTGCCCAGCCTACAAGCGGCGCATCTGCGATGGAAGAGCCGCCCAGCTGCACCTGGAGCAGCCGCCTGCTTGTCCTGCGCCCTGTGCCAGGAGCGCTGTGATCAGTTCTGAGCGCGGTTAGCTGCCAGGCCTATGGCGCACGGTGTAGGACAGGATGACGATGCCGTTCTTGAGGGCTTGACTGTTCACCAGATCCAGGCGCGCGGCGGGACTATGTCCGAACAGCAGGCTGGCTGTATCCGTCCCGCCGATGAAGAACGGGTGGATCCATAGCCGGATCTCGTCCAGCAGCCCATGTTCCATCAGCGCCCGCCCCAGCCGGCCGAAGCCATAGGTCACGATGTCCTTGCCGGGCTGCTCCTTGATCCGCCGGACCTCGGCGACGGGATCGCCGGTGATGACGGTGCTGTTCTCCCAGCTCGTCTCGACCAGCGTCGACGAGACAACGTACTTTCTCATCCTGTTGATCTGGTCGGTGTAGGGATCTCCCGATTGTCCTTCCCACACGGAGGCGAAGCTTTCGTACGTCTCTTTCCCCAGCAGGACGGCGTCGCACCGTTGCAGCAGCTCAAGCTGAAGATCCGCGCCGACGTCGTCGTGCCCTTCGAGGGTCGGCCAGGTCTGGGGATTCTTGATGACCCCGTCAAGCGAGATGTAGGTCGAGTTGATAATCCGCCGCACAATGTCCTCCTGGCTGAGCGGTGGGTACTGGCTGTCCCTCCACAGCGTACTCACCCCGGACGTAAAATGGAGCCCTCGATGAGAGGCAATCATGGCCATCACAGAATCGATCGAGCGAGGCCGCGCAGCTTGCACGGAGCATGCCTGGGACGACGCGTACCAATTCTTGTCGGACGCGGACGGTGCATGCTCGCTTGACGCTGCCGATCTCGAACGACTCGGGGTAGCGGCCTATCTCACCGGCCGGGATGAGGCCGCTGGCGCGGATCTGGAGCGCGCCTACCAGGCGTACCTGGAGCAGGGCGGGATTGAAAGATCCGTAAGGTGCGCGTTCTGGCTCGGGATCACGTTGCTGCTTCGCGGCCAGCACGCCCGTGGCGGAGGATGGCTTGGCCGGGCTCAGCGGCTGGTCGACGAAAGGCTGCCCGGCTCGGTCGAGCAGGGGTATTTGATGATTCCGGCTGGCCTGCAGGCCTTGGATTCAGACCCAAAAAGCGCCTACGAGACCTTCGACAAGCTGGTGGCCATAGCCAATGAGTTCGACGACGCCGATCTCACGGCCCTCAGCCGACTCGGTCTTGGCCAGGCGCTGGTCGCGATGGGGGAGGCGGGGCGTGGCGTTGCCATGCTGGATGAGGCAATGCTCTGTGTGACCACAGGGGAGGTTTCCCCGATCGCGGCCGGGATTGTCTACTGCGCCGTGATACTTGCGTGCCGCGACACCTTCGACTTGGGCCGCGCCCAGGAGTGGACGGCAGCTCTGAGTGAATGGTGCTCCAAGCAGCAAGGCCTCCGGCCATACCGTGGCCAGTGTCTTGTGCACCGCTCGGAGATCATGCAGCTGCACGGCCAATGGGAGGACGCGATAGCGGAGATCCAGCGCGCCTGTGAACACCTTGCTGCGCAGCCTGGGAACCTGGTCATGGGGATGGCCCAATACCAACAGGCGGAGATCCTCCGCCTGCGGGGCAAGTACGCCGATGCCGAGCTGGCTTACCGCGAGGCCGCTGCCTACGGGCATAATCTGCATCCGGGTCTGGCCCTGCTGCGGCTGGCCCAAGGCCATATACAAGACGCATATGCGGCGATCCGCCGGGTGGCATCAGATGCGGCTGAGCGTCCCGTCGAGCGGGCGAATATCCTCGCAGCGTACGTCCAGATCGCGCTCGCAGCGGGCGACACGAATGGGGCCAGGCTGGCCGCAGGGGATCTGCAGGAGATTGCCGATCGGTTCGACTCCCAGTACCTGCAGGCCATGGCCGGGTCGGTGCGTGGCATGGTACTCGTCAGCGAGGGCGACTACATGGCCGCCTGCACCACGCTGCGCGCGGCGTGGTTGGCCTGGCAGGAGGTGGAAGCTCCCTACGAAGGGGCGCGGCTCCGCATCATCATGGCCCGCGCCTACCATGCGCTGGGGGACCATGACAGTGCAGAAATGGAACTCGACGCCGCAGCTCACGTCTTTGGGCAGCTGGGAGCGGCACCGGATCTGAGGGAGATCGCGGAAGTCTCGAGACGTTCGACGGCGCGTACAGCCGGAGGACTGAGTACCCGGGAAGTAGAGGTGCTCCGGCTGGTCGCCACGGGCGCGACCAATCGTGAGATCGCGAATACGTTGGTCATCAGCGAAAAGACGGTCTCCCGCCACATCAGCAATATCCTGACCAAACTCGGTCTGTCATCACGCACGGCAGCCGCAGCCTTCGCCTACGATAACGACCTCACCTAACTCGGACGCCACACCAACTCCCTGATCTGCTGTCACCTGTCGAGCCCTGCGACCTACACAAAATTTCCCATTACCGTCGGCCGGTTCGGATGGTCCGTATTCCCGATGCGGCACAAGTATGCCCGGTGGGATGCTCAAGCATAAGGAACGGTATGAAGAAGGTGAGGACGATGAACAGGAATGAAGGGAACGGGATACGGGAGCGACTGCTCGCCGCGATCCCGCTGGCAGAAAAGATCCGCGAGCTTAATGGCGTTTCCACCGCCGTACTGGAGGGCGGTGACGGCCCGCCGATCGTGCTGTTGCATGGCCACGGAGAGTTCGCGGCGGTCTGGCTCCGGGTGGTACCAGAACTCATGAAGACGCATCATCTGGTCATCCCGGATCTGCCCGGGCAAGGCGCATCGGAAATCGTGGCCGGAAGCACACTCGATGCGGACGGAGTGCTCGAATGGCTCGATCAACTCATCGACGCGACGTGCGATTCCGCGCCCGTGTTGGCGGGACACCTGTTGGGCGGTGCCATCGCTGCCCGGTACGCTGCCGATCGCGGTCATCGCCTCGCCCATCTGGTGCTCGTGGATACCATGGGCCTGGCCTGGTACCGGCCCGCGCCGAGCTTTGCCATCCCCATGATGGGCTTCATGGCCCGGCCCACCGCCAAGAGCCGGGACCGGCTCTTTGACCAATGTTTCCTGGATCGGGAGCAGCTCCGGCAGCGGATTGGCGACAGCTGGGAGCCGCTCATGGACTACGCCCTTGATCAGGTCCGGACGCCGAGCGTGCAGTCGGCAGTGCGCCGGCAGATCACGGGCTTGGGCATGCGGCCGATCCCGCAGGGGGACTTGGCCAGGATCGATGTTCCGACCACGTTGATTCATGGTCGCCACGACCTACAAGTGCGGCTCAAGACTGCTGAAGAGGCTGCTGCCCGTTATGGGTGGGCGCTGCATGTGATTGATGACTGCCGCGACGATCCCGCCGCCGAACAGCCTGAAGCCTTCATCTCTGCCATCATGAACCTATGAGTGAAACCCAGGACCCCACGTTGCGTTCCGTCGAGCTGTCCCGCACCGCCACCAGCCGTTACACCGCCCGGAATGCGGCGGGAGCCGAGATCGAGTTCGGTCAGGGCGAGGGCCTGCTGTCTCCCGTTGAGCTGCTGCTGGCAGCGCTCGCGGGCTGTTCGGCTATCGACGTGGATACCGCGACCTCACGCAGCGCGGAACCGACGGAGTTCCGGGTTGAGGCTAGCGGACACAAGATCGTCGATGAGGACGGTGGGAACCGCATGGGCGACCTGAACCTTTCGTTCAGCCTCTCGTTCCCCGATGACGCCGGTGGCCGCAAGGCCGCCAGCATGGCCGAACGCCTCGTGGCCCTTTCCCACGACAAGTACTGCACGGTCTCGCGGACGGTCGAGCATGGCACTGCCGTGGGGTATGACGTTAGCGTCGGCCTCGCCGGCCCCCTGGATGACGCCCGGTCGCCGCGCCCGTGATCAGCCGGCGTGGATGGCGGGCCGGCGGTCCGGGTCCGGCTCGTTCTCGCGGATGATCTCGCGCACCACCGGGGCGGTGCCGCCCTGCCCGAGCAGCTGGACGCTGCACGTGATCGATGATTGCCGCGACGATCCCGCCTTAGAACAGCCTGAAGCCTTCATCAGCGTCATGCGTTCGGCGCTGGAACCTGCGTTACGACTACCGCGAACAACGACGACGCCGGCGCGCGCTTGGGCGGTGCGCGCGCCGGCACCGTTGTCGGTATCGACAGCAGAATGATGATGGTGAATCCGGTCAGGCACTGGAGCAAATTCACGGCGAGGTGCCTGTGAAGGATCGTTCGTCGCCCTATAAGTGGGCGAAAGCCGGCGTACCGGAACCTCGGCCAGAAATCGAAGCGCGATTACGGCTGGGCTACCGAGTGTGGAAGACGTTGGAGGCCGCAGAAGGCAAACATGTAGCACTCGCCTGGCTGATGGGCTCTAACCCGCGTTTGGAAGGGCACCTTCCTGTGCTTTACATACAGAAGCAGCGTTCTCGCGAGGTCCTCGGCGCAGCGGAGGCTTTCATTAATGACACGTACGCCGCGTGACCCGAACGAGCACCGAACGCACCTGCAGCCGCACCGGGCATCGTCTCGTTTCGGCGGAGGGTGAGAAGGTCCGCATCGCAACTATTTAGACCGGCAGTCGAAGACGGTTCATGCTAAGGATTCGGTGATCAGGGCCGTCGGGCCGAAGAGTTGATGTATCGTTTGAGCACATCGTACCGACCACCATCGGGAGAGATCATGCAGAAGAGCAGCCTGGCAGCGTTTGCCATAGCCGGAGGCCTGTTTCTGGCAGGCTGCGGCGGTGAGGGCGAAACGCCGGTGGATGCACCTGCGCCCGCGGCTACCAGCGCACCGGCAGAGGAAACCACTGCTGCTGCCCCAGAAGTAGCCGATTCGGCAACCGCTATCGAAATTGCGGAACAGCTTGAAGCTGAAGTCGCCACCGTCGTGAAGGTCACCGAAGTTACGGAAGACAACGACGTAAATGAGCTCATTGGCCGTCCAAGCCAATACACGAGCGCAGCCTGGATCGCGGACGAAGCGATGGAGGATCCATCGGCAACCGGTATCGACAGCGGTGCCGTGGTGGAAGTTTTCGAGAACGCTGAGGACGCCAAAACCCGTTCCGACTACATTCAGGGCATGCTCAAAGAATCCGGAGGCGTTTTGGGAACTGAGTACCACCACCTGCAGGACAATGTCCTGCTACGGGTGTCGGGCCAGCTGAAGCCCAGCCAGGCCGCTCTCTATGAAGAAGCCTTTGCCGGTTGATACCGGCAAGCAAAGTACGACGCCGGCGCTCACCAAAGTGGTGAGCGCCGGCGTCGCTGTAGGGCAACGTGTGTAAACTAGGCTCGCTTGCCGTTCACGAGGCGTGGGATGCCCAACGGATTCTTTTCCTGCAGGGCTTCCGGCAGCAGGTACTGCGGCATGCCTTGGTACGCGACCGGGCGGAGAAAGCGGCCGATGGCAGCCGTGCCGACCGAGGTGGAGCCGGAAGCGGTCGTCGCTGGGTAAGGCCCGCCGTGCTGTTGCGCGTAGGTGACGGAGACACCGGTGGGCCACTGGTTCCAGAGCACCCGGCCCGCCTTGCGCGCGAGCACACCGATGAGGCCGGCAACCCGGTCGTCCTCGGTACCGAAGACCGTTGCGGTCAACTGGCCCTCGAAAGTTTCCGCCAGCTGCTCAAGCTGTGTCTCGTCGTCGTACTCCACGACCACGGCGGTGGGGCCGAAGCATTCCTGCTGCAGTTCGTGGGGAGCGGAGAGCATGGCCTGGGCAGTGGTGTGCAGCAGGGTGGGGCTGGGTGGATCGGCCAACGGGTCCGGCCCTTGGACCAGGACGGACAGCCGGCTGTCGGAGCCGAGCCGGCCAAGGACTTCCTGGTAGCCGGACTGGATGCGGGCATTGAGCAGCTTGGCCGCCGCCGGCAGAACACTTTGGCGCAGGGCTTCGGTGAGGCCGGAGCCGGCGGGGACCAAGATGGTGCCGGGCTTGGTGCAGAATTGCCCGGCGCCGGCAGTGAAGGAGGCTATGAAACCGTTGACGATCTCCGTGCCGTTGGCCGCGGCGGCTGCTTCTGTGACGAAGACGGGGTTGTTGCTGCCGAGTTCCCCGTAGAACGGGATGGGTTCCGGCCGGGCATTGGCGATGTCGAACAGCGCGCGGCCGCCCGGAATGGAGCCGGTGAATCCCGCAGCCTTCACCCGCGGGTCCTTCAGCGTCTCGCGTCCGGCGTCCGTGCCGAAGACAACGGCGAAGAGACCCTCCGGTGCACCGGCTGCGGTGAGCGCTGCAGCAACAATTTCACCGGTCTGCCTGGACAGCTTCACGTGGCCCGAGTGGGCTTTGAGCACGACGGCGTTTCCTGCGGCCAAGGCGGAAGCGGTGTCGCCGCCAGCCACAGAGAACGCGAAGGGGAAGTTGCTGGCGGCGAAGACCAGTACTGGGCCGACCGGTTCCAAGACGCGACGCAGGTCAGGGCGCGGAGCGCCCATCGGCCAGTCCGGATCCGCGTGGTCGATCCGCGCGTCGAGGTAGCCGCCGTCGCGCAGGACTTCGGCGAAGAGACGGAGCTGGAAGGTGGTGCGCTTCAGTTCTCCGGTAAGGCGGCCCTCGGGTAAGTTCGTCTCGGCCACGGCCGTCGGGACGAGGTCCCCGGCGGCGGCGTCCAGCGCTTCGGCCACGGACTCCAGCGCGGTCGCACGCCTGGCCGGAAGCCAGGCTCCCCATGTGCGGGAGGCAGTCTGGGCGGTGGCCAGAATGGACTCGAGCTGGTCGGCGGTGGTGGTTTCGGGGACGGTTGCCGTGGTGGCGGTCATCGATTCTCCTAGTGGTCGGTGGTGGTTTCGAGGACTTGCTCGTCCTCAAGCGTGAGCAGTTCTGACAGGGTGACGGGCACGCTGACAGGGCGTTTGGCAACGGACCGCAGCGATTCCGCGGACGCGCCTTCCGTGCCGGCGAGGCAGGAGACGGCGAAACCGCAGACCTTGCCTTGGCACCAACCCATGCCGGTGCGGGTCATGGATTTCATGGTCCGCGCGTCGGTGGCGCACAGATGTTCCTTGGCAGCGGCGATGTCACCGGCGGTGACTTCTTCGCAACGGCAGACGGTAGTCTCCGGCCGCAGCCAGTCCTGCCACCCGGCGGGAACGGGATGGGCCAGGTGCATGGCGCGGGCGAAGGCCCGGTACGTCCCCGCTTTCCGGGCGAGCCGTACATCTGCCGCCGACGATTCGGCCGCGGATGATTGCGCTGCCGTTGATGCCGCCGCGGCACGTCCGGCGATCACGCCTTCGACGACGGCCAACGCCGCGCCACCGACGCCGGAGACTTCACCGGCGAGGTAGAGTCCGGGCACGCTTGAATGCTGCTGCGAATCTACGACGCCGACCAGCGAGCCGTCGTCATCGACGCGGGTTTCGGCGCCGAGGGCAACCGGCAGCTCCATCTGGGCCGTGAAACCCCAGCCGAAGCCAACCGCGTCCACGTCCTCGATCAGCCGTTCGCTGCCTTGCACGGTCCGGCCATGGGAATCGACTTTTGCGGTGCGGACAGCCTGCACCCGGTCGCTTCCGAGGACTTCCGTGACTACGGTTCGCGTGCGGTACGGGATCCGGTGCTTGAGGAAGGACTTCGCGTATTCGGTTCCCTCGAGAGCTTTGGCCGGAACGCGGGCAGCTGTGGCCAGATGCGGGAACCAACCTGTGAGGTCGGCGGACTCGCACACTGCAGCGACAGCGCCGCCGGCTTCGGCGATGTTGGCGGCGACTGGCAGCAGGAATGGACCGGTTCCGGCAACTACGAAGCGCTTTCCGGGCAGCATCCCGTTGGCCTTGATGAACGCCTGGATGCCGCCGGCGGCCATGACGCCGGGCAGGTCCCAGCCGGGTACGGGCAGTTGCCGGTCGTAGCCTCCGGCGCAGACCACCAGCTGGGTGGCTCGGACAGTCTGCGGACCGGGCGCTGCTCGGCCTGCTTGGGCGCTGGCGGTGGTGCGCAGTGTGAATCCGTTGTCTTCGCGCTGGGCCATCCACACTTGTCGGCCAGGGTAGAAGCACAGGCTGCCGACCGCCGCGGCTGCATCAAATCCTGCACGCAGCCGGAGGTAGGTCTTCCAATCGTGGTGCAGGGAGCCGTCGTCCTCAGGATGCGTGTCCTCGGGGCGATGCCGCCAGAACTGGCCGCCGGGCTGGTCGTTGGCGTCAATACAGACCACCCGCGCGCCGCGTTCGGCAGCGGTAGCGGCTGCGGCCAGCCCGGCGGGACCAGCACCGATGATAGCGACGTCGTAGTGTTGGCTGCTGCTCATGCTTCCTCCTCCGCGGTGTCGGGCTCCGCCCCGTTGATGCGCATGCCTTCGGTGAGCCGCACCATGCAGGCGCGTTGGTTGGGCTCGCCGTCGACATCCACCAGGCAGTCGAAGCAGACACCGATACCGCAGAACAGGCCTCGCGGCCTACCCTCCTTGCGGGTGTTGCGCCATGAGGTGACGCCGTTGGTCATCAGGGCGGCGCCGACGGTGGTGCCGTCTTCGGCGGTGAGTGGGCGGTCGTTGAAGGTTGCGTTGATTTTGTGACTCATGCGCAGGCCTCCTGGATAGTTGTGGAGCCGGACTGGAATCCGCCGAAGCGGTGGGGTGCGAACGGGGCCAAGGACAGATCGGGCTCCTTGCCGGCCAGGGCCTGGGCCATCAGTTTGCCCGTGCCTACAGAGAGCCCGATGCCGGCTCCTTCGTGGCCCGAGGCGTGCCAGAGCCCGGGCGCCCGTTCGTCGTGACCGATAACCGGAAGATGATCCGGGCAGTACGGGCGGAAGCCGTGGTAGTGGCGCAGGATTTTCACCTTGTTGAGGAAGGGGAACAGCTCGGTGGCGTTCTCTGCCATGGCCCGCAGCGCGGGTACGCTGACGGTGCCATCGAATCCGACGCGTTCACGGCTGGAGCCAATCAGGATGCTGCCGGCGGGGGTTCCCTCCACCACTGGTGAAGACTGCAGACCGGCGTCTGAGCTGCCCACATTGTCCACGTATTCGGCGGCGTAGACCTTGTGGTGGATCATCGGCGGTAGCGGTTCGGTGACCATGACAAAGCCGCGGCGTGGTTTGACCGGGACGTTGGCACCGGCCAGCGCGGCCAGATCGGCAGCCCAAGTGCCGGTGGCGTTGGCCACCGCGCCGGCCGCGAAGTTTCCGGCGCTTGTGCGCACTCCGGTGACCTTCCCGCCGTCATTCAGGAAGCCAGCGACTTTGGTATTCGGGAAGAACCGGGCGCCGTTGGCCCGCGCCATGCGGAGCAGTTGTGCGGCGGCGAGCATGGGCTGGACCTGGCTGTCCTCGGGATAGTAGGCGGCACCAAGGGCGCCGGGGGAGATGTTCGGCTCAAGGTCCCGTAACTGATGCGTGCTCAGTTCCCGGGCGTCGACTCCGTAGCTGCGCTGGGCGGCTGTGAGCCGGTTGAGCGAGGCCAGGCTGGATTCCCGGGAGGCGACGATGATGCCGCCCTTGCCCTCGAACTCCCAGAGGTCGGCGTGCTCGGCAAGGTCCTGCTTCCAGACTCCCAGGGAATACTTGGTCAGCTCGAGCTCCGGGCCGGGTTCCTTGTCCGAGACCAGGATATTGCCTTCGCAGGCCGAGGAGGTGCCGCTGGCGGGGAGACCGCGTTCAAGCACGGTGACGGACAGGCCTTCAAGGGTGGCAAAGTAGGCGATTGCGGAGCCGACAACGCCGGCGCCGACGACAAGGACGTCGCTGGCTGGATTCATGCGTTACTCGCTTCTGTGTGGTGGTTCTTCGTCGGTGCCGCGGGCCCAGAGGCCACGGGCATGGCCGATGTGCCGGTCCATCAGGACACGGCTCGCTTCGGCGTCGCCGGCCCGCATCAACTCCAGCAGTTCGTGGTGCTCCCGGGCCGAGTCAGCCAGCTTGTTCTCCCGCACCAACGCCTGCAGCCCGTACATTCGCGTGCGGCGGCGCAGCGAGGTGGCCAGCTCGGCCAGCTGGCGGTTCTCGGAGTAGGCGAGAATCAGGGCATGGAACTCCCGGTCCTTGGCCAAGTAGCCGTTGAGGTCCTCCGCCTTCGCGGCCGCCAGGCATTCATCCGCCAGCCGTTGCAGCTCGCTGAATCCCTGCTCCGGGACCGAGCCCACTACACGTGCCACGGTGGGCGGCTCGATCAGCAGGCGGATTTCGGTGATGTCGTCGAGCTCCTTGTCGGTGACGGCGGTAACCCGGAAACCCTTGTTCTTGACTGTCTCGACCAGTCCCTCGCGGGCCAGATCCATCATGGCTTCCCGCACCGGCGTGGCGGACACGCCCAGGGCAGCGCCCAAGACAGGGGCTGAGACGACTTCGCCCTCCGCCAGCTCGCCGGTGATGATCGCGGTCCGCAGTTTCTCCGTGACGGATTCGCGCAGGTTCAGGGTACGGGAGAGCGGGGCAAGGGCGGAGCGGGCAGTGGCGTCCATGACGGTTCCTCCAAGGGCAGCGGTGGTGCCTAGTGGCATGATTTACTGCCTTCTTCATACACCACTGCGGCCGTAACCAAGTCCTCCCAGGCCATCCCCACGCCTGTGTAGAGGCAGCAGGTGCCGGGCCGCCGGACCAGTTTGCCGCGGACAAGATCGCGCAGATTGGGCGGTTCTATTCGCTGCCACTCCGCCACGCTCCGGGCAGGGATGAGATCACCGCTCTCCCGCCACGAGGATGCTCGGCCCTCCACCACAATGTCGCTGCGGAGCACCAGCGCGGCATCGACTTCACGGGCATCCAGCCCGTGCTGGCCCACTGAGGCGATGATCGCGCCGTCCCGTGGCAACCGGCCGTCGAAAAGCGGTTCGGGCGAGGACGTGACACAAAGTACCACGTCGGCGCCGGCCACTGCTGCTTCCGGGTCGCCGGATGCGTCCGAGACGGTGATTCCTTCGGCCGCGAGGGTTGCCATCAGTTCCGCGACGCGCTGCGGACGTTTGCCGACGACCGCGAAGGTTGCGTCCTCGAAGACGGCGCAGGCCGCCCGGATGTGGTTCAAGGCCTGGACACCGGCGCCGAAGACCACTACTTGCGGCGCGGTGCCGAAGCCTTCGCCGGCCGGTGCGGCTGCGGCAATGTGCTTGACCGCGGCCAGAGTTGTGGCGGGAGTGCGGATGGCCGTCAGTTCGGCGCCGTCCATCATGGCTACCGGCGCCAGGGTTGCTGAGTCGAACAGGACATAGACCCCCTGGATCTTCTCCAGCCCGCGGGCGGGGTTGGAAGGCGCGATGGTGGCCACCTTGACGCCGCTGAAGCGTCCGCCGCCTTCCGTGGGCATGATCAGGAATTCCCCGTCGGGAGCCGGGCTGAACAGGCGCTTGCTGTCCTGCTCCGGGTCCACACTGTCCAGCAGCCCCTCCTCGATGGCCCGCACAGCCCGCTCGAAGGGAACTGTGGCGCGGACCGTTGCGGCATCGAAATATGGCAGGCTCATAGCAGGAATCCTTCCGGGAAGGGGTCGGTGGGGTCCAGGAAATACTGGGCGGTGCCGGTGATCCAGGCGCGGCCGGTCACAGTGGGGACCACGGCGGGGCGTCCTCCCACGGTGGTTTCCTCCACCAGTCGTCCGGTGAACCGGGATCCGATGTAGGACTCATTGATGAATTCCGTGTGCAGGTCCAGTTCACCCCGGGCATGGAGTTGTGCCATGCGGGCGCTGGTGCCGGTGCCGCAGGGGGAGCGGTCGAACCAGCCTGGGTGGATGGCCATGGCATGGCGGGAATGTTCGGCAGTGGACCCCGGTGCTTTGAGGTAAACGTGGTGGCAGCCGCGGATGTCCTCCCGTTCGGGGTGGACCGGCTCCGCCGTCTTATTGATCGCATCCATGACCGCCAGGCCGGCTTTGAGCAGGTCGTCTTTGCGGTCCCGTTCGAACGGCAGGCCGAGCTCGTCCAGGTCGACGATGGCGTAGAAGTTGCCGCCGAAGGCAAGGTCGTATCCGACCATGCCGAAACCGGGAACTTCCACCTTGGTGTTTAGCCGGTCCACGAATGAGGGAACGTTACGGATGGTCACCGATTCGGCCTGTCTGTCCTTGACGGCAACTTCCGCAATAACAAGGCCGGCCGGGGTGTCCAGCCGGACGGTGGTGACAGGTTCGACCACCTCCACCATCCCCGTTTCCACCAAGACCGTTGCCACACCGATGGTCCCGTGTCCGCACATCGGCAGCAGCCCGGAGACCTCTATGTAGAGGACGCCGTAATCCGCATCCGGACGTGTCGGCGGCTGCAGGATGGCCCCGCTCATGGACGCGTGCCCGCGCGGTTCGGTCATCAACAGGGTCCGGATCCAGTCCGAGTTCTCCATAAACCACAGCCGGCGTGCGGCCATCGTAGCGCCGGGAATGGTGCCGATCCCGCCGGTGATCACACGGGTGGGCATGCCCTCGGTGTGCGAGTCGACGGCGTGGAACACGCGGTTGGTTCTCATGCTTGTGTCGCTTTCTGATGGAGGTGGGTGGCAGGGCCGCAGGTCCTGCGGAGCATGCAGGATGCGCAGGCTCCGCAGGACCCCTTACGCGGTGGAGTTTACTTGTAGCCCTTGGCCAGAACGTCCTTGGTGTCCTGGATGACCTGCTCGTGGTCGGTCGGGGTCAGCGGGCCGCGCGGAGGACGGCAGACGCCGCCCTTGAGTCCGACGACGTCCATGGACAACTTGATGGACTGCACGAACTCGGTCTTGGTGTCCCAGCGCAGGAGCTTGTGTAGATCCACGTAGATCTCGCGGGCACGCTCCAGATCCGCAACATTGCCGGAGGTGGAGAGCTTGTAGAGTTCAACCGTGGACTGCGGAATGGCGTTCGGGTACCCGGCCACCCAGCCGACTGCGCCGGCAATACCCATTTCCAGCACCGTGTCGTCGGTACCGATGAGCAGGTCCATCTCCGGCGCCAGCTCCTTGATCTCGTAGGCACGGCGCGGATCCCCGGTGAACTCCTTGACGCCCACAATGTAGCCTTCGCCGTGGAGACGGGCGATCAGCCGCGGGGTCAGATCCACCTTGGTGTCGATCGGGTTGTTGTAGCCGACAATCGGCAGGCCGATCTGGGCAACGCGGCGGTAATGGTCGACCACTTCGTCCTCGGTGGCACGGTAGGTGTTCGGGGGAAGGAGCATGAGCGACTGGGCGCCGGCCTCAGCGGCCTGCTCGGCCCAGCGCTGAGACTCAAGGGCGCCGTATGCACCGACACCGGCCATGACCGTGAATCCCTTGGGGGCCGCTTCCACGGCGGTGGTGATGACGCGGGCGCGCTCCTCGGCGGTGAGGGTCTGGTACTCGCCCAGTGAGCCGTTCGGTGCGATGCCGTCGCAGCCGTTGTCGGCCAGGAACTTCACATGCTCGGCGAAGGCATCGTAGTCAACGCTCATGTCGTCCTTGAACTGCAGCGCAGAGGCGACGAGAACTCCGTGCCAGGGTTTCTTGGTCTCAGTCATGGTGGTTCCTTTCGAAGGGGAATGCGTTGGTCGTGAGGTAAGTCTGTGGATCCGTGATCCATGCCACTAACTATAACATGTGACATTGCACTGTTCAACGTGTGCGGTCGTTCCCTTGTAACCAAGGGGGGTGCTGTCAGCGGCGACTGCCGTTTTCGACGCCGGCACTGGAATCGTCTCCCGCGGACCGGTGGGTCTGAGTCGCGGCAGCAGCAGTGTGCGTGGCAGGCATCCAGAAGTCGGCGCCGGTGATGCCGAGCGGACGTGGGTCGAACACTGGATCAAGGCCCATCTTGCGCTGACGGTCGTAGTCTTTGATAACCTTCCGGACCATTGGGCTCAGCATCAGGATGCAGGCCATGTTCACCCAGCCAAGAGAGGCGTAGCCGATATCGCCGATCGTCCACATGACGGAAGCGGATTCCACTGCCCCGTAGAAGGTGATGCCGATCATCCCCAGCTTGAGCGTCCAGCTCAAAGCGGGGCCGAGCTCTCGTCCGGCAAGAAACACCAAGTTGGTGTGGGCAATGTAGAAGAACGCCACCAGGGTGGTGAAGGCAAAGAAGAAGAGCGCGATGGCGACGAAGCCGGGGCCGAAGCCAGGCAGTACCGCGTTCACCGCCTCTTGGGTGTAGGCGGAGCCCGCCTCCATACCGGGAACATTGGAGACAATCGCGTCCCCGTTGTCCGCGAACACGTTGTAGGAGCCGGTCATGACAATCATGATGCCGGTCGCAAAGCAGACAACCACAGTGTCAATGAAGATGGAGAAGGACTGGACCAACCCCTGCTTGGCGGGGTGGCTGACAGACGCCGCGGCGGAGCCATAGGTGCCTTCGCCGACGCCGGCTACGTTGGAGAAGACCGCTCGGCGTACACCCCAGGCGACGGCGGCACCGGCGATACCGCCGAACACCTCGTTCATGCCGAAGGCGCTGGAGACAATGAGTCCCAAGGCGGGGAGCAACTGATCGATGTTGAACAGGACCACGATGATAGCGGTAAGGATGTAGCCGACGGCCATGATCGGGACCATGAACTGTGCTGCGCCTACCACCCGCTTGGTGCCGCCGATCACCACGAACCCGAGCAGTACGCTGACCCCCACCGCGGTGATCCAGGTGGGGATGTTGAATGCGTGCTCAAGGCTGGAGGCGATGTTGTTGGACTGGACGCCAGGAAAAACGAAGCCGTAGCCGACCATGGTCATGACGGCCAGCAGCGCTGCCAGCCATTTGATGCGGAGCCCGTACCTAACGTAGAAGGGCATGCCGCCCCGGTGCTCGCCGTTGATTTTGCGTTTGAAGACCTGGGCGAGGGTGGACTCGGCGAATGCGCTTGCCGAACCGAGCAGTGCGCACACCACCATCCACAGCAGGGCGCCCGGGCCACCGGCAGCGACGGCGGTGCCAACACCGGCAATGTTGCCAACGCCCACCCTGCTCGAGATGGTCAGAAGCAGAGCCTGCAAAGGCGAGATGCCGCCGTCTTCCGCTTTTGGTTTGAATATCTGGCGCACCGTATCCGGCAGCAGCCGGAACTGGGCTGCGTTGGTGATGACGGTGAAGAAGAGGCCGACGGCCAGCGCGAAGTAGGCCATGGGATTCCACAGCCCATCGCTAATGGCGACGAGGGTTTCCATATGTTTCCTTTGATTGTTCGGGCAACTGCGTTCTTAGAGGTTCTGCGTGCTCCGTGCGGTGCGGGCGGCCGCCTCGGCGTCTACGTCCCGCAGTGACTTTCTGGGGGCTGCTCAGAAGATGGAGGCAGGTTCTAAAGGGCTCTTCGGTGCTGAGATTCGATTGCAATTAGATGTGTCATGTATCACCGCTTGTAAAATGGTACATGTCACATGTTCGACTGCCAAGGTTTATGGAGGAATGGTTGTGCGGTTCCGCAGCTGAGACCAGTGGCGCCTTACCGCTCAGGGTTCATCAGAAGGGAAGGCGTCCGGCACCGTTTTGCCTAACCCTTAGGTTGTCGCCTAGACGAAGAAGCCTGGCTGACGGAAATGCAGAGACTGACACCTCGTCACGGTGCAGCACGCTTTCCGTGTAGGTGCCGTAGCTCAATCAACTGTCGCTTTTGTAGCTGATCTCGCCCATGGAGGTGGGGGACATGACCCGCCTCGGGAGGTGGTTGGCCCCAGGATGCGGTGGCTCATCCTATGACGGGTGCCGTGACCTTGAGCGGTACGTGCACCCTGTCCCAGAAAGTTCACCACCTACCAGACCCTCAATACCACTGAGCCTCCGCCGCGTTCCTAGCCGGATGACGCCGCGCCGTACCACCGGACAAGGCCTCATTTCCCGGGACGCAGGCCTTACGGAGCTTTGCGGGCTTTATACGGGAAAAGCGAATAGCTTTCCAGCACGTAGTCGTGATCTCTGTCGTGGGGATGGATCTCCTCTTCGGAGAGAAGAGGAACATGTATAGGCAGCGGAACGGCTTCCACCTTTTATGGAAAATCTACCCGCGCGCGTATGTCCGCAGTAGCTGGCCGAGAAGACGGACACCGTAACCTGTGGCGCCGCGCGACGCTACACCATATTCCTCTTCCGACCATGCCGGACCAGCCAAATCAAGGTGTGCCCAAGGGATACTCGCTGGCACAAACTCCCGGAGAAACATAGCAGCTGTGGAGGTGCGGGCCGTGGTTGCGCCCGGAAAATTCTTCAGATCCGCCACCTGGGACAGGATCTGGGGCCGAAGGTACCTCGGCATGGGAAGTCGCCACACCGGCTCTCCGGTGACACCAGCGGCTCTTTCAATCCTCTCAATGAGGGTCTGATCGCTGCCTAAAAGAGCGGCAGTACGCTCGCCGAGAGCGTGCGTGGCGGCGTAGGTTAGCGTGGCTAGATCGATGATGGCTCCAGGGCCGGACTCTGCTGCAAGGGCCAATGCATCGCCGAGCACCAACCGACCTTCGAAATCAGTGTTTAGGATTTCGACGGTCCTTCCGTTGCGCATGGTGACAACGTCGCCTGGCCGAGTCGCCCGACCGCCGGGCATATTTTCCGCGAACGGCAGGACTGCTTTGACCCGGAGCGAAGGGGCAAGGAGCGGAACGAGCATCATGGCCCCCAGTACCGCTGCGGCGCCTCCCATGTCGTTCTTCATACCGATTTGGCTCTCCGGGCTCTTAAGCGACAGGCCACCGGAGTCATAGGTAATTCCCTTGCCTACCAGGCACAGATCAGGCGGCTGCTGTGGATCGCCCCAAGTTAGCTCCACCAGACAGGCTGGCTCGGCAGAACCGCGTCCGACGGCGGCAATACCACCAAATGCACCGCTGTCCAATTCCGCACCACTGATCCTGCGAAATCCCATGCCAGCGTTGCGGGCCAAAGTCTCGGCGTGATCAGCCAGAGCGGTGGGCGTGAGGATGTTGGCCGGCGTATTGACCAGATCCCGGGTGAAGTTAACGGCGGTGCCAATCTGAACTCCCTCGGCCCACCCCTCGGATTCGAGATCTCCGAACTTGGGCCCGAGAGCGGACAGCCACCGTGTACGAGTCGCAAGCGAAGATTTGTAGCCGGCAAAGTGATAGGCGCCGAGGGTTACGCCTTCGGCTGCTGCTCTAGCTACCTCCTCGGGTGCATAGCCGGGCATGGATTTTGCCGCTAGCGTACAGCGGGCCGTCGTTAGGTGGCGCAACGCCCGTCCTGCCGTTGCGGCTGCCGTCCGCACCGTGTCAGCCACAGCATGGGCGCGGAGTCCTAGTCCTACCAGCAAAACCGGGCCCTGCAGTCGTTCCAGCAGTATGGTTTGGTCTTGTTGCCCGCGGAAGCCCGCCGCCATGAACGTCTGAACGTGGGCTTCATAGTCAGTCAGATCCTCTTCGAACACGCCTTCAACGGAGCAGTCGACAGTCAAATTTGCGGTCATATCACTGGTCTCTGATGTCTGCGGGGACTACCGCACCGGCTTTGATCACTGTCCGCTTCCGGCTGTCGTCCCATAGTACGGACGGGTCCTGGAACGGATTTCCGTCGAGGAGAACTAGGTCGGCGATGGCTCCGACAGCTATGTGTCCCAGATCATCGCGTTGCAGAAGCCGCGCATTCACCGAGGTGGCCGAGCGAAGCAGTTCGTGGATACCAGTTACTTCACTCTGCAGGCGCAGCCCCTGCAGCTGTTCGTTTTCAAGTGCACCCATAAGGTCTGACCCGAAACCGAGCGGGATGCCGGCGGTGTGTGCGAGTTCGACAGCCTTGCGGCCGGCGTCCAGAACCTCCCGGTTCTTCCCACTCCCGACTGCGGTGAGCCCGATTTCCTGACCGCGCCGGTTCATCGCATCATAAGTCACTAAGGTCGGGACCAGATAAGAGCCGTGCTCTCCCATGAGTTCCGCGGTTTCCTGATCCAGCAGGTTTCCGTGTTCAATACAGCGGACCCCGTTTAGTACTGAATGCCGGATAGCTTCTGGGGAATAGGCATGGGCCGTGGTGTAGCTGCCCCGTTGCGACGCTTCCTCCGTCACCGCCCGGATCTCCGCAGCTGAGTACTGCGGGATGCGCAGGGGATCGACCGGAGAGATAACACCGCCCGAGGTCATCAGCTTGATCGCGTGAGCTCCGGTCCGAAACCGCTGCCGGACAGCGGTGAGCAGATTGTCTGCACCGTCCACTACCTCGCACATATGCCCCCCATGGAAGCAGCCGCCATCGTGTGCCCCGCGTGGGTCGCCGTGACCGCCGGTCTGGCTTAGAGCCGGACCGGTGAACAGATACCGAGGCCCAACGAACATGCCTTCTTCAATGGCGTTGGCCAGCCCGATGTCGCCGCCGGCTACGTCACGAACCGTGGTGAAACCGCGCCGCAGTGCCGAGCCGAGGCGCCGGACTCCTGCCAGTGCGGAGTAGCTCAGGGGTCCAATTTCATTCTTAATTGATGTCAGGCTGATGGCATAGGCATGGAAATGTGCGTCGATGAGCCCAGGGATCACCACCTTGCCTCCGGCGTCGATCACCTCCGCGCCCTCGGCGGGGTCGCCGTCAAGGGCGGTGATGCGTCCGTCTTCCACATGGATGGGTCCACTCGTCAGCTCGGCGGATTCGCCGTCGAAAATCAGGGCGTTCTGGACGGTTAATGGGCTGGCAGTACTCACGTCAGTCTGGTCCTTACTCTCTGCGGTCAGTACACGGTTAGCTTCAGTTACCCGACGGTGGAGATGGTCTCTTCCAATACGTTGCCGGAGCGCTCGGCGATCTGTACAGCAACCTGTAGCGACACTTGGTTGTAGCTGCCCTCGGTGTCAAGGAAGTTCATTGATCCCACCGTCTTGCCATCGCTAATCACGGGTACGTTGATGATGGCGCCGCAGCCGAGCGACTCGATGGTCTCGTAGTCGAAGAAGAATGCCCGGACCGCTTCCTTGTCCTTTCCCATGAACGGCTGCTGGTCTTCGATCACATGCTGCAGCCACTGCGGATCTGTGTCTTCGGAAAAGGTCTTCTTGCCGCCGACCGGGTAGACATCAGGATGCGTCGTGTAGACCCTTGCCATGGCGGTGCCGTTATCGGCGATTGCCGACACGGTAAAAAGCCGGACACCTACCTCCGACCGGGCAGCTTGGTAGATGTCGTCGAAGGTGTTAAAGGGAGTACTCATGGTGAGTCCTTTCTCGCGTGTCGTGTTGTTCTGGATGTGACGTCGTTCAGCACATGCAGAATCATGTGCGTCGCGAGGAGTTGGTGCGGGTCGTCCAGCGGCACTCCAAGTTCTCGGGCCCGATGGAGACGAGTCTGGAGGGTGTTGCGGTGCAGGTTCAAGGCTTTGGCTGCCGAGCTTACGGAACTGTGGTGGTCTAAGTACGAGGCCAAGGATGAGATCATTTGCTCCCGGTCAGGGGCCGCCATCAGCTGCGGCAGTGCCAGATGAGCCACCTGCTGTATGGTCTCCTGGTTCATGAAGAATGTTGCTGCCTGGACGTTTAGGCTGCCAAAGGCGAGGATGTTTCCTGGGCCAGTCAGGTAGGCACATTCGGCGGCGATCTTGGCTTCCCTGACAATGGCGGGCAAAGTCACGTTCTCCGCCTGCCAACGGGAGAGCCCGGCGGCAAGATGGAACTCGGCCAGCGCCCGCCCAATTTTGGCGTTGACCCGTTGCTGCAATTGCGCCACTCTCTGGTCCTCTTCACATGGAATTATGGAGAGCCAGCCTTCTTCAACCTCGGCCAGCGGGCGCCGTATCCCAACTCTGCGCCACAAGAGACGCAAGACGGCGGTCCGTTCCAAGCGGTGCGGCTCATTGGGATCGTGCCAGATCCAAACGGCTACATAACGCTGGCCCCTATGCCAGCCCAATTCGGTCATCAGATGCCGGTGTCGGTCTTCGAACTTGTCGTCGGCTGCAGTATCAAAGGGGGTTAGATCCACGAGCGCGGCGCTGGGCACAGCATCACGGTCCTCGCGAGAATTGACCTGCAGCCACGCCGACTGCACTGAGGGCACCGCCATTTCCAACGCAGTGCGCACAAACTGCCGGTCGTAGGCTTCGTCGGCGGGAATCTGGGCTGTCAGGGCCATGCCCCTACTACTGTTCTCCTGGCTGCGCAGATCCACGGACACTTGACCGTCATCTTTGCCGGTGCTTCCTGCGGAAGCGACCAAGACGCCATCGTATTCCAAAGCGATGAGAATTCCGCCTAGGTGTTGGGATATTCCGCGCAGGACTCCGGTAACAGTCGATTCTTTGATCAGAGCGCGGACCAGATTCGCGAGCTGCACGTCGACGACGGACCTAGCGGCTCCGATTTCGGCTGCCAAGTCCAAGGCCACGCTGGCCGGATCTTGTCCGGCCGCCAGTAGGGTTATGTCCAACCGCTCGGCGAGCCCGATAACAGTACTGGAATACCTGCTTTCTGGCACAACAACGGCGCTGGATCGCCGCTCCCAAGCGTGGCGCAGTGCCGCGGACACGAGCCAGCCGCCGGCTCCCATCTCGGTGGACAGGACCACGACCGTATTGGGCGGTACACGACGTATCGCGTCGAGGTGTGGCACGATCATCACCCCGTCTATCACGGTGCTGGAAGGAGCGAGGTAGAGCGCGGTAGTGCTGCGCAGCGATCCGCGAGCGAGAACGGTTGACAGATCCAGTCGCCTGCCTTGGCCTGGTCTACGCATTGCGCCTCGGATGATCCAATGGAATATCGAACGCGCGAGGGCCTGCCAGTTCAAGGCCGGGCGCCGAATACCAAGCTTCGGCTGCGGGAATCGCGATCACATCGATCACCGTACCTACCCCCACATCGTCTAAGCTGACCGCCGTGCCGTACTCCGGGCTAAGTAGGGTCACAATATCCGGTACAGCTGCCGCCACAGCACCGTCGACGAGAACAAGGAGAATCTCATTCTGAATCTCCAGCCTGATGATTTGGCCGGTGGTTTCGTCGATGAGTGTCATACTGGATGGCTGCGCCGGAAGGCCCAGGCCTGTTGGCCGGGAAAGGCTTTCAATGTGTTGCACCCGGGCCCGACTGATTCGGACGGCTTTGAGCAATTCGATGAGTCGGCGGTATTTGTTCTCCACGGATTCGTCCGCGTCGAGAATCTCTCCGACACGGATCATCCGGGTAACCGTCCCGCGTACCCCATGCATGCGCAGTTCTCCCGCCGTACAGGGATACATGGCAGTGGCCGCCCAGCCGCCGAGTTCTGTCACCAGCGAACGTACCAGCGTTTCGGCACGTTGGGGATTAGGAGCCTCGACCATGGCTCGCTCTCCGGTGACTCCCATCATCGCTATGGGGCTGATACCCACTTCACCGATATGCAAGGTCGTCTGGCTGATCAGCGGAAAAACACGGCCCATTGGATCGGCGTCTACCACTGGCAAGCCGGACTGCAGGCCAACCATCAGGGGCACGATGCCGTTGATGCTGGCTGCTGCAAGCGAATAGACGGCTTGGACCTTCCGACTCAGGGCGGTCTCGATCGCACTGATACAGCTTAGGAATTCGTCCCCGACCGGAGGCATATCGGCAATGAACAGTCCCTGGGTAACCATGCCGGTAGCCACAACGAGATCTTCCGGGTCGAGGCTCTCTACATCGACCAGTTGAACCTGTCCGCTCACCATCGCCGACTGAATCATCTCGGCATAGATATAAGTCGATGTGGGGTCAATGGTGCAAG
This sequence comes from Crystallibacter permensis, assembly GCF_025960875.1. Classification (GTDB taxonomy): domain Bacteria; phylum Actinomycetota; class Actinomycetes; order Actinomycetales; family Micrococcaceae; genus Crystallibacter; species Crystallibacter permensis. The sequence continues at coordinate 24,459 of NZ_JAODLR010000005.1, read as the reverse complement.
CCAGGAATTGTGCCCCAGTCCGTAAATGCGCTATATCGGCGCTGGTCAGACTTGTCATACCGAGCCGGGTAGCGGGTACGCCGCTGCGCTCTCCCGAGGTCATTTGACCTCACTATCTGCAACTGCGCGGGTTCCAGCGGCCCGAACCCGGACCCTGACAATGCCGGGATAGCTGTATGCCACGCTGGAGGCACTGGATTCAATGATCCGGGTGTTCCCTGGAGCTGCCCCGAGGTTGACGGTCATGGATTGAGCGTCTTCTTCGGCCAGATGCTGGGCACGCCTTAAGTCCGCCTCATTGACCACCGATTCGAGGCGGTCGATCCAGCCGGTCAGGAGGGCGGCGGCGCAGCCGACCAGAGCCACATCGTCGCGGATGCTTATTGTGGGTTTCAGTCCAAAAGGCAGGGGCGCACCGATGCTCTGGCGTAAGTCCGCGATAACCGAGACAGCGTCTGGAGCAAGTAGATGGTTCCTGGTATAAGGCGCGTGAACTGCAGCGTTGCTCGCCAATGATGCTCCATGCCCCCGGCGGATCAGGCTGCTAGCTACGGGAATTCCATGGCGGGTGAGCCCCACGCTCACCCCTTGGTCTTCGCCGAGGATAACCTCGCCGTCGGGCACTCCAGTGAGTGTGGCACAGCCCAAGATCCGCATAGCCGGTTCGGCAAACAATCCGTGGACGGGTGTAGTGGAGAGCAAGCTCAGCGGGCCACTGCCCCCATCGTTCTTCGCATAACAGAGGGCCGCCGAGGGAAAGTATCGCCTGCAGCTTCGCTCCAATAACGTTGCCAGTTCATCGCCTGTCGCGCTGAGTGCGCTGTTGAGAATGGCGGTGTAGTCTCGGTCCCGGAATGCATTGGAAAAGTACCCGTGCGACAGCGTTATCCTCATATCGCTGTCTTGGGACAGGAGTGCATCTGCTACCGCTTCCTCATGCGCTGTGGCAGCAATGGAGCCGACGCCCGTGATCGAGATATTCCTAATACCTGTGGCGACGATTGAGGGGAGTTCGGCGACGAAGTCTTCCAGGCCTAGCGGAGCCAACTCACGTCCGCGGACATCATGCCCCCCACGCACGTGTATAGCCCTCCTCACCAGTGATGCCGCATTCGACGGCAGACTGGTGCTGTGGAAGGCATCGGCTGGAGGCCGAGGGGAGACTCGGATGGCCACAACTTCTGCGGGGCTGCGTGTCTGCAGGAGCGGGCCGACGTCGGCGGTTATCTCGGTGACCGGGCGCAGCGGATCGTTGTGCAGCAGGCTGTGCAGTTGGGCCAGCGTTTGGTCGACAGCCTCAGCCAGACTCCCGGCCCGCGATCCGCTGCTGTGGAGGATCTTCTGCCCCTCCAAAGCCGTCACTTGGCAGGAGCCTTCTGCCAGCCTTAGCCCTATCCGCACCATGTAATACCCCGCTTTCAACTGAACCGCCTCTCAGCGATACGAATCCTCGTCCATCTAGGATCCGTATTTCTTCTTGAACAATCCGTCGGCCGCGACGGCCACCAGGATCAAGACTCCGGTGACCACCTGCTGGTAGGTCGTGTCCCAATGCAGGAGGTTGAAGCCGTTTCCAATCACCGTCAGGAGCATAACCCCAGCAAAGGTGCGCCATAGCGCGCCCTGGCCGCCCATGATGCTCGTGCCGCCGATAACAACTGCGGCAATGGCTGTCAGTTCGATGCCGGTGGCCATGGATGGCGCCGCGGATCCGGCACGGGACGCGAGGATCATGCCAGCCATGCCGGCGCAGAGGCCACTGATGGCGAAGACGGCTACATGGATGGAACCGGTGCGAATGCCACTCAGCCGGGCAGCTTCCTTGTTGCCGCCGACGGCGTAGATCCTACGGCCGAAGGTGCTACGCCACAGCAGAATTCCCAGCCCCGACATGACGGCTAGCATCAACACCGAACCGGCGCTGAGGCCCAATAGACTCGGCCAGGTCCACGTCCGGAAAGAATCCATTTGCTCGGGCAAAGGGGCTACGATGGCGCCGCCAGTGATGACGATGGCGACCCCGCGGTAAATAATGCTCATGGCTAACGTACCGATAAAGGAATTGACCTTGGTGAGAACAACGATTATGCCGGTGAGAGCGCCCATCAGCGTGCCCACGATCAGGGCGCCGAAGAACCCTGCGGCCACACCGAACTGCTGAGTAATCGTCACGCCGATGATCGAAGAGACAGCCAACGTGGCTGTGGACGACAGGTCGAAGACGCCGCTGATGATGCATAGCGTCACTCCGGCCGCCAAGAGTCCAACGACCGTAGCTTGGTCAAAGAGATTGATAAAGTTCTGCCCGGTTAGAAACGTGGTGGTGTTGAGGGCGAGCAGCAGCATGATTGCGATCAAACCGAAAACGATGCCGAAGTCGCGGTACTTGTTGTCAAACTTCTTTTTCTGCGCCGGCCGCGGCGCAGCAATGGTCTCTGTTGTTGTCACATGATCACCTATTTCAGAAAAGCGGAGGCCATAACCTCGTCGCGGGATGCGTTTCGGTCGAATTCCGCAACGATCCGGCCGTGTCTCATGACCTTGATGCGATGGGACAGGCCGATTACTTCTTCGAGTTCGGAACTGACGACGACGACGGCAGTCCCTTTTGCTGCTAGCTCCGCAATCATCTTGTGAATACGGGTCTTGGCAGCGATGTCGACTCCGCGGGTTGGTTCGTCGACCAGCAGGACGGAGGGCGGATCAAGCAGCCATTTGGCAAAGAGTGCTTTCTGCTGGTTGCCACCGGAGAGTCCTGCAATGGACATATTTTGCCGCACTCCGCGGATGTCAACGGCTTCGCTGATCGCGGCCACCGCCTTCTTCTCCTGCTGCCACTTCACAAACCCGGCCAGGGAGCGCTTGGCGAGCGTGGCCAACGCAATGTTCTCCGACACGGGCCGGACCGTGATCAGGCCCTGCTCCTTGCGGGACTCGGGGACCAAGGCGATGCCCGCTTTAATAGCTCTTGCGACGGAACCGCCGGGAATACGCCTGCCGTTGATCTCGACAGTTCCGGCTGTTGCTGGGTCGGCGCCGAAGATCGCCAGTAGTGTTTCGCTGCGTCCGCTGCCGACCAGACCGGCCAGGCCGAGGATTTCTCCCCTGCGCACTTCCAAGGAGATTTCTGCAACTTTGCTGCTGGAGAGGCCGGATACCTTGAGCGCCGTCGGCGCCTCCGCACCAACCTCGGGAATCTCGGGGATGAGGAAATCCACATCGCGCCCAACCATGTGGCGGACCAGCGACTCGGGGGTCTGTTCTTGGGCAACGCCGGTGAGGATGTGCCGTCCGTCACGCAGTATGGTGACGCGATCGGCCAACTCAAGCACTTCATTGAGATAGTGCGAGACCAAGATGACCGTGGTGCCGGCGGCGGCAAGCCTTTTCATCACCAAAAGGAGCCGGGCCTTTTCGGCCTCGTTCAGCACCGCGGTCGGCTCGTCCATGCACAGGACCTTGGCGCCGCGGGCCAAGGCTTTAAGGATCTCCACCTGCTGGGCCAAGCCGATCGGCAACCGCCCGACGATGGCGCTGGGATCCAGCTCGAAACCCGTCTCATCAATTAGCCGGGCAAAATGTTCCGCATCGCTACCGATCCTGGCCAGTCCTGCCGTATTGGACCAGCGGCCCAGGAAGACGTTTTCCAGCACGCTGCGCTCCGGAATGAGAGCCAGTTCCTGTGCGATGAGCGAGATTCCCCGGGCAATCGAATCCCGCGGGGAGCTGATCTTGACCGGTTGGCCGTCGAGGCTCAGTGTGCCGTAATCTGCCACGATGGCACCCCCAAGGATCTTCAGCAGCGTGCTCTTACCGGCCCCGTTTTCGCCGACAATGCCGTGGATCTCTCCAGGGGCGATGGATAAGTTTATATCGTTGAGGACCACGCTGGGGCCGTAGCGTTTCCCCAGCCCTGCCACAGTGATTTCTGGTGTAGTAGTCGGCTGAACGCTGTCCTGCGTCGATACCTGTTGTATAGCCATGCTGACCTCTGATTTGAACTGGAAGGTGTCGGTACGGTCCTTCGGGCCTGATGGCGCCAGGGTCGAAGGACCGTACCGTTCGTTCTTAGTCCGAGTACTGAGCTTCGAAGTCCACCTTCTCCAAGGCTTCCTTGGTGCCTTTGCCTCCGTTCGGGGCCAGAGTGGCTTCGTCGATCGCCATCTCGACGGCTTCGCCGCGAGCCTTGGCCAAGCCCAATTCAGTGGCCTTGGCGCCGTTAGCAACCACGTCCATCACATAGATGGAAAACCAGTCACCGGAACGTACAGCCTCCACATTGGACTTAGAGGCGCCGTTGCCGATCAGCTTTAGCTCGGAGCCTTCACCTGCGGCCAGTTGCACGCCGGTGATCGCCTGCGAAGCGCCGATGACTACGTCGAGATCCGGATTGGCCTGGGACACGTCTTGGTAGGCCTGGCGTCCGCTGTCCTGGGTGTAGCCGCCTTCGACGCTGGCTACCACCTCAATCTTTGGGTCTTCCTCCAGCGCCGCTATAACCGCGTCGGTCCGCGCATTATCCAGAGGCAGGGCCTTGAACCCTTCCAAATAGGCCACCTGGCAGACATCGTCTTCGACCTCGGCGCAGGCATCCCTGCCCATTTCGCCAAGCGCCGTCCCGTTAACCGTCGGCGAATCCACGATGCTGATAACGCCCGGAATCTGCGGTTCAATTGTGTCGAACTTGGGTCCAACTACGGAGAACTCGACCACTACGGTAATGCCCGCATCGATTGCCTGCTCTAGCGGCCGGACGAGCGCCTGATTGTCGTTGGCTTGGACCACGATCACGTCAAATTGCTGTGAAGTGACTGCATCTTGGATCTGCTGGACCTGAGTTTGCGGATCGAAGTTGGAATCTACGAAGGTGGCCGTGGCATTGTTTTCAGCAGCGGCCTTCTCGACTCCCAGATAAGTGCCTTGGGCGAAGGAGTTGGAGGCAGCGAAGCCGAAGAAGCCAACGTCGAGCTTTTCGTCCACACCGGCCGCAGCGGCGGAATCCGCCGAGTTGTTGGCTTCGCTGGGCGGCGAGCAGGCTGTCATCAGGAGGGCAAGGCCAGCGAGGGACGCGGTCACTGCAGAACGCTTGATGTTTTTCACAACAGTCCTTTCAGGGTGGCTGTTCAGTAGCCGTAATGGGTCTTGGCGAAATCTTCAGTGATGTAGCCGTTGGCGATGTCCTGCTCGATGGCTTCGCGGGTACGCTCCGTCACCTCTCCGAAGCCGCCACCACCACCGACGGCGAGCCGGATGATGTCTCCTGCCTTGATCTTGCGGGCGTTCTCCTTCAAGGTGCGGACCTCGTCCGCGCGGCCTGGGTTGATTATGACTTCCGGACCCTGCGCGTCGGCCCCGCCGAATAGACCCCATGCTGGTGTCTTGGAGCGCTCGAACCAGAGTCCCACCACGCAGTCGGCCAAAAACTCGTATTCGCGCACTACGCCATTACCACCGCGCCATTGGCCCGGACCACCCGAATTGGGGCGGATGGAGTATTCATTGATGCGGAACGGATAGCGGGTCTCCATCATTTCGATGGGCAGATCCTTCAGCGAACCGTTGACGTTATTGATCAGAGCAGATTCGCCGTCGCTGCCCTGCCATCCACCGTAGCCGCCTAGAGTCGCCTCCATAGTGACCCAGTTACGGCCGAAGCGGGCGTCGAATCCGGCGGTAGTGATGATCATCGAATCGCCGTGGCTTGCGCTGACGACGCGTTCGGGCATCACTGGGGCCATCGCTCGGGAGACCATGTCGATGAGCATGCCGAGGTGCGAGAAGTACCACTGGCAGGGCGCCGGCGCGATCGCGCCCAGTACAGAACCCCTGCGGACCTGAGTAGTCATCGGACGGAAAGAGCCACCGTTGGAGTTGGTGTCCGGGCTGATCAGCAGCTTGTATCCAACGCGCAGGGCCGAGACCGCCTGTGCGACGCCGCAATTTACCGGACCGACCGTCTGATCTGACGACTCGCGTACATCGAAGTCGATGGTTTCGCCGGCGACGGTGATCTTCAGCTTTATAGATATAGGCTTGTCCAACTCGATGCCGTCATTGTCCAGGACCCCTTCGGCCTCATAGACGCCGTCCGGGATATCGCGGACAGTTTCCAACTCCAGCTCTTCGGTCTGCCGGAAGATCTCGTCCCGTGCCGCGTTGAGCTGTTCGACGCCGTAGCGGTTGACTAGCTCTTTCATCCGCGTGCTTCCCATGCGCAAAGCGGCGACCATCGCGTTCATATCGCCTTTGGTCTGGTAAGGGAAGCGAACATTGGTACTGATCAAATCTACGACCGAGGTCTCGATTCCTGCCTCATGGAGCTTGACCGGGCCCATGCGGAATCCCTCCTGGAAAATATCCGTGGAGTTCATTGACCCGCCGACATCCTTGGAACCCATGTCCATCCAGTGAGCGCGGGTGGCAGCAAAGCCAACTAGGTCGCCGCTAACGAAGACCGGCGCGAAAATGGTCACGTCGTTCAGATGGGTGCCGCCGATATAAGAATCATTGAGGATCCAGACATCGTCTTCCTGCCATGCAGAGCGACCGTACTTCTCCTCCACTGCCAGCGAGCACGTTTCCAGATTGCCGAGGAACAACGGCAAACCCGCTGACTGCCCCAGCACCCGGTGCTCGGTGTCCATCAAGGCCACCACGCAGTCCCCGCCTTCATAGAGGATCGGTGAATATGCGGAGCGAATGAGAGTGGCATTCATATCATCGGCAGCGCTGGTCAAAGCGTTGCGGATGATTTCTACAGTTACGGGATCAAGAGTTTTGACTGCTTCGAGTGTCATGGCGTTTCCTCAGTTTCCTGCTGCGTCGTCATTGCGGATCACTAGTGAGCCGAACTCGTCGACCAAAATGTTGAAATTCGGTGGCACTACGGTCGTGGCGGTTTCTTCGACAATGATGGCTGGGCCGGTGAAGGCATGGCCGGCGGCGAGATCATCGCGTCGGACCACAATCGCGTCGTGCTCAACGTGGTCAAATATCACTTTGCGGATTTCATGCTTGAAACTTGTGGCGGTGGCAGCCGCGAATTGCGGTGCCTCTAGGCGGCCCAGATCCCCGACGGCCTTGGTACGTAATGTGACTACTTCGATCGGCGCACCGGGGGTGGCATGTCCGTAGCGGGCACTGTACATTTCCGCGAAGCGGGCCGCTAGGTTCTTCACGAAGCCGGGAGAATGCGGTTCGTCCGCGGAGGCCAGCGGCACGGTCAGCGTGAATTCCTGCGACTGGTACCGCACATCCACGGCGTGGGTTGCGACTCGATGCTCTGCGGTTACTCCTTCAGAGACCAGAGATGCCACAGCTTCGCTTTCCATACCGCCCAGGACGGCCGCCATGTCCGCAGTGTCGATATCAGCGTCGAGAGCAAAGTACGGCTCGACGAAATCTTTGCGGATATTGGTCTGCAGCATTCCCCAAGCCGAGAATGCGCCGGGGAACCGCGGCACAATGGTCTCCGGGATACCAAGTTCCTTGGCTAAGAACACAGCGTGCATCGGGCCGGCCCCGCCGAACGCCACCAGGGAGAAGTCTCGTGGTTCAATTCCGCGTGAAATGGTGATCGTACGGATGGCCTGGGCCATCTGGGAGTTGGCGACGTCGCAGATGCCTTCGGCCATCTCCAGCGGATCCAGGCTCAGCTGATCGCCCACCGTCTTGAGTGCATTGACTGCTGCCTGCTTGTCAAGGGCAACCTGACCACCGGCGAACCACTCCGGATCCACACGTCCCAGGACGAGATTGGCGTCAGTCACGGTCGGTTCGACACCGCCACGGCTGTAGCATGCCGGGCCGGGGGTGGCGCCTGCCGAACGTGGTCCCACTCGCAGGCCGCCGGCCTCAAGCCATGCCACAGATCCGCCGCCGGCTCCCACGGTGTGGATGTTGACTACGCTCATCAGCATTGGCAGGCCTTCGAGAACGGCCTCTGTTGAGACATCCGGCTTGCCATCCACTACAAGGGAGACGTCAAAGGACGTCCCGCCCATGTCGACACCGATCAAATTTCGGCGGCCGGAGACGGCAGCAAGCTCCACATCGCCCATCGCCCCACCCACAGGACCGGAGAGCAGCGTCTGCAGCGGACGCTTCCGTGCGGACTCTGCGGTGAGAACCCCGCCGGAGGACTGCATGATGTGCAGGGGAGCCTGGACACCGCGGGCGTCTAGCTGTTCCTCCAAGTTCTGCAGATAGTTGCGGACTACAGGACCGGTGTAAGCCTCTACGACTGCCGAGGAGGTACGCTCATATTCGCGCCATTCCTTGGCGGCCTCATGAGAGAGGGAGACAGCAAAATCTGCACCGAGTTCATCTAGCAAGATCTCGCGGGCACGTAGTTCGTGGGCCGGGTTCTTGTAACTGAATAGGAAAGCCACGGCGATCGCGCCGTACCCTTCCTTGGCTGCCCGGCGGGCGGCCTGGCGCAAGGCAACCTCGTTCAGCGGGCGAATTTCGTGGCCCTGGTCGTCGAGGCGTCCACCGATCCCAACCACGTCCTTGCGCTCCATGAGCGGTTCTGGCTTTCGATATTGGGCGTTGTACAGTTCCAGCCGGGGACCGCGGGCAATGTGGTAGGTGTCTTCGACGCCTGCTGTCGAGAGCAGCAATACGGGAACGCCCCGGCGTTCTAAGAATGCGTTCAATCCTTGGGTCGTGCCGTGCACCAAAAACTCAATATCCGACAGGTTGTCGACGATCGACTCTAAACCGGAAATGACCCCGTCGCTGAGGTTGGCTGGCGTTGTGGACGCTTTGGTGGCGGTGTAGGTGCCGGCTTCCTTGTCGTAGGCGACGATGTCTGTAAACGTCCCGCCGATGTCCATGGACACCCTGTAATTGGCCATGTGAGTCTCCTCATATTTTTGTAGGGATCTTGGAATGGAGATACCGTACAGTCCGGCGTGGGAGACAGGCAGGGCATTGTGCATCGAAAGAATTCATCCAATTGTTCATTCTGCACGATCGGCGCAACGTTCGCGCAGATCCCTACGCCCGCGGCTCTGCTGAATCGCGTGTCCTTAGGGTCGATACTGACGTCGGCGGACCTCGATGGTTTTTGTCAATCGGCGGAAGCCTAAGACCCAGTTTCGCGGCTGGTTTTTTCTGGCAGGAGCAATCAGGAGCACAGGGAGGCCAGGACACGAATGACGACGACGCTGAGGATCGGGCCGGAAGAAGTCCTGTCGCCAGATATTCGGCAGTTGCTGCAGGAACATCTTTCGGACATGCACTCCATCTCGCCGGCGGAGAGTGCGCACGCCCTCGACGTCGACGCGTTCTCCGCGCCCGGGATCGACTTCTGGACCGTGCGGGACGGACAGATGCTCCTCGGTTGTGGCGCGCTGAAGGAGCTCACGCCGACGGAAGGCGAGATCAAGTCCATGTGCACGGCTTCCGGCGCCCGCCGACGGGGAGTCGCCACTCTGATGTTGGCCCAGCTGCTCGAAGTTGCCCGTAGCCGCGGCTATGAGCGTGTCAGTCTCGAAACCGGCTCGGACGAATCGATTGCCCCGGCACGGCGGCTCTACCGCAGCCACGGCTTCATCGAATGTCCGCCGTTTGCCGACTACAGCCTGGATCCCCACAGCGTCTTCATGACCCTGTGTCCGGGCGCTTCACTGTCGTCGTAATTCCCGTAGTTACGGGTACTCAGCCGGCGTGGATGGCGGGCCGGCGGTCCGGATCCGGCTCGTTCTCGCGGATGATCTCGCGCACCACCGGGGCCGTGTCGCCCTGGCCGAGCAGCAGGTAGCGCATCAAGTGGGTGAGCGGATTGCCTTCCGACCATTCGAAGTAGGCGTGCGGCCGCACGCCGGTGGCATCGCGCAGCGCCAGCAGGATGGCGGCGATGGCGTTTGGCGCGGCGGGGCTCTTGACGCGCAGGATGCGGTGGCCGCCGACATCGGCGCCCCGGACATGGAGCGCGTCGCTGAAGCTTGACGGGTCGCTGACCTCGATCTCCAGGAACAGCACGTCCGCGCTTCCCGGCACCGGGTTAATGCTGCGCTGGGCGGCTTCCTTCTCCGCGTACTCCTGCTCGGTGGCCACGTGCGGCTTGTGCGCGATCAGGTTCAGCCGGTGATCGCGCGTCAGTGAATCCGTGATGAACCGCCGGGCCGTTTCGTCGAACTCGATCCGGTCGGCCCGCAGCTCGGTGGTCCGGGTGACCCGGGAAACCAGCGACACAACGATGATGCCGCCGATGAAGAAGGCGGAGATCATCAGCCCGTCCGGCTTTTCAATAATGTTGGCCACCAGGGCGTAAACCAGGACCGCGGACAGCACCGTAAAGGCCAGCCCCGCCCGTCTTTGCCGCCGTTGTACGGTGGAAATTGCGACGGCGACCGACGCCGAGACCATCATGGCCAGGATCCCCGTAGCGTAGGCGCCGGCCTGGGCATTGACGTCGGCGTTGAACGCGATGGTGATCAGGATGCTGACGCCGGTGTAGACCAGGACCACCGGCCGCACCGCACGGCTCCACTCCGGAGCCATGCCGTAGGAGGGCAGGTAGCGCGGGACGATGTTGATCAGGCCGGCCATGGCCGAGGCGCCCGCGAACCACAGGATCAGGATGCTGCTGATGTCGTACGCGGTGCCGAAGCCGTCGCCGAACCGTTCGTGCGCCAGGTAGGCCAGGGCGCGGCCGTTGGCCTCGCCGCCCTCCGCGAAGGCGTCGGCGGGGATCAGCAGGGTGGTGACGAAACTGCTGCCCAGCAGGTACACGCTCATGATGACGGCGGCGGCCGTGAGGAGCTTGCGGGTATTGCGGATCCGGGTGGCGAGCCGCTCCGCCGGAGTCCGGCCCTTCGCCGCGACCAGGGGCATCATGCTGACGCCGGTTTCGAAGCCGGAGAGCCCCAGGACCAGCAGCGGAAAGGCCAGCAGCGCCGGGAGCACCAAGCCGCCGAGGCCGCCCGGCGCCGTGGTGAGCGCGTCCGTCCAACCGGCGAGCACGCCCGGCGTCGTGAAGATCTCGAGCACGCCGGCGCCGATGATGACGGCGTTGAGCCCCAGAAAGACGGCAACAAGCGGGATGGCTACGGCCACGGCTTCGGTGAAGCCGAGCAGGAACACCCCGCCGAGGATGAGCAGCAGGACTATCGTCACGGGGACGGGGTGGCCGCGGAGCACCTCGGGTGCGTAGGGGTTTTCGATCAGGTGGACCGTCGCGTCGGCCGAGGACAGTGTGATGGTGATGATCCACGAGGTGGCGACGAAGCCCAGCAGGATCAGCACAAAGATCTTGCCCCGCCAGAACGGCAGCAGGTGCTCGAGCATCGCCACCGAACCTTGCCCGTGTGGGCTCGCCTTCGCCACCCGGCGGTACATCGGGAGCATGCCCAGCAGCGTCAGGGCCACGATCAGCAGCGTGGCCAGTGGCGAGAGCACACCCGCGGCCAGCGCCGCGATCGCCGGCAGGTAGGACAGCGTGGAGAAATAGTCCACCCCGGTCAGGCACATGACCTTCCACCACGGCTGCTGGGCGCCGTGGGTTTCCGGACTCGCCGGCCCGACCGGTTGGACAACGTGCGCGGTCAGCCAGCGTGAGACGCCGTGGGCCGGCTTGTGCTGCGGGCCCGGCCGGGGAACGCTTGCCGGTATGGAGTACTGAGTGGAAGTGGCCACTGTGATGCCTCTTTCTGGTCCGGATCCGGTGGGGATCCGGGGCAAAAGCCTACAACTGTACAACGCCGAAAAGGCCGGAATTCCGGGTTCAGGGGCGTTAAGAATTCATCAAAAATACGACGACGGCGCCAGTGGGTGGCTGGTCAGGCAGAATGGGCGCATGACGGACATCGTGCCGGAGTGCGAATGCGTGCTCGTCGGACTCAGCGGCGGTCCCGAGGGGCAGGCGCTTCTCCACCGGGCGGCACGGATCGTGGCCGGGAGGACAGGCAGCGAACTTCATGCCGTCCACGTCCGCCGGCCGGGCAAGGCAGGAACCGAATCGCCCAAGGAACTGGACCTGCAGCGCAAGCTGGTCGCGGACCTCGGCGGCACCTACCACACGGTCGGCGGCGGTGACCCGGCGCAGATCCTGCTCGACTTCGCCCGCAGCATCAATGCCACGCAGATTGTGGTGGGAGTGCCTCGCGGCATGTTCAGCCGGGGGACCGGCGCCAGGCTCGTCCGGGCTGCCGGGGAAATCGACGTGCATCTGGTCGCGCAGGAACACGGCGGCGGCAACAGGCCACCCCGCCGGCCAAATGACCTGGGCCGGCTGCGGTTGGTTGCCGGGTTCGTCCTGGCCGTGCTCCTGCCGCCCGCACTGCAGTACCTGCTGGGACATTGGCCGCATGACCATTTCGCCACCGATCTGCTTATCCAGTTGACCGGCACTATCGCCGTCGCGCTGCTGGGCGGCCTCTGGCCCGCCGTCACCACCGCGGTCCTGAGCAGCCTGATCGTGAACTACTTCGCCGTCCAGCCCGTGGGCAGCATGGACATCCGGGACCCGGAGAACATCCTCACGCTGCTGGTCTTCCTCGCCGTCGCGGTGGCTGTATCGCTGGTGGTCGGGCTTTCGGCGCGGCGAAGCAGGGAGGCCTCGGCGGCCGGGGCGGAGGCGGCGGCGCTGGGGGAGCTGAGCCGCAACGCGGTGGCCACCCAAGAGAGCGTGCCGGAATTCCTCGAACGCGTCCGCGAACATTTCCAGAGCGACGGAGCGGGGCTTTACGTCCGCAAAGATAACGACGGCGAACCGGACGCCTGGCACCCGGTCCACAGCACCGGCGTCGTACCTTCGAAACTCCAGGACGCGGACAACCTGGAACGTATGGACGCCACCCGGACGCTCGCGCTGAAGGGGCGGATCCTCACGCAGCGGGAGCGGCGCCTGCTGTCTGCGTTCGGTGCCCACCTGCTGGCCATGCTGCAGCGCGACCAGCTGATGGCCAGCCGCCGCGACGTGCAGCGTCTCGCGGAGGGAAACCAGATGCGCACCTCCATTCTCCGGGCGGTCTCGCACGATCTGCGCACGCCGCTGGCGGGCATCAAGCTGGCGGTGAGCAGCCTGCGCCAGGACGCGGTCCAGTTCCCGCCCGAGGAAGAGGCGGAACTGCTTGCCACCATCGAGGACTACACGGACCGGCTGGACTCGCTGGTGGGAAATCTGCTGGACATGTCGCGGATTACGGGGGACTCGATGGCGCCGCTGATCCGCCCGGTCCACTGGCAGGACGCCGTGGCCGACGCCCTGCGCGGGCTGCCGGCCGAGCACGTGCTGGTCGACCTGCCGGACAACATGCCGCCCGTCGACGCGGACCAAGGCATGCTCGAGCGTGTCATCGCCAACATTGTGGAGAACGCGCTGAAGTATGCCCGCGGATCGGACGTGCGGATCACCGGCCTGATCGGCGGCATGGGCAGCGCCACCGTCGACGGCCGCCCGGCCAGCGAACTGCGGATTATCGACGCCGGACAGGGGGTGCCGGCGGAACAAGTGATCAGCATGTTCCGGCCGTTCCAACGGCTCGACGACGCACCCGCCGGCACCGGGATCGGGCTCGGACTGGCCGTGGCCAAGGGCTTCACCGAAGCTATGGGGGGCAGGCTCCTGGCCGAGCACACACCCGGCGGCGGACTGACCATGGTCATCCAGCTGCCGCTCTCCACCGGCGTCTGAGCCAGTTGCGACACCGATGGCTGAGAGCGGATTTGGGCTACAGCTGTAGGTGCAGTCGCAGCGCGTCGTCGAGCTTCGCCATGACGTCGGCTGGAACGTGCCCTAGGACGGCGCCTACCCGCTCAACCGCGATCGAGCGGACCTGTTCGGCCTGCGCCTTGGAGTCCTGCCGCAGCCCGGTGGCGGCTGCGGAAAGCAGAGCCTGGAAGGGAAAAATCCGGTCGATATTGCTGGTGATCGGCACGATGGTGATCACCCCGCGGCCGAGCCTTGTCGCGACCGAGTTTGCGCGGTCGTTGCTGACGATTACTACGGGGCGTCGCTTGTTGGCTTCGCTTCCGCGGACAGGATCTAGATCGGCGAGACGGATCTCACCGCGCAGCATCGGCGATCCCGTCGGCCGCGGTCGAGTCCCACGTCGCGTGGTCTCCTGATGCCTCCCACTCGTTCCAAGCCGCCTCATAGTCCCGCTCCAGCTCCGGAAGGCGCAGCATTCCGACGGCGTGGTGTAACGCGGCTGACCTAGAGGCAAGGCCCTTTAAGCGAGCGAACTCATCGAGGATTGCGACGTCCTCAGCTGGCAGGCTGACACTGATTTTCATACCACAATACTACCCTAGTAGCACCGGGCGCACGGCTGCGTGACCGGCCGCGCTCGGCACCGACGACGCTCACTACGTCTGCGCCCGCCCCCGCGTTCGAATTCCATAAAGGATGGTGCCGACGCCGTCAGGAAAACATCAACACCGAACTTTGGGAGAGCTCTGCGGCGTTGACTTGAAGTGACGGGGCATGCACAGGGCGGGGGATACCCCATCCGGCAGGGCAGCCCGTCCGAACAGAGGGAGTTCCCGTGATGGAAGCGGAGTTGTGGCAGATCCTGTTGGTGCTGGCTGTGGGCGGAACGGCGCTGGTTCTCCTGTTCCGTTCGCTGCTCCGGTCAGGCACATGGTGGCGCTGAGCAGTTGGCTGCGCTGAGGGCGGCGAAACCAGTCCCGCCCTGACAGAATGGGCCCCAGCACAGCGCCCGGCAGGCACGGCAGAAGGAGCCTCATGACCAACGTGCTCATCGTCGACGACGAGCCGCAGATCCTTCGCGCCCTGCAGATCAACCTCAACGCCCGGGGCTACCAGACCTTTCCGGCGGCGGACGGTGCCTCCGCGCTGGACCAGGCAGCCAGGCATGCTGTCGACGTCGTAATTCTGGATTTGGGCCTGCCGGACATGGACGGCATCGACGTCATCCGCGGGCTGCGTGGCTGGACCGACGTGCCGATCATCATTCTCTCCGCGCGGCATGCCTCGGACGAGAAGGTGGACGCGCTGGACGCCGGCGCCGATGATTACGTCACCAAACCCTTCGACCTGAACGAGCTGCTTGCCCGTGTGCGTGCCGCCACCCGCCGGGTTGGAGGGGCACCGGAGAGCCCCACCGTGGAGACCGCCGATTTCGAGATCAGCCTGATCGACAAGCGCGTCACCCGCAACGGAGAGGCGGTCCGGCTGACGCCGATCGAATGGAACATTCTGGAACTGCTGGCGCGCAATCCCGGCCGGCTGATCTCCCAGCAGCAGGTCCTGACCCATGTATGGGGACCGGCGTACACCAAGGAAACCCAGTACCTGCGGGTGTACATCGCACAACTGCGCCGCAAGCTCGAACCGGATCCGGCAAAACCGCGCTACCTGCTCACGGAAGCAGGGATGGGTTACCGTTTCGAACCGGGTACCAGCTGACCTGAGGGACGCCGCGAGTGGAGGTGGCCTTACCTGCCTACAGTTATAGGAAATTATGTCCGAGTGTAATGAATCCCTATAGTCCATTAGCTTCTTATATAGACCAGCCCTGGGCTGGTCTCGCCCGGCGAGCGCCGCAGGCTTACGGAACACCCGGATCACATCTCCGCGGTGCTGGCCGTGCTACTCGGCTGGCTCAGGGCCGGGCGCGCAGGGCCGACCAGTCGTCCAGGGCGTAATACGTCTGCCGTTGGTAGACCAGCGGCGGGGCGAACGAGCCGCCGTCGAGAATCTGCAGGACCTGGGCGGCCAGAACGACGCCGGTTCCGGCCGGCATCCGGTCAAGGGGCTTGCACCGGAGCACTGCGCCGACGCCGCGGATGATGGGTTCGCCAGTGGGCGCGGTGTACCAGTCCATGTTGAACCCGAAGCGGTGCGAACCGGGCCGTGCGAACAGTTCGGCCAGCCCGCGGTTGGCGGTAGTAAGCAGGTGAACGGCAAGCGTTTCGCCTGCCAGCAGGGCGGCTCCGGATTCGCTGCCGGGCATGATCGAAACCGCGAGCACCGGAGGTTCGGCAGATACGGAAATCACGGAAGACGCGGTAATTCCTGCCGGCCCGTCCGGTCCGGCAGCGGTGACAATCGCTACCCCCGCGGGATGGGCGGCGAAAGCGGCGCGGAAGGCGGCGGCGAGACCCGGAGGCTGAGCGTCCTGCGGCATGGGCACCAAGGTTGCTCCTTCCTGCAGAGGGACCGACGGCGCGAAAGCACCTACCGCCCATGCTAGGACTGCTCAGTGCGCCACGCCAGAGGGCGGCGAGACAGCGTCGGAGATGACGCAAGCCCTACCCCTGCAACTGGTCCCCGTGTAACGTGACGGGAAAGCGCAGGTCCGACAGTAGGGCGGTTGATTTGTTGCTAACTCTTAGTGCGCGGGCGTCTCACAATGCGTACGACGGCGGACGCTGCCCTTCCGTCTCGATGCGATACCTTGGGCACTGATCATGGCTGATAACGCAGCCGCGCTCTTGCTCTTAGCCGATGGACGGCTGCCCGCCGGCGGCTACGCGCACTCCGGTGGCCTCGAAGCGACCATCCGCGCCGGACGCGTGCACGATGCCGACAGTCTGGAGAAGTTCCTGACCGGGAGGGCGGTCACCGCAGGCCTGGTAGCCGGCGCGTTCGCTGCCGCCGCATGCCATGCATCCACCAAGGGCGATCGAGTCCTCCTGCAAGAGCTGGACCCTGAGCTCGACGCCCGCATCCCGTCACCCGCCCTGCGCGCCGTCTCCCGCTCCCTGGGGCGCCAACTGCTTCGGGCAGCCACAGCCATCCGGCCGCACCCGCGCTTCAACGAACTTGACCGGACCGCGCATCAACCCATCGTGTTGGGCGTAGCGGCGGCAGCCTTTGATCTTGCCCCGCGGGATGCCGCGCTCGCTGTACTGCATGAAGCAGTGGCCGGGCCGGCAGTCGCCGCCGTCAAGCTGCTCAGTCTGGACCCGTTCAGCGCCCACGCCGCGCTGGCCCGCCTGACCCCCTTGTTGGACCAGTTGGCGAGCGAAGCAGCCAAACACGCGGACACGGCTCCGGCTGATCTTCCGTCCGCCGGTGCACCGCTGCTCGACATCGCCGCTGAACATCATGCGACAACGGATATGCGGCTTTTTGCCTCCTGAACAAACTCAGGGGGAGTACACGAATGCTAGAGAGAATGAGGAGGGCATTGTGCCGGAGAATCAGGAACCACGAACGCGCTCACTACGGCTCGGAGTCGCCGGTCCCGTAGGGACCGGGAAAAGCTCGGTCATCGCGACCCTGTGTCGAAACCTCGCGGGTGAACTGAACATCGGAGTCATCACCAACGATATCTACACCGATGAAGATGCCCGCTTTCTCCGGTCGGCGGGGGTCTTGCCCGCCGAACGGATCCGTGCGGTGGAGACCGGGGCCTGCCCCCATACCGCCATCCGCGATGACGTCACGATGAACCTGATGGCCGTCGAGGACCTGGAACAAGACTTCGCGCCGCTCGACATCGTGCTTGTCGAAAGCGGCGGCGACAATCTCACCGCCACCTTCTCGCCGGCCCTGGTCGACGCCCAGATCTTCGTGCTCGACGTCGCCGGCGGGGGAGATGTTGCCCGCAAGGGCGGCCCCGGAATCGCGCGCGCCGATCTGTTGGTGATCAACAAAATCGACTTGGCCGAATACGTGGACGTGGATGTGGAGCAGATGGTCAAGGACGCCACTGCCGCCCGCGAAGGGGCACCGGTCCTGGCACTGTCGCGGAAGCAGCAGGACACGGTGCAGCAGCTCTGCGCCTGGGTGCGCTGGATGCACAGCCAGCACGTAAACGGAAGCCACACACCCATTGATCCAGGTCCGATGGCCCCGCATTTCCACGCCGATGAGAGCGGCGAGGGCTATTTCCACAGCCACGACGACGACGGCGCCGCGGAGCCGGCCCACGAGCACAAATGATGGGGAGCAGAGGCAAGCTGCATCAGGCTGTACCTGATGGTTTGTATCCGCCCGTTTTCCCGGTTAGAGGTGAGCAGCAGGAAGATGTGTGCGTCGGACGGCGTCGAAGACGACATCGGTGAGCTTGCTGTGACGGGCGAAGACAGCCCGCTGGCGGTCTGATCCTGTTCCGGTGCGGACAATCCGGCTGGCCAAGTGTTTAATCGGTTCCAGGTCTCCGGTTTCGGCCAGTACCGGTCCTATGTGGTTGAACAAAGCGCCGATGGCTGATCTTGCCGGACACCGGCCGTTCCTCAGCGGATGGATCAGGTCATCAGTAACGGCAGACTTGTTTGCCCGCCAGGACGCCAGCCGCAGCAGCTCCGTCGGAACGGCAGGCGGTGGCCGGCCGTCAAGCCACTCCCGTGCCGCCGTCTCGACGAGGGCCCGGCACATCCCTGCCAGAGCTGCGGCATGGTCTGCTTCGAGGCAGACGTCCGCGACACGAATTTCCACGGTGGGCTGTCGTCGGCTGAGGCGGGCGTCGAAGTAGACCATTCCTTCGTCGAGCAGTACATCGCAGTCCAGGAGCACACGGACCAGACTGTGGTAGGCGGACGGAGACCCGAAAAGATCCGTGGGCCCTGCGGTGGGCCAGCGCTTCCAAACCTGGTAGCGGAAGCTGGCGTAGCCGCTGTCGGTGCCCTGCCAGTAAGGGGAGTTGCCGCTCAAAGCAAGCAGGATTGGTAGCCAGACCCGGATCCGGTCAAGGACTGCAACGGCTTCGTCGTCGGACGCAACGCCAACGTGGACATGGAAGCCGCAGGTGAGCTGCTCGCGCAGCGTCAGGCCGTAGCGGCCTTCCATCGCTAGATAGCGCGGGCGCCGGACCAACTGGGTCACAGCCGGCATTGGATAGGTGCCGAGCGCGACCGCCCTGGCCCCGAACCTCTTGGCCTGCCGGTCAGCCTCCGCCCTGCCGGCCCGCAAGCCTGCAGCCAGCTTCCGAAGGTCCCTGTACGGTGCGGATACGGCTTCAAGCTGTTCCTGCTTTAGCTCCGGGACGAGCGCACCCGCGTAGCCGCCCGCAGGGCCCTCAGCTCTGGGCGTTTTGGACCCGGAGCTTGGTTCTTCCCCGAGGAGCTGCTCGGAGACCGGGGCCAGTGCCCCTGTCTTCGCGTCCACCAGAAGCAGTTCTTCCTCGACGCCGAAGCTGCGCATGTCTTTAGTCTTCACCACCGGGGTTGTGTTTCGGAACTACTGCCTTTCTCCGAAGTCTGCGATCCAGTTCCTGAGCATCCGGGCGAGTGCTTCTCCGTCCTCCGCAGGCCACCAGTGGCCTGCGTCAACTTCAGAGATCTTCAGCTGCGTCACCCAGTCCTCCAACCCATCTACCAGATTCGGGGAAAGGAACGGATCCCGTCGGGGGACGATCACTTGCACCGGGACCAGGCAGTGGGCCGGCAGGGTCTGGTGGCGGTACCAGTTCGCTCTGTACAAGGCCAGCCCGCGGGCACCGTTGTCGCTGATGCTCCGGCCGGTCAGGTGTTCGTACCGGCGGGCCAGGAACGTCCGCCAAGCCAGCTCCGGCAGGACCGGCAGCTGGAACACCGCAACGTACCAGCTGCGCAATGCCTGGCCCGCTGCCTGCGGCCACAGAACGGGTCTGCGCATCCTGTCTTGGAACCAGCGGCGGAAGATGGCCCAGATCGGGGCCGGAAATGCTGGTGAAGCTCAGTATCCGTCCGTTGGCACGAGTGTCCCGGATCGCCGCCCAGCCCTGGATCGATCCGCAGTCGTGTCCTACGAGGTGCACGGCACCTGCGCCGGAGGCGTCGATCACGGCGAAGAGATCGTCAACCAGGACCGGCAGCCGGTAGGAGCTGCGGCGGTCAACAGCGGTCCTGGACGCCCCGGCATTCCGGGTGTCATAGGCGATGACATGGCAATCGTTGCTCAGCCCCGCGATAGCGGATGCGAAGACTCGGTGGTCATCCGGGTAGCCATGGATGAACAGGATGGCTGGGATCCCTGGTCCCGGCGGTGGGCCGTAGCTGTAGATGGACAGGGTCGCATCCTGTCGCATTATTGTCCCGCGGCGTTCTTCGGCCTCCATCGGCTTTCTCCCTGCCTGCGCCCATCACGTGCCTGAGAATTGGGTACCTTCCCATCCGGTATCAACGATTGGTACTTCCGCGTTTGGAACGTCAGAGCGTGGACACTTTGCTGTGCTTGTCTTTACCTGGACCCGTTTGGACTGATTCCGGCCGTTTGAGCCGGGCGAGGTAGTACAGGACTACCTCGGCAGCAACCCAGCCCCCGATGTTCATTGCGCCGCCGAGGTGACAGTCTCCTCGATCGTAATAATAAGCAATCTTACTAATAAGCCAGGGTAGTAGAGAGACTTCGCGACCCGCTGCGTCATTGCACGCGAGCTGAGGGACGTGGCCGCATGATTAACATCATGGGGAAAACAGCCAACAGATTCGGCTACGCCGCCCTGGCGCTACTCGCGCTGGGCGCCGCAGCCACGGGGCACATGATCGTGCAGGAAATGGGCGAAGCCCTTGCCGGACTGTGGACCGCTGCCGACGATGAAGCGACTGCCGCGCGTCCTTCCGACTGAGTCAGCTCAACCCAAATACTCATCAGCTAGCCAAGGGTGCCACAGGTATCCTTGATAGATGAGTGCCGTAGCCCCGTCCACCGTCACTTTTGGCGGCCGCTTCGCCCGTGAACTGACAGAACTGGCCATTCCGTGGCAGGCCGAGGAAGCTCCCGACCCGCAGCTGCTCGTGCTCAACGAGCCGCTGGCCACGGAGCTGGGCTTCGACCCGGCGTCATTGCGGGGCGCCGAGGGCCTGCGGCTGCTGATCGGTAACGCGGTCCCCGAGGGTGCCACTCCGGTGGCGCAGGGATATGCCGGGCATCAGTTCGGCTTCTACTCGCCGCGTCTGGGCGACGGACGCGCACTCCTGCTCGGTGAAATTGCCGACGCCGACGGCGGCCTTCGGGACATCCACCTCAAGGGTTCCGGACGCACGCCGTTCGCCCGCGGTGGCGACGGTCTGGCCACGGTCGGTCCGATGCTGCGCGAGTACGTGGTCAGCGAGGCGATGCACGCCCTGGGCATCCCCACCACCCGTTCGCTCGCCGTGGTCGCGACGGGGCGGCCGGTGCGCCGCGAGACGCAGCTGCCGGGAGCCGTGCTCACCCGCGTGGCCAGCAGCCATCTGCGTGTAGGCAGCTTCCAATACGCCCGGGCAATGAACGACGACGACCTGCTGCGCCGGCTGGCCGATCATGCGATCGCACGCCACCATCCCGCTGCGGCCGAGGCCGAGCACCCCTACCTCGCCCTGTTCCACGCGGTGGTCGCCGCCCAGGCATCGCTGGTGGCCCAGTGGATGCTGGTGGGTTTCATCCATGGAGTCATGAACACCGACAACATGACCATTTCGGGGGAGACCATCGACTACGGGCCGTGCGCCTTTATGGACGCCTTCGATCCGGCCACGGTCTACAGCTCGATCGACGAAAACGGCCGCTACGCCTACGGCAACCAGCCGCTGGTGGCGGAGTGGAACCTGGCCCGTCTCGCGGAGGCTCTGTTGCCTCTCTTTCACCAGGACCAGGAACAGGCCGTCGCGCTCGCGCAGGAAGCGCTCGGCGCCTTCCATGGTCAGTACAGCGCCGCCTGGCTGTCCGGCATGAAAGCCAAACTCGGTCTGCCCGCCGGCGTTGACGACGAAGCCGCATCGACGCTGACGAACGAACTGTTCACCCTCCTGCAGGAAGGCAAGGTCGACTACACCGCCTTCTTCCGGAGGCTCGGCCCCGCGGCCCGTGGCGACGCCGAGCCCGTGCGCTCCATGTTCCTTAACCCGGCAGCCTTCGATGCCTGGACCGAGCGCTGGCGCGCGCTGGATCCGGACGCGGACCTGATGGACCGGACCAACCCCGCCTATATTCCCCGCAACCACCTCGTTGAGGAGGCCCTCGCCGCCGCCGTCGAAGACGACCTGGAGCCGTTCAACCAGCTCCTGGCCGCGGTGACCGCACCTTACGAAGAACGCCATGGCCTCGAGCGGTACGCTACCGCAGCCCCCGAGAGCTTCGGCCCCTACCGGACCTTCTGCGGAACCTGAGACGCCTCTGCTTCCCTGACGGACAAGGCTTGAAAGCGGTGATCTAATGGTGGAAGCTGGTAAGCACACTTAGCACCTTTGGGGAAACTGCCATCCGGATTTCAGCCATAAAGGAGCAGGACCATGACCCCCACACCCAAGCAACCCATCACCGATGACAGCATCAAGGTCCGCCAACTCAGCCACTACCAGTTCACCTGGGTAGCCGGTGAGCCAGGCAAGCCGGGAACCTGGACCCTTCAGCTCGTCCTGGATCAGGGCGCATGGGAAGAAGTGCTGACCATCGACGCTGACGACGCCGACAACCTGCAGGATATGCTCTCAACCGCAGAGACCGTGTACTACGACATCGGCCGCAAGACCCTCATGTTCGGCACCACCAAGGCCGGCCACCACTAGGCAACAAACGAGGGCCTCGGCGAATGCGTGGTGGAAAACTTCCGGAACCGACAACCGGCCACGTGGTTCTGCTCGGCGACTCCATCTTCGACAACAAGGCCTACGTTGGCGGCGGTCCCGACGTCGTCAATCAGTTGCGCGGTGAGCTTCCGCCAACGTGGCAGGCTGCCCTCCTGGCAATCGACGGGGACGTCATCTCAGGCGTGCCGCGGCAGCTTCGTTCCCTGCCGCGCGGCGCGACCCACCTGGTGGTCAGCGCCGGCGGGAACGACGCGCTGGGGTTCGCCTACCTGCTGCAGTCTCCCGCGAGCTCCGTAGCGGAAGTCCTTCGGTGGTTCGGTGATGCGCAGGACCGGTTCGCCACAGATTACGAAGCCATGGCGGAAGCAGTCGCGGCTACTGGGCTGCCCGCTGCGGTCTGCACAATCTATGACACTCCCGCCTCGGGGCCCGATTACCGGATCATCAGGACCGCCGCGGCCTTCTTCAACGACTGCATCACCCGGGCAGCCTTCGCCCGCGGCCTATCGCTGATCGACCTGCGCCTGATCTGCAACCAGGACGGGGACTACGCCAACGCCATCGAGCCGTCGGCGCAGGGCGGCGCCAAAATCGCCCGGGCTATTGCCGCCGTCGTCGTCGAACTTCGTCAAGGTTCCACCGCTTCCGCCGTCATCGCCCGCCACCCGGCCTGGTGAGGTTTAGACAGAGAACGACGACGGCGGGGGCTATCCGGGCGAAGACCAGTGGGCTTTCAAGCGCTCCATGCCTTCTTCGGGAGTCATGGCCGCAACTTCCTCTTCTGTGAGTCCAACTTGATGGATGAGGGGATCGGCCACCCATGCCGGAAGGGGCTCCGGAAGGTCTGGTTCAGGCGTGGGCTCGATTCACTCTCCAGACGATGCGCCAGTCCCGGTCTCCGACTGCGAGCTTGCGGAACCCGATAAGACTCCCAAGCAAGGGCTCACCAGCATGTGCTGGCCGCTCCAGCAGCAACATCTTCTTGAAGGCCCATCGGACGATCTGCGGGTCTTTCTTTTGCAAGCGGCGGAGATCGGCGATGGCATCATCGGTCAGCCGGACGACGGCGGTACTTGCATGCTCCTGCGCAGACGGTTCCTGCTGACTCACGGTCTACCGGCGGCCAGGTCTGCTTCCAGCTCAGCCTCCAGCTCGGCGCGCTCAAGTCCGAAGGCTTCCATTGCGTTGTCGAGGGTAGTCCGTACACCGGTGTCGGTCGCGGCGCGGACAACGACGAGGGCAGCATCGCGCAGCTCTCCTTCCAGTTCGCGGAGCCGATCAAGCTGACGTGCGCTAACGACTGCTGCCACGGGACGGCCATGCCGGGCAACAACTACATTTTCTCCGGCCTCAGCATCCTTGATAAGCCCGGCGATGCCCCGTCTGGATGCCTCAGAAACGGAAATGGAAGGGGAGTGGGCAAGATTGGGAAGAGCCATGATTAAAGTGTGCAGATTTCTACACGGAACGCTAGGGCCGGTTTGATCGTGCCGCTCTTAGGAAGCCCATGATCACGGTGCCCGGGCCTGCGAATCAGCCCATTGTGTGCCGGTTATTTGGCGTCTATTCTGAACCCACGGGTAGGAGCGCGCCATGGAATTCACCCTTTTCGTCATCGTCTTCGTACTGACTTTCACGCCGTTTGTGGCGCTGGTTTTCGGACCCAATCTAAGGACAGACAGACCCGTTGTACGGCCCCGCCGCTCCGCTTCCGGAGTGGCGGCTTCGCACAGGGGTAGGCGGAAGATCATCCCGGCAGGCGCCGGGCTTCCACTCCTGCCGCCTCCGTCCGGTGCGGGCGGAGGAACCAGGGCGCCAGCGCGGCTGCGGCCAGCCCGGTGGGCCGTACGACCGAGGTTCCGCCGTGGTCCAGGACGTGCCGCAGGTCCGCGATGAACGGAAGCACTCGAACCATGACTAACGACGACGGCGGGGGCGGCTGAGCCGGGACTTCCTAGGAGCGTGGGTCAATAGCGTTTTATCGGATCCGAAAGTGATTGTTCCTTGATCGGTTGGATGTGAAGTCTGTGCTGCGACTTCGGGGCTCGA
>NZ_JAODLR010000004.1 GCF_025960875.1 Crystallibacter permensis | reverse complement strand
TCGAGCCCCGAAGTCGCAGCACAGACTTCACATCCAACCGATCAAGGAACAATCACTTTCGGATCCGATAAAACGCTATTGACCCACGCTCCTAGACGGACCTTCCCTGAAACGAAGGACGGCCGCCGGCAGGGTGTCCTGCCGGCGGCCGCCGCATCTGCTGCGGAAGGGTGTCAGCCCTTGAGCGAGGAAGTGATCTGCTGCATCACCGTGTTGTCCGCCAGGGTACTGGCATCGCCGGCTTCGCGGCCTTCGGCGATGTCCTTGAGCAGGCGGCGCATGATCTTGCCGGAGCGGGTCTTGGGCAGTTCCGGCACCACCAGGATCTGGCGCGGTTTGGCGATCGGACCGATCTCCTTGCCCACATGGTTGCGCAGGGTGGTGACGATCTCCGGGTCTTCCACGGCGTTGCCGCGCAGGATCACGAACGCCACGACTGCTTCGCCCGTGGTCTCGTCCGCTGCGCCGACGACGGCGGCTTCGGCCACCGAGGGATGGCTCACCAGAGCGGATTCGATCTCCGTGGTGGACAGGCGGTGCCCGGAGACGTTCATGACGTCGTCGACGCGGCCGAGGAGCCAGAAGTCGCCGTCGTTGTCCTTCTTGGCGCCGTCGCCGGCGAAGTACATGTTGTCGAAGCGGGACCAGTAGGTCTCCTTGTAGCGTTCCGGGTCGCCCCAGATGCCGCGGAGCATGGCCGGCCACGGCTTGCGGATGACCAGGTAGCCGCCGTGCCCGTTGGGCACCGACTGGCCCATCTCGTCAACGACGTCGACGGCGATGCCGGGCACCGGGGTCTGGGCCGAACCGGGTTTGGTTTCGGTGATGCCGGGCATCGGGGCGATCATGTGCGCGCCGGTTTCGGTCTGCCACCAGGTGTCCACGATCGGGGCCTTGTCGCCGCCGATGACCCGGCGGTACCACATCCAGGCTTCCGGGTTGATCGGCTCGCCCACGGAGCCGAGGACCCGGATGGAGGACAGGTCGAACTTCGCCGGAATGTCTTCGCCCCACTTCATCATGGTGCGGATCGCCGTGGGCGCGGTGTACATGATGGAGACCTTGTACTTCTCCACCAGTTCCCACCAGCGGCCCTGGTGCGGGGTGTCCGGCGTGCCTTCGTACATCAGCTGCGTGGCCCCGTTGATCAGGGGCGCGTAGGTCACGTAGGTGTGGCCGGTGACCCAGCCGATGTCCGCGGTGCACCAGTAGACGTCAGTGTCGGCGTGCAGGTCGAACGTGGCCTTGTGCGTGAACGCGCTCTGGGCCAGGAACCCGCCGGTGGTGTGCAGAATGCCCTTGGGCCTGCCGGTGGTGCCGGAGGTGTACAGGATGAACAGCGGGTGCTCGGCGTCATGCGGCACCGGGGTATGGTCCGCGGACGCGGATTCCACCACTTCGTGCCACCAGCGGTCGCGGCCCTCGTGCCAGTCCACGGGCTCGCCGTTGCGCTTGACGACGACGACGCTGCTGACGGAATGACCCTCTGCTTCCAGGGCGGAGTCCACGGCCGGCTTCAGCGGGCTGGGCTTGCCGCGGCGGTACGTGCCGTCCGAGGTGACCACGAGCTTGGCCTGGGCATCATCGATGCGGTTGCGCAGGGCGTCCGCGGAGAAACCGCCGAAGACCACCGAGTGGATGGCGCCGATGCGCGCGCAGGCGAGCATGGTGATGACCGCTTCCGGGATCATCGGCAGGTAGACGGCAACCCGGTCTCCCTTGGCCACGCCGAGGGACTCGAACGCGTTGGCCGCCTTCTTGACCTCGTCGGTCAACTGGGCATAAGTGTAGGTGCGGGTGTCGCCCGGCTCGCCCTCGAAGTAGATGGCCACCCGGTCCCCGAGTCCGTTCTCCACGTGGCGGTCCAGGGCGTTGTACGCCGCGTTCAGTGTCCCGCCGACAAACCATTTCGCAAACGGCGCATCCGACCAGTCCAGGGTCTGGGTGAAGTCTTCGTTCCAGGACAACAGTTCCCGCGCCTGCTTCGCCCAGAAGGCTTCATGATCAGCGTCGGCCTCTTCATAGATGCCGGGCTTGACCACCGCGTTCGCGGCGAATTCCTCGCTGGGCGCGAACTTCCGGTTCTCCTGCAGCAGGTTTTCCAGAGCATCGCTCGTGGCGCGCTGGGTTCCGTTGGCTTCAGACATAAGAAGACCCTTTCGTGGTGTTGCGGCTGTGCGTGGCACATCCCGGAGGACGGGCGGCCACTCGTGCTGATCATCACATTAGTCCCTGCGTCTGGACATCGTGGCACGGGTCACATGTTCGGATGTAAAAGGACGTAATTCTGCGGTGAGCGGTGGAAAAGGATGTCGAACGGCTCCTGCTGACACCGCGATTCGGCTAGTGATGGCTTCCTTCCTTGACTACGCTGAGACCAGCGCAAGCTCTGCCAAGGCCTGCTTTGGCCGCGACGATCGGAGAATGACTATGACAGATCATGCAGTAACCACTTCGGACGGCGTCAGCGAGGCAGTAGCCGGGCCGTTCACTGTGCGGGACGTCGCCGTGGGACTGTCCGTGGTACTGCTGTTCCTGGCGTCGGTACTGCCGACCGCCGTCATTCAGGGAATCGGGCTGAACCAGTGGAATTCCGCCAATCTCTTCCGTCTCGGTCTGAGTATCCTGCTGCCGGCCATGGTGCTGGTGCTGTTCATCATCCGTCGGCTGGCACCCAAGACCAAGCTGCGCATCGGATCCCTGTCGGTGGATCAGTTCGCCTCGGTAGTGGCCTCGTTTACTGTCGGCTATTTCTTCCTGACGCTGGTCAGCGCGTTCAGCCTTAGCGCTGCGATCGGCTTTATCGGCAGTCTCGGTCTGCTTGCAGCGACCGTTTGCGCACGATGGATTCCGCAGTTCCGGGCCGATTTCGCCGGCCGGCTCGAAATCCCGGCACATCCCATTGCCCGGGATGCGGTTCCGCCTCGGGCCAAAGCACCCAAACCGGTGACGGAAGAAGCCGGCGCGGGACAGCCGCACGCGACGAATGGCCCAGCGGTAAAGGCGGGAGCAGCCGGTTCTTCGACGACGGGGGCGAAGGCAACCACCGCAGCAGGGGTTGCAGGTACAGCCGGTGCCGCGTCCGGGGCGGCTGCGGGCCTGTCCGGCCCCGGCGCTCACGGAGCATTCGCCGCGGCGTCCAACGCAGGGGCCAATGCTGCAGGTAAGGACAAGGGAGCCCGCGAGCAGGGCCGGTCCGGCGTTGCAGCGCAGGACCGCTCGCATGACGCTACCGGGCAGACGGACGCTTCGGTGGAGGCGGCGAGGACCGGCGCCCATGCCCATGGGTCCGCCGGTGCCGCATCACCGTCCGGTTCCGCCGCCCAGTTCGCCGCGCCCGCAGGAACAGGCGCCGCGGGAGTGGCCGGTGTGGCCGCTGCAGCGGAAGCGGGCAAGGCAGACTCAAAGAAGGACACTGTCCCCGCGCGGCACGGTGAAGCAACCGGCGACGAGGATCTGACGGCCCCCGGCGCCGCCGATGGCGAGGCCGTAGGCATTCCGATGTCCGACGACGAGGTGACCGCTGCAGCCGATGCCAAGCAGTCGGCTAAGGAGCCGAGTGCAGCTGCATCGGCCCGGGCCGCGAAGGATGCGGCGCGGCCGCAGGATCGTGGGGAAGTGACCGAGGCAGACAGCATTGCCGGTGCGGGATCCAGAGGACCGGATGCGGACAAGGAGCAGCCGGACGCTGCGGTAGCTGCTTCCGGTGACTCCACCGGCGAGCAGACGAGTGCCTCGCAGACGGCCCCTGCCGCCCAGACAGTCGAGACCGGACGCCCCGAAGACCGCTCCGCTGACCATACCGAGTCCGAAATGCCGAAAACTACGGCCATGGGTTCGGTTGCGGGCGCAAGCACGGAAGGGACCAGACGGGACGCCGCTGAACCGATCAGCGCCACCCGCGAACATGTCGAAGAATCCGACGAGGATGTCACCTATGAGGCCTTCTGGTTCGCCGTCGGCCGTACCCGCCCGACATACGATGAAAACACCGGTGAAGTCGCCTTCATGCTGGAACCGGGCGCCTGGATCCTGGCGCTGCAGGACCGCGGGGACGAGTTCCTCGTGCAGCACACCGACGGCCGGGTTGGCGTGCTTAGGGATCTGACCAACATTGAACGCGCTTAAGGGCCAGCGGCCCGTGGCGCGCAGCAAAATCAGCCCGGATGAGTCCCCGCTGGCGCTCAAACGCCGTGCACGCCGCATCAACAAGACACTGGCCGAGCAGTACCCCTACGCAGTTGCGGAACTGGATTTCCGCAACCCCTTCGAACTGCTCATCGCCACCGTGCTCTCGGCCCAGACGACGGACGTCCGCATCAACGCCACGACGCCCGCGTTGTTCGCCCGCTATCCGGACGCCCGGGCGATGGCCGAAGCCGATGAAGCCGAGCTGCAGGAAATGCTCCGGCCCACAGGATTTTTCCGGGCCAAGACGGCAAGCGTGCTGGCGTTGTCCAACAGAATCGTCGACGAGTTCGACGGCGAAGTCCCTGGCCGGCTGGAAGACCTGGTTACGCTTCCGGGAGTGGGGAGGAAGACGGCAAACGTGGTGCTGGCCAATGCCTTCGGCGTTCCCGGCATCAGCGTGGACACCCACTTCGGCCGGCTGGCCCGCCGTTTCGGCTGGACCGATGCCACCGACGCGGTCAAGATCGAGTTCGATGTTGCAGAGCTTTTCGAACCCAAAGACTGGACGATGGTCTCGCACCGGGTCATCTTCCACGGGCGGCGGATCTGCCACGCCCGGAAGCCGGCCTGCGGTGTCTGCCCGGTAGCAGCACTTTGTCCGTCTTTCGGGGAAGGCGAAGTCGACCCGGAGAAAGCAGCCAAGCTGCTCAAATATGAACTTGCCCCCGGACGCGAGGAGCTGCTGGCCAGGATGCGGGCCGGAGAGAGCCGTGCCGAACTACGCGCGGCCGGCTTTAAGCTGGATGCATGAGCGCGAAGTCCGACCTGCAGCAGCTTCTGAGCGTCCCCATGGAGGAGCGGCTGTCCGTACGGGACCGTGAGGGCTGGTACAACGTAGAGCTCGACGACGAGGACTCCCGGGCGGCGGCAGTCCTGCTGTTGTTCGGGGCGCTGGACAGCACACCGTCTCAATTCCATGAGTCGGCTGTCCCTGATGACTTGGACGTACTGTTCGTGGAACGGGCGGCCACGTTGTCCTCCCACCCCGGACAGGTGGCGTTTCCCGGCGGCGGAATTGACCCCGACGACGACGGGCCGATTGCAGCGGCCTTGCGTGAAGCAGTGGAGGAAACAGGGCTCGATGCCACCGGAGTGGAAGTGCTTGGCACGCTGCCGGAGATTCCACTGTCGGTCAGCAACTTTCTGGTCACCCCCGTCGTTGCCTGGTGGTCCGCGCCGTCGCCGGTAGCCGTGGTCGACTTCGCCGAGTCTGCCCAGGTCTTCCGGGTTCCGGTGGCCGACCTGCTGAATCCCGCCAACCGGCGAATGACAGTTGTCCGGCGGGAAGGACAGGTCTTCAAAAGCCCCGGCTTCCTCGTCCACAACGTGATCGTCTGGGGCTTCACCGCGATACTGCTAGGCCATCTTTTCGACGATCTGGGCTGGACAATCCCCTGGGACCAGTCCCAAGAGATCCCGGCGCCGCTGCGCCCGGTCGCTCCAGTTGAGGACCCGTCCCAAGCTTGAACTTCAGCGACGCCGGAAACCGGACGTTGACTGGGTCTACCCGTGGCGGCCCGGAGCGGTGGCGAGCGGAACCCAACCAGCCCTCTTTCTCGAAGACCGTCACTGCGTTATTCACCCGGGAATACCAGCCGTAGGCGGAATAGA
This sequence comes from Crystallibacter permensis, assembly GCF_025960875.1. Lineage (GTDB taxonomy): Bacteria > Actinomycetota > Actinomycetes > Actinomycetales > Micrococcaceae > Crystallibacter > Crystallibacter permensis. Next base: position 325,439 of record NZ_JAODLR010000004.1, on the reverse strand, counting down.
CACCCAGGACCGCAGGGGAGACGAGATCGGGATTGAGCATACGGACGCCGGCGCGCCCGGCCACCGGGCGGACTTGCTTTGCCACCATCCCCGCAGCGCCTTGGGCTTCCTTCCTGACAACTCCCGCTAGTGCCCCCGGCAGCAACGCTTCCGGCCCGCTGGCGGCAACACTGAGCAGCCTGTCACCGTGCTTCGCGGCAAAGCTCCGGACAGCGGCCGCGGGTGCGGACTGCAGCGCCGAACGGGCGAACGTGCCCATCGCGGCCGCCTGCATGCCTAGCGGCCCGGGCAGCGAGCGCTGTGAAAGTTCCGTCAGCCTTCCAGCGCCGGTCAGGTTCCGGGAGATGTCGAGGGTTCTGCCAATCAGCTGTGTCACCTGGGTACTGAGCCTGCCGGTGGCAGCAAGGAAGGCCGCTACGGCCTGGCCGATTCTGGAGGCAGCGAGGCCGGTGGTAATGATGAGCCCACCGCCTGCGGTCAACCAGGCTGTCACTGCTCCCATGCCGATCAGCACGGCGATCTGCATGGCGAAGTCCCGGGCTTCCTGAACCAGGGTGGCATGCGCTTCCTCTACCGCGCTTGCCAGCTCGTCGCAGTCCTGCCCCAGGGCATCACATCCTTCGGCGACGGCAATGGCACTGCTGTACAGCTCGTCCTGATGCGACTCGAGCAGCGCGATGTCTGCGCTTCGCTGCCCGGCCAATGGGGCTGTGGTGGTACGCAGGGCTGCGCTGCCGAGCGCCCGGAGATCCGCTCCAACCATTCGCCAGGCACCAGCGGTGGCCCGCATTGCTTCGGCGTCGCCCGAAGGCCACCTTTGACCGGCGGCGTTGGCAATGAACTGTCCGAACTCGGGAAGGATCGGGATCCTGCCGCCGACTGCCGTGACCGGCAGTTGCCGGCACAGCCCGGGCGCCGCCGGCTCCTGCGGCGCAGCATAGGAAGTGTCCTTCCCGCTGGCCAGTTGCTCCGTGAAGCGGTAGAGCTCGGCCGCAGCCCGGGTGTGGAATCCTGCCGACGCGTAGGCCGAGCCGAGCCGCTCAAGTGAGGTGAGGATCTGGACGGCCGCGTCGTCGTAGGCCCTGCCCCATTCCATCGCTTCGGTCTCCCAGCCGGACATTCCCGCTGCCCCGCCAGTCCGCCCGACCGCGTCGACCCGCAGGTCGGCGGCTCTGGCTGCTGCCCCTTCCGCCGCAGCAGCGGAGACGAGCATCGCCTCCGTATCGATGGTCAAGACGGCCACCCGCACCCCCTGTCAGCTGCCGGACTGGGCCGGTCGAACAATGTTGGTACGAGGCTAAGGGGACCGCAGGTGCCAGTGCCACGGCCCCTCTGTTACTTGTGGATAACAGCTACTTCGCGTCGGCGTAGGAATCCACCACGGCGATACTGACGGCGAACTCGATCGGAATCGGACCGAACATCAGCCGCGTCGCTTCCGCCGCCGATTCTTCAACAATCCGGCACACCAGCTGGATCTGGTCCGCGTTCGCGTGGAGCATCACTTCGTCGTGCAGGAAGAACACGAGTTCTCCCACGTAGGTGCCGTCCGCCGCAGCGGCGCGCAGCCGCCGTCGTAATTCTGCGAGCCAGCACAAGGCCCATTCCGCTGCCGTTGACTGGACGATGAAATTACGCGTGAAGCGTCCCCGGGTGCGGGCGATGCTGTCCGCACGGCGCTGTTCCTCCGCCGTGGTGGTGCGCTGCGACTCCACCCAGCGTTCCGAGGGAGCGGCGCAGCTTCGCCCCAGATAACTGCTGACGATGCCGCCGGCTTCGCCCGTCCGCGCGGCCCGTTCGAGGATGCCGATGGCACGCGGGTAGGTCCGGGTCAGCTGCGGCACCAGCCGGCCGGATTCGCCCGTGGTGGCGCCGTACATGGCGCCCAGCATGGCGACTTTCGCTTTGGCCCGATCGCCGCCGAATCCGACGTCGGCGATGCCCTGGTACAGGTCCTTGCCCCGGGCTGCCGCGGCGAGCGCGGAGTCCTGGGCCAACGCGGCCAGCACCCGCGGCTCGAGCTGGGCGGCATCGGCCACCACCAGCTTGTGCCCGGGATCCGGGCGGGCTGCGTCGCGGATCTGCTGCGGAATCTGCAGCGCCCCGCCGCCGCGTGATGCCCACCGTCCCGTCACCACCCCTCCCACAATGTACTCGGGCCGGAACCGGCCGTTTCGCACCCAGGTATCCAGCCACGTCCAGCCATTGGCCGAATGCAGCCGCGAGAGCTTCTTGTATTCGAGCAGCGGGGCAATGGCGGGATGGCTGTGTTCCTGCAGTTCCCATGATCTGGTGCTCTTGACCTCTATTCCGGCGCGGTGCAGGGCGCGCAGCAGCTCCTGGGCGGAGTCCGGATTGAAACGCGGGTTATCCAGCAGCTCGCGCAGCCGGGCGGCGAGCCTCTCCAGCTCCACGGGGCGCTCGCCGTTGCGCGGACGCGGACCGAGGAATCCTGACAGGATCTGCTCGTGGATGTCTTCGCGCCAGGGCACGCCGGCGTATTCCATCTCGACGGCGATCAGCGCACCCGCGGATTCGGCGGCCACCAGCAGCTGGATCCGTCCGCGCCGGGATGACTCGGTGACAGCTGCCAGCTGGTCCTGCAGCTCCTGGACCAGTTCCTGCACGCTTCTACCGCGGGGCTGCGGCGAATCGAAAAGGGTGAACTGATCCGGCGAATCAGGAACGGGCAGGACCTGCCGGGGCAAGCCATCACGTTCTTCGTCCGTCACGGCGGCCTGCCGCAAGGACCGGACGTAATCGCTTCCGGGCACGAACTCGGACAGTGACAGGATGTTGCGGGTCAGGGCCAGATCGTGACAACGCTCCACGCTCGCTCCCGCCTTGAGCATCGGCAGGTAACTGCTCCGCGTCGTGTCCCAGACCCAACGGACACGTCCTTGCTCGGCACGGCGGACGGCGCCCGGAAGGTCCGCAAGGTTTACGACGGCGGCGGGGCCGTTGGGAGCGCCGGTTGCGTCCGCGGGTTGGAGACAGAAGGCCCGCCCGTCCGGCGAAGCAGCGCCAGCGCCGGGCGCGGCAGGGGCAAGGACCATGTACATGTCTCCAGTTTCTCCTGTTTCGCCAGCTTCCTCTGCCGGATGGCCGTGGGGTGCCTGCAGACAGGGGGATGGAAACTGTCCGCAGTTCTCCTCCACAGCGGCGGAAAGCCCCCGCGGTTTGCACAATCCGGCGCAGGCAGGTGTCAGGGGCACGCAGGGACCGCCAGTCTCGGAACATGCAGGAGCAGATTTCAACAGTCCAGCCGTGGACACCGGAGCACGGCATGCCCGAGGTACTGCTAGTCACCGAGGCTGCCAGACTGCGCGATGAAGTAGCCAGGATCGCTGCCGCAGCCGGAGTGGGCCTGCGGATTGTAGCCGTGCAGGATCTGGGCCGGGTACCGGACGGGAGCGTCCTGGTACTGGGTAGCGATGCCGCCTCCCGGCTGCCCCGGCTGGGTGCGGATGTCATTGTGGCCGGGTTCCCGGAGGAATCCGTGCTGCTCTGGGAACAGGCGGCGATGGTTGCCGCTCACCGGGTTGCCGTGCTGCCGGAAGCGGCCGCCTGGTTGGCGGAGTACTTGAGCAGGAACAGGCAGCGGGACGGCGTGGGGACGGTGGTGGCCGTGCTGGGCGCCACCGGCGGCATCGGCTGTTCCACGCTGGCCTGCTGGCTCGCCGCGGAGGCGGCGGCACAAGGCATTTCCACCCTGTTGGTGGATACTGACCAGCTCGGTGGCGGGCTCGACATCGGGCTGGCGCCCGAACCGCTGACAGGGCTGCGCTGGCCGGATCTCGCCGGGGTGAAGGGAGCCGTCAACCCGGCCCAGCTGAGGGCCTCCTTGCCGGTCACTAACGGGTTCTCCGTGCTGTCCTGGGGAGGCGGCGACACCTCTTCGCCGGCGATGGACGTACCGGCGCATGCTATTGGCGGAGTTATGGCTGCGGCGTCGGAAGGTTTTTCGCTTGTGGTGATTGACGCCGGACGGGTCCAGCAGGGACTGGACCGCTGGCTGGATACCGCTGATCAAGCCTTGCTGTTGATGCCTTCCGGCACCCGCGGTGTTCTTGCGGCCCGGGCCGCGGCGGAAATCCTGCACCCGCTGACAGTCAGTGCGGTGGTCCGCGGACCGTTGCCGGCGGGACTGGACGAAGAGTTGGCGGCGGCTTCGGCCGGCCTTGAACTCGCGGGGTATGTTCCTCGGCTTCGCGGGATGGGGTTGGTGCAGGAAACCGGAAGGCTGTTGGAAAGAGGCCGGAACCGCAGGATCCGGCGGCTGGTCAGACGGCTGGCACAACAGATCACACATCTACCAAGCAAGGAGCGGTGACGATGGCTTTATCAGCTGGCTCCCGCGGCCGGCGTGCCGCAACCGGGCCTGTAGGGTCCCCGGTCAACCTGGCACCGTTCCGGGATGCAGTGTTGTCCGACCCGTCGCCAGTCACCGGAGCCCGCGTGGCAGCGGCCGTGCAGTCGAGCGGCCAGCTTCTGGGCACCGACGGTGTGCTGGAGGCCGTGGAGAACCTAACGGCCGACCTGCGGGGGCTGGGGCCGCTGCAGCGGCTGGCGCTGGAAGGGACGGTCACGGACATCCTGGTCAACGGGCCCTCCGAGGTGTGGACCGACGGGGAGCGGGGCCTGCAGCGAAGCCAGGTCACCTTCGGCAACGATGCAGAGGTCCGCGCCTTGGCTACCCGGCTGGTGACCGCCGGCGGCCGCCGGCTCGACGACGGCAACCCGTGTGTGGACGTGCGCCTGGACGGGTACCGGGTTCATGCGGTGCTGCCGCCCGTTTCGACCCAGGGAACGCTGTTGTCAATCCGCATCCGCAGGCCCCGCGTGTTTACCCTCGCCGAATTGGTCGGGCCTTCCTCCGGTTGGCTGCCGTACCTGGAAGCAGTGGTGGCCGGACGGTTGAACTTCCTGATCAGCGGTGCCACCGGTTCAGGCAAGACCACCCTGCTGTCCGCGATGCTCGGGCTCTCCGCGTCCTTTGAACGGCTGGTCTTGGTCGAAGACGCGGCCGAGCTCAATCCCGACCATCCGCACGTTGTCGGACTGCAAAGCCGGCACAACAACCTGGAAGGCAGCGGCAGCGTGGATCTGGGCGAGCTGGTCCGTCAAGCCCTGCGGATGCGTCCGGACCGGCTGATTGTGGGGGAGTGCCGGGGCGCAGAGGTGCGCGAGTTTCTCGCTGCCATGAACACCGGCCATGCCGGGGCGGGCGGCACCGTGCACGCCAATTCGGCCGCCGGTGTGCCTGCCAGGCTGGCGGCCATGGGCGCGCTCGCCGGTTTGGAACCCCAGGCGCTGGCCCTGCAGGCCAGTACGGCATTGGATGTGATCATTCATTTGGACCGCACAGCTGCCGGCAGGCAGATCAGGGAGCTGGCGCTGCTGCGGGCCACCCCGGCGGGAAATCTCGAAACGGTACCAGCCCTGGCTGCCCGCGGCAGCATGATGGAATTCGGGCCCGGCTGGCAGGAACTGGAGCCCAGATTGTTTGAGCCGGGAACGGACCCAGCGGGAACAGCCGGATCATGACGGCACTGCTGGTGATGTTGCTGTGCCTGGCAGCCATCGTGGTCCTGGGCTACGGGAAGCGTCGGCTGGCTCCGTTCAGTGCCGAGCTGCGCCGGCCGCAGCCCCGCCGGCGTTCGGGCAAAAGCGGCCGGGACAGCGCCGATGAACTGCCCATGTTCGTGCGGCAGGTGGCTTCCTTGCTGCGCTCGGGACGTACTCCGGCCCAGATGTGGGCAGACATTCTCCGGGTCTACGGACCTGACGAGTTCCAACCGGAAGCAGGCCGGCATTCACCCGGGGCCTCGCGGGCGGACCGCCCGGGGGAGGGCCTCCCCGCCCTGCTTGTGCCTGGCATGCGGTCGGCCGGACAAGCGGCCGAGCTTGGATTAAGCGTCGGCTCCGCCCTGCGCCAGGCCAACGTACCAGTAGGGACTCGGTCGCCGGCGGCCGCAATGGCCAAGCGCATGTGGCAGGACATGGCGGCGTGCTGGGACGCTGCCGAACAGACTGGGGCCCCGCTGGCGGTCCTGCTGGAGAATTACGCCGGTCATTTGCAGCACTCCCTGGACGGGGCAGCTGCCCGGCGTACTGCATTGGCCGGCCCACGTGCCACGACCACACTGCTGACGTGGCTTCCGATCTTCGGCCTTGGCCTCGGCATTGCCATGGGTGCCGATCCTCTTGGCATCCTTCTGGGGACCCCGGCGGGCTGGGCCATCCTGGCGGTGGGGTTGGGGCTGCTGGCAGCGGGTCGGCTCTGGTCCCAGCATCTGGTCAGCCGCGCTGCCGACGGATAAGTCCGTATGTGCCGAGGGAGAGGACCGACATGGCTGGGTTGATTATCCCGCTGCTCATCTTTGGAGCGCTGTGGCTGCTCGTGGGACCTTGGCCACGTCTCCGGAAACGCAGGCGGGATCGCGTCCCGGCCGGGACGTCACACCGGTTCCGTGCTGTGAAGCGGCAGTCGTCGGATGCCGGAGCCAGCCACACAGGGGCCGCCAGTGGCAGCGTTGGTGTGAGCGCACCCGACACGGCGCTGATGCTGGATCTGCTCGGGGCCATGATCCAATCCGGTACCTCGCTGCCTGCCGCGGTGGCTACGCTTGCCCAGGTCGCCGAACCAGGCAGCAGGGAACGGCTGGATAAAGTCGCCTCGGCCCTGCAGCTCGGAACGGAGTGGCACACGGCCTGGGGCCTCGTCGGCAGGGACACTCGACTGGACGAGATACAGGAGGCGCTGCGGTTCGGAGCGGCCACCGGCGCGCCATCCGCGGCGATCCTGTATGCCCAGGCGGACCAGTTGCGCCGCCGCCGCAGGCAGGAAGCCGAGCGGCGTGCGGCCACCTTGGGAACGCGGCTTGTCCTGCCCCTGGGCTTGTGTGCGCTGCCGTCCTTCATCAGCCTTGGCATCGTGCCGGTGCTGATCTCGTTGCTCCCTGACCTGTGAAAAAGTGCCGGAGTCAGTCATCCTCCACACACTCTCTTCCAAATGGGCTTGTGCACTTGAGCCAAAACGTCGCTGTTACGTCGGCCGGCTCGGCGGCAGGCTCGTAAGTACCGCAACATTGCGGCTCAACCAGGAGGTAGAAATGTCATTGTCACGATCAACCCAGTTCTCCCGTTCTTTCGACGGCTCCGCCGCGGCAGAAGCTTCCGCTGAATCGGAGGAGCTCGCCGAGGTCATTCAGCTGCCGCTCCCGCATGTCGACGAAACCACCAGCCGCGGCTGGCGCAGGCTGACCGGCTCGGAAGCGGGAATGGCGACGGCCGAATACGCGATCGCCACGCTTGCTGCAGTGGGCTTTGCCGGGCTGCTGGTGCTCATCCTGCGCAGCGGGGAGGTGCGGGGGCTCTTGACGGGCCTCGTGGAAATGGCACTGACCGCGGTGTGAGACCTGTGCTCAAGCGACGCGATTCCTGCTGCCGCGGAAGGCATACGCCCGGCGCGGCAGCAGGAAAGACCACGATGTCCCGCCGTCAGGACGGTGACCGCGGGTCGGTCACCGCGGAGACCGCCATCGTGCTGCCGGCAATCGTGGCGGTCCTGGCCATGCTGCTGGCCGGCGCCGCCGCCGGGTCAACACAATTGCAATTGGAGAAGGCCGCACAGACAGCCGCCCGGCAGTTAGCCCGGGGCGAAACGGCCGCGGTGGCGGCCTCCGCCGTCCGCAGGATTGCGGGCAGCGGGGCCACGTTGGCAAGCGGAAACGCCGGCGGCTGGGTCACCGTGAGGACCACTGCGGCGGTACCAGTTCCCTGGGCCGGCGTCGGCGGCTGGACCCTGGCCGCCGAAGCGACGGCACCGGCCGAGCAACACGCGGTTTCGTCGGCGGCGGTCACGGGAGCGGGGAAATGACGCGGGACGCGATCGCGCTGCGCGAACGCGGTTCCGGCACCGTGATGGCGGCCGCAGCGGCACTGGTGATGTGCTTTCTGGCGGCGGGGCTGGCGGCGGGAATGCAAGCCAGTACCGCCGTCGCCCGTGCGTCCAAGGCTGCGGACCTTGCTGCCCTGGCAGCCGCCGATGCAGCCCGTGGGCTGCTGGACGGGGACCCGTGCGGCTTGGCCGGCGAAGTTGCACGCGAGCATGGCGCTGGGCTGGCGAATTGCCGCCGGCACGGAGCGGCGGGGGCCGTAGTGGACATCGATGTCACTGTTCCGTTACCGCAGCTGTTCGGTATGGTGCATGCGCCATGGAAGGAAGCCGAAGGGCGGGCAAGGGCAGGGCCGCCGCCCTGATCGGTCAGCGCGCTGCTTCCGCCGCGGGCACATCGGCCGCGGCGAGCAGCGCGTCGATCAGCATTACGGCACCGGACTTATCCAAAGGGTTGTTCTTGTTACCGCACTTGGGGGACTGCACACAGGACGGGCAGCCCGACTCGCATTCGCAGGCATGGATGGCGTCCCGGGTGGCGGTGAGCCAGGTCCGGGCAGCGTCGTAACCCCGTTCAGCGAAACCAGCTCCGCCCGGATGGCCGTCGTAGACGAAGATGGTCGGTTTCCCGGTGTCGGCATGCAAGGCCGTGGAGACTCCGCCGATGTCCCATCGATCGCTGGACGCTACCAACGGCAGCAGCCCGATACCGGCGTGCTCGGCGGCATGCAGCGCTCCGGGAATCCTGGCCGTAACCAGGCCGGCCGCGGCCAGGTCGGCCTCGTCGATGGTGAACCAGACGGCCTTGGTAAACAGTTCCCGCGCACCCAATTCGAGCGGTTCTTCCCCCAGGATCTCGTTGGAGATGAAGGCCTTGCGCTGGAAGGAGACCACCTTCGTCGTGACTTTGACTTCCCCGAAGGAAGCACGGACCCTTCCCCAGTCTGCACCGCGCAGTTCCTCCAGCACTTCGATCTGGGTGATGTCGCGTGCCTGCGTGTAGTAATCGGGATTGGACCGGGTGACCATCGCACAATGGTCCTGTTCATTGAGCTCGTCGACGACGTAGGTAGTGCCCTGATGGACGTAGATGGCTCCGGTGTGCGCCTGGTAATGGGACTGCGGCGAGTCCATTGTGCCCAGCAGCATGCCCGACTCCGATTCGACGATGTTGATGGGCCCACCGCCGTCACCCCGGAGGTTCACCAGGGACGCTGCGCTTTCGGCATGAGTCCAGTACCAGCCCGCGGGACGACGCCGCAGATAACCGTCTGCCGTGAGACTGGCCAGCAGGGATTCGGCTGTGGGGCCGAAGAGATCCAGCTCTGCCGGAGTCAGCGGCAGCTCCTGGGCCGCCGCACAGAGGTGTGGACCGAGGACATAGGGGTTTGACGGATCAAACACGGTGGCTTCGACGGAGACGTCGAAAACCGCCTCCGGATGGTGCACGAGATAAGTGTCGAGTGGGTCGTCACTTGCCACGAACGCTGCCACTGCATCCTGCCCGGCCCTGCCGGCCCGACCGATCTGTTGGAACAGCGAGGCCCGGGTGCCGGGCCAGCCTGCGACCAGTACCGCATCCAGGCCGGAAATATCGATACCCAGCTCCAGGGCGGAAGTACTCGAAACGCCGAGCAACTGACCGGACCGGAGCTTGTTTTCAAGCTCCCTGCGTTCCTCGGGCAGGTAGCCGGAGCGGTAGGCTGCGATCCGTCCGGGCAGGGAGGGATGGACCTCTTCCAAGAGCCGCTTGGTAATACTGGAGATGGTTTCCGCCCCGCGCCGTGACTTGATGAAGGCGATGGTCCGGACGCGTGCGGAGACAAGGTTGGCCAGCAGATCCGCGGTCTCGGCTACTACGGTCCGTCGTTCGCGGGCGCCGTTTTCGCCCTTGAGCTCCGTTAGCTGGGGCTCCCAGAACGCTACGGTGGTGGCACCGTGGGGCGAACAGTCCGTCGTCACGGCGTTGGCGTCGGCACCGATCAGCCGGCTAAAGGATGAGGCTGGATCGGACGACGTGGCGGAGGCGCCGATGAAGACAGGGTCGGAGCCGTAGCTGGCGCAGATCCGCCGCAACCGGCGCATCAAATTGGCCACATGGGAACCGAAAACGCCGCGGTAACTGTGGGCTTCATCGACGATGATGTACTTGAGCCGGCGGAAGAACCGGGCCCACCAGGTGTGGTTGGGCAGAATGCCAAAGTGGAGCATATCCGGATTCGCCAGGACGAAATTGGCGTGGTCGCGGATCCAGCGGCGGGCACCCGGGTCCGTGTCGCCGTCGTACGTTTCGGCACGCACCGTCGGCAGTTTGAGGGATTTGATGGCGGACAGCTGGTCAGCGGCGAGCGCTTTGGTCGGAGCCAGATACAACGCGACGGATCCCGTGGGTTCCAGCCTGGCCTGGTCCTCCAGTGATGTGCGGTGGATCGAGTCCAGTGCCGGGAGCTGGTAAGCCAGCGACTTCCCCGAAGCGGTACCTGTGGCAATGATTGTGTGGCGGCCAGCGTGGGCCGATTCGGCGGCGAGGACCTGGTGCCGCCATGGCTGGTGCATGCCCAAGGTAGCGTAGGCATCGACGACATCGGGGTGCGCCCAATCCGGCCAGGGTTCGTGGACGGCATCCCGTGCAGGCAGTTCGCGGACGTGCATGAGCTGTTCGGGGTCCGGACCGGAGCCGAGCAGGGGGATCAGGGAATCATGCAGTGCCACCCGAATATTGTGTCACCTCCCGGAAGCAGACGGCGCCGCTGCCACCTGGGGCAGCGGCAGGCAGGAACGCGGGGGCGCCTGCCACCAGTGCGCCTAAGCGGCGTCCGAGGGCTTGAGGATCAGGACATCGCACACCGTGTCCCAGCCCAGGTGCTGGTAGAGCATCCGCCCGTCGTGCGAGGCGATCAGCAGGCCTGTTTCCACAAGGTGCTCGAACGCTGAAGCTGCCAGGGCCCGCATGATATGCGTGGCCAGGCCGCGGCGGCGGAAGTTCTCACCGGTCTCGATGTGGTCGAAGACTGCAACGCCGTCCACTACGGCCATTACGCCGTGGGCGGCTTCCTCCTCGCCGTACATGACACGGGCGCGGTGCACGCTGCCGTCCCGGTCGATGACGGTCTTGAAATCTGTGTCCCGGTACCAGGGATCCTCGGCGTCCTGGTCCGACATGTCGGTAACCATCATGGACTGGTCACTGTGATGGACCCTTAAGCCGTGCTGCGGCGCCAGCATATGGTAACGCTGGGGATCGCGGGTCAGCACGGTAAGCATGCGTTTAGGGGACTCCAGAGTGTTCCTGGCCAGATCCGCGAACTCCTCGTCACCGGGTTCGTAGGCAAAGAACTCCCAGTCGCCGGTCTTGTCGGAGAGCACGATGGCCGGATGCCCGGCTTCGCGAGCCGGGGAATAGCCGCGGCAGGCTGACCATCCGGCAACCCACGCCGGGAGCAAGTTATCAGGTACGTCTGCAGTGAAATCGAGGCCCATAGGTAGACAGTACCGAACCAACAGCGTGGGCGGCATCCGAAGTAGATGACAACAAGGTCACAATAACCGGTTTGCCATCTGCGCTTACCCTTAAATACGTGGCTGTAAACCGAATTGTGCTTTATTACGCGTTCACCCCCTTGCCGGACCCCGAAGCGGTACGGCTGTGGCAGCGCGCCCTCTGCGAAAAACTGGGACTGCGGGGCAGGATCCTTATCTCTGCCGACGGCATCAACGGCACCGTCGGCGGGGACATCGGTGTTGTTAAGCAGTATGTGAAGGCCACCCGCGAGTATCCGGCGTTCAAGAAAATGGACATCAAATGGTCGGAAGGCGGTGCAGAGGACTTCCCTCGGCTGAGCGTAAAGGCCCGTGACGAAATCGTGTCCTTCGGCGCACCAGGCGAGCTCAAGGTCGACGAGAACGGTGTGGTCGGCGGCGGGACGCACCTGAGGCCGGAGGAACTGCACGAATTGGTGGAGGCCAAGAAGCAGGCTGGCGAGGACGTGGTTTTCTTTGACGGCCGCAATGCGTTCGAGGCACAGATCGGCAAGTTCAAGGACGCCATAGTCCCGGATGTCGCCACCACCCACGACTTCATCAAAGAGCTGGAATCCGGCAAGTACGACGACCTCAAGGACAAGCCCGTGGTGACGTACTGCACCGGCGGCATCCGGTGCGAAGTGCTCTCTTCGCTCATGGTCAACCGCGGTTTCCAGGAGGTCTACCAAATGAAGGGCGGCATTGTCCGCTACGGCGAGACGTTCGGGGACGAGGGCCTGTGGGAAGGCTCGCTCTACGTCTTCGACAAGCGTATGCACATGGAGTTCACTCCGGAAGCGAAGACCATCGGTGAATGCGTCCGCTGCCAGGGGGCGACGAACAAGTTCGAGAACTGTTCGAATCCGAGTTGCCGCAACCTCACCCTGTACTGCACCGAGTGCGCGTCGAACCCCGAGACCCTCCGCTGCCCGGACGGCTGCGCCGCCTAAGAAGGGCCTCCGGGCCCACAGCCGGTTCCAGCCCCATGCCAGGACCGGCTTGATCGTCCGGCAGCTATGCCTCCACGGGTAGCTCGCGGGCGGAACCGGTGGATTCCATTGGCCCGGCCTCGGGCCACAGCCCGGCCGAGGCGTCCTGCGGCTCGACGACCTCTTCCTCGGACTTGAAGATCCGCAGGCCGCGCGCCTGGTAGTTGGCCAGGGCTGACGGTCCGTCCAGCGAGCAGGTGTGGACCCATACCCTGCTGACCGGCGCAAAGCGCTCCCACCGGGTGTCCAGTTGCCACGCCTGCTGGATCCCTTCGGTCAGCAACGCGCCGCCGAAACCTCGCCCGATGAACTCCGGGAAGAGCCCGAAGTACACGATCTCCACTTCGGTTCCCGCGGCGCCCGGACGTCCCATCAGTTCCACATAGCCGGCCGGCGAGCCTTCCACCCACAGCACCCAGGTTTCGGATCCGGGGGTACGCAGCACTTCGTCCCACTGGGCGCGCGTCAACGCCAGGCGGTCCGACCAGTTCCATCCGCTGCCGACACACCGGTAGAGGAACTTGCTGAACTCGGGACTGATGCTGCGGACCTGATCGATCCGGGCATCCGGCGGCAGCGGGCGCGATCCCGGAACCAGCTGCTCGGACGAGGTCTGTTCCAGATGGGTGGTGGTAACAAGCATTGGCCCATTTAACCATTCCTGCCCCGCGCCTAGACTTTGATGCGTGACTGAGTTCAATAGCGGCAATATCCGGGACGCCCCGCAGAGTATGGACCTGCAGCTGATGGCGGCCCTGGCCAAGGATCTGACGGCGCTGGATTACACCGTGGACGGGGTCCAGCAACTGCTGGGCGACGAAGCCTACGCGGCCTTGGACCGGGACCAGCTGGTTCCGGCCCAGCTGGTAACAGATCGCGAACTTGCCGCTGCCGGGCCCAAGCCGTTGGCCGCCGTCGTACGTTTGTGGCTGCTGGGCGGCACGCTGGACCGGGACCAGCTGGCATCGGCTTTTCCCGCCGTCACGCCGGAAGGCCTGCTGGCGCTGGGGCTGATAAACAACGACGGCGGACGCTTCCGTCCCGCTGTTGACCTTCGGCCGTACGCGTTCGATGAAACGCAGCTGTGGGTGGCCAGCGACCTGGGTGCGCATCAGGCGCCCGGCGTGCTGCGGCGCGACCACGTCCTCGGGATCGGGCAAGCCTCGCTGACGCTGGCGCAACTGACCGTCCGCGCTCCGGTGGAACGTGCACTGGATCTGGGTACCGGCTGCGGCATCCAGCTCTTCCACCTGCTGGGCCATGCGCGGCATGTCACGGCTACGGACATTTCGGAACGCGCATTGGCCTTCACCCGGTTCAACCTGCTGCTCAACGCCGGGGCACTGGACCTGGACCCGCGGAACCTGGCGGCGCGGGTCAGCCTCCGGCTGGGCAGCCTGCTCGACCCGGTGGCCGGCGAGCAGTTCGGGCTGGTGGTGAGCAACCCGCCGTTCGTCATCACACCGCGGACCGGGGAGACGGCCGACGAGGAGCAGTTCACGTACCGCGACGGCGGACTGCCCGGTGACGATATTGTCTCCACGCTGGTCCGCCGGCTGCCCTCGGCGCTGGAGACAGGCGGGGTGGCGCAGCTGCTGGGAAACTGGGAGATTCCCGCCGGTGCAGGTTCCTGGCATGACCGGCTCGAAGCCTGGCTCGATCCGAAAACCGAGGCCTGGGTGATCCAGCGTGAACAGCTCACCCCATCGTCGTACGCACAGACCTGGCTGCGGGACGCTTCGGAAAACCGCGATCCGGATCTCTACGGGCGTTCCTACGCGGCGTATCTGGAGGATTTCGCTTCCCGCGATGTGGAGAGCGTGGGGTTCGGGATGATCTGGCTGCGGCGCACCGAAAGCGCTGCGCGGCTGCGCAGGTTCGAGGAGATCGGCTATGCCATTGAGCAGCCCATCGGCGCGCATCTGGCCGCCGCCGTTGAACGGCACGACTGGCTCCAGACACATGCGGGGGACTTCGCGGACCAGCGGCTGCAGCCGGCCGAGGATGTCACGGAGGAACGCCATCAGCGCCCGGGGGCTGAACATCCGGGGGTGATCCTGCTGCGGCAGGGAGCCGGCTTCCGCCGCACCAATCTGATGAGTTCGGAGCTCGCGGGCTTCGTCTCCGCCAGCGACGGCGAACTGACCGTCGGCCAGCTCGTGGCTGCGCTCGCAGCCCTGCTGGAGAGGCCGGACACGGAATTCGCCGAGCAGCTGACCTCCGAGGTGCGCAACCTCGTGGCGGACGGCTTCCTCGTTCCTGCCGAGGGATAAGTGCCTTAATCGTTGCCGTTTCGCAAGTGAACCGGCTCACGGCGGCGCTCTGAAGGGCATTAGACTTACCTTCCATGACCAAAGGTGCAGCGCCATTTACCGACCCAGCGCCCGGCGAAATTTCCGGAGCCGGGGCGCCGGCGGGCTCGGGGGACCGGGTCAACATTTCAGATGCGAGGGCCATCCGGGCGCTCGCCCATGCGGTGCGCCTGAAAGTGATCGAGGAACTCTTCGATACGCAGCAGCCGGCCACTGCTACGGAGCTGGCGCAGCGGCACGGACTCACGCCGAGTGCCATGAGCTACCATTTGCGGGCCTTGGAAAAGTGGGGCTTCGTCAAGCGCAGCGCCAACCAGGGCGACGGCCGCGAACGGCACTGGCAGGCAGCCGCGGGTCGCCTTGACGTAACCTCGGTGGCGGACAGCCGGGCGGCAACTCTCGGCGTCGTCGATGTTGAGCTCAATGACCTGCGCCAGCGCCTCTCCAAGTACGTCAAGCGGGACAGGCAGGCACCGAACCCGGACACCTGGCGCCAGGAGGGCCACCTTGCCGCGCTGAGCACCGGGCGGTTCTATCTGACCGAAGAGCAGCGTGCGGATCTGGGCCGACGGATCGGCGAGATCCTGCTCGAGTTCAGCCCCACGACAAATCCGGAAAACCGGGGCGAAGACGCCCAAAAGCTGTACTACGTATTCTCTTTCCTGCCAGGGGATATCGACGACGCGTAGACCTCCCGCTGGCCCGGTGCCTCCACCCGGTTTTCTTCGTTGTGCCATTCTTGGGGCTAACCTAGAGCTGGCAGCTGTCCCGGATACTTGAGGGACAGGATGCATCTGCCGCACCGACACAGCAATTGACGTAGGAGAATCGTGCCACCCAAGGCCCGCGAAAAAACCGGTATGAAACTCGTCATTGTCGAGTCTCCTGCCAAGGGCAAGACTATTGCCGGGTATCTCGGCGAGGGTTTTGAGGTCACGGCCTCGATGGGCCATATCCGGGACCTGCCGCAGCCGTCCGACCTGCCGGCCGAGCTGAAGAAAACGTCGGTGGGCAAATTCGCCGTCGATGTCGAGAAAAACTTCGAGCCTTACTACGTGGTCTCTGCGGACAAGAAGAAGAAAGTCGCCGAGCTCAAGAGCCTGCTCAAAGACGCCGACGAGCTCTATCTCGCAACTGACGGTGACCGCGAGGGCGAGGCCATCGCGTGGCACCTGCTTGAGGTGCTCAAGCCCAAGGTCCCGGTACACCGGCTGACCTTCCCCGAAATTACCCGCGAAGCCATCCAGCGCGCCCTGCTGGAAATGCGCGATGTGGACACGGACCTGGTGGACGCCCAGGAAACGCGCCGCATTGTCGACCGGCTCTTCGGCTATGAGCTGTCCCCGGTGCTGTGGCGCAAGGTCAAGGCCGGACTCTCGGCCGGCCGCGTGCAGTCCGTCGCCACCCGCCTGGTGGTCGAGCGCGAACGTGAGCGCATGGCCTTCCGCTCCGCGTCCTACTGGGATCTGTTGGCCACGGTCGAGCCCGAGGATGCAGCCAAGGGCGGCGCATTCAAGGCCAAGCTCGTTTCGCTTGACGGCTCCCGTGTGGCCACCGGCAAAGACTTCAACGACACCGGTATGCTCACCGCCAAGTCCGCTGTGCACCTCGATGAGGCGGCTGCTTCGTCCCTCGCCGATGGCTTGCGCACGGCTGAGTTCGCCGTCCGTTCGGTGGAGAACAAGCCGTATACCCGCCGTCCGGCCGCGCCGTTCACTACCTCGACGCTGCAGCAGGAGTCCGCCCGCAAGCTGCGCTTCTCCGCCCGGGTCACCATGCAGGTGGCCCAGCGGCTGTACGAAAACGGCTACATCACCTATATGCGTACCGACTCGCCGGCGCTGAGCGACCAGGCTGTCAACGCCGCCCGCCGCCAGGCCTCGGAACTTTACGGCCCGGAGTACGTGCCGGACGCCCGCCGCGTCTACAAGGGCAAGGACAAGAACGCCCAGGAAGCCCACGAGGCAATCCGTCCCGCCGGTGACTCCTTCCGCACGCCGGGCCAGGTCCGCAGCCAGCTCAGCAGCGACGAATACAAACTCTACGAACTGATCTGGAAGCGCACGGTCGCCTCCCAGATGGCCGATGCCAAGGGCTCGACCTCCACCGTTCGTCTGGGCGCGGTCGCTCCGGACGGCCGGGACGCAGTGTTCTCGGCTTCCGGCACGGTCATCACCTTCCCCGGCTTCATGGCCGCCTATGAGGAAGGCAAGGACGCCGCGCGCGATGAGGACGACGACGCCGCCACCGGCCGCCTGCCCCGGCTCGCCGAAAAGGATGCGCTGAAGGCCCAGGACGTTGCCGCCGTCGGACACGAAACATCCGCTCCGCCGCGCTACACCGAAGCCTCGCTGATCAAGACCTTGGAAGAGCGCGGCATCGGCCGGCCGTCCACCTACGCGGCGACCATTTCCACCATCATGGACCGCGGCTATGTCAGCACCCGCGGCTCGGCCCTGGTGCCGAGCTGGATCGCGTTCTCCGTGGTCCGCTTGCTCGAAGAGCACTTCCGCGACTACGTGGACTATGACTTCACGGCAGCGCTCGAAGAAGACCTGGACCGCATTGCCCGAGGCGAGGCGAAGCGGGTGGACTGGCTCGACGGGTTCTACTACGGGGACCGCAAGGAAACGGGCCTGAACACCATCGTCAACGACCTGGGCGAAATCGACCCGCGGGAGATCAACTCGATCCAGATCGCCGAGGGCATCACCCTGCGCGTGGGCAAGTTCGGGCCCTACCTGGAACGGGCCGCGGTGCTCGATCCGGAAACCGGCGAACTGGCCGACCCACAGCGCGCGAATGTTCCGGATGATCTGGCGCCGGACGAACTGACCGCGGAAAAGGCCGTGGAACTGATGGAGAACCAGGGCCCCGGCGAACGCGAACTGGGGCAGGACCCGGAGACGGGCCGCACCATCGTGGCCAGGGAGGGCCGCTACGGTGCGTACGTCACCGAGATCATTCCCGAGCTCACGGCCGAGGAGCTGGCGAACCAGCCCGTGGAGTACTACAAGAACGGCAAGCCCAAGCCGCCGAAGAAACCGGTCAAGGTCAAGCCGCGTACCGGTTCCCTCTTTAAGTCCATGACCGTTGAGACGGTCACACTGGAAGACGCACTGAAGCTGATGAGCCTGCCCAGGGTGCTGGGCGCAGATGCCGAGGGCAACGAAATCACCGTGCAGAACGGCCGCTTCGGCCCGTACTTGAAGAAGGGCACCGACTCCCGCTCTATCGGTTCCGAAGAAGAGATCTTCACCATCACGCTGGAGCAGGCGCTGGAGATCTACTCCCAGCCGAAGCAGCGCGGTGGCCGGACCGCGGCGCCGCCGCTGGCCGAGTTCGGCACGGATCCCGTCTCGGAGAAGAACATCGTGGTCAAGGACGGCCGCTTCGGCCCGTACATTACCGACGGCGCGACCAATATTACGGTGCCCCGTTCGATGAGCATCGAGGAACTGACCCGCGAACAGGCCATTGAACTGCTGGCCGAAAAGCGAGCCAAGGGCCCGGCCAAAAAGCCAGCCACCCGGCGCAAGGCCACGGCCAAGAAGTAAGGGACAACCAGCCATGCTGTCAGCCGACATAATAAGAGCATGCGTCTAGGCGTTCTCGACATCGGTTCGAACACCGTCCACCTGTTATTGGTGGATGCCCATCCGGGTGCCCGGCCCGTTCCGTTCGCCTCGCACAAGCGCCCGCTGTCGCTGGTGGCTTATCTGGACGGCGCCGGAAACATCAGTGAAGCCGGCCAGCAGGAGCTGATCGGGTTTATCCGGGAAGCGTGGGCTTTCGCCGGCCAGCACAGCGCCGAGGACATGTTGGCGTTCTGCACCTCAGCCATCCGCGAGGCAGCCAACGGCGACGCCGTGCTGGCCCGCGTGCAGGCCGAAACCAACGTGGCTCTGCAGGAACTGACCGGTCCGCAGGAAGCGGCGATGACGCTGGTAGCGGTCAGGCGTTGGTACGGCTGGGGCGCCGGCACCATTCTGGACATGGACATCGGCGGCGGCTCATTCGAAATGGCCATCGGGCAGGATGAACAACCGGAGGTTGCAGCATCGGTTCCGCTGGGTGCCGGACGGTTGACCCGCGACTGGCTGCCTTCGGATCCGCCCAGCGCCGGCAGCGTTAAGGACCTCAGGCACTACATCAGGGAAACTCTTGCGCCGGCCGTTAAAGAGTTCGACGGCGCGGGGTTGCCGGATCTCGTCGCCGGCACTTCCAAGACGTTCAGGTCCTTGGCCCGCATCACGGGAGCGGCTCCGTCCGCTGCCGGTCCATATATCCGCCGCGAGTTGCGCCGCGAGGATCTCTCCCTGTGGACCCAGCGGCTGTCCGCCATGCCGGCCAGCGACCGGGCCAACCTGCCCGGTGTGTCGCTGGTGCGGGCACCGCAGCTGCTGGCCGGGGCCCTGGTTGCGGCGGCGGCCATGGAAATGTTCAACGTCAGCTCGATGTTGATCTGCCCTTGGGCCCTGCGCGAAGGACTCATCCTCAAACGTTTCGACCATCTGCTGTACGACAGCGATGCACCTGTCCGCCCGGTGGGGACCGCCCTCGTCCAGAAGGCGCTGGAACCAGCTCCGACGGTCGAAAGGCTGGGCAGCGCGATACCTTAGCCAGCATCTGGTTAAAGAGAAGGTGCCGGCACGACCTGCGGACGGTTGGGGGAGACATCCGCGGTGTTGCCGGCACCGGACCAGGAGACCCGATCCATAATCACTCGCACCTTTATGAGGTACTCATTACGGTAGGTTTCCTTGTTGGGACCTCGCCTTTAAGAGGCTGGGAAAAGACTGTGAATCAGGGCCGACACAGAACATGCCGGGCCAATGGGTGCGTGATTCAATGGCAACATGACAGCGCAGATTACTGACACCACCGGCCGGATCGTCTTTCTGGGATGCGGTTCCATGAACGAAGCGGTGCTCGCGGGCCTGTTGGCCACCGGCACTGCTGCAGCGAACGTGACGGCCACGGTCCGCCGGAGCGAGCGGGCGGAGGAACTGCGCAGCCGCTACGAGGGTTTGACCGTGCTGGCCGAAAACGAGGACGCGCACGCCAACATCAAGGCGGTGGAGGGCGCCGCGCTGGTGGTGCTGGGGGTTAAGCCGGTCGGCATTGTGGACTTGTGCCGCAGCATTGCGTCCGCGCTGTCGCCGCATACGTTGGTCCTCAGCGTTGCGGCCGCAGTCACGATCGCCACCATGGAGGCTGCGCTGCCCGAGGGCCAGCCACTCGTGCGTACGATGCCCAACACACCGCTCAAGGTGGGCCGCGGCGCCGTCGGGCTCTCGGCCGGCAGCAATGTTACCGAGGAACAACTGGCGGCGGCAGCCGCGGTGTTCTCCGGCGCAGGCACCACAGTCATCGTTCCGGAAGAGAACCTCGACGCAGTCTCAGCTATCAGCGGTTCGGGCCCGGCCTATGCCTTCTACCTTGCCGAAGCGATGGCGCAAGCCGGCGTGAAGCTCGGCCTCGATCCGGAGCTGGCCATGGTGCTAGCCCGCGATACGGTTGCCGGCGCCGGCGCCATGCTGGCCCAGGACGGCGCAGACCCCGCGGCGCTGCGCAAAGCGGTCACCAGCCCCAACGGAACCACCGAGCGCGCTATTGCCGCCTTCGACGAGGCTGGGCTGCCGGATATCATCGCCGCTGGTGCGCGTGCGGCCGCCGAGCGTGCTGCGGAGATCTCCCGCGAACTCGCCTGAGCGCTACGGCCGCGCCGCGAACCGCTCCAGGAGGTCCACATGGCCCGACACGATCAGCATGTCGCGGCTGGACACCTTGGTCTCGGGCCGTGCGTAGGTGAAATCCTCGCCGGGCGACTTCACGCCGACCACGGTGATGCCGTACTTGGAGCGGACCCCCGACTCGCCGAGGGTGAACCCCTGGGTCTCCTTCGGCGGGTACATCTTCACGATCGCGAAACCGTCGTCGAACTCGATGAAGTCCAGCATCCGGCCGCCCACCAGGTGCGCAGCGCGGCGGCCGGCGTCGGCTTCCGGGTAGATCACGTGGTTGGCACCGATGCGGGTGAGTATCTTGCCGTGCGAGGCCGTAATGGCCTTGACCCACAGGTGCTCGATGCCCAGATCCACCAGGTTGACCGTGATCAACACGGAAGACTCGATCGAGGTACCCACACCGACGACGGCGGACGTAAAGTCCTGTGCGCCGAGCTGGCGCAACGCGTCGATGTTGGTGGCGTCGGCTTCGACGATATGGGTCAGCTGGCCGGACCATTTCTGGACCAGGGCAGGGTCGCGCTCGATGGCCAGGACTTCCCGGCCCTGCTTCACCAACTGCTCGGCCGTGGCCGCGCCGAAGCGGCCCAGGCCCACCACCAGCACCGGAGCGTTATGCGCCGGACGGTTGCTGTTCGACTTGTCAGCCAATGATCGGCCTCTCTTCCGGGTAATGGAACAATTGTCGGCTTTCACGCAAGGCTAGCGCGGAGGCCAGGGTGATAGTACCTACCCTGCCGGCGAACATCAGGGCCGAGAGGATGTACTTCCCCTCGGGGGGCAGTTCGGCGCTGAGGTTGGTGCTCAGCCCGCAGGTAGCGAAAGCCGAGATCACTTCGAACAGGACGCGGTCCAGATCCTCATCGGTCATTGACAGCAGCATGCCTGATGCCACGGCCACGAACGTCGCCCCCATAACGATGACGGAGATCGCCACGCGCATGGCACCTTCGGGAACTGTCCGGCCGTAGGCGTTGACGTCCCTGTTGCCGCGCGCCTCGGCGGCAATGGCGAGGAAGACGATGGCGATGGTGGTCACCTTGATGCCGCCGGCGGTCGAGGCCGAGCCGCCGCCGGCAAACATCAGCGCATCGGACAGCAACATCGTGCTGGGTTCGATATTGTTCATATCCACCAGGTTGAACCCCAGGGAACGGGTCATGACCGACGCGAAGACCGAGTGCAGGACTTTGTCCCAAACCGTCATGCCGGCGAGCGTGTCGGGACTGTTCCATTCCAAAGCTCCCCAGCCCACGGCACCAATGACCAGCAGGACCAGCGAGACCTGGATAGTGAGCTTGGTGTGCAAGTTCCACCTGCTGAACCGCCAGCCGCGTTCCAGCAGGACCATGACAACGGGGAAGCCGAGGCTGCCGAGGAAACCTCCGGCCATCAGCGGCAGCAGGATCCATTCATCCGTCTCATAGGGGACCAGGCCATCCGAGTGCGGCGTGAAGCCGGCGTTGTTGAACGCCGAGATGGAGTAGAAGACGCCGTGCCAGACGGCCTCGCCGAACGACTCACCCAGGATGATGAACCGGGGGATGAGCATCAGGGCCAGCGCGAGTTCGATGAGCACGGAGGTGGTGATGACGATCCGCAGCAATGTGCCGACTTCGCCGAGCCGGCCGGCGTTGTTCATGGCCTGCTGGGCGATCAGCTTGCCCCGGACGCCCAGCCGTTTGCTCACCATCAGTGCCAGCATGGACGCCAGCGTCAGGGTGCCCAACCCGCCAATGAAGATACCGAGCAAAATAATCGCCTGACCGAAGAAGGTCCAGTGGGCGGCCGTGGAGACTACCGTCAGTCCGGTCACGCACACGGCCGAAACGGCGGTGAAGAAGGCGTCGTGCAGCGGCGTGATGTTTCCGTCCGCAGCGGCGCTGGGCAGTGACAACAGGCCCGTAAAGACCAGTACAACGCCGGCGTAGACAATAAGGGCCAGCCGCGCCGGAGAACTGTTGGCGACGTTGTCGACAAAATCGCGGATGCTCAGCAGGAAGGAGAGCTTCCCTTGCTTCCGATCCGGCCGGCTGTACGGCTGGTTAATTGTCATACGGTTCGCTTCTGACGGGCTGAGTGGTTTTCGGCGGGTTTGGGGACTTGGTCCTTGCAGTAGTAAATCATCTATCTGTCGTCATCGGGGACGCTAATCATGCACCCCGGCCACCGTTTCGCGTAGCCTGTCCCTGATGCAAGCGAACCCAGCGGCCAGTGTTCCAACTCACGTCATGTGGGATGAGTCGATGCTTGCTTACAACTTTGGGCCGCAACATCCGATGTCGCCGATCAGGTTGGACCTGACTGCACGGCTGTCGGGGGACTTCGGCCTCTTCGAGCGGAACAATGTCTCGGTCGTTGCACCCGAGGTCGCGACGGATGAACAGTTGGAGACCGTGCACGACGCGGAGTATGTTGCCGCCGTACATGCAGTCAGCGCCAATCCGGACGAGCCGGATGAGTCCCGGGGGCTGGGCACCGAGGATGACCCGGCTTTTGCCGGGATGCACGAGGCAAGTGCCCGCCTGGCGGGTGGGACATTGCAAGCGGCGGAAGCCCTGCTGAGCTCGGAAGCCGTGCACGCGGTCAATTTCGGTGGCGGAATGCACCATGCCGCGCGCGACAAGGCCAGCGGCTTCTGCATCTACAACGATTGCGCGCTGGGCATTCAGCGCCTGCTCGACGGCGGGGTCCAGCGCGTCCTGTATATCGACGTCGATGCGCACCACGGCGACGGCACCCAGAATATCTTCTGGAACAATCCGCGGGTGCTCACCGTCTCCATCCATGAGACGGGCATGTCGCTGTTCCCCGGTACGGGCTTTGCCAATGAGATCGGTGGTCCGGACGCGCTGGGCAGCGCCGTGAACGTGGCGGTCCCTCCGCGCACCGGGGACGCGGCCTGGATGCGGGCCTTCCATGCGGTGGTCCCGCAACTGGCACATGCCTTCAAGCCGGAGGTCATCGTGAGCCAGCACGGCTGCGACAACCATGCCCGGGACATCCTCAGCAGCGTCCGCCTCAGCGTCGACGCCCAACGGCAGATGATGCTGGACATTGCGGAGCTGGCGCGTGAGGTGTCTGATGACCGCTGGATTGCCACCGGCGGCGGGGGCTACGACATTTTCAATGTGGTGCCGCGTTCGTGGAGCCATCTGGTGGCAATTGTTTCCGGCCAGCCCGTTCCGTTGCGGGCGGAAGTACCGCAACGTTGGCGGGACTACGTGCTGGAACGCTACGGCCAGACCGCTCCATTGCTGATGAACGACGATGCCCAGCTCTGGTGGCGCTCCTGGGAAGTCGGCTACGACCCCAACGACGCGGTTGACCGCACGGTCATGGCAACCCGCAAGGAAGTGTTCCCGTATCACGGGCTGGACCCTTGGTTTGACTGAGCATAACGATTTCCACGCGGTTGCCCGCCACGGACGTTGCGGGGGATGCCGCACCGCGTATATGTGGCTAGGGTAATGGAATGGTCATCGATGATGTTTTCGCCGTAATCGCAGAGGGGACGCGCCGCGAAATACTCGGCTCCCTGCGTGAGGGCGACAAATCCGTGGGCGAGCTGGTCGAGGAACTCGAGGTCAGCCAGCCTACCGTCTCAAAACATCTCAAGGTGCTGCGCGAGGCCGGGTTGGTCTCGATGCGGGCCCAGGGGCAGAAGCGTTTTTACGCTCTGCAGACGGACCCGCTGCAGGACGTAGCGGACTGGGTTGCCGGCTTCGGCCTGGCGTCGGTCAACCTACCCGTGGAGGAACCGCTGGCGCCTGCCGTGTCGCTGGTCTCGGCCTCCGCTGCGGAGCTGGACGGCGACGGAGAAAACCAGATACCGCCGCAGCTGGGCCGGTCCCTGGGCCATGCGGCCAACCAAGCTGCCAAGCAGGCAGCGGACCTTTTTGCGCACCTGCCGAAGCTGCGGCGCAGCCGCCGCGGCTAGCGGCGGAGGGCCGGATTCATTACGCCGCTGGCGGGCGTTATTTCGTTCCCGTTATCATCTTGACCACCGGGTATGTTTCGATTTGAAGGTTGCGCAGCTGCGTCTTTCAGTCACGAGTTTTTTTCCGTACAGGCACCTGCCCGCACTCCGATAGCTATTGAAGGGACCCACCCCCATGGATGCGAATCTGCTCGAAATCCGGGACGAAGTCTTTCGCCGCAATCCCGGCGAACTTGAATTCCACCAGGCCGTAAACGAGGTTTTTGAAAGCCTGGTCCCCCTCTCGAACAAGCACCCCGAGTATGCAGATGCCGCTATACTTCAGCGCATCTGCGAACCCGAACGCCAGATCATTTTCCGCGTACCGTGGGTTGACGATTCCGGGCAGGTGCAGATCAACCGTGGTTTTCGGGTGGAGTTCAACTCCGCGCTTGGCCCGTACAAGGGCGGACTGCGTTTCCATCCATCGGTCTACCTCGGCATCGTTAAGTTCCTGGGTTTCGAACAGATCTTCAAGAATGCCCTGACCGGAATGCCGATCGGCGGCGGCAAGGGCGGAGCGGACTTTGACCCGCGCGGCAAGTCCGACGGCGAGGTCATGCGCTTCTGCCAGTCCTTCATGACCGAGCTGTACCGCCACATCGGCGAGTACACGGACGTTCCCGCCGGTGACATCGGCGTTGGCGGGCGTGAAATCGGCTACCTGTTCGGCCAGTACAAGCGCATCACCAACCGCTATGAGTCAGGCGTGCTGACCGGCAAGGGCATCGGCTGGGGCGGCTCCCTGGTCCGGCCGGAAGCCACCGGTTACGGCGCCGTGCTCTTCACCGAGGAGATGCTCAAGACCAAGGGCATGTCCTTCGACGGACAGCGGGTTTCAGTGTCCGGCTCGGGCAACGTGGCCATCAACGCCATCGAGAAGGCGCAATCACTGGGCGCAACCGCTATCACGGCCTCCGACTCCGGCGGCTACATTGTGGACGAGGCCGGCATCGACGTCGAACTCCTTCGCCAAATCAAGGAAATCGAGCGCGGCCGTATCTCCGAGTACGCCGAACGCCGCGGCGGTTCCGTCAGCTACGTCGAGGACGGCTCGGTCTGGGATGTCGACGCCTCGGTGGCACTGCCCTGCGCCACACAGAACGAACTCGATGACAAGGCGGCGGCGAAGCTGGTCAATTCCGGTCTGGTGGCGGTGGCCGAAGGGGCCAACATGCCATGCACCGCCGAGGCCACGGCACTGTTCCAGGAAGCCGGTATTCTGTTCGGCCCGGGCAAGGCGGCCAACGCCGGCGGCGTGGCAACCTCTGCCCTCGAGATGCAGCAGAACGCCAGCCGCGACGCCTGGAGCTTCGAGCACACAGAGGAACGTCTCGGTGCCATCATGGTGGGGATCCATGAAAGCTGTGCTGCAACGGCCGACGAATACGGCATGCCCGGCAACTACGTTGCCGGCGCCAACATCAGCGGCTTCCGCCGTGTTGCGGACGCAATGCTGGCCCTGGGCGTCATCTAAGGGAATTTACAGCGAGCGACGGCGGGGCTCACCAAAAAGGTGAGCCCCGCCGTCGTTCCTTGCAGCAGTGTTCGAAGCAGAGTGCTCCCGCCGGTCGGTCAGAGGCCGGCCGGGAGTTTCACATGATCCGGGTTCAGGTCTTCGACCTTGTTGACGCCGAGCAGGCGCATGGTGCGGGCCATCTCGCCGGAAAGGATCTCCAGGGCGCGGTCCACGCCCATGCGGCCGCCGGCCATCAGCCCGTACAGGTAGGCCCGGCCGATGAGGGTGAAATCGGCTCCCAGTGCGATCGCTGCCACGATGTCCCCGCCGCTCATGATGCCGGTGTCCAGCATGATGGACGTTTTGCCTTTCAGCTCCCGCGCCACCTGGCTGAGCAGGTGCAGGGGGATGGGCGCGCGGTCCAGCTGGCGGCCGCCATGGTTGGAGAGCACAATTCCGTCCGCGCCGTAGTCGACTACTTTCCTGGTGTCTTCAAGCGTCTGCAGACCCTTGACCACCAGCTTGCCCTTCCACGTGTCGCGCAGCCAGGCGAGGTCGTCGAAGCTCAGGGTTGGGTCGAACATGGAGTCGATCAGCTCGGAGACGGTCCCCGAGTAGCGCGAGAGCGAGGCGAAGGACAGCGGCTCGTGGGTGAGGAAGTTGAACCACCAGGCGGGCCGGTAGGAAGCGTCCAGCACGGTCTTCGCGGTCAGCGCCGGCGGGATCGTCATGCCGTTGCGGACGTCGCGCAGCCGGGCCCCGCCCACGGGAGTATCCACCGTGACCATCAACGTATCCATGCCCGCCTTGGCCGCACGGTCGATCAGCGCCAGGGACTTCTCGCGGTCGGTCCAGAGGTAGAGCTGGAACCAGTTGCGGCCGTGCGGCGCGGCAGCGGCGACATCCTCGATGGATGCGGTGCCCATGGTGGAGAGCGTGTAGGGGATTCCTGCCGCGGCCGCGGCGCGGGAACCGGCGTACTCGCCCTCGGACTGCATCATCCGGGTAAAGCCGGTGGGAGCGATTCCGACGGGAAGTGCCGACCGCTTGCCCAGCACCTCGGTGCTCAAGTCCACGGTCTGGACGTTGCGCAGGATCCCGGGCCGGAACTCAAGGTCCAGGAATGCCTCGCGTGCCCGGTTCAGGGTGATTTCGGCTTCTGCGGCTCCGTCGGTGTAGTCGAAGGGCGCCTTGGGTGTGCGGCGCTTGGCCATCGCGCGCAGCTCCCAGATGGTGTTGGCGCGCTGCAACCGGGCGGCGCTGCCGAAGGTGGGCCGCTTGAACTGCATCAGCGGGGCGAGATCTGCAACTTTGGGGATCCGGCGTTTGAGGGCCGGGGGCAATTCTTCATGCATGGCTTAGCTCCCTCGTGGGTGGAAACCTATGTGGTCCAACCACAGCCTACGGCATATGGTAGGACCACGACAAGGGCCAGTGCCGCAGGAACTGCGGGAGTCCATCGAGCGCTACAGCCTTGCGCAGCGGTCACGCCGAGAATGCTGCCTGGATCATCCGCCGCCACATTGAAGGCTACTATGCCGAAGCCGGCATGGACTCCGGGTCCGCAGGGTCGCAGTAAGCTCTATCGCTATGGGGCACATTCTGATCGGGCTGGACATCGGCGGCACCAAAACCCATGCCATCCGGCTGGAGGACGGCGCCGTCACGGCCGAAGCCATCGCAGGCAGCGCCAACGTGCAGAATGTTTCCCGCGAAGCGGCGTCCACGGCGTTGGCCGAAGTTTTCTCGGCGCTGGGCGGCAGCGATGCGGACAAGGTGGTCGCCGGTGCCGGCGGGATAGATACAGCGAACGACGCCAGCGCCCTGGCCGGGCTCATCTCGCCTTTTGCTCCGCACGCGGAGATCCGCGCCGTGCACGATTCGCGCCTGGTGCTCGCCGCGGGGCGCGCCCGCCGGGGCATTGCGGTTATCGCCGGTACCGGATCGGCGGTCTGGGGCACCGACGGCGCCGGGCGCGAAGCCCGGGCGGGAGGCTGGGGTTACCTGTTGGGGGACGAGGGCAGCGGCTACTGGCTGGGCCGGGAACTGGTCCGGCACGCACTGCGCCGCCTCGACCAAGGCCTGGAGCCCGATGCGCTGACCCGTGCCCTGCTGGCCGACTGCTCGCTGGCGGACCCGGTTGAACTGATCGCTCATTTCCACGGTCCCACCGGCCGCCGCTACTGGGCGCAGCGCTCGCGGTTGGTTGTCGAGGCAACCGCGGACGATCCGGTGGCCGCGGAGTTGCTGACCGTTGCGGTCAATGATCTCGCGCGGCTCATCGTGCAGGTCGCCGGGCGGCTGGACATCTCCGGGCCGGTGATCCTCGGCGGCGGGCTGGGGGCAAACGTGCCTCTACTGGCCGCAGGCATAGCCGCAGCCCTGGCTCCGCATGGCATCGACGACGTGCGCCAGCTGGACCGGGAACCGGTCTATGGCGTGGACTTGCTCGATGATCCCGCCGGACGCCAAAACCCCGCCGCGTCGGATGTGCCACGGCCGAAGTCATAAACGTCATAATTGCCGCAGCATGGAAACCGTCGCTTATGCTCGTGGACATGACAACCCGTTGGTATGCGTATTTTCCGTTGGCTCTGGAGGGGCCTAACGTGACTGCCTAGCGGCGTGCGCAACCGACACCTTCAGAGCCAACAGGGCAGAGATCATTCTCTGCCCTTCGCCATTTCCACGGCGGGTTCTGATCGGTTCCCGCCACCATAGGACGGGAAAACCATGAATCCGGTACTGAACGCAGACAAGATCCAGACCAGCAATCTGCGGGTCACCTCCTTCAGTGCGCTGCCGACGCCGCAGGAGATCATCGAAGAGCTGCCGGCAACTGCCGAACAGTCCGCCGTCGTCGAACGCGGCCGCGCAGAGATCCGTGCGGTCATGGACGGCGTCGATGACCGGCTGCTGGTGATCGTCGGCCCATGCTCCATCCACGATCCGGAAGCAGGGCTGGACTACGCCCGGCGCCTGGCCTCGGTGGCCCGGCAGCATAGCTCTGAACTGCTCATCGTCATGCGTGCTTACTTCGAAAAGCCACGCACCACCGTGGGCTGGAAGGGCCTGATTAACGACCCACGCCTGGACGGCTCCCATGACGTTGCCACCGGACTGCGGACGGCGCGCCGGTTCCTGCTCGACGTAGCCGACCTCGGGCTCCCTGTGGCCACCGAGTTCCTCGAGCCGATCAGCCCGCAGTACGTGGCGGATCTGGTCAGCTGGGGAGCGATCGGTGCGCGCACCACGGAAAGCCAGATCCACCGCCAGCTCGCCTCGGGACTATCCATGCCGATCGGCTTCAAGAACGGGACCGACGGCGGGCTGCAGGTCGCGCTCGATGCTTGCGCCGCCGCTTCGGCTGCCCAGACTTTCCTGGGCATCGACGAAGCCGGCCGGGCCTCCATGGTCTCGACGGCGGGAAACGCCGATACTCACCTGATTTTACGCGGCGGCAATGCCGGGCCAAATTACGACGCCGCCAATGTTGTCCGTGCCTCGGAGCTGCTGGCGGAGGCGGGGCTGAACCCGCGGCTAATCGTGGACGCCAGCCACGCCAACAGCGGCAAGAGCCACCACCGTCAGGCTGAGGTGGCGCTGGACGTCGCGGCCCAGCTGGAGGGGGCAGGCCACAGCGCCTCCGCCATTGCCGGAATCATGCTGGAAAGCTTCCTCGTTGCGGGCGCGCAGAAACTCGATGTCGCTGACCAAGCCGCAGGCGACGCCGAACTGGTTTACGGACAGAGCGTGACTGACGCCTGCATGGACTGGGAGATGACGGTTTACACCCTCTCCCAGCTGGCCTTGAGCAGTGTTCAGCGCGCCGGAGTGTCCCGCTGAAAAAGCAGCGGGAATCATGTAACGCTTAATCAACAGGGCAACTTTCACTTTGGTCACTTGGCCCTCTAGAGTGTCTAGCTAGACGGTAATTACCCGCAGGGCAAGGCGGCATGCCGTTCGGCCCGACCGGAGTAAAGGATTTTGGAAATGGCAGAGGAGAAGAACTTCTCGAATGTCCGCTTCTTGACGGTGTCGGAAGTGGCCGAAGTGATGCGTGTTTCCAAGATGACCGTTTACCGGTTGATCCACTCCGGGGAGATGCCTGCTGTGAGGTTCGGCCGCTCCTACCGGGTGCCGGAATCGGCCGTGGAGCAGTATCTTCGCGGTGCCGTTGTGGAGGGCCAGTCGGATACCGCTTAGGTGGTTTTGGGTCTGGCAATGGACCCGGCGCCAACGGCCGGTAAATTGTCGCCTGATTTAGGCGGTACCCTGTTAAGGAACGTTTTACGTCATCGTAAGAATCCGCCGGCCACTGCTGTTCTCAAGGGCAAACTGTGGCAGTCGGGTGTTAATCGAAGTGAATTTGTGAGGAACTCGTGGGTTCAGTTATTAAGAAGCGCCGCAAGCGTATGGCCAAGAAGAAGCACCGTAAACTGCTTCGTAAGACACGCCACCAGCGTCGCAATAAGAAGTAGAGCTTCAGCTTTACAGCATGCTTCTCGGTCCGCCAGGTAACTGGCGGGCCGTTTGCGTTAATCCGTGCCGGACCCGGACCGTGCCGTGACGAGGACGCCGCAGCGCCGCTCGTTCAGCCGCGTGGACCGCGGAACTTGTGCACCCCGCGCCAGAGCCCGTACACGGCGCCGGCTCCGGTGGCGGCTTTGAGGCCAAGGGTTGCAGCCTTGCGGCCGCTGCGGAAGTCGTAGATCGGCCAGTTGCGTTCCCGGGCATGCCTGCGCAGTCTCGCGTCCGGATTGATAGCCACGGGATTGCCCACCAGCGACAGCAGTGGAACATCGTTGTAGGAGTCGCTGTAGGCCCAGCAGTTCTCCAGCTCGAGCCCTTCCAGCTTGGCGAGCTCGGCGACGGCGTAGGCCTTGGCCGGCCCATGAAGGATTTCACCGACCAGGGCCCCGGTGTAGGCGCCCTCGGAAATTTCGGCCACGGTACCCAAAGCCCCGTCGAGGCCCAGCCGGTCCGCGATGACTTCCGCGACCGTCAGGGGAGTGGCGGTCACCAGCCACACTTTGCGTCCGGCGCGCAGATGCTGATCCGCCAAGGCGCGTGTACCGGGCCAGATCTTGGACGCGATGATCTCGTCATAGACCTCTTCGCCCAAGGCCTTCACATCCGTCACCATCAGCCCCGCGCCGAGCGCCATGGCGGTATCGCGGACGGATTGGATGTCCTTCAGGTTTTCCCCGCGCCACAGGAACTTCCCCTGCTTAATGGCGAACCCGGCAACGTCCCGCATCCGGAAGGCGCCGCGTTGGTACATCTTGCGCCCCACGTGGAACAGGCTTGCCCCTCGCATCAAAGTATTGTCGACGTCGAAAAACGCGGCCCCGGTTTCTGCGCCGGCGGGATCAGGCTTTCGGTGGGCAGGACCTGTGGCGGCTGAGGGCATGCCTCGAGTCTAACGAGCCGGAGGCATCCATGCTGAGCGGCCCTGCGTGGGGCAGCGTGGTGTCCGGTTATTGACTCCTGCCAAGGTGGGGCTACGTTGTTAGCTATGACGGATTCAGCTGCTCCCCGCCCCAATCATGAACTGGTGCTGCTCACCAAGCCGGACTGCCATCTTTGTGAAGCGGCACGGGAAACTGTGGCGGCAGTTGCCGACGACCTTGGGCTGGAGTGGCAGGAGAAGTCCATTCTGGAGGATCCGGAGCTGGAACGGCGGTTCGCCGAGGAGATTCCGGTGGTCATGATCGACGGCGTACAGCGCGATTTCTGGCGCATCGATCCGGAGCGGCTGCGGCGCCTGTTGACGTCCTGAGCGCGCGGAGCCAATTGGTTGCCGTTTTGCCCAGCGCCTAAAGTGGGACTACAGCTAAGCAATGGAGAGCCACATCGTGACCACGCAGGATCTTCCCAGTACCGCTGGGAATCCCGAAAGTTCGGGCCGCACTATTCCGCCAGCGTCCGTTGCGCGGCTGACGATCTACCTGCGCGCCCTGAACTCCCTGCTTGCCGAGGGCGTGGAACGGGCGTCATCCGAGGAACTTGCCGAAGCCGCCGGGGTGAAATCTCCCATGCTCCGCAAAGATCTGTCCTACCTCGGCTCCTACGGTACTCGGGGTGTCGGCTACGACGTGCAGCTGCTGACGCGGACCATTTCCGCCCGGCTGGGGCTGACCCAGGAATGGCGCGTCGCCATCATCGGCGCCGGTAACCTCGGCCGGGCCCTGGCCGGCTATTCGGGTTTCACTACGCGTGGATTCGAAGTTGCGGCCATCTTCGATGCCGACCCGTCAATCATCGGAACCGAGATCGGTGGCCTGAAAATCCACAACACGGCCGATTTGGAAACCGTGCTGCACCGGACCGGCGCCAATATGGTGGTGCTGGCCGTACCGGGCCGCGTGGCCCAGGAACTCTGCGACAAGCTCGTCGCAGCCGGAATCACCAGCATCCTCAGTTTCGCCCCCGTGGTGCTGCAGGTGCCGCAGCATGTGCAGGTGCGGAAGGTGGACATGGCCACCGAACTGCAGATCTTGGCCTACCACGCACAACGGGCGCAGGAATCGGAGTTGGACTCCGAAACCCGCGCCCGCAAGGCACAGTAGGAAACGTCAGCGGCCGTAGATGCCGAACTTGCGTGCGGCCACTGCCTTGAAGAAGTTGTTCGACGGCGGCATGAACAGCAGCACGATGGCGGCGATGCCGAGCAGGATCGTCAGGGTGTGCAGTCCGAACGGAATGATGCCCAGCAGAGACAGCGCGGCGAAGACGGTTCCGGTGATCCGGGCCCAGTTCTTGCCGGCCTTCACGCCAAAGGCAACCATCAGGTAGAGCCCGATGCCGATAAGCCCGACGACGACCATCACCACGCCCGCCATGCCGCTGGCCATGTCGATGAATTCCTGTTCGCTGATCTGGCCGCCGGTCTGTGCCACGGCGTCCCGGACAGCCGGATCGTCCGCCAGTTGGGCCAGCACGGTGTCCATGGTGGCCAAGGAAATGATGATTTCGATAGCGGTCAGCGCGGCCGCCGCGATGATCAGCCAGAAGGCGATCATGACTTCTTTGGGCGCTTCGGGCTTCCCGGTGCCGCCTTGCGGCTGGCTGCTCGGATAGCTGTACTGGCCGGGCTGTGCGTTCTGGTAGCCGTACGGTGACGGGGTGTTCTGGCCATAGGGGGAGTTCTGGCCGTAGGGGCTGGCCTGGCCCGGCTGCCCGGATTGCTGGCCGTAGGGGGAGTTCTGGCCGTACTGCGGCTGGTTCTGACCGTAGGGCGCGTTCTGCCCGTAGCGGGGTGCGACGTCGCCGTTCTGGCCGGACTGTCCCGGTTGCTGGTCCGGTTTCTCGGACGGATTCGGATTGTTTTCGGGAGTGGACATGGTCGCATCCTTCTTCTGTCGATCGACACTGCAGATAGCCGCCGGTACCGCGTGTGACAAGGCAGGACAGGACAGCTCCTACTGCAACCCTACAGCGCAGGCATGCCGGTAGGGACTAGCTCTGAAGGATGATTTTGCCTCGCCGGAACAGCTGTCCCGGCCAGGCAAAATCCATGCATCGGATCGGGCGGTTCAGGCCTGCTTGACCAGCGCCGCATCCAGATTGATCTTCACCTTGTCGCTGACCAAGACGCCGCCGGCCTCCAGCGCGGCGTTCCAGGTCAGGCCGAACTCCTTGCGGCTGATTTCGGTTTCACCGGTGAATCCGGCCCTGGTCGCCCCGAACGGGTCGACAGCCACGCCGGTGAATTCCACCTCGACTTCCACAGGCTTTGTCACGCCGCGGATCGTCAGGTCGCCGGTAACCGTATAGTCCTCGCCGTCGCCTTCGACACCGGTGGCGACGAAGGTCATCTCAGGGAACTGCTCGACGTCGAAGAAATCGGGACCCTTGACATGGGCATCGCGGTTGGCGTCGCCGGATTCGAAACTGGCTGTATTGACTGTGGCGTGCAGAGTGGACTCCGCGAGTGACTCGCCAACTCGTGCCTCGGCCGAGGCATCAGTGAATCGGCCGCGGACCTTGCTGATCCCGGCGTGGCGTACGGTGAAGCCGATTTCACTATGCGCCAGGTCGAGAGTCCAGACGCCTTGAGCCAGACCTTGGGGCAATGTCATAACGATCTCCTTACGTGGGAAAAACGATTCCATCAGGGCTGAGCAGCAGATCTTCACTCACCGCCCATTCTTGCCACGCCTCAGGCTTTGGGCAATCCCCTTGGCTTTGAGAGAATTAAGACCATGCCCCTATCCACTGTGCATTTACTCCGCCACGGCGAGGTCCATAACCCGGACCGCGTCCTCTACGGTCGGCTGCCTAATTTCCGTCTCTCCGAGCTTGGACGTGAGATGGCCCAGCGGGCGGCGGACTACTTTGCCCAACGGGCCGAAGACGGCGCCAAGATCAGTTATCTGGTGGCCTCGCCCCTTACCCGAGCGCAGGAGACGGCGCAGCCAACCGCCGTCGCGCTGGGTCTCGAAATCGTGACCGATGAGCGGATCATCGAGGCGGAGAACCGTTTCGAGGGACTCTCGGACGTTAAGCGGCATCTGCGGGATCCGCGGCACTGGAGGTATTTGCGCAACCCGATGCTGCCGTCCTGGGGCGAGCCATATGCCGGGCAGGTCGCCCGGGTCATGGAAGCGGTCGAGGATGCCCGGCGCGCCGCCGTCGAACGCGGCGGAGAAGGCGCCGAAGCAGTGCTGGTGAGCCATCAGTTGCCCATCTGGGTGACGCGGCTGGCGGCGGAACAACGCAGGCTGTGGCATGACCCCCGCCGTCGGCAATGTACTTTGACCTCGGTCACCAGCCTGAAGTTCGACGGCGAACGCCTCGTCGGGGTCGAATATTGCGAGCCCAGCGCCGATCTTTTGCCCGGTGCGGCGAATATCCCGGGAGCGTAATAGAATTACTACGCGTTGTAGAAGTGGGATACTTCCCAGCCCACGAAGAAAAGTGTGATTGTGACTGCCCAAACCCCTCAGCCGTTCAACCGTCGTTCCCTGCTCAAGCTTGGTGCGGGACTTGTTTTTGCCCTGCCCCTGGCCGCCTGCACAGTGGAGGATTCGCTGGCCCAGCAGGCCAATGCCGGCGACAACAAAAACTACATCGCCGGGGACGGCTCGGTGACCGAATATGATGCCGCCACCCGCGGTGAACCGGTCCAGCTCTCCGGGAAGCTCTTCGACGGCACCGCCGTGGAGGCCGCCGATTTCGCCGGCCAGGTCACCGTGCTGAACTTCTGGTACGCCGCCTGCGCACCGTGCCGGCTGGAAGCCCCGGACCTGCAGGCGCTGAGCGAGGAGTTCGCCGACGAGGCGCAGTTCTACGGCGTGAACATCCGCGACGAACGGGCAACGGCGGAAGCCTTTGAACGCAATTTCGGCGTGACTTACCCCAGCTTTAATGACAAAGACGGCGGCATCCTGCTGGCAATGACCAACTACGTCCCGCCGCAGGCCGTCCCCACCACGCTCGTGCTCGACAAGAAAGGCCGGGTAGCTGCCCGCATCCTGGGCGTCGCGGACAAGGGCACGCTGAAAGCGCTGATCAGAGACACAGCGGCCGCCTGACTGTGGAACTGACTGCGGCCTACGTCCCCCTGAGCATCGGCAGCGCCTTCGGCGATACTGTCCTGAACGGCTCCGTCCTGCTCGCCATCCCCGTGGCGATGCTGGCGGGGCTGGTGTCTTTCCTGTCCCCGTGCGTCCTGCCCCTGGTCCCGGGCTACCTGGGCTACGTCACCGGACTGACCGGCGTGGACCTGGAACGCCAGCGGCGCGGCCGGATGCTTGCCGGCATCGGCCTGTTTGTGCTGGGCTTCTCCATTGTCTTCGTGGCCATCGGGGCGGTGTTCGGGCAACTGGGAGCGTGGCTGAAGGGATCCGAAGCCGCCTGGGTCACGCAGGCGCTCGGCGTCGTCGTTATTGCGATGGGCGTGATCTTTATGGGCGGACTGTCCTGGTTCCAGCGCGACCGCAAGATCCATTCCCGCCCGCCGGCCGGGCTCTGGGGCGCCCCGGTCCTCGGGATGACTTTCGGCCTGGGCTGGGCGCCGTGCATCGGACCCACCTTCTCCGCCGTCCAGGCGCTGGCGTATTCCGGCGGCGCCGATGCGACCAAGGGCGCCTTCCTGGCCTTTATGTACTGCCTGGGGCTCGGCATCCCGTTCCTGCTGATCGCACTAGGCGTGCGGCGGGGCATGGGCGCCATGGCCTTCTTCCGCAAGCACCGCCTGTTCCTGCAGCGGGCAGGCGGGGCGCTGCTGGTGATTCTCGGTGTGCTGATGGCCACCGGGATGTGGGGGACCTGGGTAACGCAATTGCAGGACTGGTTCGCAAATGAAGTGAGGCTCCCCATCTGATGAGCGAAACACCTAAGACTCCCGAGACGCCCGCGTCCGACGCACCCCCGACGCCGGGCAGGGAGCAGGCAGGCCCCGCCGGCAAAGCGGATGCCGCCCGCGGCTGGGGCCCGGCGAAGAAGGACAAAATGCCTTCGGCGAAGAACGACGTCGCCCTGCCCGCCTTGGGTTTCGTCGGCACCTTGCGCTGGATCTGGACACAGCTGACGAGCATGCGCACCGCGCTGTTCCTGCTGCTGCTGCTGGCTGTTGCCGCGGTGCCGGGCTCGCTGTTCCCACAGCGGCCGGCGAACCCCGCTGTCGTCACCCAATACCTCACGGACAACCCGGAAACCGGTCCCTGGCTGGACCGTTTCCAGCTGTTCGACGTCTACTCGTCGGTCTGGTTCTCGGCGATCTACCTGCTGCTGTTCATCTCCCTGATCGGCTGCGTGGTCCCGCGCGCCGTCCAGCATTGGAAGGCCATGCGTTCCCAGCCGCCGCGGACCCCGCGCCGGCTCTCCCGCCTACCGGAATACGGTTCGATGGCGCTGCCGTCCAACCTGGAAGTCACGCGGGAATCCGCCGTCGACGACGCCGCCCGCCTGCTCAAGCGCCGCGGCTACCGGGTGGAGGTGCGCGGCAAGGACGGCGCGATGCCTTCCGTCGGTGCCGAGCGCGGCTTCCTGAAGGAAATCGGCAACTTGGTCTTCCATGTCTCGCTGATCGGTGTCCTGGTCTCCGTGGCCGTCGGCGGGTTGTTCGGCTACCGCGGCCAGAAGATCATCGTCGAGGGTGAGTCCTTCGTCAACACCTTGGTGGGCTACGACAACTTCTCCCCGGGCAGTAATTTCCACGAGGACCAGCTGGAGCCGTATTCGATGCAGCTGGACAGCTTCGATGTGGTCTTCGACCGTGAATCGGACACACACTATGGCCAGCCGCTGGACTTCACCGCCGTCCTGACCACCAAGGAATCGCCCGAAGCGGAACCTGAGCAGCAGACCCTGAAGGTCAACGAGCCGCTGTCCATCGGCGGAACGAGCGTGTATCTGGTCGGCAACGGCTATGCCCCGGTCGTGACGATCCGCGACGGCGACGGCAACATCGCGCTGCAGGGTCCCGTGGTGTCGGTGCCGAACGACGGCGCCTACACCTCCACCATGGTCGTCAAGGTCCCGGACGCCCAGCCGGAACAGCTGGGCTTTGTGGGCTTCTTCCTGCCCACCGCGGTAGAAGGTTCCGACGGCGTGGCCGTTGGCAGCGACCCGGATCCGTTCAACCCGCGGCTGTACCTGAACGGTTACTACGGCGACCTGGGCCTGGACGAAGGCGACCCGAAGAACGTTTACGTCTTGGACACCTCCACCCTGACGTCGATGAGCGACGGCGAGGACGAGGCCGGCGAATTCTCCCTCGGCGCCTACGAAAGCTACGAGCTGCCGAACGGACTGGGCAGCGTCACGTTCGACGGACTGAAGCGCTACGTTGCCCTGGACATCGACCACGACCCGGGCCAGGCCGGCGCGCTGGTGTTCTCGACGCTCGCCATCATCGGACTGAGCGCCTCCCTGTTCATCGGCCGCCGCCGCGTCTGGGTCCGTGCCGGTACCCACGAGGACGGCCGGACCATGGTTGAGTGGGGACTGCTGGCCCGCGGCGAAGACCCCAGGCTGGAAGGCGAATCCGCGGCCCTGCGCAAACTCTTCGAGAAGGAATGGCTGGCCAACCAGGACCAGCAGGCAGACAATAACAAAAGCGCCGTCGGCGTAAAAAACTCCTAAGGATCCACTCCAATGCCCTCCATTGACGAGACGCTCGGCCAGTACAGCGAGCTGTTCATCCTGCTGGCTGCCATGGCATACACCGTGGCGTTCATAGCCTTCTGCTGGGACCTGGCAACCTCCAGCAAAACCATCCGGTCGGTCGAATCCCGCCTGGCCCGCGAACAGTCCGAGCAGAAGGTCCTGGCCGGAGCGGGCGCCGGGGCATCAGCAACGGGTTCCGCTGGAAAAGCAGGGGCCGGCGCGTCCGTCGAGACGGCAGACGAAGCCATGGTGTACACCAAGGAACGCCGCGTCGCCGCACGAATCGGCGTTGCCATTACCATCGTGGCCGCCCTCGTCCACACGGCCGGCGTGATCTCCCGGGCCATCGCGGCGCACCGCGTGCCGTGGGGCAACATGTACGAGTTCTGCACCACCGGCGGCTTGGTTGTCGCCGTCGTATTCCTGTTGGTCCTCACCCGCAAGGACGTACGCTTTCTGGGCTCGTTTGTTATTGGCCTGGTTGTCATCATGCTCTGTGCCGCTGCGATCGGCTTCCCGACGCCGGTGGCCCACCTGGTGCCGGCCCTGCAGAGCTACTGGCTGATCATCCACGTTTCGATCGCCGTGATCGCCTCCGCTTTGTTCACCCTGACTTTCGCTATGTCCGTGCTGCAACTGCTGCAGGCAAACCGGGAAGCCCGCGCCCGTGCCGGGCAGCCGGAGCGCATGGGCTTCCTGCGCCTCGTGCCGTCTGCGCTGTCGCTGGAGAACTTTGCCTACCGGGTGAATGCCATCGCGTTCGTGCTGTGGACCTTTACCCTGATGGCGGGCGCCATCTGGGCCGAGAAGGCATGGGGCCGTTACTGGGGCTGGGACACCAAGGAAGTCTGGACCTTCGTCATCTGGGTGGTCTACGCCGGCTACCTGCACGCCCGCGCCACCCGCGGCTGGACCGGAACCCGGGCCGCCTGGCTGTCCATCGTCGGCTACCTCTGCGTGGTCTTCAACTTCACCATTGTGAACGTCTTCTTCTCCGGACTGCACAGCTATTCCGGAATTCAATAAACGGATCGCTCCGCTAACTTTCCGAACGGGACCTGCGCACTGGGCAACCAGTGCGCAGGTCCCGTTTTTTGTCCGCCGGTTCACCGCAAGGAGCAGCCTTACAACCCTGGATCGGGACGCGCGAACAAGGCTCGGGGAATCGTTTCGATGGCAGGGGTTGCGTGGACACCAGCCAAGGCATCAAGTACCTGACCTGCGCTAGGCGTTAGCCGATCCAAAGGAGCCTTGGGGATCCAATCCAATCGCCGGCCGGGGCAGCAACTTCCCAGGCTTCACGCGCCACGGCGGAACTCCTCCAATAGGTTTTGCAAGACTCTCTCGCCGGCGCTGCGCTCCCGCGTGCCCAGGGAGTCCATCAGGTCAACGGCGATGGCAGCCAGCGGCACTCTTCATTCGGTGAAGGCCTCCTCGATGGCGACCTCCCGGATGGTTACGTTGCCACCCAGATCCAGGGGCATCCGGAAGTCGTCTGCTATTCCCTCAGCCTCACCGTCGGATGCGTAGCCTTCCGCGAGGCCTCCGCCGGCTGTCAGACCGAACACCTCGGCGATGCCGTCGTACATCATTGCCCCGGCAGCGGTCGG
This sequence comes from Crystallibacter permensis, assembly GCF_025960875.1. Taxonomy (GTDB): domain Bacteria; phylum Actinomycetota; class Actinomycetes; order Actinomycetales; family Micrococcaceae; genus Crystallibacter; species Crystallibacter permensis. Next base: position 285,801 of record NZ_JAODLR010000004.1, on the reverse strand, counting down.
CAGTAAGGCGCCTTCAAGCGCAGGCAAGGTTGCCACGGGCGCGCGGTAACGGAATACAGTGTCCTTATTCCTGGACAGGTTGTAGATCCGGCGGGCAGTCATCACTGGGTACATCAGGGAGGTTTTGATGCGGGACTTGCGCTGCGGGATCAGCCAGATTGGGTTCCCGCCGGACAACAGCGTGAGGGCTCCCCAAGCTGTGGCGTCGGACCAGGCGCGGCCCCGGTCAAGCCCCTGGTACTGGAGACGCTTGACGGAGGCAGGGTCGATGATGAGGGTGTGGGCGACGCGGCCGAGCGCTTCGAGTCGCCGGGACGCTACCAGGCGGGAGATCCTATCGAGCGGGAGGCCCAGTATCTCGGCCGCCTCGCGCGAGGTGATGCCATCCCGGCGAGGAGTAGTTGTTACCACAATCATCCTTAGTCACGGTGGTATGCGGTAACTGTGCGTTCGGAACGCGAAAGGGGCCGCCCTTCGGCGACCCCTTTCGTAAACCGTTTGTCAGACCTTCTCGCGGGCCAGCTTGATTACCCAGGCAGGCGTTTCACGTCCCAGATCGGCATCGAGTTCTTGGCGCAGCTTGGCGGCTTCCACCTTGACGCGCCGCTCGGCACGGGCCTGCTGCTCCGGCGTGCGCCCGTGGCGGGTCGTGACACGCGGACGGTCAGCGTGCGTTGCTTCTGCCATTCGTGTCCTCCTCTCCATCGCCTTCGTCTCCATTGTCTCTAACATCGTCGCGCCCGTCTATCGGAGCTTCAGGCTCAGGAGAGCGGCGAAGATTCTCCCAGAGGTTTGTTAATAGGCGCGTTCGAGCTTCGCCCAGAAGTTTCGGGAAGAACGCTTCGAATGGGCTTGTATGCTCCTCTTCGTCGAGGGGTTCTTCCTCATCGAGAGGCTCCTTCCATGCGGCATCGAGCAGGCGCTTCTCTTCCGGGGAGAGCCCTTCCGTCCTGTTCAGGATGCGGATCATGGCGACGCCGGCAAGGCGCCGATCCGGGTCCTCGGAGAAGGCCGCGTCCAAAGCCCACTCCACCCGGTCCCACCACTGGTTCTTCTGGTCGGCCAGAGCCTTCTGCTCGAGCGCGCTTTCATCAGCCTTCCGCTTTTGCGCAAGAGTCTGTGCATCGACTCGGGCCTTCTGCTGGAGCGCCCGTTGGCCCAGTTTCAGGTTTCGCATGCAAAGTAGCCGGCAATGGCGGCTGCCACCATGACAGCGAACGGACTGAGCGTGCCGATGATCTCCCACACCCTCGGCCCTCCAGGCGATTCCACGATGACGCGGATTGGCTCGGGCGGGACTGGCGCGATAGTCACGGGTGACATCTTAACTGTGGCGAATCACTTGGTGGGGGAGGCCTGCCGGGAGGGTGCTTCTTAGGCGGCTTCCAACGCTTCGTCAAGCGGCATCGCCACCGGTGCCACCGCCAGCTGCAGGGCTGCCAGCAACAAGTGCATTCCGCACGGATAATGCGCCTTTCGCTTCCTCAGAACGTAGAGTGGGCTCCATGGCGGCACAAGAGGTAGGTGGCGAAGGGAACAAAGCAGCCTTTGGCTGGGCAATGACGGGCGTGCTGTTCGCGTTGCTGACAGTGATTTCCTTTAGCCGTTCGGACACCTGGTACATGGTTCTCGGGTCGTGCGTTGTGGCGGCGGCTGCCGCTGCGATGGTCGCGTGCTTCATCGCGACCTCACGGGCGGCCAGAATCTAGCCCTCGGCCACATCAAGAAAATGACCAGCGCGGGCGCCATCTTTAACGACCGCCGGATCGTGCGGGAGATCCGCGTCCGAAGCGATGCGGCTATCGTGCCGGATGTCTGGCCGGCAAACATTCCCGCAGTCGCCGCTGTGCTGGAGTCGGGGCTGGAGCTGCCGGAAGGTGTGACCTTTCTGGTGGGGGAGAACGGCAGCGGGAAGTCGACGCTGGTCGAAGCAATCGCCGCCGCTTACGGTCTGGGGCCGGAGGGCGGCACCGTCAACTCCTCCCACGCCACCTATGACACCGAATCACCGCTGAGCGAATGGCTCTCGCTGGTCAAAACCCCGGGCGCACCAAATTGGGGATTCTTTCTGCGCGCCGAAACCATGCACGGCTACTACTCCTTCCAGCGCGGGCTGGAAGGCGGACACGACTTCCACCGGATGAGCCACGGGGAGTCGTTCCTCGCGGTTGCCGAGACTTATCTCGCGACGCCCGGCTTCTACTGTCTGGACGAGCCGGAAGCGGCGCTGTCCTTCAGCTCGACGCTGGCCATGATTGGGGTCCTGGCCGACCTCGCAGCGAACGGGTCGCAGGTCCTGTGTGCCACGCATTCACCGGTGCTCGCGTCGCTTCCCGGAGCCACCATTTACGAGACCGATGAACACGGCATCGGCCGCAAGGACTGGGACGAGTTGAATCTGGTCATTAACTGGAAGTCCTATCTGGGCGCGCCGGAACGCTACCTACGGCACATTCTGACCTGAGGCGTCCGCGGCGACTGCGCCGCTATGACTCCGGCTGCCAAGACGCCGGACGCGGAGCCGGCGGCGCAGCACACCGTCCAGCAGGCCGGCTGCCAGCACACCTGTTCCGTAGGAAACCAGGTCCAGCATGCCGAACGTGGTGCCAAAGACCAGGCGCGCCGGCGGGAAGATCTCGCCGAGTGCGGCGGGCAGGGGTGAAAGCTGGAGGAGTTCGACGGCGGTGCACACCGCCAATGCGGCGGCTGCGGTCAGTACGCTTGGGATCCGCGGAGTCACGGCGGCCACCAGGAGGTAGATCAGCACAGCGTAGAGTGCGTCGCCGGTGTGGTTGGTCCAGGTGCCGCTGCCCGCGAACCGGACCAGCAGCCCCGCAGCGATGGTCAGCGCTGCGCTGGTAAGGAGGGCCCGTCGTCGTAATCCGTCAGCGCGGGGTGTTCGGATTTTCCGGATCCTCTTCGCTGACCTGGTTGGTGCCGCTGCGGCCCTTGTCCTTGGCCTGCTTCTTAAGTTCCTCTTCGCGCTTCTTCAGCTGTTCTTCGCGCTGGCGCTGCCGGCGCTGCACGTCCAGATTGCGCAAGAAAGCGACGTCCTCGTCGGGGGCCATGGGCCGGCGCGGCGCGGCCTGCTGGGCCTGTTTTGAAGCGCGCGGCCGTCCGAACGCGAACCAGAGCAGGGCGCCGATGAGCGGAACCAGGATGATGGTGAGGATCCAGCCCGGTTTGGAGATGCTGCGGACTTCCTGCGGCCGCGAGCGTATGCACTCGATCAGCGCATAAACAGTGATTGCGACTGCGAGTACAACGAGCATTATGTAGACACGGGCCATGCATTAAGTGTAGTTGAGCCGGGGCGTCGCCACTGCGCGTGTAGCAGGCTTTCCGCTCTGAGCGCGACCGCAAGCCCGGTTGGCGCCGACAGCGTAAACTTGTGTGGTGGCTTTCTGGAAATTTACCGCTCTGCGGCTGGGTATTGTTGCCGTCATCTTCGTCATCTGCATGTGGCTTGGCGTTGGCCTGATCTTCTCCGCCCTCGTGGCGGCCGTGGCCGGATGGTGCATCACGTACCTGTTCTTCCGCGAAATGCGCGACGCCGCTTCGGAGTCCCTGCGGCACCGGTTCTCCGGCAACGCCAAGCCCCTGCGGACCTCGACCGAGATCTCGGATGCGATGGCCGAAGACGAGGCCGTGGACCGCTACGGCGAGCTCCGCGTGGACTCGGACCGCAAGCCCAAGGACACCAAGCCCGAAGACATGCCGACGGCGGACTGACCGCTACATCAGCCGGGTCAACGCCAGACCCAGCGAGAAGGCGACGGCGAAGCACAGGTTGATGATGCCCGTCTGCTTGAGCACCGGGATCAGGTCCTTGCGTTTCTTGCCCTTGAGCATGACCCAGCTGGGCATCAGGCAGACCGGAGCCAGCAGCAGCACCAGCAGGATCCATGGATGCTCGTTGACCAGGACCAGCGGCAGCAGGATGGCAACGGCCAGCATCATCACGTAGCTGATCCGTGCGGCCTCGTCGCCCAGCCGGACGGCAAGGGTGATCTTCCCGACCTCGCGGTCCGTGGGAATGTCCCGCACGTTGTTGGCCATCAGCAGCGCTGTGGCGATCAGCCCGGTGCCCACTGCACCTACGAATGAAGCCCAGCTGACCTGCAGTGCCTGGGTGTAGGTGGTGCCCATGGTTGCCACGATGCCGAAAAACAGGAACACGAAGACTTCGCCCAGCCCCCGGTAGCCGTAGGGGTTGCTGCCGCCGGTGTAGCCCCACGCGGCAATGACACAGCCGGCCCCCACCAGCAGCAGCGGCCAAGTCTGGGACAAAATAATCAGTGCCAGCCCGGCGATCAACGCCAGCCCAAAACAGCCGAACGCCGCGAACTTGACCGACTTCGGCGAGGCCACGCCGGAAGCGGTCAGGCGGATGGGCCCCACGCGGACGTCGTCGGTGCCGCGGATGCCATCCGAGTAGTCGTTGGCATAGTTGACGCCGACCTGGAACAGCAGGGCGATCAGCAGCGCCAGCAAAGCCCGCGTTGGGTTGAAGGCTTCGAGGTCGAAGGCCGCGGCGCTACCCACGATGACCGGAGCAGCCGCCATCGGCAGCGTGCGGGGGCGTGCGCCTTCAAACCATTGGGCAACTGTAGCCACGTGAAGATCCTGCTTTCGTGAACGGTAATGATGGCGGCGGACCGGATCCGGTGCCGGCCGCAAAGAACTATTCTCGCTTATCGCCGGTGGGCGGCGGGTATCAGCCGGCTTCGCGCAGCGCCCGCGCCACGGCCAGCCGGTCCGGCTTGCCGTTGGCCAGCAGCGGTAAGGCATCCAGCCGCACGAGGATGCGCGGCACCGCGGCCGGCCCCAGTGCCTCGCGGACTGTCCGGCGGATCAGCTCATCGTCTGCAGAACCGACGACGGCGGCGCCCACCCGGGTGCCCCACTCCGGGTCCTCGACCCCGGCCACCAGGGCGGCCTCCACCCCGGGGACGGTCTCGACGGCAGCGGAGACGGCGGCGGCGGAAACCTTGACGCCACCGGTGATGATCACATCGTCCGCCCGCCCGCTGACGGCCAGAACGCCGTCGTGCATTTCACCCAGATCCTCGGTGAGGAACCAGCGGGTGGCCGAGCCATCCTTGTCCGGCACGGTACTGAAGTGCGCGTCCGTGAGCTCGGGATTGTCCAGGTAGCCCGAGGCCAGGACGTCGCCACCGATGGAAATCCGGCCCTCATGCAACCCCAGCTGCACGCCGTCCAGCGGCACGCCGTCGTAAATACAGCCGCCGCAGGTCTCGCTCATGCCGTAGGTGCGGACAATCCGCAGCGAATGCTTCCGGGCCGCCGCCTGGAGGTCAGCGGACATCCGGGCGCCGCCGAGCAGGATGGTATCGAAGCGGCGCAGCACCTGGACCGTTTCCGGGGACGGGTCCGTGAGCAGCCGGTGCAGCTGGGTGGGGACCAGCGAGACCAGCCGGAACCTGTCCGTGAGCTGGCCCGCCGCGGCGGTGAAGGCCTCCGGCGTGAAGCCGGCCAACAGATCCATCACCCAGGGCCGGGTGCCCGCGTAGAGCGAACGCACCAGCACCTGCAGGCCGGCCACATAGTTGGGGCTCAGGGTCAGCAGCCACTGGCCCTCGCCCTGTAGCCGCATGGCCGTGGCCATCGAGGACACGGCCAGCGCATCAATGCCCAGCATGGTGGCCTTCGGCGTGCCGGTCGAGCCCGAGGTCCGCACTACCGCTGCGGTCTCCGGCGCCAGACCGGCCGAGGTAACCGGCTCGGGGGTGCCATCAGGTGCGATTTCGACGGCGGGGCCCGCGCCTGCCAGCGCGGCCGAGAGTGCTTTCAGCGCCGGATCGATGTTCATCCAGGCAGCCCTAGAAGTAGTGTGGGAAGCGGGACCAGTCGGGGTCGCGCTTTTCCAGGAAGGCTTCCTTGCCCTCCACAGCCTCATCCGTCATGTAGGCCAAACGGGTGGCCTCGCCGGCGAAGACCTGCTGGCCCGCCAGCCCGTCGTCCGCGAGGTTGAACGCGAACTTGAGCATGCGGATGGCCTGCGGCGACTGCCGGGCGATATCCGCGGCGTACTCCAGCGCGGTCGCTTCGAGACGCTCATGGTCCACGGCCTCGTTGACGGCGCCCATCCGGACCATGTCTTCGGCGGAGTACTCGCGGGCCAGGAAGAAGATCTCGCGGGCGGCCTTCTGGCCGATCTGGCGGGCCAGCAGCGCCGAGCCGTAGCCGGCGTCGAAACTGCCGACGGTGGCATCGGTCTGCTTGAACTTGCCGTGCTGGCGGGAGGCGATGGTCAGGTCAGCCACCACGTGGAGGCTGTGGCCGCCACCGGCCGCCCAACCATTAACGACGGCGATGACCACCTTGGGCATGGTGCGCATCAAGCGCTGGACTTCGAGGATGTGCAGCCGTCCGGCACGGGCCGGATCGACGGTTTCCTGCGTCTCGCCGTCGGCGTAGCGGTAGCCGTCGCGGCCGCGGATCCGCTGGTCGCCGCCGGAGCAGAACGAGTGACCGCCGTCCTTGGGGGAGGGACCGTTGCCGGTCAGCAGGACGGTCGCCACATCCGGCGTCATCCGGGCGTGGTCCAGCGCGCGGTAGAGCTCGTCCACCGTGCCGGGCCGGAAAGCATTGCGGATCTCGGGCCGGTCGAAGGCGATGCGCACCGTGGGCAGATCGCGCAGCACGGCGCCGGACGCGTCCCGTTCCACCTGGCGGTGGTACGTCAAGTCCTGGAAATCGAAACCGGATACTTCGCGCCACTGGGCGGGGTCGAAGACATCTGACACCTTTGCGGGCAGGGAGGCGGCCTGTGCGTGGTTGCTGGCTTCAGGTGCGGTGGTGGCGGGCGCGGGGGCAGAATTCTCAAAGCTCACATAGCGAGTTTAGCCCCGCGCCCAAAACCGACCTGTCACGTAAGGCAGAATTCGTTGCCTTCCGGATCGGCCATGGTGTACCAGCTGTACGGTCCCTGCTGGGCGTCGTACAGGAACTTGGCACCGCGGGCTTCAAGCCGCGCCCGGACCACGTCCCTGTCATCGCCGGCAAGGCGCACATCCCAGTGCAGTCTGTTCTTCACAGTCTTCGGTTCCGGGACCGGCTGGAAGAGGATCCGCCGGCGGTCGGGCACATCCTTTTCCTCCGGCGGAGAGATGGCGGCGCCGGCCCGCCAAACCAGCATGCCGTTATGGGGGATGGTGTCTTCCTCGCGGGCGTGGCCCTGGGCAATCATTTTCTTGATGAACTCCGGGTCCGTTTGCTCCACCGACCAGCCCAAGGTTTCGGCCCACCAGTCGGCCTGGCTGTGGGCGTCGGCGCAATCCACGACTATCTGCAGGTTGTAGGTCATGTTTCGACGGTAGGCGCCCGGCCATTCGTGCGCCAGAGTCTTCGGGACAGCTGTTGTCCGCGAATGCGATGACGGTTGGCCCGGCACATGCGGCGTCCACTGCCCGCAACTGCACGGAGGGGCGTTGAAACGTTGACAGCTCCATCCCGGCGCTCCCACACTGGAAGGCATGAAGCTGTAACCCGCTTTCGTCCATTTGTCTGCCCGTTGCGGCCCCGGCCCCCGCAGGCCGCGCCCGCAGGCATAACTATTCGACGCAATGGGGTTACATTGAGCGCTCATATTCATCTCTCACACCTTTCGCACGGCTACGGCGGCCGGCTCCTGCTGGACAACGTCAGCCTTGTCATCCCGTTCGGCGAACACCTGGCCATCATCGGCGAGAACGGCGCCGGCAAGTCCACCTTGCTCAGGCTGCTGGCCAGTCTTGAACAACCGGACGCTGGAACGGTTGCCGTCCACGGCACCCACGGTTACCTGGGGCAGACGCTGGACCTGCCGCCGTCGTCCTCCGTTGGACAGGCCATCGACGCGTCCTTGTCCGGGCTGCGCGCCATGGAATCGGAACTCCGCGGGCTCGAGGCCGCTATGGCCGGCGGCAAGGTGCAGGTAGGCGGCCGGTACGACGAGTTGCTCGCGGCCTACCGGCTGCGCGATGGCTACGCTCTGGATGCCCGCGTGGACGGCGCACTGAACGGGCTGGGCCTCGGGCATATCACCAGGGAGCGGAAGATCGGCTCGCTCTCCGGCGGCGAACAGGGCCGCCTGGCGCTCGCCTGCCTGCTGGCGGATCCCGCGCCGGTCCTGCTGCTGGACGAGCCGACCAACCACCTGGACAACAGCGCCGTCGAGTGGCTGGAACATGCCCTCGCCGCGCATCCGGGCACCGTCGTCGCCGTTTCGCATGACCGGACCTTCCTGCAACGCGTCGCCACCACCGTGGTGGAAGTGGACGCGGACCGCCGTACCTTGACGCGCTACGGCAACGGCTACACCGGATACCTGCGGGAGAAAGCGGCCGAGCGCCTGCGCTGGGCCCAGGCTTACGGCGCCTGGCTGGATGCGGTCGCGTCCGAGAAGGCGAAAATCGCCCGGCACCGGGAGCAGTTCGACGACGTTCCGGACCGGCCGGACAAAGACAAGATGGCCTTCGATTTCAAGACCAGCACCGTGGAGTCGGCACGGACCAGCCGGCTGCGCAACGCCCAGGAACGGCTGCGCCGGCTGCAGGCCCGGCCCGTGCAGCGGCCGCCCGAACCACTGAAGCTGGCCGCGGACTTCGGCGGCACCGGCCTGACCGGAACCATGCTGGAGGCGTCCGGCGTCGTGGTTGAAGGCAGGCTGCAGATGGACGGCCTTCAATTGGCGGCCGGGCAGAAACTGCTGGTCTCCGGTCCCAACGGTGCGGGTAAAACCACGCTGCTGGATGTGCTGGCCGGCCGGCTGGTACCCGACAGCGGGACTGCGCGTCGGCGCGGGCGGCTGGGCTACCTGCCCCAGGAGCTTGCCCCGCCGGCCCACCCGGCGCACCGGCTGCTGCAGGCCTTCGGCGCCGGACTGCCCGGCGATACCGAGGAGCACGCGGAGAAGCTGCTGGCCCTCGGGCTGTTCCGCACCGCTGACTTCTTTGTGCCGGTCGGGGCGCTGTCCGTGGGGCAGTACCGCCGGCTGGCGCTGGCCCGGCTGCTGGTTGGCCGTTACGACGTGCTGCTGTTCGACGAGCCCACCAACCATCTCGCTCCGGCGTTGGTGGGCGAGCTGGAGGAAGCGCTCGACGCCTACGCAGGAACCCTTGTCATGGTCAGCCACGACCGCCAGCTGGGTGCCTGGTTCGCCGGGCGCTTCGGCGGTACCGGACCCGGCGCGGAACTGCGGCTGGTCGACGGCCGGGTCGCGCCTTTCCCAGTGGCTGTCTGACCCATGGGCTACTGTGTTGGGCAGACCATCGCGGATACACATGTTAGAAACCAGAGGGATCAATGGCGCATCAACTGGAGTTGACCCAGCACGTGAATGCACCGGTGGAGGCCGTGTGGGAGGTGTTGACCGATATCGACGGTGCCGCGGGAACGCTCTCCGGCGTGACCAAGGTGGAAGTCCTCACGCCCGGCCCCTACACCGAAGGCTTCCGTTGGCGGGAAACCCGGAAAATGATGGGGAAGGAAGCCACCGAAGAGATGTGGGTTGCTGACGCCCAGGCTCCCCATGCCACCACGGTTAAGGCGCAGTCCGGCGGTGCCGACTACACCACCCGCTTCACCTTGCGCCCGGTGCCGGGCGGTACGGAACTGACAATGTTCTTCGGTGCCGAGCAGGCCCGCCCAGGCTGGCTGACCAAGCTGATGATGGCCGGTTTCGGAAAGATCGGCATGAACGCCGCACGTAAAGCGATGGCACAGGACTTGAAGGACATCGCGGCCAAGGCCGAAAACCGCGCCTGAGGAGGAAGTATGACGGCAGGAAAATTCAAGGTTGATGTCAGTCTGGACAGCACGGTGGAGGGCCAGCCGGTACTGCGTTTCCGCCGCCGGTACGGCCACGACGTCGAACGGTTGTGGCGCGCGTTGAGCGAGGACTCTGAACTTTCGGCGTGGTTCCCCTGCGCGGTTCGGCTGGAACAGCACGTCGGCGGAGTCATCGAGTTCCGTTTTCCGGATGAAGAACCCGACCAAGGCAAGGTCCTGGAGCTGGATCAGCCTCACCTGCTCGCCTTCAGCTGGGACCAGGAAGTGCTTCGCTGGCAGCTGCAGCCCGATGCCGGCGGCAGCCTGCTCCTGCTCACGAACACCATTCAGGATCCGGCCAAGGTCGCCAACGTTGCTGCCGGCTGGCACGGCTGCCTGGAGCAGCTGGCGGCGTTCCTCGACGGCTCCGCCGGCGCCGCGGGGCAGTCTCATGAAGAACTCGTCCGGCACTACAGCCAGGCGCTGGGGCAGTAAGTAAGCCACCCGCCGTCGTCGTTATGTTGGACAGCACCCGGTGTCATGTAGCACCTTGGACTGATGCTTTAGTTGACCCTCGCCAGCGCGCGTGGGATTCTTTATAGAACGGTCGGTCGGTAATTTCTGGCGGGCAAAATCCGTCGGAGCCGTCCGCACATCGTCATCCAAGACACTCGAGCGCGAGGGAAAATTCAATGGCTGAGGCATTCCTGATTGGCGGGGCCCGTACCCCGGTTGGCCGCTATGGAGGCGCACTGTCCGCGGTACGCCCGGACGATCTGGCTGCGCTCGTGGTCAAGGAAGCCGTGCACCGCGCGGGCGTGGATCCGGACGCCGTGGACGAGGTCATCTTCGGCAACGCCAACGGTGCCGGCGAGGAAAACCGCAACGTTGCCCGTATGGCCTGGCTGCTGGCCGGCTACGCAGACCACGTGCCCGGCATTACCGTCAACCGCCTGTGCGCGTCCGGGCTGAGTGCCATCATCATGGCCTCGCACATGATCAAGGCCGGCGCCGCGGACATCGTCGTGGCCGGCGGCGTAGAGTCGATGAGCCGTGCGCCCTGGGTGCAGGAAAAGCCCATGAAGGCCTTCGCCAAGCCGGGCGAGCAGTTCGACACGTCCATCGGTTGGCGGTTCGTCAACGAGCGCTTCGCCAAGGGTGACCTGTCGCGCGATGGCAAAATGACCTACTCCATGCCGGAGACAGCCGAGGAAGTCGCCGATGTCTACGGCATTTCCCGCGAGGACGCTGACGCGTTCGCGGTGCAGTCGCACGAGCGGGCGATCGCGGCCATCGAGGGCGGCCGGCTGAAGGACGAGATCGTCCCCGTCACGGTCAAGAGCCGCAAAGGCACCTCCGTCGTCGACACGGACGAGGGCCCGCGCCCGGGCACCAGCCTGGAAGTCCTCGCCGGACTGAAGCCCATTATCAAGCCCGGCGGCGTGGTCACGGCCGGCAACTCCAGTTCCCTCAACGACGGCTCGTCCGCGATCATCGTGGCGTCCGAGGCGGCAGTGAAGAAGTTCGGCCTGACCCCGCGCGCCCGCATTGTGGAGGGCGCCTCAGCCGGCGTGGCCCCGGAAATCATGGGCGTCGGCCCGGTTCCGGCCACCCGCAAGGTGCTGGACAAGGCAGGCTGGAGCGTCGAGGACCTCGGCGCCGTCGAGCTGAACGAGGCCTTCGCCACGCAGTCCCTGGCCGTGCTGCGCGACCTGAAGATCGACCGGAGCATCGTGAACAACGACGGCGGGGCCATCGCTTTGGGGCATCCGCTGGGTTCCAGCGGCTCACGTCTGGTGGTGACCCTGCTGGGCCGGATGGAACGCGAGAACGCCCAGCGCGGCCTGGCCACCATGTGTGTGGGCGTGGGCCAGGGAACGTCGATGATCATCGAGCGGGTCTGATGCTCTTCGACACGCACGAATTCTCCACCCTGCTGGTCGAAGAGCGCGAGGACCGGATTCACGTCCAGCTGGACCGTCCGGAGGTCCGCAACGCCATCGACCAGGCCATGGTCGATGAACTGCACACCATTTGCGCTGTGCTGGAGCGGCAGCCGCGGATCATGATCCTGTCCGGTACGCAGGTCAACGGCAAGGGGATCTTCGCCTCCGGTGCGGATATCGCGCAGCTGCGCGAACGCCGTCGTGAGGATGCCCTGGCCGGGATCAACTCGACCATCTTCAACCGGATCGCCCAGCTGCCCATGCCGGTCATCGCCGCCCTGGACGGCTATGCCCTCGGCGGCGGGGCAGAACTGGCTTACGCCGCGGACTTCCGCCTGGCCACACCGAGCGTGAAGATCGGCCAGCCGGAGACCAACCTTGGCATCATGGCAGCCGCCGGAGCCACCTGGCGCCTCAAGGAACTGGTCGGCGAGCCGCTGGCCAAGGAAATCCTGCTGGCCGGCCGCATCCTCGGTGCGCAGGAAGCCCTAGCGGTGCATTTGGTCACCGAAGTTCACGAGGCCGACGTCCTGATCGACGCCGCCCACGCGCTGGCGGACCGGATCGGGGCACAGGACTCGCTGGCCGTCCGGATCACCAAGAGCGTGTTCCACACTCCGCGGGAAGTCCACCCCGTCATCGATACGATCGCGCAGGGAATCCTGTTCGAATCCGAAGCCAAATTCGACCGCATGCAGGCGTTCTTGGATAAGAGCGCTGCCAAGCGGGCGGCCAAGGAAAAGCAGACAGAAAGCAAGTAAGCCACATGGAAACAGTAGATACGGTACCTAGCAAAGTAGGCGTGCTCGGCGGCGGCCGCATGGGTGCAGGCATCGCCCACGCGTTCCTGACCGCCGGTGCCGAGGTGGTGGTGGTGGAAAGGGACGACGACGCCGCGGAAGGCGCGCGCCGCCGGGTCACCGATGCGCTGCTCAAGAGCGTGCAGCGCGGCACCACCACCGAGACCATCGAGGCGCTGACCCAACGGCTGTCGGTTTCGGTCAACTACAACTCCTTCGGCAGCTGCGGCCTGGTAGTTGAAGCCGTACCGGAAGACTTCGAACTGAAGTCGACGGCGCTCAAGGCCGTGGAAGCGCAGCTGCCGCCGAACGCCTGGCTGGCGACCAATACCTCTTCGCTCTCGGTGGGCAAGCTCGCCGAACAGCTCGAACGGCCGGCCAACTTCTGTGGTCTGCACTTCTTCAACCCGGTGCCGGCTTCGCTGCTGGTCGAGGTGGTGCTGGCCGAGGAGACCTCGGAAGAGTTGGCCGCTGCGGCCCGGTCATGGGTCCAGTCGCTGGGCAAGACCGCCGTCGTCGTCAATGACGCACCCGGCTTCGCTTCATCGCGTCTGGGCGTGGCCATCGCTCTGGAAGCCATGCGCATGGTGGAGGAAGGCGTCGCCTCGGCGGACGACATCGATGCGGCCATGGTTCTCGGCTACAAGCACCCAGTGGGACCCCTGAAGACCACGGACATCGTGGGCCTGGACGTCCGCCTAGGCATCGCCGAGTATTTGCACTCCACCCTGGGGGAGCGCTTTGCGCCGCCGCAGATCCTGCGGGACAAGGTGGCCAAGGGCGAGCTCGGACGCAAGAGCGGCAAGGGTTTCTTCAGCTGGGATAGCTAGGCACGTCTGAGCCGCCATAACTAAGCAGGCAAACAATCGCCCGTCGGAGAGCTTCTCCGGCGGGCGATTGTTTATAGGCTTCTGCGCTTGCGATGGACCTCTGGTCTAGTGTCGCAAGGAACGCACTACCGGCTTCAGGACTTTCGCATAGCCGTTCTCGTAGCCTTTTTCATTGGGATGGAAGTTGTTGGGATGTTGCAGATTAGTGGGATCGAAATTGACCCACGGTTCGGATGATCCAATCCCATGATTCCGGAACCGCTTGGTCACATCTACGTAGTCGACCTTGGATCCGGAATCTTCCGCAGTCCTCTCGATGATGGTGTTCAGGGTGTCCACGCCGTCGTTGAATACCTTTGCGGCTTCGGGGGACAAGGGCGAGGCTGTGGCACCTTCGGTCGAGAACAAATGCGGATAGCCGAGGGCGACGATAGTCGCATCTGGCGCCTCATTACGAATCAGTTTGTAGTCTTTTTCCAGTGCCGGGGCGACCTGCTTTTCGGCCACGAAGACGGCTCCGGCCACTGCGTCGTTGCAGTCCTTCAACGTCAGCTTTGCGCATGCGTAAATGATCGTGCCAAACGAGACGTCGTTTCCACCTGCGGTGATGGCCACTAGGTCTGTGTGCTCGCCGAGATCATCGGTAGCCGCAAGAATTTGATCGGGAACGTCCGGAACATCCGGATCATCGTCGATGTCAACCAAAGCCTTGGCACCCGAGCAGGCTGCATTGGTAGCGTTGACAGCGTCGCGGCGCTCTTCCAGAGCTTCGGCATACCCGGAGTCTGTAATGCCGCAGTTCGCGCCCGGAAGCACAGTGCTGTCCATGAGTGTGCCGGCGCCGATGCCGGCGGAGTAGGAGTCGCCGAGAACAACCAGATCGACGGAGTCCTCGTGGGCGACGGCAGGAGCGGCAACTGAGCCAGCTACAAGACCGGCAACCAGAACTGTCAGCGCTCCTAGGCGCTTAGTCAGACCGGTACGGCCGTGAAAGTTAGCATTCATGCGTCCCAAAATACCCGTGGCGGCTGCCGACGTGGCACGTTTCACGTCGTGTCGGCCAACAAGAAGTTTTGCGACACGCCGATGGGATGCCTCGCATTTCCAGGATCCCAAGGTTTTTCCAAGGTCCTATGATGAGTCCATGTCACTGTTCGAGCCGCTGACCCTGACCGGTAAGTACGTCCGACTGCAGCCTTTGCGCAGGCGTCACATGCCTGAACTGGAGGATGCTGTACGCGATGGCGAGCTGTGGAACCTCTGGTACACGCGGGTTCCCTCCCCGGAGACGATGGAACTGGAGATCCGCCGCCGGATGGAAAAACAGGACCAGGGGACCATGCTGCCGTTCACCGTCAGCCGGCTTTCCGATGGCATCGTCCTGGGTATGACCACCTTCTGCAACATCGATACGGACACCCCGCGGGTGGAGATCGGCTACACGTGGACCCGGGCCAGCGCGCAGGGGACCGGAGCGAACCCGGACAGCAAGATGGTCCTGATGACGCATGCCTTCGAAAAGCTCGGCTGCCGCGCAGTGGAGTTCCGGACGCATTGGATGAACCATCAGTCCCGCGAGGCCATCGAACGGCTCGGCGCGAAGCAGGACGGCGTGCTGCGCAACCACACAAAAATGCCGGACGGGACCGTGCGCGACACGGTTGTCTACTCCGTGCTCGATTCCGAGTGGCCCATAGTCAAGCGCGGTCTCCAGGCCCGGCTGGATAAGGTGCGTACCGACGCAGGGGACCGGTGAGGGCATGACGGCACGGCTGGATCGGATCCGCCCGATGGAGTGGGAGGGCGCGGTCAATGCGCGCCGGATTGCCGGGGACATTTTCGGTATGGGCCGTTCTGAATGGCTGACGGAAACCGGCTGGCGCCAGATGTACGACGACGGTGTGCGCACCGTTATCGATTTGCGGAACGTGGGGGAGCGCTCGCGCCGCGAGACGGATCCCGAGGTCGCGGCCGAGGTCCGCTCGCCCTTTACCGTGCTTAACTGCCCGACGGAAGAACCCGACCACGAGGAGTTCCGTGAGCTCAGCGGGCCCTACCTGAGCCATCCGCGTTCCTACCCGGACAACCTCCGGCTCTTTCCGCACAAGATCACAGCGATAGCCCGGACCCTCGCAGAGGCGGAGGGCGCCGTCGTTATTCATTGCTCGGCCGGACGCGACCGCACCGGACTCATCGCGATGCTGCTGCTGAACCTCGCCGGCGCGGACACCGGCACCATTGCGGACCACTACGAGTTCGGCCTGCGCGGCATCAACGAGTGGCACCGCATTAGTCCGTACCGGCATCCGATTGAGCGGTATCTTTCGGGCCCGGAGCTCGCGGCGCGGATCGAGGACACGCGCGCCGCAGTAGAGGCAGCCGCGGAAGGTTTCGACGCCGCACAGTACCTGTTACGGAACGGACTGGGCGAGTCGGAGCTGCGGCAACTGCGGACCCGGCTGCATCTGGACTGACTTTGGCGGCGGTGGCAGCTTCCCCAAGCTGCCACCGCGGCCTTCCCCAACGCCGCCGAGGGACTCATGCATACACGGTGCTGCACTCGGCGGTCCGCCCGCTGCCGTCGTCATGTTCGTCTTGAACGTGCGGGGCAGGAGTCCGCGGATGGTGGCTGCTTTACCGTCAGCAATTTCTGCTGGGCGGTCTGCCGGGCCTCCGCTGACGCCGGTGCGGGCTTCGTGCTTGAAACACTACCGGCCGGTTAGGGGAGAAGGGGGATCTTCACTACTCGATTTTCTACTGGACTTTCATGAGTAGCAGGCGGACTATTCGCCGGCTTTGGGACGGTCCAGAATCAGGTTCGTGATGCGCATGGAACAGAGCCGGCGTTCCTCGTCGTCGTATATCACAACCTCATGGCTGGTGGTGGTGCGGCCTAGGTGGATCGCGGTGGCCACGCCCGTGATCGTGCCGCTGCGTGCTGAACGGTGATGGGTGGCCGAGACATCGACGCCGACGGCGGAGCGCCCCTTGCCGGCATGGATCACGGCAGCCCAGGACCCGATGGCTTCGCCGAACGCCAGTGAGGCACCTCCGTGCAGCAGGCCGAAAGACTGCCGGTTCCCCTCCACCGGCATGGTGGCGACCACGCGCTGGGCAGATTCTTCCAGAATCTTGACGCCCATCTTCTCGTCCAGTTCGCCGAGGACGATCTTCCATGGCTGGTCCTGCTCGTTTTCTGTCTTGATATCCGGCTGCATTAGTCGATCCTGACCCTTCCGTCCTGTTGGCTTCGGACGCATTCATGTAGTGTAGACATGTTACCGAACGACCGTTCAGTTTGTTTATCCTGCGTTGTTCAGATGCTTGTCGATACTGTGGACGATACTGCGATTCGTCCCCAGAGAAGGAAAGGGCAGTCAACGATGACCACAACCTCCGTTGGTGTTGAATTTGTGCCGAGTTTCGTCCAGGACGCCTGGTGGACGCCGGAATCCGGGGTAACCGGTACCGAGGTCCGTGACGCCAGCACAGGCGATGTGCTGGCCCAGGTGAGCACGGACGGGTTGGATCTGGCAGAAATGGTCCGGTACGGCCGCAGTGTCGGCCAGACCGAATTGGGCAAGCTGACCTTCCACCAGCGTGCGCTGAAACTCAAGGAACTGGCACAGTTCCTCAACAGCCACCGTGAAGCGCTTTACGAGCTCTCCCACCGCTCGGGCGCCACCAAGATCGACAATATGATCGACATCGACGGCGGCATCGGCGTCCTTTTCACATTCGGATCCAAGGGCCGGCGTGAACTACCCAATTCCCAGGTGGTCATCGACGGGCCCGCCGAGGTGCTCGCCAAGGACGGTTCCTTCATCGGTGAGCACATCTACACCCGTATCCCGGGTGTGGCCGTGCAGATCAACGCCTTCAACTTCCCCGTCTGGGGCATGCTGGAGAAGTTCGCCCCGGCGTTCATCGCGGGCGTTCCCACCATCGTCAAGCCGGCCACCCCCACCGGCTACGTCACGGCCGCCGCGGTCAAGCTCATTATCGAGTCCAACATTCTGCCGGCCGGCTCCCTGCAGCTTATTTCCGGTTCCGCAAGGGACATGCTGGACCACCTTGACTACCGCGATGCGGTCTCCTTCACCGGTTCGGCAACCACCGCCAACCTGCTGAAGTCCCATCCGAATGTCGCCCAGGGCGGTATCCGCTTCACGGCAGAAGCTGACTCCTTGAACGCAGCGATCCTGGGTCCCGACGCCGTGCCGGGAACCCCTGAGTTCGACGCCTTCATCAAGTCGCTGGTCACCGAAATGACGGCCAAGGCGGGCCAGAAGTGCACCTCCATCCGCCGCACCATCGTCCCGACCGAGCGTGTGCAGGACGTCATCGACGCCGTGCGGACGCGGATCGAGGAGCGGGTTGTCGTCGGCGATCCGCGGGCCGAAGGCGTGACCATGGGCGCCCTGGCTTCGCTGGAGCAGCTTGCCGACGTGCGCGCGGCAGTTCAGGAAATGCTCGACGCCGGTGGCGAACTGGCGTACGGCACGCTGGATTCCCCGAAGGCCACCATGCAGGACGGAACCGTGGGGAGCGTCGGCGACGGCGCGTTTATGTCCCCGGTGCTGCTGAAGTTTGCCGACGCCGAGGCGGAGGCGGTGCACTCGCGCGAGGCGTTCGGGCCGGTTTCCTCCGTCATCGGCTACAAGGACCTGGATGACGCCATCCGGCTCGCGGCCATGGGCTCAGGCTCCCTGGTCGCCACCGTCGCTACCAACGACCCCGAGACCGCGCGCAAACTGGTCACGGGAATCGCCGCCCACCACGGCCGCGTGCTGGTGCTCAACCGCGAGGATGCGCGCACCTCGACAGGCCACGGCTCCCCGGTGCCGCATCTGGTCCATGGCGGCCCGGGACGTGCAGGCGGCGGTGAAGAGCTCGGCGGCATCCGTTCCGTGCTGCACCACATGCAGCGCACCGCGGTCCAGGGCTCGCCCAACATGCTCACGGCGATCACCGGTGTCTGGCATACCGGCGCCGACCGCAACTTCGATGAAGTGCACCCCTTCCGGAAGAACCTCGCCGAACTCAAGATCGGCGATGCGCTGCGCTCGGACCTGCGGCAGGTCACCCTGGAGGACATCAGTGCCTTCGCAAACGAGACCGGGGATACGTTCTACGCGCACACTAACCAGGAAGCTGCGGAGGCCAATCCGTTCTTCCCGGGCATCGTGGCGCATGGCTACCTGCTGATCGCCTGGGGCGCAGGCCTCTTCGTGGAGCCTGCGCCGGGGCCGGTGCTCGCCAACTACGGTCTGGAAAACCTGCGCTTCATCACGCCGGTTGCGGCCGGCGATTCCATCCGCGTGACGCTGACCGCGAAGCGGATCACGCCGCGTGAAACGGACGAGTACGGCGAGGTTGCCTGGGATGCAGTCCTGACCAACCAGAACGATGAGATCGTTGCCACCTACGACGTGCTGACGCTCGTCGAAAAGTAGCAGCGGTTACGGTTACTCTGCCAGGCGGTATCAGCTGCCGGCAGGGTGAGCCACCGGAGCAAGGCGGCCCTGATGATTCAGGGCCGCCTTCCATTTAAGCAGTCCGAAGACGTAGAGACCCAGGACGACGGCGGTATAGGCGAATGCCGCAGGCGGGGCCGGGACCAGCAGGGCCAGGCTGGCCAGGTTCAAGGCCCCGAACGCGGCACCGACATACCAGGACTCGAAGATGCCGTGCGCGAATCCCAAGTACATCACCAGCGGCAGGGACGACAGCAGGCTGCTCAGGACGTATCCGGGTCCGACAAAGGACAGCAGTTCGGAGCCGGCAAAACCGGTGATCAGGGTGAAGAGGATCAAGAGCCCGGCCGCGATGCCCCACTCCACCGGGTGCGCATGTCTTAGCGGGATGGAGGCGGTAGCGCCGTCTTTGTATAACTGCCAGCGCCATAGGCCGTAGACACAGACCGCGAGCGTGAGCACTGGACCGAAACTGGTCCGGATGCCTTGGGCCTGGATGCTGAGACTGAGAAAGGCGATGGTGGTGGCGATAGGAAAGAGCCAGGCCCAGCGGAACCTGTAGGCAAAGAGTGCAATGCCGGCAATGGTGAGACCCATATTCGCCAGCGATATCCAAATATACGGTCCGGTTTCCCCTGGAAAATCCGCGAACCAGTCCATAACGTCCCCCTGACGCCGATTGGTTGCTGCCAGCCTAACAGTCCGGCGGCCGGGGGCGGGAGACTCTCAGGCGATAACGCGGGCAGCCGTTGGCAGGTGAAGACCGTCGAACATCATGGAAATCAGGTCATCGGCCAGCTTTTGCGAGGTCAGCTTTCCACCGGGTTTGTACCACTCGACGATGGAGTTAATCGTGCCGAAGAGCAGGCGCGTGGTGGTGCGCGGATCGATATCGCTGCGCAGGCTGCCTTCTTCGCGGGCCGCGTCCATCAGGGCCGCAACCTTGTGGTCGAACTCGCGGCGGCGTTCCAGTGCGTTGCGCTCCACCTCGGTGTTTCCGCGCAGCCGCAGCAGCAACGTGACGTAGGGGAGTTTTTCCGTCAGGACGTCGATGGTCCGGCGCAGCACGTACTCCAGCCGGTCATCCGCCCGGCCGGCGGAGGCACCGGGCTCTTCCAGAATTGCTTCCAGCGAGCCCAGTGCCTCCTCCAGCGCCAACCGCAGCAGGTCCCCCTTGGACGGAACATGGTGGTAGATAGCGCTCTTGGAAATGCCGAGGTTTTCCGCCAGGATGCCCATGGAGGTCGCCTCGTAGCCATGCTTGTTGAAGACGGTGACGGCTACGCTCAGCACTGACTGCTGGTCGTATCCCGGACGTCCGCGCCGGGCTGTTTCCGGATTCTTTGCCTTCACCATGACAACTATCTTTCCATGAACGTTCGGTCGGTCAGCTCTCGAGCTTGCGCAGGTCATAGACCCGGCGGAGCTTGCCGTTGGACCGCTCGAGGGAGCCAGGTTCAACGATGTCGATCCGGCAGCTGGTGCCGACGTGGATCTTGATCTGCTTCTGCAGGTCCTTGGCAGCCGTGGCGGCGGTTTCGGCCGTGCAGTCGTCGCGGCGTTCGATCTTCACGGTCAGCTCGTCCATCCGCCCCGGCCGGGTGATTTCGAGCTGGAAGTGCGGGCTCAGGCCCGGAACCCGCAGCGCGATTTCCTCGATCTGGGTGGGGAACAGGTTCACGCCGCGCAGGATGATCATGTCATCGCTGCGCCCGGTGATCCGGCCGATGCGGCGCATGTTGGCCCGGCCCGTGCCCGGCAGCAGCCGGGTCAGGTCGTGGGTGCGGTAGCGGATGACCGGCATGGCTTCCTTGGTCAGCGAGGTGAACACCAGTTCGCCGTGTTCGCCGTCGGCCAGCACTTCATCCGTTGACGGATCGATGATCTCGGGGCGGAAGTGGTCCTCCCAGATTGTGGAGCCGTCCTTGTAATCGATGCACTCGCCGGCTACGCCCGGACCCATGACTTCGGAGAGGCCGTAGATGTCGCAGGCGTCAATGTCGAGCTTGGTTTCGAGCTCGTGCCGCATTTCCTCGGTCCACGGTTCGGCACCGAGCACGGCAACCTTCAGTGAGGTCTGGCGCGGGTCCAGGCCCTTGCGTTCCATGGCATCAACGATGGTCAGCAGGTAGGTGGGGGTGCAGAGGATGGCATCCGGCTCGAAGTCCTGGATCAGCTGGATCTGCTTTTCGGTCTGGCCGCCGGACATGGGGATAACCGTGCAGCCAAGCTTTTCGGCACCGTAGTGTGCGCCGAGGCCGCCAGTGAAGAGGCCATAGCCGTAGGCGTTATGGACCTTCCAGCCCTTCTTGACGCCGGAGGCGCGCAGCGACCGGGCGAACAGCGTCTCCCAGCGTTCAAGGTCGCCCTTGGTGTAGCCGACCACCGTGGCCCGGCCAGTGGTGCCGGACGAGGCGTGAATGCGGGCTACCTCGTTCTGCGGAACCGCAAACATGCCGAACGGGTAGGACTGGCGGAGGTCTTCCTTGTCCGTGTATGGGAACTTCGCCAGATCCGCCAGTTCCTTCAGGTCCTCCGGGCGCACGCCGGCGTCGTCGAACTTCTTCTTGTACATCGGCACACGTTCGTAGGCGTAAGCCACGGTGTGCTGCAGGCGCGCAAGCTGAAGGGCTTCGATTTCGTCACGGCTCATCAGCTCCTCGGGATCGAGGGTCTCGGGCTCAGCCGGAGTGGACTTGCGGGCTTTCGTTCCGGTGGTGGTGGTCATCAAAGAGGTCCTTGCTAGTGCTTTTTGGCGGCGGGGTTGGGTACGGTGCGCGATCTGCCGCGGAACTCGGCGAGGACTTCCTCGCCGCTCCCGGACTCCTGGGTCACGCGGATGTCGTACAGACCGCTGCGGCCGGTCTGGTTGACGAGGGTGGCAGTGGCAGTCAGTTGACGGCCGGAAAACCCCGGATTCATGAAATTAACATCGACGCCGGAGGCAACGGTAATGGTGCTGCCGTCACCGTGCGGATCATTACAGGCCAGTGCGAAGGCGACGTCGGCGAAGGCGAAGATCATGCCGCCCTGCGCCATGCCGAAGCCGTTGAGCATCTCGTCCCGCAAGCGCATCCGGATGACAACATCACCGAACTCCGCGCGAACCAGTTCCACGCCCATCCACGCGGCTGCCTGGTCGTTGACGAAGGCCGGATGGAAGGGCGCAGCAGATTCCGCGGCCGGGCTGTCGGGGTGCCCGCCGAGGTTGGTGTCGACGTCGATTTCCGTCATGTGGGCCCCTCGCTGTTCTTTACCGAATGTTCATTAGGTAATCCTGATTTGTGAGCCAAGTCAAGTCATCCCAGTCAGCAGAAGGCACCAGCAGCACCCAGCCGGAAGCGAGGCTGCCGCAGAAAGCTGCAACAGCCTCGCCGTCGCACTCTCTCCGAGGGGGCTAAATAACTAGATCAGTTCGCGGGCATCCAGTGCCGCAAGGACGAAGGCGTAGTCCCAGGCCCGGTCCTTCCAGGCTTCGTACCGGCCCGAGGCACCGCCGTGGCCGCCGTCCATCTCGGTCTTGAGCACAATCGGCTCCGTTGCCGTGGTGGCCTCGCGCAGCCGTGCCACCCACTTCGCCGGCTCCACATAAAGCACGCGGGTGTCATGGAAGCTGGTCACCGCCGCGATGCACGGATAAGCAGCCTCATGCACGTTCTCGTACGGCGAGTAGGACTTCATGTAGGCATAGACTTCGGGGTCCGTGATCGGATTACCCCATTCTTCCCACTCCAGGGCCGAGAGCGGCAGGTCCGGATCAAGGATCGAGGTCAGCGGGTCCACAAACGGCACCTGGGCCACAATGGCCGCGTACTTTTCCGGCGCCAGGTTGGCAATGGCACCCATCAGCAGGCCGCCGGCGGAACCGCCCATCGCGGCAATCTGCGCCGGATCCGCCCAGCCGGAAGCCGCCAGCCAGTCGGTGGCGTCGATGAAGTCGGTAAAGGTGTTCTTCTTGGCCAGCTTCTTGCCGTCGTCGTACCACTTGCGTCCCACCTCGCCGCCGCCGCGCACGTGCGCAATGACGAACACGACGCCGCGGTCCAGCAGTGACAGCCGGGCGGTGTTGAAGCCCGGATCCATGCTGAGCTCGTAGCTGCCATAGCCGTAGATGAGCGCAGGATTGGCGGAATTGCGCTCCACCGTGGCCTTGCGGACAACCGAGAGCGGAATCTTCGTCCCGTCCTGCGCGGTGGCCCACGCCCGCTCGGCGACGTAGTCCTCGGACCGGTAGCCTCCCAGGACCGGCGTCTCCTTGCGCAGGAACAACTCCCCGGTAGCCAGTTCGTAGTCGTAAACCCGGGGCGGCGTCAGGAACGAGCTGTAGCCGAGCCGGATGACCGGCGCGTCGTAGTCGGAGCCGCCGACACCGGCGGTGTAAAGCTCCTCGTCGAAGTCCGGCTCCACCGGTTGCGCCTGCCCGGGCGTACCCAGCCCTGCCAGCGGGATGATCTGGACCCGCTCGATCGTGTCTTTGCGTACGGAAAGCACCACGTGCGTAGCGGTGACCCCGGCGCCGTTGACCCGCACGCCGTCGTCGTGCGCTGTGACGGTATCCCAGCGCTGCTGTGCCAGCGGCTTGGCGAACTCGGCCGCGTCCACCACGGAAACCATGGAGTTGACCGCGTCCTTGTTGTGCGTGAGCAAAACCTTCTCCACCCCGTCGAGCAGGAACGGTTCGGCCTCGTAGAGGATGCGCTCGTCGCGCGAAATGATGGTGCACAGGCCTGCATCCTGGTGCACGAAATCAAGCAGGCGGGTCTCGCTGTATTCGGAGCAGCCGATCCCAATAACCAGGTGCCGGCGGTCGGCGGAGAGCTCGAAACCGGTCCACATTGCGGGATCGTCTTCCTGATAAACAACGACGTCGGAGCTCACCTCGGTGCCGAGCGTGTGGGATTTGATCTGGTGCGGCCGCCAGGAATCGTCCACCACGGTGTAGAAGACCTGGGTGCCGTCGGGGGAGAAGGCCAGCGAATAGAAGACGTTCTCCACCACGTCCGGCAGCAACTCGCCGGTCCGCAGGTCCTTGATCCGCAGCGTGAACCGCTCGTCTCCGGCGTTGTCCACGGCGTAGGCATAGAGGTTGCCGTCGCGGGTGACCGCCGCGCCGCCAAGGGAGAAGAAGGGGTGGCCCTCGGCCTCGGCGTTGCCGTCCAGCAGGATCTGCTCGCCCGGCACTTCGGTGCCCGGTTCAACCTGCGGCGGGGTCCAGTCTGCCTCCGTGTCACCGGTGTCCTGTGCCTTGACGCGGCATTGGATGCCGTACTGCTTGCCCTCTTCCATCCGCCCGTAGTACCACCAGCCGTCCTTGCGGACGGGGACGGAGAGATCGGTTTCCTGCGTGCGGTTCTTGATCTCGTTGAAGATCGCCTCGCGCAGCGGCTGCTGGTCGGCGGTGACGGCGTCGGTGTACTGGTTTTCGGCCTGCAGATGGGCCGCGACCTCCGGATTCTCCTTCTCGCGGAGCCATTCGTAGTTGTCCACGAAAGTGTCACCGTGATGGGTGCGCTCCACCGGTTCCTTCCGTGCGACCGGCGGCTGCGGCAGCCCTGCCGGCAGAGTCTGGCCGGCCGGGTTGGCAGTGCCGGTGGTAGGGGAGTCTGCTGCGGTGTCTGCGGGAGAGTGGCTCATGCCCCAAATATATAGACCGGGTTCCGTGTGGCCGCCAGGTTTGGCTGACAGGTGAACCGAACGCTCGGCGAGTGACGCTTGACGGGCTCGTCGACGTGACTATATCCTGAACGAACGGTCGGTAAATATTTCGCGCCGGAAATTTCCCCCATAGTGAGGTGACCATCATGGCAACGCAGACGCAATCCCCCCGGGACACACAGTTGCAGCCTGTTCCGTCCGCTGAGGACGAGGCCGGCCAGGCCTACTTTGACAAGATCATCGCTGAGGATTCACGGATCGAACCGGCGGACTGGATGCCGGCCGGGTACCGGAAGACCCTGACCCGGCAGATTTCCCAGCACGCCCACTCCGAAATCATCGGAATGCAGCCGGAGGCGAACTTCATCACGCGCGCCCCGTCGCTGAAGCGCAAGGCCATCCTGATGGCCAAGGTGCAGGACGAAGCCGGGCACGGCCTCTACCTGTACTCGGCGGCAGAGACCCTGGGGACGCCCCGCGACGAGCTCTTCGACCAGCTGCTCAGCGGCAAGGCGAAGTACTCCTCCATCTTCAACTACCCCGCGCTCACCTGGGCGGACATGGGCGCCATCGGCTGGCTGGTGGACGGTGCCGCTATTGTCAACCAGGTGCCGCTGTGCCGTGCTTCCTACGGTCCCTACGGCCGGGCCATGGTGCGGGTCTGCAAGGAAGAGTCCTTCCACCAGCGTCAGGGCTTCGAGATCCTGCTCGAGCTGGCCAGCGGCACGCCTGCGCAGAAGCAGATGGCCCAGGATGCGGTCAACCGCTTCTACGCTCCGGCGCTGATGATGTTCGGCCCGAACGACGACGAATCCCCGAACTCGCAGCAGTCCATGCGCTGGAACATCAAGCGTTTCTCCAATGACGAGCTGCGCCAGCGTTTCGTCGGCATGATCCAGGAACAGGTAAAGGTCCTCGGACTGACCCTGCCCGATGACAAGATCCGCTTCAATGAAGAAACCGGCAAGTGGGAGTACGGCGAGCTCGATTGGAATGAGTTCTACGAGGTCCTCAAGGGCCGCGGCCCCTGCAATGCCCAGCGGATGGAACGCCGCCGCGAGGCGCACGAGAACGGCGCATGGGTACGCGAAGCAGCAGCTGCCTACGCAGCTAAGAAGGCACAGAAAGCACAGGTAGCCTAATGGCAACGTCAGATCAGACCGCAATGGGGACGTCGGACAAGACGCCCGCTACGGAAATCGGCCACACACCGGAGAAGGCACCCTGGCCGCTCTGGGAGGTTTTCGTCAGGTCATCCCGCGGACTCTCGCACGTGCATGCAGGATCGCTGCACGCACCGGACGCCGACATGGCAGTGCGTAACGCACGGGATCTGTACACACGGCGCAACGAAGGCGTATCGCTGTGGGTAGTGCCGGCGTCGTCCATTGTTGCCAGCGATCCGGATGCCAAGGGTGAGTTCTTCGAATCGCCCAAGGGCAAGGACTACCGCCACGCCACGTACTACAAGAAGAGTGAAGGGGTGAAGCACCTGTGAGCGGCGAAAGCGCAACACGCATCACGCCGGGCAACGCCCTGCGTCCCGAGGACGTGGCCGAGCGGGTTGCCGGTGGTGTCAAGGTCGGCGAAGACGTCGGCGAATATGCACTGCGCCTCGGGGACGACGCCCTGATCCTGGCCCAGCGGCTCGGCTGGTGGATCTCCCGTGCGCCCGAGCTCGAAGAAGACGTGGCCCTGGGCAACATCGCCCTGGACCTCCTCGGACACGCGCGCTCGTTCCTCACCTATGCCGGCTCCGCCTGGGGCAAGACCGAGGATGACCTGGCCTACTGGCGCGGCGAACCTGAATTCCGCTCCTGCTTCCTGGTCGAGCAGCCTAACGGTGACTTCGGCAAGACCATCGCCCGCCAGCTGGTGTTCTCCATCTTCCAGCACGAGCTCTACTCACGGCTGGTCGATTCCGCGGACGAGACGATCGCCGCCATCTCGGCTAAGGCGCTTAAGGAAGTGGATTACCACCGGGACCACGCGATCCAGTGGACCATCCGCCTCGGCGACGGCACGGAGGAGTCCAAGCGCCGCATCCAGGCCGGCCTCGACTCGGTCTGGCCCTACGTGGCGGAGCTGTTCCAGGATGACGACCTCATCGAACGCCTCGGCGGAGTTGCCGCACGTCCGTCCGAAATGCGCGAACCCTTCGATGCCCTCATGGCGCAGGTGCTGGATGAGGCAGGGCTGGAGCTCCCCGACGTGCAGCCGGCAATGACCGGTGGCCGCGGCGGCAAGCACAGCGAACACCTGGGCTACATCCTCGCGGAAATGCAGGTCATCGCGCGCGAACACCCGGGTGCCACCTGGTAAACCGGCAACGGCCAAGACGAGTCAACAAAAGATAACGGAGCAGGTATGTCTACCAACACAGCAGTGCGCCCGGCCGAGGCTGAAGCAGCCAGGGCCTGGGACATCGCGGCGACGGTCTGCGACCCTGAGATTCCCGTCATCAATATCGCCGAGCTGGGAATCCTGCGCAGTGTCGACGTCGTGCCTGGAGAATTCGACGACAACGGCAACCCGGCAGTGGACGTGACCATCACGCCCACCTATTCCGGCTGCCCCGCCATGGATGCCATCAAGGACGACGTCGTTGCCGCCCTTGGCGAACAAGGTTACGGCGACGTGCGGGTCAGGCTCGTCTTGGCGCCGGCCTGGACCACGGACTGGATGACGGATTCGGGCAAGGCCAAGCTGGAGGAGTACGGCATCGCGCCGCCCACCGGCATGGCTGCCCTCCGCACCGGCCCGATCAGCCTGGGCCTCAGTGTGAAATGCCCGCAGTGCAACTCGCTCAACACCCGTGAACTGACCCGGTTTGGCTCCACCTCCTGCAAGGCGCTCTATCAGTGCAATGAGTGCAAAGAACCTTTCGATTACTTCAAGGTGCTCTAAATGACTACTTCCACATCGCCGGCCTCAGCTTCCGACGCTTCCGGCGGCACTGCCACCGACGCGCCGGCCAAGAAGCGCGGCTCCTTCCACCCGCTGAGCGTTGCCGAGGTCCGCCGCCTCACCGACGAGGCCATCGAGGTCACCTTCGCTGTGCCCGAGGAACTGCAGGGCCAGTACGACTACGTCCCCGGCCAGTACGTAGCGCTGCGTACCACCATGGAGGGCCAGGAAGTCCGCCGCAGCTACTCCATCTGCGCCGAGCCCCGCCCGGGGGAGATCCGTGTGGCGATCAAACGCGACATCGGGGGCTTGTTCTCCAACTGGGCCAACGAGAACCTGAAGGCCGGCGACGTCCTGGATGTCATGAGCCCCACGGGTGCGTTCATCTCCAAGCACCAGATGACGGAGATCAACCGCCCGGAGGCCATCGACACGGACGCCGAAGACGTTTTCGTGGCGTTCGCTGCCGGTTCCGGCATCACCCCGGTAATCTCCATTGCCCGCACCGTTTTGGCCGCGAACGACAACGTCCGTTTTGACCTGGTGTACGCGAACAAGGCCGCCATGGACGTCATGTTCGTGGAGGAATTGGCGGACCTGAAGGACAAATACCCGGCGCGTTTCGCCGTCCATCACGTGCTCTCCCGCGAACAGCGCATCTCGCCACTGCTCTCGGGCAGGATCGACGCCGAAAAACTCACCAGCCTCTTCGATGACGTGCTGCGTACGGACGACGTCGACGAGTGGTTCCTCTGTGGTCCGTTCGAATTGGTCCAGCTCTGCCGCGACACTCTGGCCGAGCGTGGGGTGCCGGCGGAGAAAATCCGGTTCGAGCTCTTCACCACCGGCGAGCCGACTAAGCCGCAGGGCAACATCGGCCGCCCGGTCGAGGTGGACCCGAACGCAGACAACTACGAAATCAACTTCCAGCTCGACGGACTCTCCGCCCAGGTGGCCAGCCCCAAGCATGCCCGCGAAACCGTGCTCAACGCGGCACTGCGCGTCCGTCCCGATGTTCCCTTCGCGTGCGCCGGCGGCGTCTGCGGCACCTGCCGCGCCAAGGTGGTCTCCGGGACGTTCGAGATGGATGAGAACTACGCGCTGGAGCCAGAGGAGATCGAGCGCGGCTACGTGTTGACCTGCCAGACCCGGCCCACCGGCGATGAAATCACCGTCAACTACGACGCGTAAACGCCGCTGAATTTACCTGCATTGCACCTGCACCGAAGGAGAAAACCGTGGGCATGATCGAGTTGTCGATCGCTAACAACGTCGCCGAAGTGGTGCTGAACGCGCCGCAGAAGATGAACGCGCTCAACGAAGAGGCCTTGGCTGAGTTGGAAAAGGCGTACGACGACGCCGCTGCGGCCGCCGCTGACGGTTCCGTCCGCGCGTTGCTGCTCCGCGGTGAAGGCCGGGGCTTCTGCGCCGGACGGGACATCTCCGGCGTCGTACCCGAAACCGACGATGCGTACGGCTACCTCGGAAACCTGGTGACGCCGCTGCTCAAAAAGATGGCAGCCTTCCCGGCACCCACGTTCGCGGCGGCACAGGGTGCATGTCTCGGCGTCGGCCTGGGACTGCTCATCGCCACCGACGTGGTCTACGTTGCCGACAACGCGAAGATCGGTTCGCCGTTCGCCAACCTTGGCGCCACTCTGGACTCCGGCGGCCACTGGTTGTTCACCGAGCGGCTCGGTCCCCACCGCACGCTGGATCTGATCTACACGGCCGACCTGATGAGCGGCGAAGAAGCTGTCCGCGCCGGCCTGTTCAGCCGGACCATGCCGGCGGATGAACTGTTGGACAGCACACGGGCCACAGTGGCCAAGGTTGCCCAAGGTGCCACCGGTGCCTTCCGCGCCTCGAAGGAACTGGTGGCGAACATCCGCGACCAGCGGCTGGGACTGTGGTCCGCCGTGGACGAGGAAAACACCGCCCAGGGCGAGCTGTGCAAGAGCGAAGACTACGCCGAGGGTTTCAAGGCGTTCCAAGAAAAGCGCAAGCCGGTCTTCAAGGGCTAGCAGCCCATTCTCCTATAGGGGCTGCCGCATCCTTCCTACCCTTGACATGTCATGCTCCCGGGCAGAGAATTTATCAAACCGATTTTCTAACCGATGAAACGATCCGAGCTGGGGAAACCCACAAGGCATGGCAGGGCTGGTCCGCTTCTGCGGCCACATGGGGGAGGGCAGTTCCGCGACGCGAGGCTGTTGCAGTCGGAGCGCATCAGCCCTGACCATGGTTAACGGGATGCCGCCGGGAAGAACCCGGCGGCACTGCCGTTTAATTCGGGCTGCAGGGGTCCTTGCCCAGCCCGGCTGTCATCGGGTGTCGAGATCCTCGAACACGAGGAACGTCTGCGTGTCCAGAATCCCAGGCATTGACTGGATCTGGTCGAAAATCACCCGGCGCAGGTCCACATTGTCGATGGCGCGGACCAGCAGGATCACGTCAAAGTTGCCGCCGACAAGCGCGATGTGGTGTACCTCGGGGATGGCTCGCAGCGCTTCCCGCAGTTCGCGCCAGGAATGCTGGCGCAATTTCAGCGTCACGTAGGCGGAAGACTTCAAGCCGGCTTTGATCGGATCCACCAGCGCCGTGAACTTTGTCAGGACTCCGGCTTCGGTCAGGCGAGCGATGCGCGAATACGCGTGCGCGCGGGAGATATGCACATTCTCGGCTACGGACGTAACCGACAACCGGCCATCGCGGGTGAGCTCGGCCAGGATCTTCCGGTCAATGTCGTCCAGCTTCGGCAAATCGCCATCTGTCATTCGTCTACACCTCGTTTAGTTAGTCAGCTCACACTTACAATTCGTCTACAAGAATACGGTGTCTGGATTGAAAATTCCATGATTATTGCTGGAAGTGGATACGAATAGTCATCTGAACGCATACTAAAGCAACACAGTTTCTACTCTCCGGCACAGCTGCGGTGAACGATTATCCGGCTGGCGG
The DNA here is from genome assembly GCF_025960875.1 of Crystallibacter permensis. Classification (GTDB taxonomy): domain Bacteria; phylum Actinomycetota; class Actinomycetes; order Actinomycetales; family Micrococcaceae; genus Crystallibacter; species Crystallibacter permensis. The sequence goes on along the minus strand of NZ_JAODLR010000004.1, from coordinate 255,451 downwards.
CCAACAGTATGCGAAGGATTCGAGGGAGCAAACGATGACTATCTCAACCGGAAACCCGCTCGAGGGATCGATGCAGGACCCCTCCCGCCGTTCAGACCTGGATCAGCAGGCAACCGCCGAGTCCTACATGCTGCCGTCCGGGCAGCCGGTCCAGCTGGTGGATCCGGACGGCCGCCACGTCCACAACGACAAATACCCCCTGCCCGATGGCGGAGCACTGCTGGCTGCCTACCGCGAACTCGTGGTCGGTCGCCGAGTCAATGACCAGGCCAATGCGCTGGTGCGCCAGGGCCGCATGGCCGTTTATCCGTCCTCGCATGGCCAGGAAGCCTGCCAGGTTGCGGCAGCCGTCTGCATCGACAAGCAGGACTGGCTCTTCCCAACGTACCGCGACACCGTCACTGTGCTGGCCCGGGGCGTGGATCCCATCCAGGCGTTCACCCTGCTGCGTGGCGACTGGCACAGCGGGTACGACCCGTACGAACATAATGTGTCCATCCAGGCCACGCCGCTGGCCACCCAGTTGCTGCACGCCGTCGGAGTGGCCCACGCGGCCAAGCTCAAAGGCGAGAACACCGTTGTAGTCGCCATGTGCGGCGACGGCGCAACCAGCGAAGGCGACTTCCACGAGGCACTGAACTTTGCCGCCGTCTTCCACGTTCCGGTGGTGTTCTTCGTCCAGAACAACGAGTACGCCATCTCCGTGCCGTTGCACCACCAGACCGTGGCGCCGTCGTTGGCTCACAAAGCCATCGGTTACGGCATGCCCGGGGAGCGGGTCGACGGCAATGACCTCGCCGCACTGCTGTCCGTCCTGGGCAAGGCCGTCGAGCGGGCACGGGACGGCGGCGGGCCGGCCTTGGTGGAAGCACACACCTACCGCATGCAATCCCACACCAACGCGGACGATGCCACCCGCTACCGCGAAGACGACGAGGTCCAGCAGTGGGTGCCGAAGGATCCGATCAAACGTATGCGCACCTATCTGACTGACCTCAACCTGCTGGACGAAGCAGTGGAAAAGAATATTGCCGAGAAGGCGGAGACCGTGGCAGCCGCAATGCGGGACGGGCTGAACGCCGAGTCCGAGGTGGATCCGGAAGACCTGTTCCGCTACGTATTCACCGAAAAGACCAGCCAGCTGCACGAACAGGCGGCCAAGCTGCGCGACGAACTGTCACGCGAATCGGCCTAGCTGCTACCACCGGAGGAACCCCACCATGAGCACAACACTGACGTTTGCCAAGGCGCTGAACACGGCACTGGCCGATGAGATGGAATCGGATTCGACCGTCGTCGTATTTGGTGAAGATGTAGGCCCTCTCGGCGGCGTCTTCCGGATCACCGATGGACTGACGGCACGCTTCGGTGAGGAGCGTTGCTTCGACACGCCGCTGGCCGAGTCCGGCATTATGGGCATGGCCATCGGCATGGCGATGAACGGGCTGCGTCCGGTGGTGGAGATGCAGTTCGATGCCTTTGCCTACCCTGCCTTTGAGCAGGTCGTTTCGCACGTCGCCAAGATGCCGAACCGGACCAAGGGCAAGGTCAAGCTGCCGATGGTTATCCGCATTCCGTACGCGGGCGGCATCGGCGGCGTGGAACACCATTGTGACTCCTCCGAGTCCTACTATGCACACACGCCCGGGCTGACGGTGGTGGCGCCGGCGACCGTGCAGGACGCCTACACAATGCTCCGCGAGGCCATCCGCCACCCGGACCCAGTGGTTTTCCTGGAGCCAAAGAAGCTGTATTGGTCCAAGGAAGACCTCGAACTGGAGTCCCTGCGCGAATCAGTCGGCTCCTTCGGACGTGCTGTCGTTGCGCGCGAAGGCAGCGACGCCACGCTGATTGCCTACGGTCCTTCAGTGTCCACCGCGATGAATGCCGCAGCCGCCGCTGCCGAAGAAGGCCGGTCGCTGGAGGTCATCGACGTGCGTTCCATCGTTCCTTTCGACGACGAAACCGTGGCGGCATCCGTGCGTAAGACGGGGCGCGCCGTCGTGATCGCCGAGGCACCGGGCTTTGCCTCCGTGGCCTCGGAAATCGTGGCCCGGGTGCAGGAACGCTGCTTCCACTCGCTGGCAGCACCGGTTCTGCGCGTCACCGGCTTTGACATTCCTTACCCGGCGCCGAAGTTGGAGCAGTTCTACCTGCCCAGCGTGGACCGCATCCTGGACGCCGTGGATGATCTTCAGTGGGAGGACGCATAATCATGTCACGTCAGATATTCAACCTTCCGGATCTGGGCGAGGGACTGACCGATGCCGAGCTGGTCAACTGGCTCGTCAACGTAGGCGATGAAATCAGGGTCGACCAGCCGATCGCCGAAGTCGAAACCGCCAAGTCCATGGTGGAAGTACCCAGTCCGTATGCCGGCACTGTTGCCGAGCTTCACGGGGCGGCAGGGGAAACCATTGATGTTGGCAAACCGTTGATTTCCGTCGACGCCGCAGGTTCTGCCGGGCCGGCTGGAGGTTCCACTTCAGCTGCCGGCAGTGCACGCGCTGCCGAAGCACACCCCGACGCGGAAGCGTATCGGAACGAGAAACGGGCCGGCCTCCAAGCCCCGGCTGAGCCTGCTGAGCCGGCCGAAGAAAGCGGATCCGGAAACGTCCTCATCGGCTATGGAACCCCTGGCGGCCACGGCGGCGCCAGGCGTACCCGTCGGCCAAAGGGGAGCCCTGGCGCGCGGGCCGGGACAGCCGCTCCGGTGGCTGAGCCGAGGACTGTCTCCGCCTCCGCACCGGCTGTTGCCGCAGCGCCCGATCGGGCGCCTCGGGCCGCTGTAGCCCAGGCCGTGCGATCGGCCGAAGCCGGCGAACCAGGTGCTCCGGCAACTGCCGCGCCGTCCAACGGATCGGCACCTATTGGTCTGGCGCCGCAAGTGGTCTCACCGCTGGTGCGCAAACTGGCGCGGGACGGTGGATTGAGTATTTCCGAGATGCAGGGCTCGGGCCCCGGCGGGCTGATCCTGCGTCGGGACGTTGAAGCTGCGCTCGCAGGCTCAAGCGGAAGCCGGACCGCGGTGGGATCGGCCGACGCAGCTTCCACCTCTGTGGCCGACGCCGGCGCTGAGACCGATGCACGCACTGGACTTGGGATCGCTACCCGCACGCCCATGAAGGGCGTCCGGAAGACGGTAGCTGCAGCCATGTCGCAGAGCCGGCGGGAGATCCCGGAAGCCACAGTATGGGTAGACGTAGACGCCACCGCGCTGCTTGAGATGCGTGCCGCGTTGAAGAAACGGGATCCGGACAGCACTCCGGGTCTCCTGGCCTTCATCGCGCGTTTTGTCACCGCAGGCTTGGCCAAGTTCCCTGAACTAAATACCCGTCTGGAAAACGACGAGATTGTTGGCTTTGACGGCGTAAACCTCGGCTTCGCGGCACAAACGGAGCGTGGGCTGATGGTCCCCAGCATCCGGGGTGCCGATAAGCTCAGTGCCCGCGAACTGGATGCCGAGATTCGCCGACTGGCTGCCGTCGCACGCGAGGGCAAAGCCACTCCGGCAGAACTGACCAGCGGAACCTTTACGCTGAACAACTACGGAGTCTTTGGAGTAGACGGCAGCGCAGCCATCATCAATTATCCGGAAGTGGCCATCCTTGGGGTTGGCCGGATCATTGATAAGCCGTGGGTCGTCGATGGACAGTTGGCGGTCCGTAAAGTCACAGAGCTGAGCCTGGCCTTCGATCACCGCGTTTGCGACGGTGGCACAGCTGGCGGTTTCCTCCGGTATGTTGCGGATGCTATTGAAAGCCCGGGAACGGTTCTCGCCGATCTCTGACTTTGCCGTTGCTGTCAGGCTGCTTGGCGGTAGATGAAGTCGATGCCGCCCAGCGCCTGCTCGAAGACTGACAACGGCTCCAGTGGCTCGTCCGCCTGTTCCGTCGCCGGTGGGGTGCCGGGTAGGGCTGGTGCGGTTGACACGTAGGTGTGTCCGGTCGGGGTGGTCGTTTCGACGGTGTGCCGCGGTCCGGGGACTCTTTGGGCGTACCAGCCGTCGGTTTCCTTCGCCAGGTTACACGCTTCACAAAGCCCTTGCCCGTTGACCTCGCTGGTCGCCCCGGCGTCGCGCCAGGGCACGACGTGGTCGTGGTGGCGGATCGGCGCATCGCACCAGGGTGTGCGGCAGAGCTGGTCCCTGGCCTGGATCATCCGCTGCATTCCGGCGGGCATCAACCTTGCCCGCGAATCCATGCCGAGCAACTGCCCGGTAACCGGCGCCGTGTAAAGTCCGCGGACCCACACTTCTACCTCGCCAGCATCGGCGGAGTTTCTTCGCTTCGAGCCGGGAGGCCCTGTCGCCGTACCAGTAGCGCCCGTGTTGCCCTTGCCGATTTCTGCATCAGCGCCCGGTATCGCTTCGGCTGCCCCTGGTGGGCCGGAACCGGTAGCACCGTTCCCGTTGGCGGCATCCGCTGCGCCGGCAACGATCTTGTCCTCCTCGGCACCCTTTACCGGATTGCCGACCGCGGGGTGATCTGTGCTGCCGTTCCCGGCGTCGATGCTGTCCGTTCCGGTGCTGCCGTTCGTGTCGTCGGTGTCGGTGTCTTCGGTGCGGAGCAGGTCGCGGGCCCACTGGGCGGGGACGATGCCGTACCCGGCCAGGTGTGCCGGTTCGGAGTCGCCCTGGAACAGGGTGCGGTCGGTCATGACCAGTTGGATCTCGATTTTTGCGGCATTCTCGGCCGGCTGGCCGGTGACGCGTTCGACGAAGATGTCGGCCATCAGTTGGCCCCGGGAGCGTTCGTCGCCCTGTGCCTTCAACCGGTCGGCTTCCTTGGTCAGGGCGGCGAGGACGGCCACGCCCCGCACCACCGGCACCAGGCAGGACACCTGGGCCATGGTGTCCGGCGCCGGACGGCAGGACACATGGCGTTCCGTTTCGGCTTTCGCGGCCCGCCGGACCACCGAGTGCGGGTCCAGGCGCAGCGCGGCCTGCTTCGCCATCGCCCCGATCTGTTTGTCCCCGCAGCCGCGCAGCGTCTTCGGATCCGAACACAATTCGGCGTCTACGCGGCGGCGGTCTTCCACGCTCAGGCACGCGGTTTCGCGGACCAGGATGGTCGCCCGCCACTCGTTCAGCCGGCCCTCGGCCAGCGCTGTATACGTGTGCGGCATTTCCCTGATCAGCGTGGTGGCGATGCCCAGGTGCTTGCCGCCCCTGTTCGGGGAGTCCTTGCGTGCCAGACCGATCTCCTTCGCGAGGCCCCGGCTCCGCTTCTCCGCCGCGACCCCGGCCGCGGCCCGGGTTTCCCGGCGGGAGGCAACAAACGCTTCCGTCTCGCGTGCCTGCGCGGCAGCCGCGGCGGCTTTAAGTTCCTCCAGCGCGGCGATCCGGTCGATCCGCACCCCTTCGGAGACGTCCTGGTCCATGTCCGCCAGTTCCAGAATCGCGGCGCGGACCAGTGCTGCACCCGGATCACCGGGAACCGGCTTTACCGGATCCATTTCTGCTGGAACGATTGACTCGAACATGCATTCGATTCTACGGTGGTGTGATGAAGCGCACAAGAGTTTAGTCCAGCGGTGGATAACCAGAAAGGTGGTGATAGGTAGGGGAATGCCGGGCTGTTGGCCAGGTGAAGGCTCGCAGGGCACCACCCAGTGGCGGCCCGAACCTCGACCGTACATATCCCTGTACCGCCGACATTGCCCGGGCTACCCTTGTGACATGAAAGCTCTTCCTGAGGCCTACGAACTGTATTTGGCCGGACTGAGTGCTGCTGAGGCAGACGCCATTCGTCCGGTATTTCTGGAGTCTGTGGCGGAAGGCGACCATGGGATTCTGATCCGTGGCGCGGGGTCGCACCACGTCCAGGCAATGGTTGACCAGCGCATCCCCTTTGACGAGATCCACGAAGGGTACATGTGGGACTAAAGGACCAGTAAATCGGTTTTCGTTCTCATCCCAACGGAGTGAGGCTGTTCGGTTACGCGCTATCCGGTCTGTGACTGCTTCCTTCCCGCCCACCGCGATACGGTAGTGGTTGGACGCGCAATGACGCTGCGTCCTGGGAACGGATCCAGGAGGAAAGGCCGGCATGAGCGAGACCGTGCAAACCGAGGACAAGGCCGAGCACGTTCAGGTGGCACCGGGAAACTATGTCATCCGAACGCGGAGCTACTTGCTCAATAGCGGCCTGGTGATCGGGAAGCAAAAAGCCATGGTCATCGACACCGGGGCAGGCCCGCGGCAGGCACGGCAGATCTACAAGGCGGTCAGGTCCCTAACGAAGCTGCCGCTGGTGGTGGTCAACACCCATTCGCATTTCGACCATATCTTCGGCAACGCCTTCTTCGCGGACAACGGCGTCCATGACTTTTATGCGCACCGCAACTGCGCACACGATATGGCTGAGACTGCCTCGCTCCAGCGCGAGCAGGTAGCGGAAACCGAGCCCGAAATGGCCGAGGGGACCGGGGAGCACACCCGCATCCGTGTCCCGACCAAGCCGGTGGATACCGAAGTCACCGTGAACCTCGGCGACATGCCGGTCAAGCTGTTCTACCTGGGCCGTGGCCATACCGACGGCGATTTGCTGGTGGGTACGCCGTCAACCCTCTTCGCCGGCGACCTGGTGGAGCAGGGCGCGAATCCCGCGTTCGAGGATTCCTACCCGCGCGACTGGGTGGAAACACTCCGCAAGATCTCCGGCCTGCGCCACGAATACGATGTGCTGGTGCCTGGCCACGGGCAGACGGTCAGCGATGCTTTCGTCAAGAGTATGTGGGAGACCATGTCGCTGGCTGTCCGGATGGGTGAGCAGGCCAGCAGGGACACGCCCGCGGACACCACAAAAGCGATACCGATCCTGCCGTATGGGCCGCTCCAGTCGCGGGCGCTGCTCACGCGTCTGAAACACGCACCCCGTTAAGGAGTGCTGAGCTGAGGTCCGAAGAGAGTTTCAGCCTGCGCCGGATTGCCGTGCCGGCCTATGGCCCGTCCCTGCTCTACGGAGTAGGTCAGGGAGCCATTCTGCCGGTGGTGGCCCTGAGCGCCAGAGACCTCGGGGCTACCGTGGCTCTTGCCGCGCTGATGGTTACGCTGCTCGGCGTCGGTTCGCTGGTGACCAACATCCCGGCGTCGATGCTCACCGCACGGTTCGGCGAGAAGTGGGCGCTGGTGGCGGCGTCGCTGTGGTGTGCAGCCGCGATGTTCCTGGCGGTGGTGGCACCAAACATCACAATTTTCGCGCTGGCCGTCTTCCTGATCGGCATGGGCGGAGCCGTTTTCCTGCTGGCCCGGCAGTCGTACCTGAGCGAGGCCGTGCCGGTACATTTCCGGGCCCGTGCGCTGTCCACCCTCGGCGGCGTGCACCGGATCGGGATGTTCCTCGGTCCGTTCGGCGGCGCCGTCGTTATTGGTTTGGCCGGAACCTCCGGCGCCTACTGGCTGGGCGCGGGTGCATTCCTCGTGGCCGCGGTAATCTCGCTGACGGTCCCGGAACTGGAGGTGGCCCGCCCGGACCGCGACGGACAAGCACCGGCGCGGCCGAGCATGCGTTCGATTGCCCGCAGCCACCGCCACATCTACCTGACGATCGGGATCGGCATCCTGCTGATCGGTGCCGTCCGCGCATCGCGCAACGTGGTGATCCCGCTGTGGGGCGATAGCATCGGGCTGGATGCGGCGACGACATCGGTTATTTTCGGCCTTTCCGGCGCCGTGGACATGCTGGTGTTCTACCCGGCCGGAAAGCTGATGGACCTCAAGGGCCGGCTGGCCGTGGCCATCCCGTTCCTGACCATTATGAGCGTCGCCCTGTTCCTCATCCCGTTCACAACCACCATGCTGGGTTTCCTGCTCGCCGCGCTGCTGATCGGGCTGGGCAACGGCCTGGGCTCGGGGATTGTCATGACCCTGGGGGCGGACTATGCGCCGCCGGTGGGCCGGGCGCAGTTCCTCGGCTTCTGGCGCCTGCTCAGCGACACAGGCATCATGGGCGGGCCGGCGCTGCTCAGCCTCGTCACGGCCGCGGTCTCCCTGTCCGCCGGCATCTGGATGACTGCCGGACTGGGGCTGCTGGGTGCGGCCGCCATGGCCTATTGGATCCCGCGCACAAGGCCGCTCGAGCCGGAGCCGGTTATTTCCGGCGGGACTGGAAGCTGAAGAGCCAAATCAGCAGGGCGCTGAGCAACATGCCGGCGCCCACAATCAAGCCCATCCCGGCCCAGAAGAACAGCGGCAGCCGACCGTCGCCGGGCGTCGGCGCGGCGCCGATTTGCTGGACAAACCAGTAGAGCGCGGCGGCCAGGCCCAGCCCCAGGAGCGCCAGCAGCCAGCACAGCCGCGGCCACACGGGCGAGGACGACCAGTGGCTGCCGTAGCCGCGGAAGTAGTTCCAGCCGTCGCCCGAACGCAGCACCAGCGGACCTGCAACCAAAGTCCAGAAACCGGCTACCAGGAAAGCCGCGACCACGTCGGCCGGACGGTGCCAGCCGTTGATCAAGGTGGCCGCACCCGCGAGCACGGCATAGGCGCCGCCGGCTGCTGCCGCAAAGGGCCGCCAGCGGGGGGATACCACCAGGAAAATGGCCATCGCCGCGGCCGCCGCGATGGTGGTGTGGCCGGAGGGCAGCGAGTTGTGCTCCAGCGTGGGAACACCGCGGTCGGGCCGGTCCAGGATGAGGTTCTTCAGAATCCAGGTGCTGGCGGCCGAGGCGGCAACCACGCCCACGGCGATGCCGGCTGCCCGCCAGCGGCGTCGGGCCAGCGCCACTACCAGGAGAACGACGGCGGCGAGCGCCACCGAGATATCCGGCAGCAGGTCCAGGAAGTCGAGGAAGACTCCGCGGCCCAACTGCCAGCCGGCGTCGGCTTCGGCCCAGGCGGACTCATCCGCGAACTGGCCCAGCGTGGTTCGGACAAAGGCGTAGTAAGTGAAGGCGAACGCGGCTACGCAGAGGACGGCGCCGAGCCAGAACAGGATGGGACTTCTGCCCGCCCGTCGGCCGGCGGCGGGCCGGGCCATGCGCTTCTGCTGGTTAGTCATCGCCTTCAAGGGTCGCATAATTTGCTGGAGGGATGCCGACAGCCGCGCCCTCGTGCCGCGGCGTAGAGTGGAACGGTGACGACTGAGCACCCTAAAATGCCGCCCCTGGACGAACTGCTCGCCACGGCGCGGGTGGTGTCGCTGCCCATGAAAGTGAAGTTCCGCGGCGTGCTCCGGCGCGAGGTGATGCTCTTCAACGGTCCGGCGGGCTGGGCTGAATTCTCTCCTTTTACAGAGTACGACGACGGCGAGGCGGCTTCCTGGCTGCGTGCGGCTGTGGAGGCGGGCTGGCATGGTTTCCCCGAGCCGGTGCGCACCAGTGTGCCGGTCAATGCCACCGTTCCCGCGGTTGCCCCCGAAGACGTGCCGGCGGTGCTGGCGCGCTATGACGGACCGAAGACGGTCAAGATCAAGGTCGCCGAACGGGGCCAGAGCCTCGAGGATGATGTTGCCCGGGTGGCGGCGGTGTCAGCTGCCGCGCCGGGTTCGGCCCTGCGGGTGGATGCCAACGGCGGCTGGGACGTTCCCACCGCCGTCGAAGCGTTGACGCGGCTGGCCGAGTACGGGCTCGAATACGCCGAGCAGCCCGTTCCGGACATCGATGGCCTGCGGCAGGTGCGCCTTGAACTGCGGCGGCGCGGCATTGGCACCCTGATCGCTGCGGACGAGAGTGTGCGCAAGGAAAGCGACCCGCTCCTGGTGGCCCGGGAAGAGGCGGCAGACCTGATCGTGGTCAAGGTGCAACCGCTGGGCGGGGTGCGCCGGGCCCTGGATATTGTCGCCCAGGCCGGTCTTCCCGCCGTCGTCAGTTCCGCCTTGGACTCCTCCGTGGGGATCAGCGCCGGGGTCGCACTGGCCGCGGCGCTGCCCGAACTGCCCTACGCCTGCGGTCTGGCCACGGTCTCGCTGATGGACGGCGACGTGACCGGCCAGCCGATGGTGCCGGCGGACGGCGAACTGCCCGTGCGCCGGGTGGAGGTGGACGAGGAACTGCTGGAACGGTACGCGGCACCAGCCGAGCGGCAGCAGTGGTGGACCGAGCGGCTCGAACGCACGTACCGTGTGATGGCCGGGAAAGGGTTGGACGGCGAAAGCCGGGTTTGACCGCGGAGGGTTCGTGCCGCCGTCGTTGTTTGTTTGCTTTTTGTTTACTTAGCCTCGGCCTGTTGGTCGGATTGCGCTGAAATGGTGAAAGCCGTTCGCAACCGTTCGATGTGGAAGGCCTCTGAAATGTCTGATCTGAAAAAACGCCTGCTGCCGATGCTGGGACATACCTCCGGCAAGCGCAGCGCCATGACCTGTGCGCTCAAGTGCGACAATGCCTGCGCGAAGGGAGTGTGCAATACCTCGGACAACAACTACTTCCGCGACATCGTCTCCGCCGAATTCTCACGGCGGAACATGCTCGGCGTGAGCGGTGCCGGCGTGGTGGCGCTGATGTTCGGCGGGGGAGCGGCAGCGGCTAGCGGCTCGGTGACCGGTCTGGCACCTGCGGCCCAGAAGGGCTTCGGCCACGGCAACGCGAGCAAGCTGAAGTTCGCCGGTATCGACGGTGTGCGGAACACGGTGGATGACGTGGTTGTGCCCAAGGGCTACAACTGGGAGCCGGTGATCCGCTGGGGCGATCCGCTGTTCCACGATTCCGCCGAGTTCGATCCCGAGAACCAGACACCGGAATCCCAGGCAGGGCAGTTCGGCTACAACTGCGACTACCTGGACATCATCGAGATCCAGGGCAGCAACGGCAAGCGCGGTGTGCTGTTCTCCAACCACGAATACACCAACGAGAACATCATGTTCCCGCCGGACATGGACATCAGCCAGGTCCGCAAGACCGCCATGGCCGCGCACGGACTGTCCGTGGTCGAGGTGGAGCGCAAGGGCAAGGGCCAGCCGTGGAAGTATGTCCGCGGGGCGAAGCTGAACCGCCGCTTCCTGATGGACACCGAGTACGAACTGACCGGTCCCGCCGCGGGCTCGGACCTGCTCAGGACCAAGGCGGACCCGAGCGGGCGTGTGGTGCTGGGCACGCAGAACAACTGCGCCGGCGGCACCACGCCCTGGGGCACTATCCTCTCCGGCGAAGAGAACTTCAACCAGTACTTCAAGGTATCGGCGCCCACCGATGAGCAGCGCCGCTACGGGCTGACCAACGCCAATCCGTCGCGCGGCTGGCACATCGAGGAACCCCGCTTCGACACTGACACGCCTGACGGCAAGAACGAGGACAACCGCTTCGGCTGGATTGTGGAAGTGGATCCCTTCGATCCGAAGTCCACGCCGCGCAAGCACACCGCACTGGGCCGCTTCAAGCACGAGGGCGCCAACGTCACCATCGCCAAGTCCGGCCATGCCGTGTCCTACTCGGGCGACGACGAGCGCTTCGACTACCTCTACAAGTTCGTCTCCAAGGACACGTACCGCGAGGGCGACAAGAAGCACAACATGACGCTGCTGACCGAGGGCGACCTCTACGTGGCCAGCTTCTCGGGCAACTCCCCGGCGAACCAGATTGACGGCTCCGGCGTGCTGCCCAGCGACGGTGCGTTCGACGGCGTGGGCCACTGGATCCAGCTGACCCACAACAACAAGTCCCTGGTGCCGGACATGGAGATCGACCACGTCCTGGTTCACACCCGGCTGGCGGCGGACAAGATGGGCGCCACCAAGATGGACCGCCCGGAGGACGTGGAGATCAACCCGGTCAACGGCAAGATCTACGTGGCCTGCACCAACAACACCAACCGCACGGCTGCCCAGGCCGATGAGCCGAACCCGCGGGCCAACAACCGCCACGGCCACATCGTCGAGATGACCGAGACCGGGGACCAGACCTCCACCCGGTTCACCTGGAAGCTGATGCTGGTTGCCGGTGACCCGGAAGTGGACGAGAGCGTGTACTTCAACGGCTACCCGGCCGACCAGGTCCAGCCGCTCTCCTGCCCGGACAACCTGGCGTTCGACTCGGCCGGCAACCTGTGGATCTCCACCGACGGCCAGCCCGGCACCATCCAGCGCAATGACGCCCTGTACCGCGTCACGATGGAAGGGCCGGAGATGGGCAAGGTGGAGCAGTTTATGGCGGTCCCGATCGACGCCGAAACCTGCGGCCCCGTCATCCACGACGAGGACGGCCTGGTCTTTGTGGCGGTCCAGCATCCGGGTGAGGACGGTTCCTGGGATAAGCAGCGCTCGCTGTTCCCTGACTACCTCCCGGCAGGCACGCCGTCAGGCAAGGGCGGTCTGCCCCGCCCGGCCGTGATCCAGATGTTCAAGGGCAAGAACGGCTTCGTCGGCCGCTAGCGCCCAGCGCCCGCACTCAGCGTTCAGCCGCAGCGGCACAGCAGCGACCCACGGCCGCGTCCACATTGGTGGGCGCGGCCGTCTGCCTAGGATATACAGGTGACCGTTGAACTGAACTCCCTCGATGCCGCCCGCTCCGCTGTCAGCGCTTTGCTGGACGGTGGCGTGCGCGATGTGGTGATCGCGCCGGGTTCGCGCAGTGCCCCGCTGGCCTATGCGCTCGCCGAGTCCGAAACCCGCGGGGAACTGCGGCTGCATGTGCGGATCGATGAGCGGGCGGCGGCCTTCACCGCCCTGGGGCTCTCGCTGGGTTCCCTGCGCCCGGTGCCGGTGGTCACGACGTCGGGCACCGCAGTCGGCGAACTCCTGCCGGCCGTGATGGAAGCCAACCATGCCGGCGTCGAGCTGGTAGTGCTCACTGCGGACCGGCCGGAGGAGCTGCGTGGCACGGGCGCCAACCAGACCACCAGCCAGCCGGGAATTTTCGGCCGGCATGTCCGCTACGCGGTGGATGTGCCCGCGGGCGAGGATCCCGCAGAGGCCATCAATTCCGGGCTGTTGGCGGGCAAGGGCATCCCCGTGGCTCCGGTGGAGACCGTACAAGCCACACATTCCCTGACCGCCACGCCCTCGCAAGCCCATCAGGCCCAGCACGGTGCCGATCATCATCAGGGCGCGGTGGGCCCGGTGCACGTCAACCTGGCGTTCCGCGATCCGCTGGTGCCGGCAATGAACGACGGCGGCGGCCCGGCTTCGCACTTCGGCGCACCTGCCGCCTGGGGACAGCAGGCCGAGGAGCTTCAGCAGGTGCCGGCCGCCTTGGCAGCGGAACCCACCGAGGCGTCGGCCGCCGCCGCACCTGCGACCGCAGCCGGGCCTGCGTCCACAGCCGGGCCTGCGTCCACAGTCGAACCGGCGGAAATGCGGCGGACCGTCGTCATTGCCGGCCACGGTGCCGGTGCCCAGGCGGAGGCTTTCGCCCGCGCGCACCGGCTGCCGCTGCTGGCCGAGCCGTCGTCGAATGCGCGGTTCGGCCCCAATGCCATCGAGGCGTACCGCCTGCTGCTGGGGCATCTGGGCGGGGAGATTGAACGCGCCGTGGTCTTCGGCCGGCCGACGCTGTCCCGGCCAGTGGCTGCCCTGCTAGCCAGGACGGACGTCCAGACCGCACTGTTCATGCCCGAACCCGTGGCCTGGTTCGAACCCGGCCGGCGCCGGGAACGGATCATCAGCGAGCCGGCGGAACTCTCCACCTTCTCCGGCACCGGCCCGGCCGGCTGGCTGGAGCGGTGGCAGGACGCCGCCGCCGCGGCCGTGCCGGCCATCGGGAAACTGCTGGACCAGGCACCGGGCCTCACCGGACTGCATGTGGGCCGGGCGGTCTGGGCCACTTCACGCGGGCGTCTGGTGCTCGGTTCGTCCAACCCGATCCGCGATGTAGATCTCATGGGCGCTCCCGAGCCGGAACCGGCGGCCTTCGTCCACGCCAACCGCGGCTTGGCCGGGATCGACGGCACCATCTCGACGGCCACCGGCATCGCGCTGAGTGCGGACCGGCCGACCACCGTCCTGCTGGGGGACCTGACCTTCCTGCACGATGCCTCGGGCCTGTTCCTCGGCAACGGCGAAGCGGAACCGGCGCTGCGCATCGTCGTCGTCAATGATGCCGGCGGCGGCATTTTCTCCCTGCTCGAACACGGCGAGGTGGGCGGCCGCGCTGACTACGGCGCCGCCGTCGAACGTCTCTTCGGCACCCCGCACCGGGTTGACCTGGCCGCCATTGCCGCTGCCTACGGAGTGGGCTACCGGCTGGTCGAGCAGGAAGCCGTGCTGGGGGAAGCGCTGCGGGAGCCGGTGGCAGGCCGCAGCATCGTTGAGGTCCGCACGGACCGGGCAGCGCTGCGTCAGCTGCATGCCGCCGTAACGGAGACCGTAGGAGCTGCCCTGCACGCCCGGCTGCCCGAGCGACCCCGAACGTTGCCTCAGGTAACTCCCAGCTGACGTCGGGACTGACCGCAGACCAGACATAGCCGAAGCATAGGGTTCCGGGCTAGAAAGGAACCCATGACGCACAAGACGCCCCACCCCGACCACGACCGCGGACTCGAATTCGACCTGAAGATGCTGAGCCGCCGGCGCACGCTCGGATTGTTCTTCGGCGCCGGCACGATGGCTGCCTTGGCCGCCTGCACTCCCTCGGGCACCACTAACGGCTCAACAACGACGGCGGCAACGTCACCTCCCGCTGCTGGTTCGGCCTCCGGAACGGCATCTGCTTCCGGTGCGGCGACGCCGTCGTCCACGGTGACCCGTGCCATCGCCGAGTGCGGGGCGGAGATACCGGACGAAACCGCCGGTCCCTTCCCCGGCGACGGCTCCAACGGCCCGAATGTGCTGAAGGCGTCCGGGGTGGTCAGGAGCGATATCACGTCCAGCTTCAACGGGGCGTCAACGAGGTCGGAGGGCGTGCCGCTGACGTTCACACTGACCCTGCTGGACAATGCCAACGGGTGCAAGGCGCTCGCCGGGGCCGCGGTCTATGTCTGGCACTGCGACCGGGACGGCAGATACTCCATCTACGATTCGGGCCTGGAAGGCGAGAACTTCCTGCGCGGGGTGCAGGAAGCCGACGCCAACGGGCAGGTGACGTTTACAACCGTCTTTCCCGGCGCCTACAACGGACGCTGGCCGCATATCCACTTCGAAGTCTTCGAGTCCATGTCCAACGCCACGAGCGCCGGGCAGATCCTGAAGGTTTCGCAGATCGCCCTCACGGAAGCCGCCTGCACGGACGCTTACGCCGCGCCCGGGTACGAGGTCAGCCGCCAGAACTTCCCCAATACACCGCTGGCCAGGGATAACGTCTTCGGCGACGACGGCGGGATCTATCAGCTGGCCACGATGTCCGGTTCCGCGGCCGACGGCTACACCGCCTCGCTGAACGTCACCATCTGAGTCTGGGCTGCCGGTCAAGACCGGCAGCTCAGGATACCCGGGGCACTGGGCGAGGGGTCAGAGAACCTTCGAGAGGAAGGCCTTGGTCCGTTCGTGCTGCGGGTTGCCCAGCACGTCCTCGGGCTTACCCTGCTCCACTACGACGCCGCCGTCCATAAAGACCACGCGGTCGCCCACTTCGCGGGCGAAGCCCATCTCGTGGGTCACCACCATCATGGTCATGCCCTCATCGGCGAGCTGGCGCATGACTTCCAGCACGTCGCCCACGAGTTCCGGATCCAGTGCGCTGGTGGGCTCATCGAAGAGCATCATGTCCGGGTTCATGGACAGGGCCCGGGCGATCGCCACGCGCTGTTGCTGGCCGCCGGACAGCTGGGCCGGGTACGCGTTCTCCCGGTTGTCCAGCCCGACTTTGGCCAGGTTGCGCCGGGCGGTTTCGACGGCCTCGGACTTGCCGCGCTTCTTGGCCCGCTGCTGGGCCAGGGTGAGGTTGCGCAGCACGCTCAGGTGCGGAAAGAGGTTGAACTGCTGGAACACCATCCCGATCCGGGTACGGATCTTGTCCAAGTCCGTTTCCTCGTCGGTGATGTCCACGCCTTCCACCAGGATGGTCCCCTTGGTGGGTTCCTCCAGCCGGTTCACGCAGCGCAGCAGAGTGGACTTGCCTGAGCCGGACGGCCCGATGACGCACACCACTTCGCCCTGGTCGACGTGGAAGTCGATGCCCTTGAGGACTTCGTTGTCCCCGAAGCTCTTGTGCAGGCCCCGGACTTCGATCGCGGGACGGTCCTTTCGCAGGGAACTCTCCGTCGCCATGGCTTACCGGCCTCTCTTGTTGTGTCGTTCAAGCTTGGCAACCAGCTGGGTGAGCGGGAGCGTGATGATCAGGTACATCAGCGCCGCTATCATCAGCGGTGTGGCGTTCGCCTGCTGTGAGACGGCGTCGCGGGCGAAGGTGGTCAGTTCCCGCTCGCTCAGGGCCATACCGGCGATGAACAGCAGCGAGGTGTCCTTGATCAGGATGACCAGTTCGTTGGTCAGCGGCGGAGTGATGATGCGGAAGGCCTGCGGCAGGACAACCGACACCATGGTCCAGCTCGGGTTCATGCCCAGCGAGCGGGCGGCCTCGCGCTGGCCCGGGGGAACGGCCTCGATGCCGGCGCGGATGGTTTCGGCGATGTAAGCGGCTGAGACCACAATCAGTGCGATCAGGCCGGCACCGGCGCTGCCGCCCGGCGGGCGCCAGTCGAAGGCGATCGGCACGGCGAACGCGAAACCGAAGATCACCAGCAGGGCCGGCAAACCGCGGAAGATCTCCACATACGCGGTGGCCACCCAGCGGTAGGGGCCCACCGGGGAGAGCTTCATGAGCGCCAGCAGCAGGCCAAAGATCAAGCCACCGACGAAGGCGATTGCCGTGTAGACAATCGTGTTCTTCGCTGCCGTCAGGATGACGTTCGGGAATAGAGTCGCCGCTACTTCCGGGTTGAAGAAGTTGGTTTGGATCGTGCCCCAGTCGGCGACAAGTACGACGGCGACTACGGCAAGTACGAAAATGGCGTAGAGCACGCCGCGGAACAGGCGCCTACGGGTAGACGGTTTCACATTCAGGCCTTCCAAAGGTCTTCAGGACAGCTTCGCCCCGGACAGCTCGTCCGGGGCGAAGCCGTAATGGCATTACTGGGTGAAGTACTTGTCGTAGATCTCCTGGTACTTGCCGCTTTCCCGCAGTTCGGCCAGCTCGGCGTTCACTGCCTCCAGCAGAGCCTCGCTACCCTCTTCTTTCACCGCGAAACCGTAGGACTCATCCGTCGGGTATTCCTCGACGATCTCGTACTTGCCGCCCTCCAAGTGGCCGAGGTTGACCGGCAGGTCCTGTAGTACCGCGTCGACGCCGCCCGACTGCAGTGCCGGGAACAGCTCGGCATCCGACGGGTACGCGCGGACTTCAGTGTCGGCCGGCACGTTTTCGCGGGTGTACGCCTCGCCGGTGGTGCCCTGCTGCACGCCTACGGACTTGCCTGCCAGATCCCCGATGGCCTTGATATCGGAATCGGCCGGAACCAGCAGCGACTGCAACGAGTCGTAGTACGGCTCGGAGAAGTCGAGGTTCTGTTCGCGCTCTTCGGTGATGGTCATTGCGCTGGCGCCGATGTCGCACTGTCCGGAGGCGAGGACCACACCGGATTGGAGGGCGTCGAAGCCAACATCCTGAATCTGCGTCTCCAGGCCCATACCCGTTGCGATCTCGCGGATGAGGTCCATGTCATAGCCGGTGTATTCGCCGTTTTCCTCGAACTCAAACGGCGGGTACGGAATGTCGGAGCAGACGGTGAGTGTGCCCGGAGTGACCAGGCCCAGCTCGTTGCCGTCGGCTGCCTGGGAGCCGCCGTCCGAAGACGAGCCGCCACCGCATGCGGTGAGGGCCAGGGTGCCCGTGGCAAGGACGGCGAAGACCTTGACCGCGGTGGATGCGTTAGTGCGCATGGCTTTCCTACCTGTTCTTTGATGAAAAATCCGGCTTAAGTCTAGCCGTAACATTCGGTAACGGGTGATATGCATCACAGGCTACATTGATTGCCTATTAGTCAACAAGCGGGACCCACTCAACTATACAAATTGTTATGCTGCCGCGACCTGCAGCACAATTTCGGCCACGGCTAGCGGCGCAGTCCCAGCGCTTCGATCATGGGCCTGAACTTGGCCCAGGTTTCGGCCAGTTCCGCTTCCGGTGTCGAAGCGTCCACAATCCCGCAACCGGCGTAGAGCCGCACGCGGGTAGGGCTTTCCACTACCGCGCCGCGCAAAGCAATGCCCCATTCGCCGTTGCCTGCCCCGTCCGTCCAGCCCACCGGGCCGGCATAGGGGCCGCGGTCCATTTGCTCAAGCTCGCGGATCAGCGCACCGGCCACTTCAGTGGGCGTACCGCACACGGCCGCCGTGGGGTGCACGGCTTCGGCCAGTTCCAACGACGACGGCGTGTGGCCGCCATTGGTGGACAACTCCGCCGACACATCGGAGGCCAGATGCCACACGTTGGGCAGTTCGAGCACAAAGGGCTCGCTGTGCGAGGTCATCTCCGAGGTGTAGGGCTGCAGCTTGCGCGTCAGCGAGTCGATGGCGATCTCGTGCTCGTGCTGCTGCTTCTCGGAGCCGGCGAGCACCCGTTCGGCGTAGGCGGCGTCGGACTCGCCGTCGATCTTGTGGGTGTTGGCGCGGTCCAGTGTCCCGGCCAGGACCCGCGCACGGGCCACGTTGTTCTCCACCTTGATCAGCATCTCCGGGGTGGAGCCGATGAGGCCGTCCACGCCGTAGGTCCAGCAGTCCTGGTAACGGATGGCCAGTTCACGCAGCACCTGGGCGGTGGCGATGGGGGAGGAGAGGTCCGCGATCACGTCGCGGGCGAGGACCAGTTTGCTCAGGCCGCCGCCGGCGATCTTCTGCACGCCGGCCGCGACGGCCGCCTTGTAGGCGCTTTCGGAAACCTGCCCCGGGTGGAGGCGGTCAGCTGTTTCGGCGCCACGCTCGGCGGAAATTTCATCCAGCCAGCCGACCAGTGCGGCCTCGGCCGTCTCGGCGGTGAGGTCGGCGCCGTCGTCGTCGGTTATATAGGTCAGCCAGCAGCCCTGTTCGCCGAGGCCGACAACAACCTGCGGAACAATCAGCCGCGAGGCGTAGCCGGAGGTTTTGGAGAAGGCGAACGAGCCGAAGGCCACCAGCCCGGTGCCGGGCAGGCCGACCGGGTTGTCCACCTCCGCATCCTGCTGCAGCTCCCGCCACCAGCGGGCCGCGGTCTGGAATCGCCCGGGGCCGGCATCGGTGAAGCGGGCAACCTCGCCGAAACCGACCAGGCCGCCGCCGCGGCGGACCCAGCAGAGCACATCGTCGCGGACCAGATAGTCCATTATTCCGGTGGGTGAAGAGTGCTCACCGAGGTCAACGGTGACGGCGCGCAGGGAGGTCATAATGACTTCAAGGTTACCCCGCCTCCGGCGCGCCAAAGCACCGGTGCAAGCTGGCCCACACACGGGATTGCGCGGCAGGCGCGCAGGCTCCCGCCAGGGGTTTGCGGGCGCGGCAAACCGGCACGGCAAACCGGCACGGCAAACTTTGAGACAATGAACGGGTGAACCGTGCATCCCTGGACAAGCGCCCTGATGAAGTAGCAGCCATGTTTGATGAAGTCGCCCCAAAGTACGACGTCGTCAATGACGTTCTGTCCATGGGGCAGACCCGGCGGTGGCGCCGGATTGTGGTGGACGCCGTCGGTGCCGAGCGCGGCCAGCGCGTCCTGGATCTGGCCGCCGGAACCGGCACATCCAGCGAGCCCTACGCCGATGCCGGCATCCACGTGGTGGCCTGCGACTTCTCGCTGGGCATGCTGCAGGTGGGCAAGCGCCGCCGCCCGGACATCGACTTCGTCGCCGGGGACGCCACCAGCCTGCCGTTCGCCGACAACTCCTTCGACGCCGTGACCATCTCCTTTGGCCTGCGCAACGTGAATGAACCGCGCAAGGCCCTGCAGGAAATGCTGCGCGTGACCAAGCCCGGCGGCCGGCTGGTCATCGCCGAGTTCTCCTCGCCGACCCTTCCGGTATGGCGGACCATGTACACCGAATACCTGATGCGGATGCTGCCGGCCATTGCCAGCAAGATCTCGTCCAACCCGGACTCCTATATCTACCTGGCCGAATCCATCCGTGCCTGGCCCAATCAGAATGAGCTGGCCCAATGGATCGCCGAGGAGGGCTGGCAGGACGTGGCCTACCGCAACCTCACCGGCGGCATCGTGGCGGTGCACCGCGCCCGGAAGCCGGGCCGGACGGACGCGGCCAACGCCGACGCCCAGACCGCGCTGCGCCGCCGGGGCACGAGGGCTGCGCTGTAACCGTGTCCGTTCTGATTGTCGGGGCCGGACCTGCCGGCTCAACCGCTGCCTACTATCTGGCCAAAGCGGGTATTGAAGTCACGGTGTTGGAAAAGACGTCGTTTCCGCGCGAGAAGGTGTGCGGCGACGGCCTGACCCCGCGCGCCGTCCGCGAGGTCCAGTTGCTGGGCCTACCGCACGAAGAATCGGCCGGCTGGCGCCGCAACAAGGGCCTGCGCCTGATCGCCGGCGGCCGGCGGCTGGAACTTGCGTGGCCGGAGCTCTCTGACTTCCCGGACTACGGCCTGATCCGCACCCGGCTGGGCTTCGACGAGGAACTGGCCCGACATGCCGAGGCCGCCGGCGCGCGGGTACTGGAACGGCATTCCGTTTCCACTGCGTTGAGGAACGACGCCGGCCGGGTCACCGGGGTGCGCGCCAACATTCTGGACGAACGCGGCCGGAAGACGGGGCAGACGCAGGACTTCAGCGCCGACGTCGTACTCGCAGCCGATGGTAACTCGACCCGAACGGCCCTGAGCCTCGGCATTGAAAAACGCGACGACCGGCCGCTGGGCGTGGCCGTCCGCACCTACTTCACCAGCCCCCGGCACGACGATGACTGGATGGAGGGCTGGCTGGAACTGCCCGATGCGCAGGGCAATCCGCTGCCCGGCTACGGCTGGGTCTTCGGCGTCGGGGACGGCACCTCCAACGTGGGCCTGGGCATCCTGAACTCGTCGCGCTCCTTCGGCAAGCTGGATTACAAGCAGGTGCTGCGGGACTGGACCGCCGCCATGCCCAACGAGTGGGGCTACAACCCCGAGAACCAGGTGGGCGAGATCCGCGGTGCGGCCCTGCCGATGGGCTTCAACCGGACGCCGCACTACTCACCCGGGCTGCTGCTGCTCGGCGACGCCGGCGGCATGGTCAGCCCGTTCAACGGCGAGGGCATTTCCTACGCGATGGAATCGGCCCGCTACGCCGCGGAACTGATCGCCGACACGTTTGGCCGGCTGGGCGGTTCACACGGGCAGATTCTCAGCCAGGCAGGCTTCGACTCCTCGCTGTCCCGCTACGCCGGAATCATCCAGGGCCACTGGGGAAGCCACTTCACGCTGGGCCGCGTTTTTGCAGGACTGATCGGAAAACCTGCCATCATGAAGCTGGCACTGCGGACCGGAATGCCGGTGCCGGTGCTGATGCGCTTTGTGGTGCGGATGCTGGCCAACCTGACGGACCAGGATGGCAAGGGTTTTGAGGATAGAGTTATTCATCTGTTGGAGAAGCTCACGCCGCCGGCGTCCAACCAAAGCCTTTCCAAGCACAGCCGCACACCATCTGCCCCGACGATTAGTTAGTGTTATACAGTGACTGACGCAAAACCGAGCTGGACTCCTGCAGGTTCCGGCGTGCCGGACTCCCTGGAGCTGGACACGGCCACCGCTGCCCTCGCCACCAGCCTGAACCTGCCGGCGGGCTTCGCCCCGGTGGCCCAGGATCCCGCTCTCGGGCCCGCCGTGTCCACGGCCCTGGCCCGAGTGGAGAAGCGGCTGCGTGCCGCCATCGCGCACTCGGATCCGCTGGCGGACACCACCAGCCGGCATCTGGTGGAGGCCGGCGGCAAACGCATCCGGCCGCTGCTGACCATCCTGGCTTCCCAACTGGGAGAGGGCCCCGTGCCCGAGGTGCTCCAGGCCGCCGTCGTTGTTGAGCTGACGCACCTGGCCACCCTGTATCACGACGACGTGATGGACTCCGCCCCCTACCGCCGCGGCGCGCCCACGGCCCATGAGGTCTGGGGCAATCAGGTGGCGATCCTCGCCGGCGACCTGATCTTTGCCCGCGCCTCCATCCTGGTCTCGGAGCTCGGCCCGGAAGCCGTCAAGATCCAGGCCCGTACCTTCGAACGGCTGGTGCTGGGCCAGCTGCACGAAACAGTGGGACCGCGCGAAGATGAAGATCCCGTGGAGCATTACCTTTCGGTCATCGCGGACAAGACCGGCTCGCTGATCGCGACCTCGGGCCAGCTGGGCGCGATGTTCGCCAATGCCGGTCCCGATGTGGTGGACATGATGCTGGAATACGGCGAAAAGGTCGGCGTGGCCTTCCAACTCGCGGACGACGTCATCGATGTCACCGGGCTGAAGGTCAAGTCCGGCAAGTCGCCCGGAACCGACCTGCGCGAGGGCGTGCCCACGCTGCCCGTCCTGCTGCTGCGCCAGGCCGCCGCGGCCGGCGACAGCTCGGCGGCCTCCGTACTGAAGCTGGTGGACGCGGACCTGACGTCGGACGAGGCCCTGGCCCGCGCCGTCGAAGCGCTGCGCGAACATCCGGTGACCGCGGAAGCCTGGACCGTGGCCCGCAAGTGGGCTGATGACGCCAAATCGGCCTTGGAGCGGCTGCCGGACAGCACCGTCAAGCTGGCGTTGACTGCGTTTGCCGAGGCGGTTGTCGACCGCGACGTTTGATCCCGGTACCGCCAAACCAATGCAGGACTTCCCCTAGTGGCCGGAGCGGAACTGCAGTAGGTTCGCACGTAAAGGCAACCTCTGTGGAAAGGACGGCTTCCGTGGCTGAAAAACCAGGCAACCAGACTCCGGACACCCCGGACGTCAGCGAGACCGAACTCCGCAACATGAAGGTGGACGAACTGCGCGACGCGGCCAAAAAAGCCGGGGTCAGCGGGGTCCACGACATGAAAAAGGAAGTCCTGGTCGACGCTGTGGCAGCGGCGAAGAACGACGGCGGCAGTTCAGCCGGGAACGACGGCGGCAAGTCCGCTTCCCGCGGCGACGGCGACCGCGGCGAAAGCGGGGATGTGGGCGCCGGTCCTGACGATGGCAAGATCCGCACCGGCCCGGAGAGTTCGGACTCGCTGAAGTATTCGCAGGAAGTGACGTCCCCGGAAGATGAACCGGAGCGCGAGGGCCGCAGCCTGGTCACCACGCACCACGAGGTGATCAAGCAGTGGGCCGAGGAGCGCAATGCCACGCCAGCCACCGTCAGCGGCACCGAGCACGATGACCACCTGGGGGTCCTGCGGTTCGACTTCGGCGGGGACAGCAAGGACCTGCAGCATGTGAGCTGGGACGAATGGTTCAAGACCTTCGACGAGCGCCGGCTGAACTTCATCTACCAGGAACAGCGCACCGACGGCAGCGATTCAAACTTCTTCCGGCTGGAGAACCCGAACCGCGAAGACGCCTGAGGCGCTCCGGCGTCGGCTGTCAGCGCTGGGCCAGGACCGCCCGCAGTTCGGCCGCTTTGCGTGCCCTGATGGCGGGATCCACGATGGGCCGCTGCGGCGTGAAGTACAGTCCGTCGTCGTGCCAGCGGGGCAGCACGTGCTGGTGGTAGTGCCAGACGTGCTGGCTTCCGGCGGGCTCGTTGTGCTGGCGGGTGGTAATACCGTCCGGCTGCCAAGCCTTCTTCATGGCGACGGCGACGTCCCGGCTCAGCGACGCGATCTCCGCCAGGACGTCGTCCGGCATGTCATAGAGCAGCTCGAAGTGTTCCTTCGGCCCCACCAGCACGTGCCCGGGTTCGGGCTCAAAGCCGTGCGACGCGATCCAAGCCATGGCCAGATCCGTGGAGGCCACCAGATCCTCCGCGCGGCAGAGGTTCTTCTGGAACCGGAACTGCCCGGAGGCAAAGTCGCAGAACGGGCACTGGTAATTTGCGGGAGCGTGGCTTGGCCAGATCATGGGGTCAGTCTTGCAGTTCGTCGTCGTTCTCATCGTCATTGAAGACCCAGTCGAACATGTCGAAGACGAACTCGCTGAAGGTGGATTCCTCGCTCTGCCAGTGTTGTTTGCCGGTGTTGGTGCGGATCCAGACGATGGGATCGGGGACGGCAAGGTGCTCGGTCCGGAAGCCCCAGTTGGCTTCTTCATCCATTTCGTCCAGGAACAGCAGGTAGCCGTCCTCGATTTCCAGCTCGTCCGGATCCCAGAAGAAATCGTGGGCCTCCATCAGGTCCTCGCAGCCGCCGAGGGCGTGGTAGAACTCCACCAGCGCCTGCGGAATCTGGAACTTGTGTTCGCCGAGGAGGCCTTCGAGTTCGTCGTAGGAAATGCCGTCTTCTTCGCTCCACTTCCGGTCCAGGTACTTGGGGACGAGGGCACGGAACTTGTCCACGAACATTTCGGGCATGGGGGCTCCTTGACTGGTGGGGTGGGTCGCTCACCATCCTACCTGCGGGTGCCACTTGGCCGGCCCTGTTACCCCTCCGGCCTCAGCCGCGGCGGCGCTGCGCCAGCCCGGGGTAGTCCACCACAATCCCGTCCGCGTCAACCGTGACTTCGGCACTGAAGTTGCCCGAATCAAAACCGATCAGCGCGGTGCCGGTGACGTCGTCGTACGCCTTGATTCCCGTGTAGCGCTGCAGGGCGGGAACCACCTGCAGGCTGGGCATCCGGACAAACGCGACGGCGAGGTCGGCGGAAACTTGCTCGTCATGGACCAGGCCCAGGCGCAGGATCGGCATGGTGTTGGTGACCGGGCACAACCCGAGGTCGCAGTCCACCGCCCCGACGAGTGCAGACGGATCCGCCAGCCCCGGCTCGGGCAGGTCCACGGTGCCCCAGGCTCGCGCTTCTGCGCTCCATTCGCCGTTGGTGGCGCGCAGAAGTTCAAGGTGCCGGCTCCAGCCGTTGCCGTGCACCGTAACCATCAGGCGCTCGGTAAACCAGTTCTGCGTGGTGGTCAGCGACCAGCTGGCGGCGTATTCGGACGTGCGGGAGGCGCCATGGGCGGTCAGCCGCTCGGGCTCGAGGTTGATCGTGGCCGAATCCGCCCGGCTCGGGTCGTCCTCACCGAGCCAGCTGTGCGTCCGGCTTTCATGCGTTTCATGTGCCATGGCCCAAGCCTTGTGCCTGTGTCCGGATATGGCAAGACCACGGCGGGCAGCAGGGTGCGGCAGGCACATGACCGTTCATTGCGCGCGGGACCTTCGACGGCGATGTGCCGGCGAAACTGCCGCTAGTGTATTGCCTCATGCCACCAGTCCTGATTGCCTGCGCGCACGGAACGTCCAACCCGGCAGGCCGCCGAGCCATCGATGCCCTCCGCCACGAGGTGGCCCGGCTGCGCCCTGGGACCGAGGTGCTCGAGGCCTACGTGGACGTGCAGGAGCCGGCCCTGCCCGACGTCGTTGCCGCGTTGCCGGCCGGGCGCCGCGCCGTCGTTGTTCCGCTGTTGCTCTCCGCGGGATACCACACGAGCGTGGACATCAGTCAGGCGGTGGCGAGCCGTCCGGATACCTGCGCGGCGGAACCGCTGGGTCCCGATTCGCGGCTGGCCGCACTGCTGCAGGAACGCCTGATGGAGTCTGGGGCAGCTAACGACGACGCCGTGGTGCTGGCTGCCGCCGGCTCCAGCGTGGCGGCGGCCGCGGGAGCCGTGGCGGAACTGGCCGGAATGCTGCGTAAGCTGCGGTACGGTCCGGTGACGGCCGGTTTCGGTGCGTCGGCGAGCCCGTCCGTGGCCGAGGCCGTGGCCGCTGCCCGGCAGGGATCGGCCAATGCGGAATCCGCCGGGGTGGGGTCTGCCCGTGTGGTGGTGGCGTCCTACCTGCTGGCACCTGGGTTCTTCCACAACAAACTTGCCGGCGCCGGTGCTGACATCGTCACCGGGCCGCTGCTGCCGCACCCGGTCCTGGCCCAGCTTGTGCTGGACCGTTACGACGCTGCCGTGGCCACGAACTTCACCCGTGGAGCCTCTGTTACTTAAGACGCTCTTCGTTACGGCGGACGCGTAATAAGTCGTCGGAAGACGGGCAATATTTCCGCACAATACGTCGCGCAACAGGCCGTGACCGGATGTTTCGGGCGGCATTGTCGCCGCTCCAGCGTCTCCGTACGCTCGTCCACTATGAGCGCACCAGCAGCATCCGCTGACACCAGAACAGGCAGGCCGTCCCGTCCGCCCACCAAGCCGCACGGCCAATGGAAGGTCGACGGAACCGAGCCGCTGAACGGCAACGAGGAATGGAAGCAGCAGGACGGCGGGCTCAATGTCCGCCAGCGGATTGAACAGATTTACGCCAAGCGCGGCTTCGACTCCATCGAGGCCACGGACCTGCACGGCCGGTTCCGCTGGTGGGGGCTGTACACCCAGCGCCGGCCCGGGATCGACGGCGGCAAGACCGCCACACTGGAACCGCACGAGCTCGAAGACAAGTACTTCATGCTCCGCGTACGCATCGACGGCGGGGCGCTGACCACCGAACAGCTGCGGGTGATCGGCCGCATCTCCTCGCAGTTCGCCCGGGACACGGCGGACCTGACCGACCGGCAGAACATCCAGCTGCACTGGATCCGGGTGGAGGACGTGCCGGAAATCTGGAACCGGCTGGAGGCGGCCGGACTCTCCACCACCGAGGCCTGCGGCGACGTGCCGCGCGTCATCCTCGGTTCCCCCGTGGCGGGCATCGCGGCGGACGAAATCATCGACCCGACGCCGGCCATCCGGGAAATCTCCGAGCGCTACATCGGGGACGAGTCCTTCGCCAACCTGCCGCGCAAATACAAGACCGCCATCACCGGGCATCCGAGCCAGGACGTGGTCCACGAGATCAACGACTTCGCACTGGTGGGTGTGGTGCACCCCGAGTTCGGCCCCGGTTACGATCTCTGGGTAGGCGGCGGGCTGTCCACGAATCCACGGCTGGCTGAACGCCTGGGCGTATTCGTCCCGCCGGAGCGGACGGCCGAAGCATGGGTCGGCGTCACCAGTATCTTCCGGGACTACGGCTACCGGCGGCT
Source organism: Crystallibacter permensis (assembly GCF_025960875.1). Classification (GTDB taxonomy): domain Bacteria; phylum Actinomycetota; class Actinomycetes; order Actinomycetales; family Micrococcaceae; genus Crystallibacter; species Crystallibacter permensis. Next base: position 228,557 of record NZ_JAODLR010000004.1, on the reverse strand, counting down.
GCGCAACAAGGCGCGGCTGAAATACCTGCTGGCCGACTGGGGGCCGGAGAAGTTCCGCGCCGTCCTGGAGGAGGAGTACCTCTCCGCCCCGCTGCCGGACGGCCCGGCCGCGCCCAAGCCCACCTCGCCCGGGGACCATGTCGGCGTGCACCGGCAGAAAGACGGCCGGTTCTACGTCGGTGTCACCCCCGTAGTGGGCCGCGTTTCCGGCAACACCCTGGTGCAGCTGGCCGACCTGCTGGAGGCCAAGGGTTCTTACCGGCTGCGGACCACACCTCACCAGAAACTGGTGCTGCTGGACATCGCGGAGGAACACGTGGCGGAGCTGACGGCAGAACTCGACGGGCTGGGCCTTAGCGCTGCACCTTCGCTGTTCCGCCGCGGCACTATCGCCTGCACCGGGATTGAATTCTGCAAGCTCGCCATCGTGGACACCAAGACCACCGCCGCCGCGGCGATCACCGAGCTGGAAACCCGGCTCAAGGACCTCGCGGATAGCGGGGAGTTGCCGCAGCAGCTGAGCCTGAACATCAACGGCTGCCCGAACTCGTGCGCCAGGATCCAGACGGCCGACATCGGGCTCAAGGGCCAGCTGCTACCGGACGGCAACGGCGGGCAGACCCCGGGCTTCCAGGTCCACCTCGGCGGGGGACTGGCCGCCGTGGACCGCGCGGAACCGGGCCTGGGCCGGACGGTCCGTGGACTGAAGGTCACTGCCGATGGTCTGGTCGACTACGTGGAGCGGCTCATCCGGCAGTACACCGCCGCAAAGCACGACGGCGAGACCTTCGCGCAATGGGCGCACCGCGCCGAGGAAGGAGCACTGAAATGACCGCACGTCCAACCACGACCGCCCTATCAACGCCGGCAACCACGCCATCGTCATCCCGTCTCCGGAGCGAGGAACAGCTGCGCACGCTGGCCGACGCCGGGGCGGCCGAACTGGGGTGGGACGCTCCGGCACCCGAGGTTGTCGCCTGGGTGGCGCGCAACTTCGGCACGCCTGAGGCCGCCGTCGCCTGTTCGATGGCCGATGCGGTGCTGCCGCATCTGGTCGCGCAGCAGTTGCCCGGCGTCGATGTCCTGTTCCTGGAGACCGGCTACCACTTCCCGGAAACCCAGGCCACGCGCGACGAAGTAGCGCGCTCGCTGAACGTCAACGTGGTGGACGTGCTGCCGGAGCAGACGGTGGCCGAGCAGGACCGCAGCCTCGGCACGGACCTGTTCTCGCGCGACGCGGCCTTGTGCTGCGAGCTGCGCAAGATGCGCCCGCTGAAAAGGGCCCTGTCCGGTTACGGCGTCTGGTTCACCGGCGTCCGCCGCGATGAGGCACCTACCCGGACCAACACCGAGTTGATCACTTGGGACAGCGTGCATGCCCTGGTCAAGGTCAACCCGCTGGCCGGTTGGAGTTTCGATGATCTGCTGGAGTACGCCGGCCGGAACGGCGTGCCGGTGAACCTGCTGCTGTCCAACGGCTATCCGTCCATCGGATGCAAGCCCTGCACCCGCCCGGTTGCCCCGGGCGAAGACCCCCGTGCCGGCCGCTGGGCCGGCCTTGCCAAGACGGAATGTGGGATCCACCAATGAACACCGCTTACCTGACCGAAGACCGTTTGCCCACCGGCACGCGCACAGGGCTGTCCTCGCTGGACGCGCTGGAATCCGAGGCCATCCACATCATCCGCGAGGTGGTCGCCGAGTTTGAGCGGCCGGCCCTGCTGTTCTCGGGCGGCAAGGATTCCGTGCTGATGCTGCACCTGGCCACCAAGGCCTTCTGGCCCGGCAAGGTGCCGTTCCCGGTGCTGCACGTGGACACCGGCCACAACTTCCCCGAGGTGCTCGAATTCCGCGACCGGACGGTGGAAAGGTTGGGCCTCCGCCTGGTGGTGGGCAGCGTGCAGGAGTTTATCGACCGCGGCGACCTCTCCGAGCGGGCTGACGGCACCCGCAACCCGCTGCAGACGGTACCCCTGCTGGACGCGATTTCGCGCCACCGGTTCGACGCGGTCTTCGGCGGCGGACGGCGGGACGAGGACAAGGCGCGGGCGAAGGAACGGATCCTGAGCCTGCGCGACGAGTTCGGCCAGTGGGACCCGCGCAACCAGCGCCCCGAACTGTGGAACCTCTACAACGGCCGGCACACCGTGGGCCAGCACGTCCGCGCCTTCCCCATCTCCAACTGGACCGAGCTGGACGTCTGGCGCTACATCGAGCGCGAAGGCATCGAGCTGCCGGGCCTCTATTACGCCCATGAACGCGAAGTGTTCCGGCGGGACGGCATGTGGCGGGCGGTCGGCGAAGTGTCGCAGCCCCGGGACGGCGAGGAAGTCCTGACCAGGACGGTGCGCTACCGGACGGTAGGGGACATGTCCTGCACTGGCGCCGTGGAATCAGTCGCCGCCACCGCGCACGACGTCGTCATCGAAGTCGCGGCCTCCACCCTGACCGAACGTGGCGCCACCCGGGCCGATGACCGCATCTCCGAGGCCGCCATGGAAGACCGCAAGAAGGACGGGTACTTTTAATGACCATCACCGACTTCCAGACCGCCACGCTGTTCAGGTTCGCCACGGCAGGTTCCGTCGACGACGGCAAGTCCACGCTGGTGGGCCGGCTGCTGCATGACAGCAAATCGATCCTCGCGGACCAGCTCGAGGCAGTCACCCGCACCAGCGTCGAGCGCGGCTTCGGCGGATCCGCTTCCGGCGAAGGGCAGGGCCAGCAGATCGACTTGGCCCTGCTGACCGACGGCCTGCGCGCCGAGCGGGAACAGGGCATCACCATCGACGTCGCCTACCGCTACTTCGCCACCGAGAAGCGCAGCTTCATCCTGGCCGACTGCCCGGGCCATGTGCAGTACACCAAAAACACGGTGACCGGCGCGTCCACGGCGGATGCCGTCGTCGTACTTATCGACGCCCGCAAGGGCGTGCTGGAACAGACCCGGCGGCATCTGGCCGTGGCCCGGCTGCTGCGCGTGCCGCACATTGTCGCCGCGGTCAACAAGATCGACCTGGTGGGGTTCAGCGAGGCTGTGTTCCGGGATGTGGAGGAACAGTTGCTGCGTGCGGCCGCGGAGCTTGGGCTGCCCGACGTGCGCGTTGTGCCGGTCTCCGCGCTGGAAGGCGATAACGTCGTCGAGCTATCCGCGCGCACACCCTGGTACACGGGGCCGGCGCTGCTCGAGGTGCTGGAAACGCTGCCCGCGGTGGACGAGCTCGAGAACGAATTCGAGGCGTTCCGGTTCCCCGTGCAGTCGGTCATCCGGCCGCAGGGGGCGCTGGCGCCGGGCCTGGACCCCGAGCCCTTCCGCGACTACCGCGGTTACGCCGGGCAGCTGGCCTCCGGTGTGGTCCGTGTCGGCGACAGCGTTACCGTGCTCGGCTCCGCCGCCGGGACCCAAATAACGACGTCGGTGGCCGGCATCGACTTCGCCGGCACCTCCCTGCCGCAGGCCTCCGCGCCGCAGTCAGTGGTGCTGCGGCTCAGTGACGATATCGATATCAGCCGCGGCGACCTGCTGGTGGAAGCCGGCACCTTCGCGGAGGCAAGCCAGGACCTGCACGCCTCGCTGTGCTGGCTCTCGCCCAAGCCGCTGCGTGAAGGTGCCAAGGTCCTGATCAAGCACGGCAGCAGGACCGTGCAGGGGCTCGTCCGCTCCATCAAGGGCTGGCTGGATCTGGCCAGCTTCTCCGAAGGGCCGGCGGCGGACCTTGGGCTCAACGATATCGGGACCGTGCAGATCCGGCTGGCCTCGGCGCTGCCCGTTGAAGACTACGAACGGCACCGCCGGACCGGGGCCTTCCTGGTGATCGACCCCGTGGACGGCAACACGCTCGCTGCCGGCATCGCCAGCGGGGTTCCGGACGGGGAGGGGGAGCCCCGTGGCGGCTAAACGGACCCGGAAGAAAGGGCTCCTGCTCTCCAACCGCACGTCCGAAGTCCTGCTCGCCGTCGGGCTGGCCGTCGCGATTGTTGCCGGAGCGGTCGCGGCTTCGAGCGCTGCCAACCGCAGCGGTAGTCCCGAGGCCGCGGTCCCGGTGAGCGATGCGCAGGAACTGCGGCTCGGCTACTTCGCCAACGTGACCCATGCACCGGCGCTGATCAGTTTGGACAAGGGGTTCTTCGCCGAGGAGCTCGGCGGGACTGCTCTGTCCACGCAGGTCTTCAACGCCGGTCCGGCCGCCGTGGAGGCGTTGAACGCCGGCGCCATCGATGCCGCCTTCATCGGACCCAATCCGGCCATCAACTCCTATGTCCAGAGCGAGGGACGGTCCCTGCGGATCGTCTCGGGGGCGAGTTCCGGCGGCGCCCAACTGGTGGTGCGCCAAGGAATCGACAACCCCGAAGACCTGCACGGGGCCACGCTGACCACGCCGCAGCTTGGCGGGACGCAGGATGTTGCCCTGCGGGTCTGGCTGAAGGAACAGGGGATTGCCATTGCCGCGGACGGCCAGACGGGCGCAGCCATCAACCCGACGGAGAATGCCCGCACTCTGCAGCTGTTCAAGGACGGACAGATCGACGGCGCGTGGGTACCGGAACCGTGGGCCTCGCGGCTTGTGCTCGAGGCCGGCGCGAAGGTGCTGGTCGATGAACGGGACCTGTGGCCGGAGGGCCAGTTCACCACCACGCTGCTGATTGTGAGCACCGACTTCCTGAACCGGCACCCCGGGCAGGTCAAGGCGCTGATCGCCGGCGAACAGCGGTCCGTGGACTGGCTCAACGAGACGTTGGCCGCAGATCCGGCCGCGGTGGCCGAAGCCATCAACGCTGGGCTCGAAGGCGCCCATGGCCTGCCGCTCACCGACGAGGTGGTCCGGCGCTCGCTGGCGAACATCACGTTCACCGTGGATCCCCATGCCGCCGTACTGGCCCAGCTGCTGGAGGACGGCGTCACGGCCGGCACCACCGAGCAGGCTGACATCAGCACCATCCTCGATCTGTCCATCCTTAACGGTCTCCGGACGCAGGAAGACAGGCCTGCCATTCCTGCCGCCGGCTTGGGCAAGGAGCAAGGACCATGACTTCTCAAAACACCGTGCTGCAACGCGCCGCCGCCCAGCTGGAAATCAGCGGCCTGTCCAAACGCTTCGGCCCGGACGCCCCGCTGGTGCTGGACAACGTCAATCTGAGCGTGGAGCGAGGCGAGTTCGTTGCGCTGCTCGGCGCCTCGGGCTGCGGCAAGTCCACGCTGCTGAACCTGGTGGCCGGACTGGAAGAACCCACGGCAGGAGAGCTGAAAGCTCCGGAAGCGGCGTTTATGTTCCAAGACGCCTCGCTGTTCCCCTGGCTGTCGGCGCAGGCCAACGTCGAGCTGGCGCTGGAACTGCGCGGGGTGGGACGGCAGGAGCGGACGGAACAGGCCGGGGAACTGCTGGAGCTGGTCCACCTCGGGGGTGCCGGGAAAAAGCGTCCGCACGAGCTGTCCGGCGGCATGCGCCAGCGGGTGGCCCTCGCCAGGTCGCTGGCCCAGTCCCGTGAGCTGCTGCTGATGGACGAGCCGTTCGCTGCCCTGGATGCCATCACCCGGGACCTGCTGCATGACGAACTTGAACGGGTCTGGCGCCGGACCGGGCGGACCATCATCTTCATCACGCACAATGTCCGTGAAGCGGTCAGACTGGGGCAGCGGGTGCTGCTGATGTCCTCCCGCCCCGGCCGTATCGTCGCCGAATGGAGCGTCTCCGAAGGGCTGGACGCCCGGGATCGGGCCGAGCTGTCCGGCGAGATCACCACTGTGCTGCGACGGGAGATCCGCCGTCATGCGGCTTGAAACAGACTCCGGCGACGACGTCGGCCAGCTCGAAGCCGGGCTGGATGCGCTGCAGGCCGAGCCACCGGGCAGGTCCAGAGTCAGGCCGGCCATCGGCAAGGCGCTGCTGCCCGTGTTCGCGCTCGCCGCCATCGTCTACGTGTGGCAAATGTACATCTGGATTGTGCAGCCGCGCCCGGACATCCTGCCCGGCCCGGCCGACGTGGCCGCGGCGCTGGGCTCTTTGTGGGGCGACGGCGCGGCGCAGGAGACCATCCTCACCAGTCTCGAACGCGGCGTGCTCGGATTCCTGATCGCAGCGGTGATTGCCACCCCGGCCGGCCTGCTGCTGTCCCAGCACAAGGGGCTGCGCGCAGCCTTCGGTCCGCTCATCTCCGGGCTGCAGGTCCTGCCCTCCGTGGCCTGGGTTCCCGCGGCCATCATCTGGTTCGGCCTGACCGATGCCACGGTGTACTTCGTGGTGCTCATGGGCGCCGTGCCCTCGATCATCAACGGGCTGATATCCGGTGTCGACCAGGTGCCGCCGCAGTTCCTGCGGGTAGGGCATGTCCTCGGCGCCAACCGCTGGCAGCAGGCAACCCGGATCATCCTCCCGGCCGCGCTGCCCGGCTACATCGGCGGACTCAAACAGGGCTGGGCCTTCTCCTGGCGCTCGCTGATGGCCGCCGAAATCATCACCGTCGGCGGGTCCATGGGCTTCGGCCTGGGCTCATTGCTTCAGCAGGGCCGGGACCTTTCCGATATGGCCATCGTCGTGTCGGCTATCCTGCTGATCCTGGCCATCGGCATCGTTATCGAGCTGCTGGTTTTTGCCCCCGTGGAGCGCAGGCTGCTGCGCGGCCGGGGACTGCTGAAGTCCGGCGAGGCATGAGTCCTGTAAGGCTCGCCCTCCACAACCTCTCTTCCCACTGACCTGAATTCCCCGAAAGGAACACACCAATGACCACGTCCCCCCTTGCCTCGCCCCAGTCAGGCGCAGGAAAGTCATCCGAGCCGGAGGCTGCACTGGCTCCTCAGTCCGACGGCGCCAGGCCGCTTCGCGTCGCCGTCGTTGGTTCCGGTCCTGCCGGTGTTTATGCCGCCGATATCCTGACGAAAAGCGAAGAGGTGGCCTCCGGCGCGGTGCGGGTCAGCATCGACCTGTTCGACCGCTACCCGGCCCCGTACGGCCTGATCCGCTACGGCGTTGCGCCGGATCATCCACGTATCAAGGGGATAGTGACCGCGCTGCACAAGGTGCTGGACCGCGGCGACATCCGGTTCTTCGGCAACGTAGACTACGGTACCGATCTGTCCCTGGCCGACCTGCGCGAACACTACGATGCCGTCATCTTCGCCACCGGGGCCATTAAGGACGCGGATCTGAACATCCCCGGCGTCGAACTTGAGGGCTCCTTTGGCGGGGCGGACTTCGTTTCCTGGTACGACGGCCACCCGGACGTGCCCCGCGAGTGGCCGCTGGAGGCCAAGGAAATCGCGGTGATCGGCAACGGCAACGTGGCCCTCGATGTTGCCCGCGTGCTGTCCAAGCATGCCGATGACCTGCTGGCCACCGAGATCCCGGACAACGTTTACCGGGGCCTGAAGAATTCGCCCGTTACCGACGTCCACGTGTTCGGGCGACGCGGTCCGGCGCAGGTGAAGTTCACCCCGCTGGAGCTGCGCGAGCTGTCCCACTCCAAGGATGTGGACATCGTGCTGTATCCGGAGGACTTTGACTTTGACGAAGGCTCGGACGAGCAAATCCGCTCCAACAACCAGACCAAGACCATGGTCAACACGCTGACCAACTGGCTCGTGGAGGAGCAGGACACCGGAGCCTCACGCCGGCTGCACCTGCATTTCCTGCACACGCCGGTGGAAATCATCGGGGGCAGCGGGGAAGCGGCGGGCCGGACCGCGGGCATCCGTTTCGAGCGCACCGAGCTCGACGGCAGCGGCAACGTGCGCGGCACCGGAGAGTTCATCGACTATCCCGTCCAGGCCGTGTACCGGGCGGTGGGCTACTTCGGATCCGCGCTGCCCGACATCGAATTCGACCACCAGCGCGGTGTGGTCCCGAACGACGGCGGCAAAGTGCTGGATGCTGACGGGAATCAGGTACCGGGGCTGTATGCCACCGGCTGGATCAAGCGCGGCCCGGTGGGCCTGATCGGACACACCAAGGGCGACGCGCTGGAGACCGTCACCCACCTGCTGGCGGACCGGACCGGATTGCCCGCTGCCCCACAGCCGGACGAAGCCGCGATCCTGGAACTGCTCGGGGACCGCGGGGTGGAGTACACCACGTGGGACGGCTGGCTGGCGCTGGACGCGCACGAGCGGGCGCTGGGCGCCGAAGCAACGGAATCGGGCCCGGTGGCGCGCGAACGGGTCAAGGTAGTCCCGCGGGAGGACATGGTCCGGATCTCGCGATCAGAGGAGGCCGTCGCAGTCGGGGGAGTGGCCGCAGCAGCCGGCACGGACCGCAGCTAGGAGGAACCGGACTCGGCCGCGAGCCGGCGCACGGTCAGGGCCAGCCAGAGATGGACCCGGTCCGCCGTGGACGCCGGGTCGTAACCGGTCAGCTCGATGATCTGGGCCAGCCGGTACCGCACGGAGTTGCGGTGTAACCCGAGAGTCTCGGCGACCGCGGCCACGGAACCGTTCAGTTCCAGATAGGTTTCCAGCGTGGACATCAGCTGGGCATCGTGGGCCGCGTCGAACTCGGACAGCGGATCCAGCGCCTCGGCGGCGAGGTCGGCCAGCGGCACGTCTTCGGAGGCCATCAGCAGCGAGGTCAGCGACAGCCGCTGCGGCACGTTCAGGCGCGCACCGTGGGTGAGGGCTTCCTTCGCCTCGAAGTAGCTCCAGCGCAGGCCGTTGGGCTGGGCATAACTGCCGCCCACGCCCACGGTGGCGGTGAGGCCGGCGTCGTACAGATAACTGCTGAGTTCCTCGCCGAGCCGCTCGCCGGACTCGGCGTCCTGGACCACCAGGACCAGCCGGTCATCGACGAGTCCGGTAGCGGTCCCTTCGAAGGCGGCGGGCAGCGGCAAGGTCCGCAGGGCGGGGCGCTGCCCGGTGGCGGTCTGGACCAGCATGACCAGCTGGCGCCGTGCGGTGTCGACGCCGATGGTGTTCAGCCTCAGGGTCGCATCCTGGCCGTGCAGGGTGCCGCGGACAATATCCTGCAGGATCTGTCCGGCGGCATTGCGCTGGGCCGTCCGGTGCTTGGCCTGGTTGCTCAGTTCCAGGCTGATCATGCTCTGCGCATAGTCGATGATGGCATTGCGTTCGTACGGCTCCGCCAACGCGAGCGTGCACCGGTCCTTCAGGCCGGTGGCAATGGGCACCTTGTTCCAGCTGCCGGTGGTGCCGGCTCCGGTGCTGAAGAGGACGGCCCCATACTGCGAAAGTTCGACGTCGGTACCCACCATTCCGGCCAGGGTGCGCAACAGCGCCGGCAGGCCGCCACCCCCCAGCAGCGAGGCCGAGAGGGCCTGATGGTCGGAGAGCAGCCGCTCAAGTTTGCGGTAGTGGTCGGCCGAGATCGCATCGGCCACCATCCGGCTGATCGCGACGAACGGCGTTTCGTACGGGATTTCGAACACCGGCAGGTTCAGTTCGTCCGCCTGGTTCAGAAACGCCGGCGGAACTTTGCTGTGCGAGAGGCCCAAGGCGAAGCCGATGGCAACGACACCGGCCTCGTGGACACGCGCGACGAAGCGCCGTTGCGCGGCAGCGGTCTTCTGGCGCAGCCCGGTTGTCAGCACCACCTCGCCGCCGCTGAGGAACGGCAGCGGGTCTTCCAATTCGGTAGTCGCCACCCAGGTGATGGCAGCATCGGGATTGCCGGTCGCCTTCCCCACGACGCGCAGGTGCAGGGACTTCTTGGCCAGAAGACTGGCGAGGGATACAGCCATAGGGTCACTATACGGGTATTCATTGTGCAGCTGCACTACAAGAGCTTGACTGCGCGACGGGAAAAACGAAGACTTTCAGAGCTGACAGGGATAACGGTTTGTGCGTTGACCAGCGGGGTGCTGTTCCTCGCGCATGGGGCCGGGTCTATGATGGGCGAAATCAGTCATTTTGCAATCGTTAAGAGGTCCTAGCATGAGCAATCTGCCGCACCCGAAAGGGGCGCCGCCGGCCAAGCCGCCGCGCGAGATGTGGTCCACCCGTAAAGTCTTCATTCTCGCCGCCATCGGTTCCGCCGTCGGCCTGGGCAATATCTGGCGCTTTCCCTACGTCGCCTATGAGAACGGCGGCGGGGCGTTCATCATCCCGTATCTGGTTGCACTTCTGACGGCCGGCATCCCGCTGCTGTTCCTCGATTATGCAGTGGGGCACCGCCACCGGGGCTCCGCGCCGCTGGCTTACCGGCGCCTGACGCCGAAAGCCGAAGGACTCGGCTGGTGGCAGGTCGCCATCTGCTTCATCATTTCCATCTACTACGCGGTGATCATCGCGTGGGCCGGCATGTACATGATCTTCTCGTTCACCGAGGCCTGGGGTGATGATCCGCAGGGGTTCTTCCTCGGGGAATTCCTTGAGGTCAGCGAGAACGTCAACATCGGCTTCGACTTCGTGCCCAATGTGCTCATTCCGCTGGTCATTGTCTGGGCCTTGGTGCTGCTGGTCCTGGCGGCCGGCGTCCAGAAAGGCATCGGCCGGGCCAACATCATCTTCCTTCCGCTGCTGTTGGTAATGTTCCTGATCCTGGTGGTCCAGTCGCTGTTCCTGCCTGGTGCGGCCGACGGGCTGGACGCTCTGTTCACCCCGGATTGGGGTGCGCTGACAAACACCGGAGTCTGGGCGGCGGCCTATGGCCAGATCTTCTTCTCGCTGTCCGTGGCCTTCGGCATCATGGTCACGTACGCGTCCTACCTCAAGCGCAAGACGGACCTGACCGGCTCGGGCTTTGTGGTGGCCTTCGCTAACTCCGGTTTCGAGATCCTGGCCGGCATCGGCGTCTTTGCCGCCGTCGGTTTCATGGCCTTCACCGCGGGCGCAGAGGTTGGCGATGTCGCCGGAGCCGGCGGCATCGGCCTGGCCTTCATCGCCTTCCCGACCATCATCTCCGAGGCCCCGCTGGGCGCGCTGCTCGGCGTCCTCTTCTTCGGATCGCTGGTCTTCGCCGGCTTCACCTCGCTGATCAGCATCATCGAGGTGATCATCTCGGCTGTGCAGGACAAGCTGGGCATGGGACGGGTGAAGACCACGTGGATCGTCGGTATCCCGCTGGCACTGATCTCGATCCTGCTGTTCCCGACCACCACCGGACTGAATCTCCTGGATGTCACGGACGCCTTCGTCAACAACTTCGGCATCATGGCGTGTGCGTTGGTCACGGTGCTGCTGCTGACGTACGCCTTCCGGAAGCTGCCGCTGCTGGGCGGGCACGTCAGCGACGTGTCCTCGATCAAGCTCGGGCTTGGCTGGCGGATCCTTGTGGGCATCCTGTCGCCGATCGTCCTGGGCTACATCCTGATCAGCGAACTGATCAAGAAAATCCAGGAAGGCTACGGGGAGATGCCAACGTGGTTTGTGGGCGTCTTTGGCTGGGGCATGGTGGTGGCGCTGATCGTGGTTGCCCTGGTCCTGTCCCTCATTCCGTGGAGCAGCAAATCCGCGGCCAACGATCCTGTGCTGGATGCGCCGAATAAGAAAGAGGTAAGCAAATGAGCACCGCGGCCATCGTCATGCTGATCATTTCCATCCTGACTGTTTGGGGAGGCCTTGGCCTCGCGCTGGTCAACCTCCAGCGGCACCCGGAAGACGACACTCGAATGCCCGAGGAGCACGCACCGGAGCTCTGATGCCCGTTCCTTCCTTCTGTCGATGCCCCGTTGCCTGCGCAGCGGGGCATCGACGCGTCCGGAGTACATGGCTGGCTGGACAAGTGCACGAACGGCAGCGCCGGTCCGTGTGCAGGAAGCTATGGCTGGGGGCCGGGCCGGGGGCATATTGTCGCAGTGTTGCGGCAATCACAGCCGCGGAACGGTTATGCGCGTTACGGCCTGAGGCCAGAAAAGGGATGTAAACCGTGGTTCAGACCCTGCAGAACTTCATCAACGGCGAATTCGTCACTCCCGCCGGAACCGAGCTGCTCGACATCATCAACCCGACCAACGGCGAAGTGGTAGCCCAGTCCCCGGTCTCGGTTGAATCCGACGTCGATGATGCGATGGCTGCGGCCGCGGCGGCGTTCAAGACCTGGAAGCACGCCACGCCCAGCCAGCGCCAGTTGCTCCTGCTCAAGCTCGCGGACGCGCTGGAAGCCCACAGCGAGGAACTGGTCGAGGCGCAGCACCGCAACACCGGCCAGGTCAGGGAAATGATTGCCTCCGAAGAGGTGGCTGCCGGTGCCGACCAGCTGCGCTTCTTCGGCGGAGCCGCACGCCTGCTCGAAGGCAAGTCCGCCGGCGAATACATGGAAGGGCACACGTCCTTTGTGCGCCGGGAACCGATCGGCGTGGTTGCGCAGGTGGCGCCGTGGAACTACCCGCTGCTGATGGCCGTCTGGAAGATCGGCCCCGCCCTGGCCGCCGGGAACACCGTGGTGCTCAAGCCTTCCGACACGACACCGGAATCCACCTTGGTGCTGGCCCGGCTGATCAAGGACATCTTCCCGGCCGGCGTCGTCAACGTGGTGCTCGGCAACGGCGGCACCGGCGCTGCCATGGTGGAACACAAGACGCCGGGCCTGGTCTCCATCACGGGCTCCGTCCGCGCGGGAATCGCCGTGGCCAGCGGAGCAGCCAAGGGCCTGAAGCGCGCACACCTGGAACTGGGCGGCAAGGCTCCGGCCATTGTCTTCGCCGACGCCGACATCAAGAAGAGCGCCGCGTCCATCGCCGAGTTCGCCTTCTTCAACGCCGGCCAGGACTGCACCGCCATTACGCGCGTGCTGGTGGAGGAATCCGCCCACGACGATCTGGTCAACGCGATGGTCGATCACACCAGGACGCTCCGGACCGGCTCCGGCAATGACGCCGAGAACTACTTCGGGCCGCTGAACAACATCAACCACTTCAATGCCGTGAACGCCGTCATGGACGCGCTACCGGAACACTGCACGGTCGCCGTCGGCGGCAAGCGTGCAGGCGACAAGGGGTTCTTCTACGAAGCGACCATCGTCACCGGGGCGAAGCAGACGGACGCTATTGTGCAGCAGGAAACCTTCGGCCCCGTCATTACCGTGCAGAAGTTCGGTACGGAGGCCGAGGCCGTGGAGATGGCCAACGACGTCGAATACGCCTTGGCCTCCAGTGTCTGGACCCGCGACCATGGCACGGCCATGCGCGTCTCCCGCGACCTGGACTTCGGCGCTGTCTGGATCAACACCCACATCCTGCTCACGGCAGAGATGCCGCACGGCGGATTCAAGCAGTCCGGCTACGGCAAGGACCTGTCCATGTACGGCGTCGAAGACTACACCCGCATCAAGCACGTCATGAGCGCCCTGGACGCTTAAGCACCAAACAAACCTACGTACCTGAACCAGTTGAAAGGCAAAGAAATGACCACTCAGGCTACCGAGCCCCAGTTCCGGCTCGAGCAGAAGCGCAAAATCCTCGGCGACTTCCCCGGACCCAAGTCCGTTGAACTCGCAGCCCGCCGTGCGAAGGTTGTCGCCGGCGGCGTCGCCTCCAGCGTGCCGGTCTACGTGGCCGACGCCGACGGCGGTATCGTCCAGGACGTCGACGGCAACTCCTTCATCGACCTGGGCTCGGGTATCGCCGTGACCAGTGTCGGTGCGTCCGATCCCGCCGTCGTCGGCGCGGTCAAGGAACAGGTGGAGCACTTCACCCACACCTGCTTCATGGTCAGCCCGTACGAGGGTTACATTGCGGTTGCCGAGCAGCTGAACGAGCTGACCCCGGGCGACCACGACAAGCGTACCGTGCTGTTCAACTCCGGCGCCGAAGCCGTTGAAAACGCCGTCAAGGTGGCACGCATCGCTACCGGGCGCACCGCCGTCGTCGCCTTTGACCACGCCTATCATGGCCGCACCAACCTCACCATGGGGCTGACGGCGAAGGCCATGCCGTACAAGTCCAGCCCTGCCGGCAGCTTCGGCCCGTTTGCACCGGAAATCTACCGCGTGCCGATGAGCTACCCGTTCCGCGAGGAAGCCGACATCAAGGGCGAGGACGCGGCCCGCCGCGCGATCACCATGATCGAGAAGCAGATCGGCGCCGAAAACGTCGCCGCGATCCTGATCGAGCCGATCCAGGGCGAGGGCGGCTTCATCGTCCCGGCCGAGGGCTTTCTGCCGGCCCTGGCCGCATGGGCCAAGGACAAGGGCGTGGTCTTCATCGCGGACGAGGTCCAGGCCGGCTTCTGCCGCACCGGTGAATGGTTCGCCTCCGACCACGAGGGCATTGTGCCGGACATCATCACCATGGCCAAGGGCATCGCCGGCGGCATGCCGCTGTCCGCGATCACCGGGCGCGCGGAGCTGATGGACGCTGTCCACGCCGGCGGACTGGGCGGCACCTACGGCGGCAACCCCGTGGCCTGCGCCGCCGCGCTGGCCGCCATCGAAACCATGAAGGAGCAGGACCTGAACGCCCGGGCCCGCTCGATCGAGTCCCAGGTGCGGGCCCGGCTGGAGAAGCTGGCGGCCGAGGTGGATATCATCGGCGAGGTGCGTGGCCGCGGAGCCATGCTGGCGCTGGAATTCGTGCAGCCGGGTACCGCCGGCACCACCAAGGATCCGAACGCCGAGGCGACCAAGGCGATTTCCGCCGCCTGCCTGAAGGAAGGCGTCATCATCCTGACCTGCGGCACCTACGGCAACGTGGTCCGTCTCCTGCCGCCGCTGGTCATCGGCGACGACCTGCTGTCGGATGCCCTCGACGTGCTCGAAGGTGCCATCCGCGCAGCCGCTGCCTGACGGTCCAGCGTATTTATCCGAGGGGACAGGATCCGGCCTTCGCCGGGCACTGTCCCCTCGGCGCTTCCGGAAACCGGCTGGTGAAATGTGTCCTGCCTCACGGTAGAGTCGCCTCATAATGCTCATGCGGTAACCGCCGCGGCGGTGGAGGGTGGAACGGATGCGATATGTCGTGGGGTACCAGCCGGATGACCGGGGAGCCGATGCCATCGCGCTGGCGGTAGCCATTGCGCGGGCGCAGGGGACCGGGCTGGACATCGTCTACGTTGTGCCGGAGAACGCGCCCTATGTAGCCGTCAATCCGCAGGGCAAGCGCATCAGCGCCGGCGAACAGGAGGTCCTGACCGCGCGCCGCGAAGCGCTGAAACTGGTGCCTTCGGATATCGACGCCGAATTCCGGGTGGTGGACTCGGATTCTTTCGCCGAAGGCCTGATCGAAACGGCCACTGCGCAGTCGGCAGCGCTGATCGTCATCGGTGCCGCTTCCAACGGGTTGTTCAAGCGGTTCTCGGTAGGCAGCGTTGCGAACGCCTTGCTGCACGCCTCACCGGTGCCTGTGGCCCTTGCGCCGCGCGGCTACCAGCGGAAGGGGCCGCTGACCCGGCTCACGGCCTTCATTGGCGAGCGGCAGGGCGCGCAGATGGCACGGGATGTGGCACTGCGGGCCGCGGGCCGCCGTGGCCTGCCGCTGCGGCTGGTCTCGCTCGTGGCACTGGACACGCAGGAACGCTCGGACTCCGGCGAGGCGATCCACCAGGCGCATCTGCATGCCAATTCGGTGCTGGCGGAAGCCGCCACCACCGCGCTGGACGGAACCGCAACCGTCACGGTGGCGCACGGACGAAGCATTGAAGAGGCCATCGACAGCCTGGACTGGGACGACGGCGAACTCGTGATCATCGGTTCCAGCCGGCTCGCCCAGCACAACCGGCTGTTCCTGGGCAGCACGGCGCTGAAGGTGCTACGGGCGCTGCCAGTGCCTATGGTCGTGGTCCCGCGCGAAGGCGTTCACGGGCTGGATGCGCCCGGCCACGTTTGACCGGTTCAGGCGGCAACGGGTTGAGACAGCTTGCGGTAGGAAGCGAACATGTCCGTGGTCAGGATGATCAGGGACAGCCAGATCAGGCCGAACCCGATCCACCGTTCCAGCGGCATCGGCTCGTTGAAGACGGCCAACGCGATGATGAACTGGATCAACGGGGCCAGATACTGCAGCATGCCCACCATGCTCAGCGGCAGGCGCCGGGCCGCAGCTCCGAAGAACAGCAAGGGCAGTGCCGTGATGAGTCCGCCGGCTGCCATCAACCAGAAGTGCCCGGGCCCGTTGTCGAGCAGGGTTGCCTGCCCCTGGACCATGAGCACCGCCATCACTGCCCCGGCGAGGGGAGTCAGCACCAAGGTCTCCACGCTCAGGCTTGAGACGGCGTCCACCTTGGTACCGACGTTCTTCTTGACCAGACCGTAGAAGCCGAAGCTGAAGGCCAGGACCAGCGACAGCCAGGGCACGTTGCCGTAACCGAAAGCCAGCACCAGGACGGCGATGAACGCCACGGCCAGGGCCACCCATTGGGTCCGCCGGAGCCGTTCCTTCAGGATGAGCACCCCAAGCAGGACGGAAATCAGCGGGTTGATGAAGTAGCCGAGCGAGGCCTCCACCGTACGTTCGCTGAGTACGGCGACGGTGTAGGTCAGCCAGTTGACAGCGATGAGCGCGGCTGCCAGCGAAAGCGTGCCCAGGGTGCGCTTGTCCGTCAGTGCGGCCTTGAACGGGCGCCAGCTGCGCATGGCCGTCATCAGCAGCACGCAGAACAACAGCGACCAGACTACCCGGTTGGCCACGATCTCCAGCGGACCGGCCGGTTCCAGGATGGCGAAGTAGAGCGGCAGGATGCCCCACAGCCCGTAAGCAGCCAGCCCGAAGAGCAGGCCCGTGCTGTGTTCGCTGCGCGGTTTCCTGCCTTTGGTGCCGGCTCCTACTGCATCCGTCTCCGCCGCGGCGTCCAGATCCGGGGCGACGGCAGTTAGCTGCTGGCGGGGAGGGGAGGCGGGATCGCCGTCGTTAGTTGACACAGAGCCCATAACATCACCGGCAGGCTCGGTATTCCAACCCATCGTCTGGTGGGCTCATGCGGCGGTGGCCTCAGCCGGGCAGCTGGCCGGAAAGTTTGCCCGTGAGTTCTGCCCAGGCCTCAAGCGGGTGTTTCCCGCCGGGGGCAGGTTCCTGCGCGTAGTTCACGGCCAGGGACTCCACCGGCGGAACCCCGATCAGCCGAGCGCGCGGCCCCGCGGCTGCCAGCGCCTGCTGTGCGCCGTAGTCCCGCAGCGTCTCGGAGCCGAAGAACGCACAGGCCGGAACGGACATCCCGGTGAAACGCGCCGGGCGGGCAAGATTGCTGAAGCCCACGGCATGGCCCAGGACGGCGGTGCGGGCGTGGCTGCGGTGCATCCGCGCGGCAAAGGCGTCCAGCTGGTCCGGGTCCAGCGGATCCGCGCTTTCCGCCAGGAGTTCCACGCTTTCGTGCACCCCGGCCGCGGATCGTTCCACCGTAACGACGGCGATCGCAGCTGCCGCCGTCCCCACCCGCGGCTGCCCCACGGCGGCCAGCACCGAGGTTTCCGGTGCCCGGTCATAGCAGTGGGCCGTGATCGCTGCGGTGTCCCAGGGTTCGCTGACCGGTTCGGCACGGCCCCATCCGACGGGCGGGTGGCCGGTGAGTTCGGTGAACAGCTGCGCGGTGAAGTCCCCGATGCGGGTGCCCAGGCTCGCCGGGTGCATAGTCTCGGCCCGGACATGGAGCAGGCCGCCGGGCGTGCGCGGGGTCAGCAGGAAGTCCTCGGCGAGTTCGTCGAGCGGTTCGAAAACCTCGCCGTTCCAGGTGTGGACCCGGCCGGTGAAGCCGTCATAGAACGTGCCGTCCGCACTGGTGGCCAACCATTGGCAGCCCGGCTCCGAGAGCAGCATGCTCAAGGGCAGGCTGATCGCGGCAGTACCCGGTGTCAGCACGGCGAAGCGCCGTCCGTCTTCCTGGGCGGCCGCATGCGACTTGGCGATCCAGGGCGAGAGGTAGGTGACGGGTTTGTCCTGGAAAAGGACGCCCGTGGCGGGGCTGCTGAAATCGAAAGCGGAGGCGTGGCTCACGGCTGCACCTGCCCGGGAACGACGACGGCGCCCTCGCACCGGCGGGCGAGGGCATGGCAGAGGGCGTCCGCCCTGGCCGTGGCTTCGGGAAGCCCGCCGCGGACGTGGACGTCCTGCCACCAGAGCGGTTCGGCGGCGGGATCTCCGGTACCGGGGGTGAAGACGGCCGGCACCCGGACGCCGGGCACCGCGGAGACTTCCGCTCCGGCGAGCAGCCGCTGCACCTCCTGCGGGACCCGGACCAGGCGCGGCAGCTCGAGCACCAGCTCGACCTCGCCGTCGTCGGTGAAGAGTTCCAGCAGGGAGTTCTCCGCGGTTTCCCTGACATTGAGTTCCGGCACGGTGGCGACCATGGCCTCGACCACGGTGCGCTGGTCCGGTTCCCGCAGGCTGATGACGGTCCAGTCACTGCTCATCGGTGTCGGCCTCCGTTGCGTTGTAGTAGAGCTGGACGGTGTTCACGGGCTTGCCCGACTGCACCAGCTGCGCCCGGCCTGGCGGCAGCGCCCGGGCGCGAATGCCGTTGAGCAGCGCGCCCTCGCCACGGTCGCCCGACATCAGGAGGCCGGTGCTGCCCGAATCGCGCAGCGACATAAAGAAGGCCTCGTACATGCCGCGGCTGGCCCCGCGCACCCGGCGCGAGAGCACCGCGTGCAGGCCGATCTCCGGGCCCAGTGGCAGGTACGGTGTCAGCCGGCTCAAGGGGGAGGATCCGCCCGCAGTGAGAATGTCGTAGTCGTCGATGATGAGCACAACGCGCGGAGGATTCCCGCCGTTGTTGGCACCGCCGTCGTTGTTTGCATTGACGCGTTTGTCCAGTTCCGATGCCACGGCCCCGGCCAGCTGTTCGGCCAGCGCGGGGCTGGTGGCATAGCCGCCCAGGTACTCCTCGGGCACCTCGTCGGCGAGGCCGCGCCGGGGGTCGAAGACCGCGAAGACCAGGTTGTCCGGCGTATGCTGCTCGGCCAACCGCCGGATCACCGAGCGCATGACGTTGGTCTTGCCGGCGCCGTCGTCGCCGAGGACCACCAGGTGCCGGTCCTTGACGTGCATGTCCAGGTGCTCGGTGCCCAGATCCGTCTCGCGCAGGCCCAGCGGGACACGGCCAGGCCGCGCCGGGGTGACGGCCGTTTCCGCCCCGACCAGCGGCGGCAGGACGCGGACCTGCATGGCCCGGTCATTGGTGGAGGCCGCGACGGCGGCAACCAGGTCCCGCATGCCCTGGACCGCGGTGTCAGGATCCGGCTCGGAGTCGATCCGGGGCAGGGCGATGTGGCCGATGAGCTTCTGCTCCATCAGGCCGCGGCCCGGCCGGTCCGCGCTGATGGATTCGGCGAGTTTGCGGCCGAAGTTTGATTCCGCCGGATCGCCCAGGCGCAGTTCGATCCGGTTGCCGAAGAAGCTCTGCTGGGCAATGCGGACCTCGTTGGTGCGGGTGGAGGTCACAATTGTGTGGATGCCGTAGCCGCCGCCGCGGGAGATGATTGAGTGGACCTTCTTTTCGACGTCGTCGAACTCGTCGCTGAGCTGGCCGTAGCCGTCCAGCACCAGCACGATGTCCGCGCTGGCGAGTTCCGGAATCATGCCTTGGGCGCACATCCGGCGCAGCGTCTGCAGCGAATCGATCTGGTACCGCTCGAACAACTGCTCGCGGGCATCCAGCATGGCCGCGATCTCCTCGATGGTGCGGCGCACCACTTCGCGGTTGGTGCGCACCGCCACGCCGCCCACGTGCGGCAGTCCCTCCAGCGGCAACAGGCCGCTGCCCAGAAGATCGACGGCGTAGATGCCCACCTCGGAGGGGCTGTGCGTGAGGGCCAGGCTGCAGACAATGGTCCGCAGGGCCGTGCTCTTGCCCGACTGGGGACCGCCGACAATGATGGCGTTGCCGCCGGCATTGTTCAGGTCCAGTTCCCACAGGCCCTGCCACTGCTTGGCCGGATCATCCAGCAGGCCGATGGGGACACGCAGGTTGCCGCCCTTGGCCAGCCGGATGCCCTGGCTGGTGGCGGCGACGGAGCCGGCCGCGGTGTCCAGCGCGATGCCCTTCGGCAGCGGCGGCAGCCAGATGGGCTGGACCGAGCGCGGGAAAGTGCGCAGGGTTTCCATCAGCGTGGACATGACGGTGGGCCCGGTGGTCCGCTGCGAGGCCTTGGTCCGCAGCCCCGACTTTGCCGGCTTGCTGCCGGCCGCACCTGCTGCGGCGTCTTCGAGAACGGCGGCGTAGCGCGGGACAGCCAGCACCAGCTCCTCGGACTCTTCCTGTTCCTCTTCCGGTTCCTCCACCTCTACGGGGCCGGAAACATAGCCCGATTTGAACCGTGTGTAGGTGGTGGTGTCCACCTTCAGGTAGCCGAAACCGGGGACCGGTGGCAGATGGAAGGCATCCGGGGTATCCAGCACCGTGCGGGACTCGGATTCGGAGAGGGTGCGCAGGCCGATCCGGTAGGAGAGGTAGGTGTCCAGGCCGCGCAGCTTGCCGCCCTCGATCCGCTGGCTGCTCAGCAGCAGGTGCACGCCGATGGACCGGCCGATGCGGCCGATGGAGAGAAACAGTTCGATGAAGTCCGGCCGCGCGGTCAGCAGTTCGCCGAACTCGTCGATAATGACCACAAGATGCGGCAGCGGGTCCATTTCTTCGCCCCGGGCCAGCCGTTCCTGGCGGTGCAGCTGGTAGTCGGTGATGTTGGCGATGTTGCCGGCGGCCTTGAGCAGTTCCTGCCGACGGAGGATTTCGCCGTTCAGGCTGGCGTAGACGCGCTCGATCAGCGTCAGGTCATCCGAAAGGTTGGTGATGATGCCGGTGACCTGCGGGGCACCCTCGAACGGGGCGAAGGTGGCGCCGCCCTTGAAGTCCACCAGCACCATCGCCAGCACATCGGGGGAGTGGGTGGCCAGCAGCCCGAGCACCAGGCTGCGCAACATCTCCGACTTGCCCGAACCCGTAGCCCCCACGCACAAACCGTGCGGGCCCATGCCGAACTGGGCGGATTCCTTCAGGTCAAGCATGGTGGGCTTGCCCCGGTCATCCGGACCGAGCGGGACCCGCAGGAAGTCGATCTCGCTGCGAGGCTGCCACAGCCTGCGGATGTCCGCGGCGTCCAGCCGGGGGGAGAGGCCCAGCATCTCCAGGTAACCTACGGAACTCTCGGCGCTGTTGTGCTCAAGCGAGTCCGCCGAGAGCCGCATCGGCGCCAGTTCGCGGGCCAGCGACTCCGCGGTGGCCAGCGGCAGCTCGTCCAGCAGCCCTTCCTCGATCACCGGGTCAACCGGATCCTCGCGGTAGTTCTGGCTCAGGAAGCTGCGCGGGCCGGCGAGCGTCTCGCTGATCCGGATGCTCACCTCGCCGGGTTCATGCCGGCGGTCGTCGGTGAGGTAGATGACCGTGGCGCCCAGCTGGCCGGGGGAGGACAGCTTGTCCGGCAGCGCCAGTTCCTGCGGCGGCTCGCCGTAGGTGTCGGCGATGATCAGCAGCCGCGGCATGGAGTTGCCCACGCCGGCCTTCAGATAGTTCTTGCGCGCTTCGGCGGCGATGGTGGAGCGGTTCTGCAGGTCGTCCTTGAGCAGGTCGGAGAGGGAATCGAGCGAGGGCGCCAGCCGGAGGACGGGTCCGGTGCGGTGCGTCCGCGACTGGTCCGCCAGATGCGGCAGCCACGTAGCCCAGGCCCAGTCGTCGTACCGGTCCTCCGGGACGGACAGGGCGATGTGCAGATCCTCCGGGGAGTGGAACGCGGCGGCCTCTACCAGTAGGTTCCGGCAGACGGCCAGGGCGAACTCGCGTGAACCGACCAGGCTGACGTTCCCGGCCGAGTCCAGTGGAATGGTCAGCGGCAGCTCGGGGGAGGCCTCGAAGCGCTGGCGCAGGATCTGCAGTTCGGTGGTCATGAACTGGTCCGTCTGCTGCAGACCGGAAGTGGAGTCGTTGACCCTGATCTCCCGGTTCCGCCGCTCGCCGCTGCCGATCCGCACATCCAGGAAGTCCTCGTTGCGCCGGCGGCGTTCCCAGATCCGTTTGGGATTGCGGATGATGTCGAACAAGGCCGACGGCGGGGGGCTGCTCACGCGGGCCACCTTGATGGCGCGCTGCTCATCGGTGCGCAGCTCGGTCCGCGCGCGCTCCAGATACTCCAGGTAGTGCTCGCGTTGGTCGCGGCTCTGCCGGGCCTGCTTGCCTTTTTGGCTGACCATCATGGCGATGGAAGCCAGGATGGTCACGATCATCATCAAGGCACCGACGGCGGCCAGGGACGATCCCCGGAAGAGCATCATGACCGTCATGGACGCGCCCGCACCGAGCAGCGGCACCAGCGACATCATGTTCATGCCGCTGCGGCCCTCGTTCACGGGCGGCGGCGCATCCAGGGCGTAGGGTTCCACGGTGCGCGCCGGCGGTGTGGTCCGGGCCGGGCGGTGGATCAGTTTGACGCTCATATCACCGGTTCCCGTTGGCTGCGTGCAGCGCCGTGGATGCGAGCGTGGTGGCATCCAGCCGGGTCTGCGGTGCCAGCAGGCCAAGGTCGATTTCGACGCCGGCGGCCAGATGCCGGTCGTAGGGCAGGGCGAGCACGTCCAGGCCTTCGCGGCTGAGCCGGACCGCCTCCTTGACCGGGTCCAGCGGGGCGTCGGAATCGGTGCTGGTCACTACGGTCAGCAAGGGCAGCGCGTGGGTGGCCGGATCCTGCCGCCAGGCCCGGGCGTAGCTGAGCGCGTCGTTGACCCCGGACACGGTGGCCGGGACCACTTGCACCACGGCGTGCGAGGACTTGATGGCCCACACGCTGTCCGGATGGCTGATGCCGGTGGGACAGTCGAGCAGCGTGATCGGGAAGTAGCGGCTGACGGCAGTCAGGGCGTTCCCCAGCGCCGGGTACTCCGCGCGCGGCTGCCACAGCCGGACGCCGGTGGCGTAAAGATTGGCCCCGGCAGCCCCCATCCGGCCGGCCAGCTCGGCATGGCTCGCAGGGGTTCCACTCACGACGGCGGAGGCCAGCTCGTCGACGGACGGCGCCTGTTCGAGGCCAAGACGCAGCGTCAGGGAGCCGAGCCCAGGATCGTTGTCCACGGCGGCCACAGAGTCCTGGCGCATGGCGGCAAACACGGAGGCGAGCAGCGCCGTCGTCGTTGTTTTGCCGGCACCGCCACGCGAACTGATGACGGCGATGCGGCGGCCGGTGGTGACCGATTCCTGAGCTCCGGCGGCGGCCGCGCTGAGCCGCTGCGGATAGTCGTCGGAGCGGAAGAGGCTGGTGAGCTGGCGCAGAACACGGGCGCCGGCGGGCAGTCCCTGGCGGGTGCGCAGGCGGCGGCGGAAGGTGTCGGTGGAGGTTTCGAAGCCGCCGAACCCGCTTTCTGCGGTGGCGTGTGCGGCCTGTGCTTCGCGCCGGGTCTGCGGCGCCGGCTGGGGAGTCCACGGATCGTACGTCACTGGGGCTTCCTTCCCAAGGAGCGGGGTCGTGCTGGGGTTGCGGGCC
Source organism: Crystallibacter permensis (assembly GCF_025960875.1). GTDB lineage: Bacteria > Actinomycetota > Actinomycetes > Actinomycetales > Micrococcaceae > Crystallibacter > Crystallibacter permensis. Next base: position 205,281 of record NZ_JAODLR010000004.1, on the reverse strand, counting down.
GGCCTGCGGTCGCGGTGCGCGCCGGACTCATGAGCCGAAGCTGGTCAGCAGCTGGGCGAAGAGTCCGAACAGCCCGAGGATCAGCGGCACGGCGGCCAGGATGGCGATGGTCTCGATCTTGTTCCCGGCCAGCCGCAGGCGCGCGGCGGTGTGCGCCGGCAGGCTCAGCGTGAGGACAGATCCGATGGCCAGCGCCGTCACCAGCAGGAGCAGGCCCACCAGCCATTCGGAGCCGTTCAGCAGCCGCAGGGCGGACAGCGCCAGCCCAGCGACTCCCACTGAGGCGGCGATGTAGAGCGAGACCCGCTCGGCGGCCAGCGGAAAGGAACGCGCACGCAGGCTTGCGGCGAGGACCAGTGCTGCCAGCAGCGGCAGCGTCCACGCCTGCTGGGCCGAGTCCGTGCCCAGGATCCACAGCGCCGCGGCGATGGACAGCGCCGTCAGCACAGTGCCCAGCGCCAGGGTCCGGTGCGCGGCGCGGATGGCGTCCAGCGCATCGGCACGCCGGATGGAGCCACCCTGGGAACGCTGGTCATCCAGGGTGGCCAGGCCGGAGACGGACAGGGCGATCTTCGGCGTCAGGCCCAACAACACAATGCTGATGGCCCCGGAGATGGCTGCTGCCCGGACCGGATCACCGGAGAAAAACCCGCACGCGGCCCAGATAACGGTCAGGGCGGCCAGCGTTCCCGCCGCACCGAACATGGCCTTGGACCGGCCCAGCACTGCCCCGACGGCGGCAAAGGCCGCAGTAGAGAGCAGCGCAAGAACAAGCAGCTTCAGCTCAATACCGAAGTCCAGATGCAGGACGGAGCCGAGCCCGAAGAGCCAGCCGGTGCCAGCCAGCGTCAGTCCCACGTTCCTGCGCTGCTGCATCCCGAACATAGCGGACCCGGCCAGCAGGACAACGGCGACCGCCAGCAGGATCCACCAGCTGCTGCCGCCCGCGAACGAGCCCAGCAGAATTTCCGCGGCGCCCCAGCTGCCCAGTGCTGCGAAGGCACCCGCCATTAGGTGGCGGAAGCGCTCGTCCCAGCGCCCGCCCACCGCCTCTGTTTCTTCGACCACCGTATCCGTGACGTCATAGACGACGGCGGGCGGCGGAGCATCGGAGGCGTTGAACAAGGTGAGCTTGCCGCCGTCGCTGACACCGGCGTCGGACAAGGTCAGCTGGTCGGCCAAAGGTTCGCCGGAGGCCTGGACCAGCACCTTGGCCGCGACCTCGTCACGCGGTGAATCCGCCATCAGGTCGAGGATCTGCGGCATCAGGGTACCTACCGGCTGGTCCGCCGGCAGCAGCAGATCCAGGTGCCGGCTTTCGCCGATCAGCGTGACGCGGGTAAAAGCGAGGGGCATCGGTCAGGCTCCAGGACGTAGGTTTTCGAGGGGCAGCGCCCCGTGCTGGGGATCTTCATGCAGCTGCACCCAGGCCGAGGCCGAGCGTTCCTGCTGCTTCTGCCGCTGTTCGGCCAGCAAGTTGCTGACGAAGGAGTAGCCCACGCAGATTGCGGCGATGAGTGCGGCCAATGCAATGCTGAACAGGAACAGCCTCAAGCTATCCATCCAGCGGCGCTGGTTCGGATTCCCGCCGTACAACAGCGCAGAGGTCAGCCGGTTGCGCCGGACCACCACAGACTCGATGAGCTGACTGTCGTAGTCGTTGGCCATGCAGGCACTCCTCTTCTGGCGTCGGTTTCGTGTGGCGGGCGGTGCTCGTCGGCTCTGCGGCCCGGCAACGCGTATCCATCATGTCATCCCGAAACCGCCAAAAGGCCGGATGACCGGCCGAGTGGGGAGTTCTACCCATGCTGAACGGTTGCGACGGATGTGGCATGTGGGATTCTATTGAGTTAACCGGTTACCGCAGACCCCTTACAGTCTCCAAAGCTTCTGCTGGTAATTCTTGCGAAACGATCAACCAGTACAGACGAGAGCGCAGCCGAGCGCCATAAAGGTGGTAATGATGAAATTTGATATGGGCTCACAGACCCTGTCGCAGCTGACCTCGCAGACCGGAGGCTCCAACGAGGACATGGGCCAGCTGGTCCGGAACCTGGTTGACGCGGTGGCGCCGCTTGAAGGCAAGTTCAACGGCCAGGCCCGCGTAAAGTTCGACGAGTTCAAGGCCCGCGCCGATGAAATCGCCAACAACCTCAATGGTGCGCTCGCCGCGATCCTCACCGGCCAGAGCGAAATGGACCTGGCGTTCCACACCGGCGACCAGGAGTCGGCCGACAACGCCTCGCAGCAGCAGGGCACCGCGAATTTCGACGCCGCCAACTTCAGTTCTTCGCGCTAGTCGCTCCGGCCCCCAGCAGCGGCCATCCCTGAAAGATTTCATTTCCCCGGCACCACCGCCGGATCTCCGAAAGGAACAGCTATGTCCCAGGACCGTCTTACTTACGACACTGACATCTCCGCCCAGGTACAGGGCGAAATCCAGTCCATCGTCGGCCGGCTCGAGAGCCTGATCGCCGAGCGCGACAAGGCCGTTGCCGCCGCCATGTCGGATTACCAGGCCGACGGCGTCTCCGAGGAGTACCAGGGCGTGGAATCCCGCTGGAAGAACGCGGCCGGCGAGGTCAAGGAAATCATCCGCCTGGTCCGGAACACCCTTGAGCAGAATGACCAGACCGCGGCGAACACGGGTGCCCGCGCCCGTGCCGCCGTCCAGAACATCGGCTAACCAGCCGGATAGGGCAGCGCCGAAACCCCGGCGCTGCATTTCGTACGGATCAGGCACGCCAGGCATGGAGGAAAGATGGCAGCGGACTGGGACATTGAATCGGCGACAATCCAATCCATCATCGGCAAAGTGCAGACGCAGACGGAGAAGTACGCGGACCTGTTTGTGGAGTTCGGCGCGGAAGTGAGTTCCATCATGGAAGCCTCGAAGTCGCAGATCATCGGCGAGGCGCTGGTCGGATTGTCCGAAGAGAAGCTGCAAGCAGCCATGACGCAGGTCCAGGGCCGCAGTGTCCAGGCCCTCAACTCCACATCTACCGCGGTCAACGCCATCATCACCGGTGACCAGACGATGGAACAGAACGTCCGGGCGGCCCAGGACACTGCCAACGACGAATACATACCCGAGCCCGCGCCTGCGCCGCACCGGAACGGACCGGTTCCCCAAGCGGTCTGAACGACTTTTGCACCGCCGCCGCACATTCACTCATTCACTCACTCGCACACATGAGGTATTGAACCATGGGCTGGAATCCCTCTGAGTTTCCGCCGTTGCCGGACGGCGATGTGCTGGAACAGCACGCCGGCAAGCTGCGGACCAAGGCAGAAGGCATTCAGTCGGCGGCCGAGGAATCGCACACGCTGTGGGCCGGCATGTCCACCGCGTACAAGGGCCCGGGGGACTGGCAGGTCCACACTGCCTTCAACAAGGTGGCCTCCGAGGCGGACGTTGTCCTGGAGGACGCGAACGCCGTCACGGCTGCCATCGACACCTTCGCCGAGTGGGCCAGGGAAGCCAAGCGGCGCTTCAACGCCCTCTACGCCGACTGGCTCGCGGTGCAGTCCCGGATCGACGACGGCGGCGATGACTGGCGTGAGGACCAGGACCTGGTCAATGACGACAACAACATCCTCAAGTCCGCCGACGCGTTGCTGGCCGAACATATGGAGGCGGAACGCACGTGCGCGACGGCGATCTCCGGTCTCTTCGATGGGCCATCGTATGTCGTAACAACGCAGGATGGGCCGGGAGCCAACCAGGTCGCCTACGGGTATACCGCTGACCAACTCGACGCCGCGGCGGCGGAAGGGAACATTCCCTGGGGCCAGCCCACCGAGTGGGACAAGCCCTGGTACCGCGACGCGCTCGACGGCGTGGTGTCCTTCGGCAAGGGTGTCTGGAGCGGCATTACCGGTACGGTGACCGGTCTGTGGAACATGGTGAACTTCACGGACATGGAGACCTTCTCCGCGACGTGGAAGGGCATTGGCACGCTGGCACTGGACGTGGCCATTGTTGCCAGCCCGGTTGCCCAGGTCGCCCTGCGCGCCACCGGAAACAAACACATCGTGGACCAGTCGGCGGAGCGGCTGGTGGCCGTGGGCAAGGCCGCCGTTCATTGGGATGACTGGAAGCGCGATCCTGCCTATGCTGCCGGCGCGTCTGCTTTCGATCTGGCTTCCATCCTGCTCACGGCCGGCGGCGGCGCCGTGGCCAAGACGGGGTCCGTGGCCTCGGCCGTGACCCGGGTCGGCAGCACCGGCAGCCGCGTGGCCAGCGTCGTGAACGCCACCGGACTGACAAAGATCGCCGGCTACACCGGCCGGGTCATCGACCTGGGCAGCGCGCTGAAGATCAACACGGTCAACTTCGCCACGGATACCGCCCGTGTCACCCTCGGGCGGGTGGCACCTGCCGCCGTCCGCGTGGACAACTTCATTAACGACGTCGGCACCTCACTTTCCGGTCCGCGTCCGGCCTACGCCGGGGTTCCCACCGGCAACGGTCCGGGCCCGGTTAGCACGCGCATCGACAACCTGATCAACCGCTTCGATGCCGAAGGCCCCGCTAGCCCCACCCGCGGAACCATTCCGGAGACGGCACCAGCCCGCGGAACCAGCGGTGACACCACGGCGCGTCCTTCCGGCCCGGCCAGCCACGATAGCCCTCAGCCATCCGGCTCTCCTGCGACGCGGGGGGCAGTGCCTTCCAGCCGGAACGCGTTCGACGTCGACGGTCAACGTATCAATGATCGTTTTCGCCACCCTGAAGCTCCCGAGCGCGGAACCGGACAGCCGGACGTCATCAGCGACCCGGCCCGGCATGAAAGCTACGGGCTGTCCCGTGGCGACGCTGATCTCCAAGGCCGAAGCTTGGAGAACGGAGCGCGGTATCCGGAAAGCATCAGCGACGACCTAGCCGGCATCGTGGATGAAAAGCAGCCGAAGTTCGGGGTCGACGAGAACGGCACGCCGCTGAGCGAACAGGAGTACGCGAACCGTTACGGGGAGATCAATGACTCAAGCGGCGCGCTCGAATGGGACAGCTATCCCGACAACGCGGGCGCTGTGGAAGGCACTATCCGCACCTATGATTCGCTCGATGACCTGCGCGGAGATATCGGCGAAGTGCCGCTGGACCGCATCGGTCCCAACGGCGGCGCTTACCTCGCCGTGGACGGTACTCCGTGGCATATGCGGAGCCTGCCGGTCAACACATTGGGCAAGGAGCTGCACCATTTCGACTTCAACGAACTACCCGACGGCGTCCGTATTGAAGTTTCGGAAATCGCGCCGGCATTCGGCCGTCCCGGCGGAGGCACCCAGCTGCGGTTCCTCGACGACAACGATGTCCCTGTCGGTGTAGACGAAGCCATCCGCAGAGGAGGGCTGCAGGAAACCGGTCCTCGTACCTTTGACAGGCCATGGGCTTCGAACGCGAGCAACCCTGTTGACCTCCTGCAGGAACATGGGCTCAAGGTTTCCAGCCGGGCATCTGTCCTCGACGCGGTAGCTAAAGCAGACATCGAACTCAAGCCGAACACAGTCTATGAGGTTGCCGGGCGAGGAAAGTTCTACACCAATTCATCCGGCAATATCCAGCACATAGAGGCCACGAGTGGCGAGAAGGGCGGCTGGAACCCGGAACTGAATAATCCCCGCCCGCTGGTGCGTTACCACATTGACGACAACGTGGTCATCCACACTGATGCCGGGGCCCGCCCTGTGGCGCTGCACGCTCACGACATTGAGTACTTCAGCAAAGACCAGGCCGAGAACTGGCGGCACGAATCAAACCAGCAGAAAGTCGGAAACCTGGGCGGTACGGACTACGATGGCGGCCACTTGCTGGCCGCAATGTTCGGGGGACCGGGCGAGAAGATCAATCTCATTCCCCAGCTGAACATCCAGAACCGCAATCTGGGCCTGGCCGACCTCACCTCCGTTGAGCGGAGAAAGCTCACCGGAAACGCGCGCACCTGGTATGAGACCGAACTATGGATCCGGGACAGGCTTAAAGATGTCCCGCAAGGGACCGCAAAGCCTGCGGTAACGTGGGACGTGAAGCCGGTCTACGGCTCCGGTGATCCCTCTGCAGTACCTGGCAGAGTCGAGCTGAAGGTCACTATTGACGGGCAGCAGCAGAAGTTTTACTTCCGGAATAAGAGAGGCTGATATTTCATTGGCACAGCTGATCGGCAGCGCCGAATTGGACAGGCTTAATACCCTTGCCAGAGCGAAGTATCCCCAAGCCGCAGAAATCCGCCTTGAGATCAACATGTTCGGTACCGCTTTGAGTCTGACCGAATCAGCCCTCGGGGAAGACGGCCGCTGGAAGAACACGGACTTCACGGACAAAGTTGAGTTTGACCCGCAGCTGCTGGATGACGACAAGGTGGCGAGCTACAGCAAGGGGACAGGATCTTGGTTCGAAGCCCGGCTGAGCCTGCGTCGAGATGCGGAAGCATTGTTCGAACGATTCCCGCAGGACCCGATGGACCGTATCTCGGAAGGGATCGGCATGCCTCTTTCGACGGAATCGATCCAGGACGAGCTCGTGATTTTTCCCCGGTATCGGGAGAACATTCCGTCCTGGATGGTCGATTCACTGAACGCTCAGGGGGAAGCCGTTCCGTACCTCGACCCAGCCGATGATCAGGTTGTGTTCGGCGAAGAACGCATCCCGTACGAGGATCCGAGCCTGTGAGGCGTCGATCCGTTCCGACACACATTTCCCGAGGACGACAGACAGATGACTGAACGAACGCCCATCATGGTCCGTCAGCAGGAGCTGGTCGAGAGCTTGGCCGCTTGGATGCTCTCGGCCGTTAACACGGAACCGGGCTGGGACCGGATGGTACTCGAGCTCAAGCCGTCCGCCGGTGCCATCCTGATGCGGATCACTCAGGAACGGCAGGGGGTATCCGGGTCCAACACCGGCCAATTGCAACCGGGTACCACCGCGTTCAATGATGCGGCCGAACTGCACCAGTTGACCGGAGGCACTGACGGCAGGTCGTGGAAGAACGCCGCCATCAACGTCTCGGCCCACGGCTGGCCGGACCCGCGCTACAACCTGGATACGTACTTCAACTACGATCAGCCTGCACCGGATTTCGGGCTCGGGGAGCCCGAGGATGCCGCCCGGGGCAATGGGACCGGAGAACATCCCGCTCGGGGTGCCGGCGTCGATAACCGTCTCGTTCGGGAAGCGATCGAGGAGTTCAGCCGCAATCCTGGTCAGCAGGCGGCCGTCAACGTCCTGCGGCAGGTCATCGGATCGGAGCTGCTCCTTGACATTACCGATGCCGGGAACGGCAGGCCGGGCATCTCGATTGTCGAGGCCAATGGGGTCCCAGCGGTGCTTGCCTTCACTTCGCAGGAGACGCTGGCCGCATTCAGGGCCAGTACCGGGCGGCCGGGCGCGCCTGCCTCCTGGGTGCAGCGGGGGGAAGAACTGTTGAAGTTCGTCGACAGCAAGCCAGAAGTCCATTACCTCTATCTCGACCCTGCGGGACCGTCCTGCGCTCTTGGCCGGCCGGAGATCAAGTTCGCTGTGGCCAGCATGGTCAATCCACGTCTGAAGGCCGCGGCTGGAACGGAGTCTGCGGCGCCCGCCGTGGCGGAGCTGTCTGCCCAGGGTGCGCGCGTCCTGCTTGCAGACAACAAGGACCAGTCGGGCCAGGGTCGCGGTCCGCTGGTGCTGGCCGGCCCCGAGGGGCAGTCGGTCCTCCCAGTGTTTTCCTCCGGTGTCGAAGTGGCAGCGTTCGATTCTTCTGCCCGCTTCACCGAAGTCGATGCAGCCTGGGTCCTGGATACTATCCGCCGGAACCCCGACCGTGAACTGGTGATCAACCCGGCTGGCCCGTCTGTGGTCATCCGGCACGGCGACCTCTAAGCGTCTGCGGTAATGCAAAAAAGCGCGGAACCACCGCACACGGATCTTGCTGCCCTGGACCAAACGGTACTGGCAACGGCGGCGCGCTGGTATGGAAGCGGGCCCGCGATTGTGCGCCAGGGTAATTGGTCGGTCTTTGATGAAGAAGACTACCGAATGGTGATCAAATGCTCCGGCAGGAACTATGTGGTCTACGACCGTCTTTTCCAGTCCAATGCCGAGCGGCGGCCGCAGTATTTGATCTCGCCAGACCCGGGAACTGTGAACCGCTGCGTCCTATATATAGCGTCGCAGCGTTATAGGAAACAGCAGGGGCTGCCTTCCCTGCCGCTGGAGGACCACGCGAACGAAAGATTCAGCGGCCGGACAGTATCACCGGAGGGGATATACCCGACGGTGATCGAAGGCAGCCGCGGGGGAGTGCCCTATTCGGCGGCATTCAGTTTCCGGAACGCGGCCAGGGCGTTCACCCATTATGCCGGTGCCCCGCTGGATGAGTTGGTGGAATCCCTTCAAGCTCCGGATGGGAGCCCCCTCTTTCCGCTCCTCTCCCAACCGCCTACACCATCCCCGGCCGGCGCGGCGGCAGCGGTACGTGCTGCACGGGACTACCTTCCGGCGCCCGATCCCGGCGAAGCCCTGCCCACATCGGGCGCACGGCGTAGCGAACGGCTTGCGCAGCATTACGCCCTCCTGTGCCGTGCGAAATCGGGACTCGACGCCATACGGCTGTTTCCACCGCTGGACCGGACATCGATCAGCCCCGGGCCGGAGGAACTGGTTGCCCTGCGGGCGTTGGGAGACGGCCAGGAACGTTCACCGGAAGCGACGCCCCTGTTCGGCGATTTCTGGTATCTGCCCCAATCGGAGCTGGCCGGCCGAGGCGAGGAACTGATGAAGTGGCACCAGAGTACTGCGACGCGCAACCGCAACCGCCACTCCGATGACAGGCTTCGTCCGTCAATGTTCGATGCGGGCTGGATTCCGTTCGCGGCCGCTTCTGACGGTGAAGTCCTGGCCGTTGATACCAACCCGGGACCGGAGGGTGAGGCGGGGCAGCTGGTCAGTTCCGGGGACCGGATTGACCATGAACCGACGTACCAGGCGCCGTCCCTGCCAGCCTTGCTGGAACGGCAGATCCGGCTGCTTCACGCCGACTGCAGCTACTGGGAACTCGGCGACAACGACGACGGCAGCGAGGATTCGCTGCGGCCGATGGTGTCCTATCTGTCCCGGTTCCTCCGGCTGGCCGCCGGACTGCCGGAACCCGAGGAAGGTATGGGTCCTGCGGAAGCCGTTGCCGCCGTCGTGCCCTATCTGGAATTGCTCGGCGTGCAGGTCCAACGCATGGGGGACCGGAGCAGTTGTGAAGCCGGGGAGGTGCAGATTCAGTGGCATGTGCCCCACAACCCCGGAGCGCCGGACATCACTGTGACCGGTCAATCCGGCGAGTGGTCGTTCCTGCGTGCTGCCGACGCCGCCCGTTGCATTCTGTGGCAGGCCATGTCCGCGTTGAGGCGTCACAGGGCTTCGGAAGCCGGAAGGTTGTCCGACCTGCTCCTGGTACCGCAGCCCCTGCCGCATGAGATAGCGGTCTCGCCGGATGATGACCGTGTGTATATGCAGTACGGAAATCAGCCACTGAAAGAGATCATCGGTTACTACGGCCTTCCGCTCTTTCGGGAAGGTCAAATGTACGGTGCATATGAACCAGGCGACTGAATCATCTCCCGGTATGCGGCTGTGCCACCGCAGGAGCTGGTCATATCGCTGGTAGCCCCGGATGGCAGGCCGTTGTTCGCCCGGTTCCAACGTCCGACGGTGCGCGCCACCTCACTTAGTACGCCGGCGCTCCGATTGACGAGCTGACCGCATCCATCGAACCCGACGACGGAGTTCCGCATTTCACGCCTGATCGTCTCGGGTCCGACGGCTGAGGCCACGGGCTGGACTGTTCAAGCCTGGATACGGCCGCGCATAAGGCGACGGCCTGTGGCCAATGCCACCGTTTTAGGACGTGGGCGACTGCGGCATTTAGAATAGGAAACTGTGCGCTTATTGCGCAGGAGGATTCCCCCGAAAGAAGGACGATCAGTGTCTAACTCAGTTACGGACCGGGAGCAGCGCCCGTTGCGGGTCGCCATCATCGGAGCCGGCCCTGCAGGTGTCTATGCTGCCGACATCCTGACCAAGGCCGAGCGTGACTTTGAAGTCAGCATCGATCTCTTCGACCAGTACCCTGCGCCCTACGGGCTGATCCGTTACGGTGTTGCACCGGACCACCCCCGGATCAAGGGCATCGTGAATGCGCTGCACAAGGTGCTGGACCGCGGTGACATCCGGTTCCTGGGCAACATCAACTACGGGCGCGACCTCACGCTGAAGGACTTCCGCGACTTCTACGATGCGATCATCTTCGCCACCGGCGCCATCAAGGACGCAGACCTGGATATCCCCGGCGTCGGGCTGGAAGGCTCCTTCGGCGCCGCGAACTTCGTTTCCTGGTACGACGGCCACCCGGACGTGCCCCGCGAGTGGCCGCTGGAGGCCAAGGAAATCGCCGTCATCGGCAACGGCAACGTGGCCCTCGATGTTGCCCGTGTGCTCTCCAAGCATGCCGACGACCTGCTGGCCACCGAGATCCCCGACAACGTTTACCGGGGCCTGAAGAACTCGCCCGTTACCGACGTCCACGTCTTCGGGCGCCGTGGTCCGGCGCAGGTGAAGTTCACCCCGCTGGAGCTGCGCGAACTCTCGCATTCCCGCGACGTCGACATTGTCCTCTACCCGGAGGACTTCGACTTCGACGAAGGCTCGGACGAGCAGATCCGCTCCAACAACCAGACCAAGACCATGGTCAACACGCTCACCAACTGGCTCGTGGAAGAGCAGGACTCCGGAGCCTCCCGCCGCCTGCACCTGCATTTCCTGCACACCCCGGTGGAAATCGTCGAAGGAACCGGCGACGGCGCCGGCAAGGTTGCCGCGATAAAATTCGAGCGCAACGAGCTGGATGGTACCGGCAACGTCCGAGGTACCGGCGAGATCGTTGAGTACCCGGTCCAGGCCGTCTACCGCGCCATCGGCTACTTCGGTTCCGAACTGCCCGAGGTCGGTTTCGACGAACGTCGCGGCGTCATCCCCAATGAGGGCGGCCGCGTGATCGACACCGAAGGCAACCCGGTTCCAGGCATCTACGCCACGGGCTGGATCAAGCGCGGCCCGGTCGGCCTCATCGGCCACACCAAGGGCGACGCGCTGGAGACCATCGGCTTCCTGCTGGAGGACCGCCTTGATCTGCCTGCGGCAAAGAACCCCGGCGAGGACGCAATTATCAGCCTGCTCGAAGAGCGCGGCGTCGAATACACCACCTGGCAGGGCTGGCTGAAGCTGGATGAGTATGAGCGCAAGCTCGGTGCCGATTTCGCAGCGGCGAATGACGACGGCGGTGCTCCCGCCGTCCAGCGCGAACGCGTCAAGGTTGTGCCGCGCGACGAAATGGTGCGCGTCTCCCGCGGCTGACCCCGGAAACGTTGGCCGGACGCAAGGAGTGCGCCGGGGACGTTAGCCAGTTGCGTCAGCTACGGATTGACGTAGAAGCGCAGCACGTCGCCGCTGGGCAGCTCGAGCCGGATCTTGTTCCGGCTCGGAGTGCTGATCCGCGCCTCCGGATAGACGGTCCGCAGGCTGTTGATGAGCGGCTCCGGACCTGGGTCTTGAGCGCCCTGCCCCGAACGCGATTGTTCAGCCGATCTGCCTCGGCCGGCCAGCTTAGCGGTGCTCCGTTGCAGCCAAGTCTGTGTTGTAGCCACGATACCCATCCTCAGTTGATGGCTTAACCGTTTCCGGCTGGTCCGACCCCCGTGCCGTCCCTATACCAGTATGCGAGCCATTGCTCTCTACCTTAGGACGGCACACATAGAAAAAGTTATGAAAATCAAACTTCATATGGTGCCGCACTATGCTGGGGTCCAGCAGAGCATCCAGCCAGGATGCCGTGGGAGGACGAGGAGCGCGCACGGGGCATGGCCAGACCGCAGAACCTCCAGCGCAAGCCGCAGTTACTGGCGGGCATTCTGGATTATTTGCAGGACAAGAACCTTGCCGGGCTGTCCTTCCGGTCCCTGGCGGAGGGACTGGGAATCAGCAGCTACATGTTGGTTTACCATTTCGGCACCAGGGAACAGCTGGTCGCTGAAATCGTGGCCCAGGTCCAGTCCGGGCTGGCAGCGCCGCCTCGCGGCCAAATGCTCCAGCTGGCACCCGACGGTTTCCGCGAGCAGATGCTCCGGTTGTGGAGCCTGTCCATGACGGTCCGTGGCCGGCAGCTCCAGCGGCTCGGTTTCGAAGCCGCCATGCAGGATCCGGAAGGGGTGTTCGGCAGCCACTCCGCCGACCTCTATGGGGCCTGGCGGGACGTGGCCACCGCTTGGCTGCAGGCAAACGGAGTGGGGCCGGAGTCGGCAGAGGCCGAGGGGCGCCTTTTTGCGGCAGGTGTCCACGGCCTGCTGTATGAGCACGTGCTGACAGGACAGGCGCAGCAAACGACGGCGGCCTTCCGCCGATTGCTCGATCGATACCTTTCGAACGCGGAGTCTTCGCCTACGCTGGACCTGTGACCAACAATATTCCACTTAATGATGAACAGGCCGGACGGGTTGTCGGGATCGCCATGGATCTGGCCCGCGAAGGCAAGACCAGTGAACTCTCGGAGTTTCTCGACCACGGACTGCACGTGGACGTGCTCGATTCGGACAACAACACCCTGCTGATGCTCGCCGCCTACCACGGGCACGAAGAGACTGTCGGGATGCTGCTGGAGCGCGGTGCCGATCCCGATATCCGAAATGCCCGCGACCAGACGCCGATTGCCGGCGCGCTGTTCAAAGGCGAAGATGCCATAGTCGGCAGACTGCTGGCGGCCGGAGCCGACCTCGATGCAGGCACGCCAACCGCGCGCGACGCAGCCAAGATGTTCGGCCGGGAGCACCTGCTCGAGAAATAAGAAATGCCCGGGACCAGCCGCATGACTGGTCCCGGGCATATTCTTTGGCTCTTAGACCGAGTCGGAGTTTACATCCGTCTCGGAAAGCTCGCCGGCCCGCAGTGCCTCAATGGCCTTGCGGACGCCTTCGCCGTAGGCCGGGTCGGCCTTGGTGCAGTTGGCGATGTGCCGCTCGATGGTGGCTTCGGAAGCCCCGTCGATGCCGCGGGCGGTGTTCTCGAAGAGCACCTGCTTCTGCTCGGCGGACATCTTCTCGCGGAAGAGGATGCCGGGCTGCTCGAAGTAGTTGTCGTCGTCCTCGCGGTAGTTGAACCGGTCGGCGATCGCGCCTACGGCCTGCGCCGGATCGCGGTACTTCGGCTGCTCCTGCCAGCGGCCGTAGGAGTTCGGCTCGATGCCCGGGGTTGCACCCTGGTTGCCGTCAACGCGCATCGTGCCGTCGCGGTGGTAGGAGTTGACTACCTTGGCGCCGCGCGGGTAGTTCACCGGGATCTGGTGGTGGTTGACACCCAGGCGGTAGCGCTGTGCGTCGCCGTAGGAGAACAGGCGGCCCTGCAGCATGCGGTCCGGGGAGAAGCTGATGCCCGGCACGACGTTGGCAGGCGAGAACGCGGCCTGCTCGACGTCGGCGAAGTAGTTTTCCGCGTTGCGGTTCAGTTCCCACTCGCCAACCTCGATCAGCGGGTAGTCCTTCTTCGACCAGACCTTGGTCAGGTCGAAGGGGTGGTACTTGTACGTCTCCGCGTCGGCCTCGGGCATGATCTGGACCATGAGCTTCCACTTCGGGAAGTCGCCGCGGTCAATCGAATCGAGCAGGTCGCGCTGGTGCGATTCGCGATCGTCGCCTACGAGCTTGGCAGCTTCCTCATCGGTGAGGTTCTTGATGCCCTGCTGCGTACGGTGGTGGAACTTAACCCAGAACCGCTCACCGGCGTCGTTGATGAAACTGAAGGTGTGCGAGCCGAAGCCGTGCATGTGGCGGTAGGAGGCCGGGATGCCGCGGTCGGACATAACGATGGTGACCTGGTGCAGGGCCTCAGGCAGGTTGGTCCAGAAGTCCCAGTTGTTCTCGGCGTTGCGCAGGTTGGTGCGCGGGTCGCGCTTCACAGCGTGGTTGAGGTCGGGGAACTTCAGCGGATCGCGGAAGAAGAACACCGGGGTGTTGTTGCCCACCAGGTCCCAGTTGCCCTCTTCGGTGTAGAACTTAACGGAGAAGCCACGGATGTCGCGCTCGGCGTCGGCTGCGCCGCGCTCCCCGGCAACGGTGGAGAAACGGGCGAACAGTTCGGTCTTCTTGCCGACCTCGGAGAAGATCTTGGCGCTGGTGTACTTGGTGATGTCATTGGTCACCGTGAACGTGCCATAAGCACCGGAGCCCTTGGCGTGCATCCGGCGCTCGGGGATGACCTCGCGGTCGAAGTGCGCCATCTTCTCCAGGAACCAGACGTCCTGGAGCAGCATCGGGCCGCGCGGGCCGGCGGTCAGGCTGTCCTGGTTGTCCGCGACGGGCGCGCCCGCAACGGTTGTCAGCGGCTTGGTGTTTTCAGCCATGTGTTCTATTGCTCCTTGTCGGATCTTCTATTGTGAAGGTCTTTTTGGCAGTGCAGTCCGGGCAGATGCCCCAGTACGTGACCTCGGCTTCGTCAATCGTGAAGCCGTGGTCATCGGAGGCCGAGAGGCACGGTGCTGCGCCAACGGCGCAGTCCACGTCTTCTATCCCTCCGCAAGACCGGCACACCAGATGGTGGTGGTTGTCGCCAACCCGGGCCTCGAAGCGGGCCGGTGAGCCTGACGGCTCGATCCGGCGCACCAGCCTGGCGTCGGTCAGCGCTGCGAGCACGTCATAGACGGCTTGCTTCGAAACCGTGCCCAGTTCGGTCCTCACCACACCGGTGATGGTGTCGGCATCGGCGTGCGGGTGGGCACGAACGGCCTCCAGCACTGCAGTCCGTGGACGAGTCACACGAAGCATGGCTTCGCGCAGCAAGTCCTCCGGCTCCCTCATATCGACCATGGCACCGATACTTTCACGTTTTCTGGAATCAGTCCAGAAAAGATTCGCTCTGGGCGTGTCGCGGATCACGGGAGTGGTTCGGTTATTTGGCGGCGCACTAATCGCCTATCGTCGTCCGCCGGTGCCACCCCGTAGCTTACGATGACATTCACTTTAGGAGGTGCGCACTTTATGTCTCCAACCCAGGAATCCACGGTGCAGGTAGAAGGCCGAGAACTCAAAATTCTGACCCGGGGGAGCGGCCCGGAAGCCTTCGTACTGGTACCCGGCATCGGTGTCTCGCCACGGTATTTTGCCCCGCTGGCCCGCGAACTGGCTGCCTTCGGTGCCGTGCACTCTGTTGAGCTGCCAGGATTCGGCGGAACCCGGGCTCCACGGCAGCCGCTGTCGATGCAGGGTTTCGCCCGGCTGGTGCGGGGTGCGCTGGATTCTGCCGGCATTGGCCCGGCGGTGCTGGTGGGGCATTCAATGGGGTGCCAGATCACCGCGGAGATGACCGTCGCCCACCCCGAGTTGACGCGCGCCCTGGTGCTGCTGGGGCCGACGACGAACCGGAAGGAGCGAAGCGCCCTGCAGCAAGGGTGGCGGCTGTTCCAGGACACGCTGAGGGAACCACCACAGGTCAACTATGTGGTGCTGAGCGATTATGCGCGGTCCAGCAAGCGCTGGTACTTCACCACCGTCCCCGAAATGGTCGGGCACCGGCTGGAGGAAACAGTGGCCAAAATTGACGTGCCCACGCTGGTGCTGCGCGGTGAACGCGACCCGATTGCGCCGCGCGAGTGGGTTGCCGAACTCGGAAGGGCCTGCCCCGGCGCGCGGATTGCGGAAGTCCCGGGCGAGGCCCACGTGGCGATGTTCCGCCGGCCCAGAACCGTCGCGGGCTACTGCCTGGAACTGGCGGCACGGGCATGAGCGGCGGCCGGGCCCGGGGCGTTGGAATGACGCTGCGCCGCGGCTGGGCATGGCTGCAGGACTATGCCTATGTCGCCTATTGGCAGGTGCACGGTTTCCTGTTCCGTGATGATCCTGCGCCTTATCTGCAGGCAGCGGGCCGGGAGGACCAGCCGGTGCTGCTCATCCCGGGCATCTACGAAAAATGGCAGTTCCTCAGGCCCATCGCCGACGACTTGAGCCAGGCGGGCCATCCGGTCCACGTAGTGGAGCCGCTCGGATACAACCGGGGCGCTGTGGCCAGGATGGCTGAACTGGTCAGCGCCTACCTGGCGGCGGCAAACCTGCAAAACGTGACCATCGTCGCCCACAGCAAGGGCGGGCTCATCGGCAAGTACGCCATGACCATGCCGGGCGCCGCCGGACGCATAGCCCGTATGGTTGCCATTAACACTCCGTTCTCCGGTTCAATCTACGCCCGGTTCTTCCTGGTTCCCAGCATCAGGGCCTTCTCGCCACGTAACGGCGCCCTGCGCTCCCTCGCCGCAGAACTGTCCGTGAACCATCGGATCACCTCGGTCTACAGTTCCTTTGATCCCCACATCCCCGGTGGCAGCGAACTGCCCGGCGCGGAGAACATCGAGCTGGACCTGATGGGCCACTTCCGCATCATCGGCGACCCCAAGGTCCTCGAGGTGATCCGCAGCGTGCTGGCAGGGAAAGGTGCTTCCGGCAACTAGAATCTGGTCCATGCCCAAACTGTTCGCCGACACCACGCCGCTCAAGGAGAGCCTGGATTTTCGGCGGATGTGGATCGGGACCTCGCTGTCCTCGATCGGAGCCCAGCTCACGCTCGTGGCGGTCAGCCTCGAGGTCTACCAGCTGACGCAGTCGACCCTCGCGGTCGGCGCCATCGGCATCGTCGGTCTGGTCCCGCTGGTGCTGGCGGGACTGTACGGCGGCTCGGTGGTGGATGCGCACGACCGCCGGAAGGTCGCCCTCTACTCCGGTCTGGTGCTCTGGACCTGCGCCGGGCTGTTCGCGCTGCATGCCTGGTCCGGGCTGGGCCAGATCTGGCTGCTCTACCTCCTGATTGCCATCCATTCCGGCGCCGCCGGCCTCAACCAGCCGGCCCGCAGCGCCATTGTGCCCCGGCTGGTCCGGCGGGAGATCCTGCCTGCTGCCAACGCCCTGACCATGATGACCTTCGGACTGGGCATGACCATCGGCCCGCTGCTCGCCGGTGTGCTTGTGGCCAACGTCGGGTTCGGCTGGACCTACACCATCGACGTCGTGACCTTTACCGCCGCCATCTGGGCCGTATTCCGGCTGCCGTCGATCCCGCCGGAAGGCGAGGTCCGCAAGGCCGGGCTCCGCTCCGTTCTTGAGGGACTGCAGTTCCTGCGCACCCGGCCCAACATCCGCATGACCTTCCTGGTGGACATGGCCGCCATGGTCCTTGCGCAGCCCCGGGCCCTGATGCCGGCCATCGGCGCAGTAGTCATCGGCGGCGGGGAAGCGACGGCGGGAATCCTGCTGGCAGCGGTGGCTGCGGGCGCGTTTCTCGCGGCTCTCTTCTCCGGGCCGCTGGGCCAGATCCGCCGGCAAGGGCTGGCGGTGCTGTGGTGCGTGGCAGTTTGGGGAGCCGCGGTCACAGCCTTTGGCGTCGTCGTCGTTCTTGCCAGGAAAGCCGAAGCGGCGGCGGATGGAAGCATCAGCACCTGGCTGGTTCCGGCGGTGGCCTGCCTGATGGTCGCAGGGGCGGCGGATACGGTCAGCGGCGTGTTCCGCAATACCATCCTGCAGTCGGCGACTCCGGACGCCATGCGGGGCAGGCTCCAGGGCATCTTCATCGTCGTCGTTGCCGGTGGGCCGCGGCTCGGGGATGCGGTGGCCGGTGGTAACGGCGAGTGGCTGGGCGAGGGGTTCGCTGCAGTCGCCGGGGGACTAGCGTGCATCGTGGCGGTCTGGCTGCTGCATA
The DNA here is from genome assembly GCF_025960875.1 of Crystallibacter permensis. Classification (GTDB taxonomy): domain Bacteria; phylum Actinomycetota; class Actinomycetes; order Actinomycetales; family Micrococcaceae; genus Crystallibacter; species Crystallibacter permensis. Next base: position 187,523 of record NZ_JAODLR010000004.1, on the reverse strand, counting down.
AATGGCAGCCGCGCTTTGCCCGCTATGACGATAGGAACCCGGAGCCGTAAGGAACACGGCGCCGCCGCTGTACGTTATATGGAGTGCTTGGTCAGAAGATGGCCGGGCGTGCCACGCTGGTCTCCGACGGCCGGCGTAGAAGGAGACCTGACGCGGTGCACAATCATTTCAACGGTTTGAAGACAGCCGGTTTGCTCGGCGTGCTGTTTGCGATCCTGCTGGGCATCGGTGCCCTGCTGGCCAGCGGCACGGGCAGCAGTAGCTGGATCTGGATTATGGCCCTGATCGGTGTCGGCACCACGGCGTACAGCTACTGGAACAGCGACAAGCTCGCCATCCGCGCGATGCAGGCGTACCCGGTCACCGAGCAGCAGCAGCCGCAGATGTACCGGATTGTCCGCGAGCTTTCCACCCGCGCCAACCAGCCGATGCCGCGGCTGTACGTCTCGCCCACGCAGGCGCCGAACGCGTTCGCCACCGGCCGCAATCCGCAGAACTCCGCGGTGTGCTGCACGGAGGGCATCCTCCGCTTGCTCACGGAGCGCGAGCTGCGCGGGGTGCTCGGCCACGAGCTGATGCACGTCTACAACCGTGACATTCTCACGTCCTCGGTAGCAGCCGCCGTCGCCGGCGTCATTACGTCGGTTGCCCAGTTCATGCTGTTCTTCGGAGGCCGGGACCGCAATGCCAACCCCATTGCCCTGCTCGCCATGTCGCTGCTGGCACCGGTCGCAGCCATGCTGATCCAGATGTCCATCAGCCGGACCCGCGAATACGACGCCGATGAAGACGGTGCGCAGTTGACCGACGATCCGCTGGCGCTGGCGTCGGCACTGCGCAAACTGCAGTACGGCACGCAGCAAGCCCCCTTGCCCCAGGACCAGAAACTGGTCAACACCAGCCACCTCATGATCGCCAACCCGTTCCGCGGCGGTGGGCTCAAGAAGATGTTCAGCACCCATCCGCCGATGGATGACCGGGTGGCCCGGCTCGAACGCATGGCGGGACGGACCCTTGGCTAAGGAGCGGATCAGATGCGCCTGCTGCTGATCCGCCATGGCCAAACGCCGTCGAATATCAAAGGCCTGCTGGACACCGCGGTTCCCGGACCCGAGCTGACCAAGCTGGGCCGCAAGCAGGCCCGGGCGCTGCCAAAGGCGCTCGACGGCGAGCCGATCGACGCGCTGTTCGCCTCCACCGCGATCCGTACGCAGCTGACCGCCTCGCCGCTTGCCACCGGGATGCAACTGGACATGGAAATTCGCGACGGCGTGAAGGAAATCTCGGCCGGGCAGCTCGAGATGCTCGGCGACATTGAATCGGTGCGGACCTACATGATCACTGTTTTCGCCTGGTCCGGCGGAGAACTGGATCGGCGCATGCCGGGCGGGCCGGACGGCCATGAGACGTTCGGCCGTTTCGACGAGGTGGTCGCCGAGGCCGAGTCCGCAGGCCTGGCAACAGCTGCCATTTTCAGCCACGGGGCCATGATCCGCAGTTGGGCCGGAGCGCGGGCCGGAAATCTGAGCGTTCCGTTTGTGGCGCGTCAAATTCTTAGCAACACCGGCGTGGTTGTCCTTGAAGGCAGCCTGGCCACCGGCTGGAGGGCACTGACCTGGATGGGCCAGGCCGTGGGCGGAGCCGAGTTGGCGGACACATTGGCCGACGGCCCGACGGGCGATCCGGTTCCCGCCCGGGAAGACCAGTAAGTGTTCAGGCCGGCTGGGCGGACTCGGCGCGGCAGCGGGACAGCGCTGCCGCGCCTTGAGGTTTTAGCGGTAGTTGATGAACTGGAGATCTACGTCCAGGTCGGCTGACTTCAGCATCCCCATGACCGACTGCAGGTCGTCCCGCGACTTGGAACTCACGCGCAGTTCATCGCCCTGGATCTGGGCCTTCACACCCTTGGGGCCCTCATCACGGATGAGCTTGGAAATCTTCTTAGCCTGATCCTGGGCGATGCCCTCCTTGATCGAGGCCTCGATCCGGTATTCCTTGCCGGATGCGTACGGCTCTCCGGCGTCGAGGGACTTCAGCGAGATGCCGCGCTTGACCAGTTTGGACTGCAGGACATCCAGGACGGCCTTGACCCGTTCTTCGGAGTTCGCCTTCATCAGGATCTTCTCGCCGCTGAAGTCCACCTCCGCGCCGACGCCCTTGAAGTCGTACCGCTGCGCGATCTCCTTCTGCGCCTGGTTGAGGGCGTTGGCAACTTCCTGGGTATCTACCTTGCTGACGATATCGAATGATGACTCACTGGCCATGATTCCTCCTTCGGTGTGGGAAACGTAGTCTGCCACTAGCCTACTGTCTGTCCTCAGGGCCGGGCTGTACGTTCACAGCCCTTACTCAGGTTGCGCTCAGTCCTTATGCATCTTCCGGCGAAAGACTCGAGTAATTGATTCACCAAGCGAAGCATTTGAGGAGACAGTTGATGTCCAGCCGCCAGCGGTACCTTGTCCGTTCGATGAGGGTAGCCGCCGGCTCATTCCTCACGGCCGCAACGGTGGCTACCCTGACGGTCATCGGTTCCGGACCGGCGGTGGCAAGCTCATCAACCTTGAATGCTATGCACACCCATCTGGCCGTGACCGGAGCCGGCACGTTGGTCCGGCGCGAGTCCGACTTGCTGGAGAAACGGCTCGCAGAGACCCGGTTCACTGGCGGCCCGCGGCAGTCCGAACGCGAGGAGCGACTGGCGGGCTACGTGCCGAGATGGACCAGGCCGTTGTCTGGGGGATGGTGACTCAGTCGCAGGCCGACGGCTTCATCTCCCAGCTGTCCTCCCGCATTGATCGCGGGTTTTAGGCCGTGAAACAGGGGGTCAACAGCTCGATTCGATTCTCGGCCCGATCTTCTGTAAGGTTATCTTGCTTCCACTTACGGAGGCGGTCTTCAATGAAGACGTTCGGCAGATTACCCGAGCGGCCAAAGGGGGCTGACTGTAAATCAGCTGGCAATGCCTACGGGGGTTCGAATCCCTCATCTGCCACCGGACGTAAGCTCCCCGGAACTTCACCATAGTGAGGTTCCGGGGATTTTTACTTAACGAACCATCGGGCCGACTTCCCTCTGTCTCATATGTCCCAGATGTCAATTACGTCACATTTCGGACGTCTTACAACACTGCGGCAACATTCCCTTGTGCACGGTGTGCGAGGACGTACTCTGTACATACCGCTCGCCGGTGGCCACAGTGAGGTGGTCTTGCCAGATCTGCGTTCGCTGTCGTCAGGAGTACTAGATGGGACGAAAAAACGCGGCATTGACAAGTCTCCATGAACTCATGGGGTCTGCTCGGTCGGGTTATCCGGAGAAGGAACGTGCCTGGCCGGCACGGCTGGCCGTGTGGGCCGGAGCCGTAGCGGTTGTTGCGCTAAGCGCAGGGACGCTGGTCGCGCCGGGAGCCGTTGCGGTCTCGGCGGGAGCGAACACGCTGGTGGGCCTCTGGGAGGAACTGCCCGAGGATCTGCCGCTGGAGCGCTCATTGCCCCAGCACACTGTGTTGCTGGACAAGGACGGCAAGGAGTTCGCCCGCTTTTACAGCGAGAACCGGATCGACATCGACGTCGAAGATGTGTCGCCGACGTTCCTCGAGACGCTGATCGACACCGAAGACGCGCGCTTCTACGAGCACAACGGAGTGGATCCGTTCGGCATTACGCGGGCATTCGTGAACAACGCCGTCAATACCAGCCAGCAAGGTGCCTCGACCCTCACCCAGCAGCTGGTTCAGAACATCCTGGTCAACAACGCCCGCGACGAGACCGAAGAATCGGTCGCGGTGGGGGACACCTACAACGCGAAGATCCGCGAGTCGAAGTATGCGGTCCGGCTCGAACAGCAGCTGAGCAAGGACGAGATCCTGAAGATGTACGTCAACGCGGTGTATTTCGGCAACCGCGCCTACGGCATCGAGGCGGCCGCCCGGATCTACTTCAACACTTCGGCGTCCAAACTCAACCTGACGCAATCGGCGTTGCTGGTCGGCATGCTCAAGGGGCCTGCGGTTTATGATCCCGTGGTCCATCCGGAAGCGGCGACGATGCGGCGGAACACCGTGATCTCCGTGCTGGAGCGCCGCGGAACGATCACCGCCGAAGAAGCGGATGCCGCGCGGAAAGCGCCACTGGGCCTTGAACGCGGATCTGTTCCCTCCAGTTGCGGAGACTCGGAGTATCCGTTCTACTGCCACCTGGTCCGCGAGGAAATTTTGACCAATCCGGCCTTCGGAACCACACCCGAGCAAAGGGCTGACCGCTTGTCCCGCGGCGGGATGACCCTGACGACGGGCTTGGACCGGCAGGCAATGGAGTCGTCCCGGAAAGCGGTGACGAAAGCACTGGGCGACAAGAACCGCGCCGCCCTCGGCGTCGCCGTCGTTGAACCGGGAACGGGCCACGTTGCTGCCATCACCCAGAACCGGAAGTGGGGGAAGGGCAAGGGCGCCACGGAGGTGGTTTACGCCACCAGCGAGTTCCAGGTCGGCTCCTCGATGAAGCCGATTGTGCTGGGCACGGCCCTGAGCCAGGGGGTTCCGGCCTCGCAGCGTTACTCGGCGAACGGACCGTACTACTCGCCGTCGCTGGATGATCCGGTGGAGGGATTCCATAACTACGGATACATCAACCACGGCAGTGTCGACGCCTACGAGGCCATCCGCAAGTCCATCAACGTGTATTTTGTGCGGCTGATCGAAGAGACCGGTGTGGTGGATGTGGCCAAGTTTGCCGAAATGCTGGGAGTGACGTCGCTGCCCACGGATAAGCTCAGCGGCCGGGAAGCATCGCTGGCCCTGGGAGCGTATGAGATTTCGCCGCTGGAAATGGCCAACGCCTATGCCTCGTTCGTCAGCGGCGGTGTGGTGTGCAAACCCGTGACAGTGATCGCCGGGGTCCGCAGCGATACCGGCGAGAAAATCCCGGTTCCCGATGCCGACTGCCATCAGGGGATTGATCCGGGCGTTGCCGATACGGTCGCAGACGCTCTGAAAGAGCCGTTCAAGTCCGGCGGCACTCTCTCCGGACTGGGCAAGCTCAAGGGGCGCGAGGCCGGAGCCAAGACGGGCACCACCAACGATTTCTCCGCCAACTGGATTGTGGGAATGACGCCGCAGTTCTCGACAGCCGTGTGGCTCGGCGACCCGCGCGGCGGCGGCCAGTATCCACTCGACGAAGTCGACGCCTACGGGACCACCTTCTACGATCTGACCGGTTCCGAGGTGGCCGGGCCCGTTTGGAAGGCCACGATGGAAGGTGCACACAAGGGGCTGCCGGCGGTTCCGCTGCCCGATTCGGCACCCGTTGGCGTAGGGACAGTTACCGCTAAAGCCATTCCCGACGTCCGCGGCCTGAAGGTCGACGAAGCCATCACGGTGCTCCTGCGGAACAACCTGACGCCCGTGATTAATAAGGAGCCGGCCAAGGAGAATCCCCTGTACACACCGGATATGGTCACCGCGCAGACTCCGACCCCGGGCAGCTCCTTAAAGTACCGGCAGGAAGTGGCGATCACTTTGAGCGCCGGCAGCGATACCTCGATCAGTGTCCCGGCCGAATAGCAGTTGAGGAGCCATCGTGTCTGTATTCGAAAAGCGCCCAGGCATGGCACTGGCCGCCGGTGCCGTGGCACTGACGGCTGTCGCAGGGAGCGGTCTCTGCGCGCTGTATCTGTCCGGAATGCCTTTTGTTGCCTCCGAACAGGTTTCCGTTGAGGAAAAGGCATCAGAAAGCACTGCAGCCAAACCGGTCTTCGCCGAGATCCGGGACATGCCGGCGGAAAAGGTGCTGTCAGGCGCATTGGCGGAGCCGCCGAAGGGCTGGCGGCCTTCCGGTACGCTGCAGCGCTCGGCGTCGCAGCCGGTGCCGTACTCCTGCGCCGTCAACGACACGGCCCCGTCGGTAGCCCTGTCGCGGCTGTTCAGCGTCGACGGCGATCGTGTCCAGGTTGTTACTGCCGCCTACACCGCGGGACTTGGCGCCGAGGTCATGCGGCAGCAGGTGAAGGAGGCTCAGTCCTGTGCCGGAAGCGCCGTCGCAATCAACGAGAGCAAAGTCGGCGGGAAAGATCCAGGCGCGGAAGCGCATCGTGTCTTTACCTATAAAGGCAGCAACGCCGCCCAGGTAGTCTCCTTCCGCCGTGGAGATGTGCTTGCCTTTCTGGTCGGTGCGCCGGATACGCCGCTGAGCCGGATCGCGAGGGAACTGGACGAGCATCTTGCCGCCGGGCTCAAAGACGTCTGTGTAGACCAGAAATCAGTGGCCGCGGATGCCTCGCGCTCGCCGTGGTCTGCCGCCGGATATAAGCCGTACACGGTCAAGGACAAAGTAGCGGTCAGGGACGTGCCGTTGCCCGCGGTGCCCGCCGCCTCCGGGATCGAAGCAGTTCCGCTGCCGGGCCCGGAGATCAAGGTTGAATACGTCGAGCCGGCCGCTGATCCCTATTACGCGGTATGGCCGCCGATGCCCAAGCGGATGGACGTTCCGAAGCCGCCGAAGAGCCCGGCAAAGGCTGCCGTTACCGAAACCAGCATCAGGATTCTGGCAGAGGACAAGCAGGGACCCGGCTGCGGCTGGGCGTTTACCGGGATGAGCCCCATGGTATTCGACGCCCAGGCAGCAGAGCAGACGAATACCGGACGGCGTCAGGAAGCCAGCAAGAAGCTGGCTGCCGGTACCCAGCAGTGGCAGCAAAGCGTGCTTGACTACTGGACGGCGTACGACAAGTACGGCCAGGCCGCCGACGATTACAAGGGCTATGCCAAGGAAGTCCGCGAGGTCAACAAGGCCTGGGCGGCCATCGGTGCCGAATGGGATGCGTACTGGGTTTCCTACGCAGCTTATGAAAGCGCCTTGGGCGTACGAGCACAGTTCTTCCGTGACCAGGAGAACGCCGAGCAGTCATACGTGAACGCGCTGGCCCAGTGCGAGGCTGACAACCGGAGGGTGGCTGAGCAGCCCAAACCGAAGCCCAAACCCGAGCCGGAAGACTCCGACGACAAGGATAAGGACGAGGACAAGGAGGAGCCCAGGGAGGAGGAGCAGGAACAGCCCGAGGCGAAGCAGGTTGACTGCGACTCCGCGGTAAGCGTTCCCGCCATCCTGGACTGGGCTCCGCCTCCCGTACCCTCGGAGCCCGCACCGCCGGCCGATCCGCGTCCGGAAAACCGCCGCTAACCGGCGGGCGGCGGAGGCGGCTTCAAGCGGCCTCCGCCCGGGCGAGCGGGTAGATGTCCCAGAGGAAGCAGGTGGCGTCCGCCTCCACAGCGTGCATCAAGTTGAAATGCAGCCATTTCCAGGCGGAGGCACCGTTATTGTCTGCGGGAGCGGGCGGACAGCTTCCTGGTGTATACCAGCTGCCGCGGCACCAAATGTGGTGCAGTTTGCCGTTGATAGTCGCGTACGGATCGTCGCCGGCGCTGCCCCTGGGTAGGTCCAGCTTGGACCTCAGCGAGGCGGCCCGGCCAACGGCATAGAGCTCGGTCCTGGACGGATCGTGGCCGAAGGGCAGCTCCTCCACCAGTTCATCAATCAGGGCCGTGCTGAGGAGGACCGCGTCATCGATAGTCGAACCCTCGGTCAGGATCAGTGCAGTCTGGCGTTCCATCGGTTGCTCCTTCGATTGTGGTTGATCCGTCGAAACCGAGATTAGGCGGCACCCGAGGCGGCGGGTAGGGGAGCGGCAGACCTGTGGAAAACACGTGCACGATCCGGGTGCCGGGCACCAACGCTCATGCGCTGAGCGAACAGGGGGCGACATATTCGGCTGACCCCGTTAGCGTGGAAGCATGGCAACGATTAATATCACCGAAGCCCAGTTCCCCCAGACCATTGAAGAGAACGACATTGTGTTCGTCGACTTCTGGGCTGATTGGTGCGGCCCATGCAAGCAGTTTGCCCCCGTATACGATTCAGTCTCCGAACAGCACGAGGATATTGTCTTCGCAAAGGTAGACACCGAGGCCGAGCAGGGCCTCGCCGCCGCAGCCGGCATCACCTCCATCCCTACCCTGATGGCGTTCCGCGAGAAGGTCCTTGTCTTTTCGCAGCCCGGCGCCCTGAATTCAGGCCAGTTCACCGAATTGGTGGATGCCGTCAAGGGCCTGGACATGAAGGAAGTCCACGCCCAGGTGGCATCCCAGCAGCAGGCCCAGCAGGCCGACGCCGAGTAGTATGCTGCTCCCGCGACAATTAAAGCTCCCCGCCGTTCCGATACGGCGGGGAGCTTTTTGGGCTTGGTCAGTGGAAGCGGTGGTCCTGCGGGGCCAGCCGCGGACCGAAGGCCGGTTTGCGGAAACCGCTGAGGTAAAGCATCCGCACCACCCGCTGCCGGTGCCCGCGCCAGGGCTCAAGCAAAGCCAGCATCCCGGCGTCGTCCGTTTTCTTTCCTGTCAGGGCGTAGCCGACGAAGGCGGCCAGATGGAAGTCTCCAACTGAGACCGAATCCGGATCGCCATGGGTGCGCTGCGCGATCTCGGCTGCGCTCCACGGGCCGATGCCCGGCACAGAACACAGCTTCGCCGTCAGCTCCGGGCCCGGGGCAAGGGTGGCCAGCCGCTCCAGGCCGGAGGCAACATTGCAGGCGCGAAGAATTGTGGCGGAGCGCTTGGCATCCACACCGGCGCGGTGCCAGTCCCAGGAAGGGATACGCCGCCATTGCGCCGCGGACGGGGCGACCTTCAGTCCTGCAGGCGCCGGCCCCGGGGCAGGCGTACCGTACTTGCTGACCAGATACCGCCAGGAATAGCGGGCTTCGATGGTGGTGATTTTCTGCTCCAGCACCACTGGCACCAGGGCGTCCAGGATGCGGCCGGTACTAGGCAGTCGCAGGCCTCGATACCGCCGTCGCGGTTCGGCGACCAGCTTCGGGAGCGTGGCCTGGAACGCCGTCCGATCGAAGGCTGTCCAGTCATCATCTGCCCCCAGCAGGGCCGGCAAACCGGGTAGGGCCGTCTCGGCGCCGGGACCCCACGCGAGGACCCGGATGACGGTCGGATCGGCGCCGGCATTGGGGCCGGTGTCCTCGCTGGCCAGACGCAGCGTCACCGGCCCTTGGGCAGTAGCGAAAGCCAGCCACACGCCGTCGTGCGTGGTTTGAAAGGTGGGGTCCTGCTTGCCGCGGGGAATGATGCCCAGGGTGCCGCGCAGATCGTAGCCGGCGGGAAGTTCCACCGTTGCCGCAGCATCTGCGGTCGGGGCAGCGGTGGCGGCAAACGTGGAAGGCACATATCCATGGTCGCACGCGCCGGGGATCGCAGGGCGGCCGGGTTGAGTCGCCGGGTTTCGTTCCGGCTATGAGGGTTGTGGACGGGCCGGTAGATTTGGGCGCATGAAGTTTGCCAATTCTGTACTGGACCTGATCGGGAATACGCCGCTGGTCAAACTCAACAATGTGACCGAAGGCATCAGCGCCACCGTGCTGGCCAAAGTGGAGTATTTCAACCCGGGCGGGTCCATCAAGGACCGGATCGCGGTCAAGATGGTTGAAACCGCGGAGCAGGACGGACTGCTCAAGCCAGGCGGAACCGTGGTGGAACCCACCAGCGGCAACACCGGCGTGGGCCTGGCGCTCGTGGCACAGCAGAAGGGCTACAAGTCCATCTTCGTCACCCCGGACAAGGTGGGGGTGGAGAAGCGCGACGTGCTCAAGGCCTACGGCGCCGAAGTGGTTGTCACGCCCACGGCCGTGGCACCGGACAGCCCGGAGTCCTACTACGGCGTATCCGACCGGCTGGTCCGCGAGGTGGAAGGCGCGTACAAGCCGGACCAGTTCTCCAACCCTGCGGCTCCGCTGAGCCACTACGAAACCACCGGCCCGGAGATCTGGCGGGACACGGACGGACTGGTCTCGCACGTGGTCATCGGTGCCGGCACCGGGGGCACCATCACCGGCACCGGCCGCTACCTCAAAGAGGTCTCGGCGGACCGTGCCTCGGGTCCGGTCCGGATCATCGGCGCCGACCCGGAAGGCTCCGTCTACTCCGGCGGCACCGGACGCCCCTACTTTGTGGAGGGCGTCGGCGAAGACATGTGGCCGGCGAACTACGACAAGTCCGTGCCGGACGAGGTCATCGCCGTCAACGACGCCGAGTCGTTCGCCATGACGCGCAGGCTAGCCCAGGAAGAGGGGCTGCTGGTCGGCGGCTCCTCCGGCATGGCAGTGGTCGCCGCGCTGAAGGTCGCCCGGGAGCTGGGACCTGACGACGTCGTCGTCGTTATTCTGCCGGACTCCGGCCGCGGTTACCTGGGGAAGATCTTCAATGACGAATGGATGAAGTCCTACGGATTCATTTCCGGCGGCGAAGAGGCCACGGTGGGCGAGGTGCTCAAGGGCAAGGCCGGACACCTGCCAGAACTGGTCCATACCCACCCCACCGAATCGGTCCGCGACGTCATCGAGATCATGAACGAGTACGGCGTCTCCACGCTGCCGGTCTTCTCGCAGGAACCGCCCGTGGTGATGGGCGAGGTGCTCGGCTCAGTGGATGAGCGCAACCTGACCGCCCAGCTGTTCAAGGGCGAGGCCAAGCTGACCGACAAGATCGGCGACCACATGGGTGAACCGATGCCGCTGATCGGCTCGCTGGAATCCATCTCCGCCGCCCGCGAAAAACTCCAGTCCAACAATGCGCTGATGGTGACCTTTGTGGGCGCCCCCATCGGCGTGCTGACCCGCCACGACCTGCTGACCTACCTGACGAGCTGAAGGAGATTTCCATGACTGCAGAGAAGAACCAAGGCTTCAACACCCGCGCCGTGCACGGCGGCCAGGCCTTCGAACCGCGTACCGGGGCGGTTGTCCCGCCCGTCCATTTCAGCTCCACCTACGCGCAGGACGGGATCGGCGGCCTGCGCGACGGCTACGAGTATGGGCGCGGCACCAACCCCACCCGTGATTCGCTCCAGGAACAGCTGGCGGCGGTGGAGGGCGGCAAGCATGCGTTCTCCTTCGCTTCCGGCCTCGCCGCCGAGGATTCGCTGATCCGCGCGCTGCTGGCGCCGGGCGAACACATCGTGCTGGGCAACGATGCCTACGGCGGCACCTACCGACTGATCAACCGCGTACTCGGGGACTGGGGCGTGGGCCACACGGTGGTGGATATGTCCGATGAGTCCGCCGTGGCTGCGGCCGTGAACGAAAACAAGACCCGGTTTGTCTGGGTGGAGACGCCGTCCAACCCGATGATGAAGATCACCGACATCGCCGCGCTCGCCGACGTTGCGCACGGCGCCGGCGCGCTGCTGGTGGTCGACAACACCTTCGCTTCCCCGTACCTGCAGAACCCGCTGGCGCTCGGTGCGGACATCGTGGTGCACTCCACCACCAAGTACATCGGCGGCCACTCGGACGTGGTCGGCGGTGCCGTGGTGCTCAACGATGACGCGCTGGCCGAGAAGATCGGCTTCATCCAGTTCGCCGTAGGGGCGGTGTCCGCACCGCTGGACGCGTTCCTGACCACCCGCGGACTGAAGACGCTGGGCGTGCGCATGGACCGGCACTCGGCCAATGCACAAGCCGTGGCCGAATGGCTGCAGGGCCGGCCGGAGGTTGAGGCCGTCTACTACCCGGGCCTGCCGAACCATCCCGACCACGAGCTCGCGAAGAAGCAGATGCGCGGCTTTGGCGGCATGGTTTCGGTTTCCTTCACCGGTGGCGAGGCCGCTGCGCGCAAGGTTGCTGAAAACACCACGATCTTCACGCTGGCGGAGTCGCTGGGCGGCATCGAATCCCTGGTCAACTACCCGTCGGAGATGACGCACGCCTCGGTGAAGGGTACGGAGCTGGAAGTCCCGGCCAACCTGATCCGCCTCTCGGTGGGCATCGAGGACACCGAAGACCTGATCGCCGATCTGGAGCAGGCGTTCAAGCAGCTCTAGCGGTTTAGAACCCTTAACAACGACGGCGGTGCCGGACTTTTGGGAGTCCGGCACCGCCGTCGTCGGTTGCGAAGCAGGTGTCCCTAACGCCTGGTCGGGACCGAAACCTCGTGATTGGTGACGTCCTCGGGGCTCCAGCATTCGACTCCGTCCAGATCCGGCATGTCGTCTGCGGTGAAAACCGGGTCAACGCCCTGCCTGGATTGGGCGGTGTAGTGCTTGAGCAGCCGGAAGGCGACTCCGGAGAGCAGTCCGATGGCGATCAGGTTGGTTAGCGCCATCAGCCCCATGATGCCGTCGGCGAGATTCCAGATCAGCCCGGCCGAGGCAATGGAGCCGAGGAAGACTGCCGCGGTGGCCAGCGTCCGGTACATCATCAGGACGGTTTCGTGCTCGGTGATGAAACCGATGTTGGTTTCCCCGTAGTAGTAGTTGCCGATGATGGAGCTGAAAGCGAGCATGAAAATAATGACCGCCAGCATGATGCTTGCCCAGGAACCCAGCTGCGAGGTGATGGCGGTCTGGGTGAGCTCGATTCCCTGCGATGCTCCGACCGGGTTCTCTACCGTGCACAGAATGATGAACGCGGTGATTGAGCAGACCAGGAAAGTGTCGAAGTAGACCCCGAGGGTCTGGACCAGCCCTTGCTTGACTGGGTGGGTGACGGACGCAGTGGCGCCGGCGTTGGGAGCCGAACCGAGGCCGGCTTCGTTGGAGAACATCCCGCGTTTGACGCCCTGCATGATCACCGTGCCCAGGCCGCCGCCGATGGCCGACTGGAAGTTGAAAGCCTCGCCGAAGATCGCGCCCAGGACGTCGGGTACGCGCTCAAGGTTCATGCCGACGATGATCAGGCCAAGGAGCACGTAGAGCAGCGCCATGGCGGGGACCAGGGCTTCCGTGACATGGGCGATGCGTCGGATACCGCCGAAGACCACCAGTGCAGTGAGCAGTGCCAGCACCAGGCCAACGGTCCAGCCAAAGATCGGGGTGACCGCTTCGGCGCCGAAAGCACCGGCCACCGATTGGGAAATGGTGTTGGCCTGCAGGGAGCTGAACGCGAAGGGGAAGCAGATGATGAGGATAACCGCGAAGATGATGCCCATCCAGCGCTTCTTCAGGCCGCGCTCCATGTAGTAAGCGGGGCCGCCGCGGTAGCCGTCCTTGGTCCGGACTTTGTACAGCTGGGCCAAGGTGGATTCGACAAAACTGGAGGCACCGCCGACGAACGCCATGGTCCACATCCAGAAGACGGCGCCGGGGCCGCCAACCGCAATGGCCGTGGCCACGCCGGCCACGTTGCCCACGCCCACGCGGGATGCAGCCGAAACGGTAAAAGCCTGAAACGAGGAGATCGATTTGCGCGAGCCGTCCTCATTGATCAAGGCCTTATCCGTCAGCGTCTTGAACATGGCCGGGAGCAGGCGCAGTTGCACCACGCCTGAGCGGACGGTGAAGTAGATTCCGAGAACCGCTAGGACAGGGAGCACCACCCAGGTCCACAGTTCGTTGCCCCACGTGCCGAATAACTCTTCCAGTAATTCCATGGGTACACCCTACTGACCAACAGGCCGTGGCCACACCCCTGCTGGCGCCCGGGGCCGCTCTGCGAACAAAACCCGCAGTGGTACCGGCCCTAAACTGGGGCAATGACTTCCGGATTGCTGCTTGCCGTGTGCTCTGTCCATGCCCTGAAGCCCGACGAGAGCATTGTCGGCGTGACCGCCATCGACAAGCGGGGCGTGGCAGGCCCGGTCCTGGTACACCAGCTCGGGCTGCGGACGGATGTGCAGGCGGACCGCAAACACCACGGCGGCGAACTGAAGGCGCTTTACGCTTATGCCGAGGAAGACGCGGAGCAGTGGGCGGCCGAGCTCGGGCGCGACGTGCCGGCCGGTCTGTTCGGCGAAAACCTGCGGACCCGGGGCCTGCCGGTCAGCCAGGCGCTGGTGGGGGAGCGGTGGCGGATCGGCAGCAAGGTCATCGCCGAGGTGACCATGCCGCGGATTCCCTGCGCCACCTTTGAACGGCACATGGCAGAACCGGGCTGGGCCAAGCGTTTCCTGCGCAAGGGACTGCCCGGTGCTTACTGCAAAGTGGTGCAAGCCGGGGAAATCGCAACCGGCGACAGCATTGAAGTGGTTTTCCGTCCCGGGCACGGCGTGAGCGTGGCAGACGTTTTCGGCGGGTTGGACAAGGCCCAGGCTCAGGCTCTGCTGGACTCGGAAGCGGCCGGCGAAATCAGTATCGGCGGCAACGTCAACAAGGCGGTCAAGCTGGCCCTGCGCCGCGGCTGACCCGCCGCTATTGCCGGGAAGCGTCCGGCACCTTAGTCTTTATGCAACTAGTTGTGCAAAGGAGTGCATAGTGCCATCGTCTGCCTTCCCCCGGTTGCTTGAGCCACTGGACCTTGGCTTCACCACGCTGCCCAACCGGGTCCTGATGGGCTCCATGCACGTGGGCCTGGAAGAGTTGCCCCACGGTTTTGAACGGATGGCTGCCTTCTATGCCGAACGGGCTCGCGGGGGAGTCGGCCTGATAGTCACCGGCGGCATTTCGCCCAACGAGGCCGGGCGTCCGCTGGCCGGCGGCGCCAAGATGACCACGGCGGCCGAGGCGGAGCAGCACAGCACCGTAACGCGGGCCGTGCATGAGAACGGCGGGCGGATCGCGATGCAACTGCTGCACAGCGGGCGCTACGCCTACCATCCGGACCTGGTGGCGCCGAGCGCCGAACAAGCACCGATCAATGTCCATGTTCCCCGCGAGCTGGCTCCGGAGGAGATCGAAGAGACAATCGAGGACTTCGCCAACGCCGCCGCACTAGCCCAATCGGCGGGCTATGACGGCGTCGAAGTCATGGGCAGCGAAGGCTACCTGATCAACGAATTCATTGCGGGGCGGACCAACCACCGCACGGACGATTGGGGCGGTTCCTACCGCAACCGGATCCGCTTTCCGCTGGAGATCGTCCGCCGGACGCGCGAACGGGTCGGCACGGACTTCATCATCATCTACCGGCTTTCCATGCTGGATCTGGTGGAGGGCGGATCCAGCTTCGAAGAGGTGCTCGAACTGGCCCACGGGATCGAGGCCGCCGGCGCCACGCTGATCAATACCGGAATCGGCTGGCACGAGGCCCGGGTCCCCACCATCGCCACGTCCGTTCCGCGCGGCGCCTTCGCCTGGGTGACCCGGAAGCTGATGGGCCAGCTCGGCATCCCGCTCATCACCACCAACCGCATCAACACCCCTGAGGTCGCCGAACAACTGCTGGCGGACGGCTGCGCCGACATGGTTTCGATGGCCCGCCCCCTGCTGGCAGATCCGGCCTTTGTGCTCAAGGCCTCGCGCGGGACGTCGGACGAGATCAACACGTGCATCGCCTGCAACCAGGCCTGCCTCGACCACACCTTCGTCGGCAAGGTCACCTCGTGCCTGGTCAATCCGCGGGCCTGCCACGAGACCGAGATCCTCCTGGAACCGGCCGCGGAGAAGAAGAAGGTCGCCGTGGTCGGCGCCGGTCCCGCGGGCCTGGGGTTCGCCGTCGCGGCGGCCGAGCGCGGCCACCGGATTACCGTCTTCGAAGCCGCCGGCGAGATCGGCGGGCAGTTCAATCTGGCCAAACAGATCCCGGGCAAGGAAGAGTTCAACGAGACCATCAGGTACTTCGGCCGCCAGCTTGAACTGCGCGGCATCGAACTGCGGCTCAACACCCGGGCCACCGCACAAGACCTGCTTGCCGAGGGCTTCGACGAGGTCATCCTCGCCACCGGTGTGCTGCCCCGGCTCCCCGGAATCGAGGGCCTGGACCATCCCTCGGTGCTGGGCTACCTGGACGTGCTCCGCGAAAAGAAGCCGGTGGGCAACAGTGTCGCCGTCCTGGGCGCCGGCGGCATCGGCTTCGACGTCGCCGAGTACCTCACGCAGTCCGGACCGAGCGCCACGCTGGAATCGGAGCTGTTCTACGAGCACTGGGGCATCGACCCGCACTACGGAACGCCGGGCGGTCTGGCCCGGCCACGCCCGCCCAAGCCTGCGCGCAAGATTTACCTGCTCCAGCGCAAGAACAGCAAGATCGGCGCCGGCCTGGGCAAGACCACCGGCTGGATCCACCGGGCCGAGCTCAAGGCCAAGGACGTCACCATGATTCCCGGCGTCACCTACCGAAAAATTGACGACGGCGGACTGCACTTCAGCGTGGACGGCACCGACCAGGTACTCCCCGTGGATACGGTGGTGCTGTGTACCGGCCAGGAGCCGCAGCGCGAGCTGCAGGCGGAACTGGAGGCAGCCGGACAGACGGTCCACCTGATCGGGGGAGCGGACGTGGCGGCCGAGCTCGACGCCAAACGCGCCATCAACCAGGGCACCCGGCTGGCGGCGGCCATCTGATGTCCCTGCCGCACGCCATTCTGACCGCGCTGCTGGAACAACCCGGCTCCGGGGCGGAGCTGGCGCGCCGCTTCGACAAGTCCTTCGGGTTCTTCTGGCCGGCCACACACCAGCAGATCTACCGCGAACTCGGCCGGCTGGAGGAAGACGGGATGATCCGCTCCACGGGCCGCGATTCGAGCCGCGGACGGGCCAAGGACTACCAGGTGCTCAGCGAAGGGCGCCGCGAGCTGCAGCGGTGGACGGCCGCACAGCAGGACCCCCGGCCGGTCCGGGAGGCACTGATGATCAGGCTGCGCGCCGCCTCGGTGCTCGGCGATCCCTCGATCGCGGACGAACTGGAACGCCACCTCCAGCTGCACCGCGAGCAGCTGGCCACCTACCAGCAGCTCGATGAGCGCGGGAACTGGGGCGGGGGTAATGAACTCCAGCGCGCAGTGCTGACGGCCGGCATCATGTTCGAAGAGACGTGGATTGCTTGGGCCGAACAGACTCTCGAGGCACTCTGAAACCGGCTGTGCCCAAGGTCACCGGCCGCCGTCGCGCATTCGGGCCTAGAGAAGTTGCACCGTACCGTACACTGGATACATCCCCCACTCCGGTATTCCCTTATTTCGACGCGGAAAACGCGTCTGATGGTGTGTAGGGTCCGCATAACGCGGACAGTTTTCATTTTGGGAGCGCCGGCTGAGAAAACGCCATACAGACTGCCGTGAGGCAGCCAGCAAAGTTATGGCGGGAAGTCCTGCCAAGGGATTGGAACAGCGCCGGACTTGTGTCAACAGGCCTCTCGGATCATCACCGCCCATAGCTCAATCGAGTTCTATGGTGATGCTTTGTGCGGCCACGGTCCCCAAATGAATATGAGGAACCCCATGTCTGAAACTCCCACTGCCACCATGTCTGAAAATGCCGCCACTGAGCCGGCCACGGACAACAGCGCCGCCGAAGCGACAGAAGAAAACACAGTGTTGTTCACTGATTTCGGTCTTGACGGCCGCGTGCTCGCAGCCCTGAGCGACGTCGGCTACGAAAAGCCGTCCCCCATCCAGGCCGCCACCATTCCCGTGCTGCTCGAAGGCCGCGACGTCGTGGGCCTGGCCCAGACCGGTACCGGCAAGACCGCCGCTTTCGCGGTCCCTGCGCTGTCCCGGATGGCCGAACTGCCGCCCACCAAGAACACCCAGATCCTGGTGCTGGCCCCCACACGTGAGCTCGCGCTCCAGGTAGCCGAAGCCTTCTCCTCGTACGCCTCGCACATGGAGAACTTCACTGTTCTTCCGGTCTACGGCGGATCCCCTTACGGCCCCCAGCTTGCCGGCCTGCGCCGCGGCGCACAGGTAGTTGTCGGTACCCCCGGCCGCGTCATCGACCACATCGAGAAGGGTTCCCTGGACCTCTCGGAACTGCAGTACATGGTGCTGGACGAGGCCGACGAGATGCTGCGCATGGGCTTCGCCGAAGAAGTTGACCAGATTCTCTCGAAGACTCCGGAAAGCAAGCAGGTTGCCCTGTTCTCGGCCACCATGCCCACCGCCATCCGCCGGATCGCCAAGAAGTACCTGAAGGATCCGGCCGAGATCACTGTCAAGGCCAAGACCACCACGGGCACCAACACCCGCCAGCGCTACCTGCAGGTCATGGGCCCGCACAAGCTGGATGCCATGACCCGGATCCTGGAAGCCGAAGATTTCGACGGCGTTATCGCCTTCGTGCGTACCAAGATGGCTACTGAGGACCTGGCCGACAAGCTCAAGTCCCGCGGCTACCGGTCCGCCGCCATCAACGGCGACATCCCGCAGCAGCAGCGTGAGCGCACGGTCGAGGCCCTGCGCGACGGCAAGATCGACATCCTGGTTGCCACCGACGTGGCCGCCCGCGGTCTCGACGTCGAACGGATCACGCTGGTAGTCAACTACGACATCCCGCACGACACCGAGTCCTACGTACACCGCATCGGCCGTACCGGCCGTGCCGGCCGCTCGGGCGATGCCATCCTGTTCATGACTCCGCGCGAGAAGTACCTGCTGCGGGCCATCGAGAAGGCCACCCGCCAGCCGGTCGAACAGATGCACCTGCCTTCGGCAGAAACCATCAACAGCCTGCGCATGAGCAAGTTCGCCGAAAAGATCACGGAGACGCTCTCGTCCGAAGATGTCTCCATCTTCCGCGACTTGATCTCGAACTACGAGACCGAGCATGATGTGCCGGCCGCCGAGATCGCCGCTGCACTGGCCGTCATGGCCCAGGGCGGACGCCCGCTGCTGGTCCAGGACCTGCCGGAGGCACCGAAGGGCCAGCGCGAGCGCGCCACCGGCGGACGTGACGCTATGGGCTCCCGCGGCCCGACCCGTACACTGACCGAAGGCAATGCCACGTACCGCATCGCCGTCGGCCGCCGCCAGCGCGTCATGCCGGGCTCCATTGTCGGCGCCATCGCCAACGAGGGTGGCCTCAGCGCCGCTCAGATCGGCGGCATCGACATCCGCTCGGACCACTCCTTGGTGGAACTGCCCGCGGACCTCTCCCAGGACCAGCTGCGTGCCTTGTCCCGCACCCGCATCGGCGGCGAGCTGATCCACCTTGAGCTGGATTCGGGCCGCAAGCCGCGCCGCGACCAGGGCGACTTCGGCGGCAGCCGCGGCGGCTACGGCAGCGACCGTCCGTTCAAGAAGAAGTTCGAAGGCGACCGTCCGTACAAGAAGAAGTTCGAAGGCGACCGCAGCTTCAGCAAGGACCGCGGCGAGCGTTCCGACTTCGCCGGCCAAGGTGCCGGAGCGCGCAAGCCCCGCCACAAGAGCTACTAAACCGCGGCCGGACCCTGCAGTTCCTGCTGGGAACCGGCGGCTGAAGTAACCTTACGCAAAAAGGCACCCGTTCAGACGGGTGCCTTTTTGCACGCCCGGGGGCAATTTCCAAGCCGTTCATGCTTCGATGTGACACGCGCCACGCCAAGCATGAGAACTCTCTCATAAAGGTTTCATAAACGATTCATCATCCTGCGCCAAAGTGAACAAAGACGCACGAAGAGTTTGAAACCTATGGAGGACCGATGTATACCAACCAGCAGGACAGCGGTGAGTTACGGATAGTTCTCTACTCCCATGATTCCCAGGGCCTGGGGCACACCCGGCGCAACCTTGCCATCGCCCATGCGCTGGCGGCCCGCCTGCCGTCGCTGTCCGGACGGAAAGTGTCGGGCCTGCTGGTGACCGGCGAGGGAACCGCCACCAGCTACCGGCGGCCCGAAGGCTGGGACTGGATGGTCATTCCTGGTATCAGCAAGCGCGAGGGCAACTACGCTCCGCGCCATCTGGATGTGCGGATGAGCCGTCTGATCAGCCTGCGCTCCGCCGTGATCGAGGGGGCGCTGACGGCCTTCCGTCCCCACCTGGTCATCGTGGACCGGCATGCCTTCGGCGTGGACGGTGAGCTGGTGGACGCGCTGGCGGCGGTGCGGGAAGCCAATCCCGGCTGCAAGGTCATCCTCGGCCTGCGTGAGGTCCTTGACGATCCCGCCGTTGCAGCCCGTGAATGGACTGCGCTCGGGGACCTGTGCCACGTCCGGCGCACCTTCGACGAGCTGTGGGTCTACGGCGACCCGGCCGTGCACAATCCGGTGGCCTCGGGCGAAGTTCCCGCTGCCCTCAGCGACAAGGTCCGCTTCACGGGTTATCTGGCCGCAGGCCGGCCCTGCTCTTCGCGCAAGCCCCGGGCCCGCAAGCCGTACCTGCTGACCATGGTTGGCGGCGGTTCCGACGGATTCGATCTGACCATGGCGGCTGCCCGGGCCAAGGTTCCTGCGGGGTACCGCCATCTGGTCATTACCGGCCCGCAGATGGCAGCAGACCAAAGGCGCCAGGTCGAGCGGGCCGCCCGGAAGCGGACCGACGTGATCGCCAGTGTCCCGGATGCGCTCGTCGAGATCAATGCAGCGGCGGCCATCGTGACCATGGGCGGCTATAACTCGGTCTGCGAAATCCTGAGTACGGAAACTCCTGCCCTCGTGGTGCCGCGGGTATGGCCCCGGCAGGAGCAGCTGATCCGCGCACGTTCGCTCAGCAACCGCCGGCTCGTGGATGTCTGCGAGCCGGCCCAGCTGAGTAGCAAGGTCCTCGGCGACTGGTTCGAAACGGTTGCCGGAACAGCTGTCGGTCGCACGGATATCGAGCTGGACGGGCTCACCTCGGTGGCCCGCCTTGCCGCAGTCCTGCTGGGAGCCGCCCGCGCCGAAGACACAGTGAGCCCTGCGGGGCAGAAGGAGTTGAACCGTGTTGGAGGCTAAGCCCAATATGCCCAGAGTAGGCTATGTCCTCAAGGTCTATCCGCGCTTTTCCGAGACCTTCATTGTCACGGAGATCCTGGCCCGGGAAGCCTCCGGCGAAGACCTGGAGATCTTCTCGCTGCGGCCGCCGGCGGATCCGCGTTTCCATCCGGAACTGGCCCGAGTACAGGCCCCGGTGAACTATGTGCCCAAGCCGGCCAAGCTCAGCGAAGGCTGGGCCATTGTCGCCCGCGCCCAGGAGCTGAATCCGGAATTCGCAGGACGGTGGGCGCAACTGCTGCCCGAACTTGCAGGTTACGACCCTACGGAAGTGCACCAGGGCATCGAGCTGGCCACCATGGCACTCGAGCGCGGCATCACGCACCTGCACGCCCACTTTGGCTCGCTGGCAGCCCGCACCGCGGAAATTGCGGCCGCGCTGGCGCGCATCACCTATTCCTTCACCGCCCACGCCAAGGACATTTTCCACCAGGAGGTGGACCGCGACCGGCTGGCCCGGACCCTGGCCAATGCGTCGCACGTGGTCACCATCAGCGAGTACAACTACCGCTATCTGCGCTCCACGTATGCCGCGGAAACGGCCAACCTGCACCTGGTCTACAACGGGCTGGAACTCGATCGCTTTCCCTACACCGCGCCGCAGGTACCCGGACAGACGCTCCGGGTTGCCGCCGTCGGACGCCTCGTGGAGAAGAAGGGCTTTGACCTGCTGATTGAAGCGGCTGCCGAACTGCGTAGACGCGGCCTGCGGCTGGATGTCCGGATTGCCGGCGGCGGCATGCTTGAAACCGAGCTGGCCGAACAGATCACCTCGCTCGGTCTGGAAGGCACGGTGTGCCTGCTGGGCCCGCGGACCCAGCGGGAAGTCGCCGATCTGCTGCGCTGGGCCGATGTTTTTGCCGCGCCCTGCGTGATCGGAGAAGACGGCAATGCCGACGGGTTGCCCACCGTCCTGCTGGAAGCCATGGCCATGGGCGTGCCCTCCATCGCCAGCGATGTCACCGGCATTC
Source organism: Crystallibacter permensis (assembly GCF_025960875.1). Lineage (GTDB taxonomy): Bacteria > Actinomycetota > Actinomycetes > Actinomycetales > Micrococcaceae > Crystallibacter > Crystallibacter permensis. The sequence continues at coordinate 165,957 of NZ_JAODLR010000004.1, read as the reverse complement.
CCGAGGTCATTCATCCGGCCCATGGCGGTGCGGCGCAGACCGGCATCCTGGTCCGTAACGGTGTGGTGGCGGACCTGACCGCCGCACTTGAGGAGGCGGCCCGGCCGGACTTCGACCGGGAGGGCATCGCCGCAGCCGCGCGGCAGTGCATCGAAGCGAATTTCGACTCCTCGAAGCAGGCGGTGCGGCTGCGGCAGTTGGTGGGAGCCCCGGCGCCCACCGTACCTGCCGTGGAAAGCATGGAGGTGGCGTGATGCGAGTGGCATATCTGTGCGCTGACCCGGGAATTCCGGTCTTCGGTACCAAGGGAGCCTCGGTCCACGTCCAGGAGATCATCCGCGCCTGGCGGGCACGCGGCGCCGAGGTGCGTGTGTACTGCACGCGCACCGGCGACGACGTTCCCGCGGACCTGGCCGACCTCCCGGTGACCTGGCTGAAGGTACCCAAAAGCCAGGGACCCGAGCGCGAAGCTGCCCAGGCCGCGGCCGCCGCGGAGCTGGCCCGGAAAATTATCGACGACGGCGCCGACCTCGTCTACGAGCGCTACAGCCTCTTCAGCGCCGGACTGGCCCAAGCCACCGCGGCGCTGGGGATTCCGGGCATCCTCGAGGTCAACGCCCCGCTGATCGACGAGCAGCGCACTCACCGCTACCTGCATGACGAAGCCGCTGCCACCGCTGCACTGCGCGCACAAGTGGCCGCAGCGGACCGCACCGTGTGCGTCTCCGCACCGGTTGCTCGGTGGGTGGAAGGCAAAACGGATGCTGCCCACCATGGCGGCATCGCCGTCGTACCTAACGGTGTGAACACCGACCGGATCCTGCCTGCCTGCCCCGACCCCGAGGCCGTGCCGGTAGTGGCCTTTGTCGGTACGCTCAAGCCGTGGCACGGGGTGGAGGTGCTGCTGGAAGCCGCCGCGCTGGCCTCGCAGGCGTGGCAACTGCGCATTGTCGGCGATGGTCCGCTGGCGGCCGAACTCCAGCGGCGTGCCGCGGAACTCGGGCTGGCGGTGGACTTTACGGGCGCCGTGGTGCCCGAACAGATTCCCGCGGTGCTGGCAGACTGCTCGCTCGCCGCCGCGCCGTACCCGACGATGGACTCGGACGCGGACCAGTACTTCTCGCCGCTGAAGATTTACGAGTACCTCGCGGCTGCGCTGCCGGTGGTGGCCTCGAACGTGGGCCAGATTCCGGAAATTATCGACGACGGCGGAACCGGGCTGTTGGTGGAACCATCGAATCCGGCCGCGCTGGCTGCCGCGATTGACCGCTTGGTAGCCCAGCCCGAACGGCGCCAGACCATGGCACTGGCGGCCCGGGAGCAGACGGTCGCCCGGCACAGCTGGCACCAGGTGCTGGCGCGCAGCCTGGCCGGAATCCGCCTGCCCGATAAGAACCAGGAGCTGACGGTATGAGCCGGAAACAAGCCAACCCGGCGGCCCTGCGCCGCACCCTCGGCATTATCAGGCCGCACCTTGGCCGGCACAAGCTCCTGATGGGCGGCGGCATCACTGCCCTGCTGTTCGAGGTGGTGTTCCGGGTGCTCGAGCCATGGCCGGTCAAGTTTGTGGTGGACGCGGTCACGCGCAGTCTCGGCGCGGACCTCGCCGGCAGCGGGCCCACGGCGACTCCGGCGCTTCTGCTTTCCTGCGCCCTGGCCACTATCTGCATTGTGGGCTTCCGCGCGCTGGCGAACTATCTGGCCACCGTCGCCTTTGCGCTCGCCGGCTCGCGGGTCGCCGCGGCGCTGCGCGTGCGCGTCTTCTCCCATGTCCAGGCCCTGTCCGACCGGTACCACTCCTCGGCGCGGACCGGCGATACGGTGCAGCGGCTGGTGGGCGATATCGGCCGGCTCCAGGAAGTGGCGGTCACGGCCGGGCTGCCGCTGGTGGCCAACGTGATCACCCTGGTGGTGATGGCCGGCGTCATGTTCTGGCTGGATCCGCTGCTGGCCCTCGTGGTGGTCCTCGCGGCCGCCGCGTTCCTGCTCATCTCCCGCGGCAGCACCGGCAAGATCACCGCTGCTTCCCGGAAGACCCGGAAGGGCGAAGGCGCGCTGGCCAACACCGCGCAGGAGAGCCTCGGGGCTATCCGGGTGGTGCAGGCCTACGGCCTGGAACGGATCCTCGCCGGCAAGTTCTCCAACAGCAATAAGCAGGCCCTGACCGAGGGTGTGCAGGCCCGGCGTCTGGCCGCCGGGCTGGAACGCCGCACCGATGTAATCGTCGGCGTCGCGACGGCGGCAGTGCTCTTCGGCGGCGGCATGCGGGTGGCGGAAGCGGCGATGACACCCGGGGATCTGGTCATCTTCCTGACGTACCTGAAGACCGCCATGAAGCCGCTGCGGGACCTGGCCAAGTACACCGGGCGCATCGCCCGTGCCACGGCTTCGGGCGAACGCGTCGCCGACCTTCTGGACGAACGTGTGGACATCCAGGACGCGCCGGACGCGGTGGAGCTGTCCGGCGTCCGCGGCGAGATCCGCCTGCAGAGTGTGCGCGCAGCCTATGGCGACGGACGTCCCGTGCTGCACCACGTGAACCTGCACATTCCGGCCGGGCAGAAGGTGGCCGTGGTTGGACCATCCGGTTCCGGGAAGTCCACGCTGGCTTCGCTGTTGGTGCGCATGATGGATCCGGTGCACGGTTGCGTCAGCGTCGATGGACACGACCTGCGGCAGGTGACGCTGGCTTCGCTGCGCTCGCAGGTGAGCCTGCTGCTGCAGGACTCGGTGCTCTTCACCGGTACCATCCGCGACAACATCCGCTACGGCAGGATGGAGGCCACGGACGAGGAAGTGGAGCAGGCTGCACGGCGTGCCCAAGCCCACGGCTTCATCACGGCCTCGCCGGACGGCTATGAGACCGTGGTGGGGGAGCGCGGCAGCACGCTCTCCGGCGGACAGCGCCAGCGGCTGGCCATCGCCCGTGCCTTGCTCCGGCACGCACCGGTGGTAGTGCTGGATGAGGCCACCACGGGACTGGACCCCGAAGCAGCAAGTGAAGTGCTCGCAGCTCTGGGCACCCTGACCGAAGGACGTACCACTGTGACGATTACGCACGACGCCGGACCGGCACTGGCCACCGACCGTGTTCTCTGGGTCCAAGACGGCAATGTGGTGCTGGACGGCACTCCTGAACAACTGCTCGATCATCCTTCCGGCACCTTCAAGGCCTGGGTGGAACAGCAGCAGGCGGCCAATGCCAGCGAGGCGCGGGTCGACGTCGGGAATCCCGCCGGCGCTACCGTATCGGAGGTGGTGTAGGTGCCCGGTTCCGTTGTTGATCGAGCCCTCCCGGCGCTGGACGTGGTGATGGACCCGGAGCGGCTGAGCAGCCTGTTCGGCCGCCCGGTCGCCGCGGCGCATTTGCGGTATAAGCCCGGTATGTCCGTGGTGGCCCGGCTTTCCGGAAGCGACGGACCCACCTGGATCGCCGGATACTCACGCAGCCAGGACTCGAAGCTGGCCAAAACGTTCAAACGCGCCGAGCAGCAGGGAGTGCAGCTTGAATCCTTGGAGCTCCCCGAAGCCCCCGGACATCTGGTGGTTTCCGGACCGCTGGCGCTGGACGCCAAACTGCACCGCGTTCTCGCCCGGACCGGTCTGCTGTCCGGCCGTGCCGGTGGAATCGATGTGCTGAACTACAACCCCCACCGACGTCTGGTCGCAGCGTTCGGGCAAGGCGACCAGCGCAGGGTCGCCAAGGTCACGGCCGGACGGGCGCGGGTGCACGCAGAGATGCTGGTACGGCTGCAGGACGCCGGCGTCCCGGTCCTGGAACAACAATCTCCCGGGGACGAGGCAGGTGCACATCCGGACGGTGCGGACGCCCGGCACGCCGTGTACTACCCCTGGTTCGGCGACACCGACCTGCAGCGCCTGCACCGGCAGGAGCCGGGGACACCTGAGCAGGACGCACTTGAGCAGGGCGCACCTGAGCGGGGCGGTCCGGATGCGCTGGCGCTCGCCGCCGAGGCGGGCAGGACCCTGGCCCTCCTCCACGCCCAGCCGCCGTGGGCAGGCCGTGACCCCGCCCAGCCAGCGACTGCGGGCCAAGGCGGAACCGGAACCGGCACCGCTTCGAAGGTTCCCGCGCCCGGCCACGTTGCAATGCCGGGCCTGCAAAAACTGGCTGCCAATACCGGCCAACTGGTGCCCGCGGCTGCTGAGAGACTGCATCATGCCGCCGACCTTTTGACAGTGCGGCTGCGCGGGCCGGGCCGGGCAGGCTTTGTGCACGGCGATTTCTCTGCCGACCAGATCCTGGTCGGCAGCGAAGGCTTGCGCATTATCGATCTGGACCGCTTTGGCTACGGTGCTGTGGTGTCGGATCTGGGCTGCTTCGCCGCGGTCGAACTGCTGGACACCGGCACGGGAACCCTTACGGCCGCCCTGCTCGAGGGATATCAGGAAGGCCAGGGCGCAATGTCCGGCGTCGGACTGGACGCCGACGAATTGAACGTGTGGACGGCCTGCCACCTGTTCTCGAGGATTCTGGAGCCGTTCCGTTCCTGCGAGCGGGACTGGCGGCAACGCATTCTCGACCGGCTGGCACAGATTGAGGGGATGCTGGCATGACCGCCGTCGTTCCTTCAACAGTTTGTGATCAGGCCGGCGCACCCGTGTCGATCCGCCGCGCGTGGCCCAAGAGCGGACGCCGGCTCACCTTCGAGGCCGTGGATGAATACGGCCGCCTTCGGGCGGGCACGATCGACGACGGCGGGAAAGCCACCGTTGCCGGCTTCAGGACGGACCCCGCGCTGCCTGGACTGGGGGAGGCCGGCGGAAAGTTGCTGGTCCACCGCTATAAACGCCGCGCTGTGCTGCAGTCCGAGGACGGAGCCCGCTACACCAAGCTGCTGGCCCACGGTAAGGCCGCCACGGTTGCCGGGCAGTCCGCGCTGATGCACAAAGCAGGTACCCGCGCAGGCTTCGCGGTGCCAGAGGTCATACGCAGCGGACCGGACCGCGTGGTCTCGACTGCGCTGGCCGGCACCAGTCTGCATGAACTCGGGGACGCAGATGGCTCGGGCACCTGGGACCGGGCCTGGCAGCTCTGGGCAGAGCGGTGGCCGTCGTTGGTCCGGGACGGTGCCGGAGTGCAGGAGCTACCGCTGCATGACGGAACGGCGGAAGCGGCCACGGTGGGCAGGTGGGTGGCCCATCTGCTGGACTTCCAAGCGCTGGAAGCCGATCCGGCTGCTGTCCGAAGCCTCGCCGATGAGGTGTGTGGAGCCCTGGCGGAGGGGAGCGGCCGTGGGGAAGCTGGCCTTGCGCACCGTGACCTCCACGATAAACAACTGCTCTACTGTGCAGACGCTGGATCGCTTGGACTGCTGGATTTCGATACCGCAGCGCTGGGCGAGCCTGCACTGGATCTGGCAAACCTGGCCGTCCACCTGCGGTTGCGGGCAGACCAGGGGACGGTCACCACGCTGGCCCGCAAGACGGCTGAAGTAGCGGTGGACGCAGCCGCTGCAGACCTGTCGGTGACGGCCCGCCGGCTGCATCTCTACACCGTGGCCACCGAACTGCGGCTGGTCTGCGTCTACGCCTTCCGTCCTCAATGGCAGCATCTTGCCCAGTCATGGTTGGACAGCTTGCTGGCGCCCCAGACAAGAAAGGGAATCTCGTGAAGATCTTCTCGTCCATACTGGCGTTGCTGCTGGTCGGCGCAGCGAGCGTGATGTTGTGGAACGTAGCCGTGGCACAGCCGGAGGATTCCACCATCGACGTCTCGCACCTGCAGCAGGCCTCGTCGCCGCCGGAACCGACCCCTGCTGCCGATCCCGATGCCAGTGCAGATCCCAAGCCCGAAGCGCCGGCGAAACCTTCGCCCGAGAAGGAACCTCAGGAGCCCAAGGGCAAGGATGAGCCGGCCAAGCCGGCGCAAGACTCCGCCCCCAAACCACAGCCGGCCCCGGCCCCGGTGCCGGAACAGGTCGCGCCTGCGCCGCCGGTTGTCGTTGATGACGACGATTGGGATGACGATGTCGAAGATGACTGGGACGACGGCGGCGGAGACGATTAGCCGCCGTTTTTGGGCCCTTGATGAGGCGAAACAGCGTCGGTAGTAGCGGCCGGAATTGTGGGGCTGGCCACAACCGCCGATTCCGATTTCACACGGGGCTAAACTGCTGGTAAAGTTTTTCTCCGTTGCCCCCCTAGCTCAGTGGTAGAGCGCGTTCTTGGTAAGAACGAGGTCACCGGATCGATTCCGGTGGGGGGCTCTGAATAGCGAAGCCCGCGTCTGTGTCGCAAAGACGCAGCGCGGGCGTTCCTATTCGTGGCGGTGTAGCTCAGCTGGTTAGAGCGCACGACTCATAATCGTGAGGTCCCCGGATCGAGTCCGGGCACCGCTACCAATAAGAAGGCCCCTGACTTGGAATTATCCCCAGTCAGGGGCATTCTTTTTGCCCTTATCAGGCAAGCGTCGCAAATCGCCACTTCTTGCTACCTCATTCGTCCTCGTGACCGCACAATGTTTCCTCTGCCGCCATCACAATCGCAGAATAGTCTCGGACCATGTCTTCTGTTGGTTCCGGGTCGATGGCACCCATGGAGTAGACGAGTCTCAGGCGCGCAGGATCCTCGCCGGCATTGATTAGTCGGCACGTATAGGATGCGAGTTCCATGGCCTCCTGATCGGTGCGTTGTTGCTCTATTCGTTTCTCCAAGCCCGATTCCAGAGTGGTTTTGTAGGCGGTGAGGAATAGTTCGTAGTCGCCCGGTTCGGGGCGCTGCCCGTCAGGGGGATCGAGCGGGTCGGCTTCTGGTATCGGCTCGGTCGAAGGGTCCGGTTCAATCGACTCCGGTATCGGTTCCGCTTGATGCGACGTCTCCGTAGCCGCTGGCGTGGACGTATCATCGGCCGGTGCCGAACATCCCGCGACCAGTATCAACCCGGCTACTACGACAAAACCCCTCTTCATGGTCTCCCTCGCTGGCGCTCCTCAAAAGGCTACACGGTGGAGGTTGGACCATTCACCGCTGATGAAGTGCCCAGGAGACAACCCGGTGTCACTGTCGAGCTTGGCCGGACCTCAATGATCAGCTTGCTTACTGAATCCTTCTGTGGCTAGCGTGGAGGGTACGGGGCTGGCCCCGATCCGGCCCCTGGGAAGTGGAGGAATGATGTCTGAACAGAATATTTCCGGTAAGAAGGTAGCCTTCCTGCTCACGGACGGCGTAGAGCAAGTCGAGCTGACCAGCCCCTGGCAGGCGGTTAAGGATGCCGGCGGAGAGCCCGTCCTTGTCGCACCCAAATCCGGGACCTTGCAGGGGTTCAAGGGTACCGAGAAGGCCGACACCTTCCCGGTGGACGTAACTGCTGACCAGGCCCGCGTTGACGATTACGACGCGCTGGTCATTCCCGGCGGTGTCGTGAATGCGGACCATCTGCGCGCGGAAAAGTCCGCCGTCGACTTCACCCGTTCCTTCTTCGATAACCAGAAGCCCGTGGCCGTCATTTGCCATGGCCCCTGGGTTCTCATCGAGGCCGGAGTGACCGATGGCCGCAGGCTCACTTCGTATCACACCCTGGCCACGGACCTGAAGAATGCCGGAGCCAAGTGGGTTGACGAGGAGGTAGTGGTGGACCAGGGGCTGGTGACCAGCCGGAATCCTGATGATCTGCCCGCTTTCAACGCCAAGCTCGTGGAAGAAATCGCCGAAGGCAGGCACCGGGGCCAGACAACGTAGGGCTGTCCGTGTAGGGTCCAGGGACTTTCAACGCCCGACGGCGGACGCCTCCCGAGTGCGGCCGTCGTCGGGCTTTGCCATGGCGTGATGCCGGGTGCATTACGGGCAAGCCTGCGTCTTAGAGTAGCTACATGGACGGTACTTTCCTGTGCCACGGCATAATCTGGAACACGACGGGGCCACGGCTGGCATTGGCAAGGCCTGACGGCACGACTGCCGCTATGGATGTCGCCGAGGGGACTCGGCTGGGCTTCCGGGTTCTAGAAGCAGGGAAGTTCTGCCTGGGCAGCCACCGGGTCCAGGGTCCGCAGGCCAGGCACCATGTGCCATGCCCCCTTCAAGCACCCGCGGAACGCGGCTACCAATGCATCAACTGCTTTCTGAACGATGATTTGCGCTTCCTCCATGACGCCCACCGCAGCGGGTCGGCTCCAGACGGACTGCGCGCCTACCTCGCCCAGCCGCACTGGCTGTACGTGGCAACGTTCGCCTCCGGCGCGAGCAAGGTAGGCACCTCCTCGGACCTGCGCAAGCGGCTCCGACTAGCCGAACAAGGCGCCGTGGCTGCCCGCTACGTGGCCAGAGCCGAGGACGGCAGAATTGTCCGCGTGCTGGAGGACATGGTTTCCCAGCAAACGGAATTGACCCAGGCCGTGCGCTCTACAGCGAAACTGGCCGGTCTACAGGCGCCGCGGAGCCCGGCCGAGCTGGACAGCATCAACGCCGACCACGCCCGCACCGTTCGGAACCTGCTGCCAGGAGTGGAGCTGGAAGGCTTTGTCAACGTCGACCAGACGTGGGAACTGCCGGAACCCGGCAGGCGGGTGATCGGTTCGGATTCACGCACGGCTTATCCGCTGGAGCTGGCGGCGGGTACTCACGGACTGGTGCTGGAGGCGTTTCTGGGCAGCATTGCCTTGGTCCGGACCCGGGAGGCCGGCCCGGAATATGTGGCCGACCTGAACGGGCTCAAGGGCAGGCGGATTGAGCTGGGCGCTTACGAGTCTCAGCTGCCCCCGGTGCAGGTTTCGTTGTTCTGAACCGCTAACCTTGAAGTATGAACCCCTGGGATACTGGCTCGCCGCTCTACCGCAAACTGGTCATCTCAGCCATGGTTCTTATCGGCGCCGGTATCCTGCTGTCCATTATCGCCGCCGGTGCCGGCCTTCAGCCCCTTGTATGGGCAGCGCTGGCCATCATCATCACCGGCCTGCTCACGCATCTGGCCGGACTGGTGGTGCGGGCGCGGGACGCCAGGGCCCGCCGGGCTGCCGCCCGGCCGCAGAAGAATTGATGCACCCCTGCACTAGGCTTTGAAGAGACTTTCTGCCCTTGAGAAGGAGATCCATGTCAGAACAGATCGGGGTCAACCCGCAGCTGGCCGGCCGCGTTTATCCGGCCGGGGAAGCCTACACCGTAGGCCGTGAGAAGATCCGGGAGTTTGCGCGCGCTGTTAAGGCAACGCACCCGGCCCACTTCGAGGTGGAAGCTGCAAAGGACCTGGGTTATCCGGACCTGATTGCGCCGCCGACATTCGCGATCATTGTTGCGCAACGGGCAGACGCACAACTGGTTGAAGATCCCGAGGCTGGCATTGATTTCTCCCGCGTTGTCCATGCCGATCAGCGGTTCGTCCACCACCGTCCCATCGTGGCAGGCGATCAGCTGGTAGCCGAACTACACGTGGACCAGGTGCGGGCGATGGGCGGCGGAGCCATGATCACCACCCGCGCGGAGATCAGCACTGCCGATGGTGAGAAGACCGCCACTGCAACGTCTTCGATTCTGGTGAGAGGGGAAGGCCAGTGATGCCCGCATTGAACGATCTGTCCGTCGGACAGGAAATCGGTTCCACGACCATCGATATTTCCCGGGCTGATTTGGTGCGGTACGCCGGTGCCTCCGGTGACTTCAACCCGATTCACTGGAACGACCGTTTTGCCGAGCAGGTCGGGCTACCCGGAGTGATCGCCCACGGCATGTTCACAATGGGGGCAGCCGTCCAGCTGGTCACCGATTGGGCCGACAACCCCGCGGCCGTCGTCGATTACCAAACCAGATTCACCAAACCGGTGGTTGTGGAGAACCTGGACACCGGCGGGGCCACTCTTGAGGTCACTGGAGTCATCGGAGCCATCGACGAGGCGAATTCGTCGGTCCGCGTGGATCTCACCGTAACGGCCGCCGGGCAGAAGGTCCTGGTCAAGGCGCAGGCCGTTGTCCGTGCCTGGTGAGGTTGCCATGAGACTGGCGCCTCTTACTACGGTCGGAGTGGGCGGACCCGCCCGGCGCTACGTCGAAGCCACAACGGAGCGGGAGATCATCGACGGCGTCCGTGCCGCGGATGAGGCAGGCGAAGACCTGCTGATTATCGGCGGAGGATCCAACCTCGTGATTGCGGATGAGGGGTATCCGGGAACGGTTCTGCGGATTGCCAGCACCGGCTACGACGTGGATGACGCCGATGCAACCTGCGGCGGCGTCATGGTCACCGCCCGGGCCGGGCAGCCGTGGGACGAGCTGGTGGAGGCCACCGTTCTGCACGCGTGGTCCGGGCTGGAGGCGCTGTCTGGAATCCCCGGTCTGACTGGAGCTACGCCGGTCCAGAACGTGGGAGCCTATGGCGCGGAAGTCTCGCAAACCATTGCGAGTGTGCGGACGTGGGACAGGGAAGCCAACGCGGTTAAGACGTTTGCCAACTCGGACCTCCGATTCGGCTACCGTGACTCCGTCCTGAAGCAGGCAACAACCAACGGGTCACCGCGCTTCGTGGTACTGACGGTCCAGTTCCAGCTGGAACCGAGCCGGATGAGCGCGCCCATTCGTTATGGTGAGCTGGCGCGTTCTCTTGGTGTTGAAGCCGGTGAGCGGGCCAAGGCGAATGATGTACGCAGCGAGGTCCTGCGGCTGCGTGCCTCGAAGGGCATGGTCCTGGATCCGGCCGACCGGGATACGTACAGCACCGGTTCCTTCTTCACCAATCCAATCGTCACTGCCGAAGTGGCCGGCCAACTGCCTGAAACGTCACCCCGGTGGCCCGTGGGCGGCCAGATGAAGCTCAGCGCCGCCTGGCTGATCGACAAGTCCGGCTTCGGCAAGGGCTTCGGGCTTGAGGGCACGGCCAACGGCAGCATGGATGGATATTCCGTCGCCGGAGGCAGGGCGTCGCTGTCCACTAAACACACCTTGGCCATCACGAACCGCGGGAGCGCTACTGCCGAGGATATCGTGGCTATTGCCCGTACGGTCAGGAATGGGGTCCAGGACAAGTTTGGAATCCGGCTCGTTCCCGAACCGCTGCTGATCGGCTGCGCTCTCTGACGCTGGCGTAAGACCGTGCATCACGGCTGTACCCGTAGTGCTTGGTCAAGGGCGCTCCGGAAGTGCAGCAGATCCATCCGGTGGGCCCGGAAGTCCACCAGCCGTTCCCCGCAGATCCAGCGCACCAAACGGTCGCTGTGGCTGATCTGTACCTTGCGGTCTACCCCATGGTTCATCAGCCATTCCGGGGCGAGGAATTCGGGCAGTGCCGCAAGCAGCTCGCCGGCATGCATCAGCCGCGCGAAAGCCGAACCATGCGGCTGGAACTGGCGTTCCAGCTCCAGCAGCTGGCGCTGCTCGGGCGCCACGTAATCCTCGCCGCAGAGGTCCAGGAAGTGCCGGAGATGGATTTCGATCCTGTTGCACCGGTCTACGGTTACCGGCTTCTGGCTCAAGCTGTACCTGAGGAAGAACATCCTGAGCAACTTGTCGACGTTGGGGCTGCCAGTCATGATTCAGCCCTTGCTCTCCGGACTGCTCCCTCTACCTCCAGGACGGCGCAGCTGTGCCAGAAGCGGTCAACGTAGCCGCTCTTGCACAGCCAGCTCATCAGGCGTGCAGTCTGGCTGATTTGGATGCGGCGGTCCGTCGGGTTGCTGTTGAGCCATGGCGGGTCAAGGAAGCCGGGCAGAGCGTAGATGACCTCCTCGGCATAGAACGACCGGCAGAAGGCATCGGAAGGATCCTTGTGCTGTTCCCTGCGGAAATAGGGGAGTTGCTGGGTCTCCAGGATCCGGTGTCCGGATTCTTCCAAATAGCGGTGCAGCTGTGCGTGGACCAGCAGGTAGCGCTCTGCGGTCGCCTCCTGTTTGCAGACGCACGACTGAACCAGAAACTGGTGCAGCAGTTCGCCTGCTGTTGGCGTCTTCATCGAAATAGCCCCTCCCGGCGTGCGGATTCTGATATGCCTTCACGCTATGCCGGGGAATAAAAGGGATCGAACAGGTATTCGAAGTATGTGGACCGCAGTGCTCACGGTCGGGCCTGTGGAGGTACGGTGCCGGCCGGTGGCCCAAAGCCGTGTGGGCATCGCCGTTAACGGCAGCAGTCCGCTTCCCGAAGGAAACGGACTGCTGTAGAGGTTGGAAGGGCGGCTTGGACGCCCATCCGGCTAGAGGTTGCCGGTGGCGATCCGCAGCATGCGGCGCAGCGGTTCGGCCGCACCCCACAGCAGCTGGTCGCCGACAGTGAAGGCGCTGATGTATTCCGGCCCCATTTCAAGCTTCCGGATACGTCCGACCGGAATCTCCAGGGTGCCGCTGACGGCCACGGGGGTCAACTGCTCCATGGTGGCTTCCTTGGTGTTGGGAACCACCTTGGCCCATTCGTTGTCGGCGTCGATCAGCCGTTCGATTTCGTGTACAGGCAGATCTTCCCGGAGCTTTAGCGTCAGCGCTTGGGAGTGCGAGCGCATGGCGCCGATCCGGACGCAGAGCCCGTCGAACGGGATCCGGCTGCCTGCGGCAACGTCGAGGCCAAGAATCTTGTTGGTCTCCGCACCGGCCTTCCACTCTTCCTTGGACTGGCCGTTGCCGAGATCCTTGTCGATCCACGGGATGACCGAACCGGCCAGCGGTACGCCGAACTGGGAGGCATCCAGGTCCGGGTTCCGCTGTTCGGCCAGCACCTTCCGGTCGATCTCCAGGATGGCGGAGGAGGGGTGTGCCAGTTCGTCGGACACTACGGAATTCAGGCTGCCGAACTGGTTGAGCAGTTCGCGCATGTGCCGTGCGCCGCCGCCGGAAGCGGCCTGGTACGTCATGGAGGTGCCCCACTCGACGAGGCCGTTCCTGAACAGGCCGGCGAGGCCCATGAGCATGGCGGAGACGGTGCAGTTGCCGCCGATGTAGTTCTTGACGCCGCGGGCCAGACCCGAGTCGATTACGTCGCGGTTGACGGGATCCAGCACGATGATGGAATCCTGGTCCATCCGCAGGGTGGAGGCCGCGTCAATCCAGAGACCGTCCCAGCCGGCGTCGCGCAGCTTGGGATAGACCTCGGCGGTGTAGTCCCCGCCTTGGGCGGTGACAATAATCGGCAGCTTGGCCAGCGTCTCGATATCGTAGGCATCCTGCAGGGTCCCGGCTCCCTCGGCGAACGCGGGGGCCTGGCCGCCGGCGTTGGACGTAGAGAAGAAGACAGGGTTGATCAGATCAAAATCGCCCTCGTCCTGCATACGCTGCATAAGGACTGAGCCGACCATTCCGCGCCAGCCGATAAGGCCGACTGATTGGACAGTGGAACTTGCTGCGGGAGAAGTCATACGCTCCATTTTAGGCCAGTTTCCGGTCCGACCCCCAAATAGGTGACGTATACCACCATATTGTGGTCGGTCTGTACCTATTATTGTGCGTGTCGTAGTAACTCAACGCGCGTGTTCGACGACCAGGTCCCCGTACTCCGGGAAACGCTCAAGATACGACTGAACATACGTGCACAGCGGAACCATGACCTGCCCTTTGGCCCGCATGTCCGTCAGGATCATCGTGACCAGGGCGCGGGCAAAGCCCCGGCGGCCGTATTTCTCGTCGATGATGGTGTGCTGCAGGGTGATGACGCCGTCGTCGTCTGTCTCGAAGCCTTCGAATCCGATGAACGTATCGCCGCAGTGGAGCTCATAGCGGCCCCGGCTGGAGTCTTGGACCAGAGTGAGGTTCTCGTGTGAAACAGACATGCTTCCTCCTGCGCATTCGACCGGCGGCACTGTTGGCGCCCGTAGTCCGATCCTAGCCACATCGGCGGCCCGGCGGCAGGGCCAATGTACCTGCTACGGATCCTGCGGCCGGAATGGTCCTCAGCGGGCGGGATCCACCTGCTGCGTCCACAACGCGATGCGGTACCGGGTGCCGTTGGAAGAGGTGAGCCAGCCCTCGGCCGGCTCGGCGGCGTCGAAAGTCCATCCTGCCCCCAGCTTTGGAGCGAAGGTGTCGCCATCCGTCTCCAGATCGATCACCGTAACGACGGCGGTGTTCGCCAAAGCGGTGGCGTTGCGGAAGATTTCGCCGCCACCGATAATCCAGACCTCGTCGCTGCCAGGGCTGGCTGCTCCCTCGGCCAGTGCCTGCTCGAGGGACCCGACGGCGACCGCGCCGGAACTGGCCAGCTCTTCCCGCCGTTCCGGGTTGCCGCTAATGACGATATTGGTCCGGCCCGGCAGCGGGCGGAACTTCGCAGGGAAGGAGTCCCACGTCCTGCGGCCCATGATGACCGGATGGCCCTTCGTGGTCCGTTTGAAGTGGGCCAGGTCTTCGGGCAGGTGCCACGGCAAGTCGCCGTCCTTGCCGATCACGCCATTGGAGCTTTGCGCCCAGATCAGGCCCAGTACCGGTTGCTTCCGGTCTGCATGGGTGCCCGAGGGGGTATCGGCGGGGATCATACGGCCACCGGTGCCTTGATAGCGGGATGGTGCTGGTAGTTCAGCAGCTCGAAGTCTTCGAAGTCGTAATCGAAGATGCTCGCCGGCTTCCGCAGTATGCGCAGCTGCGGGTAGGGATACGGTTCGCGGCCCAATTGCTCGGTCACTTGGTCCACGTGGTCGTCGTAGATGTGGACGTCGCCGCCGGTCCAGACAAACTCTCCGGGTTCCAACCCTGCCTGCTGGGCTAGCATCAGCGTCAGCAGTGCATAGGATGCGATATTGAACGGAACGCCCAGGAACATATCGGCGCTGCGCTGGTACAGCTGGCAGGACAGCTTGCCGTCGGCCACGTAGAACTGGAAGAACGCATGGCACGGCGGCAGTGCCATGTTCTTGATCTCGGCCACGTTCCAGGCAGAAACGATGTGCCGGCGCGAGTCCGGGTTGTTTTTCAAACCCTCGACGAGGTCGGCGATCTGGTCGATATGCCCGCCGTCCGGCGTCGGCCAAGAGCGCCACTGCACACCGTAAATGGGGCCCAGCTCGCCGTTCTCGTCCGCCCACTCATTCCAGATTTTCACGCCGCGTTCCTGCAGCCACTTGGCGTTGGAATCACCGCGCAGGAACCAGAGCAACTCCAAGGCGACGGATTTGAAATGCACCCGCTTGGTGGTAATCAGCGGGAAACCTTCGGCCAGATCGAACCGGATCTGCCGGCCGAAAACGCTGCGCGTTCCGGTGCCGGTACGGTCCGATTTCACGGTGCCGGAGGTCATGACCTCACGCAGCAAGTCTTCGTACGGGGTGGGAATGGCATTCACGCTGACCAGTCTAGACCAGGCGGTAGCTGGGTCGAGCCTGGCCAGCGGTGATGCCCAAGAGGTGTGCCTAGACGGAGCCGCCGGCAGTTTCCGGTGCGCCGTAGTCACGGCCCTCATCGCCCACGGATTCGCGGGCCAGGAAGTTCTCGATGTCGAACAGGTTGTCCGCACGCTCCGCGATGGCCAGCAGGGTAGACATCGAAGCGACCTCCTCGACCTGCTCTTTCAGGAACCACAGCATGAACTGCTCGCCCAAGGCATCGGTTTCGGCCCGGGCGGCTGCGAACAGCGCTTCGATCTGGGCCGTGACTTCCTTTTCCTGCTTCAGGGCCAAGCTGATCGGCTCCACCACATTGGCGAAATCATTGTGGACCTGGTTAATCGCCGGAATGGTCACCTTGAGGTCCCGGTCCAGCATGTAGCGAACCAGCATCATGGCGTGGTTGCGCTCCTCGAGCGACTGCCGGTAGAAGTGCTTGGCCAGTTGGGGCAGGTCTTCGTTATCAAACCAGACGGCGATGGCGATGTATTGCTGCGAGGCAGCGAATTCGTTGCCGACCTGGTCCGCGAGAAGTTCGTTGAATGTGCTCATGGAAGCACTCTAGGACCTCGACTGGGACTTGGATAGGCAGGTTAGGCTAGCCAGATTTACCGTGGCCGGGCCCTGCAACGGCCCAACCGCTGGCCGCTCCCCGCACGGGGACGCGTCAGTCGTCGTAGGCGTCGAAGTGTTCCAAGGAGACGATTCTGTTCGGATTCTTGACGCTGATCTGGCAGACGAGCATCGCACCGGGCTTCAGATACGGGTCTCTGGTGGGCAGCTGCTCTGCAAGTTCCTCAGGCAGCCGGTCACGCAGGACCTTGATGACCTGGGGCAGGACCGGCCGGTGGGTGCAGACTGCCGTGGACTTGCGTTTATCCAGCAGATACTCGATGGCCGACCGGGCCTTCTGCGGATTCCGGTGTGCACTGTGCTCCGTGATGGCCTCGACCGAACGGATCTTGCTTTTTTGGGAGTTGGCGTAGGGCGTGATGGTTTGCATGCAGCGCAGCCAGGGGCTGGAAACCACCCGTTTGGGCTGCCAGGACGCGAGCAGGCGGCAGACCGCCAGCGCCTGCCGCAGGCCGGTGGCAGCAAGCGGTCGTTCACCCTCAGCCCGGGTCCAGGACGACCGCGGCTTCGCTTTGGCGTGGCGGACGACGATGAAGGGGTAGGTCTCCAGGTCACCGTTCTCGTAGGCCTTGACCAGAGCAGCCAGCGGTTCCTTATCCGAGGGGTTGCTCAGCAGCTCGGCTGCTTCCTCCGGGGTGCTCCAGCGGACTTGGTCCACTTCCTTGCCGTCCGGTTTGGGTGTCGCCTTGTCCAATTTGGCTGCCCAGTACAGGACTTCCTTCAGTCCCGAGGGTACCTGGTAGTGGATGGTGGGCAGGGGGATGCCAAGCTTCACCCGCACGCCGACTTCTTCCTCAACCTCGCGGACAGCGCACTCGGGATTGGTTTCCCCGCTGTCCAGCTTGCCTTTGGGCCAGGACCAGTCCTTGTACTTCGGGCGATGGATGAGCAACAGCTCCAGGCGGCCCTGGCTGACACGCCAGCACAATGCGCCGGCCGCGGTGACGCTGATTTTAGCGTGGGCTTCGGTCAGGTCCGTTGTCTTCAATTCCGTCATCACCGGCGCGTCACTGCACGTTGGCGCGCGCGCGAAGCCAGCAGCCATGACTGCACGTCGCTGAGCGGGTTGCCCTCGGCATCCTTGTGGTGCCGGGTCCACCGGCCTTGATTGTCCAGATGCCAGCTTGCTGTGCCCGGGTCCATGTACCGGTCCATCAAGGCCACCAGATCAGCGACGTCTTCACTCGAACTGAGCTGCACGAGCGCTTCCACCCGACGGTCCAGGTTCCGGTGCATCATGTCCGCCGATCCGATGAACACCACCGGGTCACCGCCGTTGGCGAAGGCGAACACGCGTGAGTGCTCCAGGAAACGTCCCAATATGGAGCGCACCCGGATGTTGTCGCTCAGGCCGGGCACTCCGGGCCGGACGGCGCAGATGCCGCGGACGATGACGTCCACCTGCACGTCCGCCTGGGATGCGCGGTACAGGGCATCGATAATTGCTTCGTCGACCATCGAGTTGACCTTGATGACCACGCGGGCCCGCAAACCGGCCTTGCGGTTGGTGATTTCCTTCTCGATCCGGTCAATGAGTCCGCTGCGCACCGACCGGGGTGCCACCAACAGCCGTTTGAACGTGGACTTGGGGGCGTAGCCGGAGAGCTGGTTGAACAGCTTGGACAGATCCTCGCCCACTTGGTCGCTGGAGGTCAGCAGGCCCAGGTCCTCGTAGTAGCGGGCGGTGCGGGGGTGGTAGTTGCCGGTGCCGATGTGGCTGTAGCGGCGCAGTCGATCGCCTTCCTGGCGTACCACCAGCGAGAGCTTGCAATGCGTCTTGAGCCCGACAATGCCGTACACCACGTGCACACCTGACTGCTCGAGCTTGCGGGCCCAGTCGATGTTGGCCTGCTCGTCGAAACGGGCCTTGATTTCGACCAGCGCCAGGACCTGCTTGCCTGCCTCCGCGGCGTCGATCAGCGCATCGACGATGGGGGAGTCGCCGGAGGTCCGGTAGAGCGTCTGTTTGATGGCCTGGACCTTGGGATCCGATGCCGCCTGTTCCAGGAAGGCCTGCACCGAGGTGGAGAAGGAGTCGTACGGATGGTGCAGCAGGATGTCCCGGCGGCGCATGGCCGCAAAGACGTTCGCTGCCTTGGACGTTTCGCTTTCGTTCAGGTGGCGGCTGGTATGCGCCAACTGCTTCGGATAGTGCAGGTCACTGCGGTCGATGTCGGAGATAACGCTCAGGCCCCGGAGGTCCAGCGGCGTCGGCAGTGCGTAGACCTCGGACTCCTCCACACCGAGCTCGCGCACCAGCAGTTCGCGGATGCTGGGGTTAATGTCCGTGGTGACTTCGAGCCTGACCGGAGGACCGAAACGGCGGCGCAACAGTTCCTTCTCCAGCGCCTGGAGCAGGTTTTCGGCGTCGTCCTCTTCCACTTCGAGGTCTTCGTTGCGGGTCACCCGGAAGCTGTGGTGTTCCAGGATCTCCATGCCCTGGAACAGCAGGTCCAGGTGCTGGGCGATGACGTCTTCGAGCGGAATGAAGCGGGCCGTCCGCCCGGGTATCGAGCCGGCACGGGGGCCGTCGAGCGAGATCATGCGCGGCAGCTGGTCGGGAACCTTGACGCGGGCAAAGAGCTCCTTGTCGCTGACCGGGTTCCGGACCACTACGGCCAGGTTCAGGGACAGTCCTGAAATGTAGGGGAAGGGATGGGCCGGGTCCACCGCCAGCGGGGTCAGGATCGGGAACACCTTTTCCCGGAACATCTTCGTCAGCCAATCCCGCTCGCCATCCGTGAGCTCTTCCCACCGGACCATGTAGATGTGCTCGTAAGCCAGCTCCGGACGGATAATCTCCGCGAAGATACGGGCATGGCGCACCTGCAGTTTGTGGGCCTCCACCATGATCTGTTCCAGCTGCTCGATCGGGCTGAGCCCGGCAGCGGACGGCACCGCCAGGCCGGCAGCGATGCGCCGCTTCAAACCGGCGACGCGGACCATGAAGAACTCATCCAGATTTGAGGCGAAAATGGAGAGGAAGTTCACTCTCTCCAGCAGGAACAGGTCCGGATCCTCGGCCAGTTCGAGCACCCGGGCGTTGAAGTCCAGCCAGCTTACTTCGCGGTCCAGGAACCGGTCGTCCAGGCTGAAGTTGCCGTCGGGCAGGAGCGAGGGCGCGAATTCCGGGATGTCGATGCGGTCCTGCGTAGCGCGGGCCGGCGCCACTTCCGAGGATCCGAGCCGTACCGGCGCCGGGGTTACCGATTCAGTGGCCATGGCGTCTCCTGTGCTGTTGCTGGGGGAGCCCTCATTGTATGGGGCAGCAGTACCTACAAGATTAACCGCTTTTCAGCTGCCCTCGGTCCCGGCCGGTCCGTACATGACATCGGTATCCCAGCGGGTGAAGCCGAGTTTGCGGTAGAGCGCGACCGCAGCCTCGTTGTCCGCGTCCACGTACAGCATGATCGCCTGCTGCCCCTGTTCGTGCAGATGCTTCATGCCGGCAATGGTCAGGGCCTTGCCCAGCCCGGTGCCCTGTGCCTCGGGGGTGACTCCGACGACGTACACCTCGCCGATGGACGGATGCGTACCCGTACGCGGATGCACCTTGGTCCAGTGGAAGCCCAGCAGGGCGCCGTCGTTGTTCCGCACCGCGAGCAGGAAACCTGCGGGATCAAACCAGTCTTCCGCCATCCGTGCCTGCAGGTCTGCGAGGGTTGTGGACCCCTGCTCCGGGTGGTGCGCAAAGGCCGCGGCGTTGGCCGCCAGCCAGGCCTGCTCATCCCGGCCGGGAACGAAGGCGCGGATCGAAACCCCGTCCGGAAGCACGACGTCGGGCAGCTGCGGCACGTGCGTCAGCCGCATGCGCCAGAGCTCGCGCACCGGGGCGAAGCCGAACCGGCCGGCCAGTTTCGCGGCTCCCTCGTGGTCGCCGTGGGACCAGGCCTTCAACGCAGGCAGTTCCGTGTGTTCCTGCAGGGCGGTGACCAGCCCGGTGCCTACGCCTTGGTTGCGGTACGTCGGATGCACCACCAGTTCCAGGACCCCGTTGGATTCGCCGTGTGCCGGCAGATTAACGACGGCGACGCCGGCCAGCGATGTGGCCGTGGACGGGTCGGAGCGTTCCTCGCCGGCATAGGAGGCGAGCACCAGCAGATTGTCGGGGTCCACGGATTTCAGATTGACCCAGGTCTGTTCCGACAGCGGCGGGTTGCCGTCCGCCTCCGCGGCTGCATCGGTCAGCGCGCGGATGTCGCCGAGCACCTCCGGATCCGGCGAGCCCTTAATGCTCAATACGGGCCATTCAGCAGAAGTCTGTGCACTCATGCCTTCAGCGTAACCCGCGTGCCGTGGCTGCGGGAGGAACCTTTACGCGGATTGCTCCAGGTCCGCGGCGTTGGGCTCCGGGCTGCGCGCCAGCGTGAACCGGTAGCCCACGTTGCGCACGGTCCCGATGAGCTGTTCATGGTCCGAGCCGAGCTTGGCCCGCAGCCGCCGCACATGGACATCCACGGTGCGGGTGCCGCCGTAATAGTCATAACCCCAGACCTCATGGAGCAACTGGTCGCGGGTGAACACCCGGCCCGGGTGCTGGGCCAGGTATTTGAGCAGCTCGAACTCTTTGTAGGTGAGGTTCAGCGGCGTCCCGCCCACGCGGGCCGTGTAGCTGGCCTCATCAATAACGACGCCGGAGGCATGGATTTCGCTGTTGGCCTCCTCGTCATGCTGGTTGGCCCGGGCGATGGCCAGGCGCAGCCGTGCCTCCACTTCGGCCGGACCCGCGCTGTCGAGCAGGACATCGTCCGCGAGCCAGTTTGCCGAGACGGCGGCCATGCCGCCTTCGGTCAGGATCAGCATCAGGGGTGCGGTCAGGCCGGTGGCCTTGAGCAGCTGGGTCAGGGACCGGGCACCCACCAGGTCCTTACGGGCGTCAATCATCACCACATCGGAGGGATCGGTCTCCAGCAGCGCGGTCGGTTCCGCGGGCAGGACATGCACCTTGTGGTTGAGCAGCTCGAGGGCAGGGAGGACGCCAACGGAAGGGCCCGGGGCGTTGGTCAAGAGCAGAATGTGCGGCATGTTTTCCTCCAGGGATCATTTAGGCGCACATCATCGGGCGAACGCCCGGCAGGAACCTGCCTGAGACCGTGGGAGTTGCCGGACGGTTGCGCATAAGTATAACGCCGCGGTGGTCCGCGTCACCGTGTTCTCGCACTCATTCTTGAGATAAGGCAGGATGACAAGGGTGAGAATCTGGATGGTGGCGGTCGCTTCAGCCGCAGTGTTGTGTGCCCTAGTGGGTGCCTCCTATTGGTCGCAGACGGCTGTTGTCGTGGTGGCCTGCGTGGGAGTCCTGCTCGTTGGCATCGGCTGGCCGCAACTGCTCGGCGTGCCCGCCAAGAAGACGCTGGCAACCGTTATCTCGCTGGGCGGTATTGCCGCTGTCCTGCTTTCCGCCGTTGCGCCCACCGGGATGTCGATGGCGTGGTCGGTGGTGGTGGTCGCGCTTGGCGTGATGGCCGTCTTCCTGGTCCAGTTGGTCCGTGGAACGGGACAGCCCCACCGGCTTGAATCCACCTTCGGCGCGAGCACGGGCCTGGTCCTGGCGACCCTCGGCGCGGGCTGGGTGGCGGCGGAGCGCCTGGCCGCCAACTCCGCGAATTCGGGCATGATGCTCATCACCGGCGTGAGCATGCTGGTGGCCATCGGCGTGTGTGTGCTGCCCTGGCCCGACCGGCTCGTGGCGCCGCTCGGCGTCGTACTCGCAACGCTGGCAGCGCCGCTCGGCGCCGCGCTGAGTTCGAGCATTTCGCTCCTGCCGGCCGCGGTGGTGGGTGCGCTCGGCGGCACGGTCATTGTCTGCTTCCGCCGGCTGGTCCTCGCCGACGGCGGGCCGCGCAAAATCCCGGCCATCCTCGCCATCGGGTCGGCCCCGATCATGGCCTCGGGAGCGCTGGTGTACTTCCTCGAAAAGCTGCTGCTCCACTGATCCACGCCCCGCAGTCACGGGTTGACCGACGTCACACGGCGCGGTGCGTAACGCGGCGGCACCACCGGCGGCCGCCGGTTAGTATGGAGGCATGTCGCATCTAGCACTTGAGATTTTCTTCATTAGCCTGCTCGTTGTCGCCGGTCTGTCCATGGCCTGGTTCGCCGGTCTGGTGGTCTGGCGCCTGTTCAAGGGCCAGAAGTAAAGGTTTCCCCTTCAAGCCATGGCCATGGAAATACCTACTGACCTGACACCGGAAATCGTTCCGCTGTCCTGGCTTCTGGGTACCTGGGAGGGGTCGGGGCGGCTTGGCGCCGGTGACGAGGGATCGGAACATTTCTTCCAATCCGCCACGTTCAAGCACAATGGCTTGCCGTTCCTGCAGTACACCGCGGAAAGCTGGCTCACGGACGAGGACGGGACCAAGCTGCGTCCGCTGACCGTGGAAACAGGCTTCTGGGCGTTGGAACGCAAACTCAACGACGCCGACGTCGGACCGGGCCTGATCCCAGCCGATATTGTCCCCGCGATGAAGTCGGCGGACGAGGTCGAAGAACTCCGCAACGGCAACGGCGGCTTTGATATCACGGCCACCATCGTCCACCCGGGCGGCATTTCCGAGCTGTACTACGGCCAGATCAAGGGTCCGCAGATCCAGTTGGCCACGGACATGGTCATGCGTGGTTCCCAGTCCAAGGAATACAACGCCGCTACCCGGATCTTCGGCTTGGTCAACGGGGACCTGTTCTGGCGCTGGGACGTCGCCGCCGCCCAGGGCAAAGAGCTCGAAGCCCACGCCTCGGCGATCCTCAAAAAGGTCTCCTGACCATCCCTCGTCCCGCCGGCACCGACGCCGCGGGGAATACCGCAGCCGTTAGGACGTTGACGCTGGTATGACTTATCAAAGCCCTCTGTTGTCCCGTCCCGGTGCCGTCGAGGCCACCGCCCCCGATGCCGGCGTTGCCGCCCACTACGGGGACCCAATGCGCGAGCAGCGGCTGCTCGCACGCGGCGAGGCCCTTGCCGATCTGTCCCACCGCGGTGTTGTCACCATTACCGGACCCGACCGTCTGAGCTGGCTCAATACCTTGTCCTCCCAGCTGCTGCTCGGGCTCAAACCGGGGGAGTCCAGCGAAGCCCTGCTGTTGACCGTCCAGGGCCGGATCGAATACGACGCCCGCGTGGTCGACGACGGCGAAACAACATGGCTCATCGTCGAGGCCTTCGAAGCCGAAGGCCTCGCCGAGTGGCTGAACAAAATGAAATTCATGCTCCGCGTGGAGATTGCGGACGTCTCGGCACAGTGGGCTGTTGTCGGGGCAGCGAAGGCTGTAGCCGGTTTTGAGGACCGGCTTGTGTGGCGGGACCCGTGGCCGAAGATCGGCGCGGGTGGCTTCGCCTACACAAGGATCGAAGAGCCGCAGCACCCGGGCCTGGACCGGACCTGGTTTGAATACCTGGTCCCCACTGCGGAACTCGAAGCGGCAGTGGACGGCAAGGAACTGGCAGGCATATTGGCCGTGGAAGCCCTGCGCATTGCCGCGTGGCGGCCGCGTTTCGGGACCGAGACCGACGAAAAGACCATCCCGCACGAACTGGACCTGATGCGCACCGCCGTGCATATGGACAAGGGCTGCTACAAGGGCCAGGAGACCATTGCCCGGGTCCACAACCTGGGCCACCCCCCGCGCCGCCTCGTGTTCCTGCAACTAGACGGTACGCAGCACACCCTCCCCGCCGCCGGCAGCGAAGTCCGGCTCGCGGACCGCAAGGTCGGGACGGTAACGTCCGCAGCCCTCCACTATGAGATGGGCCCGGTGGCGCTGGCAGTCATCAAGCGCTCCGTCGACCCGGAAACACAGCTGCTCGTGGCAGATGAGGACACGCTGTACGACGCCGCCCAGGAGGTCATCGTGGCTCCGGACGCCGGCTCGGTGGTAGGCCGGCCAAAGGGACTGTTGCGCGGCGGGCCCCGCTGATCCTAGCTGCAGGCAGGGGCGGGATTCAGCCCTGGCCGCCTGCCTGCAGGTAGGCAGAGGTCTGCGTGCCGGATTCGATGAAGCCCAGCGCCTGCGCGGTGGCCCGCGAGGCCTCGTTGGTTTCGTGGCAGCGCCACTGCGGGATCAGTCCAGCCGTGAGAGCCTCATGGCCGGCTATGGCCCCGATCAAGGTTCCGATACCGCGCTGGCGGTATCTCGGCGCGGTCAGCACACCGATATGGCCCAGGATCTGCTGCCACTCCTTGTAGCCGGAGCCGGCTATCGGTTCGGTTCCATTGACCAGGACAAAGGACTTGTCCATCGCGGACAGGGCCACCTCGTGGATGTCATCCGGCGGGCACAGCGCCTCCAGCCGTGAGGCGTCCTGAACAGCCGTCGAAACCATGACGTCTTCGTCCGGCTGGACCACGGGGAGGTCATCGGCGAAGTACAGCTGGGACTTGCCCAGACCGTGGCCGCCTTGGCCTTTGGTCAGCTGGAGCAGCGTCTGGTACTCGGCCAGCTCGGCGTCGGAATGGCCTGCCGCGGCCTCAACAGCCCATTCCGGACCGACCAGCGCCGATCGGCCGAACAGCCGCACAAAGGTGAGGGTGTCGGCGTCGTTATCTATCCGGGTCAACCGGCCCGACGGCGACGCGAAGGCGGAATCCTCAAAGCCGAGCATCCGCGCCCAGGCCAGCATCACGATATCCGCGGTGCCTGAGTCCAGTTTCATGGTTGCCGCCCTACTCCGACGCAGTTCCACACCGGCTCAGCCAAAGAGGACTGCCGCCTCGTCGTAGCGGTGCTGCGGCACGGTTTTGAGGTTACCCAGCGCCTCTTGAAACGGAACAACGACGACGTTGGTACCGTGCAAGGAAACCATGGTTCCCCAGCGCTTGTCCGAGACGGCGTCGACTGCAACCATGCCGAGCCGGGTGGCCAGGACGCGGTCATAGGCGGAGGGGACGCCGCCGCGCTGGATGTGCCCCAAGGTCGCGGCCCGGGTCTCGATTCCGGTCAGGGCCTCGATTTCCGGCGCGAGGTGTTCACCGATGCCGCCCAGCCGGGGACGCCCGGAAGCATCAGTGCCGCGTTCGGCCCACGGCTCGGCGTCGCCTTCCGGAACCCAGCCTTCGGCCACCACTACCAAGGGGGCGCGGCCGCGGTCGTGAGCCTCGCGGACCCACTCGGCGACCTGGGTCGTGGTCACCTTCTGCTCCGGGATGAGGATGGCATGGGCGCCGGAAGCCATGCCGGCGTGCAGGGCAATCCAACCGACGTGGCGGCCCATGACCTCGGCGATCATGCACCGGTGGTGCGATTCGCCGGTGGTGCGCAGCCGGTCGATGGCCTCGGTGGCGATCTGGACGGCCGTGTCGAAACCGAACGAGTAGTCCGTGGCGTCAAGGTCGTTGTCGATGGTCTTCGGGACACCGATGATCGGCAGGCCCGCGTCCGTCAACTCGCGGGCGCCGGCCAGCGTTCCTTCGCCGCCGATGGCGATGAGTGCATCCACGCCGAGCCGGTCGAGCGTGGCCGCGATCTTCTCCGGACCGCCGTTGGGCCCGTCATAGGGATTGGTTCGGGAGGTGCCCAGGATGGTTCCGCCCTGTTTGGAAATGCCGCGCACCCGATGGCGGGGCAGCTCGATAAAGTCGCCCTCGACCACACCCCGCCAGCCATCGAGGAAGCCGACGAACTCGTGGTCATATGACTTGATGCCCTTGAGCACAACGCCGCGGATCACCGCGTTCAGGCCGGGGCAGTCGCCGCCGCTGGTCATGATGCCGATTTTCACTCAGGTCCAACTTTCGTCGCGAGAATTGCCGAATCGTCTCCAGAGCGCACCGTCGGGCTCCCTTCGATTCTAGGCACCTCCACCCGTGAGGGCACCCCTGACGCTGCATACGCCTGCCGCAGAACCCAAAAAAACGCCGCGCGGGAACAGTAGAAGGTCCCCGCGTGCATCTCGCGGGGACCTTCAGCCGGCCGTAGTGCGGCAGGAGCTGGCGGCAAAAGCCAGCGGCAAAAGCCAGCGGCAATGCCGGCGGCAATGCCGGCGGCAGCAGCCGGCGATGGGTGCGCTCAGCGGCGGCGAATGCCCTTGCCCTGGAGCAACCTCTCCAACGCGATGCTGCCGTCGTATTTGGGCAGCAGCAGCCAGGCCACCAGATAGGCGGCGACGCCTATGCCTGGAAAGAGGAAGAGCAACAGGGTGGCGATGCGGACCACTGTGGCGTCCCAGCCGAACTTTTCGGCAATGCCGCCGCAGACGCCGCCTACCCAGCGGTTGGGGCCGCGGCGGACCGGGATGGAACGGAGGGTTTTGTAAAGGGTGTCCATGGGTTCAATGCTTTCGTGTTTGGGACTGATTGTCACTTGTCGTCCGCGTCGGCCGTATTGTCCTTGTTGCGCAGCATGCTCCAGATGCCCCCGGCCACCAGCGCGATGCCGGAGCCGATCAGCAGGACAATCAGGACGTGGCCGACATTGAAGCTGATATCCCAGAGCACGCTGAGCAGGACCAGCAGGCCCACTGCTATCGCGATCAGGCCCCAAACAATGGTGCCCGTGCTCGGGCCGGTGATGCCGTCGTCGTTGGCTTCAGTGCTCATTGCGATCCTTCCCTTCCCTGCGCTTCAACAATGTCCACATCGCTGGCTGCGCCCTTGATCTGCAGAATGATGTCCGGCCCGGAGCCGTCGTCGTTAATGATGAAGGACCCCGGCTGCCACATGCCCGCGGTCTGCCGGCTTTGGCCGCCCGCCTCGTATTCAACGTTGCCCATGGCCATGGCGGCTTGGACTTCTACCGGAACGTCCTCGGGCACAATCACCGTCACGGACGCGGCAGCCGCGTTCACCGGCACGACCACGGGGCCGCCGAAGGTACTGGCGGTGACACCCGTCAGATCCACCGTTCCGTTGCCGGCCACAATGCTGTAGCCCTCGCTGGCCGGTGCGCCCGATTCGGCGGTCCAGGTGGTGTTCGTGCCGAGGGCATAGTTGGCGGTCTGCCACTGCACGCCGGCGGCAAAGACCAGCGAGAGAACGACGCCGACGGCTGCCAGGAATCCGAGGATGCCGGAGGTGCGGCCGCGGATGCCTAGAACCACGATGCCCAGGCCGATGCACAACAGTGCGGCCGCTGTGGCTACCGGCAGCCAGGCGCCGCCCAAGGCAATGTAGCCCAGCTGGTTCAGGGCCAGCAGGATGCCGCCCGCCAGCAGCGCTGCTCCCAGCGTGAGGGCGATATCGGCACCGGAGGGACCGCGGCGCCGGGGCTTCGGCGGGACCGGAGGACGAACCGGCCGGGGGGTGTAGGCCGGCCACTGCTGTTCCGCTGCCGGCTGGGATCCCATGTGGGATCCCATGGTGTAGGGGTCTTCGCTGGCAGCAGCGGTGTGCTGCCGGTCAAGCGGACCGAGCGGGATGGTCGGATCCTGGTCCTGTCCGGCCGCGCGGTCATTGGGCGGGCCATAGGCGGCACCGGCAGCCGGGCCATAAGCCGGCGGAACCGGCGCTCCGGGAGTGCCAGGGGCGGCGAAGCCCTGCGGCGCAGGTCCGTACGGGCCGTAAGCCGGCGGCGGTGTGCTGCGGTTGCGGGTAGCGAGCCAGTAGATGAAATAGACAATGGCACCTAGCCAGATCACCGCCCAGAGGAAGCCGCCGAAGTCCCAGCCCTCGGAGAAGAAGCCGAAGGGCCATGCGAACAGCCCGAGGACGGTGACGATCAGTGCTCCGGTCATGCCTGAGGTCCAGCGGCCCCGGCCGGCTTCTTCGGCATGGATCCTGCCATCCGGTTCCGGCAGCAGCGCCCACGCGAGGCCGTACAGCAGCACGCCGATGCCGCCAAAAATGAATAGCAGCACGAAGATGCCGCGGACCAGAATCGGGTCGAGCCCGATTCGGTGGGCGATGCCGGAGGCCACGCCACCGATCCAGCGGTCCTGTCCGCGGGGCGTGCCCAGGCGGCGGAACCAGTCGAAGAAGCTGTTGCTGCCGGACGGCTGTGGGGGCAGGTAAGGAGGAGGCGTCGGCGAATCCTTACCGCGGGCGTCCTCGTCGCCGGGAAGGCCGGTAGAGCCTTCCGGGCGGGACGGTTCAGAGGGGTGTGAGGTCATAGTTTGATCATTCCAAGCCGCGCCGGTTGATTCTATGGGGGGCTACCCTGAAGCTTCCCTGACCGATGGCTGAGGGGCCCTGAGATCCGCGCGGATTGGTTCAGACCCGAGGCCGGGCGTGCTTGGATTGACCTATGTACGCTCCTCTTGTCCGTCCCGCCGACCGCATTATTGCGGGCGTCTGCTCCGGGCTGGCAGCCCATCTGGGGCTTTCGGTCAAGGTGATCAGGATTTCGATGGTCGTGCTCACCCTGGCCAGCGGCGCCGGGCTGTTGCTCTATGCCTGGCTATGGCTATTGGTTCCGACGGCGGACGAGGCGGCCCGGGCCGAAAACGCGGCCTTCAACCCGCGCAACATCGCCGGGAACTTCGCCCGCAATTTCGGCGGACCGAGGCCAGCGGGGATTCCAGCGCCGCCCGGGCCGCAACCGGGAACCGGCGCGCCGCCTCAACGCCCGGCCGACAATCCGGCTGCCACAGCCGCTGCCGCGGGTCCCACCGGCCGGACCCGCACCGCCGAACTGATGCAGCGTGGCGGCTGGGAAATCGCGGTCGGCGCCGCGCTGGTCCTGGCCGGCGGAGCCTTCATCGCCCAGTTGGCAGGCTTCAACGTACCGTGGGAAACCTGGCTGCCCATGCTCGCCATCGTCACCGGGGCCGTGCTGGCCTGGATGCAGCTGGATAACTCCAGGCGCAACGGCATCATGGACCGTGCCGGGGCCACCGGCGCGCAGGGTGTAGTACGGCTCATCGCGGGCCTCGTTTTCGTGGTGGCCGGCATTTTCATCCTGATCTCCGGCTCCATCAGCTGGGACGTGATGTGGCCGACGCTGCTGGCCACGCTGGCGGTCCTGGCCGGCGTCGGACTGGTCCTGGCCCCGTGGGTCGTCAAGTACTGGACTGATCTCGAAGCGGAACGCTCCGGCAGGATCCGGGAGACGGAACGGGCCGAAATCGCGGCGCACCTGCACGATTCGGTGCTGCAGACGCTGGCCCTGATCCAGAACCGGGCCGCCTCGGAACAGGACGTCACGCGGCTGGCCCGAGCCCAGGAACGCGAACTGCGCGAATGGCTGTACCGGGACAAACGCAGGGAAGAAGGCAACCTGGTGGACCGGATCAAAGCCGTCGCGGCGGAAATCGAGGACGCTTACGGGCAGCCGATCGACGTGGTGGCGGTGGGCGATGCACCGATGACGGAACAGTACGAAGCCCTGATCCATGCCACCCGGGAAGCTATGCAGAACGCGGCCAAGCACGCCGGCGGCAGCATCTCCGTCTACCTGGAAAAGACACGGGGCAGCACGGACGTCTTCGTCCGCGACCGCGGGCCGGGATTCGAGCTTGCCAATGTGCCCGCCGACCGGTTGGGCGTCCGGGAATCATTGATCCGCCGGATGCAGCGCCACGGCGGCGAGGCACGTATCCGCAACACCGGAAACGGCACCGAAGTACATTTGAGCCTGAAGCATCCTGAGGAAGGAAACCACTCATGACCGACCCCATCCGCATCGTCGTGGTCGATGACCACGCCATCTTCAGATCGGGGCTGAAGGCAGACCTGGACTCCAGGATCGACGTCGCAGCGGAGGCTGCAACCGTGGAGGAAGCCATCGCCGTCATCCATGAGGTGAGGCCCGCCGTCGTTCTTCTTGATGTGCATCTGCCCGGCGGCCGCGGCGGCGGGGGCGCCGAAGTGGTTGCCGGCTGCGCGGATCTGCTGGCCACCACCCGGTTCCTGGCACTGAGTGTTTCGGACTCCGCCGAGGACGTTGTGACCGTTATCCGCGCCGGTGCGCGCGGCTATGTCACGAAGACCTTTTCCGGAGCGGAGATTTCGGATGCGGTGGTCCGGGTGGCCGGGGGAGATGCGGCCTTCTCCCCGAGGCTGGCCGGATTCGTGCTTGATGCCTTCGGCACTGCCGCCGTTGCTTCCGTTGACGACGAACTGGACAAGCTCTCGGCCCGTGAGCTGGAGGTCATGCGGCTGATCGCCCGTGGCTACAGCTATAAGGAGGTGGCCAAGGAACTGTTCATCTCCATCAAGACCGTGGAAACCCATGTGTCGGCGGTGCTGCGCAAACTTCAGCTGTCCTCGCGCCACGAGCTGACCCGTTGGGCCGTGGACCGCCGGATTCTTTAAACCGCCGGATTCTCTGAACGGGGTTAACAGACGGGGTGCCGGCTTCCCGAAGGAGACCGGCACCCGATGAGGCGGCGCTTGGCTTATTTGGCGGTGCCGAGGAAGTCCTGCAGTCGGCCGATGCCGGTGGCCAGGTCCTCGTCGCCGAGGGCGTAGGAGAGCCGCACGAAGCCGGACGGGCCGAAAGCTTCACCGGGAACGATGGCTACTTCCACCTTGTCCAGCACCAGTGAAGCCAGTTCGGCCGAGGTAGACGGGCGGACGCCGTCGATCTCCTTGCCCAGCAGCCCGCGGACATCCGCGTATGCGTAGAAGGCACCCTTCGGCGTCGGGCATTCGATGCCTTCGATGGCATTGAGGCCGTCGACCATGGCCTTGCGGCGGCGGTCGAACGCGACCTTCATCTCGTCGACGGCGGTCAGCGGCCCGGAGACGGCGGCCAGCGCTGCCATTTGCGAGACGTTCGCGACGTTGGAGGTGGCGTGGGACTGCATGTTGGTGGCGGCCTTGATGACATCCTTCGGGCCGATCATCCAGCCCACCCGCCAGCCGGTCATGGCATAGGTCTTGGCCACACCGTTCAGGATGACCACCTTGTCTCCGAGCTCTGGAGCTGCCGTGGCAATGGAAGTGAACGGCACGCCGTCGTACGTGAGGTGTTCGTAGATTTCGTCGGTAATGACCCAGAGGCCCTTGGACGCGGCCCACCGGCCGATTTCCGCAACCTGCTCCGGCGAGTACACGGCGCCGGTGGGGTTGGACGGCGAAACAAACAGCAGGACTTTGGTGTTCTCGGTCACCGCTGCTTCGAGCTGGTCGATGTTCACCAGGTAGCCCTGTTCGGGACCGGCGAAAATCTCCACCGGGACACCACCTGCCAGCCGGATTGCTTCCGGGTAGGTGGTCCAGTACGGCGTCGGCACCAGAACCTCGTCGCCCGGATCCAGCAGGGTGGCGAAGGATTCGTAGACGGCCTGCTTGCCGCCGTTGGTGACCAGCACCTGGGCGGGATCAATCTGGTAGCCCGAGTCCCGCATCGTCTTCTCGGCAATGGCCTGCTTCAGTTCCGGAAGCCCGCCGGCGGGGGAGTAGCGGTGGAACCGCGGCTCGCGGGCGGCCTTCACAGCGGCTTCCACCACGTAGTCCGGGGTGGGGAAGTCCGGCTCGCCCGCGCCGAAGCCGATAACCGGCCGCCCGGCCGCCTTCAGTGCCTTGGCTTTTGCGTCAACAGCCAGGGTGGCGGATTCGGCGATGGAGGCTATGCGCTGTGAGATGCGCGCGTTGGCAGGCATTGATTTCCCGTCTTTGAGGCGTCAGAACAAATGGTCCACGGCCCAGTTTAGGGGCTTGCCCCGCGGCCTGTCCTGCCTTGGAGCGGGAAATGCGTCCAGATGAACGCCCGCGGAGCTTTCGGTTTAATGACGACGACGGAAATGTTGCATAATGGAGAGTCGCTTAGTGAAGGCGGCCTGAGGGCTGGTTCGACGTGAGGGTTTCCCTGACGTAGACTTAGACCTCGGTGTTGAAAAACGCCATGATGGTTTGTGCCCGTATTTCGGATGCTTACGTCGTGGATTCAACACATAGGGTAGTGGCGCAATTGGTAGCGCAGCGGTCTCCAAAACCGCAGGTTGCAGGTTCGAGTCCTGTCTGCCCTGCGCATAACCGTCTTGGACGGGAAGCAGCAGTTCAGCAATCCAAAGTATGAAGCTAGCGGCGTTGCCGGCCTCCGCCGGCGGGCCGTGTACCGGACTAGATGAGTGAGGCACAGGTTGACCGAAACGGCTGCCAACAGCTCCAAGGGACGCCCCTCAGGCAGGAAGTCCGACAAGCGCGGATTCTTCGGCAAGATCGTCCTTTTTGTCCGCCAGGTAATCGGTGAGCTGAAAAAGGTCGTCACACCCACCCGCAAGGAACTGCTGAATTACACCCTCGTGGTGATCGCGTTCGTGGTCATCATGATGCTGATCGTGACAGTTTTGGATCTGGCTTTCGGCCAGGGCTCGCTCTACATCTTCGGTGACGGAGCGCCCGAACGGTAGCGTCTTTGCTCAGGATTCTGCCGTGTGCACCGGAGACGGCAACGCGCCGGGCCTGAGAATCAGGCGCCATTGAATCAACAGAGCTGAAGAAGAAAGCAGGAAGCTAAGTGTCCGAGCAGGAACTCGAGTCGCAGACCACCGAGGAAACCGCTGATCTGGAAGCCGAGGATCAGGCTACTGAGACCGGTGCCGATCAGGCACCGGCTTCCGACGTTCCCGGGGAAGTTTCCGAGGAAACGGAACCGGCCGACGAAGCAACCGTTGAAACAGCAGCGGCCGAAGGCGACGAGCTGGCCGAAGCTGACGAGCCGGCAGATGCCGACGCAGCAGGAGAAGACGAATCTTCCGCCGAGGAGCCCGCCGCAGCCCCTGAAGAGGACCCGGTCGAGGCGTTCCGTGCCAAGCTGCGCCGCCAGGAGGGTGACTGGTACGTCATCCACTCGTACGCCGGCTACGAAAACCGTGTGAAGGTCAATCTGGAGACCCGTATCCAGACCCTGAACATGGAGGACTACATCTTCGAGATCCAGGTCCCCATGGAAGAGGTCGTGGAGATCAAGAACACCACGCGCAAGATCGTCAACCGCGTGCGCATCCCCGGCTACGTGCTGGTGCGCATGGAACTGACTGACGCTTCGTGGGGCGCCGTCCGACACACTCCCGGTGTGACAGGCTTTGTTGGCAACGCCCACAACCCGGTTCCGCTGAGCCTGAACGAAGTGTTCTCCATGCTGGAGCACACCGTCACCGCGGGCAAGACTGAGGGCGGCAAGCCCGGCAAGGCCGCACAGCCTTCGGCGCCGATCACCGTGGACTTCGAGGTCGGCGAATCGGTTACAGTCAACGACGGTCCGTTCGAAACCCTTCCGGCGACGATCTCCGAGATCAAGCCGGAATCACAGCAGCTGGTGGTGCTGGTGACCATCTTCGAGCGCGAGACCCCGGTTACGCTCTCGTTCAACCAGGTCACGAAGATCCAGTAGTCAAGACTTCGCGTAGCCCGGCCCGCTTTAGCCGGACCTGCGCGGGCGGCCGCCACGCCATGGCGGCCAAACCACCGTCGGCACGCTCCTGTGTCTGCGGTACGTAAATTAGAGAAGGACCCGATATGGCCCCGAAGAAAAAGGTCACCGGCCTCATCAAGCTGCAGATCCAGGCAGGCGCCGCCAACCCGGCACCGCCGATTGGTCCGGCACTTGGTCAGCACGGTGTCAACATCATGGAATTCTGCAAGGCGTACAACGCCGCAACGGAAGCCCAGCGCGGCAATGTGATCCCGGTTGAAATCACGGTTTACGAAGACCGTTCCTTCACCTTCATCACCAAGACTCCGCCGGCTGCAGAGCTGATCAAGAAGGCTGCTGGCGTGCAGAAGGGTTCCGCAACCCCGCACACCACCAAGGTAGCCAAGCTGACCAAGGCTCAGGTTGAAGAGATCGCCTCCACCAAGATGGATGACCTCAACGCCAACGACATCGCGGCTGCTGCCAAGATCATCGCCGGCACCGCCCGCTCCATGGGCATCACCGTCGAGGGCTAATTCCCCTAGGCATAACCGCTGAACGGCTGCAGGTTTTCCACGGCTGTGAAGCAAACAAGACAAAACTAAAGAACGACGGCGCCGAAACGTCACCTTTTCAAGGTGGCAACGCCGTCGTAGTGGCAGGGCCGGGCGCGGTCCGCAGACCACAACTGCACAAGGAGAAAAAGCAGATGGCAAAGCGCAGCAAAGCATATGAGGCAGCTGTAGCCAAGATCGAGGCGGACAAGCAGTACGCCCCGATCGAGGCAATCACCCTGGCGAAGGAAAGCAATCCTTCCAAGTTCGACGCCACCGTTGAGGTTGCACTGCGCCTCAGCGTCGACCCCCGTAAGGCTGACCAGATGGTCCGCGGTACGGTCAACCTGCCGCACGGCACCGGTAAGACCGCCCG
The DNA here is from genome assembly GCF_025960875.1 of Crystallibacter permensis. Lineage (GTDB taxonomy): Bacteria > Actinomycetota > Actinomycetes > Actinomycetales > Micrococcaceae > Crystallibacter > Crystallibacter permensis. Next base: position 131,924 of record NZ_JAODLR010000004.1, on the reverse strand, counting down.
CGTCCTGGTTTTCGCCACCGGTGACAAGGCTGAAGCCGCAATCGCGGCCGGCGCCGACTTCGTTGGCTCCGATGACCTGATCGAAAAGATCCAGGGCGGCTGGACCGACTTCGACGCCGCCGTGGCAACCCCGGACCTGATGGGCAAGGTTGGACGCCTCGGTAAGGTCCTCGGCCCGCGTAACCTGATGCCGAACCCGAAGACCGGCACCGTGACCCCGGACGTGGCCAAGGCTGTCAACGACATCAAGGGCGGCAAGATCGACTTCCGCGTCGACAAGCACGCCAACCTTCACTTCATCATCGGCAAGGTGTCCTTCGACACCAACAAGCTGGTGGAGAACTACGCAGCCGCACTGGAAGAGGTGCTTCGCCTGAAGCCGTCCGCTTCCAAGGGCCGCTACATCTCGAAGGCCACCGTGGCGACCACCTTCGGCCCGGGCATCTCCATGGACCCGAACGTCACCAAGGTTTCCATCGAAGCCTAAGGAAGTATTCCTTTTCGGATCTTCCGCAACAGAACGGCCCAGCATCGCGCTGCGGCCGTTCTGTTCTTTTAAGCGGCGTTGACCCGGCCGCGGGTGCCCGCATGCGGGAGGGATTTAGGCGCCAGCAAGCGGTCAAAGACGAGCCCCGTTGCCTGGGCCTGGACATAGATGTCGACGACGTCCACGGCCCAGTCCTGTGCGCTCCATTCGGACGGCCTGGAGAAACCCGACAGCGATCCGCCCAGCAACCCGCCCGCGTACACCACGGCGAAGACGGTATTAATGGCCTTCTGGCCGCGCAGCCCCAGTGCTGCGGCGGTGCCGTAAGCTGCGCCCCACATGGCTCCGATGGCGAAATGCGCACTATAGTTCAGCAGCTTGCGTCCGCGGATGGACTCGACTTTCGCCGGCAGGAACTTCTCTGCGAGTTCCGCCGGCGCGTAACTGTCCGGGCGACCGGTGAGCGGCATTTCGACCAGCTCCTGGAACGCTGTCATCACCGCGGTTCCCGCCATTCCTGCCAGCATGCCTCGGCCGATGAATGCCGCAGCCCGTTTTCCAGCGTGTCCGCTCAAGAGTTCCATAGTGCATGGTAGGGCCGTTGAGGGGCGGCAGGGAAAGGCTTTCAGTAAATCGGACATGCCGGTCCGCTGGCATCGAATCAGGCGAGCGGGTAATCTGATTGGGGAATATCAATCACTTGAGCGAGGAACGCCATGTCGACGACGTCGATCACCATACAACCTATCCGCATCCCCGCCTCGTTGGAGTCTCGGTATGCTGAGGATTTCGTTGCCTCCTCGGAGCTGTCGAACCTGGTGACCGGCCTGCTGTGGGGCAATAACGACCTGTGGGTCAGTCCTGCCGTGCGGCTGGAGGGCGCCCGCCCCAACGATTACGAGCAGTCGTTGCTGTGGGCGGCCAAGGACGGGGACAGGCACGTTGGCCGTGCCGTCCTGGAAATGACGAAGCAGGACAACTTGCGCAGCGCCTACGTCCACGTCATGGTCCATCCAGGCTTCCGCAGGCAGGGGATCGCGCGCGAGCTGCTGCGGACTGCTGAAGCCTCGGCCCAAGACCACGGCAGAAGGGTGCTGCAGTCATACAGTGAGCACCCGTCGGACTTTGACCCGGACGCGGCGGACGTCCTGCGGCCGAGGACAGGTACAGGCTCGCTGCCAGGCAATTCGGCGGCCGTCCGCTTCGCCCAGTCCCATGGATATGAGTTGGAGCAGGTGGAGCGCTTCAGCGTACTTGGGTTGCCGGCGGACGCCGCCAAGGTTGAGTCTCTGGAGGCGCAGGCGGCTGCGAAGGCGGCGGGGTACCGGCTGCTGGTCTGGGAAGATACTTGCCCGGAGGAATTCGTCGACCAGTATGCCTTGCTGCGACAGAGAATGAGCACAGACGTGCCGTTGGGCGAGATCGATTACGAGGAGGAGGCCTGGGACCGCGCGAGGGTCCGCCAAGGGGAAGAGGAACTCCGGCGAAAAGGTGCCCATACCCTTGTCGTCGCAGCCCTGCATCTGCAGAGCGGGGAACTTGCCGGACATACTTTTCTGGAATGCTACCCGGAGAAGCCGGACGTCGTTTACCAGGAGGACACTTTGGTCCTGCATGCCCACCGCGGTCGTAGCCTGGGCATGCTCATGAAAGCGCATAATCTGCTGCGGGTCGGCGAGCTCTGGCCTGAAGGTCAGCGGTTGCTGACCTGGAACGCGGCCGAGAACGAGCACATGCTCGCCATCAATGTTGCCCTTGGTTTTGTCCCCGCCGGGTATGAGGCGGCGTGGCAGAAAAGACTGGGCGACCGGGCCTGACGGAGTACGCCGCTAGGGCTGAAGCCGGCAGCTCCCAAGCATCGGCTTAACCCCTCGTCATTATTCGGTTGTGCGGAAGCTATGGCTTTAGTCACATTCGTTTCGTAGGGTGAACCCATGGCAGCCGGACCGATCAAACCTGGAACCGATGGCAGCGCTTCCGACGCGATGTTGGCAGTGGGGCGGTTTTTTACCCGCTGGGACCAAAGCGACGACGGACGCGCGGTGTACCGAGAAGGCGGGCGGAAGGGTGATGTTTTCTACCGCGACCGCTGGAGCCACGACAAGGTAGTCCGCTCCACCCACGGGGTGAACTGCACGGGGTCGTGCTCCTGGAAGGTGTATGTCAAAGACGGCATCATCACGTGGGAGTCGCAGCAAACGGACTACCCGTCCGTCGGCAATGACCGCCCCGAATACGAGCCGCGAGGTTGTCCCCGCGGCGCGGCCTTCTCCTGGTACACCTACTCGCCCACCCGCGTGCGCTACCCGTATGCCCGCGGGGTGTTGCTGGAGTTGTATCGCGAAGCGAAGTCACGGCTGAAGGATCCGGTCCTGGCTTGGGCCGATGTTGTCGGGGATCCGGTGCGGCGGAAGAAGTACCAGCAGGCCCGGGGCAAGGGCGGGCTGGTCCGGGTGTCGTGGCAGGAATCCATCGAGATGGCTGCCGCCGCGCACGTCCACACCATCAAGACGTACGGACCGGACCGGTGTGCAGGTTTTTCGCCCATTCCGGCCATGTCCATGGTCAGCCACGCGGTGGGGACGCGGTTCATCCAGTTGATCGGCGGGGTCATGACCTCGTTCTACGACTGGTACGCGGATCTGCCCGTGGCCAGCCCGCAGGTCTTCGGTGACCAGACGGACGTGCCCGAATCCGGCGACTGGTGGGATTCCACCTACCTGATGATGTGGGGCTCCAATGTGCCGGTCACCCGGACTCCGGATGCGCACTGGATGGCGGAGGTCCGCTACCGGGGCACCAAGGTGGTTACGGTCAGCCCGGACTATGCGGACAACACCAAGTTTGCGGATGACTGGCTGCCCGCCCAGGCCGGCACTGATGCAGCACTCGCCATGGCGATGGGGCACGTGATTCTCAAGGAATTTTTCGTTGAGCGTCACGTGCCTTTTTTCACGGACTACGTCAAGCAGTACACGGATCTGCCGTTCCTGATCACGCTCACGCCCTCGCCGGACGGCTCGTCGCTGGTGCCTGGCAAGTTCCTGACCTCGGCTGACCTGCCGGAACTGGCCGGCAGCGAGGACGCCGAGTGGAAGACGGTGCTGCTGGACGAGGTCACGGATAAACCGGTCGTCCCCAACGGATCGATGGGCTTCCGCTACAGCGAGTCCGGCACGGGCAAATGGAATCTGGAACTCGGCGACGTCAAACCCCGGCTCAGCCTGTACGAGTCCGGTGGTGAGAATGCCGAGGTCCAGTTGCCGTGCTTCGAAGCGCCGGACGGCTCCGGTTCCGTGCTGCGCCGCGGCGTGCCGGTGCGCCGGATCGGCGACAAACTGGTCACCACCGTCTTCGACCTGATGCTTGCCCAGTACGGTGTCGGCCGCGACGGCCTGCCGGGAGAATGGGCAGGGGAGTACGACGACGGCGCCACGCCTTACACTCCGGCGTGGCAGGAAGCGATTACGTCCGTACCGGCCAAGATGTGCATCAAGATCGCGCGGGAGTTCGCCCGGAACGCTGAGCAGTCCGGCGGCCGGTCCATGATCATCATGGGTGCCGGAATCTGCCAGTGGTTCCACGGCGACGCGACCTACCGGTCCATCCTGTCACTGCTCCTGCTCACCGGTTCGATGGGCCGCAACGGCGGCGGCTGGGCCCATTACGTCGGGCAGGAAAAGACCCGCCCGATTACCGGCTGGGTATCTTTGGCCAATGCACTGGACTGGTCGCGCCCGCCGCGGACAATGACCGGTACCTCGTACTGGTACATGCACACCGGCCAGTGGCGCAATGACGGTTACTCCGCGGACTCACTGAACTCACCGCTGGCCGAGGGCCACCTCAAGGGCATGCATACGGCGGACACCATCTCCAAGTCCGCGCGGCTGGGCTGGATGCCGTTCTATCCCCAGTTCGACAAAAGCCCGCTGGACCTGGCAACCGAAGCGGAGCAGGCGGTAGAGGACGGACAGGCCGCCAATGCCGCGGCCTACGTGGCCAACCAGTTGCAAGAGGGGACACTCAACCCTGCCGTCGAAGACGTGGACGCACCGCAGAACTGGCCGCGGACGCTGATGCTGTGGCGCTCAAACCTCATGGGCTCATCGGCAAAGGGGAACGAGTATTTCCTGAAGAACCTGCTGGGCACCCACCACAATGTCATGGGCAACGCCGCCGAAGCGTCGATGACACGCCCCGAGGAAGTCAAATGGCACGAGGAAACTCCCGAGGGCAAGCTGGACCTGCTCGTCTCCGCCGACTTCAGGATGACGTCGACCACGCTGCTCTCCGACATCGTGTTCCCCGCCGCCACCTGGTACGAGAAGCACGATCTGTCCTCCACGGACATGCATCCGTTTGTCCACGCTTTTACCCCTGCCATCGATCCACCGTGGGAGGCCAAATCCGATTTTGAAATGTTCCACCAGTTGGCGGAAGAGTTCTCCCGCCAGGCGAAGACCCACCTCGGAGTGCGCAAGGACCTGGTCAGCGTCCCGTTGCAGCATGACACCGCAGGACAGATAGCCCAGCCGGGGGGAGTGGTCCGGGACTGGCGGGACGGGACCACCCCTGCCGTACCGGGCAAAACCATGCCCGTCTTCACCGTCGTCGAACGCGATTACACGGCCATTGCGGACAAGATGGCCGCCGTCGGTCCGCTGGCGGACAAGCTGGGCTTTACCGTCAAGAACATCAACTACAAGCTGGACCATGCCTTGGACTGGCTCGCCAAGAAGAACGGGGTGATGCTCGGCGGTTCGGCGGACGGGCGGCCGGCCATCGAAACCGATGCTAAATTCGCGGAAGCCATTCTGACGTTCTCCGGTACCACCAATGGCGAACTGGCAGTCCACGGGTTCCGGGAGCTGGAGAAACAGACGGGCCGTGAACTGGTTGACCTGGCCCTAGGATCAGAAGAGAAGCACATTACCTTTGCGGACACACAATCCGCGCCGGTGCCCGTGATTACCTCGCCGGAATGGTCCGGTTCCGAAACCGGTGGCCGCCGCTACGCGCCGTTCACCACGAATATCGAACGGCTCAAGCCCTTCCACACGCTCACCGGCAGGATGCACTTCTTCCTTGACCATGACTGGATGCGGGATCTCGGCGAGGCATTGCCAATCTACCGGCCGCCGCTGGACATGCACCGGCTGTTCGGCGAGCCACGCCTTGGCCAGGACGGATCGGCCGAGATCACGGTCAGGTACCTGACCCCGCACAACAAATGGTCCATCCACTCGGAGTACCAGGACAACCTGTTCATGCTCTCGCTTTCCCGCGGCGGGCCAACCTGCTGGATCAGCAAGGAAGACGCCGCGGCCATCAACGTCACGGACAACGACTGGATCGAGTGCGTCAACGCCAACGGCGTCTATGTCTGCCGGGCCATCGTCAGCCACCGGATGCCCGCGGGCGTGGTGTTCGTGCACCATGCCCAGGAACGGACCATCGATGTGCCGAAGTCGGAGGCCACGGGCCGCCGCGGCGGTATCCATAACTCCAATACGCGGCTGCTGGTCAAGCCTACGCATCTCATCGGGGGATACGCCCAGCTGGCTTATGCCTTCAACTACCTTGGCCCCACCGGAAACCAGCGGGACATGGTCACGACAATCCGCAAGCGCTCGCAGGAGGTCAGGTACTGATGAAAGTCATGGCTCAAGTAGGCATGGTGATGAACCTCGACAAATGCATCGGTTGCCACACCTGCTCGGTGACCTGCAAACAGGCTTGGACCAACCGGGCCGGCACCGAGTACGTCTGGTTCAACAATGTTGAGACCCGGCCGGGGCAGGGCTATCCGCGCCGCTACGAGGACCAGGAGAAATGGCGTGGCGGCTGGGAACTGAACCGGCGGGGACGCCTCAAACTCAAGGGCGGCGGCCGGCTCAAGAAGCTCTTCGGAATCTTTGCCAGCCCCGTCCAGCCGGAGCTGGACGACTACTACGAGCCCTGGACCTACGATTACGAAACGCTCACCGATGCCCCGCTTGGGGACGACTTTCCGGTGGCCAGACCCAAGTCGCTTATCACCGGCAAAGACATGAAGGTTGAATGGTCTGCCAACTGGGACGACAATCTGGGCGGCACCTCGGAGCTGGGCCATCTGGATCCCATCGTCGAGAAGATCCGCAAGGAGTCCGAGGACAAGATCAAGTTCGAGTTCGAGCAGACGTTCATGTTTTATCTGCCCCGGATCTGCGAACACTGCCTTAACCCGTCCTGCATGGCTTCCTGCCCGTCCGGAGCCATCTATAAGCGCGAAGAAGACGGCATCGTCCTGGTGGATCAGGACCGTTGCCGCGGCTGGCGGCAGTGCATCACGGGCTGCCCGTACAAAAAGATGTATTTCAACCACAAGACCGGCAAAGCCGAAAAGTGTACGTTCTGCTACCCGCGCATCGAGGTGGGCATCCCGACCGTCTGCTCCGAAACCTGTGTGGGACGCCTGCGCTACATCGGGATCTTCCTCTACGACGCGGACCGGGTTACCGAGGCCGCGTCTATCGAGGATGAGAAGGAGTTGTACCAGGCACAGCTGGACCTCATGCTGGATCCCGATGATCCGGAAGTGATCGCCGGAGCCCGCGCTGAGGGCATCCCGGAGGACTGGATGGACGCTGCGCGGCGCTCGCCGGTCTACAAGATGGCCAAGGTTTACAAGGTCGCGCTGCCGCTCCATCCGGAGTACCGCACCATGCCGATGGTTTGGTATGTGCCGCCGCTGTCTCCGGTTGTCGATCTGCTGAGCGAGCAGGGCCATGATGCTGAGGACGCCGGGAACCTGTTCGGAGCCATCGAATCGCTGCGCATCCCGGTTGAATATCTGGCGGAGCTCTTCACCGCCGGGGACACTGAGATCGTCACCGGTGTACTCCGCAAGCTTGCCGCCATGCGTTCCTTCATGCGCGGGATCAGCCTGGGCAACGATCCGGACGATTCAATACCGGAAGCCGTGGGCATGGAACCGGAGGCTATGTACGAGATGTACAGGCTGATGGCGATTGCCAAATACAACGAACGCTACGTCATCCCCAAGGCCCACGTTGAACAGGCGCACAATCTCGAAGAGATGGGCTGCTCCCTGGATTTCGACGACGGACCGGGCATGTATCCCTCCGATCCCTTCGGTGAAGCCAGCGGCAAGCCCACACCCGTAGCGGTGGAGAACTTCTACGCACTGAAACAACGGCAGACCACCGATGGCCAGACGGAACCAGGGGAGTTGCGGGGAAGGGTCAACCTGCTTAACTGGGACGGCCGGGGCGTCCCGCGGGGGCTGTTCCCAAAAACCGAGGACAATCCGCAAATGTCACCTGACTCTCCTGCCCATGGCGGTGGCGCAGCAGGTCCGGGGCCGGACTATGGAGGGCCCAGTTCCCAAGCCGGACCGAGCGGAAACCCGCTGGAGAGCCAACCACCCCGGGAGCCATGATGCAGCGGCAACGAGTAACCTACCTGGCCGCATCCTGGTGCCTGGGGTACCCGGATGAGGAATTGCTGGAACGGATGCCCCTCATTCGGTCCGCGCTGGCTGAGTTCAATGGGCTTAATGGCTCGTTCGACGACGTCCTGAACGCACTTACTGCCAAACCGCTCGCCGAAGTGCAGGCCTGGTACGTCCAGGAGTTTGACCTCAGCAAGAGGCACGCCCTGCACCTTTCCTACTGGACCGACGGCGATACGCGCCGCCGCGGTGAGGTCCTGATTGGCTTCAAGCAGGTCTACCGGGACAGCGGAATGCTGGTCAATACACACGGCGAACTGCCCGACTACCTGCCGATGGTCCTGGAATTCGCGGCAACGGTGGACATGGCAGCCGGGCGGGAACTGCTGATCCAGTACCGGCCGAGTCTCGAAATGCTGCGCCTGGCGCTGGTCGACGACAACCTCCCGTACGCACAGGTCCTGCAAGCTATCTGCGATACCCTGCCGGGCGCCTCGCCGACTGACCGGCAGGAAGTGATGAAGATGGCTGGCTACGGCCCGCCCACTGAAAGTGTGGGTCTGGAACCGTATGATCCCCGTTTGCTTCCGATGCAGGGAGGGCAATGATGGATATTCTGCTCTGGGGCGTGCTGCCCTATGTCATGGTCGCCATCTTGGTCGGCGGCAGTATCTGGCGCTACAAATATGACCAGTTCGGCTGGACCACGCGCTCCTCGCAGCTCTACGAGTCGAAGCTGCTGCGCATCGGCTCGCCGATTTTCCATTTCGGTATCTTGGCGGTCATCGCCGGGCACTTCTTCGGCTTGGTTATTCCGAAGTCCTGGACCGAAGCGGTCGGCATGAGCCAGGACTTCTACCACTTCAATGCACTGTTTGTCGGCGGCATCGCTGGCATCGGCACATTGGGCGGCATCATCCTTTTGATCATCCGCCGCCGCACTACGGGCCCTGTCTTCATGGCCACTACGAAGAACGACAAGCTCATGTATGTGGTGCTGGTAGCGGCGATAGTGTTCGGACTGTGGACAACGCTGGCCAGCGTCTTCCTAGGCGACCACGGCCACAACTACCGCGAAACCGTCTCGCCGTGGTTCCGGTCCCTGTTCATCTTGCAGCCTGACATCGCGTCAATGGCCGCCGCTCCGTTCTCCTTCCACCTCCACACCCTGGTGGGCATGCTGCTGTTCTGCATCTGGCCGTTCACCCGGCTGGTGCACGCTTTCACCGCACCCCTGCACTATCTGTTCCGGCCCTACATCGTCTACCGCAGCCGCGATGTCGGCCCGGCCCCCGGAAGCCGGGCACGCCTGCCGGGCTGGCAACCGGTAGGCACCCGGGACCGCGACCGGAAGTAGAAAGGACCTCCGGTGGAAAAAGGCGCTCCGGGCCAGACCCGCAACCTTGTCCTTGCCACTCTCGCCTCGGTCATGGCCTTCTGGGCCTGGACCATTATCGCCCCGCTCAGTGCGAGCTACACCCAGCAAATGGACTTGAGCTCCACGCAGACGTCCATCGTCGTCGCGATGCCGGTCTTCGTCGGTTCGCTGGGCCGCATTGTCATGGGAGCGCTGACAGACCGCTTTGGCGGACGAGTGATGTTCACGGCGGTCCTGGTGGCTACGGCGCCGGCAATCTTGCTGGTCGCGCTGGCCGGTGTCCTGCAGTCCTACCTGCTGCTGGTCATTTTCGCCTTCCTGCTCGGCGTGGCAGGCACGATCTTCGCCGTCGGTATTCCCTTTGTCAGTCCCTGGTTCGAGGCGTCACGACGTGGCTTTGCTACCGGCGTGTTCGGTGCGGGCATGGGCGGCACGGCGCTGGCCGCGTTTCTGACCCCGCGCCTGGTGGGCTGGATCGGCTACTTTCCCACGCACCTGCTGGTCGCGGTCCTGCTGGTGGCGATGGCCGCCGTCGTATGGTTCTTCCTGCGTGAAGCCCCGGGCTGGACACCGAATACGAAACCTGTTGTGCCCAAGCTGCTGGCAGCCGCCAAGCTTAAGGTGACCTGGCAGATGTGCTTCCTTTATGCCGTGGTCTTCGGCGGCTTTGTCTCGTTCAGCAACTACCTGCCGACCTACCTGCGGGACATCTACGAGATGGACCCCACGGGAGCAGGCACGCGCACGGCCGGGTTCGCGCTGGCGGCCGTGCTGGCGCGGCCGGTAGGCGGCATCCTCGCCGACAAGATCGGGTCCAAGCCCGTTGTGCTGGTCTCGCTGGCTGCGGTGGCGGTACTGGCATTCGTCGTCAACCTGCGGCCCGACGGCGAAATCCCAGCAGGCCTGACATTCCTGGGCATGGCCTTTGCCCTCGGGCTGGGCACCGGAGGTGTCTTTGCCTGGGTCGGCACCAGTTCCCCGCCCGAACGGGTAGGGTCCGTAACCGGTATTGTGAGCGCGGCCGGCGGACTGGGCGGCTACTTCCCGCCGCTGGTCATGGGCGCCACGTACAACGCGGAGGACAACAGCTATGCCATCGGGCTGCTCCTGCTCGCGGCAACGGCCTTGGTAGCGCTGCTGTACACCTGGCTCTACCTGAAGCGGCAGCCGTCCCGGAAGGTATCCGCGCCCGAGACTGCGTAACAGGTACGGTGCGGCGGTAACGGCACGCCATGCGGCAGCAATCACAGCGAGGTGGCAGGAACGGTCGATTTGGTCGTGGTCACCCCTTCGCGTAGGCTTGAACTACCAAAGACCGTCGGTCGTTGATTTCCCCTAAGAATTCAACCGAAAGTCCCATGCCTGGGACGGCCTGCGCAGGTGAACGAAGCAATCCTCCATTTCCGGTGCTGCCGGATATGTGAAGGCCAAGCCCCGTGCATCTGCCCGGGGCGTTTTTTATGCGTGCGACCCGAACCACCGGCACTATTCCCCGGAAGGAGGGTTATGGCAACGCCAAACAAGGTGGCAGCAGTTGAAGAGATCACCACTGATTTCAAAGAATCCAACGCTGCAGTCCTAACCGAATACCGCGGGCTTACCGTTGCACAGCTCAAGGAACTGCGTGTTTCTCTCGGCCAGGAGACCAAGTTCTCTGTCGTCAAGAACACCCTGACTGGCATTGCAGCCAAGGAAGCCGGCATCGATGCATTCGATAACCAGCTCTCCGGACCCACTGCTATCGCCTTCATCAAGGGTGACGCTGTTGCAGCCGCAAAGTCCCTGACGGATTTCGCAAAGTCCAACCCGCAGCTCGTCATCAAGACCGGTTTCTTCGAGGGCAAAGCCCTGGATGCACCCGGTGTTGCAGCGCTGGCCGCACTCGAGTCCCGTGAGTTCCAGTTGGCACGTGTTGCCGGCGTCCTCAAGGCTCCGATGGCTGCCCTGGCCCGCACTGTCGAGGCACTGCGCGTCAAGCAGGAGGAGGAGAACGGCGGTGCGGCAGACACTGCTGCTGCCGAAGCTCCGGCCGCAGAAGCACCTGCTGCTGAAGAAGCTCCCGCTGCCGAGGCAACCGAGGCTCCGGCCGAGGCTGCTGCCGAAGAGAAGTAAGACTCTCTTCCCAATCCAAAACTCTTGGTGCGCGGCCAATGCGCTGAACACCACCTATAGGAAGGACGCCAATCATGGCGAAGCTCACCAACGAAGAGCTCATTGAAGCTTTCAAGGAACTGTCCATCATCGAGCTCTCCGACTTCGTGAAGCTCTTCGAAGAGACCTTCGACGTCACGGCTGCTGCCGTTGCCGTTGCCGGCCCCGCTGCCGGTGGCGCCGCTGAGGCTGCTGAAGAGCAGACCGAATTCGACGTCATTCTCGAAGCTGCTGGCGACAAGAAGATCGCAGTGATCAAGGAAGTTCGCGCCCTGACTTCGCTGGGTCTGAAGGAAGCCAAGGACGTTGTCGACAGCGCTCCGAAGGCTGTTCTCGAAGGTGCAACCAAGGAAGCTGCCGACAAGGCCAAGGAAGCTCTCGAAGCTGCCGGTGCCACCGTCACCGTCAAGTAAGCTTTCCGCAACATCCAAAAGAGCCCCGCACTCAGGTGCGGGGCTCTTTTGTGTGCTCTGGCGGAATGCCGTGGCGTTATTCCGGGTCGCTGATGTCCGCGACGGTAGCATCCAGTGCCTTGATCAGGGCATCTGAATCCACAAAAGCCGAGTAGCCGTGCTCCCCGGCGCCCATGGAGATGCGCCGGCCGGTGATCGCGGCATCTGCATAGACCGGCCAGGCCGTGGTGCTGCCCAGCGGCGTGATGGTGCCACGCTGGTAGCCGGTGGCCTCGAAGGCGACGTCGGCAGCAGGCATGGACAGCTTGTTCACCCCGATCAGGGCACGCAGCTTCGGCCAGGAGATCTGCCGGTCACCGGGAATCAAGGCGAACAGGAACGTGCCGTCCTTGTGCTTTACCACGAGGGACTTGACGATGTCCGCCGGTGCGATCCCGAGCAGCTGCGCCGCCTCCACCAGGCTCCGAGCAGCCGGGCGTGGGATCAGTTCCACGTCCAGCCCTCGGTCGCCCGCGTCGGCCAGGAACCTGTCCTTGCCGGCAGCGATGTCAGCCACAGGCCTACTCCTCGTCGCGGTACAGCAGCAGTGCCTCGCCCTGCCCTCCGCCGCCGCACAGCGAAACGGCAGCCTTGCCCTGCCCACGGCGCTTGAGCTCATGGGCCGCATGCAGCGCCAGCCGTGCGCCGGAAGCGCCGATCGGGTGTCCGAGTGCGATGGCCCCGCCATGGAGATTGCACTTCTCCAGCGGGTAATCCAGGTCCTTCAGGGACTGCACGGCAACGGAGCCGAAGGCCTCGTTGATTTCGATGAAGTCGAGATCCGAAGTGCTCCAGCCGGCGCGCTTCAGGGCCTGGGCAATGGCGTTGGACGGCTGTGAATGCAGGGTGGTGTCCGGTCCGGCCACTTGACCCGGTTTGCCGACGACGGCGAGCCACTCGAGTCCGTTGTCCTCGGCATAGCCGCGGGTCGCCAGCACGACGGCGGCTGCGCCGTCGGAAAGCGGTGAAGAGTTGCCCGCCGTGATGGTGCCGTCCTTGTCGAAGGCCGGCCTCAGCGGTGCCAGCGATTCCACCGTGGTCTGCGGGCGGATGCCTTCGTCCTTGGTCAGTACCAGGTCATCGCCCTTGCGTTGGGGGACAGTGACCGGGACGATCTCCGCAGCGAACACACCGGACTCGGTGGCAGCGGCGGCGCGCTGGTGCGATGCCGCGGCAACCTCGTCCTGGGCGGTGCGGTCGATCGCAAGTTCGGCATTCCGCCGTTCCGTCGAGGCGCCCATGGATTCGTGGTCGAAAGCATCGGTCAGTCCGTCATGGGCCACCGAGTCGACGACGTTGATGTTGCCGTAGGTCCAGCCCTGCCGGGAACCGGGGAGGACGTGCGGTCCGTTGGTCATGGACTCCTGGCCGCCGGCAACCACTACCTCTGCCTCGCCGGCGCGGATCAAGCGGGCTGCATCGGTGACCGCCGCCAGGCCGGAGAGGCACACCTTGTTGATGGTCACGGTGGGGACGTCCCAGCCGATGCCCGCTCCGATGGCGCTCTGGCGGGCGGGATTCTGCCCGGCGCCGGCCTGGATTACCTGCCCCATGATGACCGAGTCGACGTTCTCCGCCGGCACGCCGGAGCGCTCGAGGGCCGCCGCGATGGCCTTGCTACCGAGTTCGACGGCGCTGAAACCTGCCAGCTGTCCGTTGAGCCGGCCCTGCGGAGTGCGGGCGCCGCCGAGAATTACCACGTCGTTTCTGTTACCTGACACTGTCCTGTGCTCGCTTTCATCCTTGAAATAGCTGTTCCCGACAGGCTACAGTTAGCTGGCGCGGGAGTTCGATAAGGTTCCAATCTGTGGAACGCGGCAACAGCCGCAGATGTTCCGCAGGATGGCTGCCGCAGGATAAGCAGGGAAGCTGCTGCAGGCGAAGCCGCGCGGAAGACAGGCGCTCCGTTGGCAGGGGAGCAGGGCCGGGGCCGGAGATTACGATTCGGCTTCCGCCGCCCGACACGCCGGATGCAGTTCACCGGCACGGACAGGCAAGGGGATAGTCTGCCTGCTGGACAATTTAGGGGCCGTGGCGTAGAGTATAAATCTGCGTCTTCCCTCTTAACCTTCAGCCTTCATATAGCGGTGGGCTTTGCCACGCCTTCCTGTATTTAACAGGAATTCGGGCGGGCCTGGATCATATAGCGGATCCGGTCTGGTTGTGCTTGGCATCTCATGATGCCGGTAGTGCGGAAGCGCGTACAAGCCTGAAGGTCTGTGGAAGGATCCCTCTCTTGGTCGCCTCGAGCACCTCTAATACTGATACCGCTAACAGCCTGCTTGACGCTTCATCGAACGATGGCGCCACCCGCAGGATCTCATTCGCTAAGATTCACGAACCTCTGGACGTTCCCAATCTTCTCGCCCTGCAGACCCACAGCTTCGATTGGCTGATCGGCAACGAGCGCTGGAAGACCCGCCTTCAGCAGGCGCTGGCCGAAGGCCAGAAGGGCATGGCCACCACGTCGGGTCTGGCGGACATCTTCGAAGAGATCTCCCCGATCGAGGACTTCCAGGGCACCATGTCCCTGAGCTTCTCCGAGCCGGAGTTCGCTGATCCGAAGTACACGATGGCGGAGTGCAAGGACCGCGACGCCACCTATTCCGCTCCGCTGTACGTCAAGGCGGAGTTCATGAACAACAACACGGGCGAAATCAAGCAGCAGACCGTGTTCATGGGCGACTTCCCGCTGATGACCGACAAGGGCACCTTCGTCATCAACGGCACCGAGCGTGTTGTCGTCTCCCAGCTGGTCCGTTCCCCGGGCGCCTACTTCGAGCGTTCCGCCGACAAGACCAGTGACAAGGACATCTTCACCGCCAAGATCATCCCGTCCCGCGGTGCCTGGTTCGAGCTGGAGATCGATAAGCGCGACCAGGTCGGCGTACGCCTCGACCGCAAGCGCAAGCAGTCCGTTACCGTCCTGCTGAAGGCTCTCGGCTGGACCGAAGGCCAGATCCTGGAGACCTTCGGCGAGTACGACTCCATCCGCGCCACGCTGGAGAAGGACACCACCGAGACCCAGGAAGACGCACTCCTGGACATCTACCGCAAGCTCCGTCCGGGCGAGCCGCCCACGGTGGAAGCTGCCCAGTCCCTGCTGGACAACCTCTACTTCAACCCGAAGCGCTACGATCTGGCCAAGGTTGGCCGCTACAAGATCAACCGCAAGCTGGGCATCGACAAGCCGCTGGATGATCCGGACGCATCAGTCCTGAACAATGACGACATCGTCGCCATGATCAAGTTCCTCGTTGCCCTGCACGCCGGCGATAAGTCCATCGCAGGCAAGCGCGACGGCGAGGACCACGAGATCCGCGTCGAGGTCGACGACATCGACCACTTCGGCAACCGCCGTATCCGCGCCGTCGGTGAACTGATCGAGAACCAGGTCCGCACCGGCCTTTCCCGTATGGAGCGCGTCGTCCGCGAGCGGATGACCACCCAGGACGTGGAGGCCATCACTCCGCAGACCCTGATCAACATCCGTCCCGTTGTGGCAGCTATCAAGGAGTTCTTCGGAACCTCCCAGCTGTCCCAGTTCATGGACCAGAACAACCCGCTCGCCGGCCTGACGCACAAGCGCCGTCTGTCCGCGCTGGGCCCGGGCGGTCTGTCCCGTGACCGTGCAGGCATGGAAGTCCGTGACGTCCACCCGTCGCACTACGGACGTATGTGTCCCATCGAAACCCCTGAAGGCCCGAACATCGGCCTGATCGGTTCGCTGGCTTCCTACGGCCGCATCAACGCTTTCGGCTTCATCGAAACTCCGTACCGCAAGGTCGTGGAGGGCCTGGTCACGGACCAGATCGATTACCTGACTGCAGACGACGAGATCGAGTGCGTCATCGCCCAGGCCAACGCGCCGCTGGACGAAGACAACCGCTTCTCCGAAGAACTGGTCCTCTGCCGCGAACGCGGTGGCGGTGGCGAGCCGATCCTGACCGAGCCGGCCGAGATCGACTACATGGACGTTTCCCCGCGCCAGATGGTGTCCGTGGCAACCGCCCTGATCCCGTTCCTCGAGCATGACGATGCCAACCGTGCCCTCATGGGTGCGAACATGCAGCGCCAGGCTGTGCCGCTGCTGCGTTCGGAGGCTCCGCTGGTTGGTACCGGCATGGAGCGCTACGCCGCTGTTGACGCCGGTGACTCCGTGGTTGCCGCCAAGGCCGGTGTGGTCACCGAGGTTTCGGCTGACATGGTCACCACCTTGAACGACGACGGCACCGAAACGCACTACCCGATCATGAAGTTCGCGCGCTCCAACCAAGGCAACGCCTACAACCAGCGTGTGCTGGTGGCCGAAGGCCAGCGGGTTGAGGTCCAGAGCATCATCGCCGACGGTCCCTCCACGGACCAGGGCGAACTGGCCCTGGGCAAGAACCTGCTCGTTGCGTTCATGTCCTGGGAAGGCCACAACTACGAGGATGCGATCATCCTGAGCCAGCGCATCGTCTCCGACGACGTGCTGACCTCCATCCACATCGAGGAGCACGAGGTTGACGCCCGCGACACCAAGCTTGGTGCCGAGGAAATCACCCGCGACATCCCCAACGTGAGCGAAGAGGTCCTCTCCCAGCTGGACGAGCGCGGCATCATCCACATCGGTGCCGAGGTCGAAGCAGGAGACATCCTGGTTGGCCGTGTGACCCCGAAGGGTGAAACCGAGCTGACCCCGGAAGAGCGTCTGCTGCGCGCCATCTTCGGTGAGAAGTCCCGCGAAGTCCGCGACACCTCGCTGAAGGTTCCGCACGGCGAGTCCGGTACGGTCATCGGCGTGCGCATCTTCGAGCGCGACAACGACGACGAACTGCCCCCGGGCGTGAACCAGCTGGTCCGCGTCTACGTGGCACAGAAGCGTAAGATCACCGACGGCGACAAGCTCGCCGGCCGCCACGGCAACAAGGGCGTCATCTCCAAGATCCTGCCGATCGAGGACATGCCGTTCATGGAAGACGGCACCCCGGTCGACATCGTCCTGAACCCGCTGGGTGTTCCGGGCCGTATGAACGTCGGCCAGGTACTGGAAATCCACCTTGGCTGGGCCGCCAAGCAGGGCTGGACCATCGAAGGGGACCCGGAATGGGTCAAGAACCTGCCGAATCTGCCCCGCGAGAGCGGTTCCACCACGGTCGCCACCCCGGTGTTCGACGGTGCTTCCGAGTACGAGATCACCGGCCTGCTGGACTCGACCAACAAGACCCGCGACGACGAACGTCTGATCGGTTCTTCCGGCAAGGCGCGTCTGTTCGACGGCCGTTCCGGCGAGCCGTTCCCGGACCCGATCGCCGTGGGCTACATGTACATCCTGAAGCTGCACCACCTTGTCGATGACAAGATCCACGCACGCTCCACCGGTCCGTACTCCATGATCACCCAGCAGCCGCTTGGTGGTAAGGCCCAGTTCGGTGGCCAGCGCTTCGGTGAGATGGAAGTGTGGGCCCTGGAAGCCTACGGTGCCGCGTACACCCTGCAGGAACTCCTGACCATCAAGTCCGATGACATCCACGGCCGCGTCAAGGTCTACGAAGCCATCGTCAAGGGCGAGAACATCCCCGAACCGGGTGTTCCGGAGTCCTTCAAGGTCTTGATCAAGGAAATGCAGTCGCTGTGCCTGAACGTGGAAGTCCTTTCCACCGACGGCACCACGATTGAAATGCGTGACTCGGATGAAGAAGTCTTCCGGGCCGCGGAGGAACTGGGTATCGATCTGTCCCGTGCAGAGCCCAGCTCCGTCGAAGAGGTCTAGATGAGCGGGCTGGCACGGAACCTTCGGAACCCGTGCCGGCTGCCGCCGTCGTACCTCTTTCCGTACCCGACACAAGACATTCAGATTTAGAGAACAAGAGAGAACAGGGACCATATGTCCAGCGAATCCTCCTTCGGCCTCATGCGAATTGGCCTTGCCACCGCGGATGAAATCCGCGACTGGTCTTACGGCGAGGTCAAGAAGCCGGAAACCATCAACTACCGCACCCTCAAGCCCGAGAAGGACGGACTCTTCTGCGAGAAGATCTTCGGCCCGTCCCGGGACTGGGAATGCTACTGCGGTAAGTACAAGCGCGTGCGTTTCAAGGGCATCATCTGTGAGCGTTGTGGCGTTGAGGTCACCCGCGCCAAGGTACGCCGTGAGCGCATGGGCCACATCGAACTGGCCGCACCTGTCACGCACATCTGGTACTTCAAGGGCGTGCCCTCCCGTCTGGGCTACCTCCTTGACCTGGCACCGAAGGACCTCGAAAAGGTCATCTACTTCGCCGCCTACATGATCACCAGCGTGGACGAAGAGCGCCGCCACGAAGAACTGCCGAACCTGCAGGCCGAACACGACCTGGAGAAGAAGCAGCTCTCCGACACCCGCGACTCGGACATCGCCGCGATCGCCCGCGATCTGGAAGACGAGCTTGCCCGTCTCGAGGGCGAAGGCGCCAAGGCACCCGAGAAGAAGAAGGCCCGCGACTCTGCCGACCGCCAGATGGCCAACGTCCGCAAGCGTGCGGATGCCGACATCGAGCGTCTCGAGCAGGTCTGGGACCGCTTCAAGAACCTCAAGGTCGCCGACCTCGAAGGTGACGAAGGCCTGTACCGCGAACTGCGCGACCGCTACGGTCTGTACTTCGAGGGCTCCATGGGTGCAGAGTCGATCAAGAAGCGTCTGGAAACCTTCGACATGGTTGCCGAAGCAGAGTCACTGCGCGACACCATCAAGAACGGCAAGGGCCAGCGCAAGACGCGTGCCCTGAAGCGCCTGAAGGTTGTCAACGCGTTCCTGACCACCACCAACAGCCCGCTGGGCATGGTGCTGGACGCCGTCCCGGTGATCCCGCCGGAACTGCGCCCGATGGTCCAGCTCGACGGTGGCCGTTTCGCCACCTCGGACCTGAACGACCTGTACCGCCGCGTGATCAACCGCAACAACCGCCTGAAGCGCCTGCTGGATCTCGGTGCCCCCGAGATCATCGTGAACAACGAAAAGCGCATGCTCCAGGAAGCTGTTGACTCGCTGTTCGACAACGGCCGCCGCGGCCGTCCGGTCACCGGACCGGGCAACCGTCCGCTGAAGTCGCTGTCCGACATGCTCAAGGGCAAGCAGGGACGTTTCCGTCAGAACCTGCTGGGTAAGCGTGTTGACTACTCCGGCCGTTCCGTCATTGTTGTTGGCCCGCAGCTGAAGCTGCACCAGTGTGGTCTGCCCAAGCAGATGGCGCTGGAGCTCTTCAAGCCGTTCGTGATGAAGCGCCTGGTTGACCTCAACCACGCGCAGAACATCAAGAGCGCCAAGCGCATGGTGGAGCGTTACCGTCCGCAGGTTTGGGACGTGCTCGAAGAGATCATCACCGAGCACCCCGTCCTGCTGAACCGTGCACCAACCCTGCACCGCTTGGGCATCCAGGCCTTCGAGCCGCAGCTCGTTGAAGGTAAGGCTCTCCAGCTGCACCCGCTGGTTTGTGGCGCGTTCAACGCTGACTTCGACGGCGACCAGATGGCAGTCCACCTGCCGCTGAGCCCCGAAGCCCAGGCTGAAGCCCGCATCCTGATGCTGTCCTCGAACAACATCCTGAAGCCGTCGGACGGCCGTCCGGTCACCCTGCCCTCGCAGGATATGATCATCGGTCTGCACCACCTGACGACCAAGCGCGAAGGTTCCGCCGGCGAAGGCCGTGTGTTCACCTCGCCGGCCGAGGCCATCATGGCGTTCGACGCCGGGGCGCTGCACCTGAACTCCGTGGTCAAGATCCGGATCTCCTCCGGGTACGTGCCCAGCGTGGACCAGCCGGCTCCGGAAGGTTGGGAAGACGGCCAGCCTGTGCTCCTCGAGACATCGCTGGGCCAGGTCATCTTCAACCAGACGCTGCCTGATGACTACCCCTGGGTAGAGAAGGTTGCCGACAAGGGCCAGCTCTCCACGATCGTCAACGACCTGGCCGAGCGCTACCCGAAGGTTGTTACCGCGGCAACGCTGGACAACCTCAAGGACGCCGGTTTCTACTGGGCTACCCGCTCCGGTGTGACTGTGGCTATCTCCGATATCGAGGCGCCGGCCGAGAAGGCCGCCATTATGGAGGGCTACGAAACGCAGGCTGCCAAGGTGGAGTCCCAGTACGGCAAGGGCCTGATTGCGGATGACGAGCGCCGCCAGGAACTGATCGACATCTGGAACAAGGCCACCAACGAGGTTGCCGACGCGATGCGCAAGAACATGACCAAGGAGAACACCATCAACCGCATGGTGTCCTCGGGTGCACGTGGTAACTGGCTGCAGGTCCGCCAGATTGCCGGTATCCGTGGTCTGGTGGCGAACCCGAAGGGTGAAATCATCCCGCGGCCGATCAAGTCCTCCTACCGTGAGGGCCTGTCGGTTCTGGAATACTTCATCGCCACCCACGGTGCCCGTAAGGGTCTTGCCGATACCGCTCTGCGTACCGCCAACTCGGGTTACCTGACCCGTCGTCTGGTGGACGTGTCCCAGGACGTCATCGTCCGCGAAGAGGACTGCGGTACCGAGCGCGGCCTGAACACCCCGATTGCAGTAGCGGACGCCAACGGCGAGCTGCACCTGCATGAGGACGTGGAGAACTCGGCGTACGCACGTACCCTTGCCACCGACGTCGTAGACGCCGACGGCAAGGTACTGGCAGCAGGCGGTTCCGACGTGGGCGACGTGCTCATCCGCGAGCTGTTCAACGCCGGCATCACCGACATCAAGGTCCGCTCCGTACTCACCTGTGAGTCCGCCGTCGGTACCTGTGCACAGTGTTACGGCCGCTCCCTGGCCACGGGTAAGACCGTGGACATCGGCGAGGCCGTCGGCATCATCGCGGCACAGTCCATCGGTGAGCCCGGTACCCAGCTGACCATGCGTACCTTCCACACCGGTGGTGTTGCCTCTGCAGGCGATATCACCCAGGGTTTGCCGCGTATCCAGGAGCTCTTCGAAGCACGTACCCCCAAGGGTGTCGCTCCGATCTCCGAGGTTGCCGGCCGTGTCACCATCGAGGATGGGGAGCGCCAGATGCGCCTCATCGTCACTCCGGATGACGGCTCCGAGGAAATCGCCTACCCGGTGCTGCGCCGTGCGCGTCTGCTGGTCGAAGACGGCCAGCACGTCGAGGTCGGCCAGCAGCTGGTGGTCGGTGCCATCGACCCGAAGCAGGTTCTGCGTATCCTCGGCCCGCGCCAGGCACAGAAGTTCCTGGTAGACGAGGTCCAGCTGGTGTACCGCAGCCAGGGTGTTGGTATCCACGACAAGCACGTCGAGGTTATCGTCCGCCAGATGCTTCGCCGCGTGACCGTCATCGAATCCGGTGAAACGGATCTGCTGCCGGGCGAACTGGCAGAGCGCAGCCGCTTCCAGAAGGAGAACCGCAAGGCGGTATCCGAGGGCAAGACCCCGGCCAACGGCCGTGACGAGCTCATGGGTATCACCAAGGCCTCCTTGGCGACCGAGTCGTGGCTGTCCGCGGCTTCCTTCCAGGAGACCACCCGCGTCCTGACGCAGGCGGCCATGGAAGGCAAGTCGGATCCGCTGCTGGGTCTGAAGGAGAACGTCATCATCGGTAAGCTGATCCCGGCCGGTACCGGCCTGGACCGCTACAACAACGTCACCGTTGAACCGACTGAGGAAGCAAAGGCCAACCTGTTCACCGGCCCGAGCGCGTTCAGCGACTTCGATTACCCCGGTGTCGACGGCGGTCTGACCCCTGAGTTCCACGCCATCCCGCTGGATGACTACGACATGGGCAACGACTACCGCTAGGAACCGGACCCGGGCGTGACCGCATTGCCGCCAACCCGGGGCCCTCTAGGCACGTAGCAACAGAACACCCCTTGTACCCGGAAACGGGCGCAAGGGGTGTTCTGCGTTAATCGCGGAGCCGCTTCCTGGTTTTGGGGCCAGTGGTCTTCTGGGCCGTGGCTCTTGAACGCGAGATCGTTCCGTGGCTCCGAGATCGTCCCTTGCACGAGAGCCGGTGTACCGGCAGGAACGTTCTCGCGGGAACTGGCAGTTGTGAGAACCTGTTGCCATGGCCAATTCGCGTTCGGGTGACTCCATGCTGGAGCGGTTTGTGCGCATCCTCAGCGCCTTCGACGCCACCCGGTCCTCCATGAGCGTGGCCACGCTGTCGCGGCGTGCCGAGGTGCCGCTGGCCACCACCTATCGGCTGGTGGACGAAATGGCCCGTCATGAACTGCTGAGCCGGGAGCCGTCGGGGGAGGTCCGGCTCGGGCTGCGGCTGTGGGAGCTGGCCAACCGCAGCTCGCCGGCGGTCGACCTGCGCCAGGCGGCCATGCCGTTTATGGAGGACATCCAGTCCGTGGTCCGCCAGCACACCCAGCTGGCGGTGCTCAAAGACGATGAAGTGCTGATCATCGAGCGGCTTTCGAGCAGGGGATCGGTAGTGAACCAGGCCAAAATCGCCGGCCGGATGCCGGTACACCGTACGGCGATGGGCATGGTGCTGCTGGCCTATGCGCCCAACCATGTGCAGGAGTCATATCTCGCCCGACACCCGGAAGCAGTGGCCGTGGTGGACGCGGTTTCCTTCGACTTCCGCCGGCATCTGGCGGACATCCGCAAGCGGGGCTATGCCTCCTTCGACGGGCGGGTCGACACCGACACTACCGGCCTGGCTGTTCCCGTTTTGGGCAAGCATGGGCAGGCGATCGCCGCGATCGGCGTGGTGCTGCCGATGGGCCTCGAGAACCTGACCGCGATCGTTCCGGTGCTGATGGCCGGGGCCCGTGGCATCGCCCGTGCCGTGGGGGAGCTGCCGGCGTCGTCGTCGTAATTCTCATTCAATGCGAACAGGGGCGCGGGAACGCTGTCGCCGCAGTCACACTGGTTCAAGACGTGCCCCACATTCCTCGAGGAGATTCTCTATGGCTGCCAATGCTCAGATCATCAAGACCCAGGTCGGGATTGTCGGCGGCGGCCCGGCCGGCCTGCTGCTCTCGCACCTGCTTGCGAAGAGCGGCGTCGAGAACATCGTGGTTGAATCCCGCGACCACGACACGATCACCCACACCCATCGCGCAGGCATCCTTGAGGCAGGCTCGGTCAAGCTCCTCACCGATACCGGCGTGGACGGCCGCGTGCTGACCGAGGGTGATGAGCACGCCGGCATCGACCTGCGGTTCAACGGCGAGTCGCACCCGCTGGACTTCCGCGATCTGGTTGACGCCACCGTCACCCTCTACGCGCAGAACGAGGTCTTCGTCGATCTGGCGGCGGCCCGCAAGCGCGACGGCGGCGACGTACGTTACGAATCCGCGGTCGCCGAGGTGTTTGACCTGGAGACCGGGACCCCGAAGTTCCGTTTCGCTGACAAGGACGGCGCCGCGTTCGAGGTCCATTGCGACATCCTCGTGGGCGCGGACGGCTCACGCAGCTTCTGCCGCCGCGCCGTTCCCGGTACCCAGGACTACAAGACCGAATACCCCTTCGCCTGGTTCGGCATCCTCACCGAAGCACCGAAGAGCGCGCCGGAACTGATCTACGCCAACTCCCCGCACGGCTTCGCGCTGATCTCCCAGCGGAGCGAGACCGTCCAGCGCATGTACTTCCAGTGCAGCCCGGACGAGGACGTCAACCAGTGGAGCGATGACCGGATCTGGACCGAACTGCAGAAGCGCGTGGACGGACCGGACGGCTTCGAGCTGAAGACCGGCCCGATCTTCGACAAGACGGTGCTGGGCTTCCGCTCCTTCGTCCGCGAACCGCTGAGCCACGGGCGCATGTTCCTGGTCGGCGACGCCGGGCACACCGTTCCGCCGACGGGCGCCAAGGGCCTGAACCTCGCGCTGGCCGACGTGAAGGTCCTCTTCGAGGCGATCGACTCCTTCTACTCCACGAAGGATGACGCCTTGCTGCAGGGGTACTCGGACCTGGCGCTCAAGCGCGTCTGGAAGGCGCAGAACTTCTCCTACTGGATGACCTCGATGCTGCACACCTCGCCGAACGCCGACGCGTTTACGCTCAAGCGCGCGCTCGGGGAGCTGGAGACCGTGACCAGCTCGCGCTATGGGCAGCAGTACGTTGCCGAGTCCTACACGGGCTGGCCGCACAGCTAACCGACACCACTGAAACACTCCAGGAAAGGAGCGAGACCATGACAGCAAATACCGACGAGACGTTCGACGAGAGCCACGTGATCGAAAATGACAGCGCCGTGATTGATTCCGACGCAGCCGCTGACAGCCAGGACTTCATCACCAACCAGATCAACAAGATCCACGATGAGTACCAGCAGCGCAAGGCCGAGGGTAAGCCGGAGGAAACGCAGCCGCGGATCGACTTCGCCCCGTACCGCAGCTCCGTGCTGCGCCATCCCACCAAGGACCTGCACCACGCGGATCCGGAGACCATCGAACTGTGGTCGCCCGCCTTCGGCCACCGCGATGTGCACGCGCTGGAAGCGGACCTGACCATCCAGCACAACGGCGAGCCCCTCGGTGAGCGCATCGTGGTCCGCGGCAAGGTGCTCGACGGCGCCGGCCGGCCGGTCCGCAACCAGTTGGTGGAAATCTGGCAGGCCAACGCCGCCGGCCGCTACATCCACAAGCGCGACCAGCATCCGGCCCCGATCGATCCGAACTTCACCGGTGTGGGCCGCTGCCTGACCGGCGACGACGGCTCCTATGAGTTCACTACCATCAAGCCGGCACCGTACCCGTGGAAGAACCACCACAATGCGTGGCGCCCGGCGCACATCCACTTCTCGCTGTTCGGCACCGACTTCACCCAGCGCATGATCACGCAGATGTACTTCCCGGGCGATCCGCTCTTCTCCCTGGACCCGATCTACCAGTCCATCACGGACCAGAAGGCCCGCGACCGCCTGGTCGCCACCTACGACCACAATGTCACCAGCCACGAGTGGGCCACCGGCTACACCTGGGACATTGTGCTCTCCGGCAGCAACCGCACCTGGATGGAAGACGAGGACGCAGAGTAATGACGCAGAACTCCACAAAGCTTGTAGCAACCCCCGGCCAGACCATCGGTCCGTTCTACGGTTATGCGCTGCCGTACGAGAAGGACAGCCAGCTGGTCCACCGCGCGCACGCCGGCTCCATCCGGCTGCACGGCGTGGTCTACGACGGCCAGGGCACACCCATCCCGGACGCCCTGCTGGAAATCTGGCAGGCCGACGAAACCGGTGTCATTTCCCGGGAGACCGGCTCGCTGGTGCGCGATGACCATACCTTCACCGGCTTCGGCCGCGTGGCCGTGGACAACGAGGGTCACTACACCTTCACCACGGTCAACCCGGGCGCCACGCAGGAGGGTAAAGCCCCGTTCATCTCGCTGGTGGTTTTCGCCCGCGGCCTGCTGAACAAGCTGCACACCCGCATCTACCTGCCGGAGGACACCGACGCACTGGCCAAGGATCCGCTGCTTTCCTCGTTGCCGGAGGAGCGCCGCAAGACCCTGATCGCCACGCGCGAGGCCAACGGTGACCTGTACTTCGACATCCGCTTGCAGGGTGAAAACGAGACGGTCTTCCTGAGCTACCCGGGAGCATAACTACAGATGAATCCAGCGGACAACGCTGATTTCGGGCTGCTGTCCCCGGCTACGGCCGGGACAGCAGCGTCCCGTTTAACCAGTGATTACCAGTTCATCCAGGCCATGCTCGACGTCGAACTCGAGTGGGTCCGCGTCCTCGCCGATGCGGGCTATATCGACGCCGGCCTCATCCCCGCGGTTGAAGCGGCCTCCACCGCCGGGCAGTACGACGCGGCCTCCGTGGCCGAACGCGCCCAGGGCGGCGGCAACCCGGTCATTCCGTTGCTCGGCGACCTGCGGGCACGGGTGAAGGAGGCCTCACCCGCGGCCGCGGCGGCGATCCACAAGGGCGCCACCAGCCAGGACATCCTGGACAGCGCCCTGCTGCTGATGGCCAACCGCACCCTCGAGGTCATTCTCGCGGACCTCAAGGCCGCCGCTGCGGCACTGGCGCGGCTCGCCGATGCCCACCGCGGCACCGTCACGGTGGCGCGCACACTGACCCAGCACTCGCTGCCCAGCACCTTCGGGCTCAAGGCCGCGAACTGGCTTTCCGGCGTCGGCCAAGCCGGCACCCAGCTGTCCGAGGTGGCCGGCAAGCTGCCGCTGCAGTGGGGCGGCGCCGCCGGAACCATGGCAGCACTGACCGCCGTGGCCGCCAAGGGTCCCCAAAACAACACCGCAAACAACGACGGCGGGGCGCTGGCTTTGGCCGCGCAGCTCGCCGATCGTCTGGGGCTGGCCGACGCGGTTGCGCCGTGGCAGACCAACCGGCTGCCGGTCACCGCGCTGGCCGCAGCCCTGGCCGATGTGCTTGCCGCCGCGGGCAAGGTGGCCAATGACGTGCTGCTGCTCAGCCGCCCCGAATTCGGCGAACTGTCCGAACCCCGGGCGGAGGGGCGCGGGGTCTCCTCGGCGATGCCGCAGAAACAGAACCCGGTGCTTTCCGTCCTGATCCGCAGCGCAGCGCTGGCCGCCCCGGGCCACCTGGCCCAGGTCCAGGCCGCCGCCGCGGGCGCCATCGACGAGCGGCCGGACGGTTCCTGGCATGTGGAGTGGCAGGCCCTGCGCCAGCTGCTGCGCCTGGCCGGGGGAGCGGCGGCCAAACTGGCCGAACTCGCGGACGGCCTGATGGTGCACGCGGACCGGATGCAGGAGAACCTGGCCATCACCGGTCCGCTGGTGGTGAGCGAGAAGATCATGGCCACCGTCGCCCCGCTGCTGGACGACGGCGCGGCCGGATCGGGCAAGCCCAAGGTGCAGGCACTGGTCAACGAGTCCCTCTCCGGCGGGACGCCGTTCGCGCAGCTGCTGCGCGGTGCCGTGCCGCAGGACAAGCTGTCCGATGCGGACCTGCAGGCGCTGCTGGACCCGGCCGGCTATCTGGGCCAAAGCGACGAACTGATCACCCGGATCATTGAACATTTTTCAGATTGGAGCCAAGCATGACCATTCCCCAGATCACCCCCACCCTGCTGTCCGAGGGCCGCGGCAAGCCGGTCCTGATCGCGGGCGCCGGGCTCGGCACCGGCACGAAAGCCCTGTGGATCGACGCCGTGCCGTTCCTGGATGACTTCCAAGTAGTCGGCGTGGACCTGCCCGGCCACGGTGCCAGCCCTGCCTCCACCGAAACCTTCACCGTGGCCGGGCTCGCTTCCGGCGTCGTTAATGCGGTGGAGAAGCTGCGTGAGGCCGGCGACATCGCCGCGGACCAGAAGATCTATTACGCCGGCGTCTCGCTGGGCGGCGCCCTGGGGCTGCAGCTGGGCCTGGACTATCCGGAGTTCTTCGCCGGCATCGGCGTCATCTGCTCGGGCGCCAAGATCGGCGAACCGCAGGCCTGGCTGGACCGCGCGGAGACCGTCCGGGCCTCCGGCACGCCCACCATGGTGACCGGATCGGCGCAGCGCTGGTTCGCCCCGGGCTTCATCGAGAAGAACGCCGAAGCCACCACCCGGCTGCTGCACACCCTGCAGGACGCAGACCGCTTTGCCTACGCGCACTGCTGCGAGGCGTTGGCTGATTTCGACGTGCGCGAGCAGCTGGGCGAAATCTTCACCCCGGTGCTGGCGATCGCCGGGGGCCAGGACGAGGTCTGCCCGCCGCCCTTCGCCGAAGCAACGGCGGCCGGCGTACGAAACGGCCGTGCCGCCGTCGTCGATTCGGCAGCCCACCAGGCACCGCTGGAGGCACCGGAGGAAACGGGCAAACTGCTGCGCGAATTCTTCCTCGCCGGCTAGCACTGAACGCAAACCACCTGAAGAGACCATCACCAAGCAGACAAGGAGCACCACCGGTGAGCGAGACAACCCCGACATTCGATCCGGCCCAGACCCAGCAGGACGTGTACGACGGCGGCATGAAGGTACGCCGCGAAGTGCTCGGCGATGCACACGTGGACCGGGCCAACAGCTCGATCGATGAATTCACCCAGGAGTTCCAGGAACTGATCACGCGTTACGCGTGGGGGACCATCTGGACCCGCGAGGGGCTGCCGCGGACCACGCGCAGCGCCATCACGCTGACCGCGATGATTGCCAACGGTTACTGGGAGGAGCTGGCCATGCACGTACGGGCCGCACTCACCAATGGCATGACCCGGGACGAGATCAAGGAAGTCATCCTCCAGTCCTCCATTTACTGCAGTGTTCCCGCCGCCAATGTCGCGTTCAAGGTGGCCCAGGGCGTGTTCGCCACCCTTGACGAGGATCCCGCGAAGTAGCTATAGTTCATATCACGTACATCTGTTCGTTCAGCGAACACTTACTCCCGGTGTTCAGCCGGCGGACAGAGGCGAGAACTTTTCAGCACCTCATCCGGGCCGGCCGCACAACCTGCGAAAGGTTGCGTGGCCGGGACCGGGACTGAATCCGCGCCCCGAGCAAAGGGCCGCGGTCTAAGGAGCCCGTAGTGAACCAGGCGTACCTCTATGACGCTATCCGTACCCCCTTCGGCAAATTCGGCGGTGGCTTGGCAGGCGTGCGGCCTGACGATCTGGCCGCCGAGGTAGTCAAGGCATCCGTGTCGCGGGCACCCGGCCTGGACCCGGAGCGCATTGACGAAGTGATCTTCGGCAACGCCAACGGCGCCGGCGAGGAAAACCGCAACGTGGCCCGCATGGCTACCCTTCTGGCAGGCCTGCCCACCTCCATCCCGGGCACTACCGTGAACCGTCTCTGCGGCTCCAGCCTGGACGCGGCCATCATGGCTTCCCGCCAGATCAACGCCGGTGAAGCCGACGTCACGCTGATCGGCGGCGTCGAGTCCATGAGCCGGGCCCCCTGGGTGCTGCCGAAGACCGCCAAGCCTTACCCGGCCGGCGACATGACGCTGGCGTCCACCACGCTCGGCTGGCGCCTGGTGAACAAGAACATGCCCAAGGAGTGGACCGTCTCCCTGGGCGAGGCCACCGAGCAGCTGCGCGAACGGCACGGCATCAGCCGCGAACGCCAGGACGAATTTGCTGCCGCCTCGCACAAGTTGGCCGACGCCGCCTGGAACGAGGGCAAGTACGAGAACCTCGTGGTCACCGTCCCCGGCACCTACCTCACCCGGGACGAGAGCATCCGCCCCACTAGCACACCGGACGTCCTGGCCGGTCTGAAGACCGTGTTCCGCCCGGTCGGCGACGGCCCCGAGGGCGGCACCGTGACCGCCGGCAACGCCTCACCGCTTAACGACGGCGCCTCCGCGGCGCTGCTGGGCAGCGAAGCCGGCGCCGAGGTGCTCGGCATGGAACCGCTGGCCCGCATCGCCGGCCGCGGCGCCGCTGCCTTGGAACCGCAGTTCTTCGGGTTCGCGCCGGTCGAGGCCGCCAATCAGGCCCTAAAGCGCGCCGGCATCAGCTGGGGCGACGTTGCCGCCGTCGAACTCAATGAGGCTTTCGCCGCGCAGTCGCTGGCCTGCATCGACGCCTGGGACATCGAGCCGGCGATCGTCAACGCCTGGGGCGGCGCCGTGGCGATCGGCCACCCGCTGGGCGCCTCCGGCATCCGCATTCTCGGCACCCTGGCCCGCCGTTTGCAGGCCAGCGGCCAGCGCTGGGGCGTGGCCGCAATCTGCATCGGCGTGGGCCAGGGCCTCGCCGTCGTGCTTGAAAACGTCAACGCCAAGTAAGTAATTAGGAGAGGCTTGAGCATGCTCAACATTGCACAAACAGCCCAGGAAGCGGTGGCGGGCGTTCATGACGGCGCCACCGTGCTGATCGGCGGCTTCGGCAATGCCGGCCAGCCCATGGAGCTGATCGACGCGCTGCTCGAATGCGGTGCGAAGGACCTGACCGTGGTCAACAACAACGCGGGACAGGCCGACGCCGGTCTGGCGCTGCTGATCAAGGAGCGCCGGGTCAAGAAGATCATCTGCTCCTTCCCGCGGCAGTCCGATTCCTGGCACTTCGACACCGCCTACCGGGCCGGCGAGATCGAGCTGGAACTGGTACCGCAGGGCAACCTGGCCGAGCGCATCCGCGCCGCCGGCGCCGGCATCGGCGGTTTCTTCACGCCCACCGGCTACGGCACCATGCTGGCCGAGGGCAAGGAAACCCGCGAGATCGACGGCCGGGGCTATGTCTACGAGACGCCGATCCACGCTGACTTCGCGCTGATCAAGGCCCTGAAGTCGGACAAGACCGGCAACCTGGTCTACCGCAAGACCGCCCGCAACTTCGGCCCCATCATGGCCGCCGCCGCCAAGAAGTCCATCGTGCAGGTTTCCGAGATTGTGGAAACCGGGCAGCTGGATCCCGAGGTGGTCGTCACCCCGGGCATCTACGTGGACACCGTCGTCAAGATTGCGGCGCCCGCAACCGCCGCGGCAGAACAGAAGGTAAGCAAGTGAGCGAGAAAATCGGCCGCGACGAGCTGGCCCAACTTGTAGCCAAGGACATCAAACCCGGATCCTTCGTGAACCTGGGCATCGGCCAGCCGACGCTGGTCTCGAACTACCTGACCCCGGAGCAGGACATCACCCTGCACACCGAGAACGGCATGCTGGGCATGGGCCCGGTGGCCCAGGGCGACGAGATCGATGAAGACCTGATCAACGCGGGCAAGATTCCGGTCACGGAACTGCCCGGGGCGTCCTACTTCCACCACGCTGACTCGTTCGCCATCATGCGCGGCGGCCACCTGGATGTCTGCGTGCTCGGGGCCTTCCAGGTCTCCGCCACCGGCGACCTGGCCAACTGGCACACCGGTGCCCCGGACGCCATTCCGGCCGTGGGCGGGGCCATGGATC
This sequence comes from Crystallibacter permensis, assembly GCF_025960875.1. Classification (GTDB taxonomy): domain Bacteria; phylum Actinomycetota; class Actinomycetes; order Actinomycetales; family Micrococcaceae; genus Crystallibacter; species Crystallibacter permensis. The sequence goes on along the minus strand of NZ_JAODLR010000004.1, from coordinate 101,249 downwards.
TGGCCACCGGTGCCAAGGACGTCTACGTGATGATGTCCCTGTTCACCAAGGACGGCCAGTCCAAGCTGGTTCCGGAATGCACCTACCCGGTGACGGGTGTGAACTGCGTGACCCGCATATACACTAATGAGGCTGTATTCCTGATTACGAAGGACGGCGTCCGCGTGCGCGAAACCTTCGGTACCACCATCGAGGAACTGCAGGCCAAGATGGAAGTGAAGCTGCTTCCGGCCGAATAACCGCAACTGACCTGCGCATTGCGCAGTAGGGAATGATGACCGAGACCAAACTGCCGGGCGACCAGTTCGTCCAGTCGCTCGCCCGCGGCCTTGCCGTGATCCGTGCTTTCGACGCCGATCACATCAGCATGACCCTCAGTGAGGTCTCCAAACGAACGGGACTGACCCGCGCCACGGCCCGCCGTTTCCTGCACACCCTGGTTGACCTGGGGTACGTGCGGACGGACGGGCGGGTCTTCGAATTGACGGCCCTGGTGCTGCAGCTCGGATACTCCTACCTGGCCGGGCAGTCCCTTCCCCAATTGGTGCAGCCACTGCTCGAAGAGCTCTCCGAGGAACTGCACGAATCCACCTCGGCCTCAATTCTCGACGGCGACGACATCGTCTACATCGCACGCATCCACACCCGGCGGATCATGACGGTGGGCATCACGGTGGGCACGCGGTTCCCGGCCTACGCCACGTCCATGGGACGGGTGCTGCTCGCCGGGCTGCCGGCCGACCAGCTGGACGAATACCTGTCCCATGCGGAACTCAAACCGCTCACTCCGCGGACCATCAGCGATCCCGAGCGGCTCCGCACCGAACTGGATAAGGTCCGCGGGCAGGGCTGGGCGTTGGTGGACCAAGAGCTCGAAAACGGCCTGCGTTCCGTGGCCGTCCCGATCCTGCAGCCGGACGGCACGGTGGTGGCCGCGCTGAACATGTCCATGCAGGCCTCGCTGGCCGACGGCACGGACCTGGACCAGGCCGTCTTCGAGGCGCTGCCCAAACTCCAGGCCGTTTCCGCCAAGATCACCGACGCCCTGCGCGCCCAGCACTAGTTTTCTGCCGGCAGTTTTCTACCGGCTGTGGAATCCTCTAGGCCGAGGAGTTCCTGTTCGAATAGCTCCTGACTACTCACGTGCGGAGTGTGGATGGGTGCTCAGCCAAATGGTGTACCAAATGATGGCGCGACTCCTCCGGCCACATCGGCGTCGTCCTCGGCCCTCACGGCCCCTTCTACAGCTGCGACATGAACACACCGAGGTGCCAACGCGTTGGCACCTAAGACTCTAGGTTCCGGTGACACAACTGGCCTTCATATGACGTCGTATGCACTGACGCTGAGGGCAGGTTGTTGACTATCCAGGTCGCTGCATTCATCCGGGCAAAGTAAAGGTGGCAACGGTGTCCGATTTCAGCTTTTTGGCGTGGTTCATTCCGGCATTGACCGGCTCCTCCGTACTCACCGGCGTACTCGTTCAATTTATGATTCATCGCACTCGCCGACATATCACTCAGAACATCGTTGACCTCGCCGAGGCAGCTGTGAAAGTGGGTGATCGGGAAGTGCTTGGGCAAGTTGCTCAACTCATCAGCAGGGAGACTGTGGCTCAATCGCCTAGACGCATCAACAGACGCAGGCGCTACGAGGCTGCAGCTATTGTTCTGGTTGTCACGATCTCCTTAGCAGTGGGTCTCATAGTAGGCGGATCCATGTATGTCGATGAGGTCTTGAAGGCAGGAACGATGAGATCCGAACAGGCAGACTCGATCATGACAGGCGGGCTCACAGCTTTACTTATTACTGTGGCAGCGGCCTACGCATTTTTTGAGTACGCAAGGCTCAAGCATTCAGCCGGGGAAGATGTAGAGGCCGGAAGCATAGGCTCCGTAGTCACAGAACCCCTACGTTCATAGATAACGATGACGTTGGTTGTCGGTGAGCTCGGGCACGGCGAGCAAGCCCAGGGCTGTGAGATGCTCACGAAACTCAGTATGCTCACTGAGGCTCATTGGAGGGTGCCTTGAGGAATCCATTCCGTCCCAAGGCGAGTGCAACGCCGTCGGTCGTCATCGGCCAAACCGCGTCTTCTAGACGAATTCGCCTATGGACTGAGCCTCGGCTCCGGCATCCTGGTCTGCTGACTATCTCTACCGGCGCCAGGGGAGTGGGTGAGACCGTGATGCTTGGAGAAGCCGAGGAGATGGCCCGCGGAGCAGCAATGAATCGTGATTTCGGAGGTCGCGACCGATGGGTTTATGCATCCGATCGGTGAATCCTTGCGGCAGCATCAGGGCGCAATCTGGACTTCCAGTGCGGGCAACTACCGCGTTAAACACGTCGATGCGGCCTGATCGATCCGCAGGTCATGGGAGGATTTGCTTTGCCATCCCTGGTTTGCGTGAGCACCTGAAAAGCTACGGTCGGTGCATTGCGCTTTCGGCGGTGCTCGCGGCATGGTGCTGCTGCCTGTTATCTTTTTGTTATATTGGCTGTCTATGCCTGAACTGACCAGACAAGCCGCCGAAACCGGGGGAGAGCAGCCCGCTGCCGAGCCGCAGCGGCGCAAATTCCTGCCCGAAGTCCAGGCCCTGCGCGCCCTCGCCGTGCTCCTCGTGGTGATTTACCACCTGCAGCCCGGCTGGCTTCCCGGCGGGTTTGTCGGGGTCGATGTCTTCTTCGTCATCTCCGGTTTCCTGATCACAGGGCACATGCTGCGCGAAGTCCAGCGGACGGGCAAGCTCTCGCTGTCCGCGTTCTGGGCCGCCCGGGCCCGGCGCATCCTGCCGGCCGCCCTGGTGACCATTGCCGCAGTCTGTCTGGCCACCTTCCTGCTGAGCCCTGCAACCCAGTGGGGCAGGATCGGTTCGCAGGCGCTGGCCTCCACGTTCTACACGCAGAACTGGGTGCTCGCCGCCGACTCCACCGACTACATGGCGGCCGGCAACAGCGCCACGCCGCTGCAGCACTTCTGGTCCCTGGCGGTGGAGGAACAGTTCTACCTGTTCTGGCCGCTGCTGATGCTCCTCGCCGTGGCGCTCGGCCGGCGCTGGCGGGTCAAACGCGGGCAGCAACTGCCTGCCGTGGTGCCGGTCTTCGCCGTCGTGGCGGCGGCGTCGTTGGTCTTCAGTATCTGGTTTACGGCCACCGGCAATCCGGCAGCGTACTTCATCACCCCCACCAGAATCTGGGAGCTCGCTCTCGGCGGCGTGCTCGCCGCGACCTTGACCTACACAGACCGCTGGCTGCGCACCCGCAAGGTCCTGGCGCTGGCCGGAGCAGCCGCCATTCTCACCGCTGCCCTGGCCTTCAGCGGCGCTACGCCCTTCCCTGGTGCCGCCGCGCTGCTGCCCGTGCTCGGGACCATGGCCGTCATCGCCGCCGGCCGCACCACCGGCACCGCGTCGCTGCACACCGTCATCGACCGCAGGCCCGTGCAGTGGCTGGGGAACGTCTCCTACTCCCTCTACCTCTGGCACTGGCCGCTGGTGGTGTACTACCGTACCCTCGCGGACCGGCCGCCGGGCCCGTGGGAGAGCCTGCTCCTGCTGGTTGCCTCGCTGGGACTGGCGGCGGCGAGTTACTACTTCATCGAGACCCCGGTCCGTAAAGCCGGCTGGCTGTCGGCGCATCCGTGGCGTCCGATCGGCGCCGGCATTGTGGCCATGGGGCTGATCGGGACGCTCGCGCTGGCCCCGGGACAACAGCGCGAGCAACTGGTAGCCGAGCGCGCGGTGCAGACGCAGCAGTTGCTGGACGCCCCGCCGTCGCAATTCGGCGCGAAGGCGATGGATGCCAGCGCCGACAAGAGCTTCGCCGGCGCGAACGAAGCCATCGTGCCGGATCCGAACAAGGCCGTGGAGGACGAGTTCGACTTCGGCGACTGCGTGGCGCAGCAGCGCGACGCCAAGACGCCGGAATGCGAATTCGACTACCGCAAGAACGACGGCGGACCCACCGTTGCGCTGGTGGGAGACTCGCATGCGGGGCAGTGGGCGCCCGCACTGGACGTTCTGGCCAAGGAACGTGGCTGGAACCTGGTCACCTACATCCACAACTCGTGCCCGTTCACGCCGGAGCGGAGGGTGCTCGAAGCCGAGGGCAAATCCGTCTGCACCGAACCCAACAGGCAGACCTTGGAGCGGCTGGTCGACCGGGGAGGCGTGGACGCGGTCATCACGTCCTACTTCTCTTCCTCGGTCTTCGAGGACACCGACACCGGCCATCGCCCCGGGGTTGCAGGCATGGCCGGGTACTGGAACACGCTGGCCGACGCCGGCATCGATGTCTATCCGATCGTGGATACGCCGGCACCACGGCCGGGAGCGGACCCGAGGGACTGCGTGGACCTGCACTATGGCGAGCCCGAGCGCTGCAGCCAGCCGCGGACCGAGGGCTTCGACGGCAAGGACATCACCCGCGAGGCAGCAGCCCTGGCGCCGCGGGCCCGGGTGGTCGACCTCTCGGACAAGTTCTGCGGCGCGGATTCCTGCCCGATGGTCATCGGCAACGTCATGCTCTACCGGGACTTCAACCACGTCACCCGGACCTACATGCTGACACTGGTGGACCGGCTGGGGGAGGAGCTCGCGGCCGCCAAGGCGGAGTAAAACCTAAGCGGAAAAATGCCGCGTTCATGTCGGGTGCACCGTTTGTTTACCTGGGCATGACTGACTTAGCACCCATGGAGACCAAACAGGCGGAAGGAAAAGTACGCAAGTTCCTGCCCGAAATCCAGGCCCTGCGGGCGTTGGCAGTCCTGATGGTGGTGGCCTATCACCTTGAGCCGCGGTGGCTGCCCGGCGGGTTTGTCGGCGTCGACGTTTTCTTCGTCATTTCCGGTTTCCTGATTACCGGACACATGCTGCGCGAGGTGGCGAAGACCGGCACCATCTCGCTGCGCCACTTCTGGGCTGCACGTATCCGGCGCATCTTGCCCGCCGCGCTGCTCACCGTCGTCGTTGTCCTGGTGGTCACGCTGATGATTGCTCCGATGACGCAGTGGCCGCAGATCGGCATCCAGGCGCTGGCCTCGACGTTCTATGTGCAGAACTGGGCCTTGGCCTCCAACTCCGTGGACTACCTGGCCGCCACGGAGTCCGCCACCGCCCTGCAGCACTTCTGGTCCCTGGCTGTGGAGGAGCAGTTCTATGTGTTCTGGCCGCTGCTGGTCCTGCTGGCGGCCTACCTGGTCCGCAAGGCCAACGCGCGTCTGCACACCGGCGGGCAGTTGCGCCGGGCGGGTTACTCGGTCACCCGCTGCGCGGGCCTGCTCTTCGCGCTGGTCACCGCGGCCTCGCTGGTCTTCGGGATCTGGTACACCGCAGGCGGCAGCCCGGCTGCCTACTTCATAACGCCCACCCGGATCTGGGAACTCGGGCTGGGCGGGTTGCTGGCACTCACCCTGACCTATACGGACCGCTTGCCCCACCTGCGCAGCCTCCTGGCTGCCGCGGGCCTGGCCTCGATCCTGGCAGCGGCCTTCCTGCTGGACGGTGCAACGCCCTTCCCCGGCACCGCCGCATTGCTCCCGGTCCTGGGCACTATGGCGATCATTGCCGCCGGCCGCACCGGCGGAGAGCTGTCGCTGCACCGGCTGGTGGACCTGACGCCGGTGCAATGGACCGGCAACATCTCCTACTCCCTCTACCTGTGGCACTGGCCGCTGATCGTCTTTTACAAAACCTTGGCCGAAAAAGAGCCGGGCCCCGTGCCCAGCCTGCTGCTGCTGGCCGCCTCCTTCGGCCTGGCCGCGCTGAGTTACTACTATGTGGAAACCCCTGTACGCCGGTTCGGTTGGCTGAATGCCCAGGCTTGGCGCCCGCTGGGCGCCGGCGCCGTTGCCACTGCCCTGGTCGGTACGCTGGCTTTCGTGCCCGGCAACCAGCAGGAGCGGATCCTGGCGGAACGAGCAGTCCAGGCATCGGCGCTGCTGGCCGCACCTCCGGAGGACTTCGGAGCAGAGGCAATGTCGCCGGCAGCGGACCGCGCGTTCGCCGCTGAGTCCGATGTAATCGTGCCGGACCCCAGTCTGGCGAGGGAAGATAATTTCGACGTCGGCGACTGCGCCTCGCTGGCATCGGATCCGGACACGAAGGAATGCGAATTCGGGGACGAGGATGCGGAGAAGACCGTGGCGCTGGTTGGGGACTCGCACGCCGCGCAATGGCTTGCCGCGCTGGAGCCGGTTGCCGGGAAGCAGGACTGGCGGCTGGTGACGTACCTGCACAACTCGTGCCCCTTCACCACGGAGATGCGGGTGGCCGAACGTGACGAGGACCTGCAGTGCACCGAGCCGAACCGCGAAACCCTGGACCGGATCATCGACAGGGGAGACGTGGACGCCGTCGTGACCTCCTACTACGCCAACGTGAACTTCGTGGATTCCGGTACCGGACACCGCCCGGGCGCTGCCGGCTTTGCCGAGAACTGGAACGCGCTGGCCGACGCCGGAATCGAGGTCTATCCCCTGATGGATACGCCGCGGCCGCGCGAAGGGGCCTTAGCGCCGGACTGTGTCTCGCAGTCCTATGACGAACCGCAGGAGTGCGGCCAGCCACGCAGCGAAGGGTTCGACGGCCAGGACCTCACTCGGGAAGCCGCGGAACTGGCACCGCGGGCGCGGGTGCTGGACCTCTCGGACGCCTTCTGCGGCGTGGATGCCTGCCCGGCCGTGATCGGCAACGTGCTGCTCTACGCGGACAAGAACCACATCACCAGGACTTACATGAACACACTGGCGCCGCGGCTTGAGGAAGAGCTGCTGGCAGCCATGGAGGAGGCGCAGTGAACGTGCGGTCAGCAGCTTCCTTAATCTCTGATAGACTATTACCCGATTGTTTTGTGTGGCAGTGGATGAAGGCCGTTCCAAAGTTTCCGCAGGTTGGGATTCTGGGGTGGAGCCTGTTTCCGGTCCGCGGGGTTCTTGCGCGGTGAATGCCACACCTTTGCATGCCTACGGTCGTTTCAATCCGCAGTAGGCGTGGAGACGACTGGAAAGTGCCTGGCCTCGCAAAAGTGGCGGGGCAAAGCCTAGATAAACGGAGATCACGTAAGTGCCTACGATTAACCAGCTGGTCCGCAAGGGCCGCACACCCAAGGTCAATAAGACCAAGGCGCCCGCGCTCAAGGGCAGCCCCATGAAGCGCGGCGTCTGCACCCGCGTTTACACCACCACCCCGAAGAAGCCGAACTCCGCTCTTCGTAAGGTAGCCCGTGTCCGCCTCAACGGTGGCATCGAAGTTACCGCCTACATCCCCGGTGTAGGCCACAACCTGCAGGAACACTCCATCGTGCTCGTTCGCGGCGGCCGTGTTAAGGACCTGCCGGGTGTCCGTTACAAGATCGTCCGTGGTGCACTCGACACCCAGGGCGTGAAGAACCGCAAGCAGGCTCGTAGCCGCTACGGCGCGAAGATGGAGAAGAAGTAATATGCCCCGCAAGGGTCCGGCCCCCAAGCGGCCGCTAGTTGTAGATCCCGTCCACGGTTCCCCCATGGTTACCCAGCTGATCAACAAGGTTCTGGTTGACGGCAAGAAGTCCACCGCGGAGCGCATCGTTTACGGTGCCCTTGATGGTGTCCAGACCAAGACCGGCGGCGATCCCGTTGCCGCTCTGAAGAAGGCCTTGGACAATGTCCGGCCGACCCTCGAGGTCCGCTCCCGCCGTGTCGGTGGCGCCACGTACCAGGTTCCCGTTGAGGTCAAGCCGGGCCGCGCCACGGCTCTGGCCCTGCGCTGGCTGGTTGGTTACTCCAAGGCCCGCCGCGAGAAGACCATGACCGAGCGTCTCATGAACGAGATTCTGGACGCCTCGAACGGTCTCGGTGCCGCTGTGAAGCGTCGCGAAGACACTCACAAGATGGCCGAGTCCAACAAGGCCTTCGCCCACTACCGCTGGTAAAAAACCTTTACCGACGACGGCGGCTGGATCGCTCAGCTGCCCACCGCCGTCGTTGGTTGGGGCTCACCTAAAAAGGGAGAAACTGTGGCACTCGACGTGCTTACCGACCTTAATAAGGTCCGCAATATCGGCATCATGGCCCACATCGATGCCGGCAAGACCACCACTACTGAGCGCATCCTGTTCTACACGGGTGTCAGCCACAAGATCGGCGAAACGCACGACGGCGCTTCGACGACTGACTGGATGGAACAGGAAAAGGAACGCGGCATCACCATCACCTCTGCCGCGGTGACCTGCTTCTGGGACAACAACCAGATCAACATCATCGACACCCCGGGCCACGTGGACTTTACGGTTGAGGTCGAGCGCTCCCTGCGGGTCCTCGACGGTGCCGTTGCAGTCTTCGACGGCAAGGAAGGCGTCGAGCCGCAGTCCGAGACCGTGTGGCGCCAGGCTGATAAGTACGAAGTGCCGCGTATCTGCTTCGTCAACAAGATGGACAAGCTCGGTGCGGACTTCTACTTCACCGTCGACACCATCATCAACCGCCTGGGTGCCAAGCCGCTGGTTATGCAACTGCCGATCGGTGCCGAGAGCGAGTTCGTCGGTGTTGTGGACCTGCTGACCATGAAGGCCCTGACCTGGCCCGGCGACTCCAAGGGTGACGTCACCATGGGTGCCGCCTACGAGACCGGCGATATCCCGGCGGACCTGCAGGCCAAGGCCGAGGAATACCGCGCCCTGCTGGTCGAGGCTGTTGCAGAATCTTCCGACGAACTGATGACCAAGTTCCTCGAAGGTGAAGAGCCCTCGATCGAGGAGCTCAAGGCCGGCATCCGCAAGATGGTTGTCAACTCGGAGATCTACCCGGTCTTCTGTGGCTCCGCGTTCAAGAACCGCGGTGTGCAGCCGATGCTGGACGCCGTCATCGATTACCTGCCTTCCCCGCTGGACGTTGCGTCGATGATCGGCCACGACCCGCAGAACGAGGAAAAGGAACTGACGCGCAAGCCGAGCGAGGACGAGCCGTTCTCCGCGCTTGCGTTCAAGATTGCCGCGCACCCGTTCTTCGGTCAGCTGAACTTCATCCGCGTTTACTCCGGTAAGGCCGTGGCGGGTCAGCAGCTGCTGAACTCCACCAAGGGCAAGAAGGAGCGTCTGGGCAAGCTGTTCCAGATGCACGCCAACAAGGAGATGCCGGTCGACGAGCTGCATGCCGGCCACATCTACGCCGTCATCGGCCTCAAGGACACCACCACCGGCGACACCCTGTGTGCACCCGATGCCCCGATCGTCCTCGAATCGATGTCCTTCCCGGAGCCGGTGATCTTCGTGGCCATCGAGCCGAAGACCAAGGGCGACCAGGAGAAGCTGTCCACAGCTATCCAGAAACTCTCCGCTGAGGACCCGACGTTCACCGTCAGCCTGAACGAAGATACCGGCCAGACCGAAATCGGCGGCATGGGCGAGCTCCACCTGGACATCCTGGTGGACCGCATGCGCCGCGAATTCAAGGTCGAGGCCAACGTTGGTAAGCCGCAGGTGGCGTACCGCGAAACGATCAAGAAGGCCGTCGATAAGGTCGACTACACCCACAAGAAGCAGACGGGTGGATCCGGCCAGTTCGCAAAGGTCCAGGTGGCCTTCGAGCCGCTGGACACTTCCGAAGGCGTCTTCTACGAGTTCGAGAACAAGGTCACTGGTGGCCGTATCCCCCGCGAGTACATTCCCTCGGTGGACCAAGGTATCCAGAGTGCCCTGCAGCTCGGTGTGCTGGCCGGCTACCCGCTGGTCGGCGTGAAGGCCACTCTGCTTGACGGCGCCTACCACGACGTCGACTCTTCGGAAATGGCGTTCAAGATCGCCGGTTCCCAGGTGCTGAAGGAAGGCGTCAAGCGCGCCAACCCGGTCCTGCTCGAACCGCTGATGGCCGTTGAAGTGCGTACCCCTGAGGAATACATGGGTGACGTCATCGGTGACCTGAACTCCCGCCGCGGCATGATCCAGTCCATGGAAGATGCCTCGGGCGTAAAGGTTGTCCGCGCCAACGTGCCGCTGTCCGAGATGTTCGGTTACATCGGCGACCTGCGTTCCAAGACGCAGGGCCGTGCTGTGTACTCGATGCAGTTCGACAGCTACTCTGAGGTCCCGAAGGCAGTTGCCGACGAGATCATCCAGAAGACGCGCGGCGAGTAAATTTCGGTAGCGTCCCGGTTCGCCGGGACAACACCAAAGGCAGTGGGCCGGTCACTCCGGTGGACGGCCCACTGCACCGCAGGCCGAGGGTAACGGCAAGTTGCCGGTACCTGAAGAAATCTGTAATTTCACCAAATACAAAAGCCCGAAGTAGACTTGTTCAGGTTTCGGTAACGAAAAGCGTTACCGAAGAGCAATTCTTCTCAAAACGTTCTAGGAGGAACCCGTGGCGAAGGCAAAGTTCGAGCGGACTAAGCCGCACGTCAACATCGGCACCATCGGTCACGTTGACCACGGTAAGACCACGTTGACCGCTGCTATTTCCAAGGTGCTTGCTGACAAGTACCCCGATCTCAACGAGCAGCGTGACTTCGCAGCTATCGACTCTGCCCCGGAAGAGCGCCAGCGCGGTATCACCATCAATATCTCGCACATCGAATACCAGACCGAGAAGCGCCACTACGCACACGTAGACGCCCCCGGTCACGCTGACTACATCAAGAACATGATCACTGGTGCAGCTCAGATGGACGGCGCAATCCTCGTGGTTGCCGCTACCGATGGTCCGATGGCTCAGACCCGCGAGCACGTTCTGCTGGCCCGCCAGGTTGGTGTTCCCTACCTGCTGGTCGCGCTGAACAAGTCCGACATGGTTGAAGACGAAGAGCTCCTCGACCTCGTCGAAATGGAAGTTCGCGAACTGCTCAGCTCGCAGGACTTCGACGGCGACAACGCTCCGGTCATCCGCGTTTCGGGCCTGAAGGCTCTGGAAGGCGACCCGCAGTGGGTCAAGTCCGTTGAGGACCTGATGGAAGCCGTTGACGAAAACGTTCCGGACCCGGTCCGCGACAAGGACAAGCCGTTCCTGATGCCGATCGAGGACGTCTTCACCATCACCGGCCGCGGTACCGTTGTTACCGGCCGCGCCGAGCGTGGTACCCTCGCCATCAACTCCGAGGTCGAGATCGTCGGTATCCGTCCGGTCCAGAAGACCACGGTTACCGGTATCGAGATGTTCCACAAGCAGCTCGACGAGGCATGGGCCGGCGAGAACTGTGGTCTGCTGCTCCGCGGCATCAAGCGCGAAGACGTAGAGCGTGGCCAGGTTGTTGTGAAGCCGGGTTCCATCACCCCGCACACCGACTTCGAGGCCAACGTCTACATCCTGTCCAAGGATGAAGGCGGACGCCACAACCCGTTCTACTCGAACTACCGCCCGCAGTTCTACTTCCGTACCACGGACGTAACCGGCGTTATCACCCTGCCGGAAGGCACGGAAATGGTTATGCCCGGCGACAACACTGAGATGACCGTTGAGCTCATCCAGCCGATCGCTATGGAAGAGGGCCTCGGCTTCGCTATCCGTGAGGGTGGCCGCACCGTTGGATCAGGTCGCGTTACCAAGATCATCAAGTAATTACTTGGTTCCTGGGTAATCGTACCGGTGCAGTTGCACCGGTTAGAGACCAGGAAAACCCCCGCTGTTTACAGCGGGGGTTTTCTGTCTTAACTCCCGGTTGTCCGGCTCCGGCTGATCACGACTGGCCCGGACGGTCGTGCTGGCTGAACTCCTCTCAGACAGGTTGGTGGAGGCAGAGAACGTTCCCTTCCGGGTCGGCAAACCATGCGCAGCGGAGATTGTCGCTGGTCGCGATGTGGTTGATGGTCTTCAGACCCGGCAGGTCGTAGTCTTCGAACCTGATGCCCCGGCCCTCGAGATCCTTCATCTCCGCTTCCAGATCCGCTACCTCGAAACTGACGGCCGTGTTCTGCGACGGAGTGGCATCCGGCCGGCGCAGCAGTTCGAGTGCAGTGGTTCCGTCGGTGGAGAAAATGAACGTGTCGTCGTCCATGAGCCCCTGAGGTTCGAGGCCCAACGACTTCTCATAGAAATCGCGTGCGCGGTCCAGATCCTTCACGGGCAGGACCGCTGTCATTTTGGTAGTGCTGAGCACTGCGTCCAACTCCCTTCGTGCAATCGGCGTGCGGACATCTACAGAATAGTCTTCCGCGGGCGCGATGAACCTGCCGATTAGCGACAATTTTCAGCACGCCAATGGCTGCTCGATACAGCCGGGATCGGGGACAAGCTCCGGCTTATCCACAGCCCCGGAATGCGGTGTGGTGCCCCACCAGATGACTCATATACTGAGCGGAACAGTCTCAATAATGAAGAGGTCCGGGGGACATGGAGCTATTCGCGGTCATCCTGCTGGCCGGCGTGGCGTTTATTGCGGGATGGTTCATCAGCCTCCGCCGCGCCGGTACCAATGAAGTCCAGGGAACCTGGGCAGCCAAGTTGCCTCCGCCGGCCCAGATTTACGAGGAGGGCTACCGCCAGGGGTACCTGGATGCACAGGCGGCCATGGTGCCCGCTGGCGGCGTTCAAACGGGTTCCGCAGGACAGGCTCCGGAACCCCAGGTTGCTACGCAACTGGAACCTGCACCGCAGACCACGACGGCGCAGCCAACCCCCGCCTTCGGGCCGCCTTCGCAGGACTTGCCGCAGGGGCCTCTGGCTGGGCATCAGCCCGGGCTTCACCAGGAACAGCCTCTGCCCGGTTACCATCCCGTGCCGGGGCAGCACCCCGTGCCGAACGTTTCGGAGCAGGCTCCCGTCCTCGATCCTGCAGTGGCCGCGCGTCACCGTGAAGAAGAGGAACGAAAGCGGGTACGGGCCAAGCAGCGGCGGGATCTGCGCAATATCAACATCACCCTCTACTCCGCGAGCCTGCTGCTCGTGGCCGCGGCGGCGCTGTTCATCGGTTCCGCCCTGCCTGCCAGTGCCCGGGCGGTGACGATATTTGCCGTGACCTTGCTGTTTTACACTGCCGGCTTGGCTGTTTATACGCGAGCACCACGGCTGCGTCCGGCTGGCATAGCCTTCACCGGCACCGGGCTGGCACTGCTGCCCGTGGCCGGCCTGGCGCTGTACAACTTCGTCCTCGCCGACGCCGCCGGTAGCTGGTTGTTAACGGCACTTGTGGGCACGGCAGCCTACGCCTACGCCGCCGTGCGGATGCAAAGCCAGGTGGTGGCATACCTGAGCTTGCCGTTCTTTATCTCCATCGCCTGGTCGGCAGTGGCCGTGCTGGGCGGTGCACTGGCCTGGTACTTCACCTTTTCCATTGCCCTGGCGGCCACATTCAGCCTCGTCTCCTACTTCCGCCCCCGGTGGGTGCCCGGCGTGTATGGCGCGGCCCTGGTAGCTGTGCACCGTTACCTCACACCCTTGGCCGTGCTTGCCGCGTTCTTCGTGGGGGACCAGTTGCAGGCGGGCGACAATGCGCTGCTGCTCGCCATGGCTGCCGGCTATTACGGTGCCATGCTGTTCACAGGCGGAGCGCAGGACAAACTAGCCAACACCTATGGGCTCCGCATCACGGTGACTTTGGCTGCCATGTATCTGGTTGTGGCGGCCGGCGGCAGCTGGCCCTGGGCGTTGTTCACCATGGCCGCAGTGCTGGCGATTCAGGCAGCGGCGTTGGCGGTGTTCGCCCCGGTCTGGCTTCGGTTCCTCAAGGAGCGTCCGTGGGTCCGGCGCCGGACGGCGGACGGTGCCGGACCGGCCGCATCGATCTTCCGTATTGATCTGGGAACGGTCTTCGTCCTACAGGCATTGCTGACCTTGCTCCAGGTCCTTGATGGCATCGGCGCGACAGGCAGGCCCGGGCCGGAGCCGGTGCTCATGCTGCTGCTCCTTGCCGCTTCCGCCTTCACCATCGCGTGGAAATTCGGTGGCTGGGCGGAGTCGCTGATAGTGCTGCCGGCCCTGTCAGCCGCGGTCCTGCTGGAGTGGAATAATCCGTGGCGGCAGGAACTGCTGTTGGGACTGGCCCTGGTCTATTTGTTGGCCCGCATCCGCGCGTCGGCCGGGCGGGAGCGCCTGTGGGCCGTTTCCTCGGCACGCGGCGCAGCGACGCTGCTATTGCCGATCACGGCCCTGACCCATCTGCCGCAGCTGGGTATGGAGCAGGACCTGGCCGGACGCACGGCGCTGCTTGTCCTGGCTCTGGGTTTCGTGGTGAACCAGATCGCCAGCACCGTGCTGCTGGAACGCATGGTCGGCAGTGCAGCACCCCGGCTGACTGTGCTCGTCTCCGCAGCGCTGGGCTTCGGGACCACATGCGGGCTCATAGCCGCGGAACTGCCTGCAGCCCCGGGTGTTCAAGACGGCAGTGTCCACCTGGGGTACCCGGCGTTCTGGGCCTGGACTGCCGCCGGAGTGGCGTCTTCCTTCGTGCTCGCGCCGCGTAGCCGGCACCAACCCGCCAACCCCGGCAAACGGGCGGAGACCACGCTGGACGCCCCGGCCGGACTGATGGAACCGCTGGCTCCCGTTATCCTGGCCGCCGGCGCGTTGCTGGGGACATCATTCCTCGGCGTCCGGGGATACGAGATCCTGGTCGGCGTCGTTTTGGTTTACGCCGCGGCCATGGCAGCCGTCTTGCGGAAGCGTGGGCGCAAGGGCGTGTATCTGCTCGCGGCCCAGCTGTCGCTGACCGGGCTGGTGGCATTGATCGGGCAGGATCTGGACGCCAGCATCCATGTGCTTTTCGTCCTTGTGGCCTGCACAACGGCACTCCAGGAGGCCGCGCGCCTGCTCATCCGGCGGCGGCTGGGGGAGTACGGGCTGCAGAGAGTTTCTGCCTGGCTGGGCCTTGTTCTGCTCGCGGTTCTGCCGTGGGTCTATGGCGTGGCAGTTGCTGCGCCGCAGCGGGGCGTCGTCGTCCTGCAGTTACTCTTGTTGATCGCCGTTGCCGCCGCCCGGTTCCGGCAGCAGCAGGGCGCCGGGCCCAGCGGGTACGTCAGCGTGTACGGCGTGGCTTCGCTCACTGCCGCGGTCACCGACGCGGCGCCGCTGGCAGAGACGGGCTGGCTGCCGGCCCTGCTGTCGGCGGACGGCGGCGCACTGGCAGCGCTGCTGTTCGGGGCCGTTGCTGCAGTTCTGCGCGTGCTCAGGCCGGGGGAGCGGCTGCGCTATCTGCTCCTTGCCGCCACGGCCGTTTTCATGTTGGAGGCATTGGCGTTGTCGCTGGTGGAAGATGCTTGGATGACGCCGGTGGCCCTGTTCGGGGCGGCGGTGCTGTTCTTCGTACTGTCGCACCGCGAGCAACTGCCCTGGCTCTACGCCGGTGGTGCCGTTTCAGTCCTGGCAGCCGCGCTTACCTTGATGCAGCGACTGCAGGAAACGGCATTGCTGGACTTCGCCAGCGGGCCCGCACAATGGCTGGCCGCAGCATGGCTCACGGCAGTACTGCTGTACGGCTTCCGGCTCACGCTGCGTGAACGGGAAAATGCGGACCCGGTGCGGGCGGTCATCCTGACCGGTGTGGCTCTTGGTGTGCTGGGCCTGGTGTCAATGCTGGCCATCTTCCCCGGGCCTACTGCTATTGCGGCATCCTTGTCCATCATCGTGGCAGCGGCTCTGGCCGTGATCGAAACGCCGGAGCGGGCACGCGAGGCGGCGGCTGAGGGCGCCTTCTTTGTATTCGTCCTTGCTGTGCAACGGCTCTACGCAGTTGCCGCCGGTTGGATCGATCCGTTCTGGGCGTTGCAATGGTGGGTTGTTGCCGGTGCTCTGGTTGCTGCCTACGAGTATGTCCGCGGTCGGGATCAACGCGGCACGATCGTGTTGGCCGTCGCTGCCGGCGGGCTTTCGCTGTCCGGCTTCGGGACGATCATTCTGAACGACGCCGGCAAACAGATCTGGGCGTTGCTCGGCCATGGCGGACTGCTCGTAGCGGGAGTTGTGCTGTCGCGGAGACTGTTCACCGTGTGGGGAGCGGTGGGCATTGCTTTGGCGCTGCTGTGGTTTATGCGCGGCTTTACGTTCGTGCTGCTGGCCTTCGCCGCATTGGCTCTGCTGGCCTTCGCCGTCCGGAAATTGATGCGGCACGGCAAGCAGGACGCGGAGCGGCAGTAGGATCGGACCATGGAGTGGATAGTCTTTTGGATCGTTATCGGCATTGTGGTGGCTGTAGCCGGGGCCGCCGTGTGGGGCCGCAAGTACTTCCGGCATGAAATCGACCGGGCCAAGCGGATCCGCCGCGCCAACCAGGACGGCGAACGCTAAGCGCGTACGCGGTCGGGGCGCGAAGGGCCGGCCGATGCTGCGCCGGAGGCTGCGGACTGCCGTCGCCGGCACACATCAGCGACGGAGACTGCTGGTGTCGGCAGCCCGTAGCGAGGTGATTTCCTGCAGCCAGTTGTAGGAGGACTTCGGAATGCGCTGCTGGGTTTCGAAATCCACGTACACCAGCCCGAAGCGCTGGCTGTAGCCGGCGGCCCACTCGAAGTTGTCCATCAGCGTCCACACGTAATAGCCCCGCAGGTCGATCGACTCGGCAGGTCCGCCGGGAGCGGTGGCGTTCAGGGCCGCCGCCAGATGGTCACCGAGGTAGCTGATGCGGTTTACATCCGCAACGTGTGGCTCCAATGTCAGGGCATCCTGGACCACAACATCCGGAAAGCTGGCGCCGCCCTCGGTGATGAAGACCGGCGGTAACCCCGGATACCTGTTCGCCATTTCCGTCAGGGCCACGGCGAGGTACTCCGGCGCGATCGGCCAGCCGAAAGCCGTGCGATCGTACTGCGGCCAACCGGTGATGTGGAAGGGCAGGTCCGGACTGTCCTCGAGCATGTGCTCCGGCACCCCCTCCGGAATGGCATCTGGACCGGTGTTAGGTCCCGAGCCGGGCGCAATCCTGGTCGGGAAGTAGTAGTTGAGCCCGTAGAAATCCAGCGGCTGGCTCATGATCGCCAGATCCTCCGGGGAAACATCTGTGAGGTAATGCAGGAACGGTGTCAGCAGCGGATTGAAGTCCGAGTACCGGCCCAGCAGGACCGGGTCGGAGAACATCGCGTTGTGCAGGATGTCGAAGAGCTCCACCATCAGGTCATTGGCAAAGCCGCCGCGGGCGGAGACCACGGGAGAATACACGTTGGTAATGCCCAGCTCACCGGGAACGTTGGCACTGCGCAGCGCCTGGATGCTCAGCCCGTGGGCCAGGATCATATGGTGCGCTGCCGGCAAGGCTTCGAACAGGCCCGGATAACCCGGGGCATGGATGCCCAGGGCATAGCCGTTGAGGGCTACGGTGGTGGGCTCATTGATAGTGACCCAGCGGTGGACCCGGTCGCCGAAGGCCTCCGCGGCGAGACCGGCGAAGTCGGCCAACCGGTAAGCCGTATCGCGGTTGAGCCATCCGCCGGCCTGCTCGAGTGGCAGCGGGGTATCCCAGTGGTAGAGCGTGCACATGGGGGAGATGCCGCGCTCCAGCAACTGATCGAGGAGCCGGTCGTAGAAATCGATGCCCGCCTGGTTGACCTGACCGCGGCCGTCCGGCTGGATACGCGGCCATGAAAGGGAGAAGCGGTACGAGTCGACGCCGAGGGCATGCAGCAGTTCAACGTCTTCGGGCATCCGGTGATAGTGGTCGCAGGCGATGTCGGCCCGGTCACCGTTGACGATATGGCCTTCCTGCTGGGAGAAGGCGTCCCAGCCCGAGGGCCCGCGGCCGTCTTCGGCCACGGCACCTTCGATCTGAAAGGCGGCCGTGGCAACTCCCAGCGTGAAGTCCGGCGGGATCAGTGCTGCAAGGCTCTGCGGAGTCATGCCCATGTCCAAGTCCTTAGAACAAGCAGGCGGCGGCCGAAGGAGCCGTCGATAATCAGAAGCATCTCACTTCAAGCCCGTCGCGTCACGGCAATTTTTGGCGTCCGCAGACCAATGGCTATGCTGGGGAAAGAACACATTGGATGTTCAGGCCGGGCCGGAGTGTAGACCCGGCCGGTGCAGATGCCCGGCAACCCGGCGCAGATTGGCGTTTCATGCCGATATCTGCCACACTAGATGAGTTGTTCAAGCGCTTCCTTATGTCGTCGTGCGAAACCGCGTCCCGCCCGGGATAATGCCCGGGGCCAGGGTCAGGTTCCACTTAGGCGGAGAAGCCCAAATATAACCCGCCCCAATTTTGCATGGGTTTCGTGCGCAGAATATTCGCGACACGCCCGAGCGCGGGGGTCGGAGCCTCGGCAGGGTGAGGAACCCGGATATTTCCGGATTCAGTCTGTTGGAGGAGCGCCAGGCATGGACTTGATCCGGCCGGAGGGGCGCAGACCGGAAATTAACAGAGCAGCACTGAGAAAGAGAGCGGAGACGCCATGGCGGGACAGAAAATCCGCATCCGTCTGAAGTCATATGACCATGAGGTCATTGATGTTTCAGCACGGAAGATCGTTGAGACGGTCACGCGCGCAGGCGCAACGGTAGTCGGCCCCGTGCCGCTGCCCACCGAGAAGAACGTGTACTGCGTTATTCGTTCGCCGCACAAGTACAAGGACAGCCGTGAGCACTTTGAAATGCGTACTCACAAGCGCCTGATCGACATTATTGACCCCACGCCGAAGGCCGTTGACTCGCTCATGCGTCTTGACCTGCCTGCTGACGTGAACATCGAAATCAAGCTGTAGGGGAGTGCGGATAAATATGTCTACCACTACACGCCAGGTAAAGGGACTGCTGGGCACCAAGCTCGGTATGACTCAGGTCTGGGACGAGAACAACCGCCTTGTGCCGGTAACTGTCGTCCAGGCTGACTCCAACGTCATCACTCAGCTGCGCAATGCAGAAGTTGATGGTTACACCGCCGTTCAGATCGGCTTCGGCCAGATCGACCCCCGCAAGGTGTCCAAGCCGCTGGCTGGTCACTTTGAGAAGGCCGGTGTTACCCCCCGCCGCCACGTAGTTGAACTGCGCACCTCAGATGCAGACACCTACGAGCTGGGCCAGGAGCTCTCCGTGGAGACCTTCGAAACCGGCCAGAAGGTCGACGTCGTCGGAACCTCCAAGGGTAAGGGCTTCGCCGGTGTTATGAAGCGTCACGGCTTCCATGGTGTTGGTGCCTCCCACGGTGCCCACAAGAACCACCGCAAGCCCGGTTCCATCGGTGGCGCATCCACCCCGGGCCGCGTCTTCAAGGGCCTCAAGATGGCTGGCCGCATGGGCGCCGTCCGCCACACCACACTGAACCTGACCGTTCATGCTGTGGACACTGAGAAGTCGCTGCTCTTGATCAAGGGTGCCGTTCCCGGTGCCCGCGGCTCGGTCGTTCTCGTCCGTTCCGCTGTGAAGGGAGCCTAGTTCAATGGCTAACACTGTAAATGTCGATCTGCCTGCAGAGATCTTCGACGTACAGACCAACGTGCCGCTGCTGCACCAGGTTGTCGTCGCGCAGCTCGCTGCCGCCCGCCAGGGCACGCATAAGACCAAGACCCGCGCCGAAGTTTCGGGTGCAGGCCGCAAGCCGTTCAAGCAGAAGGGCACCGGCCGCGCCCGTCAGGGTTCCATCCGTGCACCTCACATGACCGGCGGTGGCGTTGTCCACGGTCCGACCCCGCGCGATTACAGCCAGCGCACCCCCAAGAAGATGAAGGCTGCTGCCCTGCGCGGCGCCCTGTCCGACCGGGCACGCAACGGCCGTATCCACGTTCTCGAGTCCCTGGTTGCCGGCGAGAAGCCGAACACCAAGGGTGCCCTCGAGTCCCTGCGGTCTATCTCTGACCGTAAGAACCTGCTCGTTGTTATCGAGCGCGCCAACGATGTTGCGGCCCTGAGCCTGCGCAACATCACGGAAGTTCACACGATTTACGTAGATCAGCTGAACACCTACGACGTGCTGGTTTCCGACGACGTGGTCTTCACCAAGGCAGCCTACGAGGCTTTCGTCAACAAGGAGGACGCCAAGTGAGCGCGACCACCGCAAAGGATCCCCGCGACGTCGTCATTGCACCCGTCGTTTCGGAGAAGAGCTACGGCCTGATCGACGAAGGTAAGTACACCTTCCTGGTCGACCCGCGCTCGAACAAGACCGAGATCAAGCTGGCCGTGGAGAAAATCTTCTCCGTCAAGGTCGACTCGATCAACACCATCAACCGTGCCGGTAAGCGCAAGCGGACCAAGTTCGGATGGGGACAGCGCAAGAACACCAAGCGCGCAATTGTCACCCTGAAGGAAGGCACAATCGACATCTTCGGCGGTCCGCTTTCTTAAGCGGAGACCACTTTAACGAGGAAATAAACTATGGGAATCCGTAAACACAAGCCGACTACGCCGGGCCGCCGCGGCTCTAGCGTTGCCGACTTCGCTGAAATCACGCGATCGACGCCGGAAAAGTCGTTGGTTCGTCCCCTGACCAAGTCAGGCGGCCGTAACAACTCCGGTAAGATCACTACCCGCCATAAGGGTGGTGGCCACAAGCGCGCCTACCGTCTGATCGACTTCCGTCGTCATGACAAGGACGGCGTGCCGGCCAAGGTTGCCGAGATCGAATATGATCCGAACCGTACCGCCCGTATCGCACTGCTGCACTACGTTGATGGCACCAAGCGTTACATCCTTGCTCCGGCCAAGCTGAAGCAGGGCGACGTTGTCGAGGCCGGCGCCAGCGCCGACATCAAGCCCGGCAATAACCTGCCGCTGCGCAACATCCCCGTGGGTACTGTTATCCACGCCGTTGAACTGCGTCCTGGCGGCGGTGCCAAGATGGCCCGCTCCGCCGGTGCCTCGGTACAGCTCGTTGCCAAGGAAGGCAAGTACGGCCAGGTCCGTCTGCCCTCCGGCGAAATCCGCAACGTTGACGTGCGCTGCCGCGCATCCGTCGGCGAGGTTGGCAACGCCGAGCAGTCCAACATCAACTGGGGCAAGGCCGGCCGCATGCGTTGGAAGGGCGTTCGCCCGACCGTCCGCGGTGTGGCCATGAACCCGGTCGACCACCCGCACGGTGGTGGTGAAGGTAAGACCTCCGGTGGACGCCACCCGGTCAACCCGAACGGTAAGCCTGAGGGCCGCACCCGCCGCCCCAACAAGGAAAGCGACAAGCTCATTGTGCGTCGCCGTCGTACTGGCAAGAACAAGCGATAGGAGCCTGGAGACATGCCACGCAGCCTGAAGAAAGGCCCCTTCGTCGATCAGCACCTCTTTGTCAAGGTAGCTGCAGAGAACGAAAAGGGCACCAAGAACGTCATTAAGACGTGGTCCCGCCGTTCGATGATCGTCCCCGACATGCTCGGGCACACGATCGCCGTACACGACGGACGCAAGCACATTCCGGTGTTTGTCACCGAGTCGATGGTCGGGCACAAGCTCGGCGAATTCGCCCCGACGCGGACCTTCCGCGGCCATGTGAAGGACGACCGTAAGGGCAAGCGCCGCTAGGCGCCTGCTCGTACGGCAGAAGACGAGAGAAGGAAAGCAATGGAAGCCAAGGCTATTGCGCGCCATATTCGCGTGACGCCTATGAAGGCCCGGCGCGTCGTCAACCTTGTTCGTGGCAAGCAGGCGAATGAGGCTCTGGCAATTCTGAAGTTTGCCCCGCAGGCAGCTTCAGAGCCGGTCAGCAAGGTACTCGCATCGGCAGTCGCCAACGCCCGCGTTCTCGCGGACCGTGACGGCGTCGCCTTTGACGAGAGCGACCTGTACATCAGCGAAGCATTTGTCGATGAAGGCCCGACCATGAAGCGGTTCCAGCCGCGTGCCCAGGGCCGCGCCTACCGCATCAACAAGCGGACCAGCCACATCACACTTGTTGTCGCTACCCCGGAGAAAGAGGAGGACCAGTAAGTGGGACAGAAAGTAAACCCGCACGGATTCCGACTCGGTATCACCACCGACCACGTTTCCCACTGGTTCGCTGACAGCAACAAGGCCGGCCAGCGTTACAAGGACTTCGTTCGCGAAGACGTCAAGATCCGCCAGCTTATGTCCACGGGCATGGAGCGGGCAGGTATTGCCAAGGTTGAGATCGAGCGCACCCGTGACCGTGTCCGCGTGGACATCCACACCGCACGCCCCGGTATTGTTATCGGCCGCCGCGGTGCAGAAGCTGACCGCATCCGCGGCGAGCTCGAAAAGCTGACCGGCAAGCAGGTTCAGCTGAACATCCTTGAGGTCAAGAACCCCGAGATCGAAGCACAGCTCGTTGCCCAGGGCATCGCCGAGCAGCTGACTTCCCGTGTGGCTTTCCGCCGCGCGATGAAGAAGGCCATGCAGTCCGCACAGCGGGCCGGCGCCAAGGGTATCCGCGTTCAGTGCTCCGGCCGCCTGGGTGGCGCCGAAATGAGCCGTTCGGAGTTCTACCGCGAAGGCCGTGTGCCCCTGCACACCCTCCGCGCGAACATCGACTACGGCTTCTTCGAAGCCAAGACCACCTTCGGCCGCATCGGCGTGAAGGTCTGGATCTACAAGGGCGACGTTACTGCCAAGGAACTGGCTGCGCAGCAGGCTGCAGCTCCGTCCCGCGGCCGTGGCGGAGACCGTCCGGGCCGCGGCCCGGCAGACCGCGGTGGCGAACGCCGTCGTCGTAATGACCGTCCTGCGCCGGCTTCGGCCGATGCAGCTCCCAAGGCCGAGGCTCCGGCTGCTGAAGCAGCTGCCGCTCCGGCTGCCGAAGGAGGACAGGCTTAAATGCTTATCCCACGTCGAGTCAAGCACCGTAAGCAGCACCACCCGGGTCGTTCCGGCGCTGCAACGGGCGGCACCCAGGTCAGCTTCGGCGAGTGGGGTATCCAGGCGCTCACGCCTGCATACGTCACCAACCGGCAGATCGAAGCAGCCCGTATCGCTATGACCCGCCACATCAAGCGTGGCGGTAAGGTCTGGATCAACATTTATCCGGACCGCCCCCTGACGAAGAAGCCGGCCGAAACCCGTATGGGTTCCGGTAAGGGTTCGCCGGAGTGGTGGGTTGCCAACGTCAAGCCGGGCCGGGTTCTGTTCGAACTCTCCGGTGTCAGTGAAGAGGTAGCTCGCGAGGCACTGCGCCTGGCGATCCACAAGCTCCCGTTGAAGGCACGCATTGTGCGTCGCGAAGGTGGTGAATAGAAATGGCAATTGGTTCAAAAGAATTGGCAACTGACCAGCTCGAGACTTTCGATAAGGACCGTCTCACAGAAGAGCTGCGCAAGGCCAAGGAGGAACTGTTCAACCTCCGTTTCCAGTCCGCCACCGGTCAGCTGGAGAACCACGGCCGCCTCAAGGCGGTCAAGCGCGACATCGCCCGCATCTACACGGTGCTGCGTGAGCGCGAGCTGGGCATCCGCCCCGACGTCGTAGCTCCCGTTGAGGAAGCTAAGACCGAGAAGAAGGCAAAGAAGTCCAAGAAGGCTGAGCCTGCAGAAGAAGCAGAGACTCCGGCCACCGAGGATGATGCCAAATGAGTGAGAAGGAAGCATCTGTGACTGAAGCAGCACAGGCTCGTGGCAACCGGAAGACCGCCCGCGGCTACGTTGTCTCGGACAAGATGGATAAGACCATCGTCGTCGAGATCGAAGACCGCAAGAAGCACGCCCTTTACGGCAAGGTTCTTCGTCGGAACTCCAAGATCAAGGCCCATGACGAGCAGAACACCGCCGGCATCGGCGACCTGGTCGTCGTCGCCGAGACTCGGCCGCTGTCCGCTACCAAGCGGTGGCGTCTGGTCGAGATCGTCGAAAAGGCCAAGTAGACCCTAGGGTTTACGGTTGGGCCCGTCCGTTTCGACGGGCGGGCCCAACCCCTTAGATTTCCCGCCCATAGCTGGTTTGCGGCAGATGCCGCAAACCGGTCGGGACCGGGTTTGAAGGGGAGCGATCCTCTTGAAAAATACGAGCCCCTGGCCGCCTAGTTCTCGGGAAAATCCGGTGAATTTCGCGTCTGGGGTGTCTTAGTAATAAACTAGTAATCTTGCCTGTGCCGTTTGGAAAGACTATCCACCTTTCCGTATGGACAGAATAGGCAAATTCCCACTTCCGCCTTCGGTCCGCGCTTGCGCGCGGGCAGGGGGAGCACGGGGTGGGGGTATCCCATATCCGTTCCGCAAGGCTCACATGATGAGAACCAGCGCGACGACAGGAGTAATAAGTGATTCAGCAGGAGTCGCGGCTTAAGGTCGCCGACAACACGGGTGCCAAGGAAATCTTGACCATCCGCGTTCTCGGTGGATCCGGACGTCGCTACGCAGGCATTGGCGACGTGATCGTTGCCACCGTCAAGGACGCAATTCCCGGCGGCAACGTCAAGAAGGGTGACATCGTCAAAGCTGTCATCGTTCGTACCAAGAAGGAACGCCGTCGTGTGGACGGTTCCTACATCAAGTTCGATGAAAACGCTGCAGTGATCCTGAAGAACGACGGTGACCCCCGCGGTACCCGTATCTTCGGCCCGGTCGGCCGTGAGCTTCGCGATAAGAAGTTCATGAAGATCATCTCGCTTGCTCCGGAGGTGCTGTAGTTCATGGCTGCTAAGTTCAAGATCAAGAAGGGTGACCTGGTTCAGGTCATCACCGGTGCTAAGCAGGAACGCGGCGGCGACCGCGGCAAGCAGGGCAAGGTCCTCAAGGTTTTCCCGGAGACCAACCGCGTGCTGGTTGAAGGCGTAAACACCGTAACCAAGCACACCAAGGTCGGTCAGTCGCAGCGCGGCACGAAGACCGGTGGCATCGAGACCGTAGAGGCCCCGCTGCACATCTCCAACGTTGCCGTTGTTGACCCCGAGACCAAAAAGCCGACCCGCGTTGGCTACCGCACCGAGACCGTCGAGCGTGATGGCCGTGAGCGCACTGTGCGTATCCGCGTTGCCAAGAGCTCCGGGAAGGATCTGTAATGACTGAGACCGTCACCAAGATCGTCCCCCGTCTGAAGACCCGTTACGCAGAAGAGATCAAGCAGACTCTGCGCGACGAGTTCAATTACGTCAACGTCAACCAGGTTCCGCGCCTTGTCAAGGTTGTTGTGAACATGGGTGTTGGAGATGCCGCCAAGGACTCCAAGCTCATTGACGGTGCAGTGCGCGATCTGACCCAGATCACCGGCCAGAAGCCCCAGGTCACCAAGGCCCGCAAGTCGATCGCACAGTTCAAGCTGCGCGAAGGCATGCCGATCGGTGCGCACGCAACACTGCGCGGCGACCGCATGTGGGAATTCGTTGACCGCCTGGTCAGCCTGGCACTGCCCCGTATCCGCGACTTCCGCGGCCTCAACGGCAAGCAGTTCGATGGCAATGGTAACTACACCTTCGGTCTGACCGAACAGGCGATGTTCCACGAGATCGATCAGGACAAGATCGACCGCGTCCGCGGTATGGATATCACCGTAGTGACTACCGCAAAGACTGACGACGAGGGTCGTGCGCTGCTCAAGGCGCTTGGCTTCCCGTTCAAGACCGAAGATTAATTCAACTACGTAAAAGGTCCCGTTCCGCTGGTTGAGCCTGCCGGAACAAGGAAACCGTTACGAGGAAGGGCAAGAGCCCACAATGACTATGACAGATCCTGTCGCAGACATGCTGACTCGTCTGCGCAATGCAAACTCGGCTTACCACGAATCCGTGTCCATGCCGTACAGCAAACTCAAGGCACGCGTTGCCGACATCCTGAAGGAGCAAGGCTACATCGCCGGCTGGAAGGAAGAGGAAGCTGAGGTTGGCAAGAAGCTGACCATCGAACTGAAGTTCGGCCCGAGCCGCGAGCGTTCTATCGCCGGTATCCGCCGCATTTCCAAGCCCGGTCTCCGCGTTTACGCGAAGTCCACCAACCTGCCGCACGTGCTGGGTGGCCTGGGTATCGCAATCCTGTCCACCTCTTCCGGGCTGATGACTGATCGTCAGGCCGGCAAGAAGGGCGTGGGCGGCGAAGTCCTCGCTTACGTCTGGTAACGGAAAGGAAGAGATAAAATGTCACGTATTGGACGTCTCCCCATCACCGTTCCCGCCGGCGTAGAGGTCAAGGTCGACGGTAACGTTGTCTCCGTCAAGGGCACCAAGGGAGAACTGACCCACGCGGTTGCTTCCCCGATTCAGGTGGCCCTGGACGAGAGCACGCTGACCGTGTCCCGCCCGAACGACGAGCGCGAATCCCGGTCTCTCCACGGCCTGACCCGCACCCTGATCAACAACATGATCATCGGTGTGACCGAAGGCTACAAGAAGAACCTCGAGATTGTCGGAACCGGTTACCGCGTACAGGCCAAGGGCTCGGACCTCGAGTTCGCCCTGGGCTACAGCCACGCGGTTGCCGTCAAGGCACCCGAAGGCATCACCTTTGCAGTAGAGGGTCCGACCAAGCTCTCTGTATCGGGAATCAACAAGCAGCAGGTCGGCGAGGTTGCTGCCAACATCCGTAAGCTGCGGAAGCCGGACCCCTACAAGGGCAAGGGCATCCGTTACGTAGGCGAGCAGATCCGCCGCAAGGTCGGAAAGGCTGGTAAGTAACCATGGCTCTCGGAATTAAGGGTAAGAGCAAGTCCGCTGCACGCGGCCGCCGCCACCTGCGCGTCCGTAAGCGCATCACCGGCAGCGCGGTCCGTCCGCGTCTGGTAGTCAACCGCTCCGCACGCCACGTATTCGTCCAGGTTGTCGATGACAGCAAGGGCATCACCGTGGCTTCGGCTTCCACCATGGAAGCCGATCTGCGCGGATTCGAAGGTGACAAGACCGCTAAGTCCAAGCGCGTTGGCGAGCTCGTAGCCGAGCGCGCCAAGGCTGCCGGCATCGAGGCCGTTGTCTTCGACCGTGGTGGTAACAAGTACCACGGCCGTGTCGCAGCTGTTGCCGAAGGCGCACGTGAAGGTGGGCTGGCACTGTGACCGCAGAGAATAACGAAAAGGATACTCAGGTGACTGAAGCAACTGAGACCACCGCAGCCGCGGGTACCGCCGATAAAGCTGCTTCTTCCCAGGATGACCGCCGCGGCGGCCGTCGTGGAG
The DNA here is from genome assembly GCF_025960875.1 of Crystallibacter permensis. GTDB lineage: Bacteria > Actinomycetota > Actinomycetes > Actinomycetales > Micrococcaceae > Crystallibacter > Crystallibacter permensis. Next base: position 74,402 of record NZ_JAODLR010000004.1, on the reverse strand, counting down.
AGCGTGGCGACCGTGGTGGCCGTGGCGAGCGTGGTGGCCGTGGTGGCCGCGACAACGCACGCGACGCCGAGAAGGACAAGTACCTCGAGCGCGTCGTCACCATCAACCGTGTTTCCAAGGTCGTCAAGGGTGGTCGTCGCTTCAGCTTCACCGCTCTGGTAGTTGTCGGCGACGGCAACGGCCTGGTTGGCGTTGGTTACGGCAAGGCGAAGGAAGTTCCCGCAGCAATCGCCAAGGGTGTTGAAGAAGCCAAGAAGTCCTTCTTCCGCGTCCCGATCATCGGCGGCACGGTGCCTCACCGTGTCCAGGGTGAGGCCGCTGCAGGCGTCGTCATGCTCCGTCCGGCCGCTGCCGGTACCGGTGTTATCGCCGGTGGCCCGGTCCGCGCCGTACTCGAGTGCGCCGGTGTCCACGATGTGCTCTCGAAGTCGCTCGGCTCGGCCAACGCGATCAACATTGTGCACGCAACGGTGGACGCACTGCGCCGTCTCGAAGAGCCTCAGGCAGTAGCAGCCCGTCGTGGCCTGCCGCTGGATGAGGTTGTTCCTCCGATCCTGCTTCGCGCAATGCAGCAGCAAAAGGCAGGTGCGTAATGATCCAGACGACTCGTAACAACTTGGTTGCGTCTGATGCACAGTTGGAAATCACCCAGATTAAGTCCGTCATTGGCGGCAAGCAGAATCAGCGCGACACGCTGCGTTCATTGGGCCTGAAGCGTATCGGACACACCGTTGTCCGTAACGCCGATGCCGTGACCGTTGGCATGCTCAACACTGTTTCTCACCTGGTAAAGGTTGAGGAGGCGAAGTAGAGATGGCAGAAGAGAACAACACTCTGAAGGTCCACCACCTGCGTCCTGCCCCCGGTGCCAAGACCGCCAAGACCCGTGTTGGTCGTGGTGAAGGCTCCAAGGGTAAGACTGCAGGCCGTGGTACCAAGGGTACAAAGGCGCGCTACCAGGTCAAGGCAGGATTTGCGGGCGGCCAGCTGCCCCTGCACATGCGCCTGCCGAAGCTGCGTGGCTTCAAGAACCCGAACAAGGTGGAATTCCAGGTTGTGAACCTGGACAAGCTCAATGAGCTGTTCCCCGAGGGTGGCGAGGTCACCGTGGATAACCTGGTCGAAAAGGGCGCGGTTCGCAAGAACCAGCTCGTCAAGGTTCTGGGCACCGGCGACATCACCGTCAAGGTTGATGTGAAGGCTCATGCCTTCTCCGCCAGTGCTGTTGAGAAGATTGCCGCCGCCGGCGGTTCCGTCACGGAGCTGTAGCCAAACGGCTTCGGTAGTGATCTCTCACAACCAATGATTAAACTCTTGGTGGTCGGTGTATTCCGGCCACCAAGGGTTTCATTGGGTTAAAGGCAGTTTACTTTTTAGTCCGCGAGTTATTCCGGACGCGGCCGAGCAGATAGACTCGGTTCTTGTGCATCGCCGCTCGGCGGCATCAAAGACTTTTCAGGAGGACGCTTGCTCAGCGCAATTGGCCGGGTTTTCCGGACGCCGGACCTGCGGCGCAAGTTGTTGTTCACCCTCGGTATCATCACCATCTACCGCCTGGGTGCCTTCATCCCTGCCCCCGGTGTTGATTACGGAAACGTGCAGCAATGCTTGGCGCTCGGCAACACAAGCGGCGGGCTGTACCAGTTCGTCAACCTCTTCAGTGGTGGCGCCCTGCTGCAGGTGTCCATCTTCGCCCTCGGCATCATGCCGTACATTACGGCGAGCATCATCGTGCAGTTGCTGCGGGTGGTCATTCCCCGCTTCCAGGAGCTGCATCAGGAAGGCGCACAGGGCCAGTCCAAGCTGACCCAGTACACCCGCTACCTGACCATAGCCCTCGGCCTGCTCAACGGCACCACACTCGTCTCGCTGGCCCGCTCCGGCGCCCTCCTTGGCGACTGCCCGGTGCCGATCATCCCGGAAGACAGCCTGATGGTTATCGTGCTGCTCATCCTGACCCTGACGGCCGGTACCGGCCTGATCATGTGGATGGGCGAGCTGGTCACGGAAAAGGGCGTCGGCAACGGTATGTCCCTGCTGATCTTCGTTTCCATCGCCGCAGGCTTCCCGAGCTCGCTGGGTGAAATCCTGCGCGCACAGGGCGTCAACATCTTCATCGGCGTCATCATCATCGGCCTCTTCACCGTGGCCGCGGTCATCTTCGTGGAGCAGTCCCAGCGCCGCATCCCGGTTCAGTACGCCAAGCGTATGATCGGCCGCCGCACGCTGGGCGGCACCAGCACCTACATTCCGATCAAGGTGAACATGGCCGGCGTTATCCCGGTCATCTTCGCCTCGTCGATGCTCTACCTGCCCTCGCTGGTAGCCCAGTTCAACACCCCGACGGACGGCACCACCCCGCCGCCGGAATGGGTCAACTGGATCAACACTTTCCTGGTCAGCGGCGACCACCCGGTCTATATGGCCGTGTACTTCGGCCTGATTGTTTTCTTCACATACTTCTATGTGGCCATCACCTTCAACCCTGAAGAAGTGGCGGACAACATGAAGAAGTACGGCGGTTTCATCCCGGGGATCCGGGCCGGCCGCCCCACCGAGGAATACCTCTCTTACGTGCTGTCCCGGATTACCCTTCCGGGCGCGCTCTACCTCGGCGTGATTTCTCTGATTCCGCTGATCGCCCTGGTGCTGATCAACGCGAACCAGAACTTCCCGTTTGGCGGCGTCTCGATCCTCATCATGGTTGGTGTTGGTCTGGAAACCGTGAAACAGATAAATGCCCAGCTACAGCAACGTCACTATGAAGGACTACTGCGATGACAAAGATGCTCATTATCGGCCCGCCCGGATCCGGCAAAGGAACCCAGGCATCACGTATCTCCGAGCGGCTGGGCATCGTCGCCATTTCCACCGGTGATATCTTCCGCGCCAACGTCAAGGAAGAGACCCCGTTGGGCCTCGAAGCCAAGAAGTACATCGACAAGGGCGACTTCGTCCCGGACAGCGTCACCAACAACATGGTTCGCGACCGCCTTTCCAAGGACGACGTCGAACCGGGCTTCCTCCTCGATGGCTACCCGCGGACCACGGCACAGGTGGATGAGCTGGACAGCATCCTGGCCGAGAGCGAAGACCAGCTGGACGTTGTCCTGCAGCTGACCGCCGACGACGAGGAACTGGTCAAGCGCCTGCTGGGCCGCGCGGAGCAGGAAGGGCGCGCCGATGACAACGAAACCGTCATCCGGCACCGTCTGGACCTGTACCACGAGCAGACCGAGGCAGTCGTCTCCCGCTACCAGGGACGCGGCATCGTGGCCAAGGTAGACGGACTGGGCGCCATCGACGACGTCACCAACCGCATTATGGACGCGCTCAAGAGCGTTACCGCTTAGCCAACGGAGCTGCCGCTCCAACCTAGGCCCAGGCCCTGATCCTTCGGATTCGTTGGACGGGGCCTGCGGCATTTCGCAGAACAGAAGGAACACAGAGACCATGGCATTCGGCCAGCCCAGCATCGAGTACAAGACCAAGGACCAGATCCGCAAAATGCGCAAAGCGGGTCTGGTGGTCAGCCGCGCCCTCGACGCTGCGGTGGCCGCCGCCGTCGTTGGTGCCACCACCAGCGATGTGGACGCAGCCTTCGAAGCCGTGATCAATGAGGCGGGCGCCAAGAGCAACTTCAAGGGCTACCACGGCTTCCCGGCCACCGTCTGCGTTTCGGTGAACGAGGAAGTTGTGCACGGCATCCCCGGCCCCAGGGTGCTCCAGGACGGGGACATCCTTTCCATCGACGGCGGCTGCAGCATCGATGGCTGGCACGGCGACTCCGCGCGGGGCGTCATCGTGGGTACGGCCGATCCCGAAGACCAGCGGCTCTCCGACGTGACCGAGGAAGCCATGTGGCGGGGGATCGCTGCCCTGGCGAACGGCTCGCGCGTCGGCGACATCGGCAACGCCATCGATGACTACGTCAGCAGCGTTGAGGGCAAGCCGCTGGGCATCCTCGAGGACTACGTGGGCCACGGCATCGGCACCGCCATGCACCAGGCGCCGGACGTCCTGAACTACCGCACCGGCCACCGCGGGCCGAAGATCCGTCCGGGCCTGTGCCTGGCTATCGAGCCCATGCTGGTCCGCGGAGACATCGAGACCAAAACCCTGGATGATGACTGGACCGTCGTCACCACCGACGCCTCGCGCTCATGCCAGTGGGAACACACGGTAGCTGTGCACGACAAGGGCATCTGGGTTCTCACCGCCGAAGATGGTGGCACTGCCAAGCTGGCGCCGCTGGGCGTCACACCGGTTCCGCTGGACTGACCGGCCCTCATTTTCAAGCGAACGACGGCGGCCGTTGGCTTGGCCTTCGAGCGTTACGTTCCGCGGGTCTCGCCCGGGATGAAAAAACTTTCATTCCAGGCGAGACCTTTTGCATCCCCGGCACATTAAGTAAGTAGATGGCCCGCAAGGGACCTGATTCCGGCTGAGGAACGAACGGCCTTGGCCCGTCAGGATGCATTGCATGGAGAGAGGGTCATCGAGGGTATGGCCGCGGAGCGGTGGGAGCGAACGGCTCACCGCTCCGTTGGCCGGCCACACCCTTTCCTTCCAATCCACAGGGCTTTAGGAGCCCGGGAAGGGGCTCTTATATGGTGGAATTATGGGCCGCAAAGTACTGAAACAGCGCAAGCATGCCGTCTTCGCGGCAGTGATCACAGCAGGACTGATCGGAATAGGCGCCGTTCCGGCGGTCGCCGCCGCCAGCCCGGCTCCCTCCGGAACCTCGGAGACAACCTCGGCTCAGCAGTCCGCCGGCGCCGAACATTGCTGGTTCCACGCCGCTACCTCCGCGTCCGAATGCTATGGAACTGAAGCCGCATTGGACAGGTCACTGGAGCAGCTGGGTGTGGACCAGCAGGCCGCAACGACTCAGACGGCTGAGCCGGCAGCGGCCACGCAGCGAACCGTCGAACCGGCCGCGGCATCGCCGGCAACAGCAGAGCCCGCGATGGCAACCCAGCCAGCAGCTGAGCCGGCGCCCGTGACCGAGGAGGCGCCGTCGTCGTCGTTGGTTACAGCTGGAATTGTGTACGCGAACGCCGGCTACTCCGGGGCCTCGTACCGGATCCTGAACTACGGGGGCTGCTCCGCGGGAGGCTCGGCCTTCATCAACCTGGCCGATGTCGGCTGGAATGACCGGGTCACGTCCTTCCGCGGCTACAACGGCTGCACGGTGCGGCTGCACGAAAACCGCGACGGCGAAGGGGCGACCTATGGTGACTACCGGTTCTCGAGCTGGGTCGGTTCCTTCAATGACCGGGCTTCGTCGGCCAGTTTCTTCGGCTAGATGGCAGCCGATGACGAGCCGGAGGCCGAAGCGCCGCCGGATGAGTCCGCGCTGCTCCGGCGCTGCGGGCGCAGGGACGAAGACGCGTTCGGTGTGCTCTACGAGCGCCACGCCGACGGTGTGCTGCGGTACCTGGGCCGGATCACCGGCGACGTCGGAGCCGCGGAGGAGCTTGCGCAGGAGACGTTCTTCCTCATGTGGGAGAAGGCGAAGCGGATCAAGTGCATCAACGGCTCTGTGTTCCCGTGGCTTTACACGACAGCGAAATTTCTGGCGGCAAACCATCTGCGCAAAAAGGGTAACCAGCGCATGCTGGATATCGACCGGATGGATATTGGACGGGTCCTCGCCGAGGTCTCGACCGAAGAGAAAGTCATCGCGCAGGACACCCTCAGCCGGGTCCACCGCGCGGTGTCGGCCATGCCCGAAGCCGACCAGCGGATCTTCCTGGTCCACTTCGTCGGCGGCCGCCCGCGCGGCGACATTGCCAAGGAACTCGGCCTGACCAAGGCCGCGGTCAAGAACCGGGTGCTGCGCCTGCGCGCCCGGCTGAAGAACCAGTTTTCGGACGTGCTCACAGCGGAAGAAGGTGAATAGGAATGGACGAACTCCAGGTCAGTAAAGCGCGCGTGCGCTCGGCGCTGAGTGCCCGGATTACGCAGGACATCGCCCGCCGCAAACGACGACGGCGGGTGGTCACTGCCGCGGTCGCCGTGCCGGTGCTGGCCGGCTCCGCCACCGCGGGCTTTGCCATTCTGAACCTCACCGATGACCAAAAGCGCTTCACCGCCATCTGCTACATGGGCTCCACCCCCGATGCCCCGCAGCAGGAGGCCGGCTTTGCCAGCGGCGGCGAGATCGTCGGCACCAATCCGGATGGCAGCGTCATGGTGGACCTGTCCGGCGTGCCGCAGCGGATCGACCCACAGGAACTCTGCGGCGCACTCTGGAGCGAAGCCCCGCTGGAAGGGCAGGACCAGCAGTCGCCCGGAAGCGAGCCGCCGGCCATGGTGACCTGCATCCGGGACGACTGGCGCTACGCCGTCTTCGCCACGCCGGACGGGCTGCCCGCCAACGTCGAGCAGTTCTGCGAAGCCATCGACATGAAGCCCGGCACCATCGACGTCACCAAGCTCTGAGTCAGCGGGCTGCCGTTTCGCTCATTTCGGGCTGCGCAGGCTCTGCTTCGGCGTCGAGCGCTTCGGTGGCACCCTTGCCGGTCAGCAGGAAGAAGCCCGCTGCGGAGATGAGCGCCGCCAACGCCATGGCGATTGCCATGGGGCGGGCATCGTGCTCGCCCGCCAATCCGACGAGCGGCGAAACCGCGGCGCCCAGGATGAACTGGAAAGCGCCGAGGAACGCCGAGCCGGTGCCGGCGTGGTGCCGCGCTTCACCCAAGGCAAGGGCGGTGGCGTTGCCGTAGATGAACCCCAGCGAGCCTTGGAAGACGAAGAGCAGCAGCAGGGTGGGGATCATCGCGACGCCGGTGAACACCACCGTCAGCAGGGCCAGGGTTGCCAGGACGAGGGCGATGACGCCGCCGCCCAGCATCTTGCGGAAGTCCACGCGCCCGGCCAGCTTGGTGGCGATGATCGCGGAGATCATGATGGCCAGGGAATTGAGCCCGAAGACCAGCGAGTACGTCGTGGTGGACAGGCCCAGGATGTTCTGCAGGACAAACGGCGACGCCGAAATGTAGGCGAACATGGCACCGAAGGCGAAACTGAAGGTGACCAGGTACCCCACGTAGTTCCGGTTGGAGAGCACGGTCCTGCCGCTGCGGAGCATGGCCTTGAGGCCGCCGCCCTGGCGTTCGGATGCTGGCAGGGTTTCCTTGATGAAGCACAGCGCGGCGATGAACATCAGGGCAACCAGGAACGCGACCACCCAGAAGACACCACGCCAGCCCAAGCCGGCGATGATGGCGCCTCCGAGCACCGGAGCCAGAACCGGGGCGATGCCAAGGATGATCATCATGACCCCCAGCACCTTGGCGGCCTGGATACCCTTGGCAGAGTCGGAGATGACGGCGCGGGCGAGCACCACGCCGGCGGCGCCGCTCAAGCCCTGGACGAAGCGCGCCGCGATGAGCAGTTCGACGCTGGGCGCAATGGCAGTGCCTAGGCTGGCCAGCAGGCAGATGGCGGTGCCGATCAGCAGTGGCTTCCGCCGCCCCGTGCCGTCGGACAAGGGGCCGATGATTAGCTGGCCGAGTGCCAGCCCAATCAGGAACGTCGTCAGGGTCAGCTGGATGCTGGTGGCCGAGGCCCCCAGATCGCTTGCCATCTGCGGGAAGGCCGGCAGGTACATGTCGGTGGCAAGCGGGCTCACCGCGGTCAGCAGGGCCAGCACGCCGATCACCGCTCCCGTCAGGCGTGGGGCATCGCGTGGGGGAGTAATGGTCATCGCGGGGTTCCTAACCAGGAAGAGAATTGGGTTGGCCTCCAACTTAGTTATATTTTTATATATATGCCAACATGTGGACTAGGATTGGGCTATGTCGTTGCCCACAACCGGCGTTCCCTCCCACGAGTTGGGCTCGCTGCTCCACTCCCTCTCCTGGACCATCCACCGCATTCTTCCCTCGGCCGCTGGCATTGATCCGCTGCCCACCTCCGAGCTGGTGGTGCTCATGCGCATCCACGCGGAACCGGGCCTGACCGTTTCGGAGCTTGCCCTTCAACTGGGCTTGCGCCAGAGTAATGCCAGCGCTGCAGTGAAGGCGCTGGTTGACCGCGGACTGGTTGAGCGGAGAACCAGCCCGATCGACCGCCGGCTGGCCTTGCTGCACCCGAGTGAGAAGGCACAGAAAAACAAGAGGCTCATTGAGGAAGCATGGTCCGGTTCCATCAGCACGGCCCTGCTGAAGCTTCCGGCCGAGCAGGTCCAGGCCATCGTTGGCGCGGCCGAGGCCCTCGCCGCTCTCGAGGAAGAGCTGCGGACAGAACTGGCCAACGCACACTGACCACACGGGTGGCACGGTGAGGAGGATCCAATGAACGACGACGGCGGGCGGCAGTTGGGGGAGGGCGGCTGGACCAAGGTCGTCAGGATCGGGGACACAGTCCGCCGGCCGGTCCGTCCTTTCACTGCCACGGTTCAGCTGTACCTGGCGTACCTGCACGCGCAGGGCTTCGATGCCGCTCCGCTCCCGCTCGGCTACGACGACGCTGGACGGGAAGTCCTCTCCTACGTGCCGGGCGACATCCCGGTGGAACCACTGCCCGCGGAAGCAACCGGTGCAGACATCCTGGTCGAGCTCGCCCGGCTCATCCGCCGGCTGCATGATGCCGCACAAGGATGGTTGCCGCCCGAAGGCGTGGTGTTCGGTAGCCTCCCCGGTATCCATCCGTCAGGCGTTAGGCCACTGTTCGCCGCGCCCGAGCTGGTCTCCCATCAGGACTACTGCCCGGGCAATGTCGTCTTCCGCAACGGCGTTCCGGCGGCCCTGATCGACTTCGACCTGGCCAGGCCAACTACCCGGGTTGCCGACATCGTCAACGCACTCTACTGGTGGGCGCCGCTCCTGCATCAGACAGACCGGGCGCCGGCGCTGGCTGAAGCGGACATTCCCGCACGGGTGCGGTTGTTCGCCGACGCCTACGGCATGAACGCCGAGCAAAGAAGCAGGCTGGTTGACGTCGCCATTCAGCGCAGCCGCAACGCCTCGCTTACCGCCAAAGCTGCCGCCGACGCCGACCCTGTCTTCAAGCGCTGGTGGGACGAAGGCGTGAAGGACCGGATGCCGAGGGCCGAAGCCTGGCTCCGCGACAACGCCGATCTGATCCGGGCCGCCCTCTAGAGTGAAGGCATGACTTCCTCCATCACCGATGTCCCCGGAATCAAGGTCGGCCAGGTCCAGCGGATCGGCGAGGGCTGGTTGTCCGGCGTGACCGTGGTGCTGCCGCCGCCGGGAACCATCGGTTCCGTACACGTGGGCGGGGGAGGCCCGGCCACCCATGAAACCGACGCGCTTGACCCGACCACGCTGGTTCCGACGGTGGACGCGGTTGTCCTCACCGGCGGCAGCGCCTTCGGGCTGATCACCGCCCACGGCGCGCAGCGCTGGCTCGAGGAGCAGGACAGGGGCTTCCGGACCGACGCCGGAGTGGTGCCCATCGTTCCCGCGGCGGCCATTTTCGACCTCGGCCGCGGCGGCGACGCCAAGGCTCGCCCTACCGAGCAGATGGGGTACGACGCCGCCGCTGCAGCAGGTGCCTCTCCAGACTTTGCGCCGGTGCAGCGGGGCAACGCCGGTGCCGGCACCGGCGCCGCTCTGGACTACCAGCGTTACAAAGGGGGAGTGGGCAGCGCTTCGCTGCGGATGAGCGGCGGGAACTCCGAAGTAGTCATCGGTGCGATCGCGGTGGTCAATGCGGCTGGCGCCCCCGTAGGACTCGGCAGGGAACAGGTCTTGCGCGCTGCCCCCGCGCTGCCGCCGCTGCCCGGCCACGCGCCGCTGAACACTACGCTGTGCGTGGTCGCCACCAACGCCGTGCTGGATCCCGCGCAGGTTAAGCGCACTTCGTCGGCCTCGCACGCGGGGCTGGCGCGGGCGCTCAATCCCTCCCACACGCTGGGCGACGGGGACGTGGTCTTCGGTCTGGCCACCGGCGAGAAGCAGTTGGTGCAAGAGGGCCCGGTGACCCCGGTCCTTGAACTGCAGATTTTGGCGGCGGAAGCCGTCCGCCTTGCCATCCTTAACGCCGTGGCGAGTGCCGAGACTGTGGAGACTCCCGCCGTCGTACTTGCAAAGCATCCCGATTTAACTTAAAGCGGCTCGCGGAGTACAGTTATCTGTTGGTTGTCTCTACTTTCGTGCCCGTTCCCGGGCCGGGGGCCGCTCAACGAGCGCATTCCACCGGAAGTCTAGTGGCAAGCAACACCCAAAAACTAGCCCCACGCAAGTGGTGGTTACTGACGTTAGCGGAGGATATGGCTAAGAAAGACGGTGTCATAGAGATTGAAGGCACTGTGCAGGAAGCTCTGCCCAACGCGATGTTCCGCGTTGAGCTGACTAACGGACACGTTGTGCTTGCTCACATCTCGGGAAAGATGCGTCAGCACTACATCAGGATCCTCCCAGAGGACCGTGTTGTAGTGGAACTCAGCCCGTACGACCTCTCACGGGGCCGTATCGTCTACCGCTACAAGTAAAGACTTAGCTCCGCGGGCCACCGCGGTAATAGGTAATTACGCAAGCGACAACTGCAAACGCAAAGGATAACCATGAAGGTCCAGCCGAGCGTCAAGCGGATCTGTGATAAGTGCCAGGTGATTCGTCGCAAGGGCAACGTCATTGTGATCTGCGAGAACCCGCGCCACAAGCAGCGCCAGGGCTAAGCTTCCTGCTTCCAAGCAGGAACTACCCGCGCGTAGTAATTCAATAGGCAGTGCAGCAGGATTTCCTGCACACCCCCGGGCTCGGAGGCCGGGGACCTGGTAACAGGGATGCATTGCTTCAGACCTCCGGATACAACAAGGAGAACCGCCATATGGCTCGTCTCGCTGGCGTAGATATTCCCCGCGAAAAGCGGGTAATTATCGCCCTGACTTACATCTACGGCGTGGGTAGGACCCGTGCAGAGCAGATCGTCGCGGAAACCGGCATCAGCCCGGACACCCGCGTCAAGGACCTCACCGATGCAGAGCTCGTGCAGCTGCGTGATTACATCGAGGGCAACTACAAGGTAGAAGGTGACCTCCGCCGTGAGGTTGCCGCCGACATCCGCCGCAAGGTTGAGATCGGTAGCTACGAAGGTATTCGCCACCGTCGTGGACTGCCCGTTCGCGGTCAGCGCACCAAGACCAACGCTCGCACCCGCAAGGGCCCGAAGCGCACCGTCGCCGGTAAGAAGAAGACTCGCTAAACAGCGGTCTGCTAGCTACCAACCAACTTTGTAGGAGAAATATATGCCCCCCAAGACTCGTGGAGCGGTACGTAAGCCGCGTCGCAAGGACAAAAAGAATATTGCGCTCGGACAGGCGCACATCAAGAGCACCTTCAACAACACCATCGTGTCCATCACGGACCCGAACGGTGCTGTCATCTCGTGGGCTTCGGCCGGCGAGGTTGGCTTCAAGGGTTCGCGTAAGTCCACCCCGTTCGCAGCGCAGATGGCTGCTGAGTCCGCTGCAAAGCGTGCCCAGGAGCATGGCCTGAAGAAGGTCGACGTTTTCGTGAAGGGTCCGGGTTCCGGACGCGAGACCGCAATCCGTTCGCTGCAGGCCGCTGGCCTCGAGGTTGGCTCCATTTCGGATGTCACCCCCAGCGCCCACAACGGTTGCCGTCCCCCGAAGCGCCGCCGCGTCTAACCAGCCGCCTTTTGGTTCCTTCGGCCGCCGTCGGTCCCCATGTATTTGGGAATTACGACGGCGGCTGAAGGTTCCGCTCCCGGCTGTCTAGCCGTTCTTTTCCACCAATTCGTGCTGCGTCATATAGCGGACGCTCGCTGAAAGGAAATCTAAGTGCTCATTGCACAGCGCCCCACCCTTACCGAAGAAGTAGTGGCCGACAACCGCTCACGGTTCGTTATCGAACCGCTTGAGCCGGGCTTTGGCTACACCCTGGGAAACTCTCTTCGCCGCACCCTGCTGTCCTCGATCCCCGGTGCTGCTGTAACCAGCATCCGGATCGACGGTGTGCTGCATGAGTTCACCACCGTTCAGGGTGTGAAGGAAGATGTCACCGAGATCATCCTGAACATCAAGAACCTGGCTGTCTCCTCCGAGCATGACGAGCCCGTGGTCGCCTACCTGCGCAAGCAGGGACCCGGTGTTGTCACCGCTGCGGATATTGCACCGCCGGCCGGCGTGGAATTCCACAACCCGGATCTGCACATCGCCACGCTGAACGAGAAGGGCAAGTTCGAACTCGAACTGACCATCGAACGCGGCCGTGGCTACGTTTCGGCGAGCCAGAACAAGTCCGGCGACTCGGAGATCGGCCGCATTCCGGTTGACTCCATCTACTCGCCGGTCCTGAAGGTTACCTTCAAGGTTGAGGCAACCCGTGTTGAGCAGCGCACCGACTTCGACCGCCTGATTGTCGACGTCGAAACCAAGGATTCCATTGCACCGCGCGACGCCGTCGCCTCTGCCGGAACCACCCTGGTTGAGCTGTTCGGCCTGGCACGCGAGCTGAACACCCAGGCTGAAGGTATCGAAATCGGCCCGAGCCCCACAGATGCCGCCTTGGCAGCTGACATGGCTCTGCCGATCGAGGACCTTGAGCTGACCGTGCGGTCCTATAACTGCCTCAAGCGTGAGGGCATCCACACCGTGGGTGAGCTCGTTGCCCGCTCCGAGGCTGACCTCATGGACATCCGCAACTTCGGTGCGAAGTCCATTGATGAGGTCAAGGCAAAGCTTGTTGAGCTTGGTCTGTCCCTGAAGGATTCCCCTCCAGGATTCGACCTTGCCGCACGTGCCGCAGCCATCGAAGAGGACGAAGAAGCCTTCGGCGAGGACGAACTCTAAATCGCAAGAATTCTGCCGTGATGGTGCTCTGTAGCGCCAAGAGCGGCACCATTTGAGGAGAAAACATAATGCCTACCCCCCCTAAGGGTCCGCGCCTCGGAGGCGGTCCGGCGCACGAGCGACTGATGCTCGCCAACCTGGCCGCTGCTCTGTTCGAGCACAAGCGCATCACCACCACCGTCACCAAGGCAAAGCGTCTGCGTCCGTACGCCGAGCGCCTGGTCACCTTCGCCAAGCGCGGAGACCTGGCCTCGCGCCGTCGCGTGCTGTCCCTGATCAGCAACAAGGGCATCGTCCACGAGCTGTTCACCGACATCGCTACCGCCGTCGAGAACCGTGATGGTGGCTACACCCGCATCACCAAGATCGGCAACCGCAAGGGCGACAACGCTCCCATGGCTGTCATCGAACTGGTCCTGGATCCGGTATCCCCGAAGCAGGCCGTTGTGGCCGAAGCTGAGAAGGCTGCCGCCAAGTCCGCTCCGGCTCCGGTTGAGGAAGAGGCCGTTTCGGCCGAATCCGCATCCTCTGCCTCCGCATCCTCCGCTTCGGCTGAGTCCGCTGACTCACCGGCTTCCGCTCCTTCGGCTCCTTCCGCCGAAGAAGCAGCTGAGGCTCCGGAAGCAGACGAGAAGAAGTAATTCTTCCCCTCTGATTCCGGCTAGCATTTAGAGCATGCATTCCCAGAAGCCCGCTGTCCCGCAACCGGACAGCGGGCTTCTGCGTGTCCGGATGAATTTAGCGTACGACGGCGGTCCGTTCAGCGGGTGGGCAATCCAACCGGGATTGCTGACCGTCCAAGGGGCGGTGCAAGAAGCGCTTGCCACCTTGCTCCGCCGGCCCATCCGGCTGACCGTGGCCGGCCGCACCGACGCCGGCGTCCACGCCCGCGGCCAGGTGGTGCACTTCGATCTGGAACCGGGGGAGTGGGAGTCGCTGGCTCGGGGCAGGACGATCGACCCGTCGGTCTCCCTGCTGCGCAGGCTGCGCGGTGTCATTACCAAGGTCCTTGGTGGCCGGGTCGGGGCGCCCTTGCCGTACCGCGATCTTGCCGGTGCCATCGAAGTGCACACTGCCGAGCTGGCCCCGATCGGGTTCGACGCGCGGTTCTCCGCCCTCTGGCGCCGCTACAGCTACCGCATAGCGGACCGCGCCGAGTCGTGGGATCCGTTGACCCGCAACATTACCCTCTGGCATAAGCATGCCCTCGACGTCGACGCCCTGAATTCCGCGGCGGAGCGCATCCTGGGCGTGAACGACTACTTGTCCTTCTGCAAGCCGCGCCAGTTCTCCACCACCATCCGCGAACTCCAGGACTTCAGCTTCACCCGCAATAATGGCGGCGTAGTGGTCGCCACCGTGCGCGCAGACGCCTTCTGCCACAATATGGTCCGTGCCCTGATCGGCGCCTCGCTGACGGTCGGCGCGGGGGAGGAACGTCCGGACTGGCTGCACGAGCGGCTCGTCGCCAAGGTGCGGGACTCCAAGACGATACTGGCACCACCGCATCCGCTGGTCCTCGAAGAAGTAAAATACCCGGACGATTCCGCCCTCTCCGGCCGCGCCGAACTGACCCGGTCACGGCGCACTGCCGAAGACTGACTTCTCCGCGGGGTGTGGTCCCCACCCAACTCTCCGGCAAGCCCTGCCGACCCTCGCCTTCCCTTGCCAGCCGTCCGCCGCGATGGCAGACTCTGGTGGACCGGGGATGATGCCTGTCGTGGTGGTGTCGTTCCACTCTCGACGCATCAGGTAACGGCTCCAGGAGGCTGCAATGAAGATACTCCATCAGGTAGTGGAAACTGTGGAAGGCCTCGAATTCCTGGACAAGATTGCTGAACCGTATGCCGCTGTAGTCGGCAAGGTAGTGAAACCGCGTTTCCTGCGGAACTTGCTCAGCGGCACGTATGTGGGCCACCCGCTGCACCCCGTGTTGACGGATCTGCCCATCGGTGCCTGGAGCATGGCGGCCCTTCTCGATATTGTCGGCAGCGAGGCCACCGAGCCCGCCGCGGACCTGCTGGTCGTAGCCGGCATTGTTTTGGCTGTTCCCACCGCGGCTTCCGGCGCGAACGACTGGTCCGATACTCAAGGCAAGGAGCGCCGGCTCGGCCTGGTGCATGCCCTTGCGAATTCCACCGCTGTCAGCCTGTACACGGCATCGCTCATTGCCCGCAAACGGGGTAACCGCGGCGTTGGTAAGGCTCTCGGGCTCGCGGGCTTCGGAGTCCTGATGGCTGGCGGCTACCTCGGCGGCCATTTGGCATACTCCAAGGGCGTCAACGTCAACCGCACCGCCTGGCGCGAAGGGCCAGCCGAATGGCAAGCAGTCCTCGCCGAGGCCGAACTGGCCGAGGGCAATCTGCGAAAGGTAGAGCTGGATGGCGTGTCCGTGGTGCTGTACCGCGACGGCGGGCAGATCCATGCTCTCGACAGTGTGTGCAGTCACATGGGCGGGCCGCTGGAAGAGGGAACTGTCAGCGAAGGCTGTGTGACGTGCCCCTGGCATGGCAGCACCTTCCGCCTTTCAGATGGCGGCATTGTCCGCGGCCCGGCGAGCAATCCGCAGCCGGTCTACGAAGCCCGCGTTACCGACGGCGGGATCGAAGTCCGCCGCTCACCCGACTCCTGAAACCAGCGGCACCAGCAGTGTCGCCGCAATCATAGAAGGGCCAAAGGGGATCTCGGACTTCCTGTTCAACACCCGTCCCAGCATCAGCAGAAGGATCGCCACCGCGTTCAGGACGAATGCGCCGACCAGTACCAGCAGCCAGGCGTTCAAGCCAATGTAGCCCGCATAAAGCCCGACGACGGCGGCAAGCTTTACATCGCCCATGCCGATCCCGCCCGGCTTGATCAGCGCCATGATCAGGTAGACGGCGAACATGGCCGCCCCGCCCAGCAAGCCGCCAAGGAGCTGCAACCAAGCGCCGCTTATCAGGCTAGCGATTGCGAGCAGAGCGAGTGCACCGAGCAGGAATGGCAGGACCAGTCGATTCGGCAGCAACTTGTGCCTGGCATCAATCGTGCCGAGCAGCACACCCATCACCGCAAGGTAGAAGAACGCTGGCAGCACGGGACCGACGCCGAACATCCAAGTCAGCAGCCCGCACACCAATCCGGTCAGCATAGCCAGCGGCACACGCCAGCTAACTGGCAGCGACGTGCGTTCCTCCCGCTGAGCCATTGGAAAGACGAGCCAGCCAACCACCAATCCTGCAGCTACGGCGGCAGCAATAAGGACGATGTTCACCGTTGGAGCCTAATGCCCCTGGTCACTGACCACTGAACGTGGCGATAGTGTTGATCACCGCGGGTCCCAGAATAGCGATGAAGAGGACCGGAAAGATGAAGAACAGCAGGGGGAAGAGGACCATGACAGGGAGCTTCATGGCCTTCTCCTCTGCCCGTTGGCGCCGCTTTACTCGCATGACTTTGGCTTGGATCCGAAGGACGCCGCTAAGCGCAATTCCGTAGGCGTCAGCCTGGACAATGGCTTTCACGAAACTTCTAAGTTCCGGGACATTGGTCCTCTCTGCTAGCGCAAGGTAGGATTCTCGCCGGCTTCTGCCTACTTGCATATCCTGCAGCGTTCGTACGAGCTCCTCAGCCAATGGCCCCTTCCCATTGGCACCGGCGCGCGCCATGGCCGCTTCGAAACCAAGGCCTGCTTCCACAGAGATGAGCATCTGGTCCAACGTATTGGCCAGTTCCAGTTGCAGGGCCTTTTGACGTTCCTGGCCTTTGCTATAGAGCATCAGGTCGGGAATGAAATAGCCGAGCGCTGTCAGGAACATCCCTAGCAGGACCATGGTCGAGGCAGGGTTGGCTCTGATCATCACAAATGCCAGGAACATACCGAGGAGACCCAGCGCCGGCTTCGCCGCGAGGAGCCGGTTCAAGGGCATCGTTGCCGGCCGGCCGGCTAGGGCGAGCAAACGGTCCAGCTTCTTGGCATATCCGGCAGGCGTGAGCCGCTCGCCGAGCTGATACAAAAACCCTAGATCCCTAGGAGTCGCTCCACCCGTCGTATCAAAGCCCCGCGCAAGATTGGCACGGATGGCTTTCAACCCTTTTTTATCCTGCGCTAGGAGAGTCCATGCGATAAACCCCGTTGAACCGGAGACCAGCAATCCTCCAAACATCACAAGTAGATTCATATCAGGCCGTCGTCAGAACTTTAAGTCGATGATTTTGCGCAGCCACAGACCACCTATGACCATGAGGACAATAGACACGCCAATCATTACCCAGCCGAGCGGTTCAGTGTACAGGACGCCGATGTAGCCCGGATTCACCACACTCAGCATGACGACAATGCCGATCGGAAGGGCCATCAAAATGTATGCGGAGAACTTGCCCTCCGCAGCCAATGCCTTGATCTGTCCCTTGATCTCGCTCCGTTCCCGAATCGTCTCGCTTACCTGGTCCAGCACTTCGGCCAGATCTCCTCCGACCTCCCTGTTGATCTGGATGGCCTGGGAGATCCACATGAAGTCCTCGCTGGTCATACGCGTCGAGGTGTCACTCAAGGACTGGAGGAGGTCTTTGCCAAGGCTTGTCTCGGTGACGATGCGACGCATCTCCTCCGATGTGGGACTGTCAGCTTCAGTGGCAGCGGCGTCGATGGCACGGAGGATGCTGTGTCCTGCCCGCAATCCGCCTGTCAGCAGCTGCAGTGTATCTCCGAGCTGGGCATCGAACTTTGTTCGTCGCTGGTTGATAAGCATCACCAAAACAAAGTGGCCAGCAAATGGCGCCAGCAGGGCAATCAGGAGCCCGAGCCCGATGCCTCCAAGGAGCAGACCTACAAGGCCTGCGACTACAGAGCCTGATATGACGAGGATGATGTAGTCGGCTTGGCTGAGCCTGAGGCCCGCTAGTTCAAGAAGCTCCCGGCGGTAGAGCCGAGTGGGGCGCCGAGCGAGCTGTAGTTCAATGAAGCGGACAGCAGATCCGGCAAAGCGGGACAACTGCGAGGTAGATTCTTCTTCGAACGGACGACGACGGTCCCTCGGAATAGTGACGCTCTGTGGTTGCAGAGCGAAGATCAGGAGGAGTATGGCGCCGAGGATCAACACGGTGCCGATGATCAATAGCACACCCATCGTCAATGCCGGCCTGCCGGGTTCATGGTCTGCCCGAAAACCGCCGGTGAGACTGTGATTCCCATGTCCTCGAAGCGTTCGATGAAGCGGGGTCTTATGCCGGTCGGAACGGGCTTGCCGAGGAATCGGCCGTCGCTGCCCACGCCAGCAGAATAGTCGAACACGAAAGCGTCCTGAAGGGTCACCACGTCGCCTTCCATTCCCTGGACTTCGGTGACATGGGTGATCCGACGGCTGCCGTCGCGTAGGCGGGCAATCTGGATAATCAGATCCACAGCGGAGGCGATCTGCTCCCGTATGGCGCGCAATGGCAGGTCCATACCAGCCATCAGAACAAGCGTTTCCAAGCGGGCGACTGCATCACGCGGCGAATTCGAGTGCACGGTCGAGAGAGAGCCATCGTGGCCGGTATTCATTGCTTGGAGCATGTCCAACGACTCTCCGCCACGGACCTCGCCGACCACAATGCGGTCGGGACGCATACGGAGGGAGTTGCGCAGCAGATCGCGGATGGTGACCGCGCCCTTGCCTTCCGTGTTCGGCGGCCGGCTCTCCAACCGGACCACATGCTGCTGCTGTATCTGCAATTCCACCGCGTCTTCGATGGTGACGATTCGATCGGTTCCCGGTAAAAACGACGAAAGGACGTTCAACAATGTGGTCTTACCTGTTCCGGTACCGCCGGAGACGATAATGTTGAGCTTGGCCTTGACGCAAGCGTCGAGTAGTTCTGCCATCTCCGGCGTCATCGTGCCGTAGCTGATCAGGTTCTGAACAGTCAGGGGAACCTTACTGAACTTTCGGATCGTCAGCGAGGACCCGTTCACGGCAAGTGGTGGGATGACTGCATTCACGCGTGATCCGTCTTCCAGGCGCGCATCAACCAGAGGGGAGGACTCGTCGATGCGGCGGCCCACTTTGGATACGATGCGTTCGATGACCTTTCGCAGGTGTTCCTCCGAGCTGAACCGGCCGTCCGTCAAGGTCACGAGTCCTTTGCGTTCCACATAGATCTGGTCCATACGGTTCACCATTATTTCGGTGACACTCGGATCATCGAGGAATCGCTGCAATGGACCGTAGCCCATCACGTCGTCCGCGACATCCCGGATCAGGCGCCTGCGTTCCTCCGGCGAGAGGGGGACCTGCTCTTCGTCAATAATCTGTCCGAGTTCTTCGCGGGCGGCAGCGCGCAGGTCCTCCTCAGTTAGTGTGGAGTCATTGAAACGGGCACCCATTCGGTCAAACAACGCGTTCGCTGCCCTGTGCTTGAGCCCGGCGAGTGCGTCGGTTGGTACCGCGGTAACCTCAACCGGTTTGGAAACCGGAACCGGTGCGAGTTGGACGGCTTCCTCGAGCGCCACGGGAACCTGCGGTTCCTGCCCTAGCACAGAAGTCTCTGCGGGCGATTGCTGCTGACGCGCAGCGTTCATACGTTCCGACAGTCTCACTGGACTACCGCCCTCCTATGCAGCTTGCGGCGCTTTTCTCGCAACTGCGGATCAAACCGCTGCACCAGAGCTTTCAGGTTTTTTGTCGCAGGATCCTTCACCTCATCTTGCAATATGGGAATGCCTCGGTTTGTCGAGTAGGACAATGCCTTGGACCGTGGAATAGCGACATCAATGGGAGCTGCGAGACTCGCTTCGATGTCCTGAACGCTCAAACCGGACTTGGCATCCGCGAAATTCAGAACCACATGACGAGTTTCCGGAATCAGATCGAGCTGTCGGAGCGCGTCGAGTCCGGTCCGTAGGCTCCTGACACTTGAGACGTCCATCCCCGCAACCCAGACGGCGTCGGTGCACTGTTCCAGCGCGGCCAGCGTGTGCTCATTCAATCCCGGCCCGGTATCCACCACCACGTACTTGAACTGCGCGGTCAGCTGCTGCAGGACGTGGGTCACCTGATCCGCGCTAATCAGGTCGGCCATTACCGGTTCCAGAGGCGCGCACAATGCATAGATATTTGCCGGATGCACTGTCAGGAATGCCTTGAGTACCATGGAGTCCTGGCTCGCAGAATTTGAAACTGCATCCGTCATGGTGTGTTCGGGATCCAGATAAAGGGCGGAAGCAACGTCACCGAACTGTAGATCGAGATCGACGACGACGACATTCATCGGCGCTAATTTGCCCAGTCCAACCGCTAGATTGGTGGCCACGGTTGTTTTACCCACTCCGCCCTTTGGAGAAAAGACTCCGATAACAAGCCCTTGTTCGCTTGAAGGTGTCGCTCCCGGAAACATCTTGAGGTACTTGCTGGCGAAAACCTGGCTTGCCCGCTCCAGCAGGATCCGGATCGACGGGATGTCGGCCAGCGGGCTGATGACATCGCGGACGCCGGCACGCATCGCCTGGAGAACGAGTTCAGGAGTGGCTTCGGCAACCAAGACAACACTCAGCCCCGGGAACTGGACGTCCATCACGGTCGCCAGGCGCAATGCATCCTCTGTTGCAAGGCCGGGACCTAGGACTATCACTTCGGGCCGGTTGCCCATGATCAAAGAGAGCAACTCGTGGGCCTCACCTATTACGCTATCCGGGCTGATCGTCGCCATTTCTCCTGGTAGGCCGCCGGCCAGAGCTAGCCTAAGTTTTTGCTCGAATGAGGCATTCGAATCGATGAGGAGGAAGCGGCTCATCGGTAGACCTCGGACTTGTCGACGACGATCGGGGCCGACTCTTCGGCTTCGGCAGGCTCTTTCGTCAGCCAGATGGTCCCGTACTCGGCACTGAATACTATCTTCGTGGCATCTACATCGTCGCACGCGAGTGTAACCAACATTGCTCCTGAAGGAAACGCTGTTGCTGAATCATCTCCTTCTACTGCAGCTTCAGCTCGCTGGACTCCTGTAACCAAAACCTTGTGAAAGACCATCTTCGTCGTTGAGCCCTCTTCAGAGTCAATAGGCGTTTCTGATTTACCGGTGTCGGCTTCAGAAGTGACACCGTCAAAAGAGACGAAAAACCCTACGGTGTCTCCCGCACTGATCTTGCCGCCAACAATCCTTTGAGGTTCGAGCTGAATCGTAATTTCTTGCAAACCTTCCGGAACAGGAGCGCTTCCCGGGATAATAAGTTCCTTAGGATCAACAAGTCTGGAGGATAGGAGTTGTTCGCCGGCCTCAAGATTCACGGCAGTCACCTTTCCAGATTGATCCGAGAGGTCTCCTAGAGCTTGCGCCGAAATGGCGGACGAGGGTAGTGGCTGTACTTCCACAAAAGACGCAAGGTCTTTCACCGGTGTGCCTGCAGGTATATGCTCCTGGACGATTAACACGTTGGAGGGTTCAAGTCCGTGTTGTGCACGGGTATCAGCGTTCTGCACGTAAGTAGCAATTAGGATTGCTCCCGTGACAGCGAGCAACAGCGCAACCAGGCCCGCGAGCATGCGTGATTTCAATTTCCGTTCCTCAATCTAATGCTCATTTAGACAGCCTGACTGTTGTTCCGCCGAAGTCTGACGCTACGGGGTCTAGGCTGAGGCCTTCTTCCAAGCTGACAAAGCGGGTGAAATAGCCTTCTATACCGCGGCAGTTTCCGGTACAGCTGGTTAGACCGCCATTAAGCGCAGGTGTCCCGCTGAAACGGAAGCCTGTAATTTGGAATGCTGCGAAGCCAGCCAGTGTATAGGTAGCGGGCCCACCGGTGCCTGACGCGTTGTCAAAAAGCGGCACCAAGAACGGTTCCTTCATGAGCGAACTCAGGGCAGACATACAGGGTGAGGGAAAATTGACGCCGGGATTACTGCCAGCTTCGCCTGCGCTGATGTTAATGAGAGCGGAACACCCCCCGCCGTCCAGATCCAACCAACCAAAACCGCCCGGGGTGTAGCCGTTCTGGGCCGCGCAACCTGGATACGAGGGCGTATTCTCGTCATAGCGCAGCAGCACGCGGGTCGCACTCGGATTGCCCGTGAAGGATCCGGTTGAATCCAATTCCGAGCGCTGGGAACTGGAAAGAAAAGATCTGAAGACGCATTCGCTGATGGTCCAAGGGAGGCTGACAGCCTCCTTGGGGCTCCCCCAGGTCACTTCCGCGGAAGCTCTAACCTGCAAGAGATCAATGTCAAAAACTCGCGCGAAATAGGTGGACATTCCCAGAGGAGATGATGCCGATTCCCGTGTATCGACGTCCACGCGCACCGTTTTTGAGCCCGTGAATCTTGTGTCCGGGTGTGGATGTCCGGTATTCGAATTCGCAGTCGACAGAGATTGGGCCGTTGCGTCTTTAGTGCTGATACAGGGCAAGCCGCTTGCGCAGTCTTGTGCGATGGCAAGAGCAGAGGCATCCGCGGCGTTCTGGAGTTGGGCCTTCTGCGCATAGGCAGCGCCGACGTCGACAACAATAGCTGCAAATCCCAGAAGGACGACCATGGCGAAAGCGACAACCACGGCGGCGGCTCCGCGCTCACGTTTTGGCGGCCTTTTTCTGAATAAACCTATGCTCCCTAGCCACCGCATCTCATCACACCCTTGCCTATAAGAGCTAAATCGGGAATGAAGCCAGTCACTGAGGAGTGTGTGTATTCGATTGTGACAGTGACGTCGCCCGAAACGCATGTATTAGGGACGACAATGACTTGTCCTGGGCTCAGGGTCACCATTGGAGCTGCCGTATCTACCGCAGTCTGCTGTGCTTCTGCTTTGACGTCGTTTATGGCCATTTCGCGTACTGCTTCACGCGCGGAATGAGTTATCGTTGTCTGCGAGTTAAAGGCAAAACCGAATTCAACAATGCCTAGAACCAAAGCAACCAAGATCGGCGCCAATAACGCCATTTCGACGGCGATGGCACCTTGTTCTCCCGATTTCCGCATTTCATGGGCCTCGCTCATATCCGACATTCGCTAGCGCCTAGTGCTGTGTGGAGGACACTGTGATTCCTCCACACAGCAGGGCTGGTCGAGGCTGCCTACAATGGCCGCCACGTAGATTTGGATAAGCCGTGGCTACGGAGTGACAGTGCCGCCCAGTTTGGTGACAATGGCGGTAAAGTCGGTGTTCAACTCGGTACCGAGGGTAGCTACGGCGGCAATGATGACTACGGCGATAAGCGCAACCATGATGCCGTATTCGACGGCAGTCGCACCCTTTTCTTCGCGGGTAAAGCGGGTGGTCACGAAAGTGTGCAGAGCGGCGTAAATAGCAAGCATTGAAATTCAACTCCTGGAATACAACGACCAAAAGGCCATTGGATGGATATGGACCAACGGCAGGAGGTTATGCAGAAATGCCCCCAACTTTTCGAGATGGGAAGTCTCGAAGGAGTTGATTAGTTGCCCCCAACCAAGAACATAAAAGCACATATTTGAAGGTTTCACCAGTCCGTTATGAAACTGTTATTTGAATCTCATCACTTTTTGGCTTGCGCCGTGCATAGGCAGCCGGCGGAGGACATCACGAAGGGGCGACCTCTCACGCGGACGCGCAGCGCCGTACCGCCGACGAAGAGGCTTTATTCGGCGTCGAGGTCAGTTTCTAGACAATATGAAGGGGGCGGGGCTCCGTAAGTGGGGTCGGCTCCCCGGCCCGTCCGGTCGGCCATTATCGCCGGGCGGTCCCGCCGTGCCAGCTCCACCGGGGCCTGTCACCGGGTCTTGAGGGGCGGCGCGCGGGGCCTGTATCCCGGCGGCGATGTCCTCTATCCGGACGAACCGGTATGGGCTGGGGCCTCGGCTTCAAAACAGTCGTGGGTCGCCCGGTTACGCAGCACCTGTTCCCCTCATCGGGGCGGCAGGTGTGGACTGGTAGAGCCACATTTGAAGATCAGGAGGTCCCAGCTATGTTCGAGAGTACCTCAGTCGGACTGGATGTCCATGCCCGCAGCGTTGCCGCCTGCGCCCTGGATTCCGAGACCGGCGAAATCATCCGCCAGACCCTCGCGCCGGACGGCGTCACCGCCTGGCTGGAACAGTTGCCCGGCACGTACGAAGCCGGCCCGACCGGCTTCTGGCTGGCACGTACCCTCGCCGCCGCGGGTATCGACTGCCAGGTTGCCGCACCCTCACGGCTGCTGCGCGCACCGGGAGACCGGATTAAAACCGATAAACGCGACGCCTTGTCACTGGCAAGGATGCTCCGCCTCGGCGAGATCGTATCTGTCAGGGTCCCCACCCCGGGGCAGGAAGCTGCCCGGGACCTCTCCCGCGCCCACGCCGTCGCGGTGAAGGACCTGACCCACGCCCGCCAGCGGATCAACGCAATGCTGCTGCGCCAAGGCATCGTCTACCCGGAGGACTCGCATTGGACCCGTGAGCATACCGCGTGGCTGGGCCGGCAACGCTTCGAACAGCCGGCCGCCCAGGCCGTGTTCGTGTCCCAACTCGAGGCCGAACTGCTCGCCGTGCAGCGGCGCAAGAGTCTGGACAAGCTCGTCGCGCGACGTCACCAGGGCGAGTACGACGTCGGGATCCAAAGTTGCAGCGTCGGTCGGGGCAAGATCTTCGGCCATCAGGATGAAGGGGCGTGTCCGAGTCTGGAATGCCCGGAGCGGGGACGCCCTGCAGTTGGCCACGATCAGGGCGCGGACGTCGAGGACGTCGGTCGCGCGTTCGGCCATGTAGCCACCCAGACTGTGCAGCATCTCGGTGACGGACGTGCCGGCTTCCGACAATGGCACGCTCGGCAGAGCTGCCCGCGTTGATGGGCTTGGCGGCCGATTTCAGCAGCATGGTGTCTTTGGTGTCGAGGCGCTCGCCGGTAGGCGGCTTGCTGACTGGTTGGCATCTGGCGGACGGTGTCGATGATGTGGCCGGGGAGAGTGGCCCCAAGCCTCGCAATTTCTGCGCAGGGATATGTCGAGGCCTGAAAAACCTTGTGATTCACTTCATATAGCGGTGCTATAGGTGCTAGGGTAGCGGCTATGGGTGTCGATGACCAGCTTCCGGCTAAAACCCGGTTGCTTCGGGCGGCTGCGGAGCTTTTGGCGAGTTCGCAGGGCTCTGCGGTTTCTACCCGGCAGATCACCAAGCTGGCCGGCGTTACGGCGCCTACGCTCTATCACCACTTCGGCACCAAGGAAGGCCTTTTCGACGCCGTCGTTGCTGGCGGGTTCGAGGAGTATGTGGCGCGGGAGCGTAAATTTGCACCGACAGGAGATCCTCTGGAGGACATCCGGCGGATGTGGGACAACCACGTCCAGTTCGGCCTGAGCCAGCCGCACCTCTACCTGGTGATGTTCGGCAACATTCGGCCCGAGAGCCGTCCGGCACTTGTGGCCGATGCCGAGGCACTCATGGAGGAGATGCTCAACAAGGCGGCGATCGCGGGCAAGCTCAATGTGCCGCCCCGCGAGGCCGCAAGGAGCATCCTCGCGGCCAACGTGGGCGTGACCCTCATGCTCATCTCGGAACCCGCGGAGGAGCGGAACCTGGAGCTATCCACCATGACCCGGGACTCCATGATCTTCGCTATCTCGGCCGACCAGGCCAATGCGGCTGCAGCGGAAGACTCCGGCAAGTCCTCCGTCGTAGTTGCAGCCATCGCCCTGAATGCGGCCCTCCAGGCCTCGCATTCGGACCAACTATCCGGCTCGGAATTGAGGCTCTTCCTCGAATGGCTCCACAGAATATCGAGCAGCTCGTCATGAGCTCACTCCTTCGACAGGTATCGGCTGATCCCGCATCGCTGCGGGACTCACGTTAGGAATTCACATGGCAACAGAGACCGCTGCGAAGCCCAAAACAAGCTTGCGCGTGGGTGTCCAGAAATTCGGCACCTTCCTCTCCGGCATGATCATGCCCAACATCGGGGCCTTCATCGCCTGGGGCATCATCACGGCCCTCTTCATCCCGGACGGGTTCCTGCCCAACGAAACACTGGCCGCACTGGTCGGGCCGATGATCTCCTTCCTGCTGCCGCTGCTCATCGGCTACACCGGCGGCCGTATGATCCATGGCGTCCGCGGCGGCGTGGTGGGTGCTGCGGCCACCATGGGTGTCATTGTTGGAACCGATATCCCGATGTTCATCGGCGCGATGATCATGGGGCCGCTAACGGCCTGGATCATGAAGAAGCTGGACAAGGTCTGGGAAGGCCGGGTCAAGCCGGGCTTCGAGATGCTGATCGACAACTTCTCCGCCGGCATTCTGGCCTCCATCATGGCCATTGTCGGCATGCTGGTGATTGGCCCGGTGGTGACGGTTTTCAGCAACGCTGCTGCCGCCGTCGTCGAATTCCTGGTTAATAACGGCCTCTTGCCGCTGACCAGCATCCTCATCGAACCTGCCAAGGTGCTGTTCCTCAACAACGCCATCAACCACGGCATCCTGACCCCGCTCGCCACCGAACAAGCGCTCGCCGAAGGCAAGTCCATCCTGTTCCTGCTCGAGGCCAACCCCGGCCCGGGCGTGGGCATCCTGCTCGCGTACATGGTCTTCGGCAAGGGGCTGGCCCGCGCGTCGGCGCCCGGTGCCGCGCTGATCCAGTTTGTCGGCGGTATCCACGAGATCTACTTCCCATACGTCCTGATGAAGCCGATCATCATTCTCGCTGCCATCGCCGGCGGCATGACCGGCATCTTCACCCTGGTGCTCACCGGTGCCGGCCTGCGTTCGCCCGCCGCTCCCGGCAGTATCCTCGCTGTCTATGCGGCCGCGGCGAGCGATAGCTACTTTGGCGTGACACTGTCCGTGGTGCTCGCGGCGGCCGTTTCCTTCCTGATCGCATCCGTCATCCTCAAGGCCAGCAAGACCACGGACGTGGACGGTCTTGGCGAGGCAACCGCAAAGATGGAAGGTCTCAAGGGCAAGAAGAGCTCGGTCGCTTCCACCCTGGGCGGGGGTACCGGGGACACCGCAGTCCTGGCCGGTCCCGTCCGGAACATTGTCTTCGCGTGCGACGCCGGCATGGGCTCCAGCGCGATGGGCGCCTCGGTGCTCCGCAACAAGATCAAGGCGGCCGGCTTCCCGGACGTGAAGGTCACCAACTCGGCCATCGCCAACCTGAGCGACACGTACGACGTCGTCGTGACGCACCAGGACCTCACCGAGCGTGCCCGCCCGGTGACCTCGAGCGCGGTGCACGTCTCCGTGGACAACTTCATGAACAGTCCGCGGTACGACGAAATCGTGGAACTGGTCAAGGACAGCGCTGAAGGTTCCAGTGGCGTGCCCGCCGCCGAAGCTGCAGCCGAAGAGCTGACCGCAGATGGAGTTGCCGCGGCAGGTTCCGATCCTGCCGGTGTGGCCGCAGCTCCAGCCGCCGAGGTTGGTTCGGGGGCACATGCCGCTGAACCGGCCACTGGCAGGGGCGTCCTGTTGGAGGAGAGCATTGTTCTTACCGGAACCGCCACGGACCGCGACTCCGCGATCGATGAGGCAGGCCAGCTCCTGCTGGACCGCGGCGCCGTCGATATGAGCTACGTGCACTCGATGCATGAGCGCGAGGAATCCGTCTCCACCTACATGGGCAGTTTGCTAGCCATCCCGCACGGCACCAACGCGGCCAAGGACCACATCATGCACTCCGCGGTCTCGCTGGTTCGCTACCCGGAAGGTATCGACTGGAACGGCAAGCAGGTCAAATTCGTGGTCGGCATCGCCGGCGTCAACAACGAGCACCTCCAGATCCTGGCCTCTATCGCCAAGATCTTCACGAACAAGGCGCAGGTGGCACAGCTCGAGCAGGCCACCACGGTGGAGGAAGTCATGGAACTCTTCGGAAAGGTGAACGCATAGTGAAGGCAGTGCACTTTGGAGCCGGCAACATTGGCCGCGGCTTCGTGGGGCTGCTGCTCCACGAAGCCGGATATGAAGTAGTGTTCGCCGACGTGGCGGACGCCCTGATCGATCAGCTCGCCGCGGCATCCTCGTACGACGTCCACCAAGTGGGGGAGACCCCTTCGGTCAAGACCGTGGACAACTTCCGTGCGCTGAACTCCGGCAAACAGGAAGCCGACGTCGTCGCGGAAATAACGACGGCGGACGTGGTCACCACCGCTGTGGGGCCGCATATCCTCAAGTTCGTGGCCCCGGTCATCGCGCGCGGGCTGGCCGGACGCGGACCGGAGCTGCCGCCGTTGCAGGTCATGGCCTGCGAGAACGCGATCAACGCCACGGACATCCTCCGCGGGGAGATCGAGTCAGTCTGGGACGCCTCGGCGGGGGAGCTGTCCGACGTGGCGGTGTTCGCCAACACCGCCGTGGACCGGATTGTGCCGAACCAGGCGGAGGGCCAGGGCCTGGACGTGACAGTAGAGACGTTCTTCGAGTGGGTCATCGAGCGCGCGCCCTTCGGTGCGGCCACGCCGGAAATCCCGGGCGCCACGTTCGTGGACGAGCTGGGACCGTATATCGAGCGGAAGCTGTTCACGGTCAACACCGGCCATGCCTCCGCCGCCTACTTCGGCTACGCGGCGGGAATCGAGAAGATCTCCGACGCTATGGCGGACGCAACCGTGGCGGCAAAGGTGCGCGCGGTGCTGGACGAGACCAAGCAGCTGCTGGTCTCAAAGCATAATTTCGCCGAGGCCGAGCAGGAAGCCTACGTGCAGAAGATCCTCTCTCGCTTCACCAACCCGTACCTCCCGGACACGGTGAACCGGGTGGGCCGGGCCCCGCTGCGCAAGCTGAGCCGGCACGAGCGCTTCGTCGGCCCGGCGGCCGAACTCGCTGAGCGCGGTGTTGTGCCCGTGGCACTGCTCGAGGCGATGGCGGCTGCGCTGCGTTTCGACGACGCTGCGGATACGGAAGCCAAGGAGCTGGCGCGGATCCTGTCCGGCTCCGAATCTGCCGAAGCCACGGAACTGATCACGGGCCTGGCGGCCGAGCACCCGCTTTTCCCGCAGGTGCAGAAGCTGATCGAAGCCCGCCAGGCCGAGATATAGCCCGCAACCAAGGAGTTCTGGCCAGCGATAGTCGCGCTCACAGGCACGGAGATTCTGCACGTGGGCACCGTTTACGTGCCGTTAGAATGGACAGGCCGCCTCCACCGGACGCGGCCCCAAATCGCAGTGTTTGTTGAAGGAGAACCGTGGCAGAGAACCCCATCAGGGTCGCGATCGTTGGCGTTGGTAACTGTGCGGCCTCGCTGGTGCAGGGCGTCCAGTACTACCGGGACGCGGATCCGGATTCGACCATTCCCGGCCTGATGCATGTGCAGTTCGGCAAGTACCACGTGAACGACGTCGAGTTCGTTGCCGCGTTTGATGTCGACAGCAAGAAGGTCGGGCTGGACCTCGCGGACGCCATCGGCGCGAGCGAGAACAACACGATCAAGATCGCCGATGTCCCGGCCACGGGCGTGACGGTGCAGCGCGGGCACACTTTGGACGGCCTGGGCAAGTACTACCGCGAAACCATTGTCGAGGCGCCGGATGAGCCCGTGGACATCGTGGCGGAGCTGCGCGCGGCGAAGGTCGAAGTGATGGTCTGCTACCTGCCGGTCGGTTCCGAGGCCGCGGCGAAGTTCTACGCGCAGTGCGCGATCGACGCCGGCGTGGGCTTCGTCAACGCTCTGCCGGTGTTCATTGCGGGGACCAAGGAGTGGGCGGATAAGTTCACCGCCGCCGGTGTCCCGATTGTCGGTGATGACATCAAGAGCCAGATCGGTGCCACGATCACGCACCGGGTGATGGCGAAGCTGTTCGAAGACCGCGGCGTGGTCCTGGACCGGACGTACCAGCTGAACGTCGGCGGGAACATGGACTTCAAGAACATGCTCGAGCGGGACCGGCTGGAGTCGAAGAAGATCTCCAAGACGCAGGCCGTGACCTCCAATACCTCGGCGAAGCTGCACGCGGACGATGTGCATATCGGCCCGTCCGACTACGTGGCCTGGCTCGATGACCGTAAGTGGGCGTTCGTCCGTCTGGAGGGCCGCAACTTCGGCGACGCCCCGGTCTCGCTGGAGTACAAGCTTGAGGTCTGGGACTCACCGAACTCCGCCGGCGTGATCATCGACGCCGTGCGCGCAGCGAAGATCGCCCTGGACCGCGGCGTGGGCGGGCCGATCCTGTCGGCGTCGAGCTACTTCATGAAGTCTCCGCCCGAGCAGTACAACGACGACATCGCCCGCGACAAGGTCGAAGCCTTCATCCGCGGCGACATCGAACGCTAAAAAACCCACGGACCATTTCTCCCAAACGCGTCCGCAGTTTTGGTTCGAATACGGCTGGTTTAAGGTCGTATTCCGGGCATAACTGCGGACGCGTTTTGTGCATCCCTGAACGTGCATTCGGGACCGGTGGGGCAATTTCGCAGGTTATTTTGGGTTCTTTTGACGTGCCACGTCATGACGCGGTAATCTTGGTAGTCGTTGTGCGTGTCCAACCTCGATACGTCTATGTCCGTGAGACGGCTCAGTTGCAGAGTCACCTGGTCCATGGAAATAGCCGAGATTCTCTGGACCACTGGTTACATTTCAGTCCTCACCTGAAGTTCCGGTAGCGCATAGATGAACTTGCGTGCGTTTCCGCTACGGATGCGCCGCTACCCTGAGAACAACAAACGAAGGCAAAAACCGTGCGTACGTACACCCCGAAGCCCGGCGATATCAACCGCCAGTGGCACGTCATTGACGCCACCGACGTTGTCCTGGGTCGTCTTGCCAGCCAGACCGCAACACTGCTGCGCGGAAAGCACAAGCCGACCTTTGCTCCGCATATGGACATGGGCGATTTCGTCATCATCATCAACGCCGAGAAGGTTGCCCTGACCGGCGCCAAGCTCGAACAGAAGCGTGCCTACCGCCACTCCGGTTTCCCGGGTGGCCTATCCTCCGTCAACTACGCAGAACTGCTGGAGAAGAACCCGGTTCGCGCAGTCGAGAAGGCAATCCGCGGCATGCTGCCCAAGAACTCCCTGGCTGCCCAGCAGCTGGGCAAGTTGAAGGTCTACGCAGGTGCCGAGCACCCGCACGCTGCCCAGCAGCCGAAGACCTTCGAAATTACCCAGGTCGCCCAGTAGTCCTGGCCACCAAACTAAAGAATTTATTCAAGGAGAATCGTGGCTCAGAATACTGAAGAGCTGAACACCGCTGGCGAGAACCTCACCAGCTACACCTCGGAAAGCGGCACCGAGGCAACTCAGGCCGTTGCCAAGGAGCGCCCGGCCCTGACCGTCCCCGGTGCCGCCGTTGGCCGCCGCAAGGAAGCCATTGCCCGCGTCCGCATCGTTCCGGGTTCCGGCAAGTGGACCATCAACGGTCGCGAGCTGGCCAACTACTTCCCGAACAAGCTGCACCAGCAGGAAGTCAATGACCCGTTCAAGCTTCTTGAGCTGGATGACGCTTACGACGTTTTCGCACGCATCAACGGTGGCGGCCCTTCCGGCCAGGCCGGTGCGCTGCGCCTGGGCATCGCCCGCGCGCTGAACGAGATCGACCGCGAGAACAACCGTCCGGCACTGAAGAAGGCCGGCTTCCTGACCCGCGACGCCCGCATCATCGAGCGTAAGAAGGCTGGTCTGAAGAAGGCCCGTAAGGCACCGCAGTACTCGAAGCGCTAAATCTGCGCTTTCCGGGAAGCGCTATCAGCGCTACTTCGGACTGCTTCAAAACCCCGTCCAGTGGATTCCACCGGACGGGGTTTTGGCTTTAAGAGGTGCTTTGCGAGCCATATGTCATGCTGCCCGGTTTCCCTCCCGTAAAATGGTCTCCTGTGTCTAGATTATTTGGTACCGACGGTGTCCGCGGATTGGCCAATGGACTGATCACTGCAGAACTGGCCATGGAAGTTTCCCAGGCCGCCGCAGTAGTCCTTGGCCACCGGCAGGTTCAAGACGGAAAGCGGCCCACCGCCGTCGTCGCACGGGATCCCCGTGCCAGCGGCGAGTTCATTAGCGCTGCCGTCTCCGCAGGGCTCGCCAGTGCCGGCGTTGATGTGTACGACGCCGGCGTGCTGCCGACACCCGCGGCCGCTTACCTCGTGGCGGATCTGGGCGCGGACTTCGGCGTGATGATCTCCGCCTCGCACAACCCGGCGCCGGATAACGGCATCAAGTTCTTCGCCCGTGGCGGCCACAAGCTGGCCGACGAGGTCGAGGACGCCATCGAGACCGAGATGAAGAACCCCCGCCGCCGTCCCACGGGCGCCGAAGTCGGGCGTATCTCTCGTTTCGCCGATGCCGAGGACCGCTACATCGTCCACCTGCTCCAGACCCTGCCGGCGCGCCTGGACGGCCTCAAGGTTGTTCTCGACTGCGCGCACGGCGCGGCCAGCGGCTGCTCCCCGCAGGTCTTCTCCGATGCCGGTGCCGAGATCGTGGTCATCGGTGCCGAGCCCGATGGCCTGAATATTAACGACGGCGTGGGCTCCACCCATCTGGAGGAGCTGCAGAAGGCCGTGGTGGCCCATGGCGCGAACCTCGGCATCGCGCACGACGGCGACGCCGACCGCTGCCTGGCCGTGGACGAGAACGGCACCGTGGTTGACGGTGACGAGATCATGACCATCCTGGCCCTGGCCATGAAGGACGCGGGCAGGCTCAAGGACAATGTCCTCGTTGCCACTGTGATGAGCAACCTGGGCATGAAGCTGGCCCTGCAGGAAGCCGGCGTCCGGATCGAAGAGACCGCGGTGGGGGACCGCTACGTGCTCGAAAGCATGCGCGCGCATGGCTACTCCCTGGGCGGCGAGCAGTCCGGCCACGTGATCTTCTCCGACTATGCCACCACCGGCGACGGCGTCCTCACCGGTCTGCAGGTAGCGGCCCAGGTCGCCAAGACCGGGAAACCGCTCTCGGAACTGGCCAAGGCCATGAACCACCTGCCGCAGGTGCTGATCAACGTCAAGGACGTGGACAGGGCCGCGGTGAAGACCAACGCCGAGCTGCAGGCCGCCATCGCCGCCGCCAGTGCGGTTCTCGGCGAAACCGGCCGGGTGCTGTTGCGGCCCTCGGGCACCGAGCCCGTGGTCCGCGTGATGGTCGAGGCTGCCGACATGGCTACGGCCCAGACCACGGCAGACCAGCTCGCAGCGGCGGTCAAGCAGCACCTCGGCTTGCCGCAGCCGGTCGCCGCAGACTAGCCGCTAGTCTTCGCCGAAGGCGTCGACTATGACCACCTCATAGGTATCGGCCGTCGGCGGCAGCCCGGTGTCGAACTTGGCGTTGACCACGGCCAGATCATCCCCGATGAGGGCCGCCGTCGTCGGTGTTTGGAAGAGCTTGTCAGTGATGACTTCCTTTACTTCGCCGCGGCGCAGGTCATCGGCAACCCTGATCCGGCTAACCTGGTTGATCATGTTCTGAACGGCCCAGACATTTCGGCCGTCGACGACGATACCGTCCACATGGGGCAGGTCCAGATTTCGGATGAGCCTGCTTTCTCCGCTTCTGGTGTTCACAGTGAAGAGCGATGCCTTGGCCGAGTGCGCGACCACCAGCGTGCGGCCGTCGTCGGCTACCGCGATGCCGTTGAGGTTGAAGTCACCGGGTGTCTGGCTGGCCGGTCCCTTCAAATCCAGTGTTCTCGCCTTCCCAAGCTCGCCGTCGTGGCGGTCGATCGGTACGAAGTACAACTCGCCCTTGAGCGAGTTGGTGAACCAAGCACCGCGTCGGGTCAGCGTGACGTCGTTGATGAACGATGTCCCCGTCTTGGCCAGTTGGTACTTGGCCACGGTTTCGCCCGTGTCCGTGTCGTAGAAGTACGCCTGGCCGGTATCGCCGCCGGCGACGGCGAGCAGATCATGCCGTTTGCTGAAGTCCATACCGACTGCCTTGCGGCCGTCCGGAGCGTCGATGATCTCCTCGGCCGTTCCGCTGCGCAGGCTGCCGCGGTAGATGTCTCCCTCGAAGAGGTCGCCCGCGTAGAAGGAGTTGCCCCTGCCGGCGGTGATGCCCTCGGCCGATGAGGCGTCGGGAAGTTCGATGCTGTCCGGCGGATTGCCCGGCCGGTCATGGTGGCCGGGGTGGGCCGAGACAGGGCCGGCCGAGGCAACCAGGGCGGCTATGCCGAAAATTCCGGCGGCGGTCTTGCCGACCCGCGGGCGCCGTGAGGGAACTGGGGCTGGGTTGATGTGCATGGGTGTCTCCGTGCGGAAAGAAGTCCGGGAGTCACCGGAGCGGGCTCCCAGTGTCTTCTCCAATGCTACGCGGAAAAGAAGGCTTTTGGCCCTTGTAAATTGACCCTTTTCTATGGTGCTGGAACCTGCCCGGTGGGACAGTTATTACAGCAGCAGGATCAGTGGTGACAAAGGAGCAAGCCATGTCTTCCCCGGCTGAACGTCCGTCACAAGAACCGGCAATGGCAGGCGGCGGACGCACTAAAAAGAAGGACCGTACCCATCTGCTGTACGTGTCGGTCATCGTGGCGGTGGTGCTCGGCATCATCATCGGATTCATGGCGCCAGACTTCGCCCAGCAGCTCAAACCCTTGGGCACCGCCTTCATCGGGCTGATCAAGATGATGATCGCCCCGGTAATCTTCTGCACGATTGTGCTCGGCGTGGGATCGATCGCCAAGGCGGCCACGGTGGGCAAAGTGGGCGGCCTGGCGCTCGGCTATTTCATCATTATGTCCACCTTCGCGCTGGCCATCGGCCTGATCGTGGGCAACATCATTCAGCCGGGTGCGGGCTTGGACCTCGGCGCCACCGGCTTTGAAGCCGAAGCTGGCGAGGAAGAAGCTGCCGGGACAGTTGGATTCCTGCTGAGCATCATTCCGACCACGCTGTTCTCCGCGCTGACAGCCGGCAGCATTCTGCAGACGCTGTTCATGGCGCTGCTGGTGGGCTTCGCACTGCAGAAAATGGGACCCAGCGGTGTACCGATCCTGAGGGGTATTGGCTACCTGCAGACCCTGGTCTTCCGTATCCTGGTCATGATCATGTGGCTCGCTCCGATCGGCGCCTTCGGTGCCATCGCCGCCGTCGTCGGTGAAACGGGACTGGATGCGATCATTAGCCTGGGAACCCTGATGATCGCCTTCTACATCACCTGTGCCCTCTTCATCGTCGTTATTCTCGGCGGCCTGCTGAAGCTGGTGACGGGCATTAACATCTTCAAGCTCATGCGCTACCTCGCGCGGGAGTATCTGCTGATCGTGTCCACCTCGTCCTCCGAGGTTGCGCTGCCGCGGCTGATCGCGAAGATGGAACACCTGGGCGTTGCCAAACCTGTGGTTGGCGTGACCGTGCCCACCGGCTACTCCTTCAACCTGGACGGGACAGCGATCTACCTGACTATGGCTGCGCTGTTTGTCGCCGAGGCGTTGGGCAAGCCCCTCCAGCTGGGGGAGCAGATCTCGCTCCTGGTCTTCATGATCATCGCGTCGAAGGGCGCGGCCGGCGTCACCGGAGCTGGACTCGCAACATTGGCCGGCGGCCTGCAATCCCACCGGCCTGACCTTGTGGAGGGCGTGGGCCTGATCGTGGGCATTGACCGGTTCATGTCGGAGGCGCGCGCCTTGACCAACTTCACCGGAAACGCAGTGGCCACTGTCCTGATCGGCAAGTGGACCCAGGAAATGGACCCGGAGCAGGTGGACAGGGTACTGGCCGGAGCCGATCCCTTTGACGAGGCCACGATGGACGAGGACCACGGGTACACCGGAACGGAGCCGGTAGGAACACCTGGACATCCGTACAAGCAGCACGCGCACTGAGCCGGCCACACGGTCCACAAGGTGGAGCGAGCCGCGAACGCAAGCCCTAAGCTCGGGGTTCACGGCCCCCTCAACGTCCAGGCCTTGACAGGGGGATCGGTCCCAAGGTTTCCGCAGGAACATGGCCCTAGCATTTAAACCATCAACCTCCGGTTCGGCGGTTGATCTTCTTAGGCCGCAAAGCTGCACCGGCCTTAGACCGTCGTCACCGTTCACTCGCATACGGACGAAGACGACAAATGCCGGGGTGGCTGAAGCTTTTCAGCATAGGAGCACCTCGGTAGAAAGTGTCCCGGACCTCGACCTGCAACGAGGTCCGGGACACCTACTCCCAGGGCTTCCGCTGCGTAGCCTCTCGGATCACTGCGGACGCGGCAGCCGGCACCTCAGGCTTTTTTCAACATTTAACAGCCACGATGGCCTCCTCCTAACCAATCCATTGCAGGAGCAAGTCATGTTCAGAGCACGTTTGCTACAACCCCCAGAGCCGGTGGCAGCCCGGCGCACACCAGGGCGACGCACTGTCGCCACCCTCGCAGCGGTGGCATTGACCGCGACCGGAGCAGGTGCGGCAATCGCCGCAACGGAAGTCACCGTCAAAAACACTGATCACCTCACGACCGTGGG
This sequence comes from Crystallibacter permensis, assembly GCF_025960875.1. Lineage (GTDB taxonomy): Bacteria > Actinomycetota > Actinomycetes > Actinomycetales > Micrococcaceae > Crystallibacter > Crystallibacter permensis. The sequence continues at coordinate 38,335 of NZ_JAODLR010000004.1, read as the reverse complement.
ACCTGTCAATGCCGAGCACGGATTCCCCGCTTGGTATGGCGACAGCACAGGCACTCGAGTGGAGCTGTGCCTCGATCTCCAGAACCCCCTATGTGGACTCCTGCCCGAGGAAATACCGGCTCCGGAGTCGCCGATTTCATTCCCGGAAAACTTCCCGGAGGAAGCGTTCTACATGCTCGCAGGATCCGAACTCGACCTGCCCGGCGGCGGCTCGGCGATTCTGACCCTCGGACTGGAAGCCGCGTTCTCCAATACGGTGACTGCGGGCGACCAAGTCGTCTTCGGCCGCCAGCGCATTGTCGTCAAGGAAGGGCCCGCCAACACCACGCTGACGTTCCACCACCCCTACGGAACCGTCACTGTGGACACGGATGCCAGCGGCGACGGCCGGTTGGTGGAGGACATTTCGCCAGCCAACGGTAACTTCACTACTGCCCTGAAGAGCAACATCGGACCCTTCCTGAAATGGGATACGGGAGCGCCCGAGGGCTACCTGGGCAACCCCGACGTGGAACACAAGGTGATTGGCAGCCCGTCAAACTTCAACCAGTTCGCAGTCACGGGCGAAGGCATCAATCTGTCAACCGACCTCTTCACCGTCCAGGGCAAAATCGCCACCAACCACGGTGTACAGGCAGACCAGGCCATGGTCAACGGCAACATGATTGACGTTTTCGCCACCAGCGGTGGCACGCAACTCCAGGTCGAGGCGCAAGAGGGAATGTTTGCGACGACCCCGATGGTGACCGATGACGGATCCAACCGCTTCTACGCCCGTATCCAGTTGACGGGCGACACGGCGCCGACGCAGATCAAGATCACCAACATCAGTGACCAACCCGCCAGCAGCAATATCGTCGACGTGACAAAGCCGACCGGTATTAGCGTCACTCAGGCAACCTACGACGGCACACAGCTGACGGTAGCTGCTAACTCTGCCGTTGGCTGGCCGCTGGCCGTGACCGGTATGGGAGACCTCCCCGACACCCAGCCCGTGTCGTGGCCGGTCAAGGCGCCGCCGTCCAAGGTCACCGTGACGGCTGCGAACGGTGACACAGCAAGCCTGCCGGTCATGGTCACGGCGGGAGCCGCGACACCGATCGGTCTGGAGCCGACTACTCCGGCTCCCGATCCCGGACCGGTCACCGAAACCGGGGGCGGAACCACACCGACCGAGCCTGAGACTCCAACCCAGCCTGAGACGCCGACGGAGCCTGAAACCCCGGCAGAGCCCGAGACTCCGGCAGCACCGGAAGCCGTGGCAACGGCAGCATCGGCGAGCATCGCCCGAGGTGCCAGTGTGGTACTCGATGGCAGCACCTCCACAGGCGCCACCGCCTTCATCTGGTCTCAAACGAGCGGCCCGAAGGTGACCTGGAAGGATGAAACCACAGCGACGCCGACGGTCACGGTGCCATACGCTGTCAAGACCTCGGACACTGCGCCGGCAACGATCGACAATGATCCCGTCCAGCTGCAGCTGATTGTCACTGGCGAGGATGGGACGCAAAGCGCTCCGGCTACCGTGGAACTAGCGATTCAAACGGACACGGTGACTATCGGTGCGGATGCCCGTTACCGGCAGGGCAGGGAGTTCCGCGTCAACGGGACCTCGACCCTTGCGGGCAACACCGCAATCCTGACGCCGGCAACTTCGGTGGTCATTTATGACAACACGCCGGGCCGGGCAGTCAAGAAGCTGGGGACGGCTCAGGTCGACACGCTCGGCAACTGGACCCTGCGGATGCGGCCTCCGCCCAGCCAGGCAGTGCGCTCGGTTCTGGTCCAGTCCACTCGCGGTGGATCTGCGACCGGGACGGTAACAAACCGGTAGCAGCGCGAGACAACGAAAGAAGTCCCCGTCCTAACCGGATGGGGACTTCTTCGCTTGAGTGGACTGGGAAATTCTTACTGGCGGGAGCGCAGGGAATCGCGGATTTCGGTCAGCAGCACGACCTGCGGATCCGCTGGTTCATCCTCAGGGAGGATGCCCATGCGGCGGTTGCGGCGTTCAATCATATGGTTCATGGGAACAACGACGACGAAGTAGATGGCGGCGGCTACGAGCAGGAAGTTGATGACTACGGTGAGGAAAGCGCCGAACTTGACCGCACCGAAGACCAGGAAGTTGCTGAAGTCGGGCGTTCCGACCAGCATCGAGATCAGCGGCATCAGGACATCCCCGACGAGGGAGTTGACCACGGCGGCAAAAGCGGTGCCGATGACAACAGCGACGGCAAGGTCAATGACGTTGCCCTTCATGATGAATTCTTTGAATCCTTGTAACATGCGCCTAATGTACCGCTAGTCGTACCGATTGCAATGGATATTTAGCGGCTCTTAGAAAAACAGCTCAAAGATAATCAGGTGCTGCGGGCAAACCGTAGTAGGTCTCCAGAGCCTTCGCGCCGCTGTTGTACATGTCGGCTGCGTCGGCTTTGCCGATGAAACGCAGGTGCCACGGCTCGGGCGAATATCCCGTAATGCCTTGCTGCCCGTGCCGGTACCGGACCACAAAACCGAAGCGGTGGGCGTTCTGCGCGGCCCAGCTGCCGGCGGCGGTGTCCGCGAAGCAAGCGCTGAGGTTGCAGGTGCCGCTGCTGTCCCCGATGTCCAGGGCCAGGCCTGTCTGGTGTTCCGAGTAGCCCGGGCGAGCCGATACGTCGTCGGCGCCGGCCTTGCCATTGACCTTGACCCAGTGCTGGTAAGTGGAGACCTGCGTGTCGTAGGAGCGGAATCCGCTCACGATGGTCATGCCCACGCCCTCTGCAGCGGCGGCGGCAAACATTTCCTCGGCGGCACCCGCGGCGGCCGCGCGCAACTGCGCACCGGCGCCGCCCGGGCCGGCGGTCACAGAAGGGGAGCGCAGGTCGGCCGGGTAGTAATCTGCCGGTTCCAGCGGCCGGGCCTTATTAACAACGACGTCGATGCTCGCCGGATCTTCGTGGCCTTCCGCGCCGGGCTGGTCGGCTTGCTGGTCCGGTTCCTCCGGCTGTTCGGGCCGGCTGGTCTCCTCCGGCTCCGCAGGGGCCTGGGGCTCGTCCGTCTCGGGCACGCTGGTTTCTCCCGGTTCCGGGGCGGCAGTTCCCTCGTCGCGCCCCGCCCCCGAAGGTGATGGTGACGACGCAACTGCGGATGGCGCCGTCGTACTTTGGTTGGTGGGTTCAGGGGAGGGCCCGGCACAGCCGGTGAGCACGGCAACAGCTGCGGCGATGGCGACCGTCCTCGAGGAGATCCTGCGCGGGTGCATGTCAGGTCTTCCGCAGCAGCATCCGGCGGACCGAGTGGTCCGTGTCCTTGGTGAGCACCAGTTGTGCCCGGCCCCGGGTGGGAAGCACGTTTTGCTCCAGGTTCGGCTCGTTAATGCGGCGCCAGATGCTCAGCGCCGTTTCCACGGCTTCCTCGTCCGTCAGCGAGGCGTAGCGGTGGAAGTACGATTCCGGATTCGCGAACGCGGAGGAGCGCAGCTTCTGGAACCGGTTGACATACCACTGTTCAATATACGAGGTCTTGGCGTCCACATAAATGGAGAAGTCGAAGAAATCGCTCAGCGCCAGGCCGGAGCGGCCGTCCGCGCGGGGACGTGCCGGCTGCAGCACGTTCAGCCCCTCGACGATCAGCACGTCGGGGCGCCGGACCACAACTTCCCTGCCCGGAACAATGTTGTAGGTCAGGTGCGAGTACCAGGGAGCCCGGACTTCCTCGGCGCCGGACTTGACCTCGCTGACAAAACGCAGCAGAGCCCGGCGGTTATAGGACTCGGGAAAGCCCTTGCGGTCCATCAGGCCGCGGCGTTCAAGTTCCTCGTTCGGGTAGAGGAAGCCGTCCGTGGTGATCAGCTCGACGTTGGGGGTGCCCTCCCAGCGGCGGAGCATCTCGCGCAGCACGCGGGCGGTGGTGGATTTTCCGACGGCGACCGAACCGGCGACGCCGATAACGAACGGTACGCGCCTGGTCTGTTCGCCCAGGAAGGTGGTGGTGGCTTTGTGGAGCTCGCCGGCCGCTCCCACGTAGAGGTTCAGCAGCCGGGACAGCGGGAGGTAGACCTCGCGGACCTCGTCCATGTTCAGTTGTTCGCCCAGACCGCGCAGCCGCTCGACATCTTCCTGGTTGAGGGGCTGTTCAATCTCGTTGGAAAGTCGGGACCATGTTTGCCGGTCCAGCTCGACAAAAGGTGTGACGTTACTCTCACCATTGGACGACGCCGTCTTCGGTGTCTCATCACTCACTTAACGAATTGTGCCTGTTGGGCGGCACATTACCCAAAATCAAGACGACGGATACCCGGCGGCCGGAATTGGGTGCTAGCTGGTGGTGCCGCGTTTCATGCCCGGCCGGTGCGGCTCTCCGGCGGTGGGGCAGGTACGCTTTATGGCATGTGTGGAATCGTAGGTTATGTAGGCCGCCGCGACTTGCCGGCCGGAAGCAGCAATGCTGATCTTGCTCCTGGAATTGACAGCCACAGTGCCCTCGACGTGGTGCTGGAAGGGCTGCGGCGCCTGGAGTACCGCGGGTATGACTCTGCCGGCGTGGCCGTTATCGCCGACGGCGGCATTGAGTCCCGCAAGAAGTCCGGCAAGCTGAGCAACCTGGTCAACGAGCTGGAAGAGCGTCCGCTGCCGGTATCGCTGACCGGCATTGGGCACACCCGCTGGGCTACGCACGGCGGGCCGACCGACCAGAACGCCCACCCGCACCTGGCTGATGACGGCAAGCTTGCCGTCATCCACAACGGCATCATCGAAAACTTCGCCGAGATCAAGGAAGCCGTGCTGGCCAAGGGCCACACCCTGCTCTCCGAAACGGACACCGAGGTTGCCGCCGTACTGCTCGGCGACATCTACCGTTCGCTGGCTAAGGCCAACGGCGGCAAGGCCGTTCTGGCCGAGGCCATGCAGCAGGCCTGCCAGGAGCTCGAAGGCGCGTTCACCCTGCTGGCCATCCACGCAGACGAGCCCGACGTAGTCGTCGCCGCCCGCCGAAACTCGCCGCTGGTAGTCGGCCTGGGCGAGAACGAGAATTTCCTGGGCTCCGACGTTTCCGGCTTCATCGACTTCACCCGCCGCGCGGTGGAACTGGGCCAGGACCAGATTGTCACCATCACCCCTGACAGCTTCGAGATCACCGACTTCTACGGCAAGCCGGCCGAAGGCACCGAGTTCCACGTGGACTGGGACGCGGCGGCCGCAGAAAAGGGCGGCTTCCCGTCCTTCATGGAGAAGGAAATCAACGACCAGCCCGAGGCCGTGGGCCAGACGCTGCTGGGCCGCTCCGACGCCGATGGCCGACTCACTCTCGACGAGGTCCGCATCGACCCGGCCGAGCTGAAGAACGTCAACAAGATCATCGTGCTCGCCTGCGGTACCTCCGCGTACGCCGGCCAGGTGGCCAAGTACGCCATCGAGCACTGGGTCCGGATCCCCACCGAGGTGGAGCTCAGCCACGAGTTCCGCTACCGCGACCCGATCGTGGACGAGCGCACCCTGATCGTCTCGATGTCCCAGTCCGGCGAGACCATGGACACGCTGATGGCCGTGCGCTACGCCAAGGAACAGGGCGCCAAGACCCTGGCGATCTGCAACACCAACGGCTCCACCATTCCGCGTGAATCCGACGCCGTGCTCTACACGCACGCCGGCCCGGAAATCGCCGTCGCCTCCACCAAGGCGTTCCTGGCGCAGATCACCGCCGCCTACCTGCTGGGCCTCTACCTGGCGCAGCTGCGCGGGAACAAGTTCCAGGGCGAGATCAAGGACATCCTCTCCGACCTGGCCGCCATCCCGGCCAAGATCCAGTCCGTCCTGGACAACGCGGACCAGATCAAGAAGCTGGCCCGCGAAATGTCCGAGACCCGCTCCGTGCTGTTCCTGGGCCGCCACGTCGGCTACCCGGTCGCCATGGAAGGCGCGCTCAAGCTCAAGGAACTGGCCTACATCCATGCCGAAGGCTTCGCCGCCGGCGAGCTCAAGCACGGCCCGATCGCGCTGATCGAGGAGGGCCAGCCGGTCTTCGTCGTCGTGCCTTCGCCGCGCGGACGCCACTCGCTGCACTCCAAGGTTGTCTCCAACATCCAGGAGATCCGCGCCCGCGGTGCCAAGACCATCGTTATCGCCGAAGAGGGCGACGAAGCAGTCAAGGCCTACGCTGAGCACGTCTTCTACATCCCGGAGACCCCGACCCTGCTCGCACCGCTGCTGGCCACCGTGCCGCTGCAGATCTTCGCGTGCGAACTGGCCAACGCCAAGGGCTACGACGTGGACCAGCCGCGCAACCTGGCCAAGAGCGTCACCGTCGAGTAGAGGCTTCAAGCCATAACTGACGTAAACAATAGCTGTCCGATGGGATCTCCCAACGGGCAGCTATTGTTCATTCAAGGCCTGAGCGGCCGCTGTGTGGATAGGTTTGAATCATGATCGTGGGAATCGGCGTTGACGTGGTGGAGGTGTCGCGCTTCCGGAAGCAGCTGGAGCGGACGCCGGGATTGGTGGACCGGTTGTTCACGCCGGCCGAGCGGGTGCTGAATACGCGCTCCTTGGCGGCGCGTTTCGCTGCCAAGGAAGCCATCGCCAAGGCGCTTGGTGCGCCGGTTGGGATGAACTGGCAGGACTGCACCATCTGCGTCGACGACGGCGGGGACCCCTATCCGGAGTTCACCGGGACGGTGGCGGCGGCATCCGAGGCCAAGGGCGTGAAGTTCTGGCACCTGTCGATGAGCCACGACGGCGACCTGGCCACGGCGATGGCTGTCGCCGAGCGGTAGCTCCCGCAGGAGGATGACTGCGCCGCCAAAACGCTTGCAATAGGGAGAACCAATGGACGTTCGGCAACTGAAGTATTTCCTGGCCGTGGTGGATCACCAGGGGTTCAATCGTGCAGCCGAACATCTGCTCATCGCGCAGCCTTCGCTGTCCCAGACGATCAAGACGCTTGAACAGGAAGTTGGTCTTCCGCTGTTCCATCGCGTCGGTCGTCGGGTGGTGCTCAGTGATGCGGGAAAGGAACTCGTCGGCCCGGCGCGGATTGTGGTCCGCGACCTGGAGGCGGCCAAATCCGCCGTCGATGCCTTGAAGGGTGTGCGCAGTGGCAGGCTTGATCTGATTGCGATGCCCTCGCCCGGAATTGAACCGTTGACGACCATGATCGCGACCTACACCAAGAAGCACCCATCCATAACCGTGAACGTGGAGGCCGCGTTCACCCCCGACGACGTGCTGGCATCGCTGCGCAACGGGAGTTCGGAGATCGGCCTCCTGGGCACGGACCGCCCGGTCAGGCCCGCCGGCGTCGACGTAATGCAGCTCGAGCGGCAGCCCCTTATGCTGATCATCAACCCGTCCGCGGACCGCTTCGGCGGCGCTGACACCATCCAGCGCGAGGACCTCGGCGGCCACCGGGTGATCGTCTCGCAGCGCGGATCGTTGATGAGATGGCTGGTGGATGACATTCTGGCCAGCGGGGTGGACGTCGAGATCGTCGTCGAAGCTGCGCACCGGACCTCCATTCTGCCTTTGGTCCTCGCAGGCGTCGGGCACGCCGTTATGCCCTCATCGTGGTCGCCGCTGGCGCAGCAATCAGGGCTGCGGGTGGCGCGGATCGATCCGGAGTCCGAATTGCATGTCTCGGTCCTGAGCCGGCAGTCCGACCTCACCCCGGCAGCGCGCGCATTCCTGGAAGTGGCGGCAGATTACGCGGCGGCCCATCGCGACTGATAGATAGGCATTTCCTATTTTGCGCATGCAAATTCGGTCTTGGACGCTATTGCACCTCCGACTGTCTAATTGAATCTGACACCGCAGATGTGTTGCGGAGCACAGTCAATTAGGAGAGAAACACAATGAGTGAGCACCAGGTTTTCAAGATCGCTTCGATTCCCGCGGACGGTGTCGGCAAGGAAGTTGTCGCCGCAGGACGCCGCGTACTGGATACCCTTGCGCAACAGTCCAACGGCAAGTTCGCCTTTGACTGGACGGAGTTCCCCTGGGGCAGCGAGTACTACGCACAGCATGGTGTCATGATGCACCCGGACGGTCTGGAGACCCTCAAGGACTTCGACGCGATCTACTTCGGTGCGGTCGGTTGGGAGAACGTCCCGGACCACATCAGCCTGTGGGGCCTGCGCCTGAAGATCACGCAGAACTTCGACCAGTGGGCCAATATCCGCCCGGTGAAGTTTCTGCCCGGCGTCCAGTCCCCGCTGCGCAAGGCCGATGACACCGAGCTGGACTGGGTTGTCGTCCGTGAAAACAGCGAAGGCGAGTACGCCGGGCTCGGCGGACGCAACCTCAGTGGCCGCGGGCCGGGCAACGAAGTCGCCCTGCAGACCGCACTCTTTACGGAGAAGGGCTGCGAACGCATCATGCGCTTTGCCTTCGACCTCGCCCGGACGCGCACGGTGAAGAAGGTTTCCTCGGTGACCAAGTCCAACGCACAGCAATACGGCATGGTGCTCTGGGATGACGTTTTCAACCGTGTCGCCCTGGATTACCCCGATGTTCAGACCGAAAGCGTGCTGGTGGACGCGATGAGCGCCAAGTTCATCCTCCGCCCGGAGGAGCTGTCGGTGGTCGTGGCCTCCAACCTGAACGCAGACATCCTGTCGGACCTGGGCTCGGCACTGGCCGGCAGCCTCGGCTTGGCGGCCAGCGCCAACCTGAACCCGGAACGCCGTTTCCCCAGCATGTTCGAACCGGTCCACGGCTCGGCCCCCGACATCGCCGGACAGGGCATCAGCAACCCGATCGGAGCCATTGCCAGCGCCGCCCTGATGCTGGATCACTTCGGCCTCCACGAGGAAGCCCGCCAGGTCGAAGCAGCTATTGACGCTGCCACGGCTTCGGGCCATCTCACCCGCGATATTGGCGGCACCGCTGTCACCGATGACGTGACCGACTCGATCGTTGCCGCCCTGAGCGAAGCTCTGGCCGCGGTCTGACCGATCTGCCTGCCTGATCCGGCCGGTTTCGGCCGGCCGGATCAGAATTGCAACCGGAAGAAGAACTCTTCAGGTTGCCCCTTTACTGCCAAATCCAAGACTCCGCGAGAAAAGTGAACCGCGGAGCATGGCTTTTCCGACAATGAGGTAGGAAACATGGACCACACCATGGAAAGCGACACCCTCCGGCCCGCCCCTCGCAAGCGCTGGTATAGGCAACTCTATTTCTGGGTGCTGACGGCAATCGTCATCGGCATCCTCGTCGGTTGGCTGGCCCCCGCAACCGGGGAAGCGATGCAGCCGATCGGAACCACGTTCGTCGAAGCGATGAAAATGCTCATCGGGCCGATCGTGTTCCTGACCATCGTCGGCGGCATCGCCAGCGTGGCAGACCTGAAACGAGTAGGGGTCACCGGGCTGAAGGCCCTGACTTACTTCCAGGTCGGCACAATCTTCGCCATGATCATGGGTCTGGTGGCGATCAACATCTTTCGGCTCGGCGACGGTGTAAACGCCGACGCGAGCAAAATCGAAACCACGGGAACCGCTGCCGAACTGATCGAAAAGGGCGAAAACCAACAGTGGTGGGAGTTCCTCACCCACATCGTCCCGGGCAGCGTGGCCGGTCCCTTCGTTGAAGGCGATATCCTGCAGATCATTTTCATGGCGGTCATCTTCGGCATTGCCCTGAACGCCGTCGGCAAAGTCGGCGCTCCCGTCCTGGACGCCGTCCAGCGGCTGACCAAGATCATCTTCAAGGTGCTCAACTTCATCATGAAGGCCGCACCGCTCGGCGCGTTCGGCGCAATGGCATACGCGGTCGGCAAGTACGGCGTGGAAACCCTCTCCAGCCTCGGCTGGCTGATCCTGCTCTTTTACGGCACGTCAATCCTGTTCGTCGTCGTCGTCCTCGGCGGTGTGATGGCCTTCCTGAAGCTGAACATCTTCAAGATGTTCAAGCATTTCAAGGAAGAACTGCTGCTGATCTTGGGCACTTCGACCGCCGAACCTGCCCTGCCCGGACTCATGCGCAAGCTTGAGCACGCCGGCGTGAAGAAGGAAACCGTGGGCCTCGTGGTCCCTACCGGCTACAGCTTCAACCTCGACGGCGCCGCGATCTACCTTTCCCTGGCAGCGGTTTATATCGCCCAGGCCACGAACACCGAGCTCACCATAGGCCAGCAACTGGGCATGCTCGCGGTCATGCTGCTCACCTCGAAGGGCGCTGCAGGCGTCGCAGGCGGCGGGTTCATCGCCCTGACAGCGACCCTGAGCACATTGGGAACCATCCCGGCTGCAGGCATCATGCTCATCTTCGGCATCGACAAGTTCATGTCCGAGTGCCGCGCGCTGGTGAACTTCTGCGGCAACGCCGTCGCGACGCTCTTCATCGCTTGGTGGGACAAGTCCCTCGACGTGGACCGGGTCCGACGGGTCTTCAACGGTGAGGACGTCCCCCCGCTGAACTCATCCGCCCCGGCCCCGGCTCCTGCCGGCACCCTTCCGGACGCAGAAGGCGAAACAACGGCCCCCGCCATCGGAAATGATCCGACGCCTGCCTACCGCGACGAGGTTCCGGTCGAGGCTGGCGCACGATGAGTCCGATCAGGGTCCTTCTGGCACCGGATAAGTTCAAGGGATCGCTCAGCGCTTCCGAAGTTGCACACTGGCTCGAGACCGGCCTAACTGGTTCCAACCCGGAAGCGATCAGCTGCGTGTCCCTTCCCTTGGCAGACGGCGGGGACGGCAGCGTCCAGGCGGCACTCCATGCAGGATTCAGCCCCTATACCGTTCCGGTTACCGGTCCTACCGGTATCCCGGCAACAACAACCGTGGCTTTCAACGGTTCCGTTGCCGTCATCGAAGTCGCCACCACGTCCGGGCTGCAGATGCTGCCGCCCGGACGGTTGGCACCGCTGGGCAGCAGCAGTGTCGGATTCGGCCAGGCCATACACGCGGCGCTCGGACGTAACCCTCAGCAGGTTGTCCTGGCCCTGGGCGGCAGCGCCAGCACGGATGGGGGCGCGGGTATGCTTAGCGCCCTCGGAATGCGGTTCCTGGACGCATCAGGAACGCAATTCGTTCCCTCCGGTGGAAACCTGGCCGATATCGCCCGGATTGATCCGACCGGCGTCTTGTCCCTCGGCACTGTGGATCTCGTCGCCGCAAACGACGTGCAGAATCCGCTGCTGGGCCCCTTGGGAGCAGCGAGTGTGTACGGGCCGCAAAAGGGAGCAACTCCCGACGACGTGCTGCGGTTGGAAGCCGGGCTGGCCAATCTGGTCCGGCGGTTGGACGAAGCCGGCTGGCCGGGAACGGACTGTGCAGGAACTCCCGGGGCTGGCAGCGCCGGCGGGCTGGGCTTCGCGGCGATGCTGCTTGGCGCGCGGATGGCCTCCGGCGCCGACTTCTTCCTGGATCTGCTCGACTTCGAGCGGGCCTTGGAAAACTGCGACCTTGTTGTCACCGGCGAAGGAAAAATGGACGAACAAACGCTCTCAGGAAAGCTGCCTCTCATCGTCGCTCGCCGGGCAGCGCCGGTCCCTGTTGTCGCCGTCGTCGGACATAATGCGCTGGCGGGCGACCGGCTTCCGGAGCATGGCATCGAGTCAATCCATGCTCTGAGCACCCTGACCGACCAAGACAGCGCGAGCGATCCGTCCCTTTCCGCGGCGCTGCTGGCGGAAATCGGACGAACTATCGCCCATGCCCTTACCCACAGCGAGGAATCCATCCGGCCATGAGACGCGCGAAAATTGTTGCTACCTTCGGTCCCGCGATCGACACCTACGCCAAGACGCTGGCGGTTCTCGAAGCTGGTGTAGACGTGGCCCGGCTGAATATGAGCCACGGCGACCACGGCGATCATGAACAGACGTACCGCAACATCCGCAAGGCCGCTGCGGAACTCGACCGTCCGTTGGGCATCTTTGCCGACCTGCAGGGACCGAAGATCCGGCTCGGGAGGTTTGCTGACGGGCCGCACTACCTCTCCGTCGGAGACCATTTCACGATCACGATTGACGACGTCGAGGGAACAGCGGCAGCCTGTTCGACCACGTTCAAGGGGCTGCCTGGAGACGTCCGTCCCGGAGACATTTTATTGATCGACGATGGCAAGGTCTCGCTCAGCGCGCTCGAGGTTGACGATACGAGGATTCTGACCGAGGTCACCGTGCCGGGCTACGTATCCAACAACAAGGGCATCAACCTCCCGGGTGCGGCGGTGAGTATCCCGGCGCTGACGGAGAAGGACGAGACAGATCTGCGCTGGGCGTTGGAGACCGGTGTAGACATGATCGCGTTGTCCTTCGTCCGCGACGCTGCCGACATCCGGCGGGTGCATCAGATCATGGGCGAGGAAGGCCGGAAGGTCCCGGTGATCGCGAAAATCGAAAAGCCCCAAGCTGTGGAGGCGCTGGAAGAGATCATCGACGCGTTCGACGCGATCATGGTGGCCCGCGGCGACCTCGGCGTGGAACTGCCGCTTCAGGACGTGCCGCTGGTGCAAAAGCGGGCCGTCGAACTGGCGCGGCGCTGGGCGAAGCCTGTCATCGTGGCCACACAGGTCCTCGAATCCATGATTGAGAACCCTCGCCCCACACGGGCCGAAGCATCGGACTGCGCAAATGCCGTACTCGACGGAGCCGACGCCGTCATGCTCTCGGGCGAAACCAGCGTGGGCCAATACCCGGTGGATGCTATCCGGACGATGGCAAGCATTATTGAATCCACGGAAGAGCACGGCCTGGATCGGATGCCAGCGCTGGGAACCATGCCCAGGACCCGCGGCGGCGCCGTCACCCGGGCGGCCGTCGAGATCACCGATCAGCTGAACGCCAGCTGCATTTGCGCCTTTACGCAAACCGGTGATTCGGCTCGTCGACTTTCACGGCTGCGTCCGGGCCCGCCGGTTTACGCCTTCACCCCGTCGCTCGCCACGCTGAATGTGCTGACGTTGGCTTGGGGGATAAAGCCGCTCCAGACTCCATTCATAGACCACACCGACGAGATGACTGCGCACGTGGACCGGCTATTGCAGGAACAAGGCCTTGCCGGGCCCGGCGAGCTGGTTGTCATCGCCGCCGGGTCGCCTCCGGGAAAGGCGGGATCCACTAACTTGCTGAAGGTTCACCGCATCGGCGACCAGGACGACTGACCTAACCCATGGCGGATCCAGGCGAGACCAGGCCTGTCTCGTAGGCGAGGACTACCAGCTGGGCACGGTCTCGGGCGTGTAGTTTCGCCAGCAAACGGCTCACATAAGTGCGGGCGGTGGCGGGGCTGATGAAGAGCTTCTGTGCAAGCTCGTCGTTGGACAGGCCGCGGCCGATCTGGGCGAGGACTTCGCGCTCGCGGTCCGTCAGGTTCTGCAGGGGCCGGTCATCCACCTTCAGCACAGCGCCGCTGGCCATAGACTGCATAACCTTGCGGGTGATCGAGGGCGAGAGCAGAGACTCGCCCTCGGCCACCACCCGGATAGCGTGGCGGAGTTCGGTGGGCGAGATGTCCTTGAGCAGGTAGCCGGCGGCGCCGATCCGGATGGCCTCGAAGACGTTCTCGTCCTCGTCGAAGGTGGTCAGGATAAGGACGCGCACTCCGGCCAGGGACTCGTCGGCGATGATCTTCGACGTCGCTTCCAGGCCATCCATGACCGGCATCCGGATGTCCATAAGCACAACATCGGGCTTGTGCCGGCGGACGGCGTCCAGCCCGGTCCTGCCGTTGTCGGCCTCCGCCACGGCCTCGATATCGCCGTCGCGCTCGGCGAGGGTGCGCAGTCCCGTGCGTACCAGTTCCTGGTCGTCGACCAGCACTATCCGGATCATGGTTCCAGTCTCGCGGGTAATTGCGCGCGGACCACAAACCCAGCCGAGGTCTTCTCCGCACTCAGGTAGCCGCCCAGCTGGATGGCCCGCTCGCGCATGCCGATCAGCCCGTGGCCGGTAAGGTCTGCGGTTGCTGCGGCATCCGCCGCCCCGGGCCCCCGACCGTTGTCTGCTATTTCGAGTCGAAGCACGCCATCCTCCACAGCGGCCGATACTTCCACACGGGAGGCATCGGCGTGCCGGATCACGTTGGTCAGCGACTCTTGGACGATCCGGTAGGCCGCGGCATCGATAGTGCCGGACAGCTCGCCGGGCGCCACCGTGACTGAAGTATCCACCTCAAGTCCTGTTTCCCGCGCCGAGGCGAAGAGCTGCTCCACCCCGTCGAGCCCAACCGCGGTGCGGCCGTTGCCGGACTCCGGGGAGCGGAGCAGCTTGACCGTGGAGCGCAGCTCCTTCATCGTCTCCGAAGTAGCCGTGCGGATCTGTTCGATGGCGCGGGTGGCGGCGCCGTCGTCGTTCCCTATCGCTTCTGCGGCTACGTTGCTGTGGACCGAGATGACAGACATGGTGTGGCCGATGACGTCGTGCAGATCCCGGGCCATGCGAATGCGTTCCTCGTGGATGCGCTGCTCGGCCTCGCGCGCGTGCTGGACGGCGGTGAGCAGGTTCAGCCGCTCCTGCTGGGCGCGCGACTCGCGGCGCATCCGGACTGTCACGCCGAGGGCGATCGCCGCTGCAATGAGGGCGATATTGGTGATGAGCTCGTAGCTGACCAGGTACGCCGTGGGTTGGCCTTCCTTGATTCGGAAGTAGGCGGAGACGGCGATCAGCACCGCGCCCGCGCCGGCGGCCCAACGCGTGCGGTTTGCCTCGGCTGCGGAATAGACGGCGGCCACGGCGGGCAGCGAGATGCCGATGGGCGGGTAGCCCAGGGCGTAGTAGGCGAAGATGCCGAGGATGGTCACCGCCAGGACAGTCCGGGGGAAGCGCCTCCGTGCCAGCATCAGCAGGCCGAAACAGACAGCGAATAGATACGCCGCCGGCTGGGCCTGGCCGGTGCCTTCCAGATCCGCGGCGATGACCACCGAGACTGCCAGCGCCATGCCGACCGCCAGCAGGGCATCGACCAGCCGGGGATGGGCCGCTTCGGTCCTGGCAGTTCTATCCATGCTTGCCATCGTAGGAGCCTTGCCGCCGGGGCGCGTCCGCCTGCCGCTGTATTCCACTGTCGCTTTTCAACGACGCTCCGGCACACACCTGCCTACTGCAAGTGACGGCAGGAGGCCGATGTGGCCCGCCCGCCCGCTTCCTAGCGTTGAAGCCATGGAACACACACGCAAATCCTCCCTCCAATGGCCGCTGATTTTCGGGCTCGGCGCCCTGGGCCTCATCCATCCCCTCACGCACATGACAGGCGTCGCCGAGGCCCTCGGTGTGCAGGCTGTGGCTCCGGTCCTGATTCTCGCGATCGCGCTGGCCTGGATCCTGATTGTCGGACTGGGCAACGTTGGACGCCCTGTCCTGACGCTCGTGCTGGCCGGCGTGACGTACGCGGTCTACCTGGTGGTCATCAGCGCCCTCCTGACGCCGATCCTGACCGGCGAGCTGCAGGGGCCGCTGGCGATGCCGTTCGTCCTCATCCCGCTGGTACTGACTAACGCGTTCTACGGGCTGGTCGCCGGCCTATTGGCCTGGGGCGTGCAGGGGCTGCGGCGGGTGCGGACTGGACAGGCTGGGGAAGCACGATGAAGCGGCGCTCTCCCAGACTCCTGGCGCTCGGCGCCGCGGTGATGCTGGCGCTCGCCGGCTGCGGGTCAATCTCTGAAGTGACGGTGCCGGCCGACTTTGACCAGCCGCTGCACATCCCGCCGCTGGCTGAATCCACGATCGACGACGACGGCACCCGGGTTTTCGACCTGACGGCCCAGTCCGGCACAACCGACTTCTCCACCGGTGCTTCCGCCACCGAAACCATGGGCTTCAACGGCAGCTTCCTCGGTCCCACGCTCCGGGCCAAGCGCGGCGAGATGGTCGCCGTGAACTTCTCCAACGAGCTGGGCCGGACCACCAGCGTCCATTGGCACGGGATGCATCTGCCCGCGGCGATGGACGGCGGTCCGCACCAGGAGGTGGAGCCGGGCGGTACCTGGCGTCCCGAGTGGCAGATCGACCAGCCGGGCGCCACCCTCTGGTACCACCCGCATCCCCATGGCGAGACCGAGGACCAGGTGTACCGCGGCCTCGCCGGCATGTTCATCCTCGACGACGAAGACACGGCCGTTTCCGGCCTGCCCTCGGAATACGGCGTGGACGACATCCCGGTGATTGTGCAGGACAAGCAGTTCACCGGGGACGGCCAGTTGACCCTGCAGAACGATGGCAACGAGATCGGTCTGCTCGGCAGCACGGTCATGGTGAACGGGACCATCGGCGCGCACCACAAGGTGACCACGGAGAAGGTCCGGCTCCGGCTGCTCAACGGCTCCACCGCGCGCATCTACAACTTCGGTTTCGAGGACGGCCGGCCCTTCCAGCTGGTGGCCACCGACGGCGGGCTGCTGCGCTCGCCGCTGGAGCAGCGCAACATCCAGCTCTCGCCGGGGGAGCGGGCCGAGATTGTGGTCGCGATGGAACCGGGGACCACGGCGATGCTTCGCTCCTCGGAGCCGGACCTTGGTGCAGTGGCCGCTCCGTTCGCTTTCGGTGCCAACGATTCCTTCGACGTCCTGGAGTTGCGCGCCGCCGGTGAGCTGGCGCCGTCGTCCGCTGTTTCCCCCACCCTGAGCGATTTCGGAACGGACGAATTCGACGCCTCCGTGACCCGCTCCTTCGAACTCGAGGGACGCAGGATCAACGGCCGCACCATGGACATGGGCAGGATCGACGAAACCATCACGCTCGGCGCCACCGAGGTGTGGGAGGTGCGCAACAAGAACCTGTTCCCGCATAACTTCCACATCCACGACGTGCAGTTCCAGATCCTGAGCATCGACGGCGAAACCCCGCCCGCGCACCTGGCCGGCCGGAAGGACACGGTGTACCTGTCGCCGCAGAAGACCTACCGGCTGATCATGACCTTCGAGGACTACGCGGATCCGCAGGTGCCGTACATGTTCCACTGCCACCTGCTGCTGCACGAAGACGAGGGCATGATGGGCCAGTTCGTGGTGGTCGAGCCGGGGCAGTCTGCCGGTGCAATTCCAACGAACGACGGCGGTGCTCACCACGCGCACTAACCCCACCACTGCGGCAGCGGAAGCCACCGGCTAGGATCTGGTCATGGGAGATGCTGAGGATTTTTTCGAGGGACCCGCGGTTGAACTGCCTGAACCGATCCAGCGCTCGCGGGCGCTCTATCGGCCTGAGTCCGAAATCCAGCCGCCGGTCCGGCACGCGCGCGGGTACGCGCCGTTCGTCGCCTTCTGCAGTGAACAGGGCGTGGACGCAGCGCAGCTGGGCTCCGAACCGGCCCGGCTGGTGGAATTCCTGCACTCGTCCGGCGCCCGGGTCGCCAATGACAGTGCGCTCGAAGCCGCGGCCGGAGTGTTCGCCGGAAACGTGCTGGCCAGCCTGAGGCCGGACGCGCAGTGGCGGACTTTCGAGGGCAGTTCACCGACAGTCGGAAACGATGACCTGCAGTTCGAGATCGAGGGCCTGCCCGGACGGATCCGCGATGCCGATGCCGAGTGGCTGCAGGGCTTCATATCCGTCATTCAGGAGTGGGAGAGCGAAGAGGTGGAAAACCTGCCCGCCATGCAGCCGAAGCCGGCGCCGCCTGCGCCAGGCCAACCTCCTTATGTCCGGCCGGCGCTGCCGCTGGCAGAGTTCCGGTCCCCGGACGGGCAGCCCATTCCGTACGGGAGCAGGTGGGGCGCGGACGGACCGCCGCCGGAGGCCTACAGCATGGACAGCAATACCGAGCGTTTCGCCGGACTGCACACCGTGGCCCACGCGCTGATCGAGCACCTTCGCGACGTGTACGACGTCGATGCAGACCCTCACCCTGACCATGTTGCGGACCTGCTGGTGCACTCCGATGAGGTGCGGGAAGCGGTCCGTCTTCGTCCCCGCGACCCTGGCGCCGCTGACCTGACTTTCGGGTTTACCAGTTACCCCGGCGTGGTGGTGCATGCCGGGTTGCTGCACGAGTTCATCTTCCCGTCCTGCGGCTGCGACGCCTGCGACGAAACTGCCGAATCGGAGGCCGACCGGCTGGAGCGGCTGGTGCTTGCGGTAGCTGCCGGCGGCTACGGTGAGCGCTATCCGGTGGGCCGGCGCGGGTGGACCGAGTACGCGTTGACGGCGGCGGACGGTTCCTGGGAGGAAGGCGGCAGGGGAGAGCCCGATGCCGTCGCCGGGATCCGGCTCCGCGAGGCTGAGCTGAAGCTGCAGGAAGTTCCGGAGGGCTGGCGGCCCTGGCCGTTGCGGACCAGCTGATGGCCAGACCGTCCAGGCGGGCACCTGACTCGTCCGGCTCCCTCAGGCACGGATGAAGATCGCGGAGGCGGCGGCGGAGTCGACCATCAGGTCGCTTAGCCCGACGAGAACGTACCAGTACGTACGTCCCCGCACGGCTCCGGTATCCACGAACTTTTCGGGATTGCCGCGGCGGCGGTGCACGCGTCGCAGGGCCCCGGCCTGGGAGGGGATGAAAGCGCTGGAATCCGCTTTAGCCTCCCAGCGGTAGATGGCGTAATGCCGCGGCACGGTCCCGCTGTTTGAACCGCGCCAAATAAGCTCGACGCCGGAGCCGTTCCAGCGCGCACTGCTGATCACGGGAGTGTAGGGACGCTGGGCGCCAAGATGGGACATGACCGGCGTCATCGCCACCCGGTTGTAGTACTTGTCCTTCACCAGAGTGATGCTGCCCAGTTTGTTGGCCCGCACGGACTTCGCGGAGAAGTACACCTGACCGCTGACCCGCGACGTCGCCCGGCACTTGGCGGTGTGGTTGTACAGCTCGCGCCGGTCCTGCCAGTCGGCGCCCTGGGCAGGGTCGCCGACCTTGTAGGCTGCTTCGCCGATGTAGAGCTTGCAGTTGGTGCCGTTGACCTGTGCCGACCACCAGTTGACCAGCGTGTTGTAGTCTGCGGCCGGATTGCCCTGGTGCCAGTAGAGTTGCGGCACCACGTAGTCCAGCCAGCCCTGCTTCACCCAGAGCCGCGAGTCGGCGAAGATACCGTCGTAGCTCTGGAACCCGGAGGTCGCGGAGCCGCGGCTGTCCGTCGACTGGTTGCGCCAGATGCCGAACGGGCTGATGCCGAACAGCATCCGCGGTTTGGTGGCGGCGATCCTGGCACTCAAATCGCGAACAAAAACGTTCACGCTGCGCCGCCGGAAGTTCGCCAGGCTTTCGCCCGGCAGCCGGTAGGCGTTGTAGGCGGCCGAGTCCGGAATGCTTTGGCCGGTTACGGGGTAGGGATAGAAGTAGTCGTCCAGATGCACGCCGTCGACGTCGTACTTCGCCACGGCCTCGGCAATCACCTTGATGATGAAACTGCGCACGGCGGGGATGCCGGGGTTGTAGTAGCGGCGGCCGCCGTAGGCGAAGGTCCAGCTGGGATTCTTCCGCGCGGGGTGCCAGGAGATCAGATCCGAGAGGTTCGAGGTCATGCCGGCACGGAACGGATTGAACCAGGCGTGCAGATGCAGGTTCCGGGCATGGGCCTGGCTGACCGCGTAGGCAAGCGGATCGTAGCCGGGATTCCTGCCCTGGGTGCCGGTCAGGTAGCGGGACCACGGTTCGCCAACTTTTGACGGCCAGAAGACGTCGCCGGCCGGGCGGACCTGCAGCAGAACGGCATTCAGGTTCCGGCTGCGGGCCAGGTCCAGCCAGCCGCGGAGCTCGGTCTGCTGCACGGCTGCGGTCAGACCGGAACGGGACGGCCAGTCGATGTTGACCACGCTGGAGAGCCAGAACCCGCGGAACTCGTGCTTCGGGGCGTCCGTGACCCGGGCGCGCTCCCGCGCGGTGATGCGGTAGACACGGTTGGGAACGGCCGCGGCGAGGCTGACCGCGAGCGGGCGTGGGCCTGTTGCCGTCACCGCCCTGGACAGGCTGCCGCCGAGCAGACCTGCGGCGCCGAACACTGTCAGGGCCGGCCGCAGCATTGAACTGCCGCCGCGAGAATGTTGACCCCAAATCGCTGCCAGTCATGGCCAGCCCACCTCGATAAGAATGCTGCTAGCTCAACGATACGCTTGCGATCATCACCGCAACAGGGGAGTGTTGAAAGCGCGTTCGAAGGAGAAAAGCCGTGACAACACCAGACCAGTACGCAAGTGTCCGCTACCTCGTCGACGACGTTCAGGCGGCGGTCGATTTCTATACCACCCACCTCGGCTTCACCGTCAACATGCAGGCACCCGCCTTTGCCGACGTGATCCGCGGCCCGCTGCGACTGCTGCTCTCCGGACCGGCAAGTTCAGGCGCACGCGCCACTCCGGAGGATTACGCCGCGCCCGGAGGCAACCGCATCCACCTGATTTTCGAGGACCTCGACACCGAAATCGAGCGGCTGCGGAAGGCTGGCCTGTCGTTCCGCAGCGACGTGGTGGCCGGCCCCGGCGGGCGCCAAATCCTGCTCGCCGACCCCGCGGGAAACCTGATTGAACTGTTCGAATCCGCCCAGCGGCCCTGACCCTCAAACGACTATCGAAAGGCACGCTTATGACGACCAAGATTTCCAAGGGCATCGCCACCCTCGTGGCGCTGTGCGCGCTGCTCCTGACCGGCTGTGACAACCCCAACGAGGACGAAGGAAACAACCAGGACGTCCAGCAGGAACAGAACGAGAACAACGGCGAGGAACAAGAGAACGACGGCGGCGGCGAGGGCGGCGGCAACGAAGGCGGCGGCGAAGAAGGCGGCGAAGCCGACGACTAGCCGATAGTTTCCCGAAGCTTCACTCGGAGCCGAGGCTTTTCACGTAGGCATACGCCTCGCCGGTCACCGCCGCCCAGGAAAGCGAAAACCTTCCCGCCGACCTTCATGCCGGGGCTGCGGAACATGGTCCCGCTTTCGACCAGAGGATCCTCGGAAAACCGCGCCGTCAGCGTCTTCAGGAGGGCAAGCGAGGCCTCGTTGCCTAGCCTGTGCCGGTCCGCCATGATCCGGTCCTTCCTTCCCGCATAGGTGGGATTCGAGCGATAGCCGCTTCCCGCCGTCGTAATTCGTCCGATGTTCCCGAATCATCATCAAACTGTCTTTCGCATACTGTATGAAAGATACAAGAGCCTCGAGTGTCAGGAGCAGTACATGGAAGTTTGGCCCGGAGAAGCCTACCCGCTGGGTGCTACCTACGACGGCAATGGAACCAACTTTGCCCTGTTCAGTGAAGCAGCCGAGCGCGTTTACCTTTGCCTGTTTGATGAGGACGGCGAGGAGACCAGGGTCGAGCTTAAGGACGTGGACGGCTACGTCTGGCATTGCTACCTGCCGCATGTTTTGCCGGGACAGAAGTACGGTTTCCGCGTTGACGGTCCGTATGACCCGGCGAGCGGGCAGCGCTGCAACGTCAACAAGCTGTTGCTGGACCCGTACGCCAAGGCGGTCCACGGGGAGATCGACTGGGACCAGTCCCTGTTCGGCTACAACTTCGGCGACGAGAACTCGCGCAACGACGAGGACTCCGCCGCGCACATGATGATGGGCGTGGTGGTCAGCCCGTTCTTCGACTGGGACGGGGACCGCAAGCCGCGCATTCCCTACCACCGCTCGGTCATCTACGAGGCGCATGTGAAGGGCCTGACGCAGCTGCACCCGGACATCCCCGAGGAGCAGCGCGGCACCTACGCCGCCATTGCGCATCCTTCGGTGATCGCGCACCTGCAGAAACTGGGCGTCACCGCGATCGAACTGATGCCGGTGCACCAGTTCGTCAATGACAGCACGCTGCAGGAGAAGGGCCTGTCCAACTACTGGGGCTACAACACCATCGGCTTCTTCGCCCCGCAGAACACCTACTGCTCCACCGGGGACGCCGGGCAGCAGGTGCAGGAGTTCAAGGCCATGGTGCGCGAGCTGCATCTGGCCGGCATCGAAGTCATCCTGGACGTGGTCTACAACCACACGGCGGAGGGCAACCATATGGGCCCCACGCTGTCCTTCCGGGGCATCGACAACTCCGCGTATTACCGCCTCATGGAAGATGAGAAGCAGTACTACATGGACTACACCGGCACCGGAAACTCGCTCAACGTGCGCCACCCGCATTCGCTGCAGCTGCTGATGGACTCGCTGCGGTACTGGGCCACGGAGATGCATGTGGACGGCTTCCGGTTCGACCTGGCCTCCACACTGGCGCGCGAGTTCTACGACGTGGACCGGCTGTCCACCTTCTTCGAACTCTGCCAGCAGGACCCGGTGGTTTCGCAGAGCAAACTCATTGCCGAGCCGTGGGACGTTGGCCCCGGCGGCTACCAGGTGGGCAACTTCCCGCCGCTCTGGACGGAGTGGAACGGGCTCTACCGGGACACCGTCCGGGACTTCTGGCGCGGCGAACCCTCCACCCTGGGCGAGTTCGCCTCCCGCATCACCGGTTCGGCGGACCTGTACGAGGACTCCGGCCGCCGCCCCGTGGCCTCGATCAACTTCGTCACCGCCCATGACGGTTTCACGCTGCGGGACCTGGTCTCCTACAACGAGAAGCACAATGAGGCCAACGGCGAAGACAATAACGACGGCGAATCCCACAACCGCTCGTGGAATTGCGGTGTGGAGGGGGAGACGGACGATCCGAAGGTGCAGGGCCTGCGCGCCCGGCAGCAGCGGAACTTCCTGGCCACGCTGCTGCTGAGCCAGGGTGTGCCGATGATCGCGCACGGCGATGAGTTGGGCCGCACCCAGCAGGGCAACAACAACGTGTACTGCCAGGACTCCGAGCTGTCCTGGGTGGACTGGGACAAGGTGGACCAGCCGCTGCTCGAGTTCGTCGCCGCCGTGAACAAGCTGCGCACCGAACACCCCACGTTCCGCCGCCGTCGTTTCTTTGATGGCCGGCCGGTCCGCCGGGGCGAGGGCGAGGCGCTGCCGGACATTGTCTGGCTGACCGCGGATGGAACCCTGATGGAGCCCGAGGACTGGGACGCGGCCCTGGGCCGGTGCATCGGCGTCTTCCTCAACGGCCAGGGGATCCAGGGCCGCGACGAGCGCGGGCAGCGGATCACGGACGAGAACTTCCTGATCTACTTCAACGCGGACGATAACGATGTGGAGTTCGTGCTGCCGCCGAAGGAGTACGCGGAAAAGTGGGACGAGGTTATTGACACTGCCGGTAAATATGCCGACTCCGACCCGATTGCGGCAGGAAAGAAGATGACTGTGCAGGCCAAGGCGATGGTGGTGTTGCGGGCCTACACCCCGCCGGCCGACGAGCCTGACCACTCCGTGGCGGCGTCGCTGGCGGCCATGGCGGATGCCAAGGGCAGCGGCAAGGGGGCCGCGTGAAAACGCCGCTTTCCACCTACCGGCTGCAGATCCGCGAGTCCTTCAATCTCTACGACGCCGCGCGGCTGGTGCCGTACCTGCGCGAGCTCGGCGCGGACTGGGTGTACCTCTCGCCCATCCTCACCGCCGAGCCGGGCTCGGACCACGGGTACGACGTCGTTGACGTCACCGCGGTGGACCCGGCGCGTGGCGGGGCAGAGGGGCTGAAGGCGCTCTCCGAGGCCGCGCACGCCGCCGGAATGGGCGTGCTGGTGGACATCGTGCCCAACCACATGGGCGTGGCCACGCCGGTGAACAACCGCTGGTGGTGGTCGCTGCTGGCCGAGGGTCGCGGATCGCGGTATGCGGAGGCGTTCGACGTCGACTGGGACGCCGCGGGCGGGAAGCTCCGGCTGCCGGTGCTTGGCGACGGCGACACCGAACTGGACGCCCTGAAGCTGGTGGACGGCGAGCTGCGCTACTACGAGAACCGTTTTCCCGTGGCCGCCGGAACCGCCGATGACGGGGCCGATGCCCGGACCGTCCATGAGCGCCAGCACTACCAGCTAGTGAACTGGCGCCGTGCGGACAGCGAGCTGAACTACCGCCGGTTCTTCGGCATAAACTCGCTCGCCGGAGTGCGCGTGGAAGTGCCGTGGGTATTCGAGGAATCGCACGCCGAAATCAAGCGCTGGTTCACCGAGGGCCTGGTGGACGGGCTGCGCATCGACCACCCTGACGGGCTGGCGGATCCCGGCGGCTACCTGCGCCAGCTGCACGAGCTGACCGGCGGGGCCTATGTCCTGGTGGAGAAGATCCTGGAACCGGGGGAGAGCCTGCCCGCGGGCTGGTTCTGCCACGGCACCACTGGATACGACGCGCTCGCGGACGTGGACCGGCTGTTTGTGGATCCGGAGGGCCGGGAGCAGCTGACCGACGTCGCCCCTATGGAGCCCTACCGGCACATGATCCACGACACCAAGCGCGGCATCACGGACGGCATTCTGCGCTCCGAGGTGCTGCGGCTGACCCGGCTCATCCCCGTGGAAGCGGACCTGGAGCAGGACGTCGCGGCAGATGCACTCGCCGAACTGCTGGCCTGCTTTCCGGTTTACCGCAGCTACCTGCCGCAGGGCGCGGAGTACCTGGAGGAAGCGGTCATCGCCGCGCAGGTCCGCCGCCCGGACCTGGCCGATACGATCACCGCCCTGCAGCCGCTGCTGAATCCTGAAGGCGAGCTGACGGCGCTGGCCGTCCGCTTCCAGCAAACCTCGGGCATGGTGATGGCCAAGGGCGTGGAGGACACCGCGTTCTACCGCTACTCGCGGTTGACCTCGCTGAACGAGGTCGGCGCGGATCCGTCCATCTTCGCCATCGAGCCGTTCGACCTGCACACCAAGCTGATCCGCCGGCAGCTGGAACAACCGCTGGCCATGACAGCACTGAGCACGCACGACACCAAGCGCAGCGAGGACACCCGCGCGCGGATCAGCGTCCTTTCCGAGATAGCCGGCGAGTGGTCCGGAAAGTTCGCGGAGCTGGATGCGGCCGCACCGCTGGGCGATGTGCCGTTCGCGGACCTGCTGTGGCAGGCGGCCCTGGGCGCGTGGCCGTTCAGCCGCAAGCGCGCCCATGCCTACGCGGAGAAGGCGGCGCGCGAAGCGGGTAACAGCACCTCCTGGCTGAACCCGGACGAGCAGTTCGAACAACAACTGCACGCTGCCGTGGATGCAGCCTTCGACAATCCGGAGGTCAACCGGATCCTGAGCACACTGGCGGAAGAGACCAAGCTGCCCGGCTGGACCAACTCCCTTTCGGCCAAGCTGGTGCAGCTGACCATGCCCGGTGTTCCGGATGTCTACCAAGGCACCGAGTTCTGGGACCATTCGCTGGTGGATCCGGACAACCGGCGGCCGGTGGACTTCGATGCCCGGCACAAGGCCCTCGCCCGCCTGGGCGAGGGGACCGTTCCGGCGATCGACGAAGGTGCCCAGGCCAAGATGCTGGTGGTGGCAAGGGCTTTGCGGCTGCGCCGCGACCGGCCTGATTTGTTTACCGGTTACGAAGCTGTCAACGCCGAGGGGCCTGCCGCCGAGCATGTCTTCGGTTTCGACCGCGGTGGAGCCGTCACGCTGGCCACCCGTCTGCCGCTGGGACTGCAGCGCGACGGCGGATGGCGGGACACCGCCGTCGTCGTTCCGGCCGGACGCTACCAGGACGTGCTGACCGGACTGGTCTTCAGCAGCACCGGGGCGCTCCCGGTGGGGGACGTGTTCGCCGGCCTGCCCGTGGCCCTGCTGGTCAAGGAGGAAGAACAATGAGCACCGGATTTGCCCCAGCGCGCTTTGACGTCTGGGCGCCGCTGGCCAAGACCGTCGAGCTGAAGGCAGCCGGCCAACTGCTGTCTATGGAGCAGGGCAAGGGCGGCTGGTGGACGCTGGCCGATCCGGCCGCTGCGCCGACGGGGGAGACGGACTACGGCTACCTGCTGGACGGGGAAACAACCCCGCTGCCGGATCCGCGCTCGCGCCGCCAGCCTGACGGCGTGCACGGACTGTCCCGGACATTCGACGCCGGTGCCCACCAATGGACGGACGGCGGCTGGCAGTCGCCCGGGCTGAACGGCGGCGTGATCTACGAACTGCACCTCGGCACCTTCACCCCGGAGGGGACGCTGGATGCCGCCGGGGCGAAGCTGGACTACCTCGCCGGGCTCGGTATCGACTTCGTGGAACTGCTGCCGGTGAACGCGTTCAACGGGACGCACAACTGGGGCTACGACGGCGTGCACTGGTACGCGGTGCAGGAAACCTACGGCGGTCCCGCGGCCTACCAGCGGTTTGTGGATGCCGCGCACCGTCACGGCATCGGTGTGATCCAGGACGTGGTCTACAACCACCTGGGCCCCAGCGGGAACTACCTGCCGCGCTTCGGTCCCTACCTCAGCGCTGCCGGCGGCAACAGCTGGGGCGACTCGGTGAACCTGGACGGGCCCGAGTCGGACGAGGTCCGCCGCTACATCCTGGACAACGTGCTGATGTGGTTCCGCGACTACCATGTGGACGGGCTGCGCCTGGATGCCGTCCACGCGCTGCAGGACGAGCGCGCGCTGCACATCCTCGAGGAGTTTTCGGCCGCCACGGATGAATGTTCGCGCGAGCTGGACAAGCCGTTGTTCCTGATCGCGGAATCGGACCTGAACAACCCACGGCTGCTGGAATCGCGGAGCGTGAACGGTTACGGACTCACCGGGCAGTGGAGCGACGATTTCCACCATGCCGTCCACGTGAACCTGACGGGTGAAACGGCCGGCTACTACGCGGACTTCGAGGGCCTGGACGTGCTGGCCAAGGTGCTCACGGAGGGCTTCTTCCACAACGGCACCTACTCCTCCTTCCGGCACCGGCACCACGGCCGGCCGATCAACAAGGAGCGGGTGAACGCGCGCCAGTTGGTGGTCTGCACGCAGAACCATGACCAGATCGGCAACCGCGCGGCGGGGGACAGGCTGTCCGGCACGCTGGGCTACGGCCGACTGGCGATGGCCGCCGTGCTGAACCTGACGTCGCCGTTCACGCCGATGCTCTTTATGGGCGAGGAGTTCGCCGCGTCCACCCCCTGGCAGTTCTTCACCTCCCACCCGGAGCCCGAGCTGGGCGAGGCCACGTCGGCCGGACGGCTCCGGGAGTTCGAGCGGATGGGCTGGGACCCGGACCTCGTGCCGGACCCGCAAGCGGAATCGACCTTCACCAACTCCAAGCTGGACTGGTCCGAGCCGGAGCACGGGGACCACGCCCGTCTGCTGGCCCTGTACAAGGACCTGATTGCGCTGCGCCGGCAGACCCCGGAACTCACGGACCCGGATTTCGCTTCCGTCTACGTGGACTTCGACGAGGAACACGGCTGGTTCATCCTGCGCCGCGGCCGGATCAGCGTGTGCTTCAACTTCGCGGACAGAACCCTCACCCTCGATGCCGGAACGGGCCGGCTGCTCCTGGCCACCGAGGACGAAGTGAAGCTCGACGGCGTGCTGACGCTGCCAGCCAACTCCGCCGCGATCATCCGCGGGCAGGGCTAGGGGCATGATCAGCGCCTGGACCGGTGGCCAGATCCGCGCCGCCGAGCAACCGCTGCTCGACGCCGGCCACGGCGACCGGCTCATGGCCACCGCTGCCCACGGGCTGGCCAACACCGTGGTCCGCGCAGTACGGGAAACCCGTGGCCGGGTTTACGGCGCGCGGTTGGTGGTGATCGCGGGCAGCGGCAACAACGGCGGAGACGCGCTCTTCGCCGCGGTCGCCCTTGCTCGACGGGGAATGAGTACGACGGCGGTGCTCACCTCAACGCGCAGCCACCGGCAGGCGTTGGCCGCGTTCGAAAACGCCGGCGGCACCGTGCTGCGGCTGGCCGAGGGTGACGACGGTACTGCCGCGGGCACCGCTGTCTCCACCGCCGCAGCCCGTGCCTCCGGTGCCCCCGCCGAAGCCGTACACGTTAGCCCGACCTCCGCAGCAGCCTTCTGCTCCAGTGCGGACGTGCTGATCGACGGGATTCTCGGCACCGGCGCCTCCGGCGGTTTGCGCAGCCCGGCGAAGGATCTGGTGGAGGACATTATTGCGCTGGGCCCCCCGGCACTGACCGTCGCTTGCGACCTGCCGAGCGGAGTCTCTGCCGATACCGGCGAAGTCTTCGGCCCCGTCCTGCCAGCCGATCTCACCGTGACTTTCGGCGGAACAAAGGCTGGACTGCTCACTGATCCCGCTGCCGGACTCGCCGGCCGGGTGCAGACCGTGGACATCGGCCTCGGCCCGCATCTCCCGGCACCGGAACGTCGGCGGCTGGAACCGGCGGACCTGGCAGGCTGGTGGCCGGTGCCGCAGAGAACCAGCCATAAGTACACGCGTGGCGTGCTCGGCATCGTTGCGGGGTCGGCTCAGTATCCGGGAGCCGCACTGCTGTGTACGCAGGCGGCCGCGGCCACCGGCGTGGGCATGATCCGCTACCTGGGGCCGCAGGAGATCTGCCGCCTGGTCAACCTCTCGACGCCGGAAGCCGTCTGCAGCCAGGGCAGTGTGGGGGAGAGCAGGGTGCAGGCCTGGCTGGTGGGCCCCGGCGCCACTGGGGACCCGGACCAGCAGGCCCGCGCCAGGGACGCGCTCGCTTCCGGGGTGCCGGTGGTAGCAGACGCCGGCGCCCTGGACAGCCTGCCTTCCGACCTGGGACCGCAGGTCATCCTGACACCGCACGCCGGCGAACTCGTGCGTATTCTTGCCGAACAGGACGTGGAGGTGACGCGCGAGCAGGTGGAGGCATCGCCGTCGGACTTTGCACGCCTTGCCGCTGGGCTGACCGGTGCTACCGTGCTGCTCAAGGGAGCAGTCACCGTGATTTCTTCACCATCCGGTGCCCTCTTTATCCAGGACAACGCCACGCCCTGGCTGGCGACGGCAGGTTCCGGGGACACGTTGGCCGGGATCCTCGGCGCGCTCGCCGCCACAGTCAAGCGCGAACTCCTGACCGAAGACGGCATCGCGGAACCGGACCATTGGGCGGCAGTGGCCGCCATGGCCGCCGCCGTACACGGGATCGCCGGAACCAGAGCCGCTGCCGGAGGACCCGTCGCCGCCTCTGACATTAGCCGCGCCCTCCCGGAAACCGTGCGGACGTTGCTGAATCTCCGTCAGAACGGCTGAAGCTCCCACCTGATGGCTGGACCTCGGGCGGAGCTGCGGGGTTTCAGGCGGGATCGGGCGGCAGGATCCTGACGCAGCAGCGCCCGGGCGCGGGATCCAGCACCGCGGTGCAGCCCGCAGGGCCGGTCTTGCCGGTCACTGCCGACAACAGATCCAGGTTCAGCCCGCAGATGGTGGCCGTGTGGCGTTGCGACAGGCGGTGGAACGGACAGTTCTGCAGGACGATGCTGCCGTCCTCTTCCGTCTCGGGCTTGAACCCGTACTTCTCCAGGGCCTGCTCCAAGCTGTCCGCGTCCTTGCCGATGGAGTTCCCGGCCTCGGCGGCCACCCGCTGCAGGGACTCGTCGACCGGCGTTCCGGTCCGGTGCGAATTCTCTACGGCGGCCGCGAGGAGTTCGGCGGCTAGATCATAGTGGCGCTGGGGCAGGCTGACCGAGACTTCCCGGACCGCCGGGGCATACAGTTTGGTCGGCCGGCCCGACCCGGGCCCGCTGCGCCCGGTGAGCCGCCGGTAGCTGACAGTCAGCAGTTCTTCCCGCGCCAGCCGATCCAGATGGAAGGCCGCCGTGCCGCGCACCATACCCAAGGCGCCCGCGACGTCGTCCCGGCTCACAGGACCCTCCGCGTCGAGGATGTACTCGTAGACACCGCGCCGGGAGGAATCCGCTAACGCGGCAACTGCGCTGACCGAATCGGACTCCGTGCGTGCTTTCATACCTGCGATTTTACTCTAAAAACAACAACCATTGACATAACAGCCCGTACTTTCTAAAGTCAAGTATCACTTCTTTTAGAAAGGAACGGTCATGGTCACCAACCAGCACCGCCTAGCAGACCGCCCCGGCCTGCGCAGCCATACGCACCAGGCCTTTTTGCTGCTGCGTACCGTCTTCACCATCGCGCCGATTCTCTTCGGCCTCGATAAGTTCTTCAACGTGATGGTCGACTGGACCACCTACCTGGCCCCCATCGCGACCGATATCATCCCCGTTTCTCCGCAGGCATTCATGTATGCCGTCGGCGTTATAGAAATCCTCGCCGGCATTCTCGTGGCATGGAAGCCGCGGATTGGCTCGCTGGTCGTCGCTGCCTGGCTCGCCGGCATCATCATCAACCTGCTGCTGGTGCCCGGTTACTTCGACGTCGCCCTGCGTGATTTCGGACTCCTCGTCGGCGCTCTGGCCCTTAACCGCCTGTCCTCTGGCGACAAGCACTGAATTTTCGATTTGAAAGCGACGGAGGGTAAACGCATGATGGACGAATGACGTTTGAGGCCGCGGGCAACCGCTACGAGAAGATTCCATACCGCCGGGTAGGACGCAGTGGACTGCGGCTCCCGGCGGTTTCTCTGGGCCTGTGGCACAACTTCGGTGACGACAAGCCGTTCGAAACCCAGCGCGCCATCCTGCGCCGGGCCTTCGATTTGGGCGTCACCCACTTCGATCTCGCCAACAACTACGGCCCCCCGGCAGGCAGCGCCGAGACCAACTTCGGCCGGCACATGCGCGAGGACTTCCTGCCGTACCGCGATGAACTCATCATCTCCACGAAGGCCGGTTACTTGATGTGGCCCGGTCCGTACGGCGAATGGGGGTCGCGGAAGTACCTGCTCTCCAGCCTCGACCAGTCCCTGAAACGGATGGAACTGGACTACGTTGACATCTTCTACAGCCACCGTCCGGATCCGCAGACCCCGCTCGAAGAGACCATGGGTGCCCTGGACCAGGCCGTCCGCTCGGGCAAAGCGCTCTACGCCGGCATCTCCTCCTACACACCGGAGCAGACCCGCGAGGCCGCACGGATCATGCGCCAGCTCGGCACGCCGCTGCTGATCCACCAGCCGTCCTACTCCATGCTCAACCGCTGGGTCGAAGACGGCAGCCCGAATCTGCTCGAAGTCCTCGAGGAAGAGGGCTTGGGCTCCATCGCTTTCTCCCCGCTGGCGCAGGGCCTGCTGACGGACCGCTATCTCGGCGGGATCCCGCAGGATTCGCGGGTTGCGCAGAACAAGTCCTTCGCTGCGGACTGGCTGAATGAAGACCGGCTTTCGCGGGTCCGTGCCTTGAACCAGATTGCCGCCGGCCGCGGCCAGTCCCTGGCGCAGCTCGCCATCGCCTGGGTGCTCCGCGAGCAGCGCAAGGGCGGCCAGGTCACCTCGGCGCTCATCGGTGCTTCCAGCGTGAAGCAGCTTGAGGACAACCTCGCCGCCGTCGAGAACCTCGACTTCTCCCTGGAGGAGATCGACATGATCGACCAGTATGCGGTGGAATCCGGCATTAACCTCTGGGCCCAGCAGTAGCGTCAGGCACGGCGGCCCCGGCCTCCCCGGGACCGGAATCGTCGGATCCTGAATCGTCCCGCGGCGGCCGCAGCAGGGACGTGTACTTGTCCAGCAACCGCGCCAGCAGGTCCAAGGCCTCATCTACGTCCGACGGCATTGGCATGGTTGAGTGCGGGTCGAGCTGGGCATGGGTCACATGCTGGTCCACATAACATTTGATCCCCGCGGTCTTCTCGGTCAGCGCGGCCAGATCTGCGCGCGGTACCGCAGGATTCAGGTGCCCGAAGTCCAGCGTGTCTGCCTCTGCCTTGAAAGCAAGATGCAATTCACGACGGCGTTCCCCGGTTGCATCGCCGAGGAACCATTGCGCGGCCAACAACCTGGGCTCCTCCGCCATCTTCTGCAGGAGGCGCTTGAACGAGCCGGTCCGGCGGTCGCCGTCGACCATCCGCCGAATTCCCAGTGCCGCGTCGCGGTAGTAGAGCGACGCTACCCAGCTTTGCCCGCCAGATGAAGCTGCAGGTCCTACCCAGCTATTGCCACTCTGGAATTGGAGCCCTGGCTCTGCCTCACTGGAACGTCCAGTCATTCTCAACCATGTGCGCCGGTTTTCCAGTAGCTCTGTGACTTCAGCGGTGATCCGCTCCAGCAAGATAAACCAGTCGGCAGGAGGCTGTTGGAGTGCAGCCTGCCCTTCTTCCTTCTCCCCACCGTGAAGTGATGCCATGTAACCATCGTGTCAGTTCGCACTGGCGGTGAGCCAGGGAGCAGCAGTACCGCACTGGACTCATCTCATCGCACGTCTGCCGACTTGAATCGCAATCTGTGACCGTAACACTCCTAGTACGGTCACTCGATAAATGCGGTGTCGCATAGTCTTCTAACGTTATTCGCACTGTTGGGGAGAAATATTTTGAGGAAAGCACTGAGCGTTAGTGCTCTGGTACTGGCTCTGGCGCTGACTGCAGGGGCGGTTATTCCGATGGATGCATTGGGTGAAATCAGTATCGACCAACTTGGCGCGGTCAGTTGGATACTGGCCATCCTGATGGGGTTGTCGATGTACCTGTGGCATCCGCGAAAACTGCAATGGGCGACGCTTGGTGCCATGTTCACTTTCATCGCGGCCAACGTCGCTTTCGGGATATATGTGGTCGCACATCCGAAGGATCCACGTTGGACACATGACCCATCGCTGTCAGCACCATCGTTATCTGATGCCCCGATGATCGGGCAGCACCTGCAACCGCTGGACCTTGTTATGGACAGTGTGGTGGAAGGGATTAACGACTTCAGGGACTATCAGCAGGCCATTCCGGTCGCCCTCGACTTCTTCACGGCGGCCGGCTGGGGATGCTTGGCGGTGATTCCGTTGGTGCTATTCGCCCTCGTTTACAGCTACGTCCAGAAGAGGCAGCAAAAAGCAGAATTTGTGGGCTACAAGCAGACCATTCAAGCTCTTCAGCAGGAGCTCGACGACGTGAAGCGGTTCGTGAATTACCAGGGCTGACGATAAATCATGCCTCACGTGCAAGTTTGCATGGTGTGCAAATTTGGGCTTATCGTAGACGAGTGACATCGGAACAACCTCCATCAGCCGACTCGGGCGGCCGGCGCGAGCTGAACAAGCGCGCCACCCGGACCGCTATATCGACGGCGGCGCTCAGCCTTGCCCGCACCCATGGTCCCGGCGGCTTCACCGTGGACCAGCTGGCCGACGAGGCCGGAATCTCCCGCCGCACGTTCTTCAATTACTTCCCGTCCATCGAAGCCGCACTCACGCGCCCGGTGGAGGAGTTCCTGGAAGGCGCCTTCGCGCAGCTCTATGACCGTCCGGCCGACGAGCCGATCATGGACGCTGTGCTCGCCACCTTGGGCGGGGACGTGTCCCAGGAACAGATGGCGCTGCTCTGCGAGATCTACGCCATGGGGGAGGACGATCCCCAGCTGGAGCGCATGCAGCTCCAGGTCTGGAACAAGGCCCAGCAGAAACTCGAAGAGGGCCTGCACGTCCGTTTACCCCGGTCCGAGAGCGACCTACTGATTAATTCGCTCGCCGGTGCCCTGATCGCCTGCGGCCAGGCTGCCATGCGGGAAGCCGCCGCTGAAACAGTCGGCCGCTCGCCGGATGCGGGCTCGTTCCAAAAGCATCTGCTGGTGAGCATCGGCATGCTCCGCACCGGCTTCAATTCACTCTCGAAGGACTCCTGACCATGGCTTCGTTGCTGTATTCCCTTGGCAAGTTCGCCGCCCGCAAGCGGTGGTGGTTCGTCTCTGCCTGGCTGGCCATTATGGTGGCCGTCGGCGGTTCCCTCGTTGCGTTCAGCGGCACGTTGTCCAATAGCTTCACCATCCCGGGCACCCCTGCACAGGGTGTGCTGGATGAGCTGAAGGAGAAGATGCCGGAGGCCTCGGGCGGCCTGGGCACCATTGTCTTCACCACCGAGGACGGCACGGCCTTCACCGCTGAGCAGGAAGACGCGATCGCCGCGATCTCCGAGGAACTCACGGACAACGACGCCGTCAAGAGCGCCACGAATCCGCTTGAACTGCAGAGTTCCCTGGACAACGCGCCGGAGATGATCGACGACGGCGAAGCCGAGCTGGACGCAGCCAAGCAGCAACTGGAGGCTGGCCAGGCCGAGCTGGACGCCGGCAAGGCTCAGCTTGCACCGGCCCAGCAGCAGCTTGAGACCGCCGAGGCGCAGATCCAGCAACTTGAGGCGGCCGGCCAAGCTGCCATGGCGGAACAGGCCCGCGCCCAGCTGGAGCCGCAGCGCGCACAGCTGGAAGCAGCCCAGGCCCAGCTGGCCGAAGCCGAACAGCAGCTCGAAGACGGCCGCGCGGAGTACGAGTCCGGCGTCGCCGACCTTGAAGCAGCGAAGCTGCAGCAGCAGTCCTCCGAGGGCCTGCGCTTCGTTTCCGAGGACGGTTCTGCCGCCTTTGTGCAGGTCCAGTTCGAACAGCCCATGATGGAGGTCGCCAAGGCCGACCGCGACCAGGTCCAGCAGATCTCCGAGGCCGGCCTGGTCCCGGGCCTGCAGGCGGAGTACAGCAAGGACATTGTCGAGGACATTTCGCAGCTCTTCGGCGCCGCGGAGATCATCGGTATCGCGGTCGCGGCAGCCGTCCTGATCCTCATGCTCGGCACCCTCATCGCCGCCGGACTGCCGCTGCTGATGGCGGTCATCGGCGTCGGTGTTGGCGTCGGCGGCACCATGGCGCTCAGCGGCGTCGTGGAAATGAGCTCGATCTCGCCGGTCCTGGCCCTGATGCTCGGCCTGGCCGTGGGCATCGACTACTCGCTCTTCATTGTCAACCGTCATCGCACGCAGCTGCTCTCCGGCGTCCCGTTGGTCGAATCCATCGGCCGCGCCACCGGAACCTCGGGCAATGCAGTGCTCTTCGCGGGGCTGACCGTGATCATCGCCCTCGCCGCGCTCGCGGTCCCGGGCATCCCGTTCCTGACCGTGCTGGGACTCGCGGGCGCCGCAACGGTGGCGGTCGCCGTCGTCGTTGCTTTGACGTTGACCCCGGCCATGCTGGCCATCATGGGCAAACGAATCCTGTCCAAGCGCGCCTGGGCCAAGGCCGGAATGAGCGGCCCCGCCAGTGAAAACACCGCTCAAACAACGACGGCGGGTGGAGAGTTCCACAACGATCCCAAGCGCAGCTGGGGCAAGGCCGTCACCCGGCATCCGTGGCTGTCCTTGGTGGCCGGCGTCGCCGTTCTGGGGCTCATGGCGGTTCCCGCCGCCGAACTGCGGCTGGGCCTGCCCGACGGCAGCTCCGAACCCGCGGATTCCACGGCGTACCAGGCCTACACGCAGCTGGGCGAGAACTTCGGCGAAGGCATCAACGGCCCGCTGATCATCGTGGCGGACCTGCCGGAAGGGCTTGAAGGCACTGCCAAGGACGAGGCGCTGCTGGAGCTGTCGCAGGAACTGCGCGCCATGGACCACGTCTCCGCAGCCGTGCCCACCGGCACCAGCGAGGACGGCCGCACTGCAGTCCTGCAGGTCATCCCTGAGGAGGGCCCGGCCGCGCAGAGTACCGAGGACCTAGTCCACAATCTTCGGGCCGAAGCCAGCGCGCTCGAGGCGAGCACCGGCGTCGGGGTTTCGCTGACGGGCCAACCGGCCATGCAGATCGACGTCTCGGACAAGCTTGCCGATGCCATGCCGGTCTACCTGGCCATTGTCATCGGGCTCTCGCTGATCCTGCTGCTGCTGGTCTTCCGCTCCATCCTGGTGCCGCTGCTGGCCACCGCCGGCTTCCTGCTGTCGCTCGGCGCGAGCTTCGGCGCCGTGGTGGCGATCTACCAGTGGGGCTGGCTGAGCGAGGTGTTCGGCGTCCATCATCCGGGCCCGATCCTGAGCTTCCTGCCGATGATCCTGATCGGCGTGCTTTTCGGCCTGGCGATGGACTATCAGATGTTCCTCGTCTCGGGCATGCGGGAATCTTTCGCCCACGGCGAGGATGCGCGTACCGCGGTGGTCAGCGGCTTCAACCATGGCGCCAAGGTGGTTACGGCCGCCGCGATCATCATGGTTTCCGTGTTCGCCGGCTTCATCTTCTCCCATCTGACCATGGTCCGGCCCATCGGGTTCGCGCTGGCGCTGGGTGTGCTGCTGGACGCCTTCGTGGTGCGCATGACGCTGATCCCCGCGGCCATGCATCTGCTGGGCAAGTCGGCGTGGTGGATGCCGAAGTGGCTGGACAAGATCCTGCCCGATGTTGATGTCGAAGGGGCCAAGCTGGTTTCGGGCGGTCCTGCCGCCGCAGCAGACGGCGCCACGGATACGCTTGAGGAAGCATCCGTCCGCTAATCGGAAGCTGATATCTTTTGCACGGCGGACGGAAGTTGCCGCCCGCCGTGCAGCCATCCCGCGGCTGGCCTGGACAGAGGGGCACTATGTACATTCGCGACGCCACGGCCGACGACTGGCCCGGCATCTGGTCCGTCATGGAACCGATCATTCGGGCGGGGGAGACCTACACGCTGGACCCCGACAGCTCGGAAGAGTCGCTTCGCGCGAAGTGGCTGCATCTGTCCGGCCCGGGCCGCACCTTTGTAGCAATTGACGACGGCGGTGCGGTCACCGGGACTGCCGAGCTCCACCCGAACTACGGCGGGGCCGCGGCCCGGGTAGCCAACGCCGGGTTCATGGTGCACCCGGACCACGGGGGCAAAGGCATCGCGAGAGCCTTGGCCGACCACGTCCTGGAGCAGGCACGGGCAGGCGGCTACCGCGCGATGGTGTTCAACGCCGTCGTTGCTTCCAACGTCAGGGCGGTGCGACTCTGGCAATCCCTGGGCTTCGAAATCCTGGCGACTATTCCGGACGCCTTCGATCATCCAGCTGACGGGCTGGTGGGACTGCATGTCATGCACCGGAAGCTGGATTAGCGGGCTTTCCTGACCGTGCCTGCGATTCGGTAAGAATCATCCAGCAGTTCGGCCAGCTCATTAGCGGAGATCTGTTCCAGCCGCACCAGCACCAGTTCCGGCGAGCGTTCATGGTGCGGTGTCCAGAAGAAGGTATCCGGGGACGTTCCGGCGAGGGCGTCGCGTTCCTGGGTCTTGACCGTGAGCACGCCATCCTCCCACATGCGGGCCATCAACGTCCGCGCGAACCAGGCTGGATTGCCCCAGCTGAGTCTTTCGGTAACGCCGGGAAATGACAGGCAAATGCGGCGGACGCGGTCCTCGGTTTGCATGACACCACCTTGGCATGGCGGTTGTGGGAACGTCTAGGAACCTCTCCGCCGGACGTTCCCGACGGTACCTTTTCAGCTATTGCCGGCTCTGTTCGAGGCTTGAGGTACTTCACATGCGGCAACTATTGCCAGCTTGGCGGAACGGCGGTCAAATGGAGAAGTCGACACGGCAACAGCCATGTCGCCGAATTCATGGAGGAGGCCCAGCGCGGGTAGCTGGAGAAGGGATCTGACATGCCGTTCTCTGTTCTAAAGCCATCGGACGAGTTTCCGGAAGATCTTTCAGTTCTGTCCGAACCTGATCTGGAAGCTTTGCAGGGGCGCGTTAATGAGGAACTCTTTCAAGAGTGCAATGAACGGCTGGTCGCGGACACTGAAACGATGTTCAGGTTCAACGCAGTCGCCCACGAGGTAGCCATCCGTGAAGCCTTTCGCGATCTCAGCGGCCTTTAGCAGGTAACTGCACTTCTACACGATGGCGTATCTTCATCGCGGTTCCAGCCACCTTTTGCGCCGGCCCGTTGCTGGCAGAAGCCCTCTTTACTGGCGCGCAGGATACCCGCGGCCGGGCTGCAGCCGTACCGTATGGTCGGCGCCGGTGTGCTTTCTGCCGTGCTCAAGGAAACTGGTGCGGCAAAGAATTTTGAACAACTTCCGTGGAACCCGTCAGACGGTGTGAATAAGTCTCTGTATTGTCATGGCCGGATGATGGACTGGACTCATGGCAACGGAAGAGCAACCGGCACCGGTTTCCGGTTCCCCGGCCCCCGGACAAGAGTCCGCGGGGCAGGGGTTTTCGCTGCGGTGTCTTCAGCCGGCCCGTCCCACGACTGCCGCGCAGCGGCAGGAGGCCCTGCGCAAGGCCCTGGAGCGCCTGGACCACGATTGCGCCCGGGACCGGACACGCGGCCTGGCACAGGCACGCGAATATATCGCGGCCGGGAAACCGCCGAAGCATGCCACGATGGCCGGCTATATGGAGGAGATCTACGCCGAGGCGCGCGGCCCGGTCCTGGACCCGCCGAAGCTGGAATCCTACGGCGAGGATCCGCTGGCCGGGCAGGAGGTTCCGGGCCGGGTCGGGGAGCCGGAGCATCTGGGTGCCAGCGCAGGCCTCGATGACTTCGCGGCCTGGGAACGCGAGGAAGCCTGGGCCAGTTGGCCGCCGTCGGGCCCGTTCCCCGCGAACTGGGGCCCTGCCGAAGACCTCGAGGGACTGCCCGCGGAAGTGTTCTCCGAAACGCACGGGGAGTATTACGCCGAGCGCCTGCGCCGGATCACTGCCGGCACCCCGGCCGACTGGTTCCGCCTCTTCGAAGCCACCGCCACCGCCAGCAACACCAGCAGTAACGCGCTGAACCCTGCCAGTGCTGCCGGCAACGCCGAGGCCGCGACCAGCGCTGCGGGTACCGTTCTGGTTGCCGATGCCGATGCCGATGCCGATGCCGG